>NZ_LMOD01000003.1 GCF_001423485.1 Microbacterium sp. Leaf320
TTGGCATTTGACAAGTGCACGCTGTTGAGTTCTCAAGGATCGGATGCTCCCACGACCCAGTCATCACAACCAGGCCCGAAGGGCAACTTCTCTATCTTAGCCACCCTGTCTCGCTTGTCAAATCAGCGCGCCGTGCAGATCTTGGATCCGCTGCGCAGCTTATGACAGCCGCAGAAGGGGTGGATCTCCCATCCTAGACGCAGGCGCCTGTTCTCGCAAGTGAGTGGAGTGGAGGTGGTTCTCCGCTTGAGGGGGGTGAAGCTCTCGGCCTCTCCGCTTCCCTGTGGGGCGAACAAGTAATAAGTTACGTGGGTTCCGGGGTTCTGGCAAATCGAGGCACCACCCCCGGGCGTGTCGCACCCAGTCCGCTCGAGGATTTCCCCAGTCCAGGGCCGGTTATCGTCTCGGATCGGCGTCACGAGTACGATCGCAGCGTGACCCAGCCCCCGATTCCCTCCCCCTCAGCAGCGCTCTTGGAGCGGGTGTTCTCCGATCTCGGCATGACGGACCACACCGTGGATTTCGACGCCGGGCCACCGTGTCCCGTCCCCCTCCCCTCGCGTCTGGCCACCGCGGATCTCGCGTGGGCGAGCGTTCGAGCCGTAAGCCTGGTGGCCGGCGTCCGCGGGCTGCCCGATCCGGATCGCATCTCCATCGCTTACAGGAGCGACCGCGTTCTCACGATCGATGGCAAGGCACCCGGCGTGTGGTCTGCGTATTCGGGGTTCTGGCGCTCTGCCGACGGATGGGTGCGTACCCACGGCAACTATCCGCACCACGCTCACCGACTCCTCGCGGGGCTCGGACTCGATCCCGGCGCGAGTGGCGACGACATGCGTGCAGCCATCCTCGAGTGCACGACAGTCGAAGCGGTCGGACTCATCACCGCAGAACGTGGCCTCGCCGTCCCCGTGCTCCGCGAGGATCCTCACCTCGATGCGCGGTGGCGCTCCACTCCCCTGCTCGAGGTCACACGACCGGATGTCGAGGATTCCCGCGTTCATCTCCGCAGCACTCCGCTCGCGCAGGACCGCGGTGCACCGCTCACCGGCATTCGCGTCCTCGACCTCACGCGCGTGATCGCGGGCCCCGTGTGCACCCGCACTCTCGCGCTGCTCGGCGCCGATGTGCTCCGAGTGGATCCGCCCGACCTCGCAGAGCCCGAGTGGCAGCACCTCGACACCGGCCACGGCAAGAGGACGACGCTGCTCGAAGCGAGAAGCGAGCGCTTCCGCGAACTCCTCGCCGCCGCGGATGTCGTCGTGCTCGGGTACCGGCCGTCATCGCTCGACCGCCTCGGCATGTCTGCATCCGCACTGACCGAGCAGTATCCGGGGCTGGTGATCGCCCAGCTCAGCGCCTGGGGCGTGGATGAGCCGGATCGCGTCGGCTTCGACAGCCTGGTGCAGGCCGCATCGGGGATCTCGCTGATCGAGTCGCCCGACGCTGATCGGCCAGGAGCGCTCCCTGCCCAGGCGCTCGACCACAGTGCCGGCTACCTGCTCGCGACCGCTGTCATCGCGCTGCTCGAACGGCGTCAGCGCGAAGGCGGCAGCTGGACGGTGCGCACGTCACTGCGTCGGGTGGCCGCTGAGCTGCTCGGGATGCCTCGCGCCGATGAGCCGGAACCGCTGCGCGAGTTCGACGCCAGTGCTCACTCCACGACGTTCGACGTCGCCGGGCGGCAGGTCACCACGGCGAGTCCCGCACTTCCCGGGCTCGAGTTCGCGGCGCCGCATCGGTGGGGGTCGGATCAGCCGCGCTGGTGATGCCGGCGGAAGAGCGGCAGGGCCAGGCACAGCGCCAGGGTCAGCGCGCCCCATAGTGCGCAGGCCGGAGGCAGCATCCGATACGCGAGGTGCTGATACGTGAACTCCTCGGTGAACGGACCGTACGCCAGGTATCCGATGACCGTGGCCGTCACCAGCACCACCGGAAGCGACAGCCACCACGAGATCCGGACTCCCGCAGGCAGTGTCCTGGGCACGTCGCCCCGCGGTTCGGTTCGATGCAGTCGGAGCGCCGCCCAGATCGCGATCACCACGAGCCCGATCACGCTCGACCCGTGCTGCAGCCACTTGTAGCCGGTCAGAGGGCCCCACATCTCGTCGAGCGCGGGGAAGGCATCGACGCCCCAGCGCCCCTCGTGCGTGAAGAGATCCCAGACGATGTGCGACAGCACCCCCAGGATCAGCGAGACGGCGAGCAGCACTGGATACAGCCGGCGCTTCGACCCGGCACCCACAGAGAGTCGTGCCGCCTCCACTCCCGATTGGGACCACTCGGCAGGAATCCGCGTCGCCAGCCACAGCGGGGCGAGCTCACCGACGGCCGGACGCAGTACGACCCGCCAGATGACGAACAGCACGAAAGCGACCAGCGCCGTCCACACCACGTTGCCGAACGTGTGCGTGAACGAGTAGTCGAGGCCGACACCGCGCAGGAACAGCGGAAGGTCCGGGGTCATCGCGCCGATCGCTATCGCCGCCGGCACCAGCGGGGTGCGGATGAAGGGCAGGGCGACCAGGGCGTGGCTCGGTGTGAACGGCATCCGATGTCTCCTGTCGGTTCGGCCGGCGTGAAGCGTGACGGCGGCCGCCTGAGAACAGCCCAGGCGACCGCCGTCACGCGATCAGACCGCGATCGTCACGTGAGGAAGACTCCCGCGAGGGTCTTCTTGCCGCGGCGGAGCACGGAGACGCCTCCGGGAAGGGCTCCCTGCACGGTGGCTGCCTCGTCGTCGACGCGTTCGCCGTCGAGCGACACGCCGCCCTGACCGATCGCGCGGCGAGCCTCGGACAGGCTCGAGACCAGCCCCGTCGCGACGAGCGCGTCGACGACCGACGAGCCCGCATCGACCGTGGCATTCGGAAGCTCTTCCAGCGCGGTGCGCAGCGTCGATGCGTCCAATGCGGTCAGGTCACCCTGGCCGAACAGAGCATCGGATGCCGCGATCACGGCGGCCGTCGCGTCGATCCCGTGGACCGTCGCGACGACCTCGAGCGCCAGGCGCTTCTGCGCGGCACGCCGGAACGGCTCGGACTCGACGAGCACCTCGTACTCCTCGATCTCGGCGCGTGTCAGGAACGTGAAGACCTTCAGCCGCTCGATGACGTCGGCATCCGCAGTGCTGAGCCAGAACTGGTACATCCGGTACGGGCTGCACATCTCCGCATCCAGCCAGATCGCATTGCCCTCGCTCTTGCCGAACTTGGTGCCGTCACTGTTCGTGATCAGCGGCGTGCCGATCGCGTGCGCGGCTACGCCCTCGGACCGACGGATGAGATCGGTGCCGCTGGTGAGGTTTCCCCACTGGTCGGAGCCGCCCGTCTGCAGGACGCAGTCGTACTGGCGGTACAGCTCGAGGAAGTCCATGCCCTGCAGGATCTGGTAGCTGAACTCGGTGTAGCTGATGCCCTCATCCGAATTCAGGCGCGCGGCGACCGCATCCTTCTTGAGCATCGTGCCCACACGGTAGTGCTTGCCGATCTCGCGCAGGAAGTCGATCGCCGACAGCGGCGCCGTCCAGTCGAGGTTGTTCACGATGCGCGCGGCGTTGTCGCCCTCGAAGCTGAGGTACCGTTCGACCTGCGTCCGCAGGCGCCCGACCCACTCCTCGACGGTCTCACGCGTGTTGAGCGTGCGCTCGGCGGTGGGCCGCGGATCGCCGATGAGGCCGGTCGAGCCGCCGACCAGGCCGAGCGGCTTGTGCCCGGCGAGCTGGATGCGACGCAGCGTCAGCAGCTGCACCAGGTTGCCGAGGTGCAGGCTGGCAGCAGTCGGGTCGAAACCGCAGTAATACGTGATCGGATCCCCGGCGAGAAGGGCGCGCAGCGCCTCCTGGTCAGTGGACACATGGACGAGGCCGCGCCACAGGAGTTCGTCCCACACGTTCTCGAACGTGGGGTCGATCGCCGGCGGGGCGGTCGTCAGATCGGTATTCGACACGCGCTCCAGGCTATCAGCGGTGGGCGCCCGCCATTCGCCGCGGCACGGACGGATGCTGCTGTCAGCTGTGGGCTGCCCACCACACCAGGAACGCCGCCCCCAGCCCGATCACCCAGCTCACGAGACTGCCCACCAGGAAGTACTCGGCCCGCGCCCCGGTCTCGCCGTCGCGCGAGATCTCGGGGAATCGCACGATGCCCTTGGCCGCGAGCATCGCCGCGAGGATCGGGTAGGCGGCGGCCAGCGTGAGGATCATCACCAGGATGCGCTCGAGCGGGCCGATCAGGCGCCCGCCCTTGAATCCGGCCCGCGGGTCGGACACCGGGGCATCGGCGGTCATCCCTTCGACAGACGCGCTTTCTGCGGCCGCGCCCTCGACAGACGCGCCCTCGATGGGGGATTCTGCAGCGCCGGCATCCTGCCCCTGCTCCGCGGCGACGCCGTCGGCGGCAGCAGGGATCGAGACCGCGGTGTCGGACGCGACGAGCCGCAGCTCGGCGGGCCGCCAGGTGTGCTCGCCGTCGAGCGCGGCGCGCACCACGAGGTTCGAGGACTCGAGCAGGAAGACCGCCGCGCCCAGGGTGAGGATCGCGAGATCGAACGGGACGTCGCCGAAGGGCGAACGCAGGGTCCATACCGAACCGATCAGACCGGCATCCGACCGAGCACCGAGCCACACCACGGCACCGATGCTCAGCACGCCGAGGAGTACGGCGGGCCAGAACCCGAGCGGCGCCGATCGCTCCGACGGCATGCACCAGACCCACAGGGCGCCGACGACCAGACCTGCGAGCATCGGCAGCAGCGCATCGCTCACGCTGCCGAGCAGCAGCAGGATGACGGCCACCGCGAGGTAGCCGATCCACCGACGCGGCGCGAACTGCCGCACGAGATCGGCGGCGCCCACCGCCAGCAGCAGGAAACCGGCGACGATCATGCGTTCGATCCTCTCAAGGCGGCCACGCCCTCGATCAGTGCGGCACTCCCCGCGCTGCGCAACGACTTCGAGACGCTCGGCTGCGAGATGCCCTCCTCGGCCGCCAGCTCATGCTGCGATCTGCCGATCAAGCGCCCGTAGGTGAGACGGCGCTCACGCTCGTTCATCGCGCCGACCAGCTCGTCACGGACGAGGAGGTAGGCGTTCGATGCGGCGATCACGCTGTTCATGACCTCATCCTGCCCTGGAGCACCGACAATCCATGTGCGCGTACGCGGCACGGTGCGGCCCTCCCTCGCATGCACGGTCTCGATCGCGGCACGCGCGGCGTACCAGCCGGGGCCGTCGGCGAGCTCGCCGTGCACGGAGTCGACCGCGCGCACGTCGCCGACGCCGATCCCGAAGCGGAAGGCGATGCCGTCGGGAAGAGCGAGCTGGATCATCAGAAGCGACACCATCGCATCGTCGAGCGCGAGGTAGACGCCCTGCTGCTCGTCCCCTACCGTGGGCGTCAGCGACTGGTGCGCGAGAGGCAGATCGCCCTCCACCCGCCTGATGGTGTCGTCGAGGATGCGCTGCGCCGCAGACCGATCGTCGAGCTGGCGGGAGCCCACGATGTCGGCGAGTACGGCGATGACCATGTGATAACCGTATCACGAATAACTTCCATTTATGCCCTATTTGGCTATAGTCTCGGAACATGCCTGAATCAGCAATCATCCCCTGGGCCGAAGGCTCCTGGACCCACCCACCCGTCGCTCTCTCCACCGAGGGCGAGAACCTCGACGTGACCGCGGTGGAGGGCAGCGACGCCTGGCGGCACACCGCCTACGGCTTCGTGCACGACACCGAGCACGCGCTCCTCGCTCCCCTGGCGGTGGGCGAGGCGATGGACGTCACCTTCCGTGCACCGTGGGACGGCCAGTTCGACCAGGCCGGAGTCTTCGTGCGCATCGATGACGAGCACTGGATCAAGGCGGGCATCGAATACGCCGACGAGCACCTCGGCCTCGGAGCCGTCGTCACCGACATCCGATCCGATTGGTCGGTCGGGTACGTCGATGACTGGCACGGCAGCGAGATCACCGTCCGCGTGAGCCGCTGGCCGGATGCCGTGGTCGTGCGCGCACGTGCGGATGACGGCGAATGGCGCCTCGTCCGGGTCGCTCCGTTCGACGGCGACGCCGCCGCATACGCCGGTCCGTTCCTCGCAGGCCCCACCCGTTCCGGGCTCGTCGTGCGTTTCATCCGCTGGACGCGCTCGGCCGCCGACGCCGCCCTGCACTGAGTCTCACCAGCGGACCACCCGCGGAGAATCGAACGGCCCGCGGAGACTCTCGTCGAGAGTGTCCGCGGGCCGTTCTGCGTGGTGCGAGTCGTCGCGTCGCCGGGACGCCGGCTAGAGGCCGAGCGCGTGCGCGGCCGCCTGAGCGCGGGCCACGAGCTCTGCGCGCTGCTCCGCCACCCGCACGGGTGCGGTTCCTCCGGCTCCGGTGCGCGATGCCACCGACCCCTCGATCGTGAGAACCTCACGGACATCCGGGATCAGGTGCGGCGAGACCGACAGCAGCAGCTCGTCGGAGGCATCCTCGAGGCCGATCCCCTGCTCCTCGCAGGCCCGGACGAGGGCGCCGGAGATCTCGTGCGCATCACGGAACGGGACACGCCGCTTGACGAGCCACTCGGCGACATCTGTCGCCAGCGAGAAGCCCTGAGGCGCGAGCGCCGCCATCCGCTCGGTGTCGAAGCGCAGCGTCGCGATCATTCCGGCGAATGCGGGGAGCACGACCTCGAGCGTCTGCACGGAGTCGAATACCGGCTCCTTGTCCTCCTGCAGGTCGCGGTTGTACGCGAGCGGGAGGCCCTTGAGCGTGGCCATGAGACCCGACAGGTTTCCGATCAGACGCCCGGACTTTCCGCGAGCCAGCTCGGCGATGTCGGGGTTCTTCTTCTGCGGCATGATGCTCGACCCGGTCGAGTAGCTGTCGTGCAGCGTCACGAATCCGAACTCACGCGTGTTCCAGAGGATGATCTCCTCGCTCAGACGCGAGATGTCGACGCCGGTCATCGCGGTGATGAAGGCGAACTCCGCCACCACGTCGCGTGCGGCCGTGCCGTCGAGGGAGTTCTCGGCCGGACGATCGAGGCCGAGCTCGGTGGCGACGAGAGCCGGATCGAGGCCGAGCGTCGAACCGGCGAGCGCTCCCCCGCCGTACGGCGAGACGCCGGCACGACGACGCCAGTCGACGAGACGCTCGAGCTCGCGCACGAGGGGCCATCCGTGCGCCTGCAGGTGGTGGGCGAGCAGCACGGGCTGCGCGTGCTGCAGGTGCGTGCGTCCGGGGAGGATCGCATCGGGGTGCGCCTCCGCCTGGGCGACGAGCGCATCGATGACGCGGAGCAGGTCACGGGCGATCACGCGGGCATGATCGATCAGGTACATCCGCACGAGCGTGGCGATCTGGTCGTTGCGGCTTCGCCCTGCACGCAGACGCCCACCCAGTTCCGGCCCGAGCTCGGCGATGAGAGCCTGCTCGAGAGCACCGTGCACGTCCTCATCGGATGGGACGGGCTGCAGGGTGCCGTCCGCGACCTTGCGCGCGACGGCATCCAGTCCCTCGTGCATCCGGGCCGCCTCGTCGGGCTCGAGATACCCGGCCGCCGCGAGCGCGGTCGCGTGGGCGTGGGAGCCGGCGATGTCGTACGGTGCGAGCACCCAGTCGAAGTGCGTCGAGCGGCTGAGCTCGACCAGCTCGGGCGAGGGTCCGCTCGCGAAACGAGCACCCCAGAGCGCGCCCTCGTTGGTGCCTTCGTTCTTCGAGTCGACCATCACGCGTCCTTCTTGCCGAGCAGCCAGACGAGCAGCGCCTTCTGTGCGTGCAGACGGTTCTCGGCCTCGTCCCAGACGACGCTCTGCGGGCCGTCGATCACCTCGGAGTCGACCTCGTAGCCACGGTCGGCAGGGAGGCAGTGGATGAAGATCGCCTCGGAATCGGCGATCTGCATCGTCTCGGGTGTCACCTTGTAGCCACCGAGATCGCGGATGCGCGCGAGCTTCTCCTCCTCCTTGCCCATCGACACCCAGGTGTCGGTGACCACGACGTCGGCACCGGCTGCGGCTTCGACGGCGTCGGTGTAGAGCGTGATGGACCCACCGGTCTCGGCGGCACGGCGGTCGGCCGCCTCGACGACGTCGGCGCGGGGCGCGTAGTCGGCGGGCGACGCGATGCGCACATGCATGCCGGCGGTGACGCCGGCCAGCGCGTAGGAGTGCGCCATGTTGCTCTGCCCGTCCCCGAAGAACGTCAGCGTGAGCCCCTTCAGGTCTCCCTTGTGCTCGCGGATCGTGAGCAGGTCGGCGAGCAGCTGGCACGGGTGGAAGTCGTCGGAGAGCGCGTTGACGACCGGGACCGTGGTGCCCGCGGCCATCTCCTCGAGCCCCGCCTGCGCGTAGGTGCGCCACACGATGGCCGCGACCTGACGCTCGAGAACGCGAGCCGTGTCGGACGGAGTCTCCTTGCCGCCGAGCTGACTGCTGGCGGTCGAGATGATCAGCGGCGAGCCGCCGAGATCGGCGATGCCCACCGCGAACGAGACGCGGGTGCGGGTCGATGACTTGTCGAAGATCACCGCGACCGTCTGGGGACCGGCGAGCGCCTTGTTCGCCCAGCGGTCCTTCTTCAGTTCGATGGCGAGATCGAGGATCTCCGCCTGCTCGGCGGGGGTCAGATCGTCGTCACGCAGAAGGTGGCGGGTCATGCGAGGGCCTTTCCGGATTCGGTGAGGGATGCCTGGACATCGGCGAGCGATGCGGCGAAGAGTTCGCGGAACTCGGCGAGCTCGGCGTCTCCGATGGTGAGCGCCGGCGCGATGCGCACGGTCTCGGGGTTCGCGGCGTTCACGATCAGCCCGCGCTCCTGGGCGGCGGCGACCACGTCGTTCGCGACGGGGGCGCTGAGCGCCACGCCGATGAGGAGTCCGCGACCGCGGATGCCGGTGACGAGGGGCGAGTCGAGCCCGGTGATGATGTCACGGAGCTCCTCACCCCGACGCGCGGCGTTGTCGACGAGGCCCGCGTTCTCGATCTCGGTGAGCACCGCGTCGGCCACGGCGGTCGCCAGCGGGTTGCCGCCGAACGTCGAGCCGTGCGAACCGGGGGTGAAGAGCGAGCTCGCCGCACCGTAGGTGACGAGTGCGCCGATCGGGAAGCCGCCGCCGATGCCCTTCGCGAGCGTGATGGCGTCGGGGGTGATGCCCTCGTGGCTGAATCCGAACCAGGCTCCGGTTCGTCCCGCGCCCGTCTGGATCTCGTCGACGATGAGCAGTGCTCCGTGCTTCAGAGTCAGCGACCGCGCCGCCTGCAGGTAGCCCTCCGGCAGCTCGACGACGCCGGCTTCACCCTGGATGGGCTCCACGATCACGGCGGCGACCCGATCGTCGATCGCTGCCTCGAGAGCCTCGATCGTCGCCGGTATGTGCTCGACGCCGCCGGGCATCGGCTCGAAGGGCGCGCGCATCGCAGCCTTGGCAGTGAGCGCGAGCGAGCCCATGGTGCGCCCGTGGAACCCGTTCTCGAGGGCGATGATGCGCGGCTTCTCCGTGCCGCCGTGGAGACGGGCGAGCTTGAACGCCGCCTCGTTGGCCTCGGCTCCGGAGTTCGAGAAGAAGACGCGGCCGTCGATGCCGGCGCCGGCGAGGCGCTTCAGCCGTGCGGCGAGCGCGAGCTGCGACGGGGTGGCGAAGTAGTTCGACACGTGTGCGAGAGTCGCCGCCTGCCGTGAGACGGCCTCGACGAACACCGGATGCGCGTGCCCGAGCGACGTCACCGCGATGCCGGCGAGGAAATCGAGGTGGCGCTTGCCCTCGGAGTCCCAGAGGTACGAGCCCTCGCCGCGCGTGAGCATCGCCAGGCGGGGCCCGGCGTTGAGGACCAGATCGCTCGCTGCGTCATCCTGCCAATTGCTCATGCGTTCGTCCCTGCGCTTCCCATGACCACTTCTGTTCCGATTCCCTTGCTGGTGAAGAGTTCGACGAGCACCGAGTGCGGCACGCGTCCGTCGATGATGGCGGCGGCGTCGACGCCGCCTTGGATCGCATCCAGGCAGGCCTTCATCTTCGGGATCATGCCGGATTCGAGTGTCGGGAGCATCTCGATGAGCGCCTCCGAGGTGAGGTGCGAGACGAGCGAGTCGCGGTTGGGCCAGTCGGCGTAGAGCCCGGGGACATCCGTGAGGATGACGAGCTTGCGTGCGTTCAGCGCCACGGCGAGGGCTGCAGCCGCGGCATCCGCGTTCACGTTGAGGGACTGACCGGGGTGGTCGAGATCGGGCGCGATGCTGGAGACCACCGGCACTCGGCCGGCCGCCAGGTGGTCGAGCACGGGCGTCGGGTCGACCTCGACGACGTCTCCGACGCGTCCGAGATCGATCTCCTCGCCGTCGATCACCACGCCTCGACGACGACCTCCGAAGAGCCCCGCGTCCTCCCCGCTGAGACCGGTCGCGATCGGACCGTGCGAGTTGATCTTCGAGACGAGCTGCGGGTTCACCTGACCGGTGAGCACCATGCGCACGACGCTGATCGCCTCGGTGTTCGTGACGCGGTAACCGCCCTTGAACTCGCTCGGGATCTCGAGCCGCTGCAGCATGTCGGAGATCTGCGGCCCACCGCCGTGCACGACCACCGGCTGCACGCCGACGTAGCGCAGGTAGGCGATGTCCTGCGCGAACGCCTCCTGCAGCTCGTCCGAGACCATGGCGTTGCCGCCGTACTTGACCACGACGATCTGGTCGCGGAACTTCTTCAGCCACGGAAGCGACTCGATGAGCGTCGCGGCCTTGACCGCGGCGACGTCTGGCGTGGTGTCCTGGATGTCGGTCATGAGGCGTAGGCGCTGTTCTCGTGCACGTAATCGTGGGTGAGGTCGTTCGTGAGGATCGTGGCCGTGTCGTCGCCGACCTTGAGGTCGATCACCAGGTGCGTAGCACGGGGCGTCAGGTCGACCTCTTCGCGGGGGCGATCGGGGCCGCCCTCGCTGCACACGCGCACGCCGTTCATCCAGACATCCACGTCGTATGGGTCGAACTGGGCGTTCGTGGTGCCGATCGCGGCGAGCACTCTGCCCCAGTTGGGGTCGTTTCCGAAGATCGCCGCCTTGAACAGGTTGTTGCGGGCGACCGAGCGGCCGACCTCCACCGCCTCACTCTCGGAGACCGCGTGCTGCACCTCGATGGTGATGTCGTGGCTCGCCCCCTCGGCATCGCCCTGCAGCTTGACCGCGAGCTGCTGGCACAGCTCCCGCAGTGCGGCCGAGAACTCCTCGAGGTCGGGAGTGACGCCGGACGCACCGTTCGCGAGCAGGGTGACCTGGTCGTTCGTCGACATGCATCCGTCGGAGTCGAGCCGGTCGAACGTGGTTCCGGTCGCGGTGCGCAGCGCGGCATCCGCCTCGAGCGGCTCGAGCACGGCATCCGTGGTGATGACGACCAGCATGGTCGCAAGGCCGGGGGCGAGCATGCCCGCGCCCTTGGCCATTCCGCCGATGCTCCAGCCGTCGCGGCTGACGACGGCGGTCTTCGACACGCTGTCGGTGGTCATGATGGCCTCGGCCGCGACCTCGCCGCCGTCGGTCGACAGCTCGGCGATCGCCTGTTCGGTGCCCGAGAGCACCTTGGCGCGGAAGACCTCGTCGCCCACGCCGATCAGGCCCGTCGAGCAGATCAACACGTCGCCGGCACTGACGCCGAGCAGCTCGGCTGCCTTCTCGGCGGTCTGATGCGTCGTCTGGAAGCCGAAGCTGCCGGTGAAGCAGTTCGCTCCCCCGGAGTTGAGCACGACGGCCTCTACGACGCGGTCGGCCACCGCCTGCTGCGACCAGATGATCGGGTTGGCCTTGGCACGGTTGCTCGTGAAGACTGCGGCGCCGACCTTGCGCGGGCCGCGGTTGACGACCACGGCGACATCGGGCTTGCCGGTCGATTTGAGGCCGGCGGCGACTCCGGCCGCCTCGAATCCTGCGGGGGCGGTGACGCTCACGGCGCGACTCCGTTCACTGAGAGGGCGCGGGACTCGGGCAGCCCCAGCGCGAGGTTCATGGACTGGATGGCAGCGCCTGCGGTGCCCTTGACGAGGTTGTCGACGGCGGTGACCACGGTCACGCGGTTCGCGGCACGGTCGATTGCGAGACCGATCAGCGCGGTGTTGGCGCCGAGAACATCTGCCGTGCGCGGGAACTGACCGGCCGGCAGCAGCTGCACGAAGGTCTCGTCACCGTATGCGTCCTCCCATGCGGCGCGGATCTCCGCGTCGCTGACGCCATCGACGATCGGTGCGGTCGACGTGGCGAGGATCCCCCTCGACATCGGCACGAGCACGGGCGTGAACGAGATGCGGATGCCGTCGGGCGCGGCTCCGGACGCCGCGGCGAGCGCCTGGCGGATCTCGGGGATGTGCCGATGGGTCCCGCCGACCGCATAGGGGTTGGCGCTGCCCAGGATCTCGCTGGCGAGCAGGTTCGTCTTGAGGCTCTTGCCTGCGCCCGAGGGACCGACCGCGAGCACCGAGACGATGTCACTGGCATCGATCACACCGGCCGCGACTCCCGGGGCCAGGCTGAGGCTCACCGTCGAGGCGTTGCAGCCGGGGGCAGCGATCCGTGTCGCGCCGCGCAGCGTCTCCCGCTGCTTGATGCCGCCGACGAGCAGCTCGGGCACGCCGTACGCCCAGGGCTCGTGGAAGTCGCCCCCGTAGAACGAATCCCATGAGTCCTGGGAGGTGAGTCGGTGGTCGGCTCCCGCATCGATCACGAGCGGGGTGTCGCCGAGCGCGTCCGTGTACTGGCCGGACTGACCGTGCGGGAGGGCGAGGAAGACGATGTCGTGCCCTGAGAGGATCTCTGGGGTCGTGTCCTGCAGCGTGAGGTGGGCGAGAGAACGCAGATGCGGCTGATGCTGCACCAGCGGTTGGCCTGCATTCGAGTGCGCCGTGACGGTGCGGATCTCGATGTCGGGATGCGACGCGAGGAGGCGCAGGATCTCGCCGCCCGCGTAGCCGGATGCGCCGGAGACGGCGACGGAGTACGTCATGCTTCTACCTTAACGGTCAGGCCCCGTGTCGAACTCGGGGTGCAATGTCGGGAACCGGGGCGGCGACACCGGCACTCGACCGCCGTGCGTGTGCAGGCAGAAGCGCAGGGTCGCCTAGAGTCGGCGGCCGCTGCGGCGTCGGCGCACGGCGATGACGCTCGGAGCGCCCTTCGACTCGCTGCGCTCGCTCAGGAACCGCGTGGCGGGAGCGAAGGCGGGCGAGGACATGCCGCGACGATAGCGCGCTCGTCGCGGCATGCGCAAATCCGATCCGTCACGCAGAGGCGGCAGAAGCGAACGGTGCGGCGAAGAAGGCGAGCTCGTGGGCGCTCGACACCTCGAAGGCGCGAAGCATCCGTTCCCGGGTGGCCGGGGCAGCGGTCGCCGCTGCGTCCGAGACCAGGGCGATCGCCTGGTCCGTGGCGTCCTCGAACCCCGGGTCCGCGTAGGTTGCGAGCCAGGAGGCGTACGGATGCCGGGGATCCCGCGCATATTCGCCGAACTCCCCCGCGTGCAGACGCTGGCCGAGGTCGGTGTAGAGCAAGAAGCACGGCAGCACCGCGGCGATGAGCTCGGCGTAGTCGCCACCGAAGGCCACGGAGCGCAGGTGGTCGAGGTAGGCCACAGTCGCAGGAGCGGGAGCAACCGAGAACATCGCCGCGTCCACTCCCTCACCCGGAGTCAGCCACGACGCATGCAGCTCGAGTTCGCCGATGATCGCCCCCTCGGCGGAGCGCGCCCAGAACGCCTGCTCGTGCGGAGTGGGAGAGAGGAGTGAGGCTTCGGCGAGCACACGGGCGTACTCGCGGAGGTACAGGGCATCCTGAGAGAGGTAGAACAGGAACGGCTCCCGATCGAGAGTGCCGTCGGCCAGTCCGCGGATGAAGGGGAGGTCGTCGATCCCCGCCCTCACGTCGGCTGTGCGCGCCCACAACGTGGCGCGGATCTGCTCCGGCGTCGGTCTCGTCTCGAGCCCGCCGCGCTCCCACAGTCCTGCGAGATGGCTGACCGGTCCGTGACCGCGTCCGACGTGCAGTGGCTCGCTCTCGCGCAGTGACTCGCGCAGCCACGCCCGGGTCGAGGCGACGGCGTCGACGGCCGTCTCGCCGCGAGCCAGACGGGTGGCCAGTGCAGAGGAGAGCGAGCACCCCGTGCCATGCGTGTTCGCGGTGCGGATCCGAGTGCCCTGGTACTCCCGTCGCACTCCCTCGGCGGCGTTCACGAGCGCATCGGGGACGTCGTCCCCGGCGAGGTGCCCGCCCTTGACGAGCACCGCCGCCCCGATCGCCGTCGACAGCTCCTCTGCTGCGGCGAGCGCGTCGCCCCATCCGGCGATCGTCCGCCCGGCCAGCACGGCGAGCTCGTCGAGGTTGGGGGTCACGACGTGTGCACGGCGGAGGAGCCCGCGCAGTGCCGCCTCGGCGTCCTGATCGAGCAGCCTGTCGCCGCTGGTGGCGACCATCACCGGGTCGACGACGACGATCGGCGGCCGAACGGCATCGAGCCAGTCGGCGACCGTGCGGATGACGTCGGCGTTCGCGAGCATCCCGATCTTGACCGCGTCGATGACGATGTCGTCGGAGATCGCATCGAGCTGCTCGCGCAGGAAGGCCGCAGGCGGCACATGCACGCCACGCACGCCGGTGGTGTTCTGGGCGGTCAGCGCGGTGAGCGCCGCCATGCCATAGCCGCCGTTCGCGGCGATCGACTTGAGGTCGGCCTGGATCCCCGCCCCACCGGACGGGTCACTCCCGGCGATGCTGAGCACCCGCGGCGTGCCCGCCTCGCGCCAGCGACGCACGAACGCCTCTGCCGTCTCGGCCGGATCCGCAGCCGCGCACAGCGCCGAGACCACCGCGAGGCCGGCCGCACCCGCACTCCGCAGCCGCTCGGTGTCGTCGATGCCCACACCTCCGATCGCCACGCACGGGAGCACGGTCGTCTCGACGAGGGCACGGAAGCCCTCGACGCCGAGGGCCGGCGGGTGGTCGGGCTTGGTGGTGGTGGGGCGGATGACGCCGACGCCCAGATAGTCGACCGTGCCGGGCGGCAGCGCGCGCACAGCCTCGAAATGCTCCAGGCTGTTCGCCGTGAGGCCGATGAGCGCCTCGGGCCCCAGTGTCTCGCGTGCTCGCAGCACCGATGCGTCGCCCTGCCCGAGATGCACGCCGTCGACCCGCGCTCCTTGCTCACGCGCGGCGAGGGCAGCATCCAGGCGATCGTTCACCAGGAGGAGCGCACGGCCGGCGATCACGCGCGACAGCTCGACCAGCTGATCGGCGGTCTCGGCATCCGTCGCGCTCTTGTCTCGCAGCTGCACGATGCGCACTCCCCCGTCGACGGCACGGCGGACGGTCTCGACGACACCGCGTTCCCCGCAGAGGTCCGGGTCCGTCACCAGATACAGCGAGAGGTCCGCGATCACAGCGCACGCTCCTCGACGCGTGCCGCAGCGCCGATGTCGTGCGGCTCCACGGATGCGAGCGCGTCGAGGAACTCGACCGCGAAGCTGCCAGGACCCGAGGCCCGTGCGGCGGCGCGTTCCGCGGCGATCGTGTACACCAGGCTCGCCGACGCGACGGCGGTCAGCGGATCGGACCCGGCGGTGCGGGCGGCCCCCAGGAAGGCGGCCATCACGGCGCCCAGTGCACACCCGCCACCGGTGACCCTGGTGAGCAGCTCGTCGCCGTTCGCGATCCGCACGACGCGCAGCCCGTCGGTGATCAGGTCGACGGGCCCCGAGACGGCGACGACCGAGCCGTGACGGGCGGCGAGTGCGAGGGCGGCGTCGGAGGCGGCATCGGTGGTGTCGGTGGCATCGACCCCGCGCCCTCCGGCGCTGAGTCCTGCGAGTGCGAGGATCTCGGAGGCGTTCCCGCGGATCGCCGTGGGGCGCGAGGCGACGAGGTCGTGCGCGAGCGCGGTGCGCACGGGCAGCGAACCGATCGCGACCGGATCGAGCACCCAGGGAGTGCCCGCCGCCGTAGCACCCGCGACGGCTTCGAGACTCGCGGCCCGCTGCTCGGGGGTCGGAGTTCCGAGGTTGATCAGCACTCCGGACGCGACGCCCGCGAAGAGACCCGCCTCGTCGACGATGTCGACCATCGCGGGTGCTGCCCCGAGAGCCAGGAGCACGTTGGCCGTGAAGCCGGTGACGACGGAATTGGTGATGCAGTGAGTCAGCGGTGGTGACTCACGGAGCGCGGACAGCAGCTCGGCGGCCGAGGCCACCAGGGTCGATTCGGATTCTGGACGCAGACGATCGCTCATTGCGACATCCCTTCGCTAGTACGAACTAGATCAGGTTCGACGGGTCTGTTCTCAGCCGCGGATGCGGCACCCCGTGTCACTGCTCGAAGTCTAGCGACGACCGGAGATCACCCTCGCCGCTGCAGCAGCTCCAGCTCGTCGGCGCGGGTGAGCCCCGCGCGCCTGTCACGGTCGATTCCGCGCTCCTGCTCGTCGGCGATGACGGCCGCGACGGTCTCGTCGAGCGGTCGCAGGGTGCCGCCCGCGGCGCGATACCGGGCGTTGGTGCGGGTCATGAAGCCGGCCATCTCGGCGGGCAGCCAGAGGGGCAGCGAGCGCTCCCCCGCCCAGTACCCGACGCCGTTCTCGACCAGCCACTCGTCATCGGCCGTCACCGTGTCACCCCCGTACGCGGCGCTCCGCCGCACGGTCGCGAGCACTTCGGCGAGCGGGTGCCGGTCGCCGATCGCGTTGACCACGCCGGCGGCATGCGTCGTGGCGACGAACTCCGACAGATCGTCGACGTCGATCACCTGCGCACTGCGCCCCTCGGCATTCGGCAGCAGAACGGGCCCGTCGACCGCGCGCAGGAAGGCCGCAGCCCAGTATCCGAAGCGATCGCTCGGGTCCCCCTCGCCGACGATAAGCCCGGGGCGTACGACCAGCGCTCGCTCACCGAGCGTACGCACGGCGTTCTCGGCCGCGACCTTCTGCGCGCCGTACTCGTACTCGTCGCCCGGCTTCGCCGCTGCATGCACGGGAGCCGTCTCGTCGGCTCCCACCGTCGCGTCGTCGGAGTACACCGACATCGACGAGACATACGTCCAGCGGGCGGCCCGTTGCCCGAGCGCGGTCACCGCCGCCTCGACGTGGGCCGCATTCGATGAGACATCGATCACGTGGTCCCAGTCGCGACCCGCCACGGCGTCGTAGGCCGCAGGGTCATCCCGGTCGGCCAGCACGAGGCTCGCTCCCTCGGGAGACGGGCGTCCTCCCCGTGCGAGGCACATCACGGTCGCCCCGTTCACCAGCATCCGTCGGGCGATCCGGCCCGACAGCCAGCCCGTTCCGCCGAGGATCAGTACGTCTGTCATGCACCCATGCCATCAGCATCCGTCCACGAGCGGAAGGGTCTTCCGCTCAGGGCGGATGCCGTGCTCACGACCTGCGCAGGTCGCCCAGCCCGGCAAGCACCGGCACCGTCCACGAGGAGTCAGGGCGCCACTGCCGCCACTCCGGATCGAACGGCCACTCGCCCGCATGGAACGACTCGATCGCGGCGTCCGCGTGTCGCTCGATCTGCGCGGCCTGCTCGCGCGTGAGGCGCCCCTGCGCGATGGCCGCGACGAGCTCGTCCTCGTCCTTGAGGTGCACGCGGCCGTCCGGTTCGATCTCGACGTCGAGGATGTGATCCGACGAGTAGGTGTCGCGGTCGGTGCGCAGATGAGCGTTCTCGAGGTTCACGTACCATCCGGCGAACTGCCAGTCCGATCCGCTCACCTCACTCCAGAACAACCACACCGACCACGCGGCGCCCGCCGGGGCGATGCGGAGGATGCCGTTGCCCCACCACTCCTCGACGATCCTCGTCCGCGGGTCGAGCCAGCGCCGCTCCAGTGGAACCGTGCGTATCCGCTCGCCCTCGGGCGTCCCCTGCCCCTCCTGGAGGGTCCCTGGCGCGAGCCACGCCACGAGCCCGCGCTCGTCGTCGCGCACCACGCGCATGGGCGTGATCGTCGACGCGTCACCCGGCTGCCAGCCCGGCTTGCGGTAGTGCCAGTCGATCTGATCGCCGGGCTGCAGGAAGGGCCCCTCGCCCATCGCTCTGACGCCGTCCGGCACCGCCGCAGGGGTGCTGTGAGGAAGGATGCTCATCACGACACGCTACCTCGGGCACCCGCGGGATTCGGGTCGGCTCGGCGGGGCGATCGCATCCGGATCCGACGCCGCGACCATCGCTTCGCGAACCGCTTGCCCTGGGGCGCGGCTCGCGAAGCGATGGGTCAGTCGCGCAGCGTCGCGCCGAAGCGCTCGGAGGCTACGGCGACGCCGGCGAGCTTCGCCTCGGTGGCCTCGGCAGCCGTGAGCGTGCGGTCGTCGGCGCGGAACCGCAGCGCGAATGTGAGGCTCTTCTCCCCCTCGGAGAGGCCCTCTCCGCGGTAGTCGTCGACGAGACGGATCGCCTCGAGCAGCGCACCGGCACCTTCCACCAGCGCGGCGCGGACAGCGCCCGCCGGCACGTCGGCGCCGAGCACGAGCGAGACGTCCTGCGTGGCGGCGGGGAACGTCGACAGGGAGGCGGCCACGGCGCGGGAGTCAGCCAGCGCCAGGATGCCGTCGAGGTCGATCTCAAGCACTGTCGCGCGACCCGGCAGGTCGGCGCCGGCGGCGACGTCGGGGTGGAGCTCGCCGACATAGCCGACCTCGACATCGCCCACCGACAGGACGCCGGTGCGCCCGGGGTGCAGCGCCGCACGCTGCCCCTGGACGACGTCGATGTCGACGCCCGCAGCCGCGGCGATGACGCGAGCAGCGTCGAGTGCCTCGGACAGGCCTGCCGGTTCTGCGGCGCGGCCGGGCTGGCGCGCGATGATGTTGCCCGTGAGCAGCACCGCCACGTGCCGGTGCTGCGGCGGGATCGATGCGTTCAGGGCGGCGAGCGTCTCGTCCGACGGACGCGCCCCGAGCGGAGGCACCTCGTCGGTGCCGTACTCGACACCCGGCTGCGGCAGGAAGACGACGCCGGTCTCGAACAGGGCGAGATCGGTGAGACCGCGGGAGATGTTGCGATGCGCGGTCTGCAGGAGCCCCGGGATGAGCGAGCGACGCAGGAACGGTGCGGACCCGTCGAGCGGGTTGGCGATGCGGATGCTGGGCACGTGCTCGCCCGACGCCGAACCGTGCAGATCGTTCTCCGACTCGGTGGTGAACGGGAAAGAAGGCGTCTCGACGAGTCCGGCGGCGGCCAGCGCGTCGGCGACGCGGCGACGACCCTGCTGGTGTGCGGTCAGGCCGCGACCCGATGGCGGCGTTGGCAGCACCGAGGGAATCCGGTCGAGCCCGTGGATGCGGGCGACCTCCTCGGCGAGCGACCACTTGTCGGTGAGGTCGGGGCGCCAGGTCGGCGGGATGACGGTCCAGCCGGCATCCGCCTCGGTGACCTCCGCACCGATCGTCGTCAGCGCACCCTCGATCTCGGCGTCGGTGTAGTCGACGCCGATCAGGCCCTGGACGAATCCGCGCGGGAGCTCGATGTCGGCGACGAAGATCTCGGCGAACAGTGCGCCGCCCTCGTCGGCGAGCGTGCCACCGGCGAGCTCGACCATCAGGTCGGCGGCGCGCCGTGCGGCGACGAACGGCACGAGCGGGTCGACTCCGCGCTCGAAGCGCTTGGAGGCCTCACTCGGCAGCTTGTGACGACGCGCGGTGCGCGCGATCGTGATCGGGTCGAACGTCGCGGCCTCGATGAGCACGTTATGCGTGGTGTCGCTCATCTCGGTGGTGCCGCCGCCCATGACACCGGCGAGCCCGATCGGACCGGACTCATCCGTGATGAGCAGGTCTTCGGTATGGAGCGTGCGCTCCTGACCGTCGAGCGTCGTCATCTTCTCGCCGACGGCCGCACGGCGCACCGTGATTCCCCCTGCGAGCTTGTCGAGGTCGTAACCGTGCAGGGGCTGGCCGAGCTCGAGCATCACGTAGTTGGTGATGTCGATCAGGATGCCGAGCGAGCGCATGCCTGCGAGCGACAGACGAGCGATCATCCAGGGCGGGGTCGGCCGCGAGGGGTCGACCCCGCGGACCACCCGGGTGACGAACTCGCTCGCACCGGAGCGTCCGCGAATGGGAGCTGTGTCGTCGACGACCGCCGTGTGCCCGGTACCGGGCTGGAGTTCGGCGAAGTCGCGCTCGGCAGGGTCGCGGAAGGCCGCACCGGTGGCGTGCGAGTACTCGCGAGCGACACCTCGGAGCGAGAACGCGTACCCGCGGTCAGGGGTGACGTTGATCTCGACCGCGACATCATCGAGCCCGAGCAGGGCGATGGCGTCGGTGCCGACGGGCGCGTCGATGCCGAGGTCGGCGAGCACGAGGATGCCGTTGTGCTCGTCACCGAGACCCAGCTCGCGCGCCGACGCGATCATGCCGTCGGACACATGACCGTAGGTCTTGCGCGCGGCGATCGGGAACGGGCCTGGCAGTACGGCGCCGGGCAGGGTCACGACGACCTTGTCGCCGGCGACGAAGTTGTGCGCACCGCAGACGATCCCGCGGATGCCGCCGTTCGCCTCTCCGACGTCGACCTGGCACCAGTTGATCGTCTTGCCGTTCGACTGGGGCTCCCCCTCGAGAGAGACGACCTGACCGACGACCACGGGACCGGAGATCTCGAAGCGGTGAACGTCCTCCTCTTCGAAGCCGACGGTGACCATCGCCGCCAGGACGTCCTCAGGCGTCGCATCCGCTGCCAGATCGACGTACTCACGCAGCCACGAAAGCGGGACGCGCATCACACCACCATCCCGTACTGCTCGCTGAATCGGACATCGCCCTCTGCCATGTCCCTCATGTCCTGCACATCGCTGCGGAACATCAGTCCACGCTCGACGCCCATCCCGAAGGCGAAGCCGCTGTAGACATCGGGGTCGATCCCGGCCGCCCGCAGCACGTTCGGGTTGATCATTCCGCAGCCGCCCCACTCGATCCATCGGGCGCCGCCCTTGAAGGTGGGATGCCACAGGTCGAGCTCGGCCGACGGCTCGGTGAAGGGGAAGAAGTTCGTGCGGAAGCGCGTCTTCGCCTCGGGCCCGAAGAGCTGGCGCGCGACGTGGTCGAGCGTGCCCTTGAGGTGCGCCATCGAGATGCCCTTGTCGACGACGAGGCCCTCGAACTGCGTGAAGACGGGGAGGTGCGTGGCATCGAACTCGTCGGTGCGGTACACGCGACCGGGGCACAGCACGTAGATCGGCACATCGCGCTCGAGCATCGAGCGCACCTGCACGGGGCTCGTGTGCGTGCGCATCACGAGGTGGCGCGACGGAGGGTCGACGTAGAAGGTGTCCTGCTCCTGGCGGGCCGGGTGATCGACGTCGAAGTTCAGGGCGTCGAAGTTGAACCACTCGTGCTCGAGTTCGGGTCCCTCCGCGATCTCCCACCCCATGCCGACGAAGATGTCGGAGATCTGCTCGCTGAGCAGGGTCAGCGGATGCCGTGCGCCGACGCGGGTGCGCGAAGGCACCGCCGTGATGTCGACACGCTCGGATTCGAGGCGCGCGGCGACCTCCGCGGTCGCGAGCTCGGCCTCTTTGGCGGCGAGCGCCTGGGTGACCTGGCCGCGGCCCTGGCCGACGAGCTTGCCGAACGCGGCCTTGTTCTCAGGAGCCACCTGGCGCATCGACGCGTTCAGCACCGCCAGAGGCGATCCTTCTGCGACGTGAGCGGCACGGGCGGCCTTCAGCTCAGCCGTGTCGACGGCTGAGGCGATCGCTTCGAGCGCCGCAGCGACTGCGGCCTCGACTGCTTCCGGGGTGATTTCGGGAGACTCAGACACGAGACAGGAGTCTACCGGCGCGGGGCGGTCGCCCCGCGCCGGTAGAGGTCACTTCGGATCGGAGCTGTCCAACCCGCCTACACCGCCGGCACCGCCGAACCCGCTGCCTCCGCGCTGCAGGGTGATCAGCTCGGTGTCCGTTCCATCGCCGTGCTGGCGAGGATCCTCTGCGGCGTGGATGGCCTGCACCTTCGGCGAACGCCGGGTGCTGATCTCGACCCACCGGGCGATGCCCGAGAGGATCAGGCACATGATGATGTAGATGCCACCGATCACGAATGCCGACTGCAGGATCGGACGCCCCTGCTGGGACGTGAGCTGCTTCGCGTAGTAGAGCAGTTCGGGGTACGTGATGATGAACCCGAGGGCGGTGTCCTTCATGGTGACGACGAGCTGAGCGACGATCACCGGGAGCATCGCCCGGATCGCCTGCGGCAGGAGGATCAGTCGCATGACGCCGCTCTTGCGGAGACCGATGGCGTACCCGGCTTCTTTCTGTCCGCGGGGCAGCGACTCGACGCCGGCGCGAAGCACCTCGGCGAGGACCGACCCGTTGTAGGCCATGAGGGCGAGCACGACGGCCCAGTACGGATCCATCTTGATGCCGACCACGGGTAGCCCGTAGTAGAGCAGCATCATGAAGACCAGAACCGGGACCGCTCGGAACAGCTCGGTGATCGCAGTGATGGGGATGCGGATCCACGCATGATCGGACAGCCGCCCGATCGCGAGCAGGAATCCGAGGATCACGCTCAGGAGCGCGGCGAACCCGAAAGCGGCCAGTGTGTTGCCGAGCGCCTTGAGGATGCCCATCCACACGTTGGAGAACGTGAAGACGTACCACTTCTCCGCCGAGAACTGGCCGGTCTCGACCATCCGGAGGACCACGAATCCGACGGCGACGAGGACGAGGACGACCGTGAGGGCGGCGATGATGCGGTTGCGGGCGATCGCCCGGGGGCCCGGGACGTCGTACAGTACGGAACTCATCGCGCGATCCTCCATCGGTTCTCGAGATATCGCTGCAGCCAGCTCAACAGCAGCACGAGGGCGACGAACACCACAGCGACCCAGAGCAGGACCTCCATGGGGTTGCCGGGTCGGTCGGCTGAGTCGTTGACCGTCGAGCGCAGAGCCGCGAGCTCGGCGACCGAGAACCCGGCAGCGACGGTGGTGTTCTTCAGCAGGGCGATGAACACGCTCATCATCGGTGGGACGACCGAGCGGAACGCCTGCGGGAGGATCACGAGACCCATCACCTGTCCGAAAGGCAGGCCGATCGCTCGTGCGGCCTCGGCCTGGCCGACCGGAACGGTGTTGATTCCCGCCCTCAGCACCTCCGCCACGTAGGTGGCGGTGTAGATGCCGATCGCGAGGATGCCGAGCACCAGGTTCGACAGCTCGGGGAGGCCCAGCTGCGGGTACCCGAAGATGAAGAAGAAGAACACGAGGGTGAGCGGGGTGTTGCGCACGGTGTTCACGTACACGGTGCCGACGCCCCGGGCGATCGGCACCGGCGACACGCGCATCGCTCCGACGATGAGACCGAGGATCAGTGCGATGACCCCGCCGGCGAAGAACACGAGCAGCGTGTTGCTGATCGCCTCTCCCCAGAGATCGAGGTTGCCGAAGATGACGTCCACGCCACCCTCCCTTCTTCAGACTGTGTGGGCGGCCCCCCGAAGGAGGCCGCCCAGGTCAGATCAGTACGCGTCGACCTCGGGCTGCTCGACCTCGATGCCGCTGGAACCGAGGTTCGCGTCGAAGATCGCCTGCCAGATGTCGCCACCGTCGGTGAAGAGCTCGTTGATGTGCGTGCGCAGTGCGTCGTCGCCCTTGGTGAGGCCGACGCCGTAGCGCTCCTCGGTGAAGAGGCCGCCGGTGACCTTCACGTCATCCGGGTACTGAGCCGCATATCCGATCAGGATCGCCTGGTCGGTGGTGACCGCGTCGACCTTGCCGTCGATCAGATCCTGGACGCAGGCGGAGTACAGGTCGTACTCCTGCGTCTTGATGTCGGGGAAGTTCGCCTTGATGTTCTGGATCGGCGTCGATCCGGTCGCAGAGCAGACGGTCTTGCCGTTGAAGTCCTCGAGCGCCTCGGCGTCATCCGCATCCGCAGCGACCAGGAGCCCCTGTCCGGTGATGAAGTACGGGCCGGCGAAGTCGATGAGCTCTTTGCGCTTGTCGTTGATCGAGTAGGTGCCGACGTAGTAGTCGATGTCACCGTTGGTGATCGCCTGCTCGCGGTTCGCCGAGGCGATCGGCTTGAACTCGATCTTGTCCTCGTCGTAGCCGAGCGAGGCCGCGATCCAGCGGGCGATGTCGACGTCGAAGCCGGTGCGCTCCCCCGTCGTGACATCCAGGTAGCCGAGACCGGGCTGGTCTTCCTTGACGCCGACGATGACCTTGTCGCGCTCCTGGATGGCGTCGAACGTCGGGCTGCCCTCGAGCTGGACGTCTTCGGCGACCTCGAACCAGGTGGAGTCCTCGCCTTCGTCGCTGCCGGTTCCGGCGCCGGGGCTGGACGGGCTGCCGCTGTTGCAGGCGGTCAGCGCGAACAGTGCCACCGTCGCGATCCCGATTCCTGCCAGTGTGCGTGTGCGTCGCATGTGCGTCTCCTTCGTGTGCTGTGTGTGCAAAGGTCTGTGAAGCTCGTCAGTGCGTGAGGAGCTTGGAGAGGAAGTCCTTGGCGCGATCGCTCTTCGGGTTCGTGAAGAACTCCTCGGGAGTCGCCTCCTCCACGATGCGCCCGTCGGCCATGAAGACCACGCGGTTGGCGGCCTTGCGGGCGAAGCCCATCTCATGGGTGACGACGATCATGGTCATGCCGTCGTGGGCGAGCTCGACCATGACGTCGAGGACCTCGTTGATCATCTCGGGGTCGAGCGCGCTCGTCGGCTCGTCGAAGAGCATGACCTTGGGCTGCATCGCGAGAGCACGTGCGATCGCGACGCGCTGCTGCTGTCCGCCCGAGAGCTGCGCGGGGAGCTTCGATGCCTGCTGGGCGACCCCGACGCGCTCGAGGAGCGTCATGGCCTCCTTGTCGGCGTCGGCCTTCTTCATGCCTCTCACCTTGATAGGGCCGAGGGTGACGTTCTCGAGGATCGTCAGGTGCGCGAAGAGGTTGAACGACTGGAACACCATGCCGACGTCGGCGCGCAGGTTCGCGAGTCCCTTGCCCTCGGCGGGAAGCGCCTTGCCGTCGATGCTGATCGTGCCGCTCGTGATCGTCTCGAGCCGGTTGATCGTTCGACACAGCGTCGACTTCCCCGAGCCGGAGGGGCCGATCACGACGACGACCTCACCGGCGTTCACCGTGAGATCGATATCCGTGAGCGCCTGGAAGTCGCCATAGTGCTTCTGGACGTTGTCGACCACGACGAGAGGCTTACCAGAGGTCATCATTTCTCCAAACTAGCCAGGTCGGTCACGTGGCTCCATACAGTCGCGTCGACATTTACACGTTCGTAACCACGACAAGGGCGCGATCGCTCGGAATCATCGGAGTGCCCCACGGCCCGCCCCCGCGAGCCGTGGGGGCGTCCCTGCCGCTGCGTTCCTCCCCCAGGCGGGACGAAGCGGCAAGCCTCCGATCGGATCCGATCACGAGACGACCCGAGGGATGGACAAAGCCCGCGCCTGCATGAGTGGCGTGGGCTCTGTGACATCTGAATTCTCCGTCGAATCGATCGCGATCGACCCCCAGATTGGCAGAGCCCCGCGTGCGCGAGCGGACTTCTTGAGGATTTCTTGAGGGCTCAGTCCCGCTGGCCCCGGTAGTACTCGACCGCTCCGGGGTGCAGCTCGACCGGCCCCGTGAAGATGGCCTGCCTACGGTCGAGGAGAGCGGCCGCGGGGACGCCCTGCGCGATCCGGGTTCGGGCGCCGAACAGGCCCGTGAGGACGTCGTGGACGACGGCATCCGGGGTGCCCGTTGCCGTGACGAGGTAGTTCGGAACCGCCATCGTGGGCTGCGATTCGTCGAGTCCGTAGAGGCCGACGGGGAAGTCCGACGGCCGATAGGCGTCTGAGTAGCGTGCATTGATCGTGTTCACCCAGGTCTGATCGATCGGGAGCAGACGCACGGGGGTCGTCAGTGCGAGTTCCGCGATACCCGGCGTGGGGATGCCGCCGACCCAGAAGAAGCCGTCGATCTCGGAGCGTTCCAGCGCGCCGATGGAGTCGCGAAGGCCGAGTTGCGGGTCACCGATCGACGTGATGTCGACGGTGGCCGCATCCAGCGCCCGAGCAGCGATGACATGGACCCCGGAGTTCTCCGCGCCGAGCGACACCGTCCTCCCCGTGAGGTCGCCGATCTCGTCGATGTCCGAATCCGCGCGGACGACCACATGGAGGTACTCGTCGTAGAGCCGGGCGACGGCCCGCACCGGCAGGGGATCGTCGAAGGCTCCCGCACCTGCGACCGCGTCCGCAGCCGCATCGCCCTGGGCGAAGCCGAGAAGCGCGTCTCCCGCGCTCACCCGCAAGAGGTTGTCGACCGAGCCCGCCGACTCCTCCGCGACCATGTCGACGTCGAGCGACGCTGAGAGCTCGTCTGCGAGCGCGGAACCGTACGCGAAATAGACCCCGTCGGATCCTCCGCTCGCGATCTCGTACCTCGAGTCGTCCCATTCGCTCGCTCGAGTACTGCACGCGCTCGACGCCCCGACGACGACCAGCACGGCGATCGCCGCGGAGATCCGCGTCCAGGTCCGGCGAGCGCTGCCCCGCCCACTCATCGGGCAGCTCCGTCCGGGAGCAGCAGCGTGACCAGCAGGCCGCCGCCCTCGGGCGACTCGACCCGGAGCTCGCCGCCGATCGACCCGAGCAGGTCGGTGGCGATCGCGAGCCCCAGTCCCGATCCCGATGTCTCGCCGCTGTCGTCGCTGCGCCAGAATCGGTCGGCTGCGTTCGTCGCCTGCTCGGGGGTGAGGCCCGGTCCGTGATCGCGGACGGTCAGGCGACACACATCGCCGTCACGTCCCGCACCGATCTCGACGACCGCACCCGAGGGCGAGAATTTGACCGCGTTGTCGATGACCGCGTCGAGTGCGCTCTCGACGATCGTGCGATCTGTCACGCTCAGCACAGGGTCGCTCCCGACCGCGTGCGTGCGGATCCTCCGCTGGGATGCCACCTCGCTCCACGCATCGGCCCGTCTGGTCGCGAGAGTCGTGAGGTCGACGGCGGAGATCGTGGTGTCCGCACGTCCTCCTCGAGCAAGGGCGAGCAGAGTCTCGAGGATCCGCGCCATCCGCCTCCCCTCCTCCCTCGTCTCCTCGACGTCGTCGTCCCACTCACGGTCGAGGCCCGTCGAGAGGTGCTCGACGCGCAGCAGCAGCGCGTTGAGCGGATTGCGCAGCTCGTGCGAGGCGTTGAGCGCGAACTCCTGCTGTCGCGTCATCACTCTCTCGATCTCATCCGCCATGCCGTTGAACACTCGGGTCATCCGGCGCAGCTCCGGAGGGCCCGTGTCCTCCGCGACCCGAGCGTCCATCTCTCCGCGTTCGATCGCGATCATGGCCTCGTCCAGGCGACGCACGGGAGACAGCACCCATCGCGCGAGCTGGAAGACGAGAAGCACTCCGAGCCCGATCGACACGATCGACACGAGCGCCAGCACGAAGACCTGCTGCACGATCTCGGTGCGCGGCGCCTCGACATCGGCCGACACCATGACCGCTCCTATGACGTCGCCGTCGTCGAAGACCGGCTCGACTATCGAGGAGTCCGCAGTGCCCCAGGGGAAGACAGGTTCAGGAGCCTCTGCTCGACGTCCGGAGAGGGCGAGCCGGACCCTGGCCGCTTGGTCCTCGGCGATCACCTCGGCGTCGCTGTTCCCCGACGCCCAGACACTTCCCGTCAGATCGAACACCATCACATCGATGCCGTAGACCTGTTCGAATCGCCTGACCTCGGCGTCGATCACGGTGGCGCTCCCCGAGCGCAGCGCCTGCCGCGCGCTGGTCACGAAGTACCCGACATCCCCGAGCTGCTCGGTGTAGAACGCCTGCTGGATGCTGCGGGTGGCACTCCAGGCCGCCGCTCCGCCGAGCGAGAGCAGGATCGCCACCAGAGGAACGAGGAACACCACGATGAGACGCCTGCGCATCGGACGCTACCCCACCAGCCGGTAGCCGACGCCACGCACGGTCTCGATCAGGCTGACCTGGCCGACCTTGCGCCGGATCGCGCCGACATGAACCTCCAGCGAATGTCCGAAGCCTCGCCAGTCGGTGTTCCACACCTCGCGGATCAGGCGCTCCTTCGGCACTGCGACGCCCGGATATCTGGCCAGGACCGCGACGATGTCGAACTCCTTCCGGGTGAGCTCGATCGGCACTCGGTCGATGAGGACCTGGCGGGCGATGAGGTCGATCTCGACATCTCCGTCCTGGAGTCGCACGTGAGCCTCCGACTCCGGGCGCACCGGCCTCGAACGGCGGGTGACCGCCTCGATGCGGGCGAGGAGCTCGTGAACGTCGTAGGGCTTGACGACGAAGTCATCGGCACCGGCCCGCAGACCTCTGATCCGCTCCGCGACCTGATTGCGTGCGGTCACGATGACGATCGGGACCTCCGAGCGACCCCGGATACGACGGCACAGATCGATGCCGTCGACGTCAGGCAGTCCCAGGTCGAGAAGGACGACCTCGGTATCGGCACCCAGCATCTCCAAGGCGGACGCGCCGTCGGCTGCCCTCGCCGTGGCATACCCCGATCGCGCGAGGAAGGCCTCGAGCGCAGCGGCGACGCGCTCGTCGTCCTCCACGATCAGAATCCGCATCGATTCCGGGTCCCCTTCTCCGCTCGAGCAGGCACAAACCTATCAGTCGCGCGGGCTCACCTCGGATGCGGCGATCAGGAGAGGGATTCCGCCCGCTGGGCGAAGGCGCTCTCATAGAGGCACACGCTCGCCGCCGTCGCGAGGTTCAGCGACTCGGCGCGGCCGAAGATGGGGAGCTTGAGCACCTGATCGGCCTGAGCCAGCGCCTCGTCCTCAAGACCCCGTGCCTCGTTGCCGAACAGCCACGCGGTCGGCTCCGCCAGGACACCGTCTGCACGCGCCCGCAGCAGATCATCGCCCTTCACATCAGCAGCCAGCACCCGCAGTCCGGCGGCGTGCGCCTTCTTCACGACGTCGTCGAGCTCGGCGCCCACAGACACCGGCAGGTGGAACAGCGAGCCGGTGGTGGCCCTGACGACCTTGGGGTTGTATGGATCGACGGTCCGGCCGGTGAGGATCACGGCATCGGCGCCCGCCGCATCGGCGGCCCTGATGATCGTGCCGAGGTTGCCCGGGTCACGGATCTCCTCGCAGATCGCGACGAGACGAGGAGATGACGCGAAGACGTCGCGCACCGAGGTCGGGGTCTGCCGGACGACCGCGACGAGTCCCTGTGGCGTCACCGTGTCGGCCATCGCATTCAGCACGTATTCCGTGACGTACTCGACCTCGACGTCGGCGTCGGCCGCCTTCGACCGGATGTCGGGATGCTTCTCCCACCCGGTCGGGGTCGCGAAGAGCTCGACGATGGCCTCGGGGCTGTAGGTCAGCGCCTCACGGACGGCCTGCGGACCTTCGAGGAGGTACAGACCCGTCTCACTGCGCGCGCTGCGCTTGGTCAGCTTCGCGACGGCTCGGACTCGGGGCGAACGGGGGTTCTCCAGCACGTTCACAGTCTAGAGAACCGCAGGCACCTCGCTGCGCACACACCGGGGAAACAACAGAGGACGCCTTCCCGAAGGAGAGCGTCCTCTGTGGTGAAGAGCTGCTTACGCGGCCGACTTCGGAGCGTTGACGTCAGAGGGCAGAGCCTTCTTGGCCGTCTCGACCAGCGTCGTGAAGGTCGCTGCGTCGTTGACCGCGAGGTCGGCGAGCATGCGACGGTCGACGGTGACACCCGCGAGACCGAGGCCCTGGATGAAGCGGTTGTACGTGATGCCGTTCTGGCGTGCAGCAGCGTTGATGCGCTGGATCCACAGGCGACGGAAGTCACCCTTGCGCTTGCGACGGTCACGGTACGAGTAGACCAGCGAGTGGATGACCTGCTCTTTGGCCTTGCGGTACAGGCGCGAACGCTGACCGCGGTAACCCTTTGCGCGCTCGAGGATGACCCGGCGCTTCTTGTGGGCGTTTACCGCCCGCTTGACTCTTGCCATTTTCCTGTGTTCCTATTCGTGCGTTCGGGCGCTCAGCGACCGAGAAGCTTCTTCGCGACCTTGGTGTCAGCCTTCGACAGCACCTGGTCCTGGTTGAGGCGGCGGGTGCGACGGCTCGACTTGTGCTCGAGGTTGTGGCGCATTCCGGCCTGCTGCTTCTTCAGCTTGCCGCTGCCGGTGATCTTGAAGCGCTTCTTAGCACCCGAGTGGGTCTTCTGCTTCGGCATCTTCTCTTCCTTCGTATGGCGCCTTCTCAGGCGACGGTGTCAACCCGCGGTGCGGGAGTCTTGGGGGCGGGAGTTACTCCGCTGCGGCCTCGGCCGGTGCGTCTGTGTCGCTCTTGGCCTCACGAGCGGCCTGCTTGTTCGCCGCGCGCTGTGCGTCGCGAACCGCGTTCTGCTCCTGCTTGGCCTCGGACTTGCTCTTGAGCGGAGCCACGATCATGACCATGTTGCGACCGTCGATGGTCGGGTTCGACTCGACGGTTCCGAGCTCAGCGACATCTTCTGCGAACTTGCGGAGGAGACGCACACCCTGCTCCGGGCGCGACTGCTCGCGACCGCGGAAGAGGATCATGGCCTTCACCTTGTCGCCCGCCTTGAGGAAGCCCTCGGCGCGCTTGAGCTTGGTCGTGTAGTCGTGCGCCTCGATCTTCAGGCGGAAACGGACCTCCTTGAGAATGGTGTTCGCCTGGTTGCGGCGAGCTTCCTTCTCCTTCTGGGCAGCTTCGTACTTGAACTTGCCGTAGTCCATGATCTTGACTACAGGCGGCTTCGAGTTGGGTGCGACCTCGACGAGGTCGAGGTCGGCTTCCTGCGCAAGGCGCAGCGCCGCCTCGATGCGGACGACGCCGATCTGCTCACCCGCGGGGCCGACGAGGCGGACCTCGGGGACGCGGATGCGCTCATTGGTGCGGGGATCGCTGATGCGTAACTCCTTAGACGAGTGGATTCGGCCACCAGAACGCAGTCAGCATCCCGGGCGAAATCAGAATCGTCCCCCACCCGCCGGCATTCAGACGCCGGCTCTGCACCCTGCCTGCCGGATGCATCTGACGACGCGATCCGGTGGAGTGCAAGACCCGGTAGCCTGGAACGGCAAGCGCGGGTGGGAAGTGAATCCTCTTTCGTGCCGGAGCATTACGCTCCGGAGCCCGACAAAGTCTAACAGAAGGCAAGGCGAAGTGACGAACCAGGCATCGGACGAGGCTGCACGTGAGCGCGAAGAGCGCTGGGCCCGACAGGAGGAGGCGGCTTCTTCCGCCACCCGAGACATCGCCGACGTGCCAGCAGTGGAGGTCATCACGACCGCCGCCGTGCATCTCATGAGCGCCGCGGCAGTGAAGCTCGGCCTCGCCGACGACCCGGATGCCGCGGCGCAGCTCGACCTCGATGAGGCACGCAAGCTCATCAACGCCCTGGCCGGCCTCATCACCGCCGGCGCACCCGAGATCAGCGACATGCACGCCCGCTCGCTCCGCGACGGCCTGCGCTCTCTGCAGCTCGCGTTCCGCGAAGCCTCCACGATCCCCGATCCGATCGGCAAGGGACCCGGCGAGAAGTGGACGGGGCCGGTCAACTAAGCGGTCTTCCGTTCGGATCTGTTGGTCCGGGCTCCGGGTGGGTCTTCGCGTCGTACCGAGTATCGCCCGGTCGTCGCGCGAGCGGTCCGAGGCAGAACGAGTCTCAGGGATGCAGGACGACGGGCGGAGCCGTGGACGGGCCGCCGCAGGGGTCCGACGAATGCGTCCACGCGATGGCCTCCTGCGTCTCCGCGATCAGGGCGCCGGAGTCGTCGTAGACGCGCACCGTGATGTCGTCCGGGGCGGCGAAGCCGAAGTGGAAGGTCCCGGCGTCACCCTGCGCAGGCACGGACAGATCCGTCTCCAGAGTCGGTGTAACCCCGGGACCCGCCGAACATCCCGCATCCGAGCAGACCTGCAGGAAGACATCGGAGCCGTATGCGGACGCGTCGATCTCGACGCCGTTCGACCACCCGATCGCAGGGCACGTGGTCGCGCATCCCGGCAACAGCAGCGCGACGACGAGTCCGATGACCGCCACTGCTGCCCTGTGCATGCCGCCACCCTAGCGACGCGGATACCGCGGCCGCGAGGCTCAGGTGGAGCGACGGAGTTTCACGGTGAGCGAATCCGCGAGCACCGCGATGCGGTCATCCGCCGCCCAGCGCTGAGCCAGCCGAGCGAGCACCGCGTCGAGAACCTCACGCTCGAGACCGTCGACGAGCTCGAGGACGACGATCAGCTCGGGTCCCCGCAGGCGCGCATCCGGATCCCCGGCGGCGACCGCCACGTCGATGACCGCGAGCTCATGCGCGACGCTCTCCTGCAGCGCACTGAAGACCTCGGGAGACAGGAAGCTCGGCTCCCACCGGTGCCCCTGCGCTATCGCCCATACAGCGGGGCGACGAAACACGAACTCGGTCTCGGAGGTCGGATCGAGCACGATCAGATCGGTGTCCTCTGCGGAAGCCGACAGTGCCACGCGCGTGGCCTCGACCGGAATCGGCCGCGCGGTCGCATCCCAGCGCTGCATCGCCTGGACCGAGGAGAACACGGGCTGCACGCGGCGTCCGTCAGGAGCGGCCACAGTGACGATCGAGAGCTCCTGAGTCTTGTCGACCGCGAGCCCGCTGGGCGCCACCCCCTCTTCGCCCTTCTCGGCGATCAGCGGTATCAGCACTCGGGCGGCGCGAAACGCGTCGACCACCTCGGCCTGGGCGCCGGATCCTGCACGGAAGCGCAGGAGCGCGTCGAGGAGTCCGGGGTCGGCAGAGCCATCATCGCCCGCATGCGGGTTCGACTCGAAGCTGCGCCCCTCCCAGGGCACACCTGCGGAGTCGCCTCGGTTCCCCGCGGCGTGATCGTGCGCGCCATGGCCCTCGGGGCCGTGGCCGCAGGCGTCGTCAGTCCCCCGCGACATCCAGAGCCTCAGCCAGCGTGAACGCCCCGGCGTACAGGGCCTTGCCCACGATCGCGCCCTCGACGCCCAGCGGCACCAGCTCGCGGAGCGCGGCGATGTCGTCGAGGTTCGCGATGCCACCCGATGCGACGACAGGCTTCGGAGTGCGCGAGGTCATCTCGCGGAGCAGTTCGAGGTTCGGGCCCTTGAGCGTGCCGTCCTTGGTGACGTCGGTGACGACGTAGCGGCTGCAGCCGGCATCCTCGAGGCGCTCGAGGACCTCCCAGAGGTCGCCGCCCTCCTTGGTCCAGCCGCGTGCGGCGAGGGTGGTGCCGCGGACATCGAGCCCCACGGCGATCGCCTCGCCGAAGCGACCGATCACGTCAGCCGCCCACTCGGGGTTCTCGAGCGCGGCGGTGCCGAGGTTGATGCGCGTCGCACCACTCTCGAGAGCGGCCTCGAGCGTCGCGTCGTCACGGATCCCGCCCGACAGCTCGACGTTGACGTTCTTGAACTGCTTGATGACCTTGCGGAGGATCGGGGCGTTGCTGCCGCGACCGAACGCCGCGTCGAGGTCGACGAGGTGGATCCACTTCGCGCCCTGCGCGACCCACTCCCCTGCCGCGTCCAGCGGGTCGCCGTAGCTGGTCTCGGTGCCTGCCTCGCCCTGCGTGAGGCGGACGGCCTTGCCACCCGCGACATCGACAGCGGGGAGCAGAGTGAGAGAAGGGGACTGCGCGAAGTCGTTCATGACGTCCTCAGGTGAGATGGGAGGGCCGATTCGTCGGCACGAGAGTCGACACTAGCCCGCGTATCCGCCCGCTCCAAAATGATGACGGCAGAGAACGACGGACGCCACGCGGTAGCCTCGAAGACGCCCCTGTTCGGTCGGTGAGGAGATGTTCCATGGTGCGCGATGCGGAAGCGCGTGGAAGCGGACCCCTGCGTCGGGGCAATCCGATGCCTCCCGAGGTTCCGGAGAGCGGCAAGCCCGAGCCGAGCCCGCAGGAGGATGCCGAGCAGAGCCCGAGAACTCCGCACCCGTCGATCCCCGCAGCAGACACCGCGAACGCCCCCACCGCGAACGATGGCGGTGCCGTGGACTGGTCGGCTCCGACGCCCCCGCGATCCCCTGCAGCGAGTGCGGCGTCGAGTACTCCTGCGCCGGGAACACGCGCTGCGGCAGCGGCTGCCGCGGCGGCAGCACCTGCCCTCCCTCACCCCGACGCCCCGGCGCAGGCACCGGTGACTTCCGCATCCTCGGACGCCGGACGACCCGTTCCTCTGACGCCTCCCCCTGCTCAGCAGACCACGCGCGCCGAGCCGCAGCTTCCCGCTGTCCCGCCCGCACCTGCCAGGACGCCCCCTACCGGGGGGCCTTCGGCTGTACCGGCAGCATCGGCTCCGGCGACTCCGCCCGCGTCCCCTTCCGCCTCGCAGCCCGCCGAGGTTCCGCAGACGACCGGTGCAGCCGTGCCGGTCGTTCCGATCGTGCCGGGGGCCCCCGCGCCACCTGCACAGCCGGCGACAACGCCACTCCGCCCCTCCACCGCAGCGGCATCACCGGCATCACCGGCAGCACCGGCATCACCGGCAGCACCGGCATCACCGGCAGCACCGGCATCACCGGCATCACCGAGCTTCTCCGCTCCCGCGGCAACCATCCCGTCGGCTCCGAATCCGGGTGCTCCGGACACTCGCCCCACCGCGATCCTCCAGGCGGAGGGGCCGGTCCAGGCACAAGGCCCTGCCGCAGCGACGCCGATCCCACCCGCCGCGCTCGCACCCGGCGCCACCGCACCGACGCAGACGGAAGCAGCAGCCTCCTCTCGTCGCCGCCAACGGGAGCAGGGAGTCGAACGCCGCTCCTTCCTGCAGGAGGAACGACGGGAGGAGCCTGCGCGCCGAGGCGGTCGCGGATTCCTCAATCGTGTCGGGTTCTCCCTCGGCCCCAATGCGCGTGAGCGTGCGATGCGCGACGACGAGCACGAGGTCAGCCGCCATTGGCCGGGTCCGCGCACCGTCGCTGTCGTCAACGGCAAGGGCGGGGCTGGTAAGACTCCCGCCACGGTGCTGTTGTCGGCCGTGTTCGCCCAGTACGGCGGCGCCGGCGTGCTGGCCTGGGACAACAATCAGACCCGAGGCACGCTCGGATGGCGCACCGAGACCGGCGCTCACGACCGCACCCTGCTCGAGCTCCTGCCGCAGACGCAGCGCCTGCTCGGCGCCCAGGGCCAGTCGGCCGATCTGGCGCATTTCGTGCACCACCAGCCGCAGGAGAAGTACGACGTGCTGCGGTCCAAGCCCATACGACTGGCACATGAGAATCGTCTCAGCCCGGCGGATGTGGATTCGATCCACGCGGTCGCTGCGAAGTTCTACCGACTGATCATCATCGATTCAGGCAACGACGAATCCGATCCGATGTGGTTGCGCATGATCGACCTCGCGGATCAGATCGTCGTCGCGACGACGACGCGCGACGACCACGCCGAGGCCGGAGCGCTTCTTCTCGAAGCGCTCGAGGACCGCGACGAACGCTCAGCGCGCCTCGCGCGCGAATCCGTGGTCGTGGTCAGCCAGGCCGACCCCAAGGCCTCATCCGCGGAGATCGCAGATGTCGTCGCGGGGTACCGGCCGCTGGCGCGTGAAGTCGTCGACATCCCGTTCGATCGCGAGATGGTCGACGGACACCTCCGTCTTCGTGCGCTCTCGGCACCCACTCAGCAGGCATGGCTGTCGGCCGCAGCCGCGGTCGCGCGCGGTTTCTAACGCGCAGCGACCAGCGCACGTCTCGCCTCAGGAACGCAGGCTGTCGACCCAGTTGCGGAGCAGCTGGATACCGGCCTCACCGGACTTCTCCGGGTGGAACTGCGTGGCCGAGAGCGGGCCGTTCTCGACGGCAGCGAGGAACGGGTCGCCGTACGTCGTCCACGTCAGCACCGGCTGTGGGAACGGCGGGATGACGTCGAGTTCCCACGACTGCGCGGCGTACGAGTGCACGAAATAGAAGCGTTCGTTCTCGATCCCCTTGAAGAGAACCGAGTCGGGGCCGGACTCGACCGTGTTCCAGCCCATGTGCGGCAGCACCGGAGCGTTCAACTCGGTGACGGCTCCCGGCCATTCACCGAGGCCCTCCGAATCGTGGCCGCGCTCGACGCCGTGGGAGAAGAGCACCTGCATGCCGACGCAGATGCCGAGGACAGGTCGTCCACCGGCGAGCCGCCGATCGATGATCTCGTCACCGCCATGGGCGTGCAGCGCGTCACGAACGGCCTGGAAGGCGCCCACGCCGGGAACCACGAGACCGTCGGCCTCGAGCGCCTCCTTGCGGTCGCGCGTGAGCACGGCATCGGCCCCCGCCGCGACGAGAGCCTTCACCGCAGAGTGCACGTTGCCGGACTCGTAGTCGAAGACGGCGACCCGAGGAGCTGCACTCACAGCGCACCCTTGGTCGACGGGATGCCGTCGACCAGAGGATCGAGCGCCTTGGCCTGGCGGAACGCACGTGCGAAGGCCTTGTACTCGGCCTCGGCGATGTGGTGCGGGTCACGCCCGCCGAGCACACGCACATGCACCGTCAGACCGGCGTTGAACGTGATGGCCTCGAACGAGTGCCGCACGAGGGAGCCGGTGAAGTGACCGCCGATGAGGTGGTGCTCGAAGCCTGCAGGCTCCCCGGTGTGCACGAGGTACGGGCGGCCGGAGATGTCGACGACGGCCTGTGCCAGCGCCTCGTCGAGCGGGACGAGGGCGTCGCCGTAGCGGGAGATCCCGGACTTGTCCCCCAACGCCTCTCTGATGGCCTGGCCGAGCACGATCGAGATGTCCTCGACCGTGTGGTGCGCATCGATCTGCGTGTCGCCGGATGCGCGCACGGTGAGGTCGGTGAGCGAGTGCTTCGCGAACGCCGTCAGCATGTGGTCGAAGAACGGCACAGACGTGTCGATACGGCTCGCACCGGTGCCGTCGAGGTTCAGCTCGAGCTCGACGGTGGACTCCGACGTGCTGCGCACACGCGTGGCGGTGCGCGAGGTCTGGGCTGGGGTGCTCATGAAGCCGATCCTATCGAGGCGAGGGCATCGAGGAACGCGGTGGTCTCGGCCTCGGTGCCGGCGGTGACGCGGAGGTGTCCGGGGATCCCGACGTCACGGATCAGCACTCCCCGGTCGTACAGCTGCTGCCAGACCTTCTGAGGCTCTGCAACTCCCCCGAACAGGACGAAGTTCGACCACGACTCGTGCGGGGTGTAGCCGAGCGCCTCGAGGGTCGCCGAGATGCGATCGCGCTGCTCGACGATCTCCTCGACCATGCCCAGCATCATCTCGGAATTGCGCAGCGCTGCGACGGCTGCGGCCTGCGTCAGCGCACTGAGGTGGTAAGGCAGCCGCACGAGGCGCAGCGCATCGATGAAGGCCGGGTCGGCGGCGAGATAACCCACGCGGGCGCCCGCGAACGCGAACGCCTTGCTCATCGTGCGCGAGACCGCGAGCCGCGGGCGTCCCTCGAGCAGGGTCAGCGCGGAGGCTGCGTCGCGCGGAGCGAACTCCTGGTACGCCTCGTCGACCACGACGATGCCGCGGGATGCCTCATAGACGGCCTCGACGACGTCGAGACCGAGCGGCGTGCCCGTCGGGTTGTTCGGCGAGCAGATCAGGATGACGTCGGGGTCGACCTCCGCGACCTGTGCGGCCGCCTCGTCCGGTGTGATCGTGTAGTCGGGCTGTCTGGTGCCCGCGATCCATCGCGCTCCCGTGCCTTGCGAGATCAGCGGATACATCGAGTAGGTCGGTGCGAAGCTGAAGGCCGTACGACCAGGGCCGCCGAATGCCTGCAGGATGTGCTGCAGCACCTCGTTCGACCCGTTGCCCGCCCAGATCCGGCTGGCGTCGAGGCCGTGACCGAGGTATTCGGCGAAGCCCTCGCGCAGTGTGGTGAACTCGCGGTCGGGGTAGCGGTTGACGTCGCGAAGCGCGACCGCGATGTCATCGAGGATGTCGCTTGCTACGGCATCCGGAACCGGATGCGTGTTCTCGTTGACGTTGAGGGCGATCGGGAGCGGCGCCTGGGGAGCTCCGTACGGCGTGAGCCCTCGGAGGTCGTCGCGAAGGGGGAGGTCAGCGAGTGATGCAGTCACCCTTCCCATGGTAAGCGCCGTGAACCCCACGGATGCGCGCGGTGACAGAGAATGAAGCCCGCTCGTCGCCCGCGCCGATCGCTCACTCCGAGTACTGCGCGGGGATCGCCAGTTCCTGGCCGATCTGGAGAGCGCCGCCACGGAGCATGTTCAGGCGGGTGATGTCGCCGATGACCTCGCGCGGGTCTGCACCGGGTGCGATGCCCTCGGCGATCGACCAGAGCGTGTCACCCGGCATCACGGTCACGGTTGCGAAGGAAGCCGTCGTGACCTGCTCACCCGAGGCCATCGCACTGCCGCCGCTCAGCGCGGCGAAAGCGATGCCCACCGCGAGCGGGACTGCGGCCAGCGCGAGCACGACGCGGCGACCGCGCACCGTCAGGCGGAGCTTCGTCGCCGGACGTGCCGGGAGGACTGCTGCGTTGCTGAAGGCGATGGTGCTCATGTCGTACTCCTCTGCATCTACCGCGTGAGCGGTGAAGTTGGCGTAGCGTTCGCATTCGCGCCTCGGCCGGGAGCCGTGAATGCGAAGCTACGTTCCGAAGTTATCTTCGAATTCGAACATCTGTCAAGCGTTCTTCGAAAAACTCACCCGCGAATCAGAAGACACGCTCGAACAGATCTTCCACATCTGGCCGATTCTCGGATACGGTTTCGATACGAACACCCCACCACGGGCCTCCGACATTCGAACTGAGACGCCGGAGTCGCACACCTGAGGAGCACCATGAGCGACAACTCCGCCACCGACGCCGAGGTCCCGCGCACCCGTCGCCGGAAGAGCCTGAGCCCCAAGCAGATGGCGATCCTCGAGGTCATCCAGACGTCGATCAGCAGGTACGGCTACCCGCCGAGCATGCGCGAGATCGGAGACGCGGTGGGACTCAAGTCGCTGTCGAGCGTGACGCATCAGCTCGGTCAGCTCGAACTCAGCGGCTACCTGCGCCGCGACCCCGGCAAGACCCGCGCCATGGAGGTCCTGATCGATCTTCCCGGCACGAGCGGCGAGAACCCGGCAGACGTCGCGACTCCCGTGGGCGATGCCGCCCTGGTTCCCCTGGTCGGCCGGATCGCCGCCGGCGTTCCGATCACCGCCGATCAGCAGGTCGAGGAGATCTTCCCGCTCCCGCGCCAGCTCGTCGGCAAGGGCGATCTCTTCATGCTGAAGGTCTCCGGAGAGTCGATGATCGACGCTGCCATCTGCGACGGCGACTGGGTCGTCGTCCGCTCGCAGGGCAGCGCGGAGAACGGCGAGATCGTGGCGGCGATGCTCGACGGCGAGGCGACGGTCAAGGTGCTCCGCCGCCGTGACGGCCACACCTGGCTGCTGCCGCGCAACTCGGCATTCGAGCCCATCCTCGGTGACGAGTCCGTCATCCTCGGAAAGATCGTCGCGGTACTGCGCGCAGTCTGACAGCCCCCGAACGCGCGACGCAGGCGTCACGCCTAGGCTCGGATCATGTCATCGCCGTTCGGTACCTGGCCCTCCCCTTTCTCCGCGGCCCGAATCGCGGCATCCTCTCCCAGAATCGACGGCTCGGCCTTCGTCGGCGAGGAGATCTGGTGGGGTGAATCGGTACCCTCCGAGGGCGGGCGATTCACCGTGCGCAGCTCGATCGGTGTCGAGATCCTCCCGGCTCCGTGGAGCGCCCGCTCCCGCGTCCACGAGTACGGCGGTGGAGCCTGGACTGCGGATGCCGAGGGCACGCTCTACTTCGTCGACGCGAAGGATCAGCGGGTGCACCGGATGCGCCGCGGAGACGAGCCCGAGCCGCTGACACCCGCAGGCCCCGCCCACGGCGGTCTGAGACTGCAGCAGGGGCGACTCCTCGCCGTCCGTGAGGACCTCACCGTCATGCCTCATCGTCGCGGCATCGTCGAGATCCCCGTCGACGGCTCCGCCGCGGCGGACCCGACGCTGGTGAGGACCGTCGTCGAGGGCGAGGGCTTCTACGCGCATCCGGCGCTCTCGCCCGACGGATCACGGACCGCCTGGGTGCAGTGGACGGGCGCGCAGATGCCGTGGCAGCGCGCCACGCTCGCAATCTCCGATGGGGTCGAAACTCTCGAGCTGCCCACGCGTGCGGCCCTGCAACCCGAGTGGACGGGCATCGACGAGCTGCTGTACGCAGACGACCCGAGCGGCCGATGGGCTCTGCATCGCCAGGAGCTGGACCGTCTCGACGGCGTTGCGCCTGCCGTCCGTGTCGACGACGTCGACGCGGACACGGGATACGGCCTGTGGGTGCTGGGCAACCGCTGGTACCGCCCGCTCGACGACGGCCGGATCATCGCGGTGCGCACGAACGGACGTGACGAGGTCGTCGTGCTCGACGCGGACGGAAGTGCCCGCACGCTCGCCGTACCCGCCGACGGCCATGTCAGCGTCGACGACGTCTCGGGATCCCGCGTCCTTCTCTCCGGCAACAGCTCGACCACGACACCCGGCGTGTGGTGCGTCGACGTCGACTCCGACGAGGTGACCGCGGTCACCGGAGCAGAGCCGACCGACCCGGCATGGATGCCCCCGGCATCACCGATCCTCATCGACGGCGCGCACGGACCGGTACATGCGTTCGCGTATCCGCCTGCCCACCCCACAGCCTCGGCCCCGGCGGGAGAGCTTCCGCCCTACGTGGTGCTCGTCCACGGCGGTCCCACAGCGCACGTGACGGGAGCCGTGTCAGCCATGATCCCCTTCTACACGAGCCGGGGTATCGGTGTACTCGACGTGAACTACGGCGGTTCGACCGGGTACGGGCGCGCATACCGCGAACGACTCGACGGAGAGTGGGGCGTGGTCGACGTCGACGACGTGATCGCGGCCGCGAGAGGCCTCGCCGAGACGGGTGTCGCGGATCCTGCGCGCATCGCGATCCGTGGTGGCTCCGCCGGCGGCTGGACCGTGCTCTCCGCTCTCGTGCGCGGCGGGACCTTCGCCGCGGGGATCAGCCGGTACGGGGTCACGGACCTCCGGATGCTGGCCGAGCACTCCCACGACTTCGAAGCGCACTACATCGAGGGCCTTGTCGGCCCTATGCCCGACGCTGAGGCGCTGTACGTCGACCGCTCACCGCTGACGCGTGTCGATCGGATCGACGTGCCGGTGCTGCTCATGCAGGGCGCAGATGACCGTGTCGTGCCGCCTGCGCAGTCGGAGGCCGTACGCGACGCCCTGGACACCCGAGGCATCGATCACGAGTATGTCCTGTACCCGGGCGAGGGACACGGATTCCGGTCGACCGAGACGATCGTCGACGCCCTCGAGCGCGAGCTCGCGTTCCTCGGGCGTGCGTTCGGGTTCACCCCGTCGAGCTGATCAGTCTCCGGTGCGGTTGCGCAGGCGCATCGCCCGCTCGGCCTCGCGCGTGTCCTGACGTTCGCGCAGGGTCTGACGCTTGTCGAACTCGCGCTTTCCCTTCGCGAGAGCGATCTCGACCTTGGCACGCCCGTCGGAGAAGTACAGCTTGAGCGGGATCAGGGTGTAGCCGCCGGCCGACACGGCATGCTGCAGCTTCGCGATCTCCTCGCGGTGCAGAAGCAGCTTGCGGATGCGCTTGGCGGAGTGGTTCGTCCAGTGGCCCTGCGAGTACTCCGGGATGTGCACGGAATCGAGGAAGACCTCGTTCCCCTTGACGAACGCATATCCGTCGCTCAGGTTCGCGCGCCCCTGACGCAGCGACTTCACTTCGGTGCCGGTGAGCACCATCCCCGCCTCGTACGACTTCTCGATGTTGTAGTCGTGACGTGCGCGACGATTGGTCGCGATGACCTTCTCCCCGCGTTCCCTGGGCATGATTCTCTCCTGATCCGCGTCGTGCAATGGTTCAAGAGCCCGATGCCGGGCGCACGACAGCCTGTCAGTCTATACCGACGACGCACCCGCAGGCGACGTGGTCAGGTGCGCAGCCAGCGGCGGATCGCGAAGCCGGCCGACAGCGCGGCCAGGACGACGCCGATACCGATCAGTACGGGCACGACGACCGCGGCATCCTGCATCGTCACCCAGGTGGTGATGAACGGGACCCGCCCTCGCAGATAGCCGTTCACACCGAAGTGCACACCAGCGACCACCGCGGCACTCGCCAGCACAGAGCCGAGGAAGGCGGCGAACACGCCCTCGAGCACGAACGGCGTCTGGATGAAGCGGTTCGAGGCTCCCACCAGGCGCATGATCCCGATCTCCTTGCGTCTGGCGTACGCCGACAGCCTGATGGTCGTGCCGATCAGAAGGATGGCGGCGATCAGCATGAGCACGGCGATGCCGACGGCGATGTACGTGGCGACCGTCAGCGCGGAGAACAGCGGCTCGAGATACTGCAGCTGGTCTGTGACCTGCTCGACACCTGCCACGCCGTTGAACGCCTCGGCTATGACCTGGGATTGCCCTGGGTCCTTCATCGTCACGAAGAAGACCTCGAAGGCCTGCTCCGGAGTGATGACGCTCGCCTGATCCTCGCCCAGCTGCTCCACGAGTTTCGCGTACGTGTCCTCCTTGGAGTCGTAGCTCACCTCGCTGATCAGCGGTGCGAGCGCCTCGCCCTCGAGCTGGGCACGCACGGCATTCACCTGCTCTTCCGAGGCACCGCCGTCGACGCACGTCTTCTGTTCCGAGAGGTCGGAGCACATGTAGACGGCCACCTGCGCGCGTTCGGTCCAGTAGCCGCGCATCGTGCCGATCTGGGCCTGCATGAGGATCGCGGCGCCGACGAACGTCAGCGACACGAAGGTGACGAGAACGACCGAGATGACCATCGAGATGTTGCGGCGGAGGCCTCCGAGGGCCTCGGTGAGGATGAGTCCGATTCTCATGAGGTCGGCCCCACTTCCTCGGCACCGTCGTCGGAGAGGCCCAGCCGATCTGCCACACCGAGCTCGGCGACGTCGACCTGCGGAAGCAGGATGGGATGCGTGAGCGGACCGACGGATGCCGGCGCTTCGGCGGGCCTCTCGTCGGCGATCGGCGGCTCGATGGGAGCAGCCTGGGCCTCCGGGGTCTCGGATGCGGTGGGCACGGCGTCGGAGGATGCGGCTGCGGCCTTGCGCTGTGCGCTGAGCTCTTCCGCGAGCGCGGCGCGGACCACGGACAGGTCGGCGGTCTGGCGCTGCACCTCCTGCACTGCGGTGAGAGCAGCGGCTGCCGCAGCTCCTCGGATCTCTTCGGGCACGAGACGGGGGATGTTGGAGGTGTCACCGTACCCGCCGTGCACCTCGTCGCGAACCATCTCGCCGTCACGGAGCTCGATGACTCGACGCTGCATCTGATCGACGAAGGCCGCTTCGTGCGTGGCCATGAGAACGGTGGTGCCACCGGCGTTGATCCGGGCGAGCAGCTGCATGATGTCGACCGAGGTCGCAGGGTCGAGGTTTCCCGTGGGCTCGTCCGCGAGCAGCACCTGGGGCCTGTTCACCAGTGCCCTGGCGATCGCGACACGCTGCTGCTCTCCGCCGGAGAGTTCGTGCGGCATGCGCTTCTGCTTGCCGTCGAGTCCGACCAGAGCGAGCGCCTCCGGCACCGCCTGCTGGATGAATCCGCGCGAGGAGCCCGTGACCTGCAGGGTGAATGCGACGTTCTGGTAGACGGTCTTCGAGGGCAGGAGGCGGAAATCCTGGAACACGGAGCCGATGTGGCGACGGAAGTACGGCACCTTGCGGTTCGCGAGCGATCGCAGGTCGCGTCCGAGTACGGCGACGCGGCCGGTCGTCGGCACGTCCTCTCGGAGGATCAGTCGCAGACAGGAGGACTTGCCAGACCCCGATGCACCGACGAGGAAGACGAACTCCCCGCGTTGCACTTCGAAGTCGACAGCGGACAGAGCGGGGCGTGAGGTCCCGCGATAGCGCTTCGTGACGTTCTCGAACCGAATCATGGCTGTTCGAGCCTAAGCGCGCCGTGTCTCCTGCTCGCGAGCGACACCCCGCGCACCCCCGGAGTGTCGTCCCGCACTGCTATACATGGAGGTGCCGATCCATGCCGTCTGCGTGGACCACAACTCCGAGGGGGAACCATGACGACGCCTGCAGGCTGGTATGACGACGGATCCGGGCGTCAGCGCTGGTGGGACGGCACGCAGTGGACAGAGCACTTCGCTCCGATCGCAGAGCCTTCCACGACCGAGGCAGAGCCTTCCGCGACCGAGGCAGAGCCTTCCGCGATCGAGGCAGAGCCTTCCCTCTCCGAGTCCTCATCCGCCGGCCATGACACGGCAGCGACCGATGACGGCGCCGCCGCAGCCGATGAATCCCCCGCTGTCGATACGACCCCCGAGTCCGCAGCAGCCGCCGAGACCGCGGCCTCGCTCGACTCCGTGGCGGCCGTCGAGAGCCCTTCGTGGAACGCGCCCGCCGGCGAGTCCGTCGCAGCCGACTCGGGCTCCGACTCCTCGTCGCCCGTCGACGAGGTCGCAGCTCCCGACTCCGCCGCATCGTGGTCAGCCCCCGAGGCTCCTTCCGACGCATCGTCGACGGAATACACCGCGCCCGGCGCCACCACGCCGCTCGACGGCAACGTCCCGCCGTACGCGAACGCCGCGCCCGCCTACCCCGGCAACGCGCCCGCCTACCCTGGCGCGGATGCAGGTCAGACGCAGGCCTATCCCGCACCCGGCTACCCGGGAGCGGCCCCCGGCCACCCCGGCGCCAGCCCCTACGCGCCGGCCGGTCAGGCCTACGGCGTCGCCGGCGGCTACCCGCCCGCGTACGGAGGCACCGCACCTGCAGCACCCACCAAGCCGTCCATCCTCGGCATCGTCGGTCTCGGGCTCGCAGCCCTCGGCACGATCCTGTCGTGCATCCCCGTGATCTTCGGGTTCGGATGGCTCCTGCTCGCCGCGGGATTCATCGTGTCGCTGATCTCCCTCTTCCTCAAGGGCAAGAAGTGGCCGGGCATCTCGGGCCTCATCCTCTCCGTGGTCGGCGCGATCATCGCGATCGTGATGTTCTTCGTCATCGTGTTCGCGACGGTCTCGGAAGTGGTGCGCGATCTGCCTACCGCTCCGCCGTCCAGCGACTCCGACACCGACAACGGCACCGACCCCGGTACCGATGACGGCACAGACGACGGAGACACCGGCCCCACGGATGTCGTCGAGGGTGAGCTCGGCTCTCCCGTGACGATCCAGCAGATGTCGGGAACGAGCGAGGTCACGATCAACTCGGCCACGTGGGCGACGTCGGACGGATCGAGCATCCCCTCGACCAACGGCGGCTACGTGATCCTCGACGTCACGTTCACCGGCATCTCGGGCACGAGCTACATCAACCCGTTCTACTTCGCACTCGAGACCGCCGAAGGTGCCGAAGGCACCTACGACTACTACGTCGACGGAATCGTTGCGGAGGAGCTCGCCGCCGGTGACACCGTCAACGGCAAGATCACCTTCGACGTCGCGCAGAGTTCTTCGTACGAGATCATCTTCACCGATGAGCTCCTGCAGGAGGTCGCACGCGTCTCGTTCACTCCGTCAGCCGGCTGAGCTTCGAGCACGGAGCACCAGGCATGACGACCCCGGCGGGGTGGTATGACGACGGTTCAGGCCGTCAGCGTTGGTGGGACGGAGTCGCGTGGACGGAGCACACCGTCACGGCGCAGGCTCAGACCACCGCGACGGCTTCTGCCACCACTCAGCAGCAGGTTTCCACGCAGCAGCCGGATTCCCCACAGCAGCAGGTAGCACCGCAGGACACCGCCGCTGACGGCATCGCCACGCCCGCTGTCGACGCCTCCGGGCAGTCGACGGCGGGCGTGGATCCGGTCGTCGGCAGCCTGGCATCCCACGCGACCGAGTCTGCGACGTTCGAGCCGCCGTACGTTCTGCAGACGGCGAATTCGGCCGATGCGCACCCCGGGGGCCCTGCAGGTGCGCCCGTCTGGGGTCAGGCGCCGATGCACGGCCAGCAGGGCACGGCCTACCTCGCGCAGGGAGCGACCGCTCCCTTCGGAGTGCTGGCTCCCCCGCCGGCGAAGCCGAAGCTCTCTGTTCTCGGCATCATCGGTCTCGCCGTCGCGGTGATCGGACTCATCCTGTCCTGCTTCCCCTCGATCGCGATCGCAGGCTGGGTGCTGTTGGGAGTCGGTTTCGTCGTCTCCTTGGTGTCGGTGTTCCTCCGCGGAACGAAGTGGCCGGGGATCGTCGGCATGAGCATGAGTGTGCTCGGAAGCATCGTCGCGATCGCGGTGATGCTCCTGTCGCTCAGCACGGCTGCCCCGGGCGCGACAGTACCGACATCATCGCCCGGCTCCTCATCGGACGGCGAGGAACCCGACGAGTCGGCGGCCGAGGGCACTGAGAGGGTCTACATCAACGACCTCGAGGTCGGACACTGCCTCCCCCTGGTCGAGTGGGAGGACGAGGTCTACGACCTTCCGGTCGTCCCGTGCGATCAGCCGCACACCGACGAGGTCTACTTCATCTTCGATGCGCCGGACGGCGACTTCCCCGGTGACGCCGAGCTGCAGACCCTCGCGACCGAAGGCTGCGACGCCGCCTTCGAAGAGTTCATCGGCATCCCGTACGCGGACTCGGTGCTCGACAACTACTGGTTCGTGCCCACGGAGACCTCGTGGAAGCGCATGGACGACCGCGCCATCCAGTGCATCGTGTTCGACTACGAAGAGGTCACGGGAACGCTCGAAGGCGCCGCCCGCTGAGACGAGCTCAGTCCTCGTCTTTGCGCTTGCGCCAGCGGATGCCCGCCGAGATGAAGCCGTCGAGATCGCCATCGAACACGGCAGCGGGGTTGCCCGACTCGTGTCCGGTGCGCAGATCCTTGACGAGCTGCTGTCCGTAGAGGAAGTACGAGCGCATCTGATCGCCCCAGCTCGCCGTGATGTTGCCGGCGAGTTCCTTCTTCTTCGCGGCTTCCTCCTCCTTCTGCAGGAGCAGGAGTCGGGTCTGCAGCACGCGCATGGCGGCGGCGCGGTTCTGGATCTGCGACTTCTCGTTCTGCATCGACACGACGATGCCGGTCGGGAGGTGTGTGAGGCGCACGGCGGAGTCGGTGGTGTTGACCGACTGGCCACCAGGGCCCGACGAGCGGAACACATCGACGCGGATGTCGTTCTCGGGGATGTCGACCTCGGTCGCCTCCTCCATGAGCGGGATGACCTCGACAGCGGCGAACGACGTCTGACGCTTGTCGGCAGAGCCGAACGGGCTGATGCGGGCCAGGCGGTGCGTGCCGGCCTCGACAGAGACGGTGCCGAACGCGTAGGGCGCGTCGATCTCGAACGTCGCCGACTTGATGCCGGCGCCCTCGGCGTATGAGGTGTCGAGAACCTTGACGGGGTACTTGTGGCGCTCGGCCCAACGCAGGTACATGCGCATGAGCATCTCGGCGAAGTCGGTGGCGTCGTCGCCACCGGCACCCGAGCGGATCGTGATGATGGCCGAGCGCTCGTCGTACTCGCCGTCCATCAGCGTCTGGACCTCGAGCTGATTGATGATCTCGGTGAGAGCGCTGAGCTCGGCGCGCGCCTCGACGGCCGATTCCTCATCGCCCATCTCGTTCGCGAGCCCGACCAGGACCTCGAGGTCGTCGAGTCGCGAGCCGATGCCCTCGACCCTCGCGAGCGCCGACTGGCGGTGGCTCAACGCGCTGGTCACCTTCTGAGCACGTTCAGGGTCGTCCCAGAGGTCCGGCACGCCGGCTTCCTCGCTGAGACGTGCGATGTCGGAACGGAGCGTATCGACGTCGATGACCTCGCGAATGTCACCGTAGGTGAGTCGCAGGGCCTGGATGTCGGCGGAGAGATCGAGTTCGAGCATGTCGCGTCCAGCCTAACGTGCCGCCTGTGCGGCCGGGTACGGCGTTCGAACGGGAGTAGCGTGAAACGAGTGAGCAACGCATCCACGGTCCTGAGGCGATTCGGACCGATGGTGTACCTCCCCACCGTCCTCTTCTCGCTCGGCGAGGGCGCGGTCATCCCGCTGATCCCCGTGATCGCGGCGCGCATGGGGGCAGATGTCGCGTTCGCCGCGCTCGTCGCCTCGGCGCTGGTCGTGGGTCAGCTCTGCGGAAACCTCCCCGCCGGCTGGGCCGTATCGCGCATCGGCGAGCGGTTCACGATGGTCATCGCGGGAGTGATCGCGATCGGCGCGGGTGTCGGCATGGTCTTCGCGCCGTCGCTGGGCGTCCTCGCGGCATCCGTGTTCCTCCTCGGCTTCTGCGCCGCCGCCTTCGGTCTCGCCCGTCACGCCTTCATGACGACGAGGGTGCCGATCGCGTTCCGCGCCCGCGCGCTCTCGCTGCTGGGCGGCAGCTTCCGTCTCGGAATCTTCGTCGGCCCGTTCGTCGCCGCGGGGCTGCTGCAGCTGTTCGGATCCGAAACCGCAGCGATCTGGTTCTTCCTCGGCTGCCTGGTCGTCATGGTGCTTCTCGTGCTGTTCGGTCCGGATCCCGAGAAGACGATCGCGCCGACCACCCCTGTTCGCACCGCTCCCCTGTCGGAGGACTCCGGCGAGCCGGTCACCGGCTCGATTCCGGCCGTCGGCCGTACGGGCATCTTCCGCACGATGTGGCAGCAGCGCGCCGTGCTCGGCCGCCTCGGCCTCGCCGCCGCATCATTGTCAGCCGTACGATCGGCGCGGCAGGTCGTGCTCCCGCTGTGGGGTCTCTCGCTCGGCCTCGACGCGTCGACCATCGCCCTCGTCGTCGGAATCTCGGGAGCGATCGACTTCGCCCTGTTCTATGCGAGCGGGCAGGTCATGGACAGATTCGGTCGCCTCTGGGCGGCGATGCCGGCGATGGTCCTCATGGGTGCCGGATTCCTCGCGATGTCGTTCACCCACGACCTGGATGCCGCGGTGCTGTGGTTCGGCATGTTCGCCGCGGTGCTCGGCGTGGGCAACGGACTTTCGAGCGGCATCCTCCTGACCCTCGGGGCCGACGTCGCTCCGAAGACCGAACCCGCCGCGTTCCTCGGCTCATGGCGCACGTTGACGGATGCCGGTGGGGCCATCGCTCCGCTGATGGTGTCGGGGATCATCGCGATCGCCTCGCTGCCGATAGCGGCGGCGGCCATGGGCGTGATCGGACTGGTCGGCGCCGGAGGGTTCATCCGTTGGATCCCCCGGTTCGTGCCCCGCACGAAGGAGGACCCTCATGAGCGGTGAGCTTGCCGCAGATGTACGTCGTCTGGTGCTCGGGGCCGCGGCGGTTTCCGACCATGAGCGGGCCGCGCGGGCCGACTTCACGACGTTCTTCCCCGACGAGCATGGCCCCGTATCTCGCGACGACGGCCCCGACCACGCCACGGCGTCGGCCCTCGTGTTCGATCCGACACTCACCCGCACGCTGCTCGTGTTCCATGCCAAGGGGCAGTTCTGGGTCCAGCCCGGCGGGCATCTCGAGTCCGGCGATGCGTCTATAGCGGATGCCGCGCTGCGCGAACTGCGGGAGGAGACCGGTGTCGTCGTGTCGGGCCTGGTCGAGCCTCTCGCGTACGACCTCGATCATCACGGGCTCTCCTCCGCTTTCGGCCGGTGTTCCTCGCATCTCGACATCGGCGTCGCCGTCGTCGTCTCGGAAGACGCGGCGCTGATCGTGAGCGACGAGTCGGAGGATGTGCGGTGGTGGCCGATCGATGCGCTCCCCGATCAGGTTCCGCCGGGGTTCGACGACCGCGTGCGGCGATTGCACGACCGGCTTCTCCGCTGACGGGTGACAGGCTCTGCCGGGCCGGGCATCATCTCAGCGCCGTGCGACTCGTCCCCGTCGCCTCGAGCCGCACACCGTCGGGGACGAACAGCGACAGCAGCGGCGGATTCCACTCGGCGGCGACCGTCACCCGGGCCGAGAGCCCGTCGGGCGCGGTGGCTGACACGACACTCGCTTCGCCTGGCCACGCGACGACCAGCGCGATCGCCTGCTCTCTGACGCCCTCGTCAGAGAGGTCGGCGCGCGCTGTCGCCCCGTCGACGACCAGCGTGAACCCGTCGGCTCCGGCGAGCGCGGCCGCGTCGGCGAGCGCGTCGAGCCGCTTCTGGGAGATGTACAGGTCGGTGGCGCACACGCTCCCGAATATCAGTGCGAGAGCGAGCAACGCGTATCCCAGCGTGAGGAGCAGCACGCTCCCGTCGTCATCACTCATCCCGCACCCCACATCCGGGAGACCTTCTGCACCGCAGTTCCCTCGACGGAGACGGATGCCGCCTCATCCAGCCCGAAGATCGCCGGAATGAACGGCAGCGAGACCCTCGCTGCGACCACGACCGTGATCGTCGCACCCGCGGACGGGCAAGCCGCGATCTCGGGACCGCAGGTCACGGTCACATCGGCCGAGTCGGGGTCGATGCCGTATTGCTCTGCGACGCTGGCGAGCACGCGTTCTCCGCTCAGCTCCGCGCTGTCCGCATCCGACGCGAGGGCGATGGCCCGAGCCGTGTGTCGGGCTGCCGCCTCCGCGCCGAGCGTCTGCTCCTGGATCGCGCCGAGCGCGATGATCAGGTAGACGAGCGGCACGAGCAGCACCACTCCGACAGCGATGAACTCGAGAGCCGCGGACCCGTCGTCATCCATCGCCGAACGACTCTTCCGGAGCATGGGCCTCCACCTCCAGCGCGAAGGGGATGCCGATCAGCCCGATCACCGGCAGTGTGGTCCGCACGCGCACGTCGATCGTCGGCTGCCCGAGCGACGTCGAGCGCCCGATGGTCACGTCCTCGGCATACGCGTCTCCGACGGCACGGACGATCTGTGCACGCGCACGCTCTGCGCCGTCCTCGAGGCTCGTGTCGGCGAGTGCAGCGTGATACGCCCCCTCGACGGCCGAATCGTGCACGACGTTGCGGACGTACACCGCGAGAGCGAGCTGCATCACGGCGAGGGTGAGCAGGGTGAGCAGGGTCCCCACCATCACGAACTCGACAGGGCTCGAACCGCGTTCGTCGAGAAGTCGGCGACGAATCGTCGGGTTGGGCATGAAGCACTCGCCCGTCAGATGCCCGACACGCGTTGGATCGCCTGCTCGAACAGGGTGCTCAGTGCGGGACCCGCGACCGCCCAGATCAGCACGACGAGTCCGGCGGTCATGAGTGTGAACGTGTCCTGATCCCGAATGACGAGCGATCACGGCCGTCTAGAATCGCGCGCATGGACCTACAGACGGCGTCAGACAACTTCGAGGGCGCATTGCAGCACTGCGCAAACATCATCGCTGTCCATCGCGCTCATGGCGGCGGTAGCGGCGGAAGACGCTACCGAGAGACGTCACTAGATCGAGCGGTCGTAGTGCTAGCAGTCGCGGCTTGGCAAGCTGCTGTGCAGGACATGACCCTCGCCGTAATCGAGACAGCCGCCCCCAGCGCATCGAAGCCCCGCAAGCGCGCACGGTACATGGCGCGCTGCGGACATGTTATTGAGAGCATCCATAAGTTCGCCACACCGAACGCGCAGAACACCCGCCGTCTCATGCAAAGCGCGGGCTTCGATCCTCGCCCCCTCTGGTCGTGGACCATACCCGGTGGACGCGGGCGTCAACGAGTGACCTGGACGCCCGCCATGGTTGACGCGAGGCTCAATGAATGGCTCCTATTGCGGCATGCAGTTGCGCACGGGCACGACGAGCTGCCTGTCGTGCAGGCGCTCGAAGCAGTTCGGCTCGACGGAGTCACCAGCAATCCCACCATCCGCCTCACGGACGCGGAGCAGTGCGTGGCCTTTCTTCGACGGATTGTTCGACGGACCGCGACGGGCGCTGCCGCTCACCTCGGCACGACAGTCTCGTTCGTGTGACTTCGACGAGACGCAACGTAGTCGCGGGTGTAGAGCGACGACCAAGAGAGCCCTCCTGCAGCGGTGTGACGTCGACCAGGGCGCAGCTCCCGTCATCAGTGTGAATGCGTCCTGATCCCGTTCACGGAAATCAGGGCTCGCTCACGAGCGAGCGTCTCGAGTGCTAGCCGAGACGATACTCGAACACTTGGCGTCGCTGATTCAGGACTTCCACTATTCGATCTTCCACATCGATGAGCGCGCCCCTCCGAAAGCGGATTTGTGTCAGCCCCGTGATGTTCGACGGTTCGCTCACGCCGTCTTCCAGCAGGACGATCGTGTTCTCGATCCCGAGCGCTCCCTGACAGAACCCCACTTCGTGAACCACATTCTCTCGGGCACGCAGGCCACCATCTGCATCTCGATCTTCACCTGTCATGACGACCACAGCGACAGAGCTACTCCTAACCATCTGGTCAACGACGACGAGCGTGTGAAAACCCGCGCGTTCAGCAGACTCGAACGCCTCTGCAACCATGCCGTGCGAGTCGTTCAAAATGCGGTGCAGATACTTCCATTGCGGATCCCCACCGTGCCCGATGAAGACCTTGAACGCCGGCGGCGGAGGAGTGAGAGCGGGGTCCACATACTCGTTGAGCAGGTCGGTGACCATAGAGACGAGCGATTCGATCTCGGCATCGCTCGTATCGATAGATAGATCGCAACCCGCGCTCATCAGGTCGAGCGAGACTTTCGTTAGATTGCCTCGCTCGTCGCTCAGTTCGAGGAGGAGCCGCGCTGATCTCGCCCCGTCCAATCGTGGCGCCGCAGCGTTCTGCTCGAACGGAGACTGAGACACCGAGCGTTCGATCCCGTCACTGCCAGTTACTCGCCACTCTCGCCAGTTCAGTCGAGACTCACCGCCTCGCTCCACGTCAAGTTCGGCGCCACGAACCATGCTGTCCCGAGCTCCCGGCATCACCAACTGTTCCCAGCCGGGCTTGTTGAGGTCCTCGAGCCAAAGTTCGCTGGCCCTCTGGGCTTTCGGCCGAAGGAGTTCCTTGAGGCGCGAGGTGGCCTCTTCGGTCAGACGAACTCCGTAGATGAAGTTCCGATATGTCGCCATAGGTGGACCCTACCGGGTCGCACAAAGACGTCCAGGGCGCGGCACCCGTCATCAGTGTGAATGGTGCCTGATCCCCTCTCAGGATCTGACCCCAGTCACGAACGTGAGTGGTGTCTGATCTCCCGCGCTAGTGCCCGCTGCTCGGCCCGCTCCCTCACGACTCGGGCTGTCCTCGGATGCACGGCAATGCCCTCGCGCGACTCCACAGCTCGCGAGAGCAGCACGGAGCACCTGATCTCGGTGATGCCGAGCTCGCGCCGGATACGCTCAGCGCGGGTCGGCGTGTGGTGCGGGTTGGCGGCTTCGAAAGCGAGGATGTCGGCAGGCTTCACGATCCCGATCCTGTCCCCAACCACCGACGTCGGGACGGCGTCGTAGACTCGTCGTCTCGGCCGGAGAAAGGCATCATGCCATGTCCCGACTCTCCCCCGACACGATGTTGAGCATCACCCTTGGATCGATCTGCTCGCGGACCCGTTACACCTCCGACCCGGCACCTGTGGTCGATGAGCTTCTAGCCACCGCCGGCGATCGGTCAGAGATCCTGAAGCAGTCGGTGGGTTCGTGGGTCGGCTATTACGAGGACGCCTATACGATCACCCTCTGCACGGCGCTGCGCGAGCTGCCCGGTCTTGAACCATGGATTGCCCTCGGCGTCGAGCGACGATCGCAGGCCGATCACCGGACACCCACGGCACACGCGGGAGCATCCTGGCCCCAGCGCTCTACGCGTTGACCGTCTGCTTCTTGCGGAACCACGCCATCGGATCCGCGCTCTTCCACCTGAGAGCAGGCGACTCGATCAGGTACCAGCTGGCGACCGCGAGAACTGCTGCGCCTGCGAGCGAGATCAGGATGTACGCCACGATGCCGAGCTGCGTCGCTCCGAAGTACGCGGCCATCTGCTGCACGGGCCACCCATAGATGTAGAGGCCGTAGGAGAAGTCGTGCCGCCGTCCAACGGCGCGGAACGGGAGGTGGTACGCGATCCACAGCACCAGGTACGCGAACGCCACGATGCCGAAGATGTGGAAGCCCCACGTGAGATACGTGACGACGAGGATGACGAGCGCGCCGAGGGGAAGCCACAGCTTCAGTGTGAGGAGGCGCTCCCGCAGGAAGTAGATGAGCGATCCGACGAGGAAGCAGAGCGTGAACTTCGCCTGCCGGTCATCGTAGACACCGAGGGCACCGATCTGGGCGAGCTGCACCCACCCCCATGCTGCGGCCGCGAGGACGGCCACCATGCGCGCGGTGAGGACGCGGCCGGCCATGAGTACCGCGATGAGCAGGTAGCAGGCGAACTCCATCGGCAGGGTGTAGAGCGGACCGTTCCACATGAGCGCGGCGGGGATGCCGGTGAGGGTGTCGCCGATGGTGATCTGGTTCTGGAAGAGCAGTGCGTTCAGGAAGATGAAACCGGTCGGTGGCGGTGATGCGAACGGGTACTCGGTGAGGCCGCGCATGGTGCGCCAGATGATCGGCGCGAACACGACCGCCACGAGCAGGAGGGACACCCAGTAGGCCGGGAAGATGCGGAGGATCCGGTGCCAGAGGAATCGGCCAATGCTCAGCCGGGATCCGCTCATCGTGATGAGAAACCCGGAGAGTGCGAAGAAGCCCTCGACGGCAAAGATCCCGAGGTTATTGTCTAGACGCCCCGGATCCTTCCCGAACCCGCCGAGCGGCCACGAGTGGGAGACGATCACGAGCACGGCGAACATCAGTCGCAGGAATCCGAAGCTGTTCGCGCGGACATCGAAGGTGGGCACCTGGCCATCCTGCCAGGACAGCGCCGAAACGCAGAAGAACCCCCACCCGGCCCGGAGGCTGGATGGGGGTTCGTTCATGTCTCGGGAAATGTCATCGCAGGTCTCGTCGGAGCAGCGAGCGCGGCGAGGCGGGGACGTTCGGCACGGTGACCGCCAGACCGAACAGGCTCGACAAGTACAGGTAACCGGCAGTGATCGGCCCGGTGTACTCAGTGAGGTCGAAGGCGGGTGCCGCCCCGTCCACGACGACGACCGTGCCGAGGGCGATACCGACGGCACCAAGGACGATGCCGGCGGTTTTGCGGACGGTGGGGTTCTGGACGACGACGTTCGGCGTCTCGGTGGGGGTGCTCATGGGATCTCTCCTTCGATGATGGGTGTCATGCACACGCCCGCGTCTGCGGTCGTGGCGTCGGTATAGGTGACCGTCCAGCGGCCGGTGGTGTCGTCGCAGAAGAGAGACTGGATGCCGCGACCGTCTGCGCCTGCCGGCCCTTGCGGACCTTGCGGGCCGGGGACCGTTGAGTCCTGTCCGTCGCGACCCGCAGGACCAGTGGATCCTTGCGGGCCGGGAGTCGTCGAGTCCGCGCCGGGAGGACCGATCGGTCCCGGAACCGTCGAGTCGAGACCCGGACGCCCATCCTTGCCAGCTGGACCAGAAGGTCCGACAGGACCGGGCGCGCCCTGCTCCCCCTGAGGTGACTCGCTCGCGACGTTCTCGGGATCCGGCGCTGAGGGCTCCTCACCCGTTGCGAGCGTGTACTCCTCATAGAGCTCGATGTACCGGTCCTGCCAGGTCATCGCCTGTTCGTGCCACGCCTCGCGCCCGTTCCAGGCCGATAGCCACCCTGCGAGCAGGGTGAACGACATCACGATCAAGAGCGATGTGAAGACCAGAATCAGCCGTCGTCGTTCCTTCGTCGCCGCGATCAGAACTGCGTCGGACTCATTCATAGTCACCTCTCAGAACCTCGGGTAGATCGGGCCAAGGCGGAATCGTTCCGTCCTCGACGCCTCGCTGAATGAGCGCGTAGTGCCGCATCCACGCGAGGTCACGTCTCCGATAGTGATCGAGCTTCCGATCCATCAGATCGACCCGACCCGACAATTCCTTGCGTTCCTGACGCTCGGCGGCGAGGTCTTCCTGCAGCTGGTCGATTCGAGCGTTCTCGACGCTGCCCTTGGTGGGGATGAGTCGCAGCAGCCCGCCGACGATGATGCCGATGACGCCGACCAGCGCGACCCCGATCGGCCCCATCAGGTCTGGCATCAGGCGAGGGGGTCTTCGCGGAACTTCTGACGCACAGCCTCCGCGAGAGCATCCTGATCTGCTTCGCTGATCTGCGGACCGTTCAGCTTCAGCTTGTTCAGGCCTTCCTCGAGGAGCTGCGCGAACCGCTCCTCCGTGAGACCGCCGCCCGACGCCGTCGCGGCCAGCAGAGGCGCGATTCCCTTGATGACCTCCGCGGCGATCTGCGAGCGCTTCTGATCCCAGCGCGCGTTCGCCATGTGCCGCAGAGTCTCGAGGCCCCAGCCGCCCTCCATGTCGACGCGGTCGCCCAGGATGTTCACCGCTTCCCAGTTCGCCTCGAACGTCGACCCCGGACCCGTGTATGCGAACGATGCCCAGTTGTCAGCGCCGAGCTCGTCGACCAGCTTGTACCCGTCCTTCGAGTTGCCGATCAGTTGAGTCATGTCTTCTTCCTTCTCTTCCTCGATCTCAGGTTTCGCTGTCACGTTGCCCGCGACGGCGCCGCCGGTCAGTGCGTGGAAGTCGACGGTCCCGCCGGATCCCAGAGTGAACGCACGCCCACGGAACGCCGTAACGTGCACATGCGGTCCCCCCGTGCGGGCGATCATCGCGCCGTCAGTGTCCGACGCCGCACCGAAGTGCTCCGAGCCGTAGCCCGACGCGCCTGACAGACCGAACACCGTCCCCTCGGGAAGCTCCTGGTTCACGCGTACGTGAGACTCGAGGAGGTGAAGGAATCGCATCCATCGGGCGCCATTGTCGAGCATCACGAAACGGCCTGTCGCCGGTCCGAGGCCTCCGCCGACGGCGACAACCCTGCAGGCCGACGGGACTACCAGGGGCGTCCCTCGCGGCATGTAGTAGTCGGTGCCCGGTTCGGACGACGGGGGTCGCCGCTTGAGGTGCGCATCGCGCGTCGACATGCCCGTGTACGGAGCAGGGATCACGTATCCAGGTCCACCGCCCATGTCACGCAACCTTCCGGATGCGCAGGGTGCCGTTGCTCGATCCTGCGCCAGCAGTGAGGAGCCGGATGCCGTCGAACAAGTTCGACCCGGCGAACTCGACCGAGGTGTGCATGATCGTCGAGGCCGCGCCAGCCGCAAGGTGCAGCGCATCGGCAATCAGCGCGGTCGAGCGCGGCAGCTTCGGGGAGTGAACTCGCATCGTTCCGCTGTCGCGCGCGGAGGCGGAGTTGCCGCGCATGATGATGCCGAAGCCCTGGATATCGCTGTAGCCGGTCGCGGCCGCCGATCCGGACGCCCCCTGGTTCTGGTAGCTCACACGGTCGGTGACGTAGTTCGAAGCTGTGCTCGTCACGCCGCCCGCGCGGTACTGTACGCGCCAGTCGCCGGTTCCTGTCGAGCCAACGCGTCCGACGTCGAAGATGATCTCGTAGGCGTCCATGCCACGGCCGTCGAAGATGCCGTCGAGGTTGATCGCTGTCGCCCCGGAGAACGAGATCGTTCCGTCGGAGGCGACGGTGATCGTGCCACCGCCCTCAGCGGAGATCTGGGAGGCGCTCGGGATCAGGAACCCTGTGTCGGCGACGCTCCACGCTCCACCCACCCGAGCGAATGTCGAGCCCGACGCAGCGCTGTAGGCGCGCGATCCGTCGATCGCATCCCACGCCAGGGCGTCGGTGTCGGTGCGGAAGCGGACAGTGCCACCCGCGGCCGCCGTGTACTGGTGGGTCTGCGTGACTACGACCGTGGCCGTGGTGGTGGTCGTCGAGAGGATCGTCGCCGTTGCCAGCTCGAGCGCACCGGTGGGGATGACGGGCTTCGTCGGGACAGCGGCAGCCGTTCCCTGCGTAACTCCAAAGACGACGTCGTTGTTCGCGTCGGCGTGCTGCACGAACTGCGACCGCACCCAGATGACATCGATGCGCGAGTTCGCTGCCGGGGCCGCAGTGGTGGCGACGGTAGTGACAGCGTCGTTCGCGATCAGCTCAACTCCCGTGTTGATGCGGGATGTCGCTGCGATGAACGGGGCGACGTCGTAACCCATCGACGCACGCCCTGCGACGAGCGGGTTTGCGTGGGCGGGGAGCACGCCCGCGCGCGGAGTGCCGTCCGAGTTTCGGGCGACGAGGCCAGCGAGCACTCGACGGGTGTCGGTGATAGGCAGACCCGAGGGGTGCTGTGTGGGGAGCGAGCGGGTCAGTGCCACGATGAGCCTCCTCAGGCGATGGTGAAGCTGCCGATGACGGCGAGTTGTGCGAAGTTCTGCGGGTGCGAAGGAAACGCAGCCGGGTTAAGCGGTTGCAGCTGGAAGGCGACAGCTATCGACGTTTTCCCGGCGACGTTGATCACTGCCGCGCTGGTCGCGGTGACGACGTTGTTCACGAGAGTTGCGCCTGCATCCTTCGACGCCGGGAAGTCTCGCGAGGGCACGCCATCGATGAGAATGCGGCCGTAGCTCGTCGTGAGGCCGCCACTGGTCTGATCGAGCACTGCCGCGGTGCCGATCCCGAGCACCTGCAGGCGGGTGCGGTCCTCGGGAACGACGAGCGACACGGTCGCGTATGTGTTCCATCCGGCGGCGAGCCCGATCGGTGATGCCTGCCCGACCTGGAAGTCCTGGAAGGGCAGGCGCTTCACCGCTTGAGCGCGCTGTGTGCCGGTCGCGGTCTTGAGATCGGCGACCTCGCGGCGCAGCTTTCGGAACTCCTCGAGGATCGGGCCGAGATCTCCGCCGGGTGCGGGGGTGGGATCGGCCATGTCTCTCCCTCAGTCGTCGTAGACCTCGCCACAGGTGACGGTGATCCAGTCCGAGATCGCCCCGGACAGTCCCGCGATGCGCCTCGGGTAGGTGCCGGGAGGCACGTACCCACCGGTCACGGGGGTGTCTTCCGTGACGATCACGTTGATCAGCGAGCCCGGCCCGTACTCGTACGGGAACGGGGTCTGATCGGCGCGCACGTTGAACGACCAGAACTCCCACGGTTTCTTCGCGGTGCGCAGGGTTTCCGCGTTCCACGCGTCGAGGGTGTCGGGGTCGACGATGTTGGACGACGCCTCGGTCTCGATCTCAAGCAGAGGGAAGCCGCTGTCGATGAGCGTCGGGTCGTAGAGCGAACGCACGAGAGTCGTGTCGTCAGAGCGGCCACCTTCGGACCAGGCGAGTGACGCCATCCGGGACGGGTCGCGCTGCACGGTCAGACCTGACCCGTCGCTGCCGACTTCCCAGTCGAAGACGTCGAGTCCCTGAAGTCGGGGCTGCGCTTCGGTCCCGGTCTCGAACACCCAGCGGAACCGGTCAGGACCGTCCCACTCGAGGCGCATCCGGATGTCGGGCCCGTGCTGCAGCGCCGACAGATCCGCCCACGCGTCGTCGACCTTCTTCCGTTCGATCGCGTCGTACGACTTCTCGCGGGTGCCAGTGCGGTCCGCAGGCCAAACAATCGGAAGATCTGTGCATCCGGGCCACGCGCACGCCTGCTGTCCAATGCGTTTCGCGATCGTCCCGTAGTCCAGTCCGCTCCACGCCGAGTCGAGCGTCGTGTCCGGCGCCCCGGTGGGGAGCACCAGCGGCGTCGTGAGCGCGGCAGGCGGGAGAATCGATCGGCGCGAGAAGAGGATGCGCCCACCGCGGGCGGTCATCTTGAGGGTGCCGTTCGCATCGGCGAAATCGTGAGGCAGGATCGGCCCACCCTCGAGGCGACCGTTCACGTCGACCGCGATCGAGTGCTTCCACGGGGTGCCGAGGTTGCGCCAGTCGCGCGCGCCTTCCGCTTCCGCCTTCAGATTGAAGGTGATGTCGATGGTCTCGGCCTGGTTGGCGTTCTCGGACCACTGCAGGTCCGAGGGCTCGACCTGCTGCAGCAGAGCTCCACCGCGGGTCTCGAAGACGTACGCGTTCACCACCATGCCGAAAGCACCCGCCCTCTGAGTATCGGTGTCCCCACCGGTGCGGTCACATCGAACTGGTACGACCGGGACTCCCCCGGCGGGATGAGCGCCCATTCGCGCCAGCGCAGCCACCGGGATACATCGGACTGGCCGTCGATCGTCGCGCGGTGCAGCGCAGTGTCGATGTCCACGAACGACCCATCCGGGACGAGGCGATCAAAGCCGATACGCGCGCCGGTCTCCACGGTCGTGATGAGAGCCGAGGAGAAGCCGCCGAGCATCTGGAACATCGGCGCGGACGGCGCCTTACCGGTGTTCGAGAGCGTGATGCGCCCCGACGATCCACCGGCGGGCCAGATGAGCGGCCAGACGGCGGGCCAGACGAGGCCGAGCCCCGCAGACGGCGGCTCAGTGGACACCCACGGCACGTCGGCTTCGACCTGATAGCGGCGAGGGTCGGCCGCGATCATGTCGACCGCGGCTTTCCCCGTCGTGCGACCGTGGTGGTCTGCCGCGCTGGACACCTGCACTTTCACCCGGCGAGCCGACCGCCCAGCCGTCGTCGCCAGGATGGCGTACACGGGCCCTTCGGCGCCGACGGCGGCGAGAGTGTCGTACGCGTCTTCGACTTCGGCGGCTGAGCCGCCCAGGTAGGAGGCGTTGAAGCTGATCGCGCGCGAGGTGCGCAGCGCCTTCGATGATGCGAACGCGCCGTGCCCCTGCGGCCGCTCCTCCTCGTCCTCCTTGTTGTCGGTCTGACCGAACCAGTCGATCAGGTCCGAGAAGACCCAACCGGCTGATCCGGTCTCGGCGAAGGTGAGGGGTCCGAGCTGCAGTGTCGTCATGATGCCGCGAGCCCCCTCTGCGCTTCACGCCCCAGCTGCCGAATCGCGAGACGCGGGTCGTTGGTCTTGAGCGTGATGTGCTGGTTCACCGTCCCGGACTGGTTGCCGGAGATGCCCTCTTCGAGTGCCTGGTTCATCAGCCCGGTGTCGACGACGGACTCCGCCCGCCCGGCCTCGGCGAGCACCGCGAGAGTGCCGCCCGAGCGCGGGAGGATCGTCGCGCCGTCAGCGAGCCGTGGGATCTTCCCGATCGAGAAGTCGATCGTTCCGCCCGTGACGTCAGAGACGAAGTTGCCGACCTCGTTCAGCCCGCCGATGAAGCCGTTGATCCCGTCGATGATGAAGTTGATGAACGTCTTGAAGGTGTTCTTGATGCCGGTCCAGATGCCCTCGAAGAAGCTCCCGAGACCGCTGAACACGGACTCGAAGATCCGGCCGACTTCCTTCACGACGGGGATCACGAAGCCGTTGAACAGCGGCACGATGATCGTGTTCACCAGCCAGGTGATGATCCCTGCGAGAGCGGTGATCACGGCCCCGATGATGTTGAACACAGGGACGAGGATCATGCCGATGATCTCGGCGACGGTGGTGAGTATTGGCGCGAGGGCTTCGACGAGCGCGGTGATGAGCGGCGCGAACGCCTCCATCAGTCCGACGACGACCGGGATCAGCGCCTCGATGATCGGGAACAGCGCCGATACGAGGGTGCTCACCACGGGGATGAGCGCCTCGAACAGTGTGCCGAGGATGCCGCCGAGGGTGGTCATCAGCGACACGATCGGCGGCAGCGCCGACATCAGCGTCTGGCCGATGATCGACGCGAGCTGGCCGAACATCGACGCGATCATCGGCAGCATCGGCTCGAGCGCCTGGAAGATCAGCATGACCGGCGACACCGACATCCACAGATCGAGGAGCATTGGGATCAGCGGGCTGATCGCCTGCCACACCTGCTCGAACGCCGGCGCGAGCGCTTCCCAAATCACGGACGCGATCTCACCGAACGTGGCGAGCATCGGACCGAACGTGGTCCCAAGGTCGGGCATGTCCTCGAACAGACCGTTGACGAACTTCATCGCCGAGCCGAGCCCGTTGAAGATCGCCGTGCCAACCGGTTCGAGAGCGGTGAGTGCCCGGTTCTTGAAGACCATCCACTGCTCGGCGAAGTCGGCGGTCTCGTCCGCGACTCCGAGGATCGTGTCGCCGGTCGCGCCGACGGACGCCTGCAGGTCGTCGAGGTTCACGACGCCGGACTGCAGCGCGCCCACGAATTGTGCGGCGCCACGGGTGCCGAAGATCTGCGAGGCGAGGTCGAGCGCGGCGGCCGTCTCACCCTTGTCGACGAACGACTGCATCTCGCCGGTGACGCGCTGGAACGCGGCCTGCGGTTCCTCGCCGTCCTTCGCGAGCGTGACGAGACCCTTCGACAGGGACGCCATCACCTGCTGGGAGTTGAGGCCCGCCTTGTCGAGCGAGCCGAGCAGCGACACCGAGTCCTCGAACGAGAAGCCGAGGTTCTGCAGCGCGGGTGCCGCGGACTGCGCGCCGGACGCGAGCTGGTTGATGCCAACGCCCGTGGCCTGCGACACCTGGAACAGGGTGTCCATCGCGGACGAGACGCCCTCGCCCTCGATCTTGAAGGCGTTGAATGCGGCGGACGTCGCGTTGATGTCGACGTCTTCGCCGAGGATGCGACCGGCCTCGAGGTACTGTGCGGAGACCGTGGTCAGGGTCTCGCCGCTCAGGCCGAGCCGGGTGTTCAGGTCGGCGACTGTCGACCCGATCTTGTCGAATTGCGCGGGGACGTTCGCACCGACGTTCTTCGCCACCTGGACGAGACCGTCGAGCGCTTCACCCTGCGCGCCCGTGCCGACACGGATGGTGTCTGTCACGTCGTCGAAGATCGAGCCGACCTCGTAGAGACCCTTGAACGTGCCGACGACGGCGGCCCCGATGGCGGCGACACCGATGGCACCTTTCGCCTTCGCCGCCCACTCGGAGCCCGCACGCTTCCCGGACTCCCCTGCCGCGTTCTCACCAGGCGCGAGCGCCTTCGTGATGTTCTCGGTAGCGCCCTCCATCGTCGGCACCATGCGGAGCCAGACGGTAGCGAGCTCGACACCCTCAGAGCCCATCGTGCACCTCCTGAATCATCGGCGGCCGGCGGACTCCCACCAGGCGTCGAACTGCGAGATCGGGATCGGGTCGCGCCCGAACTTCTGCTGCTTGCGCTTCTCCCACCAACGGGCGAACCGTTTCGGGCGCGCGCCCTTGCCGCGCCGAAGGTTGAAGTTCGCCGCCTGCAGCTGGTCGACGAGCACGGCGAGCACCTGCTGATTCCACGACGGGACTTCGTGCCCGTGAACGGCGGCACCCAGCGCGTTGCCGGGGAGCTTCTGCCACCGCCGCACGAGCACGAAGAGGTCGCGCCAGTTGAGGGCTTCAGAGCCGATGTCACGCCAGCGGATCCCGGCGGCGATCAGCTCGAACTCGACAGCCTCCTGATGCTCGTCTACGAGGTCGAGGAGGCCGAGGATTCCCCCAGCGTCACGCTCGACCCGGTGCGCCAGGCCGTCGCGAACTCTTCGAGCCCCTCGCGTGTGAGGGTGTCGAACGCCGTGAGCTGCTCCTCGTCGAGGTAGTGCTCGATGAGGGTGAGGATCTGGTCGACCTGCCCCAGCTTGCGGATCTTGCGGATGACTCCGACCTCGATGTCCTCGAAGCGGGGCAGCGTGATCTCGGTCTCGTCGATCGTGTAGTGGAACTTCTCCAACATGGGAACCTGCTTTCTGGGAACCGGTGGGGTGGTACGTCGCGACCGGGCGGGTTCCCGGCGCCCGGCCGCGACGGTCTGACAGATCAGGCCGAGACGACGCCGTCGTCCAGGAAGATGTAGACGTTCTTGCCGGCGGCATCCGGGTACGTGGTGAGCGTGACCGGAAGGGTGATCGCGGCGGAGGCGAGCAGCGAGATCTCGCCGCGTTCGGTGACCTGGCCGTGGGGAACGAAGATCAGCGCGCGGCGGTCGCCGTCCTTGACCTTGATGTACCAGGCCTTGATCGGGCGAGCCTCGCCGGCGATCGCGGCGCGGGTGAGCTTGCCCGTCGATGCGGTCGCGGCGGTGACCTCGACGTTGTCGTCGCCCATGTAGTTCTTGAGCGCTTCCTCCGACAGTTCGAGGTGAGCCCAGGCGAGCGTCGCGTCGAACTCGGTGAGGATCTTCCGGATCGTCTTCAGCGACCAGTCCTTGATCGACTCGGTCGACTCCGTCGGCGTGACGGTGACGCCGTCCTCGCCGACGTAACCGGAGTCCTTCAGGCCGGTGAAGACGAAGTCGTCGATCGTCTCCGGGATGACGTCCGTCTCCGGACCGGTGAGGATCGCTCCGGTCGTCGCCTGATCGGGCGTACCGACGAACACGTTCTTGCTGTTCACTGACATCGCAGTTGCCCCTTTCAGGCATGGATGAGCGCCGCCCCGGTCGGGACGGTGCGCGAGTGGGAACTCAGGCCGTGACCCTGCGGAGGTCGACGGAGATCAGGGCGGTGAACCGGAAGTGATCCGGCACCAGTGGGTTCGGCAGGTTCTGCGGGAGCGCGATTGTGCGAGACCGGTAGACGGTCGCCCCGCCGAGAGAGCCCGCTCGGGCGGCGGCCTCGATGATCGCGAGCATGAGCGCGCACAGGTCTCGTGCCTGCTGTTCCTTCACGGAGTATCCCTCGATCGCGAGAGTCGGCGAGTCCGTCACGATGTCGCGGCCAGACCCGCCAGAGGCGATCAGGCGTCCGAACACGTCCGGCTTGGGGTTCTGTGTGGGGATCTTCGTTCCGAGGCTCCGGGCGGCCGTCGTGACGCTGGGGAATCCGTGGAGCGGGAGCATGGTCGACAGCTCCGCGAGCGCACGCACCTCGGGGTCTGCGGGGATGAGAAGTTCCACGGTCACCTCCCGGCATCGATGGCGCGTGTCAGCGCACGATCCTCGGCTTCCGCGCGTCTCGCCTCCGTCGTCCGCGATGTCACGAACACGACGACACGGTCGCGGTTCTTCGTCGTCGAGGCTTCGAAGCCCTCACCGGCGGCGGTCGCGATGCGTTCACCGCGCGGCGCAAGGTTGTCGGCGACTTCCTGCGAGGCGAGCAGCTTCCGAATCGCGTCGCGGTTGACCTTGATGCGCATGCCCTTGACAGCCATCAGCCCTCCCAGGCGACAAGCAGCAGGATCGTGTGCGAGGTGCGCAGCGACGGTCCGGGTTGGCGGACCACGGCACCCTCGATCTTGAGCTGTTCGCCGAACACGAGGATCCGGTCATGGCGTTCGACGTCGGCGTCGAACGGTCCTCGAGCGGTCCAGCGGATCGATGCGCCGTCGCGGTTCTGCATGTCGGCGGTGGTGTTGCCGGCGTCGAGCGCCCACCCTGCCAGGTCGACGGCGGTCGCGTCTGTGAAGTCTGCCTCGGTGCCGCCGCGGCCGTTGTCGACCATGTCCGGTCGTTCGCGCACGAGCGTGTGCCGTGCGACGACGCCGCCGATCACGGCAGCCACCCGATCTTGTAGGCGGCGAGTCGGTCGTGGTCAGCTGCCTGCAGGGCTCCGGAGCTGCGGGCGTAGGTGACAGAGACGCCGCCTGCCTGCTCGCGGGTGATGCCCGTCGGCGAGCCGAGCGCGCCGGCGGCGAGCTCGAGCGTCAGCGTCACGAGATCCGCCGGCACCGCGGCAAAGCCTGCGGTGAAAGTCACGGACCGGCGACGACCGCAGAGGTTCGTCCACCCGGTCGTCTTGTCGAACTCGATCGAGTCCACGGCGAGCACGGTGCCGTCGATCGTCGCGGCGGTGATGGATGCGATCGCCATCGCGGGCAGCCAGACGTGCTCAGCGAACGGGCCGACGCGCTCGAACGTGAGCGCCTCGACCTTCGCGATGTGCCAGCCGCACGCGTTGCGGATCGTCTCCGTTGCGGCTTTGAGTTCCTTGTCGAGGAACGGGTGGTTGACGGGGATCGCGCCCTGCGACCGATCAGCCATTTCCTGCGCTGTCGCGAACGACTCGGTCTGAAGCACCATCCCCGCCACCCCCTGCTACTCGCTTGCGTCCGGGTCGGACGCGTCCTCGACGCTGCCCGCGGGCGGCGTCACGGCTGCCGGCTCAGCGGCCTTGTCGGCTGCGGGCTTCGCAGCCTTGTTGCGGGGCGTGCGCGCCTTGCGGGGCGCGCCCGTCTTCGCCGGCACCTTCTTGGCGGCCGGCTTCCCCTCGGGCGACGTCGACTGGTCGAACACGCCGAGGCGCTTCGCTTCGTCGTCGCTGAGCTTGACCGTGACGGTGTGCTCACCGCGACGCCCTGAGGTGATCGTGTATCGCTTGAGGCTCATGTCCCCTTGCTCCCTTGTCTCGATGCGTTCATCGACGGGGATCACCGTGGTGCTTGGTCCGCAGGACCGGTGCGGTGCACCGCAGACCTTGCATTTCGCCACGATGATCCCTCTCGACTTACGCGCTCAGATCGATCTCGACGAATGCCGAGGGTCGGGTGACGCCGAACGCCTCGCGCTGCTCGCCGAGGATGGCGACGAGGTTGCGGATGAAGAAGTCCGCGTGCGAGTCGGTGGCGGTGATGGACGCCTGCTCACGGTCCCAGATGACCGCCTTGCGGTAGTCACCGGTGAGACCGGTGCCCGCGGGCATCGCCTCCGACTCGACGACCGGCAGGCCGTGCAGCGTCGGCACGGCACCCGCGACCGCTTCGTTGTTCGGGTTCTTCGCCAGGCGGGCGAGCTGGATCTTCTCCCAGTCCTCCGGGTTGAAGATGTAGCCGGATGCGACGGCGCGGCCGCCGGTGCGGACCTTCGTCTTCGCCTTGAGCGTGGTCTCGATCAGCGGGTCGAGACCTGCGACCGTTGCCGAGTACGCCTGCGCCTGGGTGCCGGAGGTGTTCAGGATGCCGGTGAAGTTCTCACCGGATCCGTTGCCGTTGAGGATCTGGTCCTCTTCCTCCTCGGCCAGGTCGGCGCGCAGCTCGTCGTCGATCAGACCACGCAGCTGCTTCGCGTCGGCGAGGCCGCGCTTCGTGGCGGGGATCCACTCGGCGATCGTCTTCACCGCCGCGGTGACCTTCTCGAAGGTCATCGAGCCCTCGGGCTTGTAGCCGCCACCGGCGGCCGGCACAAGTGCACCAGCGGTGCCGGGTGCGGTCGGTCCGGCGGCCGTGGTGGCCTCCGGGACGACGGCCGCGCTCGACGGCTGCGTGAGCTGCCGCACGTACTCGACGGTGTCGGACTCGGTCTGGCGGATCGAGACGAGGTCGCGGATCGTGAGCGGACGGCGACCGAGGGACTCGTAGATTCCGGTCTGGTCCGTGTTCACGAACGCGCCGGCCGACGCGTCTGCGGCGCCGGTGACGAGGCTCTTCAGGCCGAAGGGCGAGGACTGCACTCGCGCCTTCTCGTTGATGTGGCCGCCACCGAACTGGCTCATCAGGCCCTTGTATTCGGTGGACTCGACGAACATCTGGCCGATGCTCTTGAGCTTGGTCGGCTGGTGGAACGCACCGGGTGCCTGCTTCTCGCCGTCGGGCGTGCGCTCGAGGCCGAGGTCGAAGCCGATCGCGTCGAGGCGTGCCTTGACGTCCGCGGACTCCTTGCCCTTCTCGAACTTCACCTTCAGATCCTGGTAGGCCTTCAGGTGGGTGGTGACGGCCGCGAGGTCGTCGCCGACGATGTCGCCATCGCCGTACTTCAGCGAGATGTCGCGCGCAGCCTTGAGCTCCGTGCGCATCTGCTCTTCGAGAGTCGTCGACATGACGTCTCTCCTTCCTCCCCCGCAGGGGATCAGAGGGGTTAGAACTCGGGTTCGAGTTCGATGAGCTGACGGGCGCGGGCGGACGACATCTGCGCGGGTTCGTGGGCGGCCTTGGCCCCTGCGGGCTCCTCGGCTGCCTTGACCGGTGCAGGCGCGCTGGCCTTGCTGTCCTCGTCGGGTTCGAGAGAAGCCAGCACGCGCCCGATGGACTCGTGTGCGGTGCGCAGCTCGTTCTCGTTCTTGGCCGAGATGACTCGGCCAGCCTTGACCTCAGCGGCGATCCGGTCGGCGTGGTGCGCCGCGGACTTCACACTGAGCAGTTCTGTTTCCTGGTTGGCTCCGATGGGCGTCGGGCCGACCTCGTAGAGCTTCAGCTTCGTGAGCTCCCAGACCGAGTCCGGGTCGCCCTCGGTCTTCACGATCGTGTACGCCTCGATGTCGTACGCGAACGAGAACTGAGTGACGCGGCGGCCTTTCAGCAGGCGGTACACCTGCTGCGCCTTCGGGCCTTCGAGGTCGATCTGGGCTTTCACCCAGAGGCCGTCGTCGGTTTCCTTCGCCTCGAGCACGTGCCCGATGTTGTAGTCCGGGTCGTCCATGCGGTGCGACCAGTAGACCGGGATCGGGTCGCCGGAGGCTTCCCACTCGGCGAGGGTGTCAGCGAATGCGCCCTTGACGACGCGGTCGCCGTAGCTGTCCACGTTTCCGAACACGGACACGATCGCCTCGAAGACGCCGTCGTCGAGGTTGTCATCGACGCCGACCGCTTTGACACGCACGTCGCATGCCTTGGTGAACATGGCTCCTCCTACTCGAACTTGATATCGACGTCGCAGGAACACCCGGCGACCTCGTCGACGTCGAGCGCCGAGCTGTCGCCCGGCCACTTGGCGCCATTGCTGAACACGGAATCGATCGGGACCGTCTCGCCTGACATCTGGGCGTGCGAGGCGCGCGGGTTGCTGGACGTGACGATCCACGTCTTCGTCGCCCCGCGGGAACCGCGCACCTGCTTGACGGCTTCGACGCAGGCAAAGCCGGCGAGCGACGTTGCGAGGGTCTGACCCCCCTGCTGTGCGCGGGCCGACTTGGCGACCTCAAAGACCTGATCGACAGCGCCTGGCCCGTCGTCAGTGTCGAGCGCCGCGACGATCGATGATTCGGTCGCCGCGTTGATGCTCTTCGCGTTGGACGTCGACACCGTGCGCATCCACGCCACGGTCTTGTCGACGTCGTACTCGTCCGGGTCCACACCGAGCTGCTCGAGCTGCTTGCGAGCGACGTCGACCGTGATCGACGATGACAGCGCCAGGAGAGTGTCGCCGAGCTCGCGGTTCCACCGCTCGCCGTCCCACCACTCGGCCGCCTTCGCGCCGAGCGCGGAACGCACCGAGCGCTCCTGCCGGGCGAAGAAGTCCGAGAGCACCTGAGTCGCCTTCGCGATCTGAGGCTCTGTCGCGCGTGCCTTCGCACGCGGGACTGGGCGCACCCACCGGCTGGCCTTGAGATCGTCGACCGCTTCCTGGTCGACGTTCTCCGGTTCCTGCGGGCGCTGCACGGTGACGGGCAGTAGCCCGAGGTGCTTGATCGGATCCAGGCCGACAGCGACGAGCGCCTCGACCGGGTCGAAGCCCGAGCGAATCAGCGTGGCCGCGGCGTTCACGAGGGTCTGAATCTCATCTGCGGTGAGCGCATCGGAGGTCGTCGCCTCGAGCTCGGGCAGCGAACCGCCACCCGATCCCGCCGAAGCCTGATCGGTGGGAGAGGCAAGGCCGCCGACAAGCACGTTCAGCGGTACGACGAGATCGTCGGCGCCTTCGATGCGCGGCATGTTGACCTTCGCGCGTGCCTCGTTCCGGGTGAGGAACGGTGCGCCGACGGACGTCTGAAGCTGCGAGACCTGCTCTTCGAACGAGCCGCGCAACTTCTCCATCATGTTGAACTCGTTGTAGAGGTCGTCGGCGTCGCCGAAGTCGGGCAGGATCTGCAGCGCGATCTCCTGCTGCACCTCCTGCAGGATCGGCCCGAGGGTGTCCTGGTAGAGCATCTTGTGCTGCTCTTCGATGTTGCCGAACGTGGCGTGATCCAAGATTCCGACCATGGGTGGCGGGATGAAGTACGCCGCGGCGGCTTCCTCGCGGGAGAGCTTGCGCGCTTCGATGTACTGCATGTCCTTCGCGGAGTGGCCGGCGGCGACGAACGTCATGCCGTCCTCGAGCACGGGCGTTCCGCCGCCCTCGGTCGCGGTCTGTCCGGCGTACTGAGAGCGCCATCCTGTCGCGAAGCGCTGCCGGGCAGGGTCTGACCAGTCGGGTGCGCCGACCGGGCGCTGGATGTACCCGCCGATTCGTGCACCGTTGCGCATGGCCTGCTCGCGCATCTGGCCGGCCGCGTACTCCTCGGACAGCACACGCCGGAGCGACTCGATGGGCGAGAGCCCGTAGCGCTCGTCCTCGGGGTTGTAACCCCGGAAGTAGACGACGTCCTTCGCGTCCAGAGTCGTCGTTCCGCGGTTGCCCTTGATCTCGAACCGTGTCGGCGCGAGCCAGTTGTCGTCGTCCTTGATCGTCCACAGGCGCGGCGGAATCCGTACCAGCATCGACCGTCCGCCCTGGAACGTCTTCACCCACAGTGCACGGTCGTAGATGCCGCGGTCTGCGATGAGCGAGAAGATCAGGCGGTAGCCCGTTGTGTACGGGTTCGGTGCGCGCATCATCTTCGCGAACGGATGATGTGTCACACGCTCGCGGTCCGAGTCGTCCAGGCGGCGGAACGTGTGCAGCGAGAGCTGCGCGACGTTTCGGGCGAGGAAGTCGACGACCGTGCGCACCGACGGCTGCTGCCGGTAGATCGCGGAGTAGTCCTGGGACAGGTTGTCGCTGATGCGCAGCGCTGTCGGCGCCTGATAGGTCGGCTTCTGGACGGCGAGGAGCTTGCCCTCGGAGAAGGTGAAAACCATCGTGGCCCCTCCCCTACGGTGCCTGCACGAAAAGTACCTGCGCGCGGTCGATGACGGTGTCGCCATCGAGCGGTGCCGGTGCCGTGCCCTGCTCGAAGTAGGTCGCGTTCTTCAGGACGATCAGGTTCCCCGGGTCGCGGTACAGCACACCCGAGATGGATGATCCGTCGGTGAGGTTCACGATCACGGTTCGGTGCAGCAGCACCTTGCGGAATGCGCCCATGTCAGCACCTCTCGTCAGACGACCATGAGGTCGTTGCTCTCGTAGGCCGATGCCGAAGTCGGCGCCGGGTTCGTCTGCAGCAGGCCCACCGCGGCGATGAACGCCAGCAGCGGCGAGGCGTCCGCCGGGGATGCCTTGCGGTCGATTACCCAACCGTCACCGACGGCCTTGATCTGCGCGGTCGATGCGGCGACATCGAGCACCGGCTGCGCGCCGTGCGAGATGCGGACGCGATCGCGGAACTCGTCCTCGGTCTCGTCTTTCGGCGACTCGTCGGTCGCGGCCTTGCGGATCATGTCGTAGACGGCGCCGTGCCATCCGGCGAGCTTGTCCTCGCCCCACGGCGTGACCTCGATGCCGGCGTCCTCGAACTCGCCCCACATCGACGAGATCGGCGCGCCTCGTCGCTGGAATGCGACGTGCGTCGGCGCGATTTTCCTCGCCGGAGAGAGCAGCCACGGCAGCACCCAGTCGGGACCGGCGCGCTGTGCGACGATCTCACCGCGGATCCGCCCCTCGGTGTCCCAGAACGCGAGCGCAATGTACACCATCGTGCGGTCATGCGACATATCGATGCCGTAGCACGCAGGCCGGTCAGGGTCGCGGGTGACTTCCCGCTCGACGCGGTCGTTCTTCGCGTCAAGCGTCGCCGCCCATGAGCCGGTCGGGAACGGACCGGTTCCGAGCATGTTCACGAACTGGCACATCACCTCGGTGCGGAACACCCACTCGGGGTCCGTCGAAGCGGCGGCAGCAATGGAGCGCAGGTCGATGGTGTAGCCGAGCGAGGGGTTCGCCTCGGCCCAGCCTTCGCGATCCCACACGCCGCGGCCGGGCGCCGATGACCACTCGAAGATGCCGAGCGAGTCGTCGACCTCGGTCGTCTCGTCCTGTGAATCCCCGAGCTTGTCGAGGTCGTCCATGCCGTCTTTGCCGTCCGGCCAGCCGAGCGCGCGGTGCGCGAGCGAGCGGAGACGACGGAGGACGACGGATGCCATGTCGCCGGCGTTGGATGCGGCCCAGATCTGTGCGAGCTTGCGGGCCATCGTGGTCTTGGTGACCGCGCCCCACGCCTGCCAGTTCTGATGTTCGCGCAGCTCATCGAGCAGCACGAGGTCGCCCGAGAGGCCACGGCCGCCGCGCCGCGATGCCGCCGCAACCTTGTACCGCTCGCCGGAGTCGAGGCGAAGCGCCTTCTTGCCGTTCGTGCGGTCGACGTGCTCGATGAGCTCGGCGAGCTCGGGGATGCCCTCGGCGATCTCGACTGCGCCCGACCACTGCTCCTCGGCGATGTCGAGCGACTGCGCGGTGCCGATGACGAGCGGGGCGCCCTCGGCGAACATGCGCCACAGGGCGAGCACCTGCATCAGCGTCGACTTGCCGTTCTGGCGAGCGACGAGCAACAGGATGGTCTTGAAACGGTAGGTTCCGTCGGGATTCAGCTCGAGCGCTCGGATCAGCAGCGCGCGCTGCCACGGCAGCAGTTCGATCTCGAGGATGTCCTCGGCGAACTCGATGCAGGCGAAGCCCTTCGACGTCTCCGGCGTGAGCTCGCGCAGAGGCGGCGTGCAGATGCGCGGCTCGGTGCATCCCACGCGTCGGCGGAATGACTCGGTGCGCGTCGGCCCACCGACGGCCTTGAGGTATGCGGCGCCCGGCCCCTTGGTCGCGCTACGCCGAGCGGCCCGAGCGGAGGGCGGTGAGCTTAGCCTTCTTGCCACCTTCGCCCCCGTCCTTCACCCCGAGCGCCTTCCGGCCGGTCGGAGTGAGGCCGAGCTGATCGCAGTACTTGAGGTACGCCGAGATCGAGACGTTGTCGTTCTGCGGCACCGTCGGGCGACCGCCCTTCGTCTCGGCGGCATCTTCGAGAGCCCAGTCGACGATCTGATCCCACGCGTCGATCTTCCGCGCGAGCGCGCGCAGCGCTTCGACCGCGCCGGCATCCATATCGGTCAGGATCTTCGACGCGGCGTCGAGCGACTTCTCGGTCGCGGCGACCATGTCGACCGCGTCTCGGGTCGTGACGATCGAGGGCGTCACGCCGTCGATCAGCTTCTCGCGCATCTCGGGCGTCAGCGACGACGCCTCCATGATGCGGTCGGCGATCACGCCTCGAGCAGCATCCGGCGAACGCGGTGTCACGATCGCTACGGGGTCGATGTCGAGGTTGTTCGCCTCCATCAATCCGGACGCTTTCGTGGCGGCCATGACGATCACTCGCATTAGGGATACTCCTTTACCGCGCGCGACCCCCTCCTCACGGTGCGGGGGGAGAGAGATCACTGCCGGAGAAGTGGCCTCGGTCGTCAGTCTGTAGAGTTTGAGACGCCCCTACCCCGCTCGACGTAACGGGGTGCCCGCGTGTCGAGTCGGCCGCTAGTCCGATGTACGTGTCACTGTTCCCTCAACGAGATGAGAGGAGGTGACAGACATGGGCAATGACAACAGCAGGCACGTCGTACCGAACTCGGACGGCGGATGGGATGTGAAGGCTCCGGGTGCAAGCCGGGCTTCCTCACATCACGACACTCAGGCTGATGCGATCAATCGCGGACGCGACATCATCGGCAACGCTGGTGGTGGAGAGCTGAACATCCACGGCCGCGATGGGCAGATCCGGGCGAAGGACACGATCCCGAAGGGGAACGATCCTCGCAGCAGCAAGGGCTGATCTGAAGTGCGGGAGCCGGTGGCAGGGGAAGTGCCACCGGCTCCCGTCATGTCACTGAGCCTTCGCCTCAATCGGCGCGTCCACTGGGGCAGATGCAGACGGCTTCGGTGCTGTCGGCTTCGGAGTGCGTTTGCGGACGGGCTTCGCAGCCTGCTTCTCGGTGGTCGCCGCGACGGCGTGCGTGCGGTGCCAGGTCGCGCCGTCCTTCGTCACCTCGTAGTGACCATGGCCTGCGTGCGTGGTGAAGGTGGTCTCGTTGACGTGCACCTCGACGGTCTTGCCCTTCAGGGGTCCGTCGGTGATCGCGATCCTGCGCATGTTGTCCATGGTCAGAACTCCTCGCTGGTCTCGCCCATCGTGGGCTTCGCTTCACCGGCCTGCTTCGACCGGTTGCATCGCGTGTGCGATGGCTGACAGTTGGTGGGATCGAGGAGCAGCTCGGGCTTCCCCATCGCGAGGCAACGCTTCCGGCTGATCTTGTGATCGAGCTCGAAGCTGTTCGATGCGTTGCGTGGACCGTCGTACTCGATGTCGGCCTGACCGCAGAGGGCGCACGCTGCGTTGCGTGCCCGCCACTCGGCCTTGAGCGCCGCCCGCAGATCCTTGTACGCACGCGAGTGGATGACGTCAGACACGATCGCCTCTCGCGAGAAGACTGCGCCCCGCTGCGCATCACCGCTTCAGTGTGTGCATCATGCGACCATCTCCGACTGCTCACTCGACCGTCGACCCGATCCAAAGCGGGACTACCGACGTGACGTCATGGCAGCAACGTCGCTCGGCAGAGGGATGTGAGCGTGTGGCGGCGGGGCGCACCCGGATACGACGAAAGCCCCGCCGATCGAACGGCGAGGCTTTTGGTCATGGTTCAAGTGCAAGCACAGCTTAACACAAGAAATGGACACATTTGACACATTTCTGTAGTCATCCGCTCCAAGTGCTCATCAGTGTTCCGACCACACCGATGCCAATTGCGATCGGCGCGGTGACGAGGGCTACTCGGACATTCTGACGAGTGTCGGCGCGCCGTTGCTGGGTCTCGACTCGAGACTCGCCACGGAACCTGATGCGGTGATGTGGGGCGTTATCTTGACGTTGAGCAGAACGAATCCCTGCGGCCGCTCTCTGGATCGAGCTGAAGCTGGCAAGTGCTATCACCGCAAGGATCAGCGCATGGACCGGCACGGGCAGTTCGACTGTCAGCGCAACCCATACCCAGGCGGCGACGGCGATCGGAATCGGAATCAACCACCAAGCCCAGCGAAGTGCTGGCCAGTCGGGATGATGCGTGGCGTTCGCGTAGACATATCGGGCTACCTCACGCGCGATGGCTCCTGTCGTTCTCCCGAAGATCACCTGCCCGTTGACGAATACCATCGCCTGGGGTGCCACGACTTGGACGCTCACTTCGGAGACTTTGTCCGAGACCTCCGGCTTGTCTTCCCAGACGCTCACGGTCACCTCGAGCTGCAGTTGGTTCCTGTCGGGGACACCTAATCCCCGGATGCGGTCCTGATCGACGACCCGGTCCCGAAGCTTGTAGACCGCGTTCGATTCGTACCGCACTGTGTTTTGCGTGGTCAGCAGATCCGGATTCATCTCGGTGAAGACCCCGGCGCTCTTCACTATCTCCGGAATCTCCTCCGCGAGGTCGAAGAACGTGTCGATGTCCAGCGTCACGTTGCGCAGCGAAACAGGACCGAGGTCCGCCGCGGGCAAGCGCGGCCCATAGAGCCAATCAAACATGGCTCACATCTTCGCACGCACCCGGCCGATAGGACGCCTCCGACTTGCGGCGCATTGGTCGCCCGCCGATAGAGTTCCCCCATGACAGTGGACGTCCGAAAGCCGCGATGCTTCATCGCAATGCCGATCACCACGCGGGCCGATGACGTCGGTCGGTTCGACGGCGATTCAGACCACTGGATACACGTGATGGAAACGATCTTCGTTCCTGCGGTCGAAAAAGCTGGCTACGAGGCGATCCGACCGGTTACGCAGGGCTCCCATATGATTCACGGCGAGATCATCAAGCACCTGTCGACTGCCGACATGGTGCTCTGCGACCTCTCCACACACAATCCGAATGTGTTCTTCGAGCTTGGGGTACGCACCTCCCTGAACAAGCCGGTCGCGCTTGTACGAGATGAACACACCACCCTCCCCTTCGACACATCTGGCCTGAACACTCACGAGTACGACTCCTCTCTTCGCGGATGGTCAGTGGGCGAACAGGTATCGAAGCTCGCGGCTCACCTGCGTGCTAGTGAGGCAAGCTGCGCAGGGACCAATCCGCTCTGGCGCCATTTCGGATTGACCATCACCGCTGCACAGCCCGACCCGGAAGGGTCAATCACTGACGCCAAGCTTCAACTGATCCAAGAAGATCTGAGCAGCCTGAAACGCGTGATCGCCACTGCGGCAATTCGGAGCAGCGCCGTAGCCAATGCGCCAGCCGTGGTCCAGTTTCTAGCAGAAGGACTCGCACCGTTTATTGGCGCACCTCTCTTGTCGTACTCGTTCTACAAAGATGGTTTCGATATCAGCCTGTTCTACCCGCCGACCGTGGGCGACGTGGACACAGAGGGCCTCACCGAAGAAGCAAGGTCACACGGCTACGAGTTGGTGAGACTCGGACGAAGCGACGAGAACTTCTGGCTGAGCCTCGACGAGACTGACAACCTGCGCCGCAACAGAGCCACGTCTGCCCTCCATGAATAGGTTGTCTGGCTAGCTGGATTTCCGTGGGCGCCCCCTGCGCGAACGCATTCTTCTCTCGGTATCTAGCACGTCATCAACGCGGAATCGGCCTGCGAGAGGCGTGAGCTCTCCGGAGGCCACCCACCTGCGGATGCGGCGCTCGGCCGATGAAAGCGCCGCATCACCCTGAACGCGCGCTGCGGCCTCTGCGAGTGTGATCCAGGTTCTCACGCTGCCTCACCTTTCTTCAGCGCGGCCACGGCCAGCACGTCGTCTTGCCAGTAGCGGCCGAGCTGTGGTTCGAGGAGGTTCTGCTGCACCCAACGCCGCACCGTGCCTGTCGTGCGCTCCACGAGGCGCGCAGCGTCCACCAGGGTCAGCCAGCGCGGGTCATGCGGTCGCACCTCGGCCGGCGCAGGCTCCGCGAACACCGACGCCCACAAACCGCCGTCATCGTTCGAGTTCGCCTCCCAGTCGCAGCCCTCCGTCGAGCAGCGATACCGGGCCGGGCGGCCATTGCGTCCGGGCTGCACCCGCACGGCCATCAGGTCGCACTTCGGGCATGCTGCGTGCGCCCACCGAGGCGAGTCCTCGAGCGGCCACCGGACAGCGGCATCCGCGACCGTCCACACCTCCGGCGCTCCCCCGTTGACGACGACGACGCCATCGCAGAGCGCGCCGATCTGATGCGAGTCGTTCGCCAGGGCATCGAGATCCTCGAGGATGACGTCGACCGCGAGCTGCACGATGTGGTGCGCGGCATCCGCCATAACCCCGGCGGGGAGGCCGGCGCCGGGGCGGTCCTCCCCCGCGACGTGATTCGCCCACATGTTCAGAGTCGTCGTGATGTCGTTTGACGCGTCGATCAGGTCAGCGGCCACGGGTGCCGGGATCTCGATCGACGACGACTGCACACGCACCCGGTCGTACGCCGCGGCCTTCGTCGGGTCCGCGATCGAGCGCAGGTGACCGACGAGATCTGCGGCATCCTCAAGGTGACGACGCAGGCGTCGGTAGCAGGACTCACACAGCAACACAGCGTCGCGGGCCTCGACCTGCACGCATCCCATGCAGACCGTCGGACCCGAGTAGTCCTGCTCACTGTGAGGGCACGCGGCATAGTGCTCGCCGCGCACGGTGCACCCACGTATGCAGTAGCGATCAGACATGCTTCTGCGCCTCCTCGAAGTCCTCAGGCCAGTTGCAGTTCAGGTGGAATTCGAGCGTCCAGCCGATCGGCACGACGTCCTTGCAGCTCGGGCACGTGCGCGACGGTTCACACCCGCACGCGCAGTCGATGAACTCGTCACCGTCAGAGAGTGACTGGTGTATGCAGATGCTGTGCTTCCCATCCCTGCACTCAGGGCAGACCGGCCGCGTCGATTCCGCCGCCTCTGCCAGCTTCTGGATCTCCGCCGACGTAGTGGCTGCGGCCTCGGCGACCTTCGTCCATGCCGCCTCGTGCTCGCGCACTACCTCCACGGCCGTTTCGGCGAGCCTGCGCACGTACCGCGAGAAGTGCTCTTCAGTCAGCGCGCCGGAGCCGCCGTCGTACGCCTCATCCGTCAGCGCCTTCTCGATCTCGGTCGTTAGGTCAGAACGGTGTGTCGTCGCCATAGGTCCATCCCCCATCCGTGGGCGCCTCGCTCGTCGCCCACTGCTGTTCCTGCCCCGGGGCGGATGCCGCCGGGCTCTTCTGGCCGCCGCTCGAGGCCGCACGAGTGACCTGTGCAGTCGCGTAACGGAGACTCGGGCCGATCTCATCGACCTCCAACTCAATCGCCGTGCGCTGGTTGCCCTCACGGTCCTGATACGAGCGCTGACGGAGACGACCCTGAGCCATCACGCGCATGCCCTTCGACAGGCTGCCGGCGACGTGCTCGGCGAACTCCCTCCAGCACGACGCACGGAGGAATAGCGGGTCGCCGTCCTTCCACTCGCTGTCCTTCATGGTGCGAGGCGTGCTCGCGATCGTGAAGTTCACCACCGGGAGGCCGTTCTGCGTGTACCGCAGCTCGGGGTCCGCGGTCAGATTGCCGACGACGGTGATCACGGTCTCGCCGGCCATCAGACAGCCTTCCCGCCGTGGCGGTGACCGCGGGTGATGTTGTAGGCGAGCTTCTCCTCGATGATCGCTTCGAGGTCGATCCCCCACGCGCCTGCAGCGTCGAGGGCTCGGATCACGATGTCCGCCAGCTCCGAGGGCACGCCCTCCGGCTTGAACGGTGCCGCGCCGGTTCCAACCGCGAACGGGTGCGCGTCCGGGTAGTAGGTCTCGTCGACCGCGTGCCCGTTCCGAATCTCCTCGATCGCCTCGGCCACCTCGGTGGTGATGAGAGCGAGACGCGTGATCTGTGAGTTCACGCGCGCCTTCCCATCGAGCTCTGCCTCATTCGTCGTGCGCCAGCCGTTCGCGGCGTTGATCTCGCCGACCCGCTGCTGCAGCTCCTTGATCGTGCTCATGCTGTCTTCCCCTGTTCTGCGAACCACCGTTCGCGCTCCACGACGATCACTCGCCGCAACTGCTCTGTCTCGTGCTCGTAGTCCCGTGCCGCTTCGACGGCCTCCGGGATCTCGACCCGCTCGCGCTGCAGCTTCAGCAATCGCGGTCGGGAGTCTTCGAGGTGTTCGATGAAGTCGGCGAACCAGTAGTCGGCTGACGTCCACGGATCAGAAGGTCTCATCGCTCCACCCCTCTCCGTTTCGCATGTCCCAGCGGCGAATATCCAGGAAGTGCTTGTTGCGTAGCCGCGCGTTCTGGCAGGCGATGCAGGGTTCCAGCACTCCCCCGGGATGGTCTTCGCAGAATGGATTCGGTGGGAGCACTTCTCGCGACATGCGGGCTGACGGAGTCTCGCCCGCACGCACGCTCGCCCGCGCACCCTCGCTCTCGCTCTCCCGCTCGCTCCCTCTCTCCCCCGCCAGGAGTGACTCGCGAGGCTCTCGCGAGCGCCTCGCGAATGGCGGCGGCTCCGGCAGCTCGGACTTCGTTGGCCGGTCGATACGGCCCCAGTGCGTGAACACGTACAGCGAGACGCCGCGGTCCTCGTACAGGGTCAGGACGTCCGCCTCGGCCAGCTCGAGCAGGTGATCCACCAGCACGGACTCCGTCACGTCGGACTGCTCCGGATAGACGTCGGCGAGGATCTGGCGCAGCTCGACGCGGCCTCGGCCGTGGTCGTCGGCATGCATCCGAAGCCCCTCGGCTGTCGCTCTCAGCGCCGGTGGCAGGCGTCGGATCTGCCGGAACGCCTCGACCGTCATCGTTCTTGGTCTGCTCAGCGTCATGGCGAATCGTGCCCCTCAGGATTGCGTCTACTGCTGCCGGGAGTTCGTTGAGCGGAATCCGGTAGCACTCGGTGTACCCGCGGCCGCGGCGCAGGATGATCTCGGAATCGTCGGCGGAGGCGAAGGCGCGCGGCCAGGTCTTCGCGAGCTCGCGGAGCGCGTACGGCTCCCAGGCGGCGGGACTGTCGCGCATCATCATGAGCACCTCGCCGCCGGTGTCGACCATGTGACGGATCCGGGAGTCGCGCCACATGATGCCGACCTTCAGCACCTGCTCGGCAGGCCAGTACACGGCGTAGACCGTCCCGATCGTCGGGCGCTTCATGCGACACCCGCGATCGCGCGGAGCCGCCACTGCATCCACTCGTCTCCGTAGACAGAGCACCCCATCTCCATCGCCACGGCGGCCGAGATCCGGATCCGGCGCAGCCCCTCGAGGCGATACCAGGCGAACTCGTGCGGGAAGTAGACCGGCACCCGCTCGGGGCAGGTCACCCAGCGGCGGACCTTCCAGCCGTTCGCGAGGGCCTTCGTCTGCAGCTCGGCTTCGCAGGCGGCGTTGCAGATCATGCAGAGGCTGAGGCCGTCCACAGCCGTCGGGATGTTCTTCGAGCCGCCCTGCCCCACCGCGCGGCGGTGCTGGAAGGTCAGCTCAAGCGCACCGCACATCACGCAGCGGTAGCCATCGCGGAGGTAGACGCCCCGGCGGGTCTCTTCGGTCGGCTTGGTCACGATGCCACCGCCTTCACGAGAGTCCCCGCGTCGGGGCACAGCCGAGCTGCGCGTTGCATCGCGACGAGAGCACGCGTTCCGAAGCCGTACATCGCGAGGGGCATACTCGATCTCTTGCCCGCGTGAGTCGGATGATCGAAGGGGAAATCCCGCATGAGCCACACCGCGGATGCCGCACGAAGCATGGACTGAGTCCAACGTGCGTTCGCAAAGGGCCCTAGGAATAGGCCGCCCTCGTGCACTTCGGCGTGAGCGATGAATCGATCCGCCCACGGCGTGGTGTTGGAGAACGGAGGGTTGCACCAGACGAACCCTTCCCACGGATGCACGAGTCCGTCGTCGATCCTGGTGAGTACCCGGCTTGCGGGCACATGAGTGATCGCATCGACCGGGCTCGCCGGATCAAGATCGAAGGTCTCTCCGAGCGCGTCGAAGATCCACTTCGGAGTGAACCGCTCGTCGGTCTCTGTGCGCGGCACCTTCTCTTCGAACAGGGGCAGCGTGTTCATGAGGCCACCGCCAGGAGGAACTCGGCGACGGCGTGGCCGAGGTCGCGCGCCGCGGGCGGCGTGACCGCGTTCCCGGCCTGCTTGACCTTGTCGCGCTTCGATCCGAGCAGCAGGTAGTCGGACGCGAAGCCCATGCCCGCCTGGATCTCGTGCGGTTCGAGCATCCGGAATCCGGCGTCATCCACGTCGAGGCTGATCGGCGCGCTCGGCTCGATGAGCGACTGATGACCGCCCGTGGTGAGCGTGCGGATCGGTTCGGTGATCGGTGTGGACATCTCGGCGCCGCCGAGGTTGTTCCGCATGACGAGGGCATGGTGGTTGCCCTCGGCGCTGACCGTGTCGATCGGGTGCGTGGCGGGCTTCGCGACTCCGTGATTCCGAAGCGGCACCAGCAGGCCCGTCTCGTTACGTGTCGACTGGGTGCGCATCGGGTCCGCGGCAGATGCTGCGCTCTTTCCCTCGCGGCCTTCGACCGGCACAAGCAGCGAAGCGTGAAGCCCACCAGCGACGATCGACGGCAGCTCGCGCGTGATCGGCTCGGAGCGCGTCGCGTCGGCGCCGCTGACGTGGTTGACGATGAGCGGCGGGACCGCGAGGCCGTGCTCGGCGCTGCCGGTCTGCACGGGCATCGGCGATCCGATCTCGGCGATGCGGAGATACCCGGATCCCGTGGTGACACCGTCGTACGTATTGCCCGCCGCCTTCGCGATGAACGGCGTCCAGTGGCGTTCCATGCCTCGGCGGATGCGCTCGACGGTCTTCTCGGCGAGCGGCTTCGCGCGGTCGCCGATGCGAGGCGCGGGGATCGACCAGTCGATGATCGACGCGGCCGGGAGCCATCCGGGCTCGACGACCTGCCAGCACTTCGGGCACCGGTAGAGGTACTGCGCCCGGTAGCGGCCCCACTGCTCGGTCTTCTTGAACGCCTGCACGGCCTGGATCTCGCCGTGCTCCATGCACAGCGCCATCGGGCTGGTCCACTTCGCGACGTTCGGACCGGTCAGTCCCTTCTTCTTCGATGCGAGATCTTCGCGCCACATCACGATGTACATGCGGTCGCGGGACTGCGGCGCTGGGAGTCCGCCGATCTGCGCGTGCATGCTGTTCAGCCACGCGAACTGCATGCGGTAGCCGATCCTCTCCATCGCCAGCTGCCAGGCCGGGAACTGGTCCCACCGGTACGCGTCGACGACGTTCTCGAGGATGATCGCCATATAGCGGTGGTGCTCGGCGAAGCGCGGGATGTCCCACATCGTCGCGCGGGACCGGTTCGCTGCCTCGTCTGGGAGAGGTATGGTGCCGTCGATCTCGAACAGTGCGAGATCCTGCTGGCGCTGCCGCTTGATGCCCTTCGCGATCGAGTGGTTCGTGCACTCCGGCGATCCCCAGAGCACGTGCGTCTTCGGGAAGTAGCGCGGGTCGACCTGCGAGATGTCGGCCTGGGAGTGGTCGGTCTCGGGGTGGTTGATCTGGTGCGACTCGATCGCGAGCGCCCAGTGGTTCGCGGCGATCACGACGCGGTATCCTGCGGCGACGAGCCCACTGCTCGATCCGCCCGCTCCGCAGAACAGGTCGGTCACGGTCAGGCCGTTCCACGCCACCTCGGGGTGCTGGTATCCGGTGAGTGCGTTCATCGGTGAGCCCCGAACTGCGCGGCGATCGCGCGATTGATGTTCAGCATCGAGTTGACCTTCGTGCGCAGAGCGCGCTCGGTGCCGGCGGCGTAGTGGTACTCGGCCTTGACGTTGTGCCAGGCCTCGAGTTCGTCCTGCGCGTCGGTGTCGGCCATCGCGCGGGCGAAGGTGGCGGGCACGTTGTTGCGGCCGTAGTGGGCGAGCTGCGTCTGCTTCTTCGCGATGTAGGCGCGCTCGGCTTCGTAGCGGCGTCCGTTGATCTCGAGCATCACGTCGGGCAGCTTCTCCATGAGGCCGACGGTCTCGCGGATGAAGTACTCCATCTCGGTCGGGTTCGTGGGTCGGTATTCGAGCAGCTGCGCGCCCGTCTTGATCGTGAACGTCGCGGCCTCGGTGGTCATCACCTCGCCGGTGGCAGGGTTGGTGTACATCAGCGGCGGCCCTTCTTCTTGCGAGAAGCGGCGCGGCGCCCCGCGCGGTTCTGCGGCGGCAGGTAGTCGCGCGGCGCGGGCCGCTCGGTCGCAGGTGCGTCCTCGGCGGCCGCGTCGGACAACGTCGCGGCGGGCTCCGGGGTGTGATCGAGGGCCCAGGCGGATTCGGCGATCGCCTTTCGCTGGTTGCGGGCGGTGCGGTGCAGGTCGGTGCCGGCCTTGTCCGGGGTGAAGGCGCGCACGGCGCGGGCGTCCTTCTCGATCACGTCGATCTCTTCGATCGTCGTCGCGGCGAGGAACTCGGCAGCCCAGTCGCGCTCGACGACGGGCGCGGCATCGGGCTTCGGCTCGGCATCCGGTTTCGGCGCGGCGTCGGTGGTCGGCGCGGTCGGCAGGTCGCGCTCGTCGACCTCCTCCTCGATGCGGATGTCGCCGAGGAGGTCGCGGAAAGTCTGCCGGAACGCGACCATGCGGACGGTGCGGCCGAGGTGGCGCATCGGCGAGCGGTCCCACTTGCCCGACCACTCTTCAGAGGCTGCGGGGTACTGCTCGGACCAGCGGATCGTGACCTTCGTCGGGATCCGGACGCCCTTGCGGTACACCTCGACGCGCGCGAACTCCGGGTGAGCGACCTCGACGCGGATCTCCTCGCCGCTCGCACCGGTGATGATCGTTGGCGCCCACGCCTCGGTCCATGTCTCGCCGTCGTCGGAGAACTCGACTGGGCCGGTGCCGTCCCACTCCCCCGAGGCGTGCACGATGTGCTCGACCTCGCCGATGGTCTTCTTCTCGATGAGTTCAGTCGTCGACATTCTCGGTCTCCTGGAATCGCAGCGACGAGCGCCGGTTGGTCTTCGGGTACTGACGGGCGGCGGTCGCTTCGATGAGCGCGAGTTCGACGCGGAGCATCTCGGCGTGGTTGTGGAGGCCGGGCTCTGCTTCCTTCCACGCGGCCTCGTCGATCCCTGTGGACTCGGAGACGGAGACCTGGAATCCGCCGTGCTCGGTCATGCCGACGGCGCCGAAACGCTTGGCGTGGGGCAGGTTCGCGGTGGCCTTCTTGACGACGGCGTTCGCCTTCTTCTCAGCGGCGGCCGCGGCGTCGAGGTCGCGCTTCAGCGGTGCCCACTCGGCCATCGCGGCGGTGACCTCTTCCGGGAGGTCGTCGACATCGGGGCATCCGGCGTCGCGCCAGGCGATGAAGTCTTCGGCGCGCTCAACGAGGTAGGCGATCATCTCGTCGTCGCGCGTGACCGGGATCCACGTCGCGCCGTTGACCGGCGGCATGTCGTCCTCGTCGCGGACCTCGAAGCCGTACAGCGCGTACTCCGCACCGAGTACGTGGATCTGGAACTGCATCTGCGCCATGTGCTCGATCGGGATCGTGTCGGACTCCCAGCCGAACTCGTGCGACTTCACCTCGACGACGACGAGAGCGCCGTCCTGGTCGATACCGATCGCGTCCGGGGTGGCACGGAGCAGGTCATTCTCGGCGGAAGCCCACAGCGCGCCGTTGGGGGTGAGCGATGCGAGGTGGTCGGCGGCTTCGTCGAGCAGCGCGGCCTCGCGAGCGTGTCCGGCGTCGGTGGCCTTATTGCCACGGAACGTCGAGCCGTTCATCTTCTGCTCGACGATCGTGCGGCGGGCCTTGATGCCGGCGCGGGCGACCCTCCACGCGTCAGAGGCGGTAACGCCCTCCCCGCGCTCGAGCATCCAGACAGTGCGAGGTGCGTCATCCGGCACGACGAGGCGTGCGGCAGTGATCTGCGGGGTCATGAGTTCCTCCCGGGAGTGAAGACGGCGACAAACGCGCCGAGGCTGATGAGGATGCCGAGCTCGGCCCCCGTGATGCCCGGCGCGGGCGCGAACGGGCCACAGAGCGCGGCGAGGAGGATCGCGGCCAGCAGCAGAAGCCACCGCCACGGAGCAAGCGGCCAGATGCCGCGGCGCTCGGGCACGACAGAGTCGGTGCGGATCGCGTCGCCCACGTGCATGTCTGCGGTGACCGGTGCGAAGCCGCTCACCGCGACGGGCGTCTCGTCGGTATCCTGTGTCTGAGGCATGTGCTTGCCTTTCGTTTTCGGTGGGGCGTCCGGTGCAACGGGCGCCCCGCTTTCGTGTGTGTGGGTCAGAGGGTTGCGAGCTCGAGGCGGCCGAGGCAGACACGCAGTCGCTCGATACCGCGGACGGTGACCCGGACCTGCGGAGGATCGAGGACGACCTCGCCCGATCGCGGATGATGGTGGGACTGCGGCTTCTCGGCGAGCCATCCGGAGTCGACGGCGGTCTGACGTGCCTTCCACTTCCCCTGAGCGCCGCGGTAGATCCAGCCGAGGTCGGCGAGCTGCGTGAACAGGCGCTGGCGGCCGGTCTCGACGCCGGCGCGGGCGAGGATCTTCGCCGCGTCGCCGACCTCGTAGTCACCCTCAGCGGATGCGAGCTCGTCCCACGCCTCGGCACGGGGCGCAAGCGCGGCGATCTGCTCGTCCTTGCGGGCGATCAGCTCCTGCGCCTGGATCACCGCACGCGCCATCAGCTGCTCAGGGCTCTCGGGGACGACGTAGGCGCCTGTGCGATGGATGCTCGGCAGCACCTCGTGCGTCACCCACCTCTTGAACGCGCGCGCCTCCGGCTTCCGGCTTCCGAGGATCAGCGAGAACAGTCCCGCCTCGCTCACGACGTTCAGGGATCGACCCTCATTTGAAATGAGGGTGCGCTCGTCGGCGTCGAGACGAGTCAACGCCTGCGACGCGTTCCCGATCTCGAGCACATCGCATACGTCGATCGCCGAAAACCACGGCTGGCCGTCGATCAGGATCGTGCGGAGTTCGGCATCCTCGTAGCGGAACACCTCGAGCGCGCTCACGCCGCGACCTCGCGCACCGTACCTGCGACGACGAGCATCGGAACCGATCCGAACTTGTCGTACTCGCGGAACACACGGTCTTGGTCTGGCGTGCTCGCACGGTCGCGGATGAACGGCTCGACCTCCTGATCGCGGGACGCGGTGAACACGACGTCGCGGTAGATGCGCTCACCATTCCGCGTGCCAGTTGTCGTTCCGACGTACCGCCGACCCTTGACCAGGGCGCTCATCGCCCGTTCCCCACTCCGTCGAGGCGGTCGAGGCGGCTGAGGTCCTGCTCGGTCGGGGCATCCGTCCCCACGGTGCCCCGACCGACGAAACCCGACTCCCCAGCGGGCAGTCCGGCACCCCAGCGGCCGGAGTCAATGAGCAGCTGCGCGAGCCGCCAGATGATGAGGCCGAGCAAGCCGGCCAAGGTGAACAGATCCAGGTGACCACCGACGGTCCAGCCGAACGCGAGCGCAGCGACAGACATCCCGGCCCACTTCGCGGCTACGATGACGCGGATCACGATGCCACCGCCAGCACGTCAGCGATCCGGTCGACTGCTCCCGCCGCCGCCCGAGCGTCGCGCTGAGCGAGGCTCTCGAGGATGCGCGCTGCCACGTCACCTGACCGACGCCATGCGGCATCGGAGGGCTCGGTGCGGGCGATGACGGCAGCGGCGCTCACGATGCCACCGCCAGCACCGGCTGCAGCTGGCGAGCTGCCGTGAGCAGCGAGACGAGATCACTCCCGAGCGCCGAGGCGATGACCTCAACCTCGTCAAGAGGGAAGCTCGACGGGTTGACCTTGTGCAGTCGGCGAGCGAGTGTCCGCATCGGAATCCCGGTCTCGTCCGAGAGCCACTCCTGTGTGAGTCCCCGCTCGTCGAGCGCCATGCGGACGACTGCGGTCACCTTTGCGCTGATCGGCTGCGTTGCCATATGGCAATCATGCGACGATCATTGCCAAATGGCAAGCCACCTGCCACAATTGGCAGGTGCCTACCGGAACCCAGCCGCTGCCCAGCCCCCTGAGCCAGCACGTCGGCCTGCTGCTCAGCGATGCAATCGCCCATCGCGGGCTTGCGCAGGCCCGCGTCGCGGACGAGACGGGGATCTCTCCGTCTCAGCTGTCGAGAGTCCTCACCGGCAAGAAGGTCTTCACGCTCGACCAGCTCGACGCCGTATGCGCGGTCATAGGCGTAGACCTCATTGAGATCATCAGCGCAGCCGATACGGCGACGAAGTCTCGCCCGCTGCCGAAGTCCGGAGAACTCATCCACGGCCCGTTCAGTGTCGGTGGATCAACGGAGGATATGAGAGCGGTCGCGAAGAAGAAGTCGCGCGACCCCGGAGGGGACGAGGGGGAGTTCTGAATGGACTCGAAGATTCTCGAGCTGTACGACGGGCTCGACTCGATCGGCGTGCGCGTCGAGTTCTGTGACCTGCCAGACGATCGCGACGGCGAGTACCTGCACGACGAGCGACTGATCCGCATTCAGCACAATTTGCGGTTCCGACGCTACGTGAGCACGCTCGCGCACGAGGCTTGTCACGCTGCGTTTGGAGACACGCCGTCGATGTTCGGCCCGCTCAACGCGAAGCAGGAGCGGCGGGCAGACGAATGGGCGGCACTGCGCTTGATCGACCCCCATGACTATCGCGTCGAAGAAGCGCGGCACGAGGGACATCTCGAAGCAATGGCGATCGCGCTGCACGTCACGACGGATCTCGTCGACGCATTCCGCCGAGTGCTCGTCCGCATCGGAGAGGACGTCTACGTCGCGCCGAAGATGGGTGCCGGACAATGGGCGCACCGTATCGGGGTGGCATAGTGCCGAACGCCCGCAGCCGGCTCGCCGCGGCACCGTCGCGACGGCGCGGACTCGGGATGATCCGCGTCTCCCGCGAACGCGACGGCATGACCTCGCCTGAAGTGCAGCGTCATGCGATCGAGTCGTATGCCGCTTCGAACGGTATCGACATCGTCGACTGGGTCGAGGGCATCGACGAGACCGGTTCGCGTGCACGGTCGGCATGGTGGCCCCGGCTCGACCAATCCATCGAGCGACTCGAGGCCGGCGACTTCGAAGTCATCGTCGTCTGGAAGTTCTCGCGCACAGCGCGGCACCGCCTGCGGTGGGCGGTGGCCCTCGATCGGGTCGACGCGCTCGGCGGCGGTCTGCTCTCCGCGACAGAGCCGATCGACGATCGCACCTCACACGGGCGCCTCGCCCGCGGCATGGTCGGCGAGTTCAACGCCTACCAGGCCGATCTCATCGGAGACACCTGGCGCGAGGCGCACGCCCGGCGATTCCGGGAAGGAAAGCCGATCAACGGCAAGCCCCGGTTCGGATACACCTACTCCCCCGCTGATGGCTTCACACCCGACCCGATCGCTGCCTCCGTGCTCGCCGAGACCTACCGTCGATATGTCTCTGGCGAGAGCGTCTACGCCCTTGTGCGATGGCTGAACTTTGGCCCAACGCGCCCGGTCGGCGGCTACGGCGGCAAGGGCGACGGCCTATGGTCAGAGCGCACTCTCCGGCGCGTGCTCGACTCCGGCTTCGCCGCCGGGATCATCACCTATCAGGGCGAACAGAAGCGCGGCATCCATGAGCCGCTCATCACCGATGACGAGTGGAACGCGTACCTTGAGGCTCGCGGGCGCCGACGCGTCTACCGCCGGTCGGAGCGCTCCACCTACGCCTACTCGGGCATGGTCTGGTGCGCGTGCGGATCGAAGATGCACGGCGGCACCCACGGCCAGGATCGCGCCCAGTCCTACCGGTGCAAGGACGGCAAAGAGAAAGGCACGCACGACGGCGGCTACGTCGCCCAGTCGCTGATCGACTACGCGGTGCGCGAGTGGCTGGGCCAGCACGAGGCACGGGTCCGCGCCGAGGTTCGCGCCGGCATCGAGCGGCGGCCTCGCAGAGTCGCCAAGGACCCCACCGCCGATTTGAAGCGGCAACTCGCGGACATCGCCAATCGGCAGGTGATGCTCGCCGAGCAACGTCTCAGCATGGGCATGCCGCAAGCAGCCTACGAGACGCTGCGCGACCGCTATGCGGCGCAGGCGACCGCACTCGAGCAGGAGCTCCGGACGACCGAGGTTCAGCAGTCCGCGCCGCTGCGTGTGCTCCCCGTCCTCCTGGAACGGTGGCACGACCTCACTGTCGAGGAGCGCCGCGAGTACCTACGCGCGCTCATCTCGCGCATCGAGGCCACCCCTGGTCGACCACATGCCCGGATCGAGATCATCCCGCACGAGTCCTGATGTCCCGCGATGGGATCAGGACACAGTCACGAGTGTGACGAGCACCCATCCGGGCACGTCGCCTCGCTCGTCGTCGAGGAGTTCGCGTGCGACGGACAGGCCGCCTCCGTGCCTGTGTCGAAGAGTGTTCATGTCGTCCTTTCGTGGGGCGCTCAGCCGATGCCGAGTCGCAGGATGAAGAGTCCCGGATAGATGGCGAAGAGCACGGAAAGCGGGAGGATCAGGAACACGAGCGGAAGGAGCATCAGGATCTCCTTTCGGCCGGCCTGTTCGATCAGCACCCGCTTGGCGTCCTCACGGGCGTCTCCGGCCTGTGCGTGCAACACGGCCGACAGTGGAGCACCGTGTTCGAGCGCGGCGACGACCTGATCGATCGCACGCGCGAGTCCGGGCAGTTGCAGACGGCTCGCCATCTCTCCGAGCGCGTCGGCAAGCGAGGATCCCGTTCCGACGGCCAGCACGACTGTGCGGAACTCGACGGTGAGCTCACCCGATCCGACCGCCGCGACGCGGCGAAGAGAATCGAGGAACCCTTCCCCCGCCGACAGGCAGAGAGCGAGGAACTCGAGTGTCGTCGGCAGCTCATCGGTGAGCCGCGCTCGACGCGACCGCATGCGAGCGGTGAGATGCATGTCGTACGCGACCCCGGCGCAGCTTCCGAGCAGGACGGGGAGCAGAGCGATCGGAGGGCCCATCCGTCCGGAGATCGCGAGCGCGATGAGAGCGAGTGCGCCGGCGATGACCCCGCCGAGCACCCAACCGAGTTGTCGGCCGCGGAAGGTCGACGGGTCGATCGCGAGACCCGCTTGGGCGATCTTCCCCTGAAGCGCCCCGCCACCGCCGAGCAGTCTCTCGAAGACCGCCGATGAACGGCCCCAGAGCGTTCGGTCAGCAGCGGGAAGAACTCCTGCCCACGGGAGGACGACCTCCGGCAGCCGCTCGTCGGCGACGGCGTCACGCACGTAGGGAGCTATCCGCAGGGTCAACGACGCCGCCGACCACCGCGGGAGCGCCGCGAGGATGCACAGCAGGCCGGCAGACAGCGCCCCACCGCCGAGCACTGCGACGGCGAGCCCGGACAGAACACTCACCCGAACCACCGCCCCGGTTCCGGCAAGCGCCCGATCCGGATCATGATCCGGTATGCCATGACGGACACAGCCGCGCCCAGACAGATCACCAGCACACCCTCGGGCGTGCCGTAGGCGGCGGCACCTTCCGGCCTCAGCACCAGGAGGCCGAGGATGACCCACGGCGCGACGGAACCGAGGACGGCCGCGCCGCGGATCCACGACTGACGCGCCTCGACCTCACTTCGGAGGGCCGCATCCGCACGCACCGACGACGACAGCGCCCGCAGGACGCCGACCAACTCGGTGCCGCCGACCTGCCTCGCCATGCGGAGCGTCTCGATGATGCGGTCCGCGATCGGATCGGCCAGCGACAGTTTCAACCGATCAAGGCTCGTCTCGAATCGCCCCGTCGCCCGCAGATCACGCGCGAACACGATGAAAGCCGGCCTCATCATCGCGGGGGCGGACTCAGCGAGACTCGCCACCGCATCGGGCAGCGACAGCCCCACGCGGATGGATGCGATAAGCAGGTCGCAGACGTCGGGCCAGAGCTGGCGGCGCAGCTTGCGCAGCCTCAGGCGACGCGACCGCAGGAACACGACCGGCGCGGCCGCCGCAGTCGCGCCGGCCAGTGTCGCGAGGGCAAGAATCGCGGTGACGAGCCAGACGGCGGATGTCGCGGCGAGCGCGGCCAGAACCACGATGACCAGAAATGAGCGAGGGCGGATGCGCCCGAAACCCGCCTCTTCGAGCATCCGGACGATGGCTCCCCGCCGCCTGGCTTTTTCCTGCTCGGGCCGCGGAGGCCAGAGCCAAGGCGCCACGCACAGGAGCAGGCCCGCCGCAAGCACGGCACCGAGCAGAGCCGTCACGCGTCGCCTCCGACCCGTCGGAGATCGCCGCGCCGACCCGCGTTCGTATCCGTGCCGTGCGCGTACACCGACCGGGTGACGAGTCGGCTGTCGAGGATGTCCCCCGTCGGCGCGATGACCTCATGCACTCGTCTGACACCGTCCGTGCCGCGCACGCAGTGCACCACGAGATCGACTGCGGCGGCGAGAGCGGGGGCGATGAACGAGCGGTCGATGTTCCTGCCTGCCAGCAGCGGCAGAAGCGTCAGCTTGTCGAGCGCGTCGGCTGCGGAATTCGCGTGCACAGTGGCGGCACCCGGCACGCCCGTGTTGAGTGCGAGGACCAGGTCGAGCGCCTCGGCATCCCTGACCTCGCCCACCACGAGGCGATCGGGACGCATCCGCAGCGCCTCCTTCACCAGACGACGCAGAGTGATCTCGCCCGTTCCCTCGAGACTCGCCTGACGTCCCTGCAACGAGACGACGTCAGGGCCGTCGACGGCGAGCTCGAACGTCTCCTCGACCGTGATGATGCGCTGCTGATCGGCACATGACGCGAGGAGAGCACCGAGGAACGTGGTCTTGCCCGCGTGGGTTGCACCCGACACGACGACGCTCTTCCCCTCTCTCATCGCCTGACGCAGAGTGGCCGCGAGGTCGGCGGGGAGTGCGCTGTGCGCAACGAGGGCGTCGAGCGATCGGTAGCGAGGTAGGAACTTACGGATGTTCACCGACCAGGAGCCGCGCACCACATCCGCGATGGCCACGTGCAGCCGCGACCCGTCCGGCAGCGATGCGTCGACGAACGGCTGGCTGATGTCGACCCGGCGACCGGTCGACTGCAGCATCCGCTCGACGAGGTCGCGCAGCTGCACGTCACTCACCCGCAGTGCGAGTCGCTGCGAGACGCCACCCCGCGCGACATGGATGCTCTCGGGGCCGTTGAGCCAGATCTCCTCGATCTCGGGATCGTCGAGCAGCGGCTGAAGCACGCCGAATCCGCTCACAGCGGCGAGGACATCTCGCACACATCCGGCCTCGTCATTGATCGGAGTCTCACCCCGGGCGAGCGCGACATCGTTGAAACGGCGCACCTCGGCGAGCGCGACGACGCGAGCGATCTCCGTATCGAGCGACGGGTCCGTCCCCTCGGCGCGGAGGCGCTGACGGACACGCTCGACGACGAGGACGGAGGGGTGGATCACCCGAGCATCCTCGCAAGGATCCCGCTCCCGCCGCCGGAGTTATCCACAGCGTGCCCGCTCGCCTGCGGGCGGATCCTCAGCTACGCACGATCCCCCGGTCAGTAGACTGATTTCACCGCGCGGGAGTGGTGAAATTGGCAGACACGCAGGATTTAGGTTCCTGTGCCCCAGGGCGTGTGGGTTCAAGTCCCACCTTCCGCACCGATCAGTCGCATGCCGTGCGGCCGACGACTTGACCGCCGCACAGCGCACTACGACGGGAAATCCATGCATCACGCCGCTCTCATCCCCTGGCTCGACCCCGCCACCATCATCGGCTCGGCCGGCCCCTGGGCGCTGCTCGTGGTGTGCTTCATCGTCTTCGCCGAGACCGGCCTGCTGGTCGGCTTCCTGCTGCCGGGCGACACGCTGCTCGTGATCTCGGGTCTGCTGTCGCACCCGATCGCCGGCTCCGAGCACGGCGTCTTCGGCATCAACGTGTGGATCGTCGCTCTGCTCATCGGGTTGTCCGCGTTCGTCGGCGGCGAGGTCGGATACCTGATCGGGCACAAGGGCGGGCCCGCGGTCTTCGAACGCAAGGAATCGGGCCTCTTCAGCAAGAAGAACGTCGAGCGCACCAACGCGTTCTTCGAGCGCTTCGGCGGCATCACCGTCATCCTCGCCCGCTTCGTGCCGATCGTCCGCACGTTCGCGCCTGTCGCCGCCGGCGTCGGTCATATGCCGTGGCGCCGCTACACGCTCTACAACCTCATCGGCGCGATCCTCTGGGGCTTCGGCCTCACGATGTTCGGCTACGCGATCGGGTTCATCCCGCCGATCGCGGAATTCGTCGAGAGCTACATCGACCTTATCCTGCTCGCGGCCGTCGGCGGCACCGCGCTGGTGACCCTCTGGCACTACCTGTCCGAGCGTCACAAAGCGAAGAAGGAAGCCCTCGCCGGTGAGGGCGAGACCGACGCCGCCGAGGCCGAAGAGCTCACGCTCGACCCCGAGGTGTTCGACCGCGCTCCCGACTTCGACGGAGACGGCAAGCACTGACCTCGAGCGAGTGAGACAAGGCGGGCTGAGGACTCAGCCCGCCTTCTTCTTGCTCGGGCTCTTCTTGGTGCTCGCCTTGCTGTCGGCGGACTCGGAACGCGCGGCCTTCGTGCGCGCGACGCTGGCTCGCAGCGCCTCCATGAGATCGATGACCTCGCCGCTCTTGGCGTCGCCCTCTGCCTCGCCGAACGTCTCCGACACGTCGAACGTGTCACCCGCCTCGATCTTGGCGTCGATCAGGGTGCGCAGCTCCTTCTGGTACTCGTCGACGAAGGACTCCGGGTCGAAATCGGCCGAGTAGCTGTCGACGAGGGATGCCGAGAGCTCGAGCTCCTTCTTCGAGATCCGCACATCCTCATCCAGCGCCGGGAACTCCGCCTCGCGCACCTCATCGGCCCACAGAAGCGTCTGCAGCACGAGCACCTTGCCGCGCACGCGGAGTGCCGCGAGACGGGTCTTCTGCCGCAGGGTGAACCGCACGATCGCGGTGCGATCGGTCTGCTCGAGCGTCTTGCGCAGCAGCACATAGGCCTTGGGGGACTTCGAGTCGGGTTCGAGGTAGTACGGCTTGTCGAGGGTGAGCAGATCGACCTGATCCGACGGCACGAACTCGACCACGTCGATCTCACGGCTCTTCTCGGCGGGCAGCGCCGCCAGGTCGTCTTTGGTGAGCACGACGGTCTGGCCTTCATCGACGTAGGCGCGATCGATGTCCGCGTACGCCACGGTCTCGCCGCACACCTCGCAGGTGCGCTGGTAGCGGATGCGGCCGCCGTCTTTCTCATGCACCTGATGCAGCGGCACGTCGTGGTCCTCCGTCGCCGAGTACACCTTGACCGGCACATTCACGAGGCCGAAGGTCAGCGCGCCCTTCCAGATCGTTCTCATGTGCTCAGTGAACACCAGGCGCCCGGTCCGGGGCCAGTACCTTGACTACGCTGGGCGTCATGGTTGCCGAGGCGCAGAACGTGCAGATCGACGGCCGCCGCCTGCGCATCACCAACCTCGACAAGGTCGTCTACCCCGAGACAGGCACGACCAAGGGCGAGATCATCGCCTACTACACAGCGATCGCGCCCCACATCCTCCCCCTCCTCGAGGGTCGCCCGGTCACCCGCAAGCGCTGGGTCGAGGGGGTCGGAACCGCTGAGCATCCCGCTGATTCCTTCTTCACGAAGCAGCTCGAGCCCGGAGCGCCGAACTGGATCCCGCGGCACGAGATCCGCCACTCCGACGGCCCGAAGGAGTACCCGCTCGTCGACGACGTGCCGACCCTCGTCTGGCTCGCTCAGGTCGCCGCGATCGAGCTGCACGTGCCGCAGTGGCGCTTCGCACCGGACGGCCTCCCGGGCAACCCCGACCGTCTCGTGCTCGACCTAGACCCCGGCCCCGGCGTCGGCCTCGCCCAGTGCGCGGAGGTCGCGCGCATCGCCCGTGGTCTGCTCACCGACATCGGGCTCGACCCCGTTCCCGTCACCAGCGGCAGCAAGGGCATCCACCTCTACGCCGCTCTGCCCGGCCAGCAGACCAGCGACGAGATCTCCGCGGTCGTGAAGGAGATCGCCCGGCTCATCGAGACCGAGCACCCCGACCTCGCCACCAGCACCATGGCCAAGGCTGCCCGCGGCGGCAAGGTCTTTCTCGACTGGAGCCAGAACAACGGCAAGAAGACGACCATCTCGCCGTACTCGATGCGTGGCCGAGCACAGCCCTGGGTGGCTGCACCCCGCACCTGGGAAGAGCTCGACGACCCCGACCTGGCGCAACTCGACTTCGCGACAGTGCGGGAACGCGCGGAATCAGGGATCGACCCGATCGCACCGCTGCGCACCGAACATGCACCGCACGTGCATACGGCGAGACGCGCAGCATCCGATGAGGAGATCGCCGCGCAGCGCGTCGAGCGCACCCGGCACCGCCCGAGGATCTCCGGCGCGGCGAGTGCCCCGGCATCCGCGTCCTCGGCGCCCGTCTCCCCCGCGTCCGTGTCTGCAGCATCCGTATCGCCGATGCTCGCCGAGAACGGCACACCCGCGATCGCCCGCGGGCTCAGCTCGCCCTCCTGGGTCGAGGTGAAATGGGACGGCATCCGGGCGATCGGCACCTGGGCGGACGGGCGGATGCTGCTGCATGCGCGCAGCGGCACCGATATCACCGCCCGCTACCCCGAGCTCACCGCGGACGGTGCTCCTTTCCTCCCGGTCGGCGACGCGATCGTCGACGGGGAGATCGTCGCGTTCGACTCTCACGGCAGGCCGAGCTTCTCGCTGCTGCAGAATCGGATGCACCTCACGCGGCCCCGCGAGATAGAACGAGAGGTCGTGCGCACCCCGATCGTCTACATGGTCTTCGACCTGCTGCGCCTCGACGGGCACGACCTCACCTCGATGCCGCTGTCGCAGCGACGCACGCTGCTCGAAGAGGTGGTCTCGGATCTGGAGGCCCCGATGCAGGTGCCGCCCGTGTTCGACGACGTGGATGCCGCGCTGGCCGCGAGCGAGGAGTTCGGACTCGAGGGCGTGGTCGTGAAAGATCCCGCGTCCCGCTATCGCGCAGGGCAGCGCTCCCCCGCCTGGCTCAAGCTCAAGCTGACCCGGATGCAGGAGGTCGTGATCGTCGGCATCCGTCCGGGCAGAGGCGACCGCGAGGGCACGTTCGGGTCGCTGCTGCTCGCGGTTCCGGACTCCGGGCGGCTTCGATACGTGGGACGCGTCGGCACCGGCTTCACCGACCGGATGCTGCGCGATCTGCTCGCACGCCTCGCTCCGCTGCGCGTCGAATCAGCCCCTTTGGGCGGGGTTCCCGCTCTCGACGCTTCGGACGCACTGTGGGTGGAACCCGAATTGGTCGGAGAGGTCGAGTTCGCGAACTGGACCCCCGACGGCGTCCTCCGTCACTCCCGCTGGCGGGGCCTCCGCCCCGACAAGTCACCCGACGAGGTCGTGGTCGAGAGCTGACCGGTCACGCGTGATGCGGTTCGCAGTCCGACTGCTCGGCAGGTTCGATCTGGAACGTCGAATGCTCCACGTCGAAGTGGTGCGCGAGACACGATTGCAGATCGCTCAGCAGCTTCGCGGATCGCCCGTCGGCGAGGAGCGTCGGTTCGACGCTGACGTGCGCGCTGAACACCGGAGCACCGCGGGTCAGCTGCCACACGTGCACGTCGTGCACTCCGACGACGCCGTCGTAGTCGAGCAGGTGCTGCCGGATGTCGCTGACCGCTGTGCCCTCCGGAGCCGATTCGGAGAGCACCGAGAAGACCTCACGAAGCAGCGCGATCGCGCGCGGGATGATCAGCACGGCGATCATGATCGACGCGAGCGCGTCTGCCGGCATCCATCCCGTCGTCACGATCACGATCGCCGCGATGATCACCATCGCCGAGCCGATCAGGTCGCCCATCACCTCGAGGTACGCGCCGCGGACGTTGATGCTGGTGCGCTGGGCACGGCTCAGCAGCCACATCGAGATCGCGTTGGCCACGAGGCCCACGATCGCGACGATGAGCATCAGCCCTCCGGCGACCTCGGTCTCACCCGGGTCGATCAGCCGGCCGACCGCCTCGATGCCGACCCATCCGGCGAGGAGGATCAGGATGATCGCGTTGATCAGCGCCCCGAACACCTCGGCGCGCTGATACCCGAAGGTACGGCGGTCGTCGGCCGGTCGCGCGGCGACCGCAGCGGCGATCAGCGCGATCACGAGCGCTGAAGCGTCGGTGAACATGTGTGCGGCGTCAGCCAACAGCGCGAGGGATCCAGTGAGCACTGCGCCCACGACCTGCACCACCATGATGGTCGCGGTCAGGCTCAGCGATATCGCCAGAAGACGGCGATGACTCGCAGAGCGGATGCCGCCGGCGGCGGGCGCATGATCGTGCATGCTTCCAGGCTAGACCGGCGATCGTGCCGGTCGGCGGGTCTGCGCGCAGTCGGGAATGGTGATGATTCTCAGTAACCGCGCCCTCAGCGCACTCGGGTGTACTCGAGCACGACGCAGCCGTTGTCGAACGAGCGCACCTGATCGAGGCCGAACTGCGTCGGGGCGAAGGGATGGCTCGTCATCGGGATCCCTGATCCGGCGATCACCGGGTACTTCTTGACGATCAGGCGATCGATCTCGTCGAGCAGCACGCCGGCGAGCACGGCACCGCCCGCCAGGTAGATGCCGAGACCGGGCTCCGCCTTGAGCTCACGCACCCGCGCGACGGGATCCGTGCGGACGATCTCGACGTTCGGCTCGTCCGTGTCGTCCAGCGAGCGACTGAAGACGACGGTCCGCAACTGCGAGTACGGATCGGTGATGCCGACCTGCAGCGCTGGCTCGTAGGTGCGACGGCCCATCAGCACGGTGTCGAATCGGGTCAGCGGCTCGTCGACGCCTCCGCGGTCGGCGCGCACGAATGCGGGTTGGATGTCGGCGAGCTCGGTTCCCATCATCTCGGCGAACGCCGGGGTCACGGGATAGAAGTCGACCTCGTCGGCAGGGCCCGCGATGAAGCCGTCGAGGGTGACGCCGATGTAGTAGGTGAGTTCTCGCATGCCGATCACAGTAACCACTACGCATGAAGTACGTCAAGCGTAGTGGTCAAGTATCTGCAGGTCAGAGATCGGCGAGCAATGGCACCAGATCTGCGAACGCACGGGCGCGGTGCGACTGCGTCTGCTTCTCGTCGGCGGTGAAGTCCCCCACGGTGCGCTCGGCACCCTCCGGCTGGCCGTCCGGGATGAAGATGGGGTCGTAGCCGAACCCGCCCCCGCCTGATGCCTCGGCGGCCAGGCGCCCCGGCCATCTCCCCACGACCACATGCTCGGAACCGTCTGGCGTCACCAGCGCGATGGTCGAGTTGAAGTGGGCGGCGCGGTGCGGATCCGCGATGTCACGGAGCTGGTCGAGCAGCAGCTCGAGGTTGGCCGCAGCATCCTTCTTCTGCCCCGCCCAGTAGGCGGAGAACACCCCGGGCGACCCTCCGAGCACATCGACGCAGATGCCGGAGTCGTCGGCGAGCGCCGCGAGTCCGGTGTGCAGCGAGGCGGCGCGCGCCTTGATGAGCGCGTTCGCAGCGAACGTCACGCCGTCCTCGACCGGCTCCGGGCCGTCGTATCCGACGACCTCGAGATCGGGACGCGTGGCCGCGACGATCTGCTGGAACTCCGCGACCTTGTGCGGATTGTGCGTGGCGAGGACGACCTTCATCAGCCCGCGAGCGCCTTCAGCTGCTGGTCCTTCAGGTCGGCGCAGCCCGCGACGCCCAGATCGAGCAGCGCGTCGAGCTCGCGCTTGTCGAAAGGCGCTCCCTCGGCGGTGCCCTGCACCTCGACGAACAGACCACGACCGGTCACGACGATGTTCATGTCGGTCTCGGCGCGGACATCCTCGACATATGCGAGATCGAGCATGGGCTCACCGTCGATGATCCCGACCGAGACGGCGGCGACGGAGTCGACCAGCGGCGTCGAGTTCTTGCCGATGAACTTCTTCTCCCTGCCCCACTCGATCGCATCGGCCAGGGCAACGTAGGCTCCGGTGATCGCGGCGGTGCGCGTTCCGCCGTCGGCCTGCAGCACGTCGCAGTCGATCACGATCGTGTTCTCGCCGAGTGCCTTGGTGTCGACGACGGCGCGCAGCGCGCGGCCGATCAGGCGCGAGATCTCGTGCGTACGTCCGCCGATGCGACCCTTCACACTCTCGCGGTCGTTGCGGCTGTTGGTCGCACGAGGAAGCATCGAGTATTCGGCTGTCACCCATCCCTTGCCCTTGCCGGTGAGCCAGCGGGGCACGCCGTTCGTGAACGATGCGGTGCACAGCACCTTGGTACCGCCGAAGCTGATCAGTGCCGACCCCTCGGCGTGGCTGCTCCAGCCTCGCTCGATCGTGATCTCACGGAGCTGGTCGGTGGAGCGGCCGTCGGCGCGGACGATGCTGGTCATGGGGTTCCTTCGGTGGGGGTGGAAGAAGCGGATGGATGCTGCGGAGGAGTCAGAGCCCTGCGGCCGACTCCGGAAGCGTGATGACACCGGTCTGCACGAGCTGCACGTCGCGCACCTCCCGGCCCATCAGACGGTTGGCGAGCGCGGTGAACTCGGTGGTCGAGTCGCCCGTCGCCTCGTAGACATAGGACGCTGTGGCATCGGGCGAAGCGAGGAGGTCACCGCGGACCAGCTGGCGGTATACGTCGCCCGCAGTCTCGTCGTCACTGGAGACGAGCGTGACCCCCTCCCCCATCACGTAGCTGATCGCACCCCGGAGGAACGGGTAGTGCGTGCATCCGAGCACCAGGGTGTCGACACCTGCGTCTCGAAGCGGCGCGAGGTACTCCTCGGCGGTGGCGAGGACCTCGGGCGTGCCGGTGATGCCGCCCTCGACGAACTCGACGAAGCGAGGGCACGCCGCGGTGAAGACCTCGAGACGCTCGTTCACCTCGAGCATGTCCTGGTAGGCACGTGAGCCGATCGTCCCGACAGTGCCGATGACGCCCACCCGCCCGTTGCGCGTGGTCGACACGGCGCGGCGCACGGCAGGGCCGATGACCTCGACGACGGGGACGTCATAGCGCTCCCGTGCGTCGCGCAGCATGGCCGCGGATGCCGTGTTGCAGGCGATCACGAGCATCTTGACGCCCTGATCGACCAGCGTGTCGAGCACCTCGAGGCTGTAGCGACGCACATCGGCGATCGGCTTCGGGCCGTACGGCGAGTGCGCGGTGTCGCCGATGTAGACGAACGATTCCCGGGGCAGCTGGGCTCGGATGGCCCTGGCCACCGTGAGTCCGCCGACACCGGAGTCGAAGATTCCGATCGGGGCGTCGTTCATGACTCACCAGCCTACCCGCGCGCACCCAGCGTCACGCTCAGCAACCCGGGTGGATGTCGTCACTAAGCTGAGCGCATGACGACGTCCACGGCGCTTCTGACCGACCGTTACGAACTCACGATGCTCGCCGCTGCGCTGCGCGACGGAACAGCCTCACGGCCCAGCGTGTTCGAACTCTTCTCACGGCGGCTGTCCGGCGGGCGCCGATTCGGCGTCGTCGCCGGCACGGGGCGCCTGCTCTCACTGCTGCGCGAGTTCCGCTTCGGCGACGACGAGCTGCGCTTCCTGCGCGACAACGACGTGGTGGGTTCCGACTCGCTGACCTACCTGGAGAACTACCGCTTCACCGGCTCCATCCGCGGTTACCGCGAGGGCGAGCTGTACTTCCCCGGTTCCCCCATCCTGACCGTCGAGGGCACGTTCGCCGACGCGGTCGTGCTCGAGACCCTCGCGCTCAGCGTCCTGAACCACGACTCGGCCGTCGCCACCGCCGCATCGCGCATGAGCATCGCGGCCGGCGAGCGCCCGCTGGCTGAGATGGGTTCCCGCCGCGCCGCCGAGCAGTCCGCCGTGGCTGCCGCCCGCGCGGCCTACATCGCCGGATTCCGTGCGACGAGCAACCTCGAGGCCGGACGCCGATGGGGAATCCCGACGATGGGCACCGCGGCGCACTCGTGGACCCTTCTGCACGAGACCGAGGAAGAGGCCTTCCGCTCGCAGATCGACAGCCTCGGTACCGACACGACCCTGCTCGTGGACACCTACGACATCCGAACCGGCGTCGAGACAGCCGTTCGCGTGGCCGGTACCGGCCTCGGCGGTGTGCGGATCGACTCCGGCGACCTGCCGATCGTCGCGGCGGAGGTACGCGCTCAGCTCGACGAGCTCGGAGCGACGAGCACGCGGATCACGGTCACGAGCGACCTCGACGAGTATGCCATCGCTGCGCTGGCGGCGTCACCGGTCGACGCGTACGGCGTCGGCACCTCGGTCGTCACCGGCTCCGGATATCCCACTGCGAGCATGGTCTACAAGCTCGTCGCACGGCAGGACCCGACCGGAGCATGGATCGGAGTCGCGAAGGCCTCGACCGACAAGGCATCGCAGGGCGGGCGCAAGGCGGCCTTCCGCACGCTCGTCGACGGCGTGGCAGAGACCGAGACCGTCGTGGTGTCGGACGGCTTCGAGCAGTTGGACACCCCGGCGGAGCACCCGGAGGGTCGTGCGCTGCAGACCACGTTCGTCGAGGCCGGCGAGATCGACACCGCTTTCGAAGGGCCCGAGGGCACGGCATCCGCTCGGGCGCATCACCTGCGCGTGCGCGAAGAGCTTCCGGTCAGAGCCCTCGCCCTGAGCAAATCCGACCCGGCCATCCCGACCGTGTTCGTCGACGCGAGCTGATGCGCCGCTGAACCTGTGCGGCTCAGCTGATCATCGACTCGTAGATCTCCTTGCACGTGGGGCAGATCGGGAACTTCTCCGGGTCGCGACCCGGGGTCCACTTCTTGCCGCACAGCGCGCGCACCGGCTTGCCGGTGATGGCGGACTCGAGGATCTTGTCCTTCTTCACGTAATGCGAGAAGCGCTCGTGGTCGCCCGGTTCGAGATTCTCCTCCCGGAGGAGCTCTTCCAGTTCGCGATCAAGCGTTGCCACGCCGCCCTGATCGGGGCTGTCCAGCGGAGTACTCATGCCGAGAGTCTAGCCGTGCACAGCCGCTGGTGGGCGGCTGTCACGCTGTCTCGACGAACTCCATCAGGCGCTCGCCCCCACGCTCGAAGATCCGACCGCCGACCGTCACGCCGACGGCGAGCACGACCAGGCCCGTGGCGATTCCGGCCCAGAACGTCGCCGGAGCGAACTGCGAGCCCTCGAGCATCGTGAGCACCAGAAGCCAGATGGTCGGGATGCTCACGACGATGGCGCCGAGGAACGCCGCGGCCGGGCCGTAGGCGCCTCTCGAGGTCGGTCGCTGCGGCTGCTGGAACGGGCTGTCTCCCGGGCGAGACACCGCATAGGGCGCGATCACCGACACGATGCTCGAGAACCCGAGCGCCGACAGCAGCAGACTGGCCCCGAGTCCCGTGAGCGGGAGCAGAAGACGCCAGTCGTCGATCCACAGCAGCGTCAGCGGCACGGAGATCGCCAGCACGGGCACGGCGACCAGCACGACCGGCACCAATCGTCCCAGGCGATCCGGGACACCGCGCACACCGCTCGCGACATGCGTCCACAGCGCGGTCGAGTCGTACGCGACGTCGTTGTGCGGAAGCCATCCGAAGAACAGCGCCATCACCGGGACCGGGACGAGCGCCGCGATCTCGAGCGGCACCCCTGCGACGAGCAGAGGGAGCACCGTGAGCACGCCCGCGACGGGGACCACGATCAGGTTCATGATGTACCGACGATCGCGCAGCCAGTAGACGAGGCTCCGCGACGCGATCGCGCCGAAGGCGTTCGACGGGAGCAGACCGAACCAGCCGAGTCCGGATCGCTCGCGCGATGTGACGGGCCGTTCCGTGGTGGTCAGCAGTCGACGCACGAGCCACGTCCACAGCGCCCAGAGGACCGCGGCGGTCGCGAACGCCACGACACCGCTGATCCAGGCGCCGGTGTTGTCGTCCGTCGCGAACGAGAAGAGGAAGCGCGACGATGCCGCGAAGGGGGTGACACCGACGGCTGCCGCGAGGGTGCCGACCGCAGCGGGCACCTCGCCGTCCCACTTCAGGGATGCGAGGAAGACGGCCACGGGGAATGCGATCACGATCACGGCCAGGGCGAAGAGGGCGGTGAGCTCGCGTGATCGGCGTTCGGGCAGGACCAGCGCGTTGACGGCCATTCCGACCCTCGCCGCCAGGATCGTCGACATGAGGCTCACGAAGCTCATCGATACGGCGAGCAGCCACGGGGCGCCCAGCCTGATCGCGACGACGCAGACGCTGATGTTCACCGCGAGCAGCGCCAGACTCGGGACACTGATGAACGAGGCGAGGGCGAGGATCCACGGCATCTGCCGCTCGTCGACCCCGAACACGGCGAACCGCCGGGGGTCGAGTTGGTCGACGGCACCCACGAGGATCGGGCCGACCAGGAATCCGAGCAGCAGCGCGGCGCTGCCGAGCACGATGACGGTGCGCGCGACGGCGACCGGAGCGTCGTCGAGGCTCAGGACCGCGGCGCAGACCACGGACGTGAGGACGACGATCACGGCGAGCATGATCAACGTGCGCACCCGACGTTCGCCGCGGAGCGATCCGATCAGGAGCGCCGCCCTCAGTCGGAGAACGTGTGCAGCCACTCGAGCCCCTCCACCTCGCTGATGCCACCGGAGAGCTCGACGAATCGCGCCTCGAGCGTCTGCCCTGCGCGCACCTCATCGATCGTGCCCTCGGCGAGCACCTCTCCCCCGACGATGATCGCGACGCGCGAGCAGACGCGCGCGACGAGATCCATGCCGTGGCTGGAGAGGATGACCGTTCCGCCGTGGTCGACGTATGCGCGCAGGATGTCGAGGATGACCGCGGACGACACGGGATCGACCGCTTCGAAGGGCTCGTCGAGCACCAGGACGCGCGGCGAGTGGATCATCGCTCCCGCGAGCATGATCTTCTTCGTCATACCGGCCGAGTAGTCGGAGACGACGCGGTTCAGCGCCTCGCCGAGGTCGAAGGCGCGCGCGAGGTCGCCGACGCGCTTCTCGATGACGTTCGATGCGAGACCTCGCAGCAGGCCGTAGTAGTAGAGGAGCTGACGGCCGGTGAGGCGATCGAACGTGCGCAGCCGGTCGGGCAGCACACCCATCATCCGCTTCGCCGCGAGCGGCTTGGCCGCCTGGTCGATGCCGCAGATCACGACGTTCCCCTCGTCGGCGCGCAGAAGCCCCGCGACGATCGAGAGCGTCGTCGTCTTGCCCGCGCCGTTGGGCCCGACGATTCCATAGAACGACCCGGCGGGCACGGTCAGATCGATGCCGTTGACCGCCGTGTGGTCGCCGAAGCTCTTCACCAGGCCGCGGATGCGGATCGCCTCAGAGGCGGATGCCGCCTCGACACCGCTGACGGCCTCTTCCGTCGCATCCGCATCGGAGACGGCGTCGACGACGTCGGACGCCGGACTCTCGTCTGCGGGCTCATCCGCTGCAGCGTCTTCGAGGACCTCGACGACGTCGGAGGTCGCGCCATCGGTCGAAGCGGCGTCAGCTGTCGGGGACTCGATCGAAGCGGCGTCAGCCGTGGAGGACTCGATCGACGGCGCGTCGACGTCGTCGATGCGGGGTCGCTCGATGAAGGAAGAAACGTCATCCGCGCCGCCCGCCACGGGGTCAGTCACGGCGGGAGCGGGCACGGTCGCTTCAGCGGCCTTCGCTTCCGCAGCGGCCTTCGCCTCCGCAGCGGCCTTCGCCTCCGCAGCGGCCTTCGCAGCCGCCGCCTCCTCCACGGCCCGAGCTTCGGCGGCCTTCGCCTCCGCGGCCTCAGCCTCAGCAGCCTTCGCAGCGGCGGCCTTGGCCGCAGCCGTCTTCGCAGCGGCGGTCTTCGCAGCCACCGTCCTGGCCGAAGCCGTCTTTGCGGCAGACGTGCGGGCAGTGGACTTCGCCGCGGCGCTCTTCTCGGCCGCGGCCTTCGCCGCAGCCGTCTTCGCGGCGGTCGTCTTCGCGGCCGTCGTCTTCGCCGCGGTCGTCTTCGCCGCGGTCGTCTTCGGGGCAGTCGTCCTCGAGGTCGTCGTCTTCGCAGCCGTCGTCTTCGCGGCACTCGACTTGGCCGTCGTCGATCGCGCTGCGGTGGTCTTCGCGGCAGCACCTCGAGCGCTCGTCGGGCGAGCCGAGTTCTTCGCTGCGGCAGTGCGTGCCGCGGCCGACGTGGTCTTCTTCGGCGCGGTGGAACGCGACGCCGCAGCCTCGACACTCCGGTCGATCTTCAGCGCGGGCTCCGCCACCACCTCGATCGTCGCTGCAGCCTTGTCTGCGGCTGACTTCGCGGGCGTTCGCGCGCTCGTCGCCTTCTTGGCGGGCGTCTTCCGAGCCGGCGTCTTCTCGGCGGTCGAGGGCGCGGCGTCGGCCACCTGATCGGTGCGGTCGTCGGGGGAAGCAGTCACCGTCCTACGGTATCAACGGGTACCCACTTTCTTAGGGTCGCCGCAACAATTGGCCCCGGAATCACAGATCGGACCCCGCACAGGGCCGATCTGGACGAATCTGAGTGTTGGGTGTGTACTGGATCACGAATTGGCAACAGGGGCGACAACCCCCGGGGGTTCCCAGGCTGGATCGCTAGCATGGCTCTCGGCACGACGAAGTGTCTGGTCGGTGAACCGACCGTGAACACATACTTCCTTTAGGAGCACTCGTGACTCTTCAGACCGTCATCCTCGCAGCAGGAATGGGCTCACGCCTGGGCCGCGCGCTGCCGAAGCCGCTCACCGAGCTCAGCGACGGCCGCACGATCATGCGTCAGCAGCACGACAACATCCGCGCCGCTTTCGGCACCGACGCACGCATCACCTCCGTCGTCGGCTACCGCGCCGAGACCATCATCGAGGCCTTCCCGAACGTCAACTACGTGCACAACGAGCGCTACGACGAGACGAACACGTCGAAGAGCCTGCTGCGCGCGCTCGGCGCGACCGGCAAGTCCGGCGTGCTCTGGATGAACGGTGACGTCGTCTTCGACCCGATGATCCTGGGCCGTGCGGCGGCCTACATCGAGCGCGACCAGTCGTTCGTCACGGTCAACACCTCGAAGGTGAGCGACGAAGAGGTGAAGTACACGGTCACGGCCGAGGGCTTCATCAATGAGCTCTCCAAGACCGTCAAGGGCGGACTCGGAGAGGCCGTGGGCATCAACTACATCTCCTCCGCGAACAAGAAGGCGTTCATGCGCCAGCTGCAGCGCGTCGAGGACCAGGACTACTTCGAGCGCGGACTCGAACTCGCGATCGCCGAGGACGGCCTCCTGCTCGAGCCGATGGACGTCTCCGACCTCTACGCGGTCGAGGTCGACTTCGCCGAAGACCTGGAGCGGGCGAACCTGTTCGTCTGATCTCGTTTCACGAAAGCCCGGCCCCGTCAAGGGTGCCGGGCTTTCGGCGTTTTCGCGGGCTGTGTTCCTAGGATCGATCCATGGCCCCCAAGGTGCACAAGATCCACTCGCTCCCCGATGACTCCCCGTGGGACAGGGGCGTGCCGCCGGTGGGTTCCACCGAGCATCCGTTCATGGTGCGGGGCCTCGATCGCGTCCTCGCGATCCAACGACCGCTCGTGCTCGCGCACATCCGCAGCATCCGTCTGCGCAACCCCCACGCATCGCCCGAGCAGATCATCCGCATCCTCGAACGCCGCTATCTCGCGGCGGTCACCACGGGCGGCGCAGCCGTCGGTGCGACGGCTGTCGTTCCCGGCATCGGCACGGGCATCACGCTCGCCCTCTCCGGCGTCGAGACCGTCGGCTTCGTCGAGTCGACCGCCCTTTTCGCTCAGTCGGTCGCCGAGGTGCACGGCATCGCGGTCTCGAATCCCGACAGGGCCCGAGCTCTCGTCATGACGCTCATGCTCGGCAAGGAGGGCGTGGCGCTGGTCGGTCAGCTCGCCGGAGAGGCGACGGGCAAGGGCGGCACCCGTTCGTCCTACTGGGGCGAGATGGTGACGAAGTCGCTCCCCCGGGCCGCGGTCGGACCGCTGGTCGACCAGCTCAAGAGCATGTTCGTGAAGCAGTTCGCCGCCAAGGGAGGCGCCTCCTTCATCGGCAAAGCACTGCCGTTCGGTGTCGGCGCAGCCGTCGGCGGGGCGGGCAACCACATCCTCGGACGCCGCGTGCTCACCACCTCGCACCGCGCGTTCGGCGCGGCTCCCATGGATCTGCCCCTCGACCTAGAACCGGTCGACGGTGCCGAGAAGCTCGAACTGCGGATGCTGCACGGCGCGCAATTCGTCGGCGGGGCCATCGCGGGAGCGGCTGGTTCCGCGGCGCGCGGTGTCGGCTGGGCCGGACGGAAGATCACGTCGGTGGGTCGTGGGCGCAAGCACGGAACGTCCGAGATCGAAAGCGGCGCGGGCGAGCGGTCGGGCACCCATGACCTGTCGGGCGAGCTCGGCACAGACGCGCGTCCCGGCCGGAGCGACTGACTCCGCGTGGATCACCGGACCCGAGAGAGCCGCCAAAGGATCCGGCGACCCGTTGTGGCGAGCATCCAACGGACGGGGCCGAGCCGACGATAGGGTGGAATCCGTGACGGACAAGCCCGAACTCTCGACCACCGCCGGCAGAATCGCAGACCTCCGCGCTCGCTACAACGAAGCCGTTGTCGACGCTGAGAAGGTCGCGCACGACAAGCAGCACGCCAAGGGCAAGATGACCGCCCGCGAGCGCATCGAGCTGCTCGTCGATCCAGGAAGCTTCGTCGAGTTCGACGAGTACGTGCGCCACCGCACCACGGCCTTCGGGATGGACAAGAACCGGCCATACGGAGACTCGGTCGTCACGGGCGTCGGCACGATCCACGGACGAACAGTCGCGGTGTACTCGCAGGACTTCACCACGTTCGGCGGCTCGCTCGGCGAGGTGTCGGGCGACAAGATCATCAAGATCATGGAGTTCGCGCTCTCCGGCGGCATGCCGATCATCGGCATCCTCGACTCGGGCGGCGCGCGGATCCAGGAGGGGGTGCTCGCGCTCAGCAAATACGGCGAGATCTTCCGTCTGAACACCCGTTCGTCCGGTGTCATCCCGCAGATCTCGATCATCATGGGCCCGGCCGCCGGCGGTGCCGTGTACGGCCCCGCCCTGACGGACTTCGTCATCATGGTCGACAAGACCAGCCAGATGTTCGTCACCGGCCCCGACGTGATCAAGACGGTCACCGGCGAGGACGTCGGCATGGAGGAGCTCGGTGGCGCCCTCACGCACAACACCCGCTCCGGCGTCGCGCACTACCTCGCCGAAGACGAGGACGATGCGATCGACTATGCGCGCACGCTTCTGGGCTTCCTGCCCGACAACAACATGGCGGAGATCCCCGGCTACGAGAGCGGCTTCGAGTGGGAGACCACGGATGCCGATCGCACGCTGAACACGATCATCCCGGACTCCCCCAATCAGCCGTACGACATCCACACGGTCATCGAGCACGTCGTCGACGCCGGGGACTTCATCGAGGTCCAGCCGCTCTTCGCGCCCAACATCGTGATCGGCTTCGGACGCGTCGAGGGCCGCTCGGTCGGCATCATCGCCAACCAGCCGTCGCAGATGGCAGGAACCCTCAACATCGAAGCCGGCGAGAAGGCCAGCCGGTTCGTGCGCTTCTGCGATGCGTTCTCGATCCCGATCGTGACGCTCGTCGATGTGCCCGGCTACCTGCCAGGCACCGACCAGGAGTGGACCGGTGTGATCCGCCGCGGCGCGAAGCTCATCTACGCGTATGCCGAGGCCACGGTGCCGCTGGTCACCGTGATCCTCCGCAAGGCCTACGGCGGCGCCTACATCGTCATGGGCTCGAAGCAGCTCGGCGCCGATGTGAACCTCGCCTGGCCCACCGCCGAGATCGCCGTCATGGGCGGACAGGGTGCGGTCAACATCCTGTATCGCGGCGAGATCAAGCGCGCTGAAGAGGCAGGCGAAGACGTCGCAGCCGTGCGCACGCGCCTCGCGAACGAGTACACGTACAGCGTGACCTCACCGTTCCTCGCGGCCGAGCGCGGCGAGATCGACGGCATCATCGAACCGGCGAACACCCGCGTCTCCATCGCCAAGGCCCTCCGCGCCCTGCGCGGCAAGCGGGCGGAGCTGCCGCCCAAGAAGCACGGGAACATCCCCCTGTGAGCGCGCAGGACGCACCGGAGACGCCGGCGGGGGCAGAGCGTCCGCCGACGATCGAGATCACGCGCGGCTCCGCCACGGAAGAGGAGCTCGCCGCGCTCATCGCGGTCGTGAGCGACGCGTACGCGCAGGAGTCGGCGGATGCTGTCGCCGACGTACCCCGCGTCTCCGCGTGGACTCGCACGCAGCGTCCGCTGCGGAGACCTCTTCGACGGGACATCCCGTGGGGCCGTTTCTCGGGCTGATCGCTCGTCGCTGAACGCGAGGCGGGTGAGGCGCCTGCGAGACCCGGAGCCCCCCAGCTTCCGGGCCACGCAGACAGTCTCCCCCGGTCGACGCGGGACCGTCGTCCCAGCAATCGGAGCACCCCAGTCGGCGCATCCCTTCGATAGTACATCGATTGGAATTATCAACCCACTTCGAAAACCGATATACCGGTATGGCAGTTCGGGGATCGTTCAGTCGTCGAGGTAGAGATCGGATGCCCTCGGGGTGAGAACGGCGTCGAGAACGACGCATGCAGCACCGACCGCACCCACATCGTCTCCCACCACGGTGCCCTCGACAGGGAGAAGGTGCACTGCGCGCGTGGCGCTTCGCCTGTTCAGCTGCTCGGGGAGCTCGCGCAGATAGACCTCGGCCAGGCGCCCCCAGAACGGCCCTCCCAACACGACACGGTCGACGTCGAGCACGTTGGTCAGCGCCGAGATCAGGACCGCGAGGTGGCCCGCCGCCCGGCGCAGCACCGCGAGCGCAGGCGAATCGCCGGCACCGGCTCGCTCGCAGAGGAGGGTGAAACGCGCCTCTACGGCATGCTCGTCGTCAGCGTCTCGATCATCATCGAACACTCCCGCAGTCTCCGCCTGCTCGACGATCGCCTGCGGTGTGCACACCACCTCCACGCACCCGCGTGATCCGCACGAGCACGCCGGCCCCTCCGGATCGACCATGATGTGACCGATCTCGCCGAAGTTATGAGAACTGCCCGTGATGACACCGCCCTCGCGCACCACGGAGGCTCCGAGACCCGTTCCGAGATAGATGAACAGGAACGAGCCCTCGGTGGAATCGGTGCCCATCCAGAGCTCGCCCACGGCCGCGGCCGTCGTGTCCTTCTCGAGAGTGACGTCGAACCCGGTGGCCTCGGCGAGAACCGAACGCAGCGGAACTCGATGCCAGCCATGCAGCTTCGGCGGGTCTATCACCGTGCCCTTCTGCGCGTCGAGCGGACCGGGAGCGGCCACCCCTACACCCGCGACGAGAGCGCGGTCGACTCCGGCCTCGTCGATCAGCGCATCGATCGTCTGAGCCATGGTCTCGACGATGCGGCGAGGATCCTTGTCCGGCGTCCGAACCACGAGTCGGTGGACCACGCCGCCCGACATGTTCAGCAGAACGAAGGTGATCACCGCCGGGTCGAGGTGCACACCCACCGAGAAGCGGCTCTCCGCCACCAGGCGGAGAGTGACACGGGGCTTGCCGGGTCCGTTGATCGTCCGCCCCGCCTCGGCGATGAAGCCGTCGTCGAGCAGCCGCCGGGTGATGTTCGTGATCGTCTGGGCAGAGAGCCCCGTCGCCTCGACGAGCTCGATCCGACTGAGCCCCTCGACCGAGCGACGGATGGCCTCGAGGATCACCGACTGGTTGAAGTCGCCCATTCGGGGGAGGTTGGTTCCTCGGCGCATTCCCATGCCCCATCTTCTCGCATGGGGGCCATTCCCGTGTCCCCCAAAATACCTACAGACAACGATTTGAATAACCACGAGACTGAGTAAGACGCTTCGCGTTCGGCTGGTCTCTCTGTCCCAGGGTAGACAGACGCAGACCGGCCACCAGCGGATGGTTTTCGGGTAACTGTCCGCATGGCGAGGGGCTGGCGGATTCGCCGCCCCTCGCCCACTCTGTCTGACCTCGACTCTGACCTCCTCCCCCGGCCAGAGCCGAGGGCAGGGGCCGCATCTCAGTGCTCGGTCGCCTCGCGGGGGATCTCGTGGAAGACGTCCACGGCGTCGTCATCGCTCTGCCCGCCGGCGCCGGCCCGACCGACCACCGTCACCGCCGTCAGCGGATCCCGTGCGGCACGGATGATCCAGCGCTCGGCGTCGGCGTCGCGAAGCACCCTGGCGAGCTCGTCACGGATCACGGCTCGCCGCGCTTCGTCGACATCGTCCAGACCGCCCTCGTCGAAGACGGTCACGACGGCACCGTGCCGCCGGGCATCCTCGATCGCATCCCGTACCGCATCGTTGAGCAGGTCGGCGCCGCGCAGTTCGTCGCGGAGCCGCCCCTCGGCCAGCCTCGCTTGGAGCCGTTCCTCGGCGTCGAGCGCACCACGGGACGCGACGGCGCGGCTGAGCACAGGTCCGGCGACGGCGAGCGCGAACTGCGTGCGCAGGCGCCGCTCCTTCTGCCGCACCTGCTGCGTCGCGTGCCACGCGGATACCGCCTGCTGGATGCCGGCGAGTCGCTCGGTGTCACGCACCGCCCGATCCCAGAACATCACCAGCAGGTGGGCCACCGCGACCCACATGAAGGATCCGACCAGGCCGAGCGACAGCGCCACGAAGAACCCGAGATAGGCCGACGAGGCGACCACGAGGACCAGGACGACGAGCCAGCCGATCACGAATCGGCGGCGCACGATGCATACGATGCCCACCAGGCCGAGCGCACCGATGTACCACGTGGCGAACGGCGCGGTCAGAGTCAGCGGATCGAGCGAGAGCGTCACGAGGATGGGGATAAGCACGCTGGATGCCAGCGTGACGAGGGCGACCCACAGGGGCATCCGCACCGACGTCGCAGAGTCCCAGAGGATCGCCGCGTTCACGACCACGAGATACAGGCCGATCGCTGCCACCATCAGCAGCGGCCCGGTGGGCTGCTCGATCCACCAGACGCCTCTGGCGGCGAAGTACATCGCGAATCCGACCGCGAGAGAGGTCGCGACGCTGCGCACCGTCCGGTTCATGGACGCTCCCAGCCGAGCGTCACGGTGGTGCCGCACTCGCTCGAGTCGATGTCCGCCGTCCCGGCCACGCCGGCCATGCGCGCGAGGATCGACGCGCTGATGCCGAGGCGGTCAGCACCGATGGCCTGGAGGTCGAACCCGGGACCGGTGTCGGTGATCGTCACGCTGATCCCCTCGTCGCCCCTCCCCTCGGCGAGAATGTGCAGCCCCCGTCCGTTCGCGTGCGTCACGGCGTTGCCGAGGGCCTGTCGGGCGGCGAGCACGAGCGCCCTCGCGGCGCGACCCGGGATCAGTCCGATCCCCCCGCGCTCTTCGACGATCGCATCCGCTCCGAGCTCGGAGAGCGCCCGCCGCAGCTCCACGACGATCTGCGCGATTCCGACCGGCTCATCGCTCCCCTCCTGCGCCACCGCGGCTTCGGTGTTCGCGAGCCGGGTCAACGCCTCGCGCGCCATGCCGACGGCGAGCTCCTGTGCACGTTCCCCCTCTGCCCGCTCCGCAGCGATGAGAGCGGCGAGGACGCTGTCGTGCATGAGCGCCGACATGGTCGCACGCTCCTCCTCCGCAGCGGCAGCCGCCGCGGCCGATGCATAGGATTCCACAGCGTGCGCGCGGGCCTCGTCGACGCCGGCCGCCACAGATCGGAACATCCAGCCCAGCGCGATGATCACGATGCCGAGGATCAGTGTGAACGACACGTCGAACGCCGTGGTCACCCAGAAATCCCGCGAGAACTCCCCCTCGACCAGCCGAACGTACCCGTAGACGAAGGGGAGGCCCACGGCCCAGGCGAACTGCAGCCATAGCGGGAACGCGAGCATCGCGGCGACGACGCCGACGTTGACGAGGAAGAAGATCCACGGCTGATCCGCCGCCTTGCCCACGGGGTCGACGAAGCTCGGCCAGGCTCCGAGTGCAAGGGTGTAGACGATCGCGAACGCACCCGACGCGGTGCGCACCCCTCGTCCGACCACACAGGCGATCAGCATCACGACGAGTGGTGTGAACACCACCAGCAGCATCGCGATCCTCCCAGGATCCGACCACGACATCGTCGTGATGCCGGCGATCAGCGCCTGGGCTCCGAGGATCGCCGATCCGATCGCGACCACCGTCGCGAGGATGCGCTCCATGCGCTTGCCCGTGAATCGCTCGAATTCTGTCTCGACGCTCCCCGGGGAAGGGATCTTGCTCCAGGCATCGCGGATGCTGAGCGGGTCAGTGGGCACTCGGCGCTCCGTCTGCGGCGACGATCCCGTCCTCCATCGCGCGGCGGAGAAGGTCGACCTTGGTCGGCGCCGGGCGCCCGACCTCGACGTACTTCACCCTGATCCGGGTGATGTTCTCCTTGGCGGTCGAGTACGCGACCCCGAGACGCTCGGCCACAGCCTTCAGCGGCAGACCCGCCGCGTACAGGCGCAGCACATCGCGCTCGCGAGAGGAGAGCTGCGCATCCGCGAAGTCACGGTCGCCGTCGACGGCACTCGCCCATTCGACGTTGTTGAGAGCCTCGCCGTCGGCGACCGTGCGGATCGCATCGAGCACGTCGTCGAGCGCCGAGGACTTGCTGACGACTCCGGCGGCGCCGGCGGCGAGCGCCTCGCGGACGGCCGCCGGACGGTCGGCGACGCTGTGGATCACGACGCTCGCACCGTCGGTGACGAGCGATCTGACGTTCTCGGTGACCGTCGTGCCGTCACCCAGAGTGAGGTCCAGCACGACCACGTCTGCGGGCGGGGCCGCGGAAGCGGATCGCCACTCGATGTACGACACGACAGTGCTGCCGGAGAAGACCACCGTCTGCGCGCCATCACGGGCGAACGCTGCCTCCAGACCGAGGCGGACGGATTCGTGATCGTCGATGAGTGCGACCCTGCTCATCCACCCAGCCTAGTGATTCGCGCGGGTGTCGATCCCCGTCACCGCGTGAGCAGCGCGACGACCTCGAAATGATGCGAGTGCGGGAACAGGTCGAAGCCGCGGAGAGTCCCCACGTTCCATCCGCGCTCACGGAAGGTGCCGAGATCGCGCGCCAGTGCGACGGGATCGCACGCGACGTAGGCGATCGCGTCGGGCGCGAGCGCGTCGAGCGCATCGACCACCGCGCGTCCGGCACCGGCTCTCGGCGGGTCCAGGACCACGGCACCCGCCTTCGTTCCCGCGGGCGCTCCTGCGATGTAGCGGTCGACACGCGCGGTGACCGCGCTGACGCCGAGCTGCGCGAGGTTCTGCTGCGCATGGGCCGTCGCGCGCCTGCTGGACTCGACCGTGACGATGTCGGTGCCGCCGAGGTCCGCGAGCGATGCGGCGAACAGCCCCACGCCTCCGTACAGGTCGAAGTGCTTCTTCTCGGGGTCGACATGGCCGTCGAGGATGCCGTACACGGCACCGTCGAGCACCGATGCGGCGCGCGGATGCACCTGCCAGAAGCCGCCGGCATCGACCTGGAAGCGTCGATCGCCCACCTGCTCGTAGACGACCTCGGGCGCGGGACGTCGGCCCTGTCCTCGCGCGGGACGCTCATCGAGCCGCTCCCGACGGATGATCCGGACCTTGCCGTCGCCGGGTTCGACCAGGTCGACGCTGCCCGCCTCGCCGCCGGCGAGCGCGAGCGCGGCCCGAGCGATCGACGGACGCGCCAGGGGGTGCGAGCCGACGGGGATCACGCGGTGACTGCGCGCGGCATAGGGGCCGACCTGTCCGTCATCGTCGACGTGCAGCGTGACCCTGGTTCGCCATCCGGTTCCGTCGGAGGAGTCGACCGCCTCGATCTCGGGGGCCTCGAGCCCCGCACCCGCGAACCGGTCGAGGGCCTCGGTCAGCACCTGGCGCTTCAGGACCCGCTGATGCACGAGGTCGATGTGTCCGAGGTCCGCACCTCCCGGGCGTTCTTCCGGAGCGCGGGAGACGTCGGCCTCCGACCAGATGTGCGGTCGGCGGTGCGGGGACGCCTCGAGGACCTCGACCGTCTCCGCGCGCCAGAAGCTCTTCGACTCGTCCGTCGAGTCCTCGGTCAGCCTCGCACGCACCCGCTCTCCGGGGATCGCATCGGAGACGAACACGACGCGTCCCTCGTGGCGGGCGATGAACGTACCGCCGTGCGCGATGCCGGTGATGTCCAGATCGAGCAGGGCTGCGGAAGAAGTCATCCTTCGAGGATACGGTGGTGCACATGCGCGTCTGCCTCGCCTCCACCTCCCCTGCCCGCCTGATGCTGCTGCGACAGGCAGGAATCGAGCCGCTCACGCAGTCGCCGGCCGTGGATGAGGATGCCGTGGCGGCCGTCGCCGCGGCAGCACGCGGCACCGAACTGCCCCCAGCCGAACTCGTGCTGCTGCTCGCCCGAGCGAAGGCCGCCGACGTCGCGCACAAGCTCGCCGCGGAAGGCCTCTTCGACGGCATCGTGATCGGCGGCGACTCGATGTTCGCACTCGGAGGCCGTGTGTACGGCAAGCCCTACACACCCGAGGAAGCCACCCGGCGCTGGCACGAGATGCGCGGCGCCACCGGCATCCTGCACTCCGGCCACTCGGTGTTCCGGGTGTCCCCCGGTGCCGCGCCCGTCGAGGCCACCGCGACCGCAGAAGCCTCTGTGACGTTCGCCGACGACATCACGGATGCCGAGATCGCCGCCTACGTCGCGTCCGGCGAGCCCCTGCACGTCGCGGGCGCGTTCACGGTCGACAGCCTCGGCGGTGCCTTCATCACCCGCGTCGACGGGGATCCGTCGACCGTGGTGGGGATGTCGCTGTCGACCGTGCGACGACTGGCCACCGAGCTGGGCGTCGACTGGACCGACCTCTGGTCGTAGGGTCTCGTCGACGTTTCTCCTTCTTTCTTGTGGAGAGTCGTCAAAGAGATCGAGTGCCTTCTCGCTAGGCTGGCAACCATGCCTGATATCGCCAAGGTGCTCATCGCCAACCGCGGCGAGATCGCCGTCCGCATCATCCGTGCCGCTCGTGACTCGGGGATCGCCTCAGTCGCCGTGTACGCCGACCAGGATCGCGACGCTCTGCACACCCGCCTCGCCGACGAGGCCTATGCCCTCGGCGGAGCGACGAGCGCCGAGACCTACCTGCAGATCGAGAAGATCCTCTCGATCGCCCGCCGTGCCGGCGCAGACGCCGTGCACCCTGGGTACGGCTTCCTCGCCGAGAACGCCGAGTTCGCCCGCGCCGTCATCGGTGCGGGGATGACCTGGATCGGTCCCTCCCCCGAGGCCATCGAGGCACTCGGAGACAAGGTCACCGCCCGTCACGTCGCCGAGAAGGTGGGCGCCCCGCTCGCCCCCGGGACCCCCGGCCCCGTGGCCGGCGCAGACGAGGTCGTCGCCTTCGCGAAGGAGTTCGGCCTGCCGATCGCGATCAAGGCCGCCTACGGCGGCGGCGGACGCGGGCTCAAGGTCGCCCGCGAACTCGACGAGGTCGCCGAGCTGTTCGAATCCGCGACGCGTGAGGCCGTCACGGCCTTCGGCCGCGGCGAGTGCTTCGTCGAGAAGTACCTCGACAAGCCCCGCCACGTCGAGACGCAGTGCCTGGCGGACTCCGAGGGCAACGTCGTCGTCATCTCGACCCGCGACTGCTCACTGCAGCGCCGTCACCAGAAGCTCGTCGAGGAGGCACCGGCTCCCTTCCTCACGGACGAGCAGAACGACCTGCTGTACTCGGCTTCCAAGGCCATCCTCAAGGAGGTCGGCTACGTCGGCGCGGGAACCTGCGAGTTCCTCATCGGCGCCGACGGCACCGTGTCGTTCCTCGAGGTCAACACCCGCCTGCAGGTCGAGCACCCCGTCTCCGAAGAGGTCACCGGCATCGACCTGGTGCGGGAGCAGTTCCGAATCGCGGCCGGTGGCACCATCGACTACGACGATCCGAAGCCGACCGGACACTCGATCGAGTTCCGCATCAACGGCGAAGACCCCGGTCGCGGCTTCCTTCCCCAGCCGGGCCCGATCCACGTCTTCAAGACCTTCGGCGGCCCCGGAATCCGTCTCGACTCCGGCGTCACCGCAGGCGACTCGGTCTCGGGAGCGTTCGACTCGCTGCTCGCGAAGATCATCGTCACGGGCAAGGACCGCGCCGAGGCCCTCGAGCGCTCGCGCCGGGCCCTCGACGAGTTCGAGGTCGCGGGACTCCCGACCGTTCTCCCGTTCCACCGCAAGGTCGTCCGCGACCCGGCCTTCACCGCCGACGACGGCGAGTTCGGCATCTTCACCCGCTGGATCGAGACCGAGTTCGAGAACGACATCCCCGCGTGGGACGGCGAGCTCGAGTCCCCTGCCGCCGCCGAGAACCGCCACACCGTGGTCGTCGAGGTCGCCGGAAAGCGGCTCGAGGTGAGCCTGCCCGACCGGGTCGCGGTCGCCGCGGGAACCGCGGGGCGACCGGCCGCTGTGCCGCCGTCTCGTCGCAGCCACGCCACCTCGGTCAGCGCCGGCGCATCCGGTGACGCCGTGAAGTCGCCCATGCAGGCGACCGTCGTCAAGGTCGCCGTCGAAGAGGGGCAGCAGGTCGTCAAGGGCGACCTCGTCGTCGTCCTCGAGGCGATGAAGATGGAGCAGCCGCTGCAGGCGCACAAGGACGGCACGGTCGGCAGCATCGCGGCCACCGCCGGTGCGACCGTCGCCGCAGGCCACCAGCTGCTCACGATCAGCTGATCGCACAGAGTCACGACGAAGGCCCCGCCTCGAGGCGGGGCCTTCGTCATTCCATCAGTCCGCCGCGGCAGAAGCGCACCACTCGTCGAACATCCGCTGCCCTGTCGGTGTGCCGAGAGCAGCGCGTGCCGCCGGCGAATCGTGCAACCCCCGCAGCGCGGACCAGACGACCTGCGGATGCGTCTTCAGCATCGCCGGGGCCACGGTGACCGTGGCGGGAACACGCATCCCGTCGGATGCGGTCACGCGACTCGGATCCACGCGGAGTCTGATGAGCGGGAGCTCGTCCATGCCGCGTCGTGGCTCGGTCATGTCCGGCTCCACGCTGCGGATCGCGCTCCACGGCACGTACAGGGTCTCGGTGACACGCATCAGCAGCACCCCGTCGTGGCCGATGCCCAGTCCCATCGGCCGACGGCCGAAAGAATCGGAGCGGTATTGCGTGATGGCTGCGCGCACGGCCGTGTAGACGAACAGCGCGGCGGTCGCCGCGAGCACCGCTACTCCGAGGAAGGCCTCGGGTCGGCCGGTCAGCCCGATTCCGACCGCCACGATCGTCGCGGCAGTGAGCACGATGGCCCATGCAACGCACAGCGCCAGGGTGACGACGCCCGGCCGCCGCTCCGGCACGAAGTGCACGCGCGCATCTGGGCTTCCTATCCGCCCGCGCGTCAGCGTCGCCGCGTCGACCAGACGCGCGCGCCCTTCGACGAAAGGTCTGCGGGCAGCGACGGCGAGGGCCGTGAGACCGAACAGCGCGACGAACGCACCCGACCACAGCGGGCCGGCGGCGCCGCCCGAGAATCCGATCATGGCGGCCGCGGCCGCGAAGAGGACTACGCCGAGCCAGAGCATGCCGGTATTGCGTCGGGGTCGACGTTCAGCCCACTTCGCCGGCCATCCCGGCAACCGTGGCGACGCGAACGAATCCGTCACAGCGCCTCCCCCGCGAAGTCGAACGGCAGCACGGGATCGGCAGACAGCACGGCCACCGGCACCTAGGAGATGTTCGCGTTGACGAGGTGCATCGCGCGGCTCGCATCGGTGATGCTGCTCGACAGCGAGGGGTACGCCGCGAACACACGCGAGACCTGGTCGACCGTCAGACGCCGCTCGACGGCGACGGCGATCGGATAGATCAGCTCGGAGGCCTTCGGTGCGACGATCACGCCGCCGATGACCGTGCCCGAGCCCTTGCGTGCGATCAGCTTCACGAAGCCGTCCTTGATGCCCATCATCTTGGCGCGCGGGTTCGCAGCCAGCGGCAGCTTGAAGACCAGTCCGTCCGCGACGCCGTCTTCGACATCCTTCTCGGAGTAGCCGACCGTCGCGATCTCGGGAGCCGTGAAGATGTTCGAGGTGATCTTGATCAGCTCGAGCGGGATCACGATGTCGCCCAGTGCGTGGAACACGGCAGTGCGGCCCTGCATCGATGCGACGGATGCCAGCGGGAAGAAGTTCGTGCAATCGCCGACGGCGTAGACGTTCGGCACCGACGTGCGAGCCACGCGGTTGACGCGGACGTGCCCGGTCTCGTCGAGCTCGACTCCTGCATCCTCGAGGCCGATGCCCGCGGTGTTGGGGATCGAGCCGACGGCCATGAGGCAGTGGCTGCCGTCGACCGTGCGACCGTCGGAGAGCGTCGCCGTCACGCCGTCCTTCGTGACCTCGACCTTCTCGGCTCGGGCCTTGGAGAGCACCGTCATGCCGCCGCGCTTGAAGACCTTCTCGAGCACGCGTGCGGCATCCTGGTCCTCGCCAGGCAGCACCTGGTCGCGGCTGGAGACGAGCGTCACCTTCGCGCCGAGGTTCATGTAGGCGGAGGCGAACTCTGCACCGGTCACACCCGAGCCGACGACGATGAGGTGCTCGGGGAGCGCCTTCATGTCGTAGAGCTGGGTCCAGGTGAGGATGCGCTTGCCGTCGGGCTTCGCCGAATCCAGCTCGCGCGGCGACGCACCGACCGCGACGATGATCGTGTCGGCCTCGATGCGGTCGAAGTCGGTGCCCTTCTGCCCCGTGGACACGATGATCGCGTTCGGCCCCTCGAGCCGACCGTGGCCGGAGAGGATGCGCACACCGGCCTCGAGCAGAGTGGTGCGCATGTCCTCGGACTGCTGACCGGCGAGGGCGATGAGGCGCTTGTTCACGGCTGCGAGGTTGATCGCGATCTCGGGCTTGAGCGGCTTGCCGTGCTCGCCCTTGGCGTAGAACTGCACACCGAGATCCGAGGCCTCGGAGATCGCGACCGCGGCGTCCGCCGTGGCGATCAGGCTCTTCGAGGGGACGACGTCGGTGAGCACTGCCGCACCACCCACGCCGACGCGCTCGACCAGGGTCACCTCGGCTCCGAGCTGAGCGGCTGCGAGTGCCGCTTCGTAACCGCCGGGACCGCCACCGAGGACGGCGACGCGCTGAGTGCGCTCAAAAGGGGTGGAAGACATGATCTCCATTCTTCCGCAATCCTGGCCCCGGAGCCTGCACCTTCCTAGAGTGGATCCATGTCCGAAACACACAGCAACCCCCTCGACGACCCGAATGCGAACCCGTTCGAGGTCGCAGCCGACGCAGCCGCCGACATCGCGCGCCTGACCGGAGTCGAGAATCACGACATCGCCCTCACGCTCGGCAGCGGCTGGGGCAAGGCCGCCGACATCATCGGCGAGACCATCGCGACCATCCCCGCGACCGAGGTCACCGGCTTCTCGAAGCCCGCTCTCGAGGGCCACGTCGGGACCCTTCGCAGCATCCGCACCCCTGACGGCAAGAACGTGCTCGTCATCGGCGCCCGCACCCACTACTACGAGGGCCACGGCGTCCGCCGTGTCGTGCACTCGGTCCGCACCGCCGCGGCCACGGGGGCAAAGATCATGGTCCTCACCAACGGTGCCGGCGGCATCCGCGAGACCTGGACGCCCGGACAGCCCGTGCTGATCAGCGACCACATCAACCTCACGGCCGACTCCCCGCTCGAGGGCGCGACCTTCATCGACCTCACCGATCTCTACGCGAAGCGCCTGCGCGACATCGCTCGCAGCGTCGACCCCTCGCTCGACGAGGGCGTCTACACGCAGTTCCGCGGCCCGCACTACGAGACCCCGGCCGAGGTGCAGATGGCGAAGCACATCGGCGGCCACATCGTCGGCATGTCGACCGCGCTCGAGGCGATCGCCGCACGAGAAGCCGGCATGGAGATCCTCGGCTTCTCGCTCATCACGAACCTCGCCGCCGGCATCCAGAAGACGCCGCTCAGCCATGCCGAGGTCATCGAGGCCGGTCGCGAGGCGGAGCCTGTGATCTCGGCTCTGCTCGCCCGAGTGGTCGAGGCGCTGTGAGCGACGAGCGCCTCGCACAGGCTCGTGCCTGGATGCGGCAGGACCCCGACCACGAGACCCGCGACGAGCTCGCCGCGGTGATCACCCGCGCAGCGAGCGGCGACGAGACAGCGATCGCCGATCTCGACGATCGCTTCAGCACGCGCCTCGCATTCGGCACCGCAGGGCTCCGCGGCGCGCTCGGGGCGGGCAGCAACCGCATGAACCGCGTGCTCGTCGCCCAGGCGGCGGCCGGGTTCGCCTCTTACCTGCGCGAGCGGGCGCATGGCGGCACCCCGACCGTGATCATCGGCTACGACGGTCGCCGCAACTCCCGGGTGTTCGCCACCGACTCCGCCGAGCTGTTCGCCGGTGCCGGGCTCCGCGCGATCCTGCTCCCGCGCCTTCTGCCCACCCCGGTGCTCGCCTTCGCGGTACGGCACCTCGGGGCGGATGCCGGGGTCATGGTCACGGCCTCGCACAATCCCCCGAACGACAACGGCTACAAGGTGTACCTGGGCGGCGCCGATCAGGGCTCGCAGATCGTCGCACCGGCGGATGCCGAGATCGCCGCACACATCCAGCGGATCGCCGACGCGGATGACGTCGCTGCTCTCCCCCGGTCGAACGACTACGAGACGGCAGACGAGGACGTCGTCGACGCGTATGTCGCGGCGACCGCCGCGGTGGCACCTGCTCCCGCATCCGCGTCGGACATCCGGTGGGTCTACACCGCGATGCACGGCGTCGGATGGGAGACCCTGTCGAAGATCGTCGCCGCCGCCGGCTACCCTCAGCCGATGGTCGTCGGAGAGCAGCTGAAGCCCGACGCCACGTTCCGCACCGTGTCGTTCCCCAACCCGGAGGAGCCGGGGGCGATGGATCTCTCGTTCGCCCGGGCCCGGCGGGTCCAGGCGGATTTCATCCTGGCGAACGATCCGGACGCCGACCGCCTCGCGGTCGCGATCCCCGATGCCTCGTCCGAGAACGGCTGGCGTCGCCTCACCGGCAACGAGGTGGGCCTCCTGCTCGGAGCGCGCGCCGCGAAGGCGGCTGCGGGCACACCCGGCGCATCCCTGGCCTGCTCGCTCGTCTCCTCCCCCGGTCTCGGCGCGGTCGCGGCGCATCACGGCCTCGACTTCCACGAGACGCTCACGGGCTTCAAGTGGATCTCGCGCGCCCCCGGTATCGTCTTCGGATTCGAGGAAGCCCTCGGCTACCTCGTGAACCCCGAGACGGTTCGCGACAAGGACGGCATCTCGGCAGCCGTGGCGATCCTCGGTCTCGCGGCCGAGGCGCACGAGCGAGGGAAGTCGCTGGCAGATCTCCTGGCTGAGCTCGGCGACACCTACGGCCACTTCGCCAGCGGTCAGGTGTCGGTGCGCGTCGACGATCTCTCGGTGATCGGCACCGTGATGCTGTCGCTGCGCACGCTGCCTCCGTCGCAGTTCGGCGGGCACTCCATCGCCTCGACGGAGGATCTGCTGCAGGCGGACCCAGGGCAGCCGTCCGGCGACGTGCTGCGTTACCGCCTCACCGACGGATCCCGGATCATCGTGCGCCCCAGCGGCACCGAGCCCAAGCTCAAGGTCTACATCGACGCGAAGGCCGAGTCGGCCGCACGCGCCGCCGAGATCGTGCGCGAGCTCGATGCCGCCGTGCGGAGTCTCCTGGAAGAACGCTCGTAGGTCGCATGCCGAGCAGACATGTCGTCATCAGCGCGCACAACGGGGTGCACGCGCGCCCCGTCGCCGAGCTGGTGCGCGTCGTGCAGGCGCACCCGCACGCGGTGACCCTGCGCACGTCGTCGGGCGCGGTCGTGGACCTCAGCAGCGTTCTCGCGCTGATGGATCTCGCACTCGCGCCCGGCGACGCCGTGGTGCTCGAGACGGCGGAGTCGGCAGATGCCGTCGCCGTGCTCGACGCGCTGGCCGGCGTGCTCGACCCTCGGCGCTGAGTTGCACCCTCGGGTCCGGACCTGAGCGGTCAGCCGTCGATGACGGCCACGAGCTCGTCGAGGAAAGCCTCGAAGCTGGTGCCCCGTCGAACGATGCGCTGCACGCTGTCGCGCTCGCTGAACACCTCGACGAGCTGCTCGAAGACGGTCTGGAATGCGGCTCGGTCGCTCTCGCTGAACGCGGCGAGCGCGACCACCTGCACCCTGCCCTCCCCCCAGGCCGCCGAGCCGTCGGCGACGCCGATCGCGATCGCGGTCCTCGACGCCGTCATCTGCAGCGCATGGGGCACGGCGAGGGCGTCTGTGAACGCCGTCGACGACATCCGTTCGCGCAGGATCGTGTTCTCGACGTAGTCCTCGCCGATGAGCCCTGCGGTCACGAGCAGGCCGCCGAGACGACGGATGATCGCCTCCTCGCCCTCGTCGGGGAGCGGATAGACGAACGCATCCGCGACGAAGTACCGCGCGAGCTCTGCGCGAAGGCGCGTCAGGCGCCGCCCTCTTCTGACCCGTGCCGCGGCCTGCTGGATGCGATCGACGTCGGCATCGGTGAGGAACGGCTGGATGCGCACGAACCGGTCACCGGTCGCACCCGGCTCGATCGTGCTGAGCACCAGATCGGTGTCGAAGGAGGCCCATTCCGGGTCGACGTTCGTGACGACGCTGGTGACCTCGATGGCGGATCCCAGGGACCGGTCGACGCTGGAGCGGAGCAGCTCATGCAGTTCGTAGTAACCGGGGCACACGATGGTCGCAGTGAGGATCGACTCGGCCTTGCGGCTGCGCTCGAGGCGTCCGCCGACGTGCATCGCGATGTAGGCGATCTCGTCGTCGTGGATAGGCGTGCCCAGCCGGTCGTGCAGACCGCTCGCGATCGACACCGCCACCTCGAAGATCATCGGATAGGAGGTCTTGAGCGACCTCGTGAGCGGATTGCGGGTGAGGGCGCTCTCCTCGGCGCGGCGCAGCAGGTTCTGCACGTGCAGGGCGAGGCGCAGCACGAAGGTCTCGTCGACCAGGTCGACCTGGAAGTCGTCGGCCGCCCTGGCGATCTCTGCGCGGACCGCGGCCTCCACGGCAGGCGCGACGCCGCTGCGAGCGACATCGCCGGCAGCGTCCTCCCCGGGGGCCACGATGCGGGTGAGGACGAGGGAGGCCAGGTGACCGCTGTCGCCGTCGCCCAGCGCGACGGAGAAGTGCTCCTGGGCGAGGCGGGCGATGATCGCGCCGACTCTCGGTATCTCCTCGCGCGCGCCGGCAGGACCGGCCTCGAGCGAGTGACCGGCCGCGACCCGCTCGGCGGCGATCGCGATGTGCAGGAGGACGTCCGAGATCGCGAGCTCGTTGACGTAATAGCCCAGCTCGCCGAGTTCGCGCACCAGCTCGGACTTGAAGGGAGCGACGGAGCCTGCGACGACGGCAGTGCCGGCGAGGGCTCGACGGAAGGTCTCGGGGTGGAAGGACGCGGCGTCCATCTCGTCGTGCGCGAGCCGGCTGAGAAGACGGCGCTGTGCCGCCTCGTTGCCGCGCAGGCGCACGATCTCACGGTCGCGCTCCAGAGTCAGCTCGGTGCCGTCCAGCAGTCCGCGGACCCGGGCGAGGTCGGATTCGAGAGTCGCCTCACTCACGTGCAGCTCGTCGGCCATCGCGAACACGTCGACGCCGCCCGGCAGGTCGAGCAGTGTGCGGACAATGCCGTGCAGCCGGTCTCTGGGGGCGGATTCGCCACCCTGCCTGGTTCGCAGGGCATCGCGCGCCGCTGAGCCCGCGCGGTAACCCGCGGGCCCTGACTCGACGGCATCCGCACCGCCCGTCCGGGCGTTCAGCGCCGCCACATACGAGCGGATGCTGCGGGGGGTGACCCCGAGCTGATCGGCGAGGCTCGAGGCCGTCGCCCAGTCGCCCTGGCGGAGCAGGGTCGAGAGGAGCTGGTCCTGGCGCTGACGCGACATGATCCTCCCCCTCCTCCGTGCCGACTGCACTGTCCTGACGTGACTCCCATGATGTCAGTAAGCGCGTGGCCCCGCTCCGAAACCGATGTTCCGCAGGGGCGGAAAGGAACCTGTTGGCGAGCGCGCGCACCAGTTCCCAGACTGTTCTCAGGAAAGGTAGTGGGCATCGATGAAGATCCTTGTGGTGTGCGGCGCCGGCGCGTCGAGCACATTCGTCGCACAGCGACTGCGCAGAGCGGCCTCCGACGCCGGACTCGACTGGGACGCGGCAGCCGGCATGGAGCACTCCGTCACCGGCGGCGATCACGACCTCGTCCTCGTCGGCCCTCATCTCGCCGACCGCCTCGACGCCATCCGCGATGCGGCCGCCGCGCCCGTGGTCGTCCTCCCGGATGACGTCTTCGCCGACCGCGACGGCACCCGCACCCTCGCGCTCGCCCGCTCGATCCTCGCCGACGCCAGGAACACCCCGAAAGGAACATCATGACCGTCTCCCGCACCGTACGCATCGGCTCATCCCACGGACTCCACGCCCGCCCCGCGAAGCTGTTCGCACAGGCGGCCAAAGACTCGGGCATCGCCGTGACCATCGCGAAGGACTCCGGCAAGGCGGTCAACGCGGCCAGCATCCTCGGCGTCATCGCGCTCGCGATCGAGTACGGCGACTACGTCACGCTCACCGCGGACGGCGACAGCGCCGAAGGCGTGCTCGACACGCTCACCGAGCTGCTGACGACCGACCACGATCAGGATGCCGGCGCGTGAGCGAACTGCGAGGAGTCGGGATCGGTCTCGGCGTCGCCCAGGGCGTCGTCGTGCGGATGACCGAAGCGCTGCCTGCTCCGGAGAACACACCGAGCACGCAGGGCATCGATGCCGAGCGCGCCAGGGTGCGCGAGGCCGTCGCCGCGGTGGCTCAGGAGCTGACAACCCGAGGCGAAACGGCCGGAGGCTCGGCCCAGGAGGTGCTGGAGGCCCAGGCGATGATCGCGGAGGACCCCACACTGCAGGACGAGGTCGACGCGAGGATCGATGGCGGCGCCACCGCCGAGTGGGCCGTGCACGACGCCTTCGCCGGCTTCCGCGCCACGCTCGAGGCGGTCGGGGGCTACCTCGGCGAGCGCGCGGCCGATCTCGACGACATCGCCCAGCGGGTGCTCGCACGGCTGCGGGGCGTGGATGCGCCCGGTGTGCCCGACCCCGGGCATCCTTTCGTCCTCGTCGCGCGTGACCTCGCCCCGGCTGACACGGCGCTGCTGAACCTCGACCAGGTGCTCGCCCTCATCACCTTCGACGGCGGACCCACCTCGCACACGGCGATCCTCGCCCGCGAGAAGGGCATCGTCGCGATCGTCGGCGCGGCCTCGGCATCCTCCCTCGCCACAGGTCAGTCCGTGATCGTCGATGCGGCCGCCGGACTCGTGACTCTGGATCCGACCGACGACGAGAAGGAGCGCGCCGAACAGCGCGCCGCCGCCCGACGCTCCGCGGACGACGCACCACTGACTCCCGGCGCCCTCGCCGACGGCACGCTGATCCCGCTGCTGGCGAATCTGGGGAAACCTGCAGACGCATCCGATGCCGTCGAACGCGGGGCCGAGGGCGTCGGGCTGTTCCGCACCGAGTTCCTGTTCCTCTCATCGGCGCAGGCGCCGACGGTGGAGCAGCAGCGCGAGTCGTACCGGGAGTTGCTCGCAGCCTTCCCGGGCAAGAAGGTCGTCGTGCGGATGCTGGATGCCGGGGCCGACAAGCCGCTGGCTTTCCTCAACGACGCGCACGAGGAGAATCCGGCACTGGGACTCCGCGGCCTCCGGGCCCTCCGCGCGAGCGAGGACATCCTGCGCGAGCAGCTGACCGCTCTCGCCGAGGCGGATGCGGCGACATCGGCGGACCTCTGGGTCATGGCTCCCATGGTCGCGACCGTCGAGGAGACGCAGTACTTCACCTCACTCGCTCGCGAATACGGCCTCAAGACCGCTGGCGTCATGGTCGAGATTCCGTCCAGCGCGCTGCTCGCCGACCGAATCCTCGCACACGCGGACTTCGCGTCGATCGGCACGAACGATCTCACCCAGTACACGATGGCCGCCGACCGGATGCTCGGCTCGGTCGCCGCGTTCCAGGACCCCTGGCACCCCGCCGTGCTCCGACTCGTACGCGAGGTCGGCGCGGCAGGCGCCCGTCTCGGCAAGCCCGTCGGGATATGCGGCGAAGCCGCGGCAGACCCGATGCTCGCCGTCGTGCTCGTCGGGCTCGGCGCCACGAGCCTCTCGATGGCTCCGTCGGCGCTCGCGGACGTGCGTCAGATGCTCTCCACCCGAACCCTCGACGAGGCCCGCAACCTCGCCGAACTGGCGCTGGCGGCGGACGACGCCGCCGGAGCCCGCCTCGCCGTGGCCGATGCCACAGCAACCCTTCCCCCCCACCAGAAAGAGACGACATCATGACGACGACGTCACCGGCCGCCACGAAGGCAGGCGGCCTCCGAACGGGCGTGCAGCGCTTCGGCACGTTCCTCTCGGGCATGATCATGCCCAACATCCCTGCGCTGATCGCGTGGGGCATCATCACCGCGTTCTTCATCCCGGTGGGCTGGACGCCGAACGATCAGCTCGCCACCCTGGTCGGTCCGATCATCCACTACCTGCTGCCGATCGTCATCGCCTACACCGGCGGCACCATCGTCTACAAGACCCGAGGGGGCGTCGTCGCAGCCATCGCCGTCATGGGTGCCATCGCGGGATCGGACTACCTTATCGCCCAGGTCAACGCCACACTCCCTGCCGACAACCAACTGGGTCAGATCCACATGTTCATCGGTGCCATGATCATGGCACCGCTGGCCGCCTACACGATGAAGTGGCTCGACTCGCTGTGGGAAGGCAAGATCAAGTCGGGCTTCGAGATGCTCGTCAACATGTTCTCGGCCGGTATCTGGGGTTTCGTCATGGTCGTCATCGGCTTCTACCCGGTCGCATGGCTGGTCAACGGGCTGATGAATGTGCTGTCGACCGCCGTGAACTGGCTGATCGAGACGAACCTGCTTCCGCTGACGAGCATCCTGATCGAGCCCGCCAAGGTGTTCTTCCTGAACAACGCGATCAACCACGGTGTTCTCACGCCTCTGGGCACGCAGCAGGCGGCGGAGGACGGCAAGTCGATCCTGTTCCTCCTCGAAGCGAACCCCGGCCCCGGTGTCGGCCTGCTCCTCGCCTTCACCCTGTTCGGCATTGGTGCCGCGCGCGCATCGGCTCCGGGCGCCGCCGTCATACAGTTCTTCGGAGGCATCCACGAGGTCTACTTCCCGTTCGCGCTGATGAAGCCCGTCCTGATCGTCGCGCTGATCGCAGGCGGCATGACCGGCGTCACCACCAACATGATCTTCCAGACCGGCCTGATCGCACCAGCCGCACCAGGAAGCATCATCGCGGTGCTCGGGCAGACCTTCCGAACGGACTATCTCGGAGTCATCCTCTCCGTCGTCCTGTCGGCAGCGGTTACCTTCATCATCTCCATGCTGATCCTTCGTGCAAGCCGCAAGAAGGACCTGGCCAAGGAAGACGCATTCGCCGCAGCTGTGGCGCAGACCGAGGCGAACAAGGGCAAGTCCTCTGACGCGCTGAGCGGACTCGCTGCCAGTGCTGGTACCAATGCTGGCGTCGCCACCGACCGCCGCATCGAGAACATCGTGTTCGCCTGCGACGCCGGCATGGGCTCGTCGGCCATGGGCGCGAGCGTGCTGCGCAACAAGTTCAAGAAGGCAGGGGTCGAGGGCGTCACCGTCACGAACCAGGCCATCGCGAACCTCGACGGCACCGCCGACCTCGTGATCACGCAGCAGCAGCTGACGGATCGCGCGAAGGCGCAGTCGCCGAACTCCGTCCATGTGTCGGTCGACAACTTCATGAACTCTCCGAAGTACGAAGAGGTCGTCGAGATGGTGCGCGAGCAGCGCGACACCGACGCGTGACAGACCGGGCGGGGCGGGTGCTTCGGCATCCGCCCCGCCCCCACATTCTCAGAAAGAAGGAATCACCATGAGCGTTCTCACCCTCGACCAGGTTCGCATCCACGCCGGCAGCAGCACCCGGGATGCCGCCCTGCAGGAAGCCACCGACATCCTCGTGGCGGCCGGTGCCGTCACTCCCGCCTACGTCGACGCCATGCGTCAGCGCGAGGAGACCGTGTCGACCTACATGGGCAACGGTCTGGCGATTCCGCACGGCACGAACGACGCGAAGGACGCGATCCTCGGTTCCGCGCTGTCGGTCGTCCGCTACGACGGCGGCGTCGACTGGGACGGCGAGCCCGCGACGTTCGTGGTCGGCATCGCCGGACGCGGCGACGAGCACCTCGAGATCCTGTCGCAGATCGCGATCCTGTTCTCGGATGACGACGACGTCGCGAAGCTCAACGCCGCACAGACCCCCGACGAGCTGTACGCCCTGCTCTCGGCGGTGAACGACTGATGAAGGCCGTCCACTTCGGCGCCGGCAACATCGGCCGAGGCTTCGTCGGACTGCTGCTCCACGAGGGCGGCTACGAGGTCGTGTTCTCCGACGTCGCCGACGCTCTGGTCGACGCGATCAACGCCGTCGACTCCTACACCGTGCACGAGGCGGGCCCTGGCGGCACCGACCACGTGGTCACGGGCTTCCGCGCGGTGAACAGCAAGACCGATCCGGATGCCGTCGCCGACGAGGTCGCGACCGCCGACGTGGTCACGACGGCCGTCGGGCCGACGGTGCTGCGCTTCGTTGCTCCGACGATCGTCGCGGGTCTCGCCCGCCGCGCCGCCGGTGCCGCCCCGCTGCAGGTGATGGCCTGCGAGAACGCGATCGGCGCGACCGACACGCTCCGTGCGGAGATCGAGAAGGCGGCGGGAGTCGATGCGGAAGAGCTGCTCTCCCGTGCGGTCTTCGCGAACACCGCGGTCGACCGCATCGTGCCGGGGCAGCCCGCAGACGGCGGAGTGGATGTCACCGTCGAGCCGTACTTCGAGTGGGCGATCGAGTCGGAGGCCTTCGGCGGCGCACTGCCGAAGATCCCCGGAGCACACTTCGTCGAGAACCTCGCGCCCTACATCGAGCGCAAGCTCTTCACGGTGAACACCGGGCACGCCGCGACGGCGTACTTCGGCGCTCGCGCCGGAATCGAGCGCATCTCGGATGCGCTGGCGGATCCCGACATCGCCGCTCGGGTGTCAGCCGCCCTCGAAGAGACCTCCGCGGTCCTCGTCGCCGAACACGGCCTCGACCCCGCCGAGCTCGCCCGGTATCGCTCGACGATCCTCGAGCGGTTCCGCAATCCCGCGCTCGTCGACACCGTGCAGCGCGTCGGGCGACAGCCGCTGCGAAAGATCTCGCGGCACGAGCGGTTCATCGGGCCCGCGGCGATGGCCGCCGAGCGAGGGCTGTCCACCATCGCGCTGGTCGGCGCCGTCACCGCCGCGCTGGAGTTCGAAGCGCCCGACGACGAGCAGGCGGTCGAGATGCTGGAGGCTCTGCGCACCGAAGACGCTCTCGCCTTCACATCGCGTGCGACGGGGCTGGATCCCGAGCATCCGCTCTTCCCTGCGGTGCTCGACGCCGTGATCTCGCGTCAGACGGCTCTGAACGCCTCCTGAGCACCGCAGCACGCCTCACCTGCGCCCTCTGCCGATACGATCGGCGGAGGGCGCAGGTGCGCGCACAGCGAGGTGCGGGAGCAGCATGAACAGATACGCCGTCATCGGCGCAGGGCCGTCAGGACTCGCTGCCGCCCGCGCGCTCACGAGGCGCGGAATCGGCATCGACGGGTACGAGGCCTCGTCGGGCGTCGGCGGACTCTGGGACATCGACAACCCGCGCAGCACCATGTACGAGTCCGCGCACCTGATCTCGTCACGCACCACCACCGAGTTCAGCGAGTTCCCGATGCGCTCGACGGTCGACTACCCGGGCCACCGCGTGCTGCGGCAGTACTTCGACGACTACGCCGAGCACTTCGGGCTCACCGAGCTGTTCCGATTCGAGACGACGGTCATCCGACTCGAACCGCGCGACGGAGGCTGGGATCTCACGAGCGCAGGGCCATCGGGCGAGGAGACTCGCTGGTATGCGGGCGTCGTGCTCGCGAACGGCACCCTGGCCGAGCCGAACATCCCCCCGTTCGCAGGCAGCTTCACCGGCGAGCTGATGCACACGAGCTCGTACAGATCGCCCGCGCCGCTCGCCGGCAAGAGGGTGCTCCTGATCGGCGCGGGCAACTCCGGATGCGACATCGCCGTCGACGCCGTGCACCATGCCGCCTCCGTCGACATGAGCGTGCGCCGAGGTTATTACTTCGTGCCGCGCTACCTGTTCGGAAGGCCCAGCGACACGTTGAATCAGGGCAGACCGCTCCCCGCCCGCATCAAGCAGGCTGTCGACAGCCGTGTGCTCAAGGCCTTCACGGGCGACCCCGTGCGCTTCGGGTTCCCGAAGCCCGACTACCGCATCTACGAGGCGCACCCGATCGTCAACACCATGGTCCTCAACCACCTGGGGCAGGGAGATCTGCGCATCCGACCGGACGTCGACCGCTTCGACGGATCGACCGTGCGGTTCCGCGACGGTACGGCCGACGACTACGACCTCGTGCTCCTCGCGACCGGCTACACGCTCGACTATCGGTTCGTCGATCGGCGGCATCTGCAGTGGCAGGGTGCCGCGCCCCGGCTGTTCCTCAACATGTTTCCGTCCTCGTTCAACGGCCTGTACGTGATGGGCATGATCGAGGCCTCGGGCATCGGATGGCAGGGCCGCTACGAGCAGGCGGATCTGCTCGCCACCTATCTCGACGCCGTGGACAACGATGCGGCGAGTGCGGCACGGTTCCGCGACCGGGTGACCACGAAGCCGTGGCCGGATGTCACCGGCGGCTACCAGTACCTCGGGCTCGCGCGCATGGCGTACTACGTCAACAAGGACGCCTACCGCGCTGCGGTCCGCCGCGAGCGGGAGGCGCTCGAGAGCCCCGTGCCTCACGGTCGCGGGTGATCCTCGGCCCCGAGACTGTTCACATGCGCAGGCCCTAACGTTGATCCCGTGCAGAAGAAGCGTGGCCGTCGTGTCCTGAGAGTGATCGTCTGGGGACTCGTCGCCGTCCTCGTGCTCGGAATCGGCGGCATCGTCGCCTGGAGCCAGATCGGTGTGATGCCCGCCGAGAAGGCACCGCTCGCGAGCGTCCGCGAGAATCCCGCGATCCACGTCGAAGATGCCGATGAGGGCATCGTGCTCACGCCTGCGGACGGGGAGTCCGAGACGGGTCTCGTGTTCATCCCCGGGGCGAAGGTGGACCCGTGGGCGTACGCCGCGATCCTCCAGAGCCTGGCTGAGGAGGGCGTGACCGTCGTGATCACCCGGCCCTGGCTGAACCTGGCCTTCTTCGACCTGCGCGGCCTGGATTCCTTCACCTCGGCGGCCCCGGGAATCGATGAATGGGCGGTAGGCGGCCACTCCCTCGGCGGCGTGCGCGCGTGCCAGCTCGCCGCAGACGCCGAGGCGCTCGTTCTGTTCGGGTCCTACTGCTCGAACGACGTCTCCGACACCGACCTCTCCGTTCTGAGCATCTCGGGCAGCGAGGACGGGCTCTCGACCCCCGCGAAGATCGACGCGGCCCGCGACCAGCTCCCGGCCGACGCCGAGATGGTCGAGATCGAGGGCGCATCCCACGCATCGTTCGGCGACTACGGCCCTCAGGCCGGCGACGGGACGCCGACGATCACGGACGACGAGATGCACGCCGAGGTCGCCGAGATCCTGAATTCCTTCATGGCTGGGCTCCCCCAGGGCTGATCTGCTCAGCCGCGCGTCGTCTCAGCTGCGCGTCGTCTCAGCCGCCCTCCGTCTCACACGATGACGGCATCGAGCAGCGGATGCAGGTGACGAGTGCCGAGCACCTCTGCCGCCGTCCGTGCCCCCGCGGTGAGCGCCGACCGCACGTCGGCGCCGGAGAGCCGGGCGTCGAGCACCCCGGCGAGGAAGGCGTCACCGGCGCCGTTCGTGTCGACCACGTCGGCGGGCACCGCCGCGACCCGGTGCTCCGTGCCGTCGGCATCGATCGCCACCGCGCCCTGCGCGCCCAGCGTGCACACCGCGAGTGACGCACCGGCCTCGATGCGCGAGCGGAGGAACGCGACCGGATCGTCGAGGCGGTCGGCATTGCAGAACACGGCATCGGCCGCGGCGAGGAACGGACGATGGAAGTCGGCCTCGCCGTCGTAGTCGTGCACGTCGACCCAGATCGGCCGGCCCGTCGACTTCGCCGCGGGGAGAAGTCTCAGCGGCTCCGCGGCGAGGTCGAGCACGATCACGTCGGATACGGCCATCGCGGCCTCGATCGCGCCGTCATCGGCGCCGTCCGTGGCCGAAGGCGACGCGAGGTAGAGCGACACCCTGCCGCCCTCCCGTGTCATGAGGTTGAGGTGTCGCTCGGTGGCATCGCCGTCGCCCCACACCGCGCCCACGCCTGCCCTGTCGAGTGCGCCGCGCACGCGCTCCCCCGACTCGTCCGCAGCCGTCAGTGCATACAGCACCGTCGGGCGGCCGAGAGCCGTGAGGCTGAGGGCCTTGCCTGCGCTGGTGCCGCCGAGGGTCTCCCAGCTCTCCTCCGCGAACTGCATGTGCGGCACGGGCGCTGGAAGCCTGTCGAGCACGACGATCGAGTTCCACGAGGCGGGCCCGGCGATGAAGACGGATGCGGTCATGGGCTCCATCCTGCCGCGCCCGAGCACCCGTTCAGCCGATCCTCTTGATCAGGGAGTCCAGCCCCATGCCGTAGTCGATGCGGACGACGGGCAGCGCGAGCTTGTCCGTCCCGATCTCCACGTAGCCGGGCTCGATCGTCCTGGCCATCTCGAACCCTGCCTGGGCGACGCCCTGCTTCGCGGTGTCGTTGTAGTGGCCGAACGGATACGCGATCACTTCGCGCACCCCGAGCACATCGGCCGAGGCGTTGAGGTCTGCGGCGATCTCGTCGGCCGTCCAGTTCGTCATCCGCCCCTTGCCGTTCTCACCGGCCTGATGCATGTCGTTCGTGTGCGATCGGCGCAGCACGTAGATCGACGGAGGCGGATCCTGACGGTAGGCGGTGATCATGAACGACGTCGAGAGCAGCTCATACCTGTCGATCACGGGCACGGCCAGATCGAACCAGGTCTGATCGGCGTCATCGTCGGTGATGATCACCGAACGCGCGGGCAGCGAGAGCCGACCGTCGATGAACGCGCTGAGCTCGTCCCAGGTCGGGAGATAGAACCCGGTCGTCGCGATGTGGCTCATCTGCGCGTCGAAGTCGCCGATGTACGCGTAGTTGCCGCGCAGCCAGCCCGTCTCGCCCTCGGGGTTCGCCGTGAACTGGTGGTACATCAGGATCGGCACCTGCACGGCGGCCGCGGCGTTCGCCTCCGGAGTCGTCCACCCCGCGAACAGGTCGACCTGCTGATCGACGCAGACGACGGGGTCGGCCCCGTTGATCCGCGCGGCGACCGTGAACGCCGCCGCATCCGCCTCGCTCGCGTACCAGCCCGCGAACACGCGTCCGTCCTGCGCCGGGATAGGGAGGCCGGCGTAGAGGGTGCTCTGCCACTGCAGCATCGGCTCCTGTGGCGTGCCGTCGCCGATGAAGCTCACCGCGCACGCCAGTGGATCGTTCGCGTCGGCGACGAGCTGCTCGGCCTTCGTCAGCGGACGCTCGATGACCGCCGCCGTCGTCCTCGGGACGATCTCCTCAGGCGCGCGGGTGAACCACGCGTATGCCGTGGCCGCAGCTCCTGCGAGCACGATGACGGCGCTGATGATGACTGCGATGCCTGCTCGGCGTCGCTTCCCCCCGGAAGCCATGATTCAGATGACCATGTCTCAGATGTCGAATCCTTCTGCGATCATCTCGACGAGCTCCTCGCGCTCCTCGACAGGCAGGAAGGCCGCTGCCGCGGCGTTGAACTGGAAGGTCTCGAGATCGTCGAGGTCGTACTCGAACGTCTCGACCAGGTTCGCGAGCTCACGCGTGAGCGAGGTCGCACTCATCGTGCGGTTGTCGACGTTGACCGTGACGGCGAAGCCGAGCTGGTAGAGCAGGTCGAACGGGTGGTCTGCGAGCGTGTCGCCCCATGCCGCGATCGCTCCGGTCTGGAGGTTCGACGACGGAGACAGCTCGAGCGGGATCTCGCGGTCGCGCACCCACCGGGCGAGGTCGCCGAACTGCACCTGCACCTCGTCGCCCTCCTGCGTGATGACCTGCAGGTCCTCCGCGATACGCACACCATGGCCGAGACGCAGCGCACGTCCGTCGAGCAGGGCCGAGCGGATCGACGCGGTGCCGGCGGCCTCACCGGCGTGCACCGTCACGGGGAAGAAGTTCTCGGCGAGGTAGTCGAAGGCCTTGCGGTGGCTCGAGGCGGGGAAGCCGTCCTCCGGGCCCGCGATGTCGAAGCCGACCGCTCCGCGACCGCGGAAGCTCACAGCGAGCTCGGCGATCTCGAGCGAGCGGTCGGTGTGGCGCATCGCGGTGATCAGCTGGCCGACGCGGATGCTGTGACCGGCGCGATCAGCGGCATCCTCGCCCTCTTCGATGCCCTGCTGCACGGCCTCGACGGTCTGCTCGAGAGTGAGCCCACGGGTGAGGTGCTGCTCGGGAGCCCAGCGCACCTCGCCGTAGATCACGCCGTCGGATGCGAGGTCCTGAACGAACTCGCGTGCGACGCGGGTCAGCCCCTCCGTCGTCTGCATGACTGCGGTCGTCAGGTCGAAGGTCTTCAGGTACTCGACCAGCGAACCGGAGTCGCTCTTCTTCGCGAACCATTTGCCGAGGGCTGCGGGCTTCGACTCCGGAACCTCGAGCCCGATCGCATCCGCCAGCTCGATGATCGTCGACGGACGCACGGCGCCGTCCAGGTGGTCGTGCAGAGACACCTTGGGCAGGCTGCGCAGGGATGCTCCCTGGATGGTGACATCACCGTTCGCGTCGATCGACATGAAAATCCTCTCGGTCGCTGATTCGCTCAGTTCAGGCTAGCGGTCAGCGGATCAGGCCGTGATGCGCTCGCGCACGATCGGGCCCGCAGCCGGAGCCTCGTCGCCGATCGCCCACGATCCCTCCAGCGCCTCGAGTGCCCGCGGGAACCGCGCCTCGTCGGCCGCGGAGAGCGTGAACAGGGGCTGACCCGCGACGACCCGGTCACCGGGCTTCGCATGCAGATCGATGCCGGCCTCGAAGACCACAGGGTCCTCCGCCCGCGCGCGCCCCGCGCCGAGACGCCAGGCGGCGATGCCGAACGGCAGTGCGTCCATCTGCGACACGACGCCGTCGGACGGAGCCGTGACCACGTGGGTCTCCCGAGCCGTCGGCAGCGGCGCGTCAGGGTCGCCGTCCTGCGCGCGGATCATGGCCTTCCAGCTGTCCATCGCACGGCCGTCGTCGAGAGCGGCCTCGACATCGGCATCCGGCTGTCCTGCCAGCGAGAGCATCTCGCGAGCCAGGGCGATCGTCAGCTCGCGGACATCCGAGGGGCCTCCTCCGCCGAGGACCTCGACGGATTCGCGCACCTCGTTCGCGTTGCCGATCGCGAGGCCGAGGGGCACGTTCATGTCGGTGAGCAGCGCGGTCGTGGCGACACCCGAGTCGGTGCCGAGAGCGACCATCGTGCGCGCCAGCTCGCGGGCGCGATCGATGTCCTGCATGAATGCGCCGGAGCCGAACTTCACGTCGAGCACCAGGGCGTCGGTGCCCTCAGCGATCTTCTTCGACATGATGCTCGACGCGATCAGCGGAATGGCCTCGACCGTGCCCGTGACATCGCGCAGCGCGTAGAGCTTCTTGTCGGCGGGCGCGAGACCGGAGCCCGCGGCGCAGATGACGGCGCCGACGTCGCCCTGCATCTGGGCGAACATCTCCGCGTTGCTGAGCGCGGCGCGCCAGCCGGGGATCGACTCGAGCTTGTCGAGCGTGCCGCCGGTGTGGCCGAGGCCGCGGCCCGAGAGCTGCGGCACGGCGACGCCGAAGACCGCGACCAGCGGCGCGAGCGGCAGGGTGATCTTGTCGCCGACACCGCCGGTGGAGTGCTTGTCGACGGTCTTCTTGCCGAGCGTCGCGAAGCTCATCCGCTCCCCCGACGCGATCATCGCATCGGTGAGCACGCGGATCTCATCGCGCTCCATGCCCCGCTGGAACACGGCCATCGCGAACGACGCCATCTGCGCGTCGGACACGTAGCCGCGCGTATACGCGTCGACCATCCAGCGCAGCGCCTTCTCAGGCACCACGCCTCCGTCGCGCTTGGCACGGATCACATCGACGGCGTCGAAGGGCTCAACGCTCATCGGGCGTCCTCCAGATCTCGGGGGCCGAACGCATCCGGCAGTACTTCGTCGATGGTCCGGATGCCGGAGACGGTCTCCAGCAGCATTCCGGGCATCGCGTGTTCGTAGAGCAGCTGGCGGCAACGGCCGCACGGCATGATCGTCTGCCCGTCGTTGTTGACGCACACGAAGGCGACGAGCTGGCCGCCGCCCGACATGTGCAGGTCGCCGACAAGCGCGCACTCGGCGCACAGCGTCACGCCGTAGGAGGCGTTCTCGACGTTGCAGCCGGCGACGATGCGTCCGTCTCCGACGAGAGCGGCCGCGCCCACCCGGTAACGGGAGTACGGCGCGTACGCCTTCGTCATGGCGTCGGTCGCGACCTGGCGGAGTTCATCCCAGTCGATGTCTGTCATGTCGCTCCTAGGACTTGATGTACGGCTTGCCGCTGGCTGCGGGTCCACGGATCTGACCGGCGAAGCCTGCGACCGCGAGCAGCGTGACGACGTACGGCAGCATCAGCATGAACTCACCGGGGATCGGCGTCTTCAGGATCGACAGGAGGTTCTGCAGGTTCGTCGCGAAACCGAACAGCAGCGCGGCGAGGGTCGCGCGGATCGGGTCCCAGCGTCCGAAGATCACCGCGGCCAGGGCGATGAAGCCGAGGCCCGCCGTCATGTCCTTGCCGAACTGCGGCACCGAGACGAGCGTGAAGTACGCACCGCCGATGCCGGCGATCGCACCGGCGAGCAGCACGTTCCAGAATCGCGTCGCGTTCACCTTGATGCCGACGGTGTCGGCGGCCTGCGGGTGCTCGCCCACGGCACGGACCCGGAGTCCCCACTTCGTGCGGTACAGACCCCAGGCGACGATCGCGACGGTGACGAACATGAGGTAGACGATGAACGTCTGGTTGAACAGCACCGGCCCGATGATCGGGATGTCGCTGAGCAGCGGGATCTCGATGCGGCTGAAGCGCACCGGCGTGTTGAGGGCGGCCTCGTTCGGCGCGAGCAGCGCGCCGTAGAGGAAGCCGGTGAGACCGCTGACGAGCACGTTGAGCACGACACCGACGATCACCTGCTCGACGAGGTACTTGATGGCGAACGCGGCGAGCACGGCGGCCACGAGCACGCCGCCGAGCATGGCGCCCAGCAGACCGATGAACGGGCTGCCGGTGACACTCGAGAGCAGCGCGGCCGAGAACGCTCCGAGGAGCAGCTGTCCCTCGATCGCGACGTTGACGACACCGGCACGCTCGCCGATGACGCCGCCGAGCGCACCGAACACGAGCGGGACCGAGAGCGAGACCGCACCGAAGAGCAGGCTGCTGACGGGCACGAGCCCGCCGGCACCGGCCCACACGAGGAACCCGAAGACGGCGAGCACGCTGAACGCGATCACCAACCACATCGACGCCTTGCGATACGCCCAGGCCCGCAGGAACGCGAAGACCGACAGCAGCGCCAGGATCACGATGACGACCCAGCTGGTCGGCCCGGTCGGCAGCGCGACATCCGGCAGCGCGAACGGCGACGACGGGTCGTTGAGCCGGAAGCTGCTGGTGCCGGTGCGCGGCACCAGCAGGAACAGGAGCGCCAGCAGCACGGTCGCTGCGGCGAGGACGATCGGAGCCTTCAGGTGCCGTTCGCGCACTGTGGCGAGCTGCACGGTTCCGTCGGCGGCTTCACTCTGGACGAGGGAGGTCATGCGGTCACCGCCTTCTTCGCTGCCTTGGCTCTCGCCTTGGCCGCCTTCTCGAGGTCGGACTTCGGGAGGAAGAACACCGTGCGCAGCAGCGGCGGCGCGGCGATGAACAGCACGACGAGCGACTGCACGACGAGCACGATGTCGACGGGGATGTCCTGCGCCTGCATCGAGAACGACCCGGCCTTCAGCGCACCGAACAGGATGCCGGCGGCGAAGGTGCCCCAGGCGCGGCTGCGTCCGAGCAGGGCGACGGTGATCGCGTCGAAGCCGATACCGGCGTCGATCGTCTCCGTGATGCCCGTCGTGACCGCACCCTGCACCTGGTTCATGCCGGCGAGACCTGCGAGAGCACCGGCGAGCAGCATGGCGTACACGTAGACGCGCTGCACGCTGATGCCCGCGGCGCGCGCTGCGTGCGGGTTCTCACCCACGGCGCGCATGCGCATGCCGAGCGAGGACCGCTCGATGAGCCACCAGACGAACAGGGTCGCGATGATGACGATCACGAATCCGAGGTCGAGCAGGGGGAACTGCGGGCCGAGGAGCGAGGGGAACTGCGCGCTCTCGGGGGTCGCGTACCCGAGCGCCTGGTTCGTGCCCGGCTTCTGCAGCAGCCCGGGGGTGCGGATCATCCACAGAAGCAGGTAGTAGGCCACGTAGTTGAGCATGATCGTGAGGATCACCTCGTGGGCGCCGGTCTTCGCCTTGAGCAGGCCGGCGATCGCTCCCCAGAGAGCACCGCCGGCGATGCCGGCGATCAGCGTGACGGGGATGTGCAGCCAGAACGGCAGGTCGAGCTGGAACGTCAGCAGTCCGGCCACGGCGACGCCGATCAGCATCTGGCCACGTGCACCGATGTTGAAGAGGCCGACGCGGAACGCGAGGGCCACACCGAGACCGGCGGCGATCAGCGGGGCCGCGAATCCGAGGGTGTTCGTGAGCGGGCGGATCTGCGCCGCGAAGTCGGCACCTCGCGCATTGAAGATCGCTCCGCGGAACAGCGCCTCATAGCCGTTGTAGACCGCGTTCCACGCGGCGGCGATCGTGTCGGTCGGACGCGAGAAGAAGTATCCGGAGGCCTCGATCACGTCTTCGTTGGTGAAGGCGATCAGGATGCCTCCGACCACGAGGGCGAGGAAGATCGCCAGGATTGTGGTCACCGCACTGCCGCGCAGCATCTCCTTGAGGATCACGTTGCCGCGCGGGGGCGGCGGAACGTCGACCGGGTCACGCAGCGTCGTCGTCGTGTTCACCGAGAGCTGGTCGCCCGAGTTCCCGGTCGATCCGTCGCCCTGTGGCGTCGTACCGCTCATGCGGCCACCTCTCCCTCGGCGGCGCCCGCCATCATCAGTCCCAGCGTCTCGCGCGGGGTGTCGCCGGGAACGATCCCGACGATCGTGCCTCGGTACATGACCGCGATGCGGTCGGCGAGAGCTGCGACTTCGTCGAGCTCGGTCGAGACCACGACGACGGGGATGCCGGCGTCACGCGTCTCGATGATGCGCTTGTGGATGAACTCGATCGAGCCCACGTCGACTCCGCGGGTCGGCTGCGCCGCGACGAGCAGACGGAGTTCGCGACTCATCTCGCGGGCGATCACGACCTTCTGCTGGTTTCCGCCGGAGAGGGTCCCCGCCGGAGTATGCGGCCCCTGCGCGCGGATGTCGTACTCCTTGATCCGCGCGTGGGCGAACTCCTCGAGCGCTGCGCGGCGCAGAGTGCCGCCGCGGCTGAACTCGGGGTCGCCTGAGCGATCGAGGATGAGGTTCTCGGCGACGGAGAAGGCGGCGACGAGGCCATCTTCCGTGCGGTCCTCGGGGACGAAGCCGACACCGGCGTCGAGGATCGCTCGCACGCTCTTGCCGACGAGCTGGGTGCCGTCGAGCGAGATGGATCCTTCGACGCGGGCCGCAAGGCCGACGATGGCCTCGACCAGCTCTGTCTGTCCGTTGCCCTGCACGCCGGCGACGGCGAGCACTTCGCCGGGTCGCACGGTGAAGTCGACGTCATCGACGACGATCGCGCCCGCGGCGGTCAGGACCCGCAGGCCCCTCACCTCGAGGCCGCCGTCGCCCAGGCGCGGAGCGTCCTTGTGCACGGTGAGCTCGACCGCACGTCCGACCATGAGCGAGGCCAGCTCGCCGTTCGTCGCGGTGGGCGATGCCTCGCCGACGATGCGGCCGAGGCGAACGATCGTGATGGTGTCCGCGACCTCGCGGACCTCACGCAGTTTGTGGGTGATGAAGACGATCGCGGTGCCCTCGTCGCGGAGCTGGCGCATGATGCCCATCAGCTCGTCCGTCTCCTGAGGGGTGAGCACGGCGGTGGGCTCGTCGAACACGAGCACCTTCGCGTCGCGCGAGAGGGCCTTGATGATCTCGACGCGCTGCTGCACTCCGACAGGCAGGTCGCCGACGATCGCGTCAGGGTCGATGTCGAAGCCGAAGCGCGCGGCGACGGAGCGCACGTGCTCGCGCGCCTTCGCGATGTCGAGGGTGCCGACGCCCTTCGTCTGCTCGTGACCGAGCATGACGTTCTCGGCCACCGTGAACACGGGGACGAGCATGAAGTGCTGGTGCACCATGCCGATGCCGGCGTTCATGGCGTCGCCCGGGCCACGGAACCGCTGGACGACGTCGTCCAGGAGGATCTCTCCCTCGTCGGCCTGGTACAGCCCGTAGAGGACGTTCATCAGGGTCGACTTGCCTGCACCGTTCTCACCGAGCAGCGCATGGATCTGCCCCGGCTCGACGATCAGGTCGATGTGATCGTTGGCCACCAGGGTTCCGAACCGCTTGGTGATTCCGCGGAGTTCGAGCTTCATATCTGCACCTTATCCAGAAGTGTCATCCAGAAGAGTCTGAAGAATCTGCGGCGCATCCCCCGGGGATCGCCCGGGTGCGCCGTGAACAGTCATCGTCGTCCGTCCACGGCGCGGGGCGAGTGGCCGCTTGCACCACTCGCCCCGCGCTGGAACTCGATGACTTACGGGGAGTTCGGGGACTCCACCGTGATGTCGCCGTCGATGATCTGCGTCTGCAGAGCGGCGATCTCGTCGAGCAGGCCGTCGGGCAGGTCGCCCTCGAACGAGCCGAAGCCCGAGAGCTTCACGCCCTCGTTCTCGAGGGTGCCGACGTACGGAGCCGGGTCGAAGTCGCCCTTCGAGGCTGCGATCGTCGCATCCTGGACCGCGACGTCGATCGCCTTCATGATCGAGAAGAGCGTGACGTCGGCCACGGACTCGTCAGCGACCGCGAGGTCGCTGTCGACGCCGATGAGCAGCGTGTCCTTGCCGCTGTCGGCGATCGCCGCAGCCGCGCTCTGGTAGACGGGACCGCCGACCGGGAGGATGACGTCGACGCCCTGGTCGAGCACGCCCTGAGCCGTCTGCTTGGCCGTGTCGTTCGCGTCGAAGCCGCCGGTGAAGGAGCCCTTCTGCGTGGCGGTGTCCCAGCCGAAGACCTCGACCGCACCCGACTTGTCCTCGTTGTACTTCTCGACACCGAGCTGGAAGCCGTCCATGAACACGGCGACCGACGGGATCTGCATTCCGCCGAAGGTGCCGACCTTGTTCACGCCTGCGGCCGACGACCAGCCTGCGGCGGCGTAGCCACCGAGGTAGGCGGCCTGAGCCGTGTCGAAGACGAGCGGCTTGATGTTCGGGGCATCGGTGGTGCCGTCGAAGTCGTTGTCCGCATAGTCGTCGATGATCGCGTAGTCGATCTCGGGGTTGGCGAGTGCCGACTCGACGGTCGCGGCCGAGAGCTTGAACCCGACAGCGACGATCAGCGAGCAGCCCTCCGAGACCGCGGTCTCGAGGTTCGGCGCGTAGTCGTTGTCGTTCGCCGACTCGAATTCGAGCGGCTTGACGCCGAGCTCGTCAGCGGCGGCGTCCATGCCCTCCTTGGCGGACTGGTTGAACGACTTGTCGTTCCAACCGCCGGCGTCGGAGACGAGGCAGGGGAGGAAGTCGGATGCTGCATCCCCGCCCCCGTTGCCGCCCGATTCGGTCGGAGCCTGGCCACAGCCGGCGAGTGCGAAGACGACGCCCGCGGCGATGGTGGCGCCGAGCAGCTTCTTGGTGGTGGAGATGGTCAACTCATGCCTCCCTCAACGATCCCGCGGCCCTCGCGGATCGCTCAAAGTTACCTACTGTTTCGACTTTTGTGCATGCCCGCACCCGAGCGGCAATCGAATGGTTACAAAGCTGAAACCAAGACAGCCGATGAGCGGCGGTCGGTGCTCATCAGAGCACGTCGCCCCGTCCGGTGAGCTTGAGCGACTCCACGACGCCCTTCACCCGCTGCGCGTGCTGCACCGTGGTGACCAGCAGAGCGTCAGGGGTGTCGACGACGACGATGTCCTGCACGCCGATGAGGCTGATCACGCGGGACGTCTGACTGACCAGGATGCCGCTGGCGGCATCCGAGAGCACGCGGGCTTTCGGGCCGAGCACCGCGAGGTCGTTCTTGCGGCCGTTGTTGATGAGCTTCGTGAGCGAGGCGAAGTCCCCCACGTCGTCCCAGTCGAAGTGGCCGGGCACGACGGCGAGGCGCCCCCGGCGCGCAGCGGGCTCGGCCACCGCGTAGTCGATCGCGATCTTCTTGAGTCCTGGCCAGATCCGGTCCACCGCCGGGCCGCGACGCTCACGGTCGTCCCACGCCTCGGCGAGTTCGAGGAGCCCGGCGTGCAGGGCGGGCTCGTTCGCGGCGAGTTCGTCGAGGAGCACGCTCGCCTTGGCGATGAACATGCCGGCGTTCCAGAGATAGTCACGGTCGGCGAGATAGGCCTGGGCGGTCTCGAGGTCGGGCTTCTCCACGAAGCTCTCGACGAGGGCGGCCTCACGGGCTCCGTCGACGACGAGTTCCGGCCCCTTCTTGATGTAACCGAAGCCGGTCGCGGGCTCTGTGGGAGAGATGCCGATCGTGCAGATGTACCCCTCACGGGCGACCTCGACCGCGTCGCGGACGGCGAACTCGAACACGCGGGTGCTGCGGATGACGTGGTCGGCGCTGAACGAGCCGATGATCACGTCGGGGTCACGACGGTGCAGGATCGCCGCCGCGAGCCCGATCGCCGCCGCGGACTCGCGGGGCTCGGATTCGAGGAAGACGTTCAGATCAGCGATGCCGGGCAGCTCGGCCTCCACCGCGGCCCGGTGGGCCCGTCCGGTGACCACGGCGATGCGGTCGTGCCCGGCGAGCGGCTCGAGCCTGTCCCACGTGTCGCGGAGCAGCGAATGCCCGGAACCCGTGAGATCGTGCAGGAACTTCGGGGCGTCGGCACGGGACAGAGGCCACAGGCGGCTGCCGATGCCGCCGGCGGGGATCACTGCGTAGAAGTCCTTGATGGGTTGGCTCACCCTGTCAGGGTATCCCGACGGAACATCTCGACATCGAGACACTTAGGCTCCCCTTCGTCGCCCACGGGCGCCACACGGGAATAGGATGGTGTCCGATCGGCCGTGCCTGGCAGCAGGCTCATGCTTGGACCACGCATCGCACGCGACCGAGTCACATCGATCCAGGGAGGACGACCGTGTCCACAAGCGCTCGCTTGACACCGTCGATTTCGGAAACCACTTCCAAGACACCTCGTGGCACCCTCTACCGGGGTCGCGAAGGCATGTGGTCGTGGGTGCTTCACCGCATCACCGGAGTCGCCATCTTCTTCTTCCTGTTGGTGCATGTGCTCGACACTGCACTCATCAGGGTGTCCCCCGAGGCGTACAACGCCGTCATCGGCACCTACAAGAACCCGATCATGGCGCTCGGCGAGGTCGTGCTGGTCGCCGGCATCGTGTTCCATGCGATGAACGGCCTCCGCATCATCGCCGTCGACTTCTGGTCGAAGGGCGCCAAGTACCAGCGCCAGCTGTTCTGGGGTGTGCTCGCGGTGTGGGTCGTGATCATGGCCGGCTTCGTGCCGCGTCACCTCGCACTCGCGTTCGCCGGCTTCGGAGGAGGACACTGATGACCGCTCAGACTGTCGCCGCTCCCGTCCGCCGTCAGCGCGGATTCAACCTCGAGAAGTGGGGCTGGCTCTTCATGCGCGGCTCCGGCGTGCTGCTGGTCGTGCTGATCTTCGGCCACCTGTTCATCAACCTGATGGTCGGGGAAGGCATCCACGCCCTGGACTTCGCTTTCATCGCGGGAAAGTTCGCCACGCCGTTCTGGCAGTGGTGGGACGTCATCATGCTCTGGCTGGCTCTGATCCACGGCGCCAACGGCATGCGGACGATCGTCAACGACTACGTCACGAACAACACCGCTCGCAAGGCTCTGACCTGGGCCCTGGGCCTGGCAGCAGCCCTGCTCATCATCCTCGGCACCCTGGTCGTCTTCACGTTCGACCCGTGCCTCGGCGTGACCGAGACGAGCACGCTGTGGGAACAGTGCCAGACGCTGGGCAAGTAGAAGAGAAGGCATACGAGAAGTGACTACCGAGACCCAGGATTCCGTCGTGCGCGACGGTGTGCACTACCACCAGTTCGACATCGTCATCGTGGGCGCCGGCGGCGCCGGCATGCGAGCGGCCATCGAGGCCGGCTCCGGCGCGAACACCGCGGTCATCTCCAAGCTCTACCCGACGCGTTCGCACACCGGTGCGGCGCAGGGCGGCATGGCGGCTGCGCTCGCGAACGTCGAAGAGGACAGCTGGGAGTGGCATACCTTCGACACCGTCAAGGGCGGCGACTACCTCGTCGACCAGGACGCTGCGGAGATTCTCGCGAAGGAGGCCATCGACGCGGTCATCGACCTCGAGAACATGGGTCTGCCGTTCAACCGCACGCCCGAGGGCAAGATCGACCAGCGTCGCTTCGGCGGCCACACCGCCGAGCACGGCAAGACCCCGGTCCGCCGCGCCTGCTACGCGGCCGACCGCACCGGTCACATGATCCTGCAGACGCTGTTCCAGAACTGCGTCAAGCTCGGCATCAACTTCTTCAACGAGTTCTACGTGCTCGACCTGCTCACGGTGAAGGACGCCGACGGCAAGACCCAGGTCTCGGGCGTCGTCGCCTACGACCTCTCGACCGGCGAGCTGCACGTCTTCCAGGCCAAGGCCGTCATCTTCGCGACCGGCGGTTTCGGCAAGATCTTCAAGACGACCTCGAACGCCCACACCCTCACCGGTGACGGCGTCGGCATCGTCTGGCGCAAGGGCCTCCCCCTCGAAGACCTCGAGTTCTTCCAGTTCCATCCCACCGGACTCGCCGGCCTCGGCATCCTCCTCACGGAGGGCGCGCGAGGAGAGGGCGCGATCCTGCGCAACGCCTCGGGCGAGCGCTTCATGGAGCGCTACGCCCCGACCATCAAGGACCTCGCTCCCCGTGACATCGTCGCGCGCTGCATGGTCCAGGAGGTCGCGGAGGGTCGCGGCGCAGGTCCCCACAAGGATTACGTGCTGCTGGACTGCACGCACCTGGGCGCCGAAGTCCTCGAGACCAAGCTCCCCGACATCACCGAGTTCGCCCGCACCTACCTGGGCGTCGACCCGGTCGTCGAGCCCGTGCCGGTCATGCCCACCGCGCACTACGCGATGGGCGGCATCCCGACCAACAACAACGGCGAGGTCCTGGCCGACAACGACACCGTCGTCCCCGGTCTGTACGCCGCGGGCGAGTGCGCCTGCGTCTCGGTGCACGGCGCCAACCGCCTCGGCACCAACTCGCTGCTCGACATCAACGTGTTCGGCAAGCGCTCTGGGCGCAACGCGGTCGAGTACGTCAAGACCGCCGAGTTCGTGCCGCTCCCGGAGAACCCGGCCGCCTTCGTGTCCGACATGCTCGAGGGACTGCGCAACAACCAGGGCACCGAGCGCATCGCGGTGCTCCGCAAGGCGCTGCAGGACGAGATGGACAAGGGCGCGCAGGTGTTCCGCACGCACGACTCCCTCCAGCACGTGCTCGGCGTCATCGCCGAGCTGCGCGAGCGCTACAAGAACGTGCACGTCGACGACAAGGGCAAGCGGTTCAACACCGACCTGCTCGAGGCCGTCGAGCTGGGCTTCCTCCTCGACATCGCCGAGGTCGTCGTCTACGCCGCGCAGAACCGCGAGGAGAGCCGTGGCGGCCACATGCGCGACGACTTCCCGACGCGCGACGACGAGAAGTACATGAAGCACACGATGGCCTACCTGACGGGCGATCCGCACTCCTCCACCCCGAGCGACCACATCAAGCTCGACTGGAAGCCCGTCGTGTTCACCAAGAACGACCAGGGCGAATTGAACTACCCGCCGATGGAGAGGAAGTACTGAGCATGTCCAACGCCATCGCTGAAGCTCCCGCTGACACGACCGAAGAGACCGGCATCCAGTCCTTCATCGTCACGTTCAACATCCGCCGGTTCGACCCCGAGGTCGACGCCGAGCCGCACTGGGTCGACTACGACGTGGAGCTGTACTCGACCGACCGCGTGCTCGACGCGCTGCACAAGATCAAGTGGGAAGTCGACGGCTCGCTCACGTTCCGCCGATCCTGCGCCCACGGCATCTGCGGTTCCGACGCCATGCGCATCAACGGCCGCAACCGCCTCGCCTGCAAGACGCTGATCAAGGACCTCGACATCTCGAAGCCGATCTACGTCGAGGCGATCAAGGGTCTGCCCCTCGAGAAGGACCTCGTCGTCGACATGGAGCCGTTCTTCGCCTCCTACCGCGAGGTGCAGCCCTTCCTCGTCGCCAACTCGGTGCCCGAGAAGGGCAAGGAGCGCGTCCAGACGATCGCCGATCGCGAGATCTTCGACGACACGACCAAGTGCATCCTGTGCGCCGCGTGCACCTCGTCGTGCCCCGTCTTCTGGACCGACGGCCAGTACTTCGGCCCGGCCGCGATCGTGAACGCGCACCGCTTCATCTTCGACTCGCGTGACGACAACGCCGCAGTGCGCCTCGACATCCTCAACGACAAGGAGGGAGTGTGGCGTTGCCGCACGACCTTCAACTGCTCCGAGGCGTGCCCCCGTGGCATCGAGGTCACCAAGGCCATCGCCGAGGTCAAGCAGGCCGTGCTGCGCGGGCGTCCCTGATCTCAGTCGCACTTCTCGGAATGAAGAGGGCGGGCTCCCCACGGGGATCCCGCCCTCTTTCGTCGTGTGGATAAGGTGAAGACGTGCCAGATCCCGATCCCGCGGCGTCAGAGTCGGGCCGCCTCGACGCGGCCGTCGAACGTGCGACCGCACTGACGAGACGTACGCTGGGCCTTTTCCCGGTGCGAGTCTGGCGTCACTTCCTGCAGCACAACGGATTCCTGCTCGCCGCGGGCGTGAGCTATCAGGCGCTGTTCGCGATCTTCGCGGCGATCTACCTCGCCTTCGCGATCGCCGGCCTCTGGCTCGGAGGCAGCAGCGATGCGGTCGACGGCATGATCGACATCGTCAACAGCTACATCCCGAATCTGATCCAGGATCAGGGCGGGGTGTTCACCCCGGACCAGGTGCAGGAGATCGCGGCCAGCACGACGGGGATCCTGAGCATCACCGGTCTGATCGCCCTCGGAACGGTGATCTGGACCGCCATCGGATGGGTGACGTTCTCTCGACGCGCGACCAGGGACATCTTCGGTCTGCCGCCCGACCGCCGCAGCTACATCATCCTGAAGGCGCGCGACCTGCTGGCCGCGCTGATCTTCGGCGTCTCGCTGATCGTCGGCTCGCTGCTCAGCTCTGCAAGCGCCGTCGCGCTGGCCTGGATCCTCAGCCTCCTCGGCTGGGGTGCAGCCCTCGACGGCCTGACCAGCATCCGCATCGGCACAGTGCTGGTGTCCTTCGCGGTGCTGTCGGCCGCACTCGCGGCGATGGTCCGCTTCCTCACCGGCACGTCTCTGCACTGGGGCACGATCTGGCCCGGTGCCCTCCTCGGGGGCGGGGCGATGACGATCCTCCAGTTCGGCGCGGGGTTCCTCCTGAGCTACACCCCGTCGAATCCGCTGCTCGCCACATTCGCGATCTTCATCGGCCTTCTGCTGTGGTTCCGGGTCAACGGCGTGGTGATGCTGGTGGCGTCGTCGTGGATCGCGGTCAGCGCCCAGGACCGTGATCTCCCGCTGCTGTCCCAGACCGAGGCGGAGCGACGGCTGGCGGAGTATCAGACGCTGCTGCAGGCTGCGCGGATCCGGGTGCGCGAAGCGCAGGCCGATCGCGACGACGCGCCGTGGTACCGCTCCTGGCAGAGCGAACGCGCCCTGCGTGCGGCCGAGAAGGAGCTCGAGTCCCTCGAGGAATCCGCTCCCCCTCCCGTCGACGAGAGCACCCCCTTCGCCCAGCGTCTCCTCGCGGAGCTGCAGCGTCCGTCCAAGGATGTCGGCGGCCCTCGTTAGGCTTGTGGGCATGCCTCATCTGCGTATCGCCTCGGTCAATGTCAACGGAATCCGAGCGGCGGCTCGCAACGGCATGAGCGGCTGGCTCGATGCGGCCGATGTCGACATCCTGACCCTGCAAGAGGTGCGCGGGCAGGACGAGCACCTCGAAGCCGCGCTCCCCGGCTGGACGTTCGTGCACGACGAGGCGACGGCCAAGGGCCGCGCCGGTGTGGCGATCGCCAGCCGCGTGCCGGCGATCGCATCGCGCACCGACTTCGGCGACGTCGACTTCGACTCGAAGGGCCGGTGGATCGAGGCCGACTTCCAGATCGGCGATCGCCCGCTCACCGTGGTCAGCGCCTACGTGCACAGCGGCGAGGCCGACACTCCGAAGCAGGAGGAGAAGTGGAAGTTCCTCGATGCTTTCGGCATCCGGCTCGCAGAGCTCGGCCAGGCTGACGACGCGCTCGCCCTCGTCACCGGCGATCTGAACGTCGGGCACCGCGAGCTCGACATCAAGAACTGGCGTGGCAATCGCAAGAAGGCCGGGTTCCTACCCCGCGAACGCGCGTACTTCGACCGCTTCCTCGGTGCGGCAGGAGAGGCCGTCGAGGGAGTCGACGGATCCATTGGCACCGGACTCGGCTGGATCGACGTCGGACGCGCCTTCCACGGCGAGGTGGAGGGCCCGTACACCTGGTGGTCGATGCGCGGTCAGGCCTTCGACAACGACTCCGGGTGGCGGATCGACTACCACCTGGCGACCCCCGCGCTCGCGGAGCGAGCGACCGCCTACCACGTCGCTCGCGCAGCCGCTTACGACCAGCGGTGGAGCGACCACGCGCCGGTCGTGGTCGACTACACCTACTGACGACCTGCGCGGCCCGACGACCTGCGCGGCGAACGTCGGCGACCTCGGGCAGAGATCAGGCCGTGACCAGAGCGACGATCAACCCGGCCGCGACCGCGAGGTAACAGAGCATGCTCCACAGATAGGCCGCTCCGCGGTGCGCGCGAGGGAAGACGAGCGGAACCGCGATCGCGACGAGGATGCCGGTGACGAGCGCGAGGAACGTGCCGAAGATCATCCCGTAGCCATGCGGGTCTCCGCTCGTCCACCCGAACCGGCTGCTCAGCGCCATCCACGCGAGCAGCACGAAAGGTGCGCCGAACAGCACCGTCAGGACGACGCCGATGATGCGGGAGAGGACATCCCGACGGCCCCCGGGGACGCCGGCGGATTCAGGGGCAGTCGTCATGAGGCGAGTCTCCCCCGCGGGCTCGCGCATCACCACCACCCCCATAGGATTGATACCGTGACGAAACCTCGCCTCTACTCAGGAATGCAGCCCTCCGCCGACTCTCTGCAGATCGGCAACTACATCGGGGCGCTCCTGCAGTGGCGAGACCTGCAGAGCTCCTACGACGCCTACTTCTCGGTCGTCGACCTGCATGCGCTGACCGTCGCGCAGGACCCGGCGGAGCTTCGCGAGAAGACCCGCCGCACCGCCGCGCAGTACATCGCCGCGGGCATCGAGCCGTCCCTCTCGACGCTCTACGTGCAGTCGCACGTGCGCGCCCACGCGGAGCTCGCCTGGATCCTCTCCACGATCACCGGGTTCGGCGAGGCCGGACGGATGACGCAGTTCAAGGACAAGTCCGCCCGCTACGGCGCCGACGCCACGAGCGTCGGCCTGTTCACGTACCCCGTCCTGATGGCGGCCGACATCCTGCTCTATCAGACCGATGTCGTGCCCGTCGGCGACGACCAGAAGCAGCATGTCGAACTCACCCGTGATCTCGCCGATCGGTTCAACTCGCGCTTCGGCGAGACGTTCGTCGTGCCCCGACCGGTGATCCAGAAGGACACGGCGCGCATCTACGATCTGCAGAATCCGACGTCGAAGATGTCGAAGTCCGCCGAGAGCGATGCGGGCGTGCTCTGGATGCTCGATGACCCGGCGAAGTCGGCGAAGAAGATCATGCGTGCCGTCACCGACAACGAGGGCTCCGTGCGCTTCGACCGCGAGAACAAGCCCGGCGTCTCGAACCTGCTCACGATCTACGCCGCCCTGTCGGGTCGCCAGGTGCCGGCCATCGAAGACGAGTACGCAGGTCGCGGCTACGGAGACTTCAAGAAGGGTCTCGCTGAGGTCGTCGTGAACGAGTTCGAGCCGGTCCGCGCCCGCGCACTCGAGCTCCTCGACGACCCCGCTGAGCTCGATCGGATCCTCGCGGCGAACGCCGCCAAGGCCGACGCCGTCGCCGACGCGACTCTCGCCGCCGTGTACGACCGGGTCGGTCTGCTTCGTCGCATCTGACACGACCGGCCATAGGATGGGGGCGTGACTGATCCGCAGCTGCCCCCGTCCGGTGCCGTTCCTCCCGTGCCGCCGGCACCCCAGCCCGCTGACCAGCAGCCGCCGGCCGCTCCTCCCGCATACGCTCCTGCGCCGCCCGCTCCTCCGGCTCCGCCCGCCTACCAGGCGGCTCCGCCGGCGTACCAGCCCGCACCCCCGGCGGCCCCGTACGCGCAGTCCGAGCCCACTTTCCCGGCCCCGCCCGCACCGGCGTACCCCGCACCGGCGGGCAGCCCGATGTACCCCGCTTCACCTCCCGCAGCCCAGCCCGGCGTTCCCTCCTACCAGGCCGCCCCTCCCGGCGCCTATCAGGTGCCCGTCGGCGGTTACGCGGCCCCCGAGGGGGCATACCAGGCACCCTCGAGCGAGCAGAAGAAGTCCGGACTCCTCGGCATCCTCGCTCTGGTCTTCGCGATCGTCGCCGCCGTGGTCACTCCGATCGTCGCGGGAATCGCGGGGTTCGAGATCGGACGCCGGATCCCCGGCGGACTCGATACGACGGATCCCGACTTCCTGTCGATCCTCTCCCCCGCACGCGATCAGGTGCTGTGGGCCGAGCTCTCGTTCTGGACGGGCACGATCCTCGGCATCGCCGCGATCGTGATCGGCATCCTCGCCATCCGCAAGAAGCAGGCCCGCGGCGCCGGCATCGGCGCGCTGGTCGTCGCCGTGCTCGGACCGATCATCTTCTGGGTCGTGCTCTTCGTCGCCGTCTCGACCGGCACCGCGGCGGGCTTCCTGCCCTGAGCGGTCGTGCTCAGGTCGACGCCTATCGGCCGACCGTCAGCGTGGAGCGTGATGCTTCTGCTGCGCCGCCAGCAGCCCCTCGGCGACGAGGAGCTCGACGGCGTCAGCCGCGTCGGACACGAGGATAGGCAGGTTCGCGCGTTCATCCTTGCCGAACGGTGAGAGCACCCAGTCCGCGGGATCCTGTCGGCCCACCGGTCGACCTATGCCGACGCGCACCCGGGGGAACTCGGGGGTGGTGATGGCGCGGGCGATATCGCGCACCCCGTTGTGCCCACCGTGGCCGCCGCCGATCTTGAGCTTGACGGTGTCGAAGGGGATGTCGAGTTCGTCGTGGACGACGATGATCTGCTCGGCCGGCACGGAGTAGAACCGCGCCAGAGCGGCGACCGGCGTGCCCGAGACGTTCATGAAGGTGTTGGGCTTGGCCAGCACGAGCTTGTCGCCACCGGGGCGCAGCCAGGTCTCGACGACACGCGCGCCGCCCTTGTGCTCACGGAAGCTCTCGCCTCGTCGCGCAGCCAGCTCATCGACCACCATCTGGCCGATGTTGTGCCTCGTCGCCTCGTATCGCGGGCCGGGGTTGCCGAGCCCCACCACGAGCCAGGTGGATGCCATGTCCTCGTCCTCTCGGATGCGGGCGCCGTGCGGTTCCCGGGTCAGAATACGACAGAGGGGGCGCGATCTGCTCGCGCCCCCTCTGTGAAGCAGTCAGCTGTGCGCTGCGCCTGCGGAGATCACTCCGCGGCGGAAGCCTCCTCGGCAGAAGCCTCATCGGCTCCGGCCTCGTCCTCACCGAGAGACTCCTCAGCGGGGATCGAGATGGCGACGACGAGCACCTCGGGGTCGGTCAGCAGTGTCGAGCCCTTGGGGAGCGTGACGTCAGCGGCGGTGATGTGCGCGCCATCTTCGAGACCCTCGACCGAGACCTCGACGTTCTGCGGCAGGTGCGTGGCCTCTGCCTCGATCGACAGGGTGTTCGCGTCCTGGTTGACGATCGTTCCGGGAGCGGACTCACCGGTGACGATGACGGGGAGATCGATCGCGACCTTCTCGCCCTTCTTCACCACGAGGAGGTCGATGTGCTCGATGATCTGGTGCACGGGGTCCTTCTGGACATCCTTGACCAGGGCGAGCTGAGTCTTGCCCTCGATGTCGAGCTCGAGCAGCGCGTTGGCGCGGCGGATGATGAGCGAGACCTGGTGGCCCGGCAGCGCGACGTGCACGGGCTCGGTGCCGTGACCGTAGATGACGGCGGGGATCTTGCCTGCGGCGCGCAGACGACGGGCGAAGCCCTTGCCGAAGCTCTCGCGGAGCTCGGCCTTGACCTTGGTGTCTTCAGACATGGGGTTCTCCTTCGGGGCACGCAGCGACAGCTACGCGGTGGTCTTGGAATTGTTCTCGAACGCAGACACGTGAGGAAAGCCACCGGCTTGCTTCGCCGCGTCGATAACGGATGCCAGCGCACGCGCAGAAGCATCCCTCGCCGAGGTACTCCTCTGATGGTACCAAATGAGCCGGTAGGCTGAGGACACCGATCCCTTCTCTGCAGAACACGGAGTCCTCTCATGCTCGACGGCGTCTTCTTCTCCCACGCGATCGCCTGGGTCATCGGCGCGATGACCGTGTGCGCTGCCGGCTTCACGTTCGCCGCGCTCTTCTCGCTCGGCCGCTCGGGTTACCGCAAGGACTGACCGCCCCCGATCGGGCAGTCACAGCGCGCTCGCGAGAAACGCATTCCGGCGACACACGGGAGAAGCACCCCTGCCGTCGCGATAATCTGGATGCATCCCTTTCTTCTCGATCTAGGAGCCATCTGTGCCCGAAGCATCAGCGAACATCGGAGTCGTCGGACTCGCCGTCATGGGGTCGAACCTCGCCCGCAACCTCGCCAGCCGCGAGGGGAACACGGTGGCGATCTTCAACCGCAGCTACGAGAAGACCGAGACCCTCGTCTCCGAGCACCCTGAGGCCGGCTTCGTCGCGGCCAAGACCTACCAGGAGTTCGCAGACTCGCTGCAGAAGCCGCGCACCGCGATCATCATGGTCAAGGCCGGCGGCCCGACCGACGCCGTGATCGACTCGCTGGCCTCGGTCTTCGAGCCGGGCGACATCATCGTCGACGGCGGCAACGCCTACTTCCCCGACACCATCCGCCGCGAGAAGGCCGTTCGCGAGACCGGCATCAACTTCGTCGGAGCCGGCATCTCCGGCGGCGAAGAGGGCGCGCTCACCGGCCCGTCGATCATGCCCGGCGGCTCTGATGAGTCCTGGATCACCCTCGGCCCGATCCTCAAGTCGATCGCCGCCGTCGCCGAGGGCGAGCCGTGCGTCACGCACGTCGGCCACGACGGCGCCGGACACTTCGTCAAGATGGTGCACAACGGCATCGAGTACGCCGACATGCAGCTGATCGCCGAGGCCTACGACCTCATCCGCCGCGGCACCGGCAAGTCCCCCGCCGAGATCGCCGAGATCTTCGCCGAGTGGAACAAGGGCGAGCTCGAGTCCTACCTGATCGAGATCACCGCAGAGGTGCTCCGCCAGGTGGATGCCGAGACCGGCAAGCCCCTCGTCGACGTCATCCTCGATCAGGCCGGCGCCAAGGGCACCGGCGCGTGGACCGTGCAGACCGCGCTGTCGCTCGGCGTTCCCGTCTCGGGCATCGCCGAGGCCACGTTCGCCCGCTCTCTGTCGTCGCACCCCGAGCAGCGCGAGGTCGCGGGTTCGCTCCCCGGCCCCGACGAGGAGTTCGTCGTCACCGACCAGGCAGCCTTCATCGAGGATGTCCGCCTCGCGCTGTACGCCTCGAAGATCGTCGCCTACTCGCAGGGCTTCGACGAGATCCGCGCAGGCGCAGCCGAGTACGGCTGGAACATCGACCTCGGCGCGATCAGCAAGATCTGGCGCGGAGGCTGCATCATCCGCGCCCAGTTCCTCAACCGCATCGCGGACGCGTACGCGGCAGAGCCGGGCCTGCCCGTGCTGCTGACCGCTCCGTACTTCACCGAGGCGATCACACGCGCTCAGGCGCCGTGGCGTCGCGTCGTGGTCGCGGCGGCACAGGCCGGCATCCCGGCTCCGGCGTTCTCGTCGTCGCTGTCGTACTACGACGGCATCCGCGCCGACCGCCTGCCCGCCGCGCTCGTTCAGGGGCAGCGCGACTTCTTCGGTGCGCACACCTACAAGCGCATCGACAAGCCGGGCACGTTCCACACGCAGTGGTCGGGCGACCGCACCGAGATCGAAGCCGAAGACACGCACTGAGCGCGTCTCGCCCATGACGAAGGCCCCGGCGATTCCGCCGGGGCCTTCGTCATGTCTCATCGGGTGATGTCCTGCACCGTCCCCTTCACGAGCCGCAGGCGCCTGGTGGCCCGGCGGGCGACCGCCGAGTCGTGCGTGACGACGATCATGGTGATCCCCTCCGCGCACAGCCCTTCGAGCAGCGCGAGGATCTCATCGCGCATGCTCTCGTCGAGGTTGCCGGTGGGTTCGTCCGCAAGCAGCACGCGGGGCCGCTTCACGATCGCCCGCGCGATCGCCACACGCTGCTGCTGACCGCCCGACAGCTCGGTGGGCAGGTGATCGCCGCGATCGGCGAGCCCCACGTGGGCGAGGGCCTCGGCGACCCGAGTCACGCGCTCGGTGCGGCTCAGGTCGGTCGGCTCGAGAGCCATGTGCACGTTCTCGGCCGCCGTCAGCGTGGGGATCAGATTGAACCCCTGGAAGACGAATCCGATCTCCTCGGCGCGGATCCGACTGAGCTCGCGCGCGGATGCCGAGGCCAGCTCGATGTCACCGAGCTTCAGCGACCCGGATGACGGCTTGTCGAGCGCACCGAGCATCTGCAGCAGAGTCGACTTGCCCCCTCCGGTCGGACCCTGGATGGTGACGAACTCACCGGGGTGGATAGTGAGATCGATGCCCGTGAGGGCCTTCACCGTGCGCCCCTTCTGCGAGTAGGTGCGCGTGACATCCTGTGCGCGGTACAGCGGTGCCGTGGCATCCGTGCCGTTCGCGGGCGGAGCGATATCTGTGATGGTCATGTCCGTGTCTCCTTGTCTGTGACGTGTGTTCGCGAGTCCGTCAGGCGACGGATCGCAGGGCTTCGGCCGGGCTGAGACGCGCAGCGCGCCAGCCCCCGAATGCTCCGGCCACGAGGCCGCCGAGCACCGCGAGACCGACCGCGGCGACCAGCACCCACGGGGTGAACGGAGCCTGCAGCACGATGTCCGCCGCCTGCTGGGTCTGGAACATGCCGCCTCCCCCGGTGGGGCCTCCTCCCATGCCTCCGGGGCCGCCTTCCGCGTTGCCCGCGACAGCCGCGGCGACCGTCGGCTTCACGAGGTTGATGACGACGATTCCGGCGATCCCGAGCGCGAGTCCCACCGCGCCCCCGATCAGCCCCTGGACCATGGACTCGCCCGCGACCTGGCGCACGACGCGCCCGTTCGACCAGCCGATCGCTTTGAGGGTGCCGAACTCGCGGGTGCGGCGGGAGACGCCGGACAGGGTGAGCAGCACCGAGAGCAGCACGGCCACCGCGAGCACGATGATCGACAGCCAGGTGCCGAGGTTCGTGATCAGCGACGTCGCGCTGGACAGAGAACCCGAGACCGACGACGCGAGCTCGGACTGCGACGTGATCGTCGCATCGGGCAGCTCGTCCGCGAGGGCCGCCTGCACCGCATCGATCGACGATGCGGACTCCGCCTGGACGTACACGGTCGAGATGACGTCGCCGGCGCCCGAGAGCTCCTGCGCGGTGTCGAGAGGCAGGTACACGTTCGCCGCGGTGTCGGCGGAGTCGGAGGTCGAGGCCACGACCCCGACGACCTCGACATCGGAACCGGCGACATCGACGGTGTCGCCGACGGCGATCTCGTTCGTGGTCGCGTATGTGGCGTCGACGAGGGCGACGAGGGCCCCGGCGTCACCGGTGTCGAGAGCGCGACCGTCACTGATCGCGACGGAGGCGAGCGGCCCCACGGAGGTCACGGCCGGGTCGATCCCGAGAACGGTGAACGAGTCGACGCCGAACGAGCCGCCACCCGCGCCGTCCGTGCCACCCTGGGGCGGGGCCTGACCCTCGGCTGGTGCGGCTTCTTCGGTCGTGCCGTCCTGCGCGCCGAAGCCGCCGCTCGGCAGCTCGCCCGAGAAGGTCGAGTTGGTGAGGCTGAGTGCCGCGGATGCCGCGGTCACGCCCTCAGTGGAGGTGACGGTGTCGAGCGCGGACGACTCGAGCGTCCCGCGCATGAAGTCCGTCATCAGCGTCGACTGGCTGAGTGTGGTCGTGTCTCCGTCGGTGGATCCGTCGTCTGACCCGAAGTCGAAGCGCTGCCCGCCGCCCTCCCCCGGTTCCGCCGCGGCACCGGTGACCGTGAGGTCGGTGCCGACGCCGTACACCGACTCGAGGGCTTGTGCCTGCGCATCGCGCACGCCCGCAGTGAGGGCGTTGACGATGATCACCAGAGCGATCGCTATCGCGAGCCCGATCGCGACGATCCACGTCTGCTTCTTGCGGCCCGCCAACTCTCGCCGCAGATATGTCCCGTACATGTGTCTCCTTACGCCGCGCCGTTCGCGGGCCGATCACGACGCTAAGGAGCGCAGTTTGGCGAGATCGAGGGAGGAGTGATGAGGACCCTATGCCGCGCGCACCTCACAGCTGACGCATAGCGCTCTCCATAGAAACCCCATAGGTGATTCCGCAGAATGTACTCATGAGCTCCGATCTCCCCGAACTGCGCCGCCCCGACGGCTCGCCCCTGCGCATCCTCGCCGTCGACGACGAGCAGATGCTCACCGACCTGCTGGCGATGGCGCTGCGCATGGAGGGCTGGGAGGTGCGCACCGCATCGTCCGGTCTCGAAGCCCTTCAGGTCGCCCGCGAGTTCGAACCCGACGCGCTCGTGCTCGACATCATGATGCCCGACCTCGACGGCATGGCCGTGCTGCGGCGTCTGCGCGAGTCCGGCAGCCTCGTTCCCGTGCTCTTCCTCACCGCGAAGGATGCCGTCGGCGACCGTGTCGCCGGACTCACCGCCGGAGGAGACGACTACGTCACGAAGCCCTTCAGCCTCGAAGAGGTCATCGCGCGTCTGCGGGCGATCATCCGCCGCACCGGCCACGCGACGGCGGATGACGGCCAGTCGATCCTGCGGGTCGCCGACCTCACCCTCAACGAGGACAGCCACGAGGTCGTGCGCGACGGCACCGAGATCGAGCTGACCGCGACCGAGTTCGAACTGCTCCGCTACCTGATGCGCAACGAGCGCCGTGTGCTGTCGAAGGCGCAGATCCTCGACCGCGTCTGGAGCTACGACTTCGGCGGCAAGTCCTCGGTGGTCGAGCTGTACATCTCATACCTCCGCAAGAAGATCGACGCCGGACGCACCCCGCTGCTTCACACCGTGCGAGGTGTCGGCTACATGATCAAGGCGCCACATTGAGCTCGACGAGGATGACTCGGCGGCCGATGAGCCTGCAGACCCGGCTGATGACAGCCGTGATCGGCTTCGTCTCGCTCATCCTCGTGATCGTCGCCGTGATCACCAGTGCGCTGCTGGGCAGCACTCTCGAGAGGCAGCTCGAGGATCGCCTGCACAGCTACTCGATCGAAGTGACGCGGTGGGTCAGCCAGGTGCCGGCGCAGTACGCGAACATGGACACCATCCTCGAGATCAACGATGCCCGCGTCCCCGGACTCCTGCTCGCCGTGTCCAGTACGGAGGGCGGCACGAGCGGCGTCCTGTTCCCCGACACCAAGGACGAGTGGGGCGGTGTGTCGCAGAAGCTGACCAGCGCCGATCTCGAACGGATCGACGCCGCGCTCGGCGGACAACGGAGTGCCACCGTCACCCTCGACGATTTCGGTTCCTACATGGTGATCGCGCAGAAGGCGGCCAACGGCGTCAACGTCGTGACGGGTCTCCCCCGCACCGAGATCCAGAATCAGTTGGCCACACTGCTCACCGTGATCGCCCTGGCGACGATCGGCGGACTGATCCTCCTCGCGCTGACGACGGCCATCACCATCCGAGTGGGGCTGAGACCGCTGAGGGCAGTCGCAGCGACCGCCACGCGCGTCGCGAACCAGCCGCTGGACCGCGGCGAGGTCGAGATCACTGAGCGCGTACCCGCCTCCGAGGCGGATCCGCGCACCGAGACCGGACTCGTCGGCGCATCATTGAACACTCTGCTCGACCACGTCAACGACTCCCTCGCCTCGCGGCAGAAGAACGAGGAGAGGATGCGGCGCTTCGTCGCCGACGCCAGCCATGAGCTGCGGACTCCGCTCTCGTCGATCCGAGGATACTCGGAGCTGTCGCTGCGCGCTTTGAAGCAGCAGGGAGGAGAGGCGGCCGTCGAGAGCACCACGACCTCGCTCGAGCGCATCCAGGCCCAGTCGCTGCGGATGACGAGCCTGGTCGAGGATCTGCTGCTGCTCGCCCGCCTCGACGAGGGCCGAGAGCTGGTCTACGGCACCGTCGACCTGACGCAGCTCGCGCTGGAGGGACTCTCCGATGCGCGCCCGACCGCGGCAGACCATCACTGGAACATCGAAGCCCCTGACGAGCCGATCGTCGTCGTCGGCGACGCCGGGCGGATGCATCAGGTCGTCGCGAACCTCCTCGCCAACGCCCGGACACACACGCCCGCGGGCACCTCGATCACTCTCAGCGTGAGTCGCGAAGGCGATGAGGCCGTGCTGCGGGTGCACGACGACGGCCCCGGCATCGACCCTGGCGTGCGCGATGAGCTCTTCGCCCGATTCGCCCGTGGCGACAGCTCGCGCGCCCGTCAGACAGGCGGCACCGGCCTCGGACTGGCCATCGCCACGGCGATCGTCGAGGGTCACGGCGGTGATCTCACCGTCTCCAGCGAACCCGGCGACACGACATTCACGGTGCGGCTCCCGCTGAGCCCGGCCCAGGCCCCGACGGCTGACGTCGCGGGCTGATCCCGGTCCGTCGTCCCGTCTGCAGGACCGGGGCACGTCTGCAGGACGAACGGATGACTTCAGCCCTGCATCCGTACTCTCGTCCTGCAGACGGCACATGCCCGGTTCGGTGCCGCTCGGTCCCGCAGTCCCGTCAGCAGGACCGGGGCACGTCTGCAGGACGAACGGATGACTTCAGCCCTGCATCCGTACTTTCGTCCTGCAGACGGCACATACCCGGTTCGGTGCCGCTCGGTCGCGCAGTCCCGTCTGCAGGACCGGGGCACGTCTGCAGGACCGGGGCACGTCTGCAGGACGAACGGATGACTTCAGCCCTGCATCCGTACTTTCGTCCTGCAGTCGGTGCCGAAGACGACTGCACGAGCCGTCGGTTCTCTTCTGCACAGGTCGGGCTGTCGTCGGAAACCCTCCCCGACCCTCGATTCCGCCCCGTCCCCCGTCTCAGAACCGGCAGGATCGGTCAGATGCCGACAGCCGCACACGTCCTCTCTCACATCGGCGATGTCGCCAGAGGTACGACACTTCACCGATTCGGGCTCAGCAGGCGGATGCTCTCGGCGGCCGTGCGCGATGGCACGATCACACGTGTCCGCAACGGTGTCTTCGCGGCGCCATCCGCTCCCATCGACGTTCTCACTGCTGCGGCGCACGGAGGCGCGCTGACCTGCTCTCGCGCGCTGCGGATGCACGGAATCTGGACTCTCGACGATGATACGGATCCGCACGTCTGGCTCGGCACGCACGGTCGAAACCACCACGTCGAGTGCGCGTGCACCGGCCACTTTTTCGACGGCCCGACCGCGCTCGGCCTCGCTCCCCTCGAAGACGCCCTTGTGCACGTCTACCGCTGCCGAGGCGACAAGTCGTTCTTCGTCGCCATCGAGTCCACCCTGCAGCTGCGCAAGATCGGGGCAGCAGGTCGCGCCCGCATCCGCTCACGCCTGCCGGCGAATGCGCGGTGGCTCGTCGATCTGGCACGGATGGATGCCGACAGCGGCCTTGAGTCTCTTCTGCGCCTGCGGCTTCACGTGCTCGGAATCCGTCTGGAATGCCAGGTCGAGATCCCCCTGGTCGGGAGAGTGGATTTCGTGGTCGACCGACTGCTCATCCTCGAAGCCGACGGGGTAGAGAACCACGACAGCCCATCGCATCGTCATCGGGACCTCCTCCGCGATGCGGAGGCCTCCAGACAGGGGTACGAGACTCTGCGTTTCGACTACGCGATGATCGTCCACGACTGGCCGGTCGTGATGGCCGCGGTCCTCGCGGCCATCGAACGCCTTCGCGCGCGCGTCTGACGCACCGAATGCAGGACCGAGGCACCGAATGCGGGACGAAACCAGAGGTTTCGTCGTGCAGAACGTGCCGGGGTCCTGCGAACGGCCCGAGATCAACAGCCCGGGATCAACGGCCCGAGATCAACGGCCCGGGATCAACGGCCCGAGATCAACGGCCCGAGATCAGCGGCCCGCACCCGTATCATCCGGCTCTGCACTCGTTCGAGACGGCCGTCGCCCGCACCGTCTGCAGGAGCGAAGCACGAATGCGGGACGAAAGCACCGGAGCTCCCCCGCAGAACGTGCTTCGGTCCTGCAGACGGGCTCCGGTCAGGACGCGGATGCCGCGAGGGTCAGCCAGGACTCAGTACCCGGCGAACGCGTCCGTCGTGAGCGAGCGGGCCTTCTGCAGTGCGGGAGCGAGGTCGGCGATGAGCCGCGGAGGACCGGAGATGTACGAGTGCCGCTCACCGATGTCGGGAACGTGGCGCTCGAGTCCCGCGGCGTCGAGGCGCGCGCCGTGCGCCCAGGTCCAATGCGACGGAAGGTCAGCCGGCTCGTCGCGCGTGAACACGATGACGCGCGCGCCGGTCGCAACCAGCTCATCGCGGAAGGCCAGCTCAGAGCTGTCGGATGCCACATAGATGAGAACGACGTCGCGCTGCTGCCCCGTCAGCTGGAGCTGGCGCAGCTGCGACACGAACGGCGTGACGCCGATCCCGGCGGCGACCATGAGCACGGGGGTCTCCGAACGCGGCAGAAGGAAGTCTCCCCACGTGCCCGTGACGGCAAGCGCGGATCCCGGCTCGGCTGCGGCGAGTGCGCGCTTATAGCTCGACGGATGCTTCTGATCGCCGTCCTTGTAGGCGATGCGCAGTGTGGGGAGGTCTGCCGGCGCCGAGACGATGCTGAACTCGCGGCGGGTTCCGCGGGCATCCGGGCGTGCGTGCGGCACGTCGAGTTCGAGGTACTGCCCCGGAAGGAACTTCAGCTTCCCCTTCGCGCGGAACGTCAGCTCCTGAGCGGTCGGCGTGATGAACTGCCGCTTCTCGAGCACGAGCCGCACGGACCCTCGCAGCGCGAAGGCGAACGCGAGCAGGTTGCCGATGAGAAGTGCGCGCTCCTGTCCGAGAGTGAAGAGGCCGCCGATCGCGATCGGCCACCCGGCGAGCACTCCGACGAGAACGGCCACCGAGAACTGCTGCCACCGGCGCGGCGGCAGAGTCAGGGGCTCGGAGAGCATGAATGCTCCGAGAAACAGGAACGGCGACTGCAGGATCGCGAACGAGAGGGCGGAGCCGGGATCGAAGGCGATCGCGAACTCCTGAGCCTGCACGGCCTGTCGCAGGATCGACACCGCGATCGCCACGAGGAGGAAGACGACGACGATGCGCACTTTCTCGGTGCGCCAGAGGACGGCGAGCCCGAGGATCAGAACGGGCACGAAGAGCGACGGCGTGCCGACCCACCACGACGACGAGGTCCCGAGCCACTCGAAGGCCCCGAAGGATCCGAGGACCGATACGACGGCCGCGCCGAAGGCCGCAGGGTTGAGGATGTGCCGACCGCGCCACGCGATCAGGTACTTCGACAGGCTCGCGACGGCTCCGGCGATGGCGAGCCCGAGCAACGCGCTCGGCTCGATGCCGGGGCGGAGCACGAAGAGCAGGATCAGTGCGGTGACCAGCGACGACTCGATGCGCCACGGCAGGCTCAGGATGCGCTGGGCTGCCGCATCCACGAGCGAGATGACCACCGCCAGCACGACGAAGGAAGCGAGTATCTCGAGCGGTGTCGGCGAGACGATCACGCCGAGAGCCGACAGCACCACGGCGATGAGCGCCAGCGTCAGCAGGGCGAACAGCACCAGACGGTACATGGAGATGCCGCCGAGCAATGCGAGAACCCGCTGCCGCAGCGCGGTGATGGAGGTGATCACAGGTCTACTCTTCCCTACTTCGATGCCTCATCGGCGGGTGGTGAACAGCTGTGCGGGGCAGCCGGGCGAACGCTCCGCGCGTCCGTCTGTCGTCATGCGCACCCACTCGACGCCCCACGACGCTGCCAGCTCGGCGCCACCCTCGAAGAACAGGGCGGTCGCGACCGCATCCGCTCGCATCGCGTCGGGTGCGATCGCCCACGTGGCCGCCCACATCCGGACAGGCACCCCGGTGCGTGCGTCGAGCACGTGGTGCAGGCCATCGCCCCACGCGCGGCGATTGACCGCCGAGGCGCACAACGCCGCATCCTGCAGTTCGATCACGCCGATCGCCTTCGTCGAGTCGTACGGATGCTCGAGGCCCACCCTCACCGCGTCTCCGCGGACCTTCATGTCACCCCCGGCATCGACCACGAGGTGACCGGGAACATCGCTGAGGACGCCGACTACGAGATCGACCAGACGCCCCTTGCCGAGAGCTCCGACGTCGAGGAGAACGGGAGCGGATGCCAGGGCCTCCCCCACCGTCCACTGCACCCGATCGGTCCAGTCATCCGGGGCGGCGATCGGGGAGCTCGCGACGAGCGAGTACGACGCGTCATAGCCGAGGGCCGACAGGCTTTCGGCGACGAGGGGGTTCACGGCGCCTGCGGTCGCCGTCGACAGGTCGCGATAGGCATCGAGCATCGCTCCCGCATCGGGAGACGAGATCGAGCCGCCGGCTCGACCGACACGGGTCACCGATGAGTCCTCACGGAACCTCGACCACTCCCGGTCGAACCGCTCGATCTCGGCGCCGACGAGCTGTCGTGCGTCGGCGCCGAGATCATTCGATGTCGCGATCTCCCAGGTCGTGCCGATCGCGTCGAACCGCCAGATCGCCATGGCCGTGTCAGGCGCCTCAGGCGGCGGCCTGCTCCTTGATCGAATCGACCGCCTCGTTGAACCCGCCGCTGGTGAGCGACGAGCCGGCGACGCGGCTGACGTTCAGCTCATCGAGCGACTTGCCCACGACCTCATCCGAGATGCCGTCGATGAACTGCCCCTGGTACTGCTCGCTCTCGCGTGCCTGCGGATCGCCGGTCACCTCGACCTCGGACACGACGCCGTCGGCGATCGTGAGTGTCACGCTGATGGACTCGACCGTCTCGGGCGTCTGGTACGAGCCGTCTGCGGTGTAGGTGCCGTCGGCGTAGTCGCCGGTCGACGCTCCCGAATCGGTCGACTCGGTGCTCGTGTCGGTGCCGGTGTCGGTGGACTGGTCTTCGGCGTCAGCGGTGCCTGAGCATCCCGCGAGGACGAGGAGTCCTGCGACGCCGGCGAGAGCTGCGCCCTTGCGAACAGAAGTCGGTACAGTCGTGCGGATCATGATGGTCCTCCCGGCCTTGATCGATGTGTTGCTTCGACCGTAGGGACCTGATCTATGCGCGGGCTGTGCCCGATATATGAGTTGCTTACGCGTCGCCGCCGAACATGCTCGTGACGGATCCGTCTTCGAAGACCTCGCGGATCGCGCGGCCCAGAAGCGGAGCGATCGGGAGGATCGTCAGCTTGTCCCAGCGGCGGGACTCGGTCAGCGGGATCGTGTCGGTGATCACGACCTCGTCGATCGATGCATCCTGGAGGCGCTCGGATGCCGGGTCGCTGAAGATCGCGTGCGTCGCGGCGACGATCACACGATGCGCGCCGTTCGCCTTGAGCGCCTGGGCGGCCTTGACGATGGTGCCACCGGTGTCGATCATGTCGTCGACGAGGAGGCAGGTGCGTCCCTCGACGGCTCCGACGATCTCGTGCACCGAGACCTGGTTGGCGACCTTCGGGTCGCGGCGCTTGTGGATGATGGCCAGCGGCGCACCCAGGCTGTCCGACCACGTGTCGGCGACGCGGACACGCCCCATATCGGGAGAGACGACGGTGAGGATCTTGCGATCCTCCGCGCTCAGCGTGCGCTCGAAGTAGTCCAGCAGCACGGGCTTGGCGAAGAGGTGGTCGACGGGACCGTCGAAGAAGCCCTGGATCTGCGCGGCGTGCAGGTCGACGCTCATCACGCGGTCGGCCCCGGCCGTCTTCAGCAGGTCGGCGACCAGTCGGGCGCTGATCGGCTCGCGGCCTCGGCCCTTCTTGTCCTGACGCGAATACGGATAGTACGGGGCGACGACGGTGATGCGCTTGGCCGACGCGCGCTTCGCGGCGTCGATCATGATGAGCGCTTCCATGAGCCACTCGTTCACCGGCTCGCCGAACGTCTGGATGAGGAAGAGGTCACACCCTCGGATCGAGACGTCGAACCGGGCGTAGATCTCGCCCGACGCGAACGTACGGTGCTCGGTGGGCACGACCTCGGTGCCCAGCGACGCGGCGACCGCGGCGGTGAGCTCGGGGTGCGATCGACCCCCCGCGACCACGAGCCGCTTCTTGGTCTTGGCGACGAGTCCGGGGGCGATGCCGTTGTCCCGGTCCAGATCGACAGTCTTCTTCTTGCGCGCCATCGTTTTCGCCTATTCCGCCACTCGGGATCGGGCTGCGGCGTCTGCCGCGCCCGTGCCTGCCCTGTTCTTCTCGACCCAACCCTCGATGTTGCGCTGAGGGGCGACGCTCATGGCAAGGGAACCGGCGGGAACGTCCTTGCGGACCGTGGCGCCGGCACCTGTCTTGGCGCCGGCTCCCAGCCTAACGGGCGCGACGAGGGTCGTGTGCGACCCGGTGTGCACCTCGTCCTCGACCACGGTGCGGTGCTTGTTCACATCGTCGTAGTTCGCGGTGATGGTGCTCGCACCGAGATTGACGCCGCGCCCGATGGTCGCGTCGCCGACGTACGACAGGTGCGGGACCTTGCTGCCCTCGCCGATCTCGGCGTTCTTCGTCTCGACGTAGGCGCCGATCTTGCCTCGTGCTCCCAGGACGGTGCCGGGGCGGAGGAACGAGAAGGGGCCGACGGTGGCCTCGGCGCCGATCACCGCGAGCGTGGCGTCGGTGCGGCGGACGATCGCATCTTCTCCCACCTCGCAGTCGACGAGCGTCGTGTCGGGCCCGACGATGGCGCCCTCGGCGATCGTGGTGGCTCGCAGGATGTGGGTGTTCGGGAGGATCGTGACGTCGGGTGCGAGCGTCGCGTCGTCATCGATCCAGGTCGTCGCAGGATCGATGACGGTGACGCCCTCCAGCTGCCAGCGGCGGACGATGCGGCGGTTGAGCAGTCGGCCGACCTCAGCGAGCTGCGCGCGGTCGTTCACCCCGTAGGTCACCGTGACGTCGGACACCACGGATGCCGCGACGCGGCTGCCGTCGCGGCGCAGGAGCCCGGGAACGTCCGTCAGGTACATCTCGCCCTGTGCGTTGTCGACTCCCACCGACGGGAGGTACTTGCGCAGCGTGCCGACGCGGAACACGTACATGCCCGCGTTGATCTCGCGAACCGCCGCTTCATCGGCGCTGGCATCCTTCTGCTCGACGATGCGGTCGACGCCGCCCTCGGCATCGCGGATGACACGGCCGTAGCCGTTCGGGTCGTCGACGACCGCGGTCATCAGAGTCGCCTCGGCGTCCGCCTCGCGGTGGGCGTCGAGGAATGAGCGCAGAGTGTCGGCATCCGCCAGCGGGCAGTCGCCGGAGAGCACGAGGACGTCTCCGTCGAAGGATGCGGGAAGCGCATCGACCGCGACCTGCACGGCGCGTCCGGTGCCTGGCACCTCGTCCTGATCGATGAACACGGCATCCGGGTAGTCCGCTTCGAGAGCAGCGATCACCTGGTCGCGCTCGTGCCGCACGACGACCTCGACGTGGGAGGCCTCGAGCCGGCCGGCGGTCGTGAGGACGTGTCCGACGAGTGGTCGTCCACCGATCGGGTGCAGCACCTTGGGCAAGCGCGAGCGCATGCGGGTTCCCTGGCCTGCGGCGAGGATGATGATCGCGAGATTGTTCCCAGTCATGCTCCGCCGCCAGGACTCGAACCTAGACCTAACAGCTCCAAAGGCTGTCGTGCTGCCATTACACCACGGCGGACCGCGGCCCTCGAGGGAGCCGCGGGTCAAGTCTGCCACGTCCGCCTGCGTGCTACCGGCGATAATGGACGGATGACAGAGGCTGATGAGGTTGATCGGATCGTCGGCGCCTGGAACACCCAGCGCCCCGACCTCGACTTCTCACCCCTCGAGGTCCTCTCTCGGATGGACAGGCTGACCCGCCTGCTCGACCGCGCCCGGCGCGACGTGTTCCGCCGCAGCGATTTGGAGGCCTGGGAGTGGGATGTGCTCTCGGCGTTGCGTCGCGCCGGGGCTCCCTTCCAGCTCTCCCCCAAGCAGCTGCTTCAGCAGACACTGGTGTCGAGCGGCACCATGACCAACCGCATCGACCGGCTGGTCGGTCGCCGTTTCGTGCGACGCGAGGGCGACCCGGCCGACGGCCGCAGCGTGCTCGTCACGCTCACGGATGACGGGCGGATCAGGGTGGATGCCGCGATCACGCGCCTCGTCGACGTCGAGGACGACCTGCTCCAGGCCCTCTCCAAAGGCGATCGTGACCGGCTCGCCGCGCTGCTGCGCAAGCTGAGCCTCAGTTTCGACGCGTGAGGGACTGACGACATGGCGATGCTCTCCCCTCTTCCGGTGCGCGACGGCGTCGGCGCCACGCGCCTGCACGTCCCGATGAGCGGCGAATGGCCCACCGTGGGCGCCTACATGATCGACCGCTTCTTCCATCTCGATCCCGAAGGCCTGCTCAGCCGTTTCGACCGCGGTGAGATCGTGGCCCGCGACGGCACTCCCCTGGCTCGGGACACGCCCCTGGGTGTCGAGGAGTTCATCTGGTACTACCGTGATCCCCCTGTCGAGACACGGCTCCCCGTCGAGATCGAGGTCATCCATCAGGACGACGACCTGGTGGTCATCGACAAACCTCATTTCCTGCCGACCATCCCCGGCGGAAAGTTCCTGCAGAACTCTGCGCTGATCCGCCTCCGCAACCTGCTCGGCAACGACGAGCTCGCACCGATCCACCGACTCGATCGAGCGACCGCCGGAGTGCTCATGTTCTCGGCGCGCCCGGCCACCAGAGGGCCGTATCAGCTGCTGTTCGAGACCCGACAGGTGCAGAAGGTCTACGAGGCCGTCTCCGCACGTCCGGCCGACTGGGATGCGTCGCGGTTCCCCCTCGTCTACCGCAACCACATCGTGAAGCTGCGCAACGAGCTGAAGGTCCAGGTCGACGACGACCGCGAGCCGAACGCCGAGACGCTGATCGAGGTCCTCGATGCCGACGAGCGTGTCGTGCACACGCTGCTGCGCCCGCACAGCGGCAAGATGCATCAGCTGCGGGTGCACCTCGCAGCTCTCGGCCTCGGCATCCTGAACGACCCGTTCTACCCCGAGCTGCGGGGCGAGCGCCCCGATGACTTCGATCACCCCAAGCAGCTGCTCGCGCGTGAGCTGCACTTCGTGGATCCGCTGAGCGGTGCGCCGAGGGTGTTCTCCACGACGCGCACGCTGCAGGAAGCGCCTGTCAGCGGCGCATGATCTTGCGCGCGAGCCGCGTGCCGAGCATCTGCACGAGGTGCACGAACACCACGATCAGAACGATCGCGGCCCACATCACGAGCGGCTCGAACTGACGGAAGCCGTAGATCTGCGCGAATGCTCCGAGGCCGCCGCCGCCGATGAGACCGGCCATCGCGGTCATGTCGATGAGCGCGACGACGATGAACGTGTACCCGAGGATCAGCGGTCCGAGGGATTCGGGGATCGCCACGGTGAAGAGGATGCGCCAGGGCCCGGCGCCCATCGCGCGGGCGGCCTCGATTACTCCAGGCGAGACCGAGACGAGGTGCTGCTCGACGATGCGGCCGATCGCGAAGGCAGCGGCGAGACCGATGATGAACGCGCCGGCCGTGGTGCCGATGCCGGTGCCGACGACCACGCGAGCGAAGGGCTGCGCGACGGCCATGAAGATCACGAACGGGATCGGGCGGAAGAAGTTCACCGCGAGGTTCGCGACGACCGAGACGGGCCGGTTCTGCGCGAGCCCGCCTGGACGGGTGACGTAGAGGATGACACCGATCGCGAGGCCGAGGATGCCGCCGAGCACGAGCGCGAACGACGTCATGTAGAGCGTTTCGAGCGCGGCCTTCCAGAATTCTGGCCACAGTTCGTTCAGACGATCCATCAGCGCGCCTCCTCTCCGGCGATCTCGGTGACTTCGACGCGCTGCGAGATCTCCCCCAGCGTGCGGTCGATCACGGCGCCGTCACCGCGGATCGCGAGCGTGAGATGGCCGAAGGCCCGCCCGCGGATGTCGTTGATCCCGCCGTACACGAGCTCGAAGTCGAGCCCGGCGCCGGCGAGGTCGAGGAACACCTGCGCCTGCGACGAGTCTCCGTCGCGGAACGAGAAGGTGACGAGGCGGCCTCGGTGCCGCTCGCGCAGCACACTGAGCTCGGACGGCGAGGGGATACCCTTCACGACCGTGCCGACGAAGCGCTGCGACGCGGGGTTCTGCGGGGCGGAGAAGACGTCGAAGACATCGCCCTGCTCGATCACGCGACCGTTCTCCATGACCGCGACCTTGGTGGCGATCGTCTGGATGACGTCCATCTCGTGGGTGATCACGACGATCGTGACGCCCTGCTCCCGGTTGACGCGCTTGAGCAGATCCAGCACCTCGTGCGTGGTCTGCGGGTCGAGGGCGCTGGTGGCCTCGTCGGCGAGCAGGATGGCAGGGCCCGTGGCCAAGGCGCGGGCGATGCCGACCCGCTGCTTCTGACCGCCGGAGAGCTGCTCGGGGTAGGCCTTGGCCTTGTCAGCCAGGCCGACGAAGGTGAGGAGCTCGGCGACCCGCGTATCGATGTCGGCCTTCGACCAGCCGGCGAGCTTGAGCGGGTACGCGATGTTCGCCTTGACGCTGCGCGAGGCGAACAGGTTGAACTGCTGGAAGATCATGCCGATCCCCCCGCGGACCTTGCGCAGCTCGCTCTCCCGGAGGGAGGTGATGTCCACGTCGTCGACCGTGATGGTGCCGCCGGTCGCGGGTTCGAGCGCGTTGATCAGCCGCACGAGGGTCGACTTGCCCGCGCCGGAGTATCCGATGATGCCGAAGACATCGCCCTTCTCGATCGAGAGGGTGACGTCGTCGACGGCCACGACCTCGGCGTCTTCACGGGTGCGGGAAGGGTAGGTCTTCGAGACGTTCGTCAGGGTGACGATCGGCATGTGGTGCTCCGGTCTGCTTCGGGAACGAAGAATCGGGTGACGCACGAAGCGCCACCCGATTCTCCCTCATCGGACGGGGGTGTCTTGCACCCGGTCGTCCTACTTCTTGGCCTCGGTGTCCTCCTGGACCTTCTTCAGCGAGGCGACGAGGTCCTCGACCGGAGTCTGCAGCGGAACCGCGGTGTCACCCGACGACTCGATCAGACCGGCCTGCACGTCCTCGTTCGTCTGGAAGATCTCGACGAGCTTGAGGTACGTCTCGTTGTCTGCGTCCTCGGCGCGCGACGCGAAGATGTTCACGTACGGCAGCGCGTTCGGGTCCTCCGGGTCGTCCTGCGCGATCGCGTCGTCGAAGGTCAGACCGGAGTCCTCCACGAAGTCGTTGTTGATGATCGCCGCGGCGACGTCGGGCAGCGACGTGGGGATCAGGGCTGCCTCGAGGGCCGTGACCTTCACCTTGGACTCGTCGGTGTCGACATCGGCGAGATCCGAGAAGATCGTTCCGCCGCTCTTGAGCTCGATGAGTCCGGCCGACTGCAGCACCAGCAGCGCACGTGCCTGGTTCGACGCGTCATCCGGAACGGCGACGGTCTCGCCCTCGGGGATGTCGTCGACATCGTCGTACTTCTGCGAGTACAGACCCAGCGGGTAGATCGCAGTCGAGCCGATCGGCGTCAGGTCGGAGCCCGAGGCGCTGTTGTACTCGGCCAGGTACACGATGTGCTGGAACTGGTTGAGGTCGATCTCTCCCTCGGTCAGTGCGGGGTTCGGCTGCTCGTACGAGCCGAAGTCGACGAGTTCGACCGTGATGCCCTCGTCAGCGGCTGCCTCGACGAAAGGAGCCCACTGTGCGTCTCCCTTGCCGACGACGCCGATCTTGACGGTCTCGTTCTCGGAGTCACCGCCGCCGGAGCCGGCATCGGAGGATGCCGTCGCGCAGCCTGCGAGCGCGACGAAGAGCGGGACCGCGGCGAGCGCGGCGATGACGGATGTGGTCCGACGGGATGCTGTGATGGACATGAGTGTTCGGGTTCCTCTCTTGGGGGACTCGAATACGTTAGGCAGCGCGACGCCGCAGGCGACAATCGAGTGTCACAGAGCGTCACAGCTCTCAGTCGTACTCCTCGATGCCCTGCAGTCGGACCTGCTCGAGGTCGAGCCGCGCCGAGATCCGGCGCACGACGAGATCGTCGACTGTTCCCTCTCTGCGGAGCCCGAGGAGCACCTCGCGCTTGCGGTCGATGAGGGCGAGCTTGAGACGCGTGTGCTCTTCGTGCCGCAGCAGCGGCGAGCGCTGCATGACGTCGACGTCGACCGAGGTCGCGAGCATCTGCAGGGTCCTGACCTCGCCTTCGGGGCTCTCCCCGTCGGCGTCGATGCGCGTGGCGTCCGGCAGACGCAGCACCGTCTGCGCTGCATCCGATCCGCCGTCTCCCGGCCGGCCGTCACCCGCGGTCTCGGACATCGTGTTGCCGCTGCCGAGGGGATCCGGCTCGTCGAGCAGCACGTCGAGCGCCTGCGCCTCGGCGTCCACGATCGCCTGTTCACGGGCCAGTGCGCGCGCGTTCGAGAATTCGAGCATCTGGTAGCCCTCCGCGCGCACCTTGTCGCGGATCTCCTGTCCGACGCCGTGCTCTGCGGCGAGGTCGTCGAGGGCCGCGAGCGCCGCACCCGAGATCGCACGTTCGGCGAGCTCGTACTCCTCGTCCTCCCTGTGATCGACCGGGAAGCGGGCCCAGCGGACGATCGCCGGCAGCAATGGCCCCTGCACGAGAAGACTCAGCAGGATCACCCCCGCAGTCACGAAGACGATCTCGTCGCGACCGGCGATCTCGCCTTCGGTCGCGCTCGCGGCAGGCACTGACAGCGCGATCGCGAGCGACACGGCTCCCCGCATTCCCGCGACGGTCGACACGGCCATCGACCGCGCCCGCGCCCCGGGCGACGGGCGAGGGACCGTCCTGCGCTGGAAGAGGATGTTCACGACTTGGAAGAGGTAGCGCACGACCAGCAGCGTCACCCACACGCCGAGGGTGATGAGCACGAGGCGTCCGATCGCCGCCGCGGAGATCTCGTGCGCGACGAACTGCACCTCGAGCCCGATCAGCACGAACAGCGCTCCGTTGAGGAGGAAGACGCCGAACGGCCAGGCCGCGTCGGCCTGACGCCGCGACGATGCCGTGGTCACTCGTGGCGAGACGTACGCGACGATGAGACCGGCGACGACGACAGCCAGCACTCCCGACGCGTGCACGATCTCGGCGAGCAGGAAGGCCGAGAACGGGATGAGCAGGAGCGTCACGTTGATGACGATCGTCGACGAGGTGCGGCGCAGCAGCAGGTAGCCGAGGGCAGCGATCACGACACCGGCAGCGATCCCTCCGACATACGAGGTGAGCACCGACATCGTGACAGACAGCGGCGTGATGTTGCCGCCGAGTGCCAGCGATACCGCGATCGCGTAGAGCACGAGCGCGGTGCCGTCGTTGGTCAGGCTCTCAGCCTTGAGCTTCATGAACATTCGACGCGGCAGCAGCCGGCCGAGGGCTGCGACGGCTGTGGCATCCGGCGGGGCGACCGCGGCCCCGAGGATGAGAGCGGTCTCCCACGGCATCCCGAACAGCAGTCCGACGCCCGCGACCGCGAAGGCGGATGCCACGACCAGCACCGTGCTCATCGGCAGGATGTAGCGGAAGTCGCGGCGGATCGAGCGCAGCGACGTCGTCAGGCTCTCCCAGAACAGCATCACCGGGAGGAAGAGCAGCAGCACGGTCTCGGGCGGGAGTTGGATCTCACGCAGCTGCGGCACGAAGCCGAGCAGCAGTCCGATGATGACGAGCACCAGGGGCAGCGCCAGCCGCACTCTGGGCGCGAGCAGCGTCCCCACGAGGATCGTGAGTCCGATCAGGACGGTGACCTCGAGTCCTTCCATCTGAACCTCCCGGGTACCGCAGGATCAAGCTGTGCGATCCCGGATGGCATCGAACCCCGCCCAGAGCACAGCGCATCGCAGTGCCACCGTATTCCCACGGAGGCCGGATCGCGAGGGGTCGGTTCAGTCGAGCTCTTCCGTCAGCTCGAACCAGCGGAGTTCGAGCTCCTCGATCTCGGCCTGCTGATCGCTGATCGCCTTCATCTTGTCGCCGAGGCCTGCGAAGTCCGACTGATCGTGATCCGCCAGAGCGGTCTTCGCCTTGTCGACCTGCTGGGTGAGCTTCTGGATGCGACGCTCGAGCGAGGCGACCTCTTTCTGCGCTGCGCGCAGGGCGGCGCCGTCGAGGCTCGGGGCCTTCTTCTCGGTGTTGACGGCGGTCTGGGATCTGCCGGGGGCCGACGTCTGCAGATGACGCAGGCGCAGGTACTCGTCGACCCCTCCGGGGAGGTGTCGCAGGTGCCCGTCGAGGATCGCGAACTGCTGATCCGTCACGCGCTCGAGGAAGTACCGGTCGTGGCTGACGACCAGCAGGGTTCCCGACCACGAGTCGAGCAGGTCCTCGATCGCCGCGAGCATGTCGGTGTCGAGATCGTTGGTCGGCTCGTCGAGGATGAGCACGTTGGGCTGGTCGAGGAGAACGAGCAGCAGCTGGAGGCGACGCTGTTGACCGCCCGAGAGGTCCTTCACCGGAGTCGAGAGCTGCGCCGAGTCGAAGCCGAGCCGCTCGAGCAGCTGCCCGGGAGTGAGCTCCTGCGCCTTGGATCCCGCGCCCATCGTGTACGAGGTCCGCAGACGCGAGATCACGACGCGCACCGGCTCGCGCCGCACGTCCTCGAGTTCGTCGAGACGCTGCGTGAGGGTCTTGACCTTCACGGTCGTGCCGCGCTTCACGCGGCCGACGGTGGGCTCGACCGTGCCCGAGATGAGTCCGAGCAGCGTCGACTTGCCGGCGCCGTTGACTCCCAGGATTCCGGTGCGCTCGCCCGGTGCGATGCGCCATTCGACGTCGCGGAGCACCTCGCGTGTGCCGCCGTCTGCGGTCGGGTAGGTCACTCCGACGTCGAGCAGGTCGACGACGTCCTTGCCGAGGCGTGAGACGGCGAGCGACTGCAGCGAGATCTTGTCGCGGATCTCGGGCACGTCGGCGATCAGCTCGTTCGCCGCGTCGATGCGGAACTTCGGCTTCGCGGTTCGGGCGGGCGCTCCCCGGCGCAGCCAGGCGAGCTCTTTCTTGGCGAGGTTCTGGCGCTTGGCCTCGGTGGCAGCCGCCATCCGGTCGCGCTCGACGCGCTGCAGGATGTAGGCCGCATAGCCGCCCTCGAAGGGCTCGACGATGCGGTCGTGCACCTCCCAGGTCTCGGTGCAGATCTCATCGAGGAACCACCGGTCGTGGGTCACGACCATGAGAGCGCCCGAGTTCGGGCTCCAGCGCTTCTTGAGGTGCCCGGCAAGCCACGTGATGGCTTCGACGTCGAGGTGGTTGGTGGGCTCGTCGAGGGCGATGACGTCCCAGTCGCCGGTGAGCAGCTTGGCGAGCGAGACACGACGACGCTGGCCACCGCTGAGGGAGCCGATCTCGGCATCCCAGGGCAGATCCTTCAGCAGACCCTCGATCACATCGCGGATGCGGGGGTCGCCGGCCCACTCGTATTCGGGGGTGTCTCCGACGACCGCGGCACTGATGGTGAGGTCGTCGCTGAGGGTGTCGGCCTGGTCGAGGACGCCGATGGTCGTGCCGCCGCGCACGGTGACGCGGCCCGAATTCGGCTCCTTGATGCCGGCCAGCATGCCGAGGAGGCTCGACTTGCCGTCGCCGTTGCGGCCGACGATGCCGATGCGGTCGCCCTCTTCGATGCCGAGGGTCACGGAGTCGAAGACGACCCTCGTCGGATATTCGAGGTGAAGGGCTTCTGCCCCGAGAAGATGTGCCATGTTGCTTCCCAGGGTAGTCGGGCGCGCTGTGCGCCCCGGTCAGACTAGGGCGGCCTCGATCGCAGGAATGTGCCGCGCCTGCATCCGGTCGTCCCAGTGCCCGAGGAGTTCGAACGTCGCGATGCGGAAGACGAGAGCGCGGATCAGGAACTGCCGGTCCACATTCCTGGCGTCCGCGAGCCGGATCATCTCCGCGGGGTCGAGGCCGTGCCAGCACGCGGCGTCGGCGAAGACGATCGCAGCGGCGAAGGCGACCGGACGCCAGTAGGGCGCCCAGTCGATGACCACCGGAGGCTGTCCCGGTTCGAACATCACGTTGCCGAGAAGATCCCCATGGATGATCTGCGCTGTCGCCGAGACCGGGCGGAATGCGGCGATCAGACGATGGAGGGTCGCGTTCGCAGGCGGCGGCTCCTCCTGCCAGGCGATCCTGTCGGATCTCGCCCACGGATCGTCGGCCTGATCGAGGAAGTCGGGGCGGTCGAGCCCACGGACCGCGTGGTGGAACGCCTCCCCTGCGTCGAGCACGTCCGTCACGCGCGTCTCATCCGCGGCACCCGGGAGCCACTGCCAGGCCTCCCACCGGTCGAGCGTCCACGCTCCGGATCGAGCGGCGATCGGACGTGGAGTGCGGAACCGTGCGGAGTGAGGCAGCTCTGCGAGGACATTCGCCTTCCACACCGTCTCACCGTCGCCTGCCGACGGACGCAGCACCGTGTCGCCGGCCCGCCAGGTCAACCCGCGCCCGCCCGGGAGGTTCCGGATCTCGTCCTGGTGCGTGGCGGAGACTCCGAACTCGGCGAGCGTGGCGCGTGAGGGTGGGAGTGCCGTGGCCATGGGCCGAGGCTATGGCAGGGGGTCGTGACGGGGAGCGCCGAACAGTTCGGGAACGGATGCGACGAACTCTTCGAAATGGCTGTACCAGACGGTGTGCGCGGCATCAGGGATGCGTCGCACATCGATACCGCGTCGCTCGAATCGCACGACATCGGCGTCGGTCACCCAGTTGCTCGGATCGGCGCGGATGACGATCGAGCCTGCATCCGGAAGCCACTCGTGATCGGACCCGCAGGAGACGGACGCCATCGTCGCTGGGTCGAAGCACTCGGCGGAACGTGCCTCAGCCTCGGCATCTCTCGCGGAATAGAAGGGGCGTGACGCCCGCAGGTAATCGACGGATGATCGAGCGCGTCGATCCCGCGCGTACTGCTCGGTGAGGCGTGAACGGTCCTGGCCGCCGACGAGCGAGAGCGACGCGTCGATGTAGACCGCGAGTTCCGCGCGGAGCTCCCCCGCCGCCTCCGCGAGGACGCTCGCCCCATAGGAGTGCCCGATTGCGGCCACCCGCTGCCCGAATGCGAGGTCCTGCACGGTCTCGACGACGGACGTCGCGGCCTGTTCGATGGTGAGGCTCGGGTTGCGTGGGGACAGTCCATGCCCCGGCAGATCCAGTGCGAGTACGCGGTGCCCCTGCGCTGTGAGGCGAGGGATCACTCGCCACCAGCTCTCGGACGAACCCATCATCCCGTGGAGCAGGACGACGGTGGACGAGCGCTCGTGCGCGTCTCCTGCGCGTGCGTTTGCGTCCGGTTCTGCGTCGATCGCGTGAAGCAGCATTTCCCCAGTGTGCCAGAAGTCGTTATCTCTTCGTAATAATAATGAGTCGGGAATATCTCGAATCTTCGTTCGAATGTCGGTGGTTACTGATCTACTTATTGCATGACAGCACTGCTCGACGCGACGGACTCCCAGATGGCGACACTCGCCGATCTGGTGACGTCGCTGCAGATCGTGGAGGCGACGGTGAGCAGCATGATGGCGGCTCGCGACGGACTTCTCGCAATCGCCGGGCGACTGGCGATCGACATCGCGAAACAGGGAGACCATCCTGATCGCGGAGACCACTCTCTTCGCACCGTGGCTGCCGAGATCGCCTCCGTGCAGCACGTCAGTGATCGCACCATCGAGCGGCGGATGGCAGCTGCGGGAATGTTGATCGACCTCTTTCCGACCGTGTGGGAGGCGCAGGGTCAGGGGCGCATCAGCGCCGCACATGCCCGGGTCATCGTCGACGCCGGGTCGCACATCGAGTCGCCGAGCGCCAGCCAGGCGTACGCGACGATCATGCTTCCTCTCGCCGAGGTTGAGTCGCCCAATCGGTTGCGGGCGCTGGCGCGTCGAGTGGCCGAGCGATTCGCGCCCACGACCGTGACGGAGCGACACCGCAACGCGCGTGCTCAGCGTCGCGTCTGGGTGACTGACGGCGAAGACGGGATGGCCGGGTTGCATGCGCACGCGCCCGCGGCGCTGATCCACGGCATGTTCGACCGCCTCTCGCAGATGGCGCACGCACTGCGCGACGAGAACCTCCGCGCGAGGCGGGAGGCGAAGCGAGAAGGTCGAGAGTTCGAGGCAGACGACCGGACCATCGATGAGATCCGCGCCGATCTGCTCACGGACCTGGTGCTCAGCGGCACGCCGACCGGGCACGACACCGAAGACGGGCTGCTCGCAGAGATCACGGCTCGCATCGAGGTCACAGTTCCGGTGACGACCCTGATGGCCGATGATGCGAGCCCGGCGTCGAGCGACCAGATACCGACCGGTGAGGGCTCCGCGACGCCGCCAGCCGAACTCGACGGCGTGATCCCCATCGATACCGACACCGCGCGGAAGCTCGCAGGCATGGCCACGGGGTGGGATCGGGTGATGACTCATCCGATCAGCGGGCGGGTGCTCGCAGTCGACCGATACAGACCCGGCAAGCACCTACGACGACATCTTCGAGCGAGAGACCAACGTTGCCGCTTCCCCGGATGCGGGATCGCCGCGCGGAAATGCGACCTCGACCACAATCACGCAGCATCGGCGGGTGGCGCGACCTGCGAGACGAACCTCGCCTCGTTCTGTCGGCGACACCACGTCCTGAAACACCACTCCCCCTGGCATGTGGAACAGAAGCAGGGCGGAGTCGTCGAATGGACGAGCCCGACCGGTCGCACCTACATCGACACTCCCCCTGCACCGAACACGGTCACCTTCACCGTGTCCGACGACGTGCGCGCCCCGTTCTGACGGTTTCGGCGTACGCGCAGTCCATGGGCTGTGGATAACTGCGGCGGCACCGACCGCACTTTGACTACGGTGGCGCGGTGACCCCTCCTCGCTCGCTACCCTCGCCCGCTCCTCGACCGATGACAACGCGCAAAAGAAGTGTGGCTGTCGTGTTGGTTGCGATCGCTCTCGGCCAGCTGCTCGGGTGCGCACCAGGGCCGGCACCGGTGCCCACGCCGACACCTGCATTCGCCAGCGAGGAAGAGGCGTTTGCGGCGGCGGAAGAGGTGTACCGGGCGTATTTTGACGCCCTAAGCGCTCGGGCACGTGGTGATTCTGAGCCTGACCCACAAGAGTTTCTTACGTCTCTCGCGCTCGAAAGCGACATCGAGGCTCAAAGGTCACTACGTGAATGGGGGCTACGGGCCAGCGGGGAGGCGAGGATCCTGTCTTTCCGCGGGACAGAGGCAAGTATTGGCGAGCCGACCGCGAAAGTCGAAGGAATGGTGTGCATCGACGTATCTGAGTTTCGAGTCGTTGATGCGGGCGGCATCGACGTCACCCCTCCTGACCGAGGCGACGTTGTCGCACAGCTCGTGGAATTCTCCGGAGACGGCGATAACCTGCTGATCGCTCACGAGGATTCCGCAGATGGGGAGACATGCTAACCAGGACCGCGATGGCCTTGATGGCCGTCGCACTAGTGCTGGCGATGCCTAACGCTGCCACTCGGGCTAGTTCGGGCTGCACCACGTCCTCGCAAATGATGGGTCTCTGCGGTTCAACCGACGGCTCGTCTCTTACGATCTCCGGCACGCAACAGCAGCAGGGCACCAACCCGAACACGGACACACGCCGGAGCAACGGCGGCCCCTCCGACCCCGGTGCACCATCGGGGCCGAGCGATGAGGCGATCGATCTCGCGGCGTGCATGGATGACTCGGGCACCACGCGATGCGCACCCCGTCTGAACCGGCCCGCTGCGCCGGCGGCGACCCCGCTGGCGACGGGCACTCCGACGATCGTCATCTCCGACCTCGCGCGGTTCGCCCCGGCATCCGTCCTCGCCACCGCCGAGCCGGGAAACCTCGGGATCGCCGGCATGCCGACGAACTTCATCGGCGCAGCGACATCGCAGGTCCAAGACGGCGAGCTGTTCGGCATCCCCCTCCGCGTCCGCTTCACACCGGCCGGATACGACTACACGTTCGGCGACGGCAGCTTCGCGACAGTGACGACACCGGGGCAGACCTGGGAGGCGCTCGGTCAGGCGCAGTTCACGCCGACCCCGACCAGCCACGTCTACCGCGACCCCGGCGTGTACCCAGCCCGAGTTGACATCCGATACACCGCACAGGTGGACCTCGGCGGCGGATGGATCGACATTCCCGGGCAGCTCACGACGCCCGGTGCCGTCCAGGATATCCGCATCCTCGAGGCCCGCACCGCGCTCGTCGCCCACACCTGCGACGAGAACCCGGCCGGCATAGGCTGCTGAAGAACGCACCGCAGCAGCACGCCAACAAGAAAGACCCCCGGCCCCGAAGGTCGGAGCGGCCCTGTTCTGTCAGATGGCTGATCGCTTTCTCGTACGACTCGACGATCTCGAGGAGGCTCGGCCTTCCGAGAGCAGATTCACCTACGGCGCTCTGCTACTCGAGACGCAGCCGCCGACCGATCCCCTCCGGCCTAAACTAGACAGGTGCCATGGAGTCGCCGGGTGTTCTCGCTCTCACTAGCCAACCGCAAGGCAAAGCTGGTGCAGTCGAGAAGGCGACCCGGTCGCTTCGAGCTCAGCGTGGATGGAATTGCGCAGTCCGTCGTCTCGATCACCGAACCCACCGACCTCGAGTACAGCTACACCCAACACATCGCCCGCGCAATGGATGCCGCCGCCGAGCCTGATGCGCCGCTGTTCACCGTGCATCTGGGGGCCGGAGCACTCACGCTGGCGCGCTACGTCCAGGCGACGCGCGCCGGATCACCTCAGCTGGTGGTGGAGTTCGAACCCGCGCTCTACGCCGCCGTCATCGACGCGCTGCCATTGCCTTCCGGGTCTGACATACGAGTCATCCTCGGTGACGCTCGGACGGTCGCGGACGCCGCTCTTCCGAATGAGAAGACATCGCCGGTGCAGTCATCTCCGTCCCCCGGACTTGACGACGCAGCGAGTTATCGCACCGCAATCGACACAGATTGGGTGGAGGCGTGCTTCACCGTCGTCGATCTCTGGGATGCCGCCGTCATCCGGCATCGTGTGGCCAGCCAGGAGTTCTATCGCCGGGTCGCCGCGCGCTCCGCAGCAGCGGGCGTAGTCGCCGTGAACCTGCTCGACGGGCATCCGTTCGAATACTCACGACGACAGGCCGCGACCCTGAGCACCGTGTTCGATCACGTCGCTGTCGTGCTCGACGCAGAGCCGGAAGATGCGGAAGGGCCGCTCGGCAACGTCGTCATATTCGCGAGCGATGAGCCGCTGGACAAGGTGACTGCCTCCGCTTTGCTCGACACACCGCGACCTCATCTCCTCCGAGATGGCCCTCTGACGTCGTGGATCGCTGAAGCGCGCATCATGACAGATGCCGACGGCACAGACTCTCCCGATCCCGACGACCCCCGCTGGGGCTAGCGCACCGCGTGCGGACGTCTTCCGACAGAGGACGGCCGCTTCCCGCCAGCGGCTCGCCCGCGCGCGGCTCGCACCGCGTGCGGTGTGAAAAGTCGACCCGACATGGCAAAGAGCCGCCCGGGTCGTATGACCCGGACGGCCCCTCGTTTGCCCTTGGCGAGGACTAATCGCTTACTGGTACGACTTCACGATCTCGAGGAGGCTCGGCACGTTGGCGTATGCCTCGGCCGCGTTCTCCTTGGTGACGATGATCGGGTCGAGCAGGTATGCCGGAACGACCTTGGCGCCGTTGTCGTACGACTCTTCGTCGTTGACGTCGACGTCCTCGCCCTTCTGCAGCTGGCCGACCATCTTGATCGACTGCTCGACGAGCAGCGCGGTGTCCTTGTTGATCGTGGAGTACTGGATGCCCTCCATGATCGACTTCACCGACTCGACCTCGGAGTCCTGACCCGTGACGACCGGAACCGGCTTGCCGGCCTGCTGCACCGAGGTGATGATGGCGCGAGCAAGGGTGTCGTTCGGGGACAGCACGCCGTCGAGAACCGTGTCACCGCTGTACGAACCGGTGAGCAGCGTGTCCATGCGGTTCTGAGCGTTCTCCGCGAGCCAGCCCTCGGTCGCGGTCTGGGCGATCTCGGTCTGACCCGAGACGACGACCAGGTTGCCGTTGTCGATCTCCGGCTGCAGGACGTCCATGGCGCCGTCGAAGAAGACCTTCGAGTTGGCGTCATCAGGCGAACCCGAGAAGAGCTCGATGTTGTACGGAGCCTCGTGGCCCGCACGTGCGGCGAGACCGTCGAGCAGAGCCTGGCCCTGCAGCTGGCCGACCTTGAAGTTGTCGAACGCGACGTAGTAGTCGACAGCCTCGGTGTTCTCGATGAGACGGTCATACGCGATCACGTACGCGCCGGCGTCCTTGGCCGCCTGCACCTGCGTGGCGAGCTGCTTGCCGTCCTTGGCACCGATGATGATGACCTTGGCACCGTTGGTGACCATGGCCTGGATCTGGTTCTGCTGCTCGGCGACCGTGTTGCTCGCGGGAGCGTACTGGACGTCGGCCTTGAAGCCGGCCTTCTCCAGCCCGTCCGTGAACAGCTGACCGGCGAGGACCCAGTTCTCACTGGTCTTGTCGGGGAGCGCGACACCAATCGAGGAGTCGGCCGCGAAGCCTGCTGCGGCCTCGTCGCCGGAGCCCGAGCCGGTGTCTCCACCGCGCTCTGCCGAGCAGCCGGTGAGGGCGAAGGCAGCCGTCGCGACGAGCGCTGTCGCTGTGACGATGATCTTCTTCATGTGATCTCTTTCTGTGTGATGTGACGGATTCTGCGTGCGAGCACTGCGCGGAGAGTCCGCTTACTCGGCCCTCGTCTTGTCGACGGGCGGGGCTTGGTAAGTCCTGTTGGGTTCGAAGGTCGGCGTGGCCTCCGGGTCGTCCTTGCGATTCGAACGACGCATCATGAAGCCGATCAGCGAGGGGCGACCCTGCTGCTTGTTCCACACGTCGATGCCGACCGCGAGCAGCAGCACGAGGCCCTTGATCATCGAGACGACGTCGGCGCCCTGGCCGAGAAGGGCCAGACCGTTGTTGAGGAAGGCCATGACGAGACCACCGATGATCGACCCGATGACCGTTCCGATACCGCCGGCGACGGCAGCGCCACCGATGAAGACGGATGCGATCGCGTCCAGCTCCCAGCCGGTACCGTCGTTCGGGCCGGATGCCTGCGAACGGGCGACGAAGATCATTCCGGCGAGAGCGGCCATCATCGACATGTTCATCATGACGAAGAAGTCGACCCAGCGATCCTTCACACCCGAGAGGCGTGCGGCCTGACGGTTGCCACCCACAGCGTAGATGTGACGGCCGAAGACCGTGTTGCGGGTGACGAACGAGTAGATGACCACGAGCGCGAGCAGGATGATGCCCGGGACCGGGAAGCTCGTGCCGGGGCGACCGGTGGCGAACATCCAGCCGGCGGCGAGGACGACGACCGAGAGCAGCACGACCTTGACCGTGCTCACCCACACGGGAGCACTGTCGGAACCCATCTTGTGCTGGATGCGGCGGGTGCGGATCTCCCAGAAGACGAGCCAGGCGACACCGAGCAGCGCGAGGATCATCGTCGGCACGTTGAACGGCAGCGGCAGGCCGACCTCGGGAAGGTAGCCGGTTCCGATGTACTGGAAGCCCTTGGGCACCGGGATGGTCTGCGCGTCACCGATGAACTGCTGGGCGCCACGGAAGAAGAGCATTCCGGCGAGCGTCACGATGAACGCGGGCACGCCGACGTAGGCGACCCAGAATCCCTGCCAGGCACCGACCAGAGCTCCCACACCCAGGCCGAGCAGGATCGCCAGCGGCCAGGGGAGGTTCCAGTCGGCCATCGACTTCGCCACGATGATGCCGGTGAAGGCGGCGACGGATCCGACCGACAGGTCGATGTGGCCCATGATGATGACCATCACCATGCCGATCGCCAGGATCAGGATGAACGAGTACTGGTTGATGACGTTGATCAGGTTGCCCGGGGTCAGCGTCGCGCCAGCGGGGTTCTTCAACAGCGTCATGACCTCGAAGAACAGGATGATGACGATGAGGCTGCCCAGGATGCCGAACTGGCGCAGCGAGGAAGTGCCGTTGCTTCCGAACATCTTGCGGATGTCGCTGAAGTGGAAGCCACGCTTCGTTGTCGTGAGGTCGGTGGTCATGCGGGTGCTTTCTGGTTCGCGGAGGTCATGCTGCGCATGAGTGCCTCGGGTGTCGCCTGGTCGGCCGGGATGCAGTCGGTGACCCGACCTTCGAAGACTGTGTAGATGCGGTCGGAGATGCCGAGGAGCTCGGGCAGCTCGCTCGAGATGACGATCACGCCCTTGCCCTGGGAGGCGAGCTCGTTGATGATCGCGTAGATCTCGTACTTCGCTCCGACGTCGATGCCTCGGGTCGGCTCGTCGAGGATCAGCAAATCGGGGTCGGTGAACATCCACCGCGCCAGCACGACCTTCTGCTGGTTTCCGCCGGACAGCTTGCCGACGCCCTCCTCGACACTCGGCGCCTTGATGCGCAGCGCCTTGCGGTACTGCTCGGCGATCGAGAACTCCTGGCGCTCGTCGACCACGCCGCGCTTCGAGATCTTCGACAGCTTCGCCGCGACGACCGAGCGCTTGATGGTGTCGAGCAGGTTGAGACCCAGCACCTTGCGGTCCTCGCTGACATACGCGAGACCGTGCTTGATCGCGGACGAGACGTCGGGCATCGAGATCTCCCGGCCGTCCTTGATGACCTGGCCGCCCAGGAACGTGCCGTACGAGCGACCGAACAGGCTCATCATGAACTCGGTGCGACCGGCGCCCATGAGGCCTGCGATGCCGACGACCTCGCCGCGGCGGACGTTGATGCTCGAGCCCTTCACGACCATGCGCTCGGAGACCGTCGGGTGCTGCACCCACCAGTCCTTGACCTCGAAGAAGACCTCGCCGATCTCGGGCGTGCGGTCGGGGTAGCGGCTCTCGAGCGAGCGGCCGACCATGCCGCGGATGATGCGGTCCTCGTTGATCTCGCCGCGCGAGATGTCGAGGGTCTCGACCGTGCGGCCGTCGCGGATGATCGTGATCTCGTCGGCGATCTGCTCGATCTCGTTGAGCTTGTGACTGATCATGATCGATGCGATCCCCTTGGCCTTGAGGCCGAGGATCAGGTCGAGCAGGTGCTGCGAGTCGTTCTCGTTCAGCGCCGCGGTCGGCTCGTCGAGGATGAGCAGCTTGACGTCCTTGTTGAGCGCCTTCGCGATCTCGATGAGCTGCTGCTTGCCGACACCGAGGGTCTTGATCGCCACATCGGGGTCTTCACGCAGACCGACACGGGCGAGCAGCTCGACCGTGCGCTGGCGCTGCGCCTGCCAGTCGATACGGCCGAAGTGACGGATCTCGTTGCCGAGGAAGATGTTCTCGGTGATCGAGAGCTCGGGGATCAGCGCGAGCTCCTGGTGGATGATCGCGATTCCCGCCTGCTCGCTGGCCGCGATGTCGCGGTAGCGCTGCTCCTCGCCGTAGAGCAGGATCTCCCCGTCGTACGTGCCGTAGGGGTACACGCCGGAGAGGACCTTCATCAGAGTCGACTTCCCGGCGCCGTTCTCCCCGCAGATCGCATGGATCTCTCCTGCGCGGACGGTGATGGACACGTCGGACAGCGCCTTGACTCCCGGGAACTCCTTGGTGATGCTGCGCATCTCCAGGATGGGGCCTGACACGACCGGCAACGTTGCTGTGGTGCTCACAAGATCTTCCTCGCGACGGGCGGTCACACTCGATGTGACCGTTCACATTGGATTACATAGTCTACGCTCGCTCAGGCGGTGTCAAGACCACGAGCGAAATTGTGGCCTTATCGAGCGGCCGATGATTCCCTGGTGCGCAGGGTCGTCTGCAGCGGCCCGAACTGCGGCGTCTGCTCTCCGCGGATCTGGGCGAGCAGCAGACGCACGGCCCGGCGGCCGAGCTCGGGGAAGTCCTGGTGCACCGTGCTGAGCGTCGGCGCGACATGGGCCGCGACCGGGATGTCGTCGAACCCGACGACGCTCACGTCCTCCGGCACACGGATGCCGGCGTCACGGAAACCGTGCAGCAGACCGATCGCCATCTGGTCGTTCGCGACGAACACCGCGGTGAAGTCACGACGACGCGACAGCTCCTGCCCTGCGAAGTAGCCGAAATCCGCCGTCCAGTCTCCGCGGATGGGCGGGAAGGTCGGCAGGTCGGCCTCGCGCAGGGCATCCAGGTAGCCGCGCATGCGCGACTCCGCCTCGATCCAGTCCTGCGGGCCCGCGATGTGGATGATGTCGCTGTGCCCGAGCCCGATCAGGTGCTCGGTGGCCTTGCGTGCACCGGCGACCTGGTCGGCCGACAGGCTCACCCCGTCGGAGCCGGACGCGGTCTGCAGCGACACGAACGGGATCTCCACCGCCATTCCACGAAGCACATGGAACGCCCGCACCTGCGGCGCCAGCACCACGATGCCGTCGACCTGCTCTCGAGCCAGCTGCCTGAGCGCACTCCCGATGGCCTCGGGAGTCGTGGCCGAGAGGTTCAGCGTCGAGACCGAATACCCCTCCTCGCGCGCCGCATCCTCGATGCCGACGATCGAGGAGGTGGGGCCGAACTCGCCGACCGTCGCCGCGAGGATGCCGAGCATGTTGGACTTGCTCGTCACCAACGCCCTGGCAGCGAGATTCGGGCGGTAGTCGAGCACCGCGATGGCGTCGAGCACCTTGGCCTTGGTCTCAGGGCGGATGCTCGGGTGGTCGTTCAGCACTCGGGAGACGGTCTGATGCGACACTCCTGCGAGGCGCGCGACGTCGCGGATGCTGGGCATGCGGGCACGCTCGGAGGCCGTCGACATCACAGACCTCCTCGTATGTGCACGGTCACATCGTCTCTACATTATGTATGCCAGGCACGCCGAGCGCACGCCGAGCCGGTGCCGCGCGTGTGTCGAGCGGGTACCGCGACCGCTCAGGAGATGATGCGGGCGCCCTGCACAGGGCCATGCACATGCAGCGACTCGAGGCCGTGCTCGCGCAGCAGCGACTGCACCTCCTGCGCGCCCTCGGGGCTCGCGCACAGCAGCGCGACCGTCGGGCCGGAGCCCGACACGATCCCCTGCAGGGCTCCGGCATGGATGCCGCGCAGGATCGTCGTCTCGAGCTCAGGGCGCTCGTAGAGAGCGGCCTCCTGCAGATCGTTGTAGATGCTCTCGGCCAGCAGATCCGGATCTCCCGAGCGCAGCGCCTGGAGCACCGGTGCCGGCACCTCCAGGGAGAGGGGCGGATCGTCGGCGAGAGCGCCCTCGTCATCGCGCAGGGCGTCGAGCCGGGCATAGACCACCGGCGTCGAGAGCCCCTCATCGCTCTGGACGAGCACCCAGTCGAAGCGGCCGCGGGCCAGCGCCGGGTTCAGCTGGTCACCGCGACCGGTGCCGACAGCGGTGCCGCCGTGCAGCGCGAACGGCACGTCGGCGCCGAGACGAGCGCCGAGCTCGTGCAGACGCGCCGTCGAGAAGCCGGTGCCCCACAGGGCATCGCACGCGACGAGGGCTGCGGCCGCATCCGCCGATCCGCCGCCCATGCCACCGGCGACCGGCACGCTCTTGCGGATCTCGAGCGCGACGCCGCCGTCGTACTCCGCCGCCGTGGCGAGGAGCTTCGCGGCCCGCATGGCGAGGTTCCGATCATCCAGCGGCACGGCGTCCGGGTCATCGACGCCCGATACCGTGATCGAGAAGTCGTCGGCGTGCCTGGCGATCACGTCCTCATACAGCGACACCGCCTGGAACACCGTCGCGAGCGCGTGATAGCCGTCATCGTGACGGCCTCCCACGCCGAGATAGACGTTGATCTTTCCCGGAGCGCGGACATGAACCGAGTCGACGGGGGCGGCGAAGCTCATCTCGGGGCTCCCGTCACAGCTCCGTGGAGGACGCCCACAGGTCGACGTCGATGGAGCCTGCGGCCTCGTCGATGCGGGTGAGCTGCTCGTCGGTGAAGGCGGGGCCGTTCACCGCTGCGATGTTCTCGTCGAGCTGCTCGGGGCGCGACGCTCCGACCAGCGCGGAGGCGACCACGGGGTTGCGCAGCGTCCACTGGATCGCCAGCTGCGCGAGCGACTGCCCGCGTTCCTTCGCGATCTCGTTCAGCGAGCGGAGCGTCTCGACCGCGGCATCCGACAGCGGAGCCTCGGGAAGCGAGCCGCGCTTCTGCGCGCGCGCCGCGGTGCCGTCGCCGAGGTACTTGTCGGTGAGCAGGCCCTGCGCGAGCGGCGTGAACGCGATCGCGCCCACTCCCGCCTGCTCGAGGGTCTCGGTGAGACCGTCCTCCACCCAGCGGTTGAGGATCGAGTACGCGGGCTGATGGATCACGAGCGGCGTGCCGAGCTCGGTGGCGACGGCGACCGCCTCTGCCGTGCGCTCGGCGCTGTACGACGAGATCCCGACGTAGAGGGCCTTGCCCTGGCGCACGAGCGTGTCGAGCGCCGCGACCGTCTCGGCGACCGGAGTCACCGGGTCGGCGCGGTGCGAGTAGAAGATGTCGACGTAGTCGAGCCCCATGCGGGTCAGGGACTGCTCCGCGCTCGCGAGGATGTACTTGCGGCTCGCGAAGTCGCCGTAGGGTCCGGGCCACATGTCCCAGCCGGCCTTCGACGAGATGATCAGCTCATCGCGGTAGGGGCGGAAGTCCTCGGCGAAGATGCGGCCGAAGTTCTTCTCGGCCGAGCCGTAGGGCGGGCCGTAGTTGTTCGCGAGGTCGAAATGCGTGATGCCGCGGTCGAACGCATGACGCAGCAGCGCGCGCTGGTTGTCGAGCGGGATGTTGTCGCCGAAGTTCCACCACAGCCCGAGCGAGATCGGCGGCAGGAACAGGCCGGAGGTGCCCACCTGGCGGTACTCGAACTGCTGGTAGCGGCTCTCGTCGGCGGCATACGGACGGTGCAGCTCGGGGATGTTCGGACGGAAGCGAGGAGAGTCGGTCACGGTGCCAGGTTAGTCGGTGACGACGGCGTCTTCGATCTGAGCGACGTGCCGCGCAATACGGTGATAGTCATCGACCGTGAGGTCCTCGCCACGAGCGGTCGGCGCGACTCCTGCCGCGATCAGGATCTCGGATGCCGCGGCTGAGCTGCCGAAGAGGTCGGACAGCGCCTGTCGCAGCATCTTGCGGCGCTGGTTGAAGGCGGCATCCACGATCTTGAAGGTGAGTCGGCGTTCGTCCTCCGTGCCGCGCTCGCCTTCCGACCGGTCGAAGCCGACGAGAAGGCTGTCGACGTTGGGGACCGGCCAGAAGACCTGACGAGACACGGTGCCCGACAGCTTCCACTCGCCGTACCAGGCTGCTTTGACGCTCGGGGTGCCGTAGATCTTGGAGCCGGGCTTGGCCGCGATGCGCTCGGCGACCTCGGCCTGCACCATCACGACACCGCGCTTCAGGTAGGAGAAGTTCTCGAGGAAGTGCAGCAGCACCGGGACCGAGACGTTGTAGGGCAGGTTGGCCACGAGCACGGTGGGTTCGCCGGGCAGCTCGGTGATGCGCAGCGCGTCGGCGTCGACGACCGTGAGCATCTCGGCCGGTACTCCATGCTCGACGACGGTCTGCGAGAGTCGGGCGGCGAGCCGGTGATCGATCTCGACGGCGGTGACGGAGGCCCCGGCCTCGAGGATCGCGAGCGTGAGCGAGCCGAGCCCCGGCCCGACCTCGACGACCCGCTCCCCCGGCTGCACCCGCGCCGCATGCACGATCTTGCGGACCGTATTGGCGTCGACGACGAAGTTCTGGCCGAGCTTCTTGGTCGGGGTGACATCGAGCTCGGCGGCGAGCCGGCGGATCTCGGTGGCGCCGAGCAGGGTGACTGTCATTGCTCCATTGTCCCCCACCTCCATCAGTGTCCGAACCGGCCAGTAGTCTGCTGTGATGCCCTCCCTCGGTGAACTGATCGCTCCTCGGCGCATGGGCAGGGATTTCCGCTGGCTGCTCGCGTCATCGTGGACGAGCAACGTCGGAGACGGTGTCGCTCTCGCGGCCGCTCCCCTGCTCATCGCGTCGATGACGTCGTCGCCGATCCTCGTCGCGGCGGGCGCCATCATGCAGTTCCTTCCGTGGCTGCTGTTCGGCCTGCATGCGGGAGCGATCGCCGACCGGTTCGACCGCCGACGCCTGGTGATGGTCGCCAACGCCGCGCGGGCCGTCGTGCTCGCCGGCCTCTGCGTCTTCCTGCTGACGGGCACGGCCAACATCTGGATCGTGCTCGCGGTGGCCTTCCTCTACGGCACGGCCGAGGTGTTCGTCGACACAGCAGGCAGCACGCTGCTGCCGATGCTCGTCAAGCCTGCCGATCTCGGTGTCGGCAACGCGCGACTGCAGGCGGGATACCTGGTCGCGAATCAGTTCGCCGGTCCCCCGCTCGGCGCGTTCCTCTTCGCCGCGGGCACGGCCTGGCCGTTCCTGCTCGAGATCCTCTGCGTCCTCCTCGCGGTCGTCCTGATCTCGCGCATGGCGCGGACGCCCGTGCCTCCCCGGGCCGCAGGCGAGGGCGTCAAGTCGCACGTCCACACCGACATCGGCGAGGGACTCCGCTGGCTGTGGCAGAACCCGCCGGTGCGGATGCTCGTGCTGATCATCCTCGTGTTCAACGTGACGTGGGCGGCGCCCTGGGGCGTGCTCGTGCTCTACGCCACCGAGCACCTGAACATGGGCGCCGTGGGCTACGGAGCGCTGACGACGGCATCCGCTGCGGGCGGCATCCTCGCCACGATGAGCTTCGGGTGGCTCGAACGCCACGTGTCGTTCGCCACCCTGATGCGCGTGGTGCTGTCGCTCGAGGTGCTGATGCACCTGGCCTTCGCCCTCACGACCGCCGGATGGGTGGCGCTCGTGATTATGTTCGTGTTCGGCGCCTACGCCTTCGTCTGGGGCACGATCTCGACCACCGTGCGTCAGCGTCTGGTGCCGGCCGAGCTGCAGGGCAGGGTCGCATCCGTCAACATGGTCGGGGTGTTCGGCGGCATGGTGATCGGCCAGGCTCTCGGCGGAGTGATCGCCCAGGTATGGGGGCTCACGGCGCCGTGGTGGTTCGCGTTCGTCGGCGCTGCGCTCACACTGCTGCTGGTCTGGAAGCCGATCTCGCAGATCGTCAGCGCAGCACCTGTGGATCAGTCGCTGAACGAGCCGTAGACCCTCAGCGTGTTGACGGCGATCTGGGCCGACAATTCGTCGACCTCGATGCCGAGTTCCGCAGCCATGAACCGCACCGTGATCGGCACGAGGTAGGGGGCGTTGGGCCGTCCGCGCAGCGGCGTCGGAGTGAGGAACGGGGCGTCGGTCTCGACGAGGATGCGATCGAGCGGCGTCACCTTCAGGGCATCGCGCAGGTTCTGCGCGTTCTTGAACGTGACGTTGCCCGCGAAGGACAGGTGGTACCCGGCATCCGCGCAGATCCTCGCCATCGCGTCATCGCCCGAGAAGCAGTGGAACACGGTCTTCTCGGGAGCCCCCACACGAGCCAGGGTCTCGAGCACCTCGTCGTGCGCGTCACGGTCGTGGATCTGCATCGCGATGCCGTGCTTCTTGGCGAGTGCGATGTGCGCCTCGAACGATTCGAACTGCGGCGCGCGGCGCTCGGGCTCGGTGCGGAAGAAGTCCAGCCCCGTCTCGCCGATCGCGCGGGTGCGCGGGTGCGCGGCGAGCTCGTCGATCACCGCTATCGCATCACTGAGACCGACACCGCCGAGACGCCCCTGCTCGGCATACGCGGGCGCATCGTTCGGGTGGATCGCGACTGCCGCGAGCACGCGGGGGTCGGATGCCGCGGCCTCGACGGCCCAGCGCGACGACTCGATGTCGCCCGAGGCCTGCACGACGCCCGCGATGCCCACGGCCTCGGCCCGGTCGAGCTGCTCGGTCAGCGACAGAGGTTCGTCACCGTCGAGGATCTCGAGGTGCGCGTGGTTGTCGTAGACCGGCACGGCGAGCGGCTCGGGTGCCGCCGGGTACCGGAGATCCTTGCGTCCGTCGCCGCCTCGTGCCTTCACGTAGGTGTCCGCCACAGCGTTTCGTCTCCTCGCTCCGCTCGTCGCTCAACGACCGATGAAATCGTCTTCATCCCGTTCGTTGAGCGAGCGAAGCGAGACGAAAAGCGGCTCAGGCGGTGGACTCCACGCGCGGGAACAGCGGTGCGAGACCGTTGACGCTCGTGCCCGGGCGCAGCACGCCCCAGGCTCCGGCGTCGCGGATCGGCTGGTCCTGCAGGCGTCCGAGGCTCTCGGCGGCGCCCAGGGCGACCCAGAGCTTCTCGGTCGACTGCGGCATCACCGGCGAGAGCAGCACGGCGAGAGCGCGCAGGCCCTCGGCGCACGTGTAGAGCACCGTTCCCAGACGACCGCGCTGAGCCTCGTCTCCGCTGTTCGACTGCTTGGCCAGCGCCCACGGCTCGTTTGCCGTGATGTAGCCGTTGAGCGCGTCGACGATGGTCCAGATCGACGAGATGGCCTCGTCGATGCGGAACTGCTCGATCGCGGCATCCGCGTTCGATGCGGCATCCGCCACGATCTTCTGGATCGCGAGGTCGTTCTCGGTGTATTCGGCGGGCGGCGGCACGACACCCTCGAAGTACTTCTCGATCATCGCCGTGGTGCGCGAGGCGAGGTTGCCGAAGCCGTTGGCGAGCTCGGCCTGATAGCGGGCAGATAGGTCTTCCCACGAGAACGAGCCGTCCTGCCCGAACGCGATCGCGGAGAGGAAGTAGTAGCGGTAGGCGTCGGAGCCGAAGACGTCGGTGATCTCGGTCGGAGCGATGCCGGTGAGCTTCGACTTCGACATCTTCTCGCCGCCGACGAGCAGCCACCCGTGCGCGAACACGCCCTTCGGAACATCGAGGCCCGCTGCCATCAGCATGGCTGGCCAGATCACGGCGTGGAAGCGCAGGATGTCTTTTCCGACCACGTGATACGCGGGCCACCGGCGGTCGAAGGTGTCCTCATCCGCGCCGTAGCCGACGCCGGTGACGTAATTGAGCAGCGCATCGATCCAGACGTACAGCACGTGCGAGGTGTCCCACGGGATGGGGATGCCCCAGTCGAACGACGAGCGCGAGATCGAGAGATCCTTCAAGCCCTGGCGAACGAACGAGACGACTTCGTTGCGAGCGGACTCCGGGCGGATGAAGTCGGGCTGTGTCTTGTACAGCTCGAGCAGGCGGTCCTGGAACTCGCTGAGCTTGAAGAAGTAGTTCTTCTCCTGCAGCAGTTCGAGAGGCTTGGAGTGGATCGCGCAGACCTTCAGCCCCTCGAAGGGACCGGTGCCGTCGAGGATCTCGGACTCGGGCTTGAACTCCTCACAGCCCACGCAGTAGAGCGCCTCGTACTCGCCCGCGTAGATGTAGCCGCGGTCGTAGATCGTCTGCCAGAACTTCTGAGCGTTCGTCTCGTGCCGCTCCTGCGTGGTGCGGATGAAGTCGTCGTTCGCCACGTCGAGGGTCTCCAGCAGAGGGAACCACGCCTCGGTCACGAGCTTGTCGACCCATTCCTGCGGGGTGACGTCGTTCGCCGCCGCCGCGCGGAGCATCTTCTGGCCGTGCTCGTCGGTGCCCGTGAGCATCCACGTGTCATCGCCGCCCTGACGGTGCCAGCGCGCGAGCGCGTCGACCGCCACCGAGGTGTACCCGTGACCGATGTGAGGCACATCGGAGGGGTAGTAGATGGGCGTGGTGATGTAGAACGATTCGCCTGCGGGCATGGGGACAATTCTAGGTGGGATGCGGGGCGTCGTTACGCTCAGGCGACCGACACCTCGATGCGGTGCCACCCCTGAGCGCCGTCGGGCACGACGTCCGCCGGATCGGACGTCTGGGTCTCGCCGTCCGCGCTGATCGCACGGCACTCGATCGTGTGCGCTCCGCTCTCAGCCGTCCACGGCAGATGCCACTGCACCCAGGTGTCGGCCGAGATCGCCGTCGCGAGCTCGGCGCGTCGCCACGGGCCCTCATCGATCCGCACCTCGACACCGTCGACGCCGACGTGCTGCTGCCACGCCATACCGGCGATCACCGAGTCCCCCGGCTCGAGCCGGGTCCCGCGGCGGGGCACGTCGATGCGCGACTGCAGCTTGATCGGTCCGCGCTCCGACCATCCGCGGTCGGTCCAGTAGGCGGTGGCCCGGTCGAACCTGGTGACCTCCAGCTCGGTCACCCACTTGGTCGCCGACACGTAGCCGTAGAGCCCCGGCACCACCATGCGCACCGGGAATCCGTGCTCGATCGGCAGCGGATCGCCGTTCATCCCGACGGCGAGCAGCGCGTCGCGGTCGTCGGTGAGCGCCTCGATCGGCGTCGACGCCGTGAACCCGTCGGACGACCGGGACAGCACCATGTCGGCATCCGAGTCGACTCCCGCGCGGGCAAGCAGTTCGCGAATCGGGTGGCCGAGCCAGCGGGCGTTGCCGATCAGATCGCCGCCGACCTCGTTCGACACGCACGCGAGCGTCACGTGCGACTCCGTCATCGGCAGGGTCAGCAGCTCGTCCCACGAGATCACCACCTCGCGCTCGACCATCCCGTGGATGCGCAGAGACCAGTCGGCGGGGTCGATGCGCGGGACGATGAGCGCGGTGTCGATGCGGTAGAACTCGGTGTTCGAGGTGACGACCGAGGCGAGACCGGGTATGCCCAGCTCGGCGGCGGCAGGCACGGCGGGAGCCGCCGTCGTCGGGGCAGGCAGCCGGAGCATGGTGCGCACCGCCTCGATCGAGCGGGTGGCACCGCGTGCGGCGGTGCCGATGACGAGCGCCGCGACCCCGGTGGCGGCCACGCCAGCGGTCCAGAGCAGGAACTGACGGCGTTCCTCGTGCTCGGCGCGAAGATAGGGAATCGGATGCACCCTGCGCATGAGCAGCCGCAGGGCGACGACCGCGGTCACGCCGGCGACGAGACCGGGGAGCCAGGCGAACGGACCCGCGCCCGGGCGGATCATGGCGGCGACGAGGGCGAGCACGCCGAGCGCTGCGAGGATCGCGGATCCCACACCCGCTCGGCGGGATTCCAGGATGCCGGCGACAGCGGCCACCGCCACGAGCACGATCGCGATCCCGGTGAGCAGCGCGATCTTGTCGCCGGTGCCGAACAGCGCGATGGCCGCATCCTTCGCCCAGCTGGGGGCGAGATCGATCAGGCCGCTGCCGATCACCGCGAACGGGCTCGCGCTCGGCTCGACCACCGCCGCGACGAGCTCTGCCAGGCCGACCGCGGCGACCGCCGCGCTCAGCCCCGCGGCCGCCGATCGGAGCCTGTCACCGCGCGTCGTACGGGTTGCATGGCTCATGATCCGAGGGTAACCCCGGGGCAGTGCCCCGGGGTTACCCTGCTCAGAGCCCGTTGCGACGTGCGACCTCGCCGAGCCAGGCGAGCGAGGGCTTCGGGGAGCGCTCGAACGTCTGGTGGTCGAAGCCGATCAGACCGAAGGTCGGGCGGAATCCGCTGGCCCACTCGTAGTTGTCGAGCGCGCTCCAGTGCTGGTACGCCTTGACCTCGATGCCGTCGGAGATCGCCCGGTGCAGCCCCTCGAGGGCGCCCTGCGTGTAAGCGATGCGGCGCGTGTCATCGCTGGTCGCGATGCCGTTCTCGGTCACGAGCACCGGCACGCCGCCGCTGCGCTCCCACGCACTGCGCACGCCCATCTCGAGTGCCTCGGGGAAGAACTCCCACCCGGTGAGCGTCGTCTCGACATCGTCCGCGACGGGCCGGGGCCCCTCGGGGCCGATGAAGGTGCGCGTGTACGCCTGCACGCCGACGAAGTCGTCGCCAGCCGACTGGTCGAGGTACCAGTGGTCGCGAGGGTCGCCGTACTCGGCGAGCATCTCGTCGGCCCCCGGCTCACCCGTGGAGTGGAAGGCCTGCGTCGCGATCGTCCATCCGGCCTGCACGCCCGAGACGGAGTGCAGGATCTCGGAGGCGCGGTGGTGCGCGTCGAGCAGCGTGTCGGCGACCGCGAGGTCGGGGTTCGGCAGGCCGAACGCGACGAGGTTGGCCGCATCCTCTCCCCCGGCGAGCATCGCCGCGATGTTCGGCTCGTTGATCGTGCAGACGTATTTCACGCCTTCGAGGATCGGGAGCACCGTCTCGACGTAGCGCGAGAACAGGTCGACCGCGTCGTCGGCACGCCAGAAGCCGTCCTTCTGGAACCACTGCGGCACCGTGAAGTGCATCAGCGTCACCGTCGGGTCGAGTCCGTTCTCGCGCGCCGTGTCGATCATGCGGCGGTAGTGGTGCAGCATCGCGCGAGACACGAAGCCGCGCTCCGGCTCGATGCGCGCCCACTCCATCGAGAAGCGGTACGAGTTCAGACCGGCGTCCGCCAGCAGACGCATGTCCTCCGGGTACCGGTGGAAGTGGTCGGCGGCGTCGCCCGAGGGCTCGACCATGGGCGAACCCGGAGCATGCTCCATGGCCCACCAGTTGCTGGTCGTGTTGTTCCCCTCCACCTGATGGGCTGCGGTCGCAGCGCCCCAGAGAAAGCCGTCAGGGAATGTGAGCACGAGTGCTCCTTTCGTCTTGCGATGGTCTTCGTCAGCGTTCGGCGCGTGCCGGGTTCGGCACGGCGTCGAGCAGCTGCACGGTGTATTCGTCCTCCGGATGCTGAAGCACCTGCGAGGTCTCGCCGCGTTCGACGACGCGACCGCTGTTGAGCACGAGGATGTTCTCGGTGACGAGACGCGCGCTGAGAAGATCGTGCGTGATGTAGAGCATGCTGATGCCCCATCTCTCACGCAGGTCCTCGAGCAGGGCGAGCACACCGGCACGCAGCGACACGTCGAGCATCGACACGGGCTCGTCGGCGATCAGCACCTGCGGATCGCTCGCGAGCGCCCGGGCGATGACCACGCGCTGGCGCTGTCCGCCCGACAGCTGATGCGGCAGCTTGGCCGCGAACTGCTCGACGGGCGTCAGCCCCACCGTCTCGAGGAGCTCGAGCACGCGGGCTCTCGCCTCATCACCGCGGAGCGGTGTGTAGTTGCGGATCGGCCGGCTCAGCGCGTACTCCACCGTGTGCAGCGGGTTCAGCGCCGCATACGGGTCCTGGAACACCATCTGCACGTCCTTGCGCAGATCCCGGAGCCCCGTGCGGCGGAGCGTGGCCACGTCGACGTCTCCGAAGCGCACGGTGCCCTCTGTCGGCTTCTCGACTCCGGTGATGAGCTTCGCGATCGTCGACTTGCCCGATCCGGAGGCGCCGACGAGAGCCAGAGCCTCGCCGGGTTCGAGCCGGAAGGAGACGTCGTCGACCGCGACCACCGGCTTCTCCCCGCGACGGGGAGCCGCATAGCGCTTGGACACGCCCTCGACCACGATCGCGGCATCGGCTCGTCGGGTGTCGCGCTGCGACACCGTGGGCAGGGTCTCGGTGAGGTCGGTGCGCGAGTGGCCCTCGCGGCGCCGGGTGCCGAGGTCGACGAATCCGGGGATCGAGATCGACTCGGCCCTGGGGTCGGCGTAATGGCTCAGCAGCATCCGCGTGTACTCGTCCTGCGGACGGTGCAGGATGTCGAGGCTCGGCGCGTCTTCGACGATCCGTCCCTCGTGCATCACCATCACGCGATCGGTCGCCTCGAGAACGATGCCCAGGTCGTGGCTGATGAGGATCGCGGTGAAGTGCTCGGAGCGCTGCAGATCCTTGATCGTGTCCATCACGGCGTGCTGCACGAGCACGTCGAGAGCGGTGGTCGGCTCGTCGAACACCATCAGCTGCGGCTCGAGCGACAGCGCGAGCGCGATCGAGGCGCGCTGGCGCATGCCGCCCGAGAGCTCACCCGGGTAACGCGAGAGCACCACGGGGTCGAGACCGACCTTGCCGACCAGCTCGCGCGCCCTGGCATCCCGGCTCTCCTTGGCGACGTGCCCGTGAGCGGCGAAGATGTCCCGGAAGTGGTTGCCGATCGTGCGAACAGGGTTCAGCGCGTTCATGCCTGACTGCAGCACCATCGCGAACCCGCCCTGGCGCTGGCGACGCAGCTCCTCGGCGTTCAGCTCGCGGATGTCGCGGCCGTCGAACAGGATGCGTCCGCCGCTGATGCGAGCCGGCGGCTTCTGCAGACGGGTCAGCGCGAAGCCGAGCGTCGACTTGCCCGAGCCCGACTCGCCGACGAGACCGACGAACTCGCCGCGGCGCAGCGTGAACGAGACGTTCTCGACCGCAGTTACCGGCGTCGTGCCCGGCGACGCGTATTCGACGGACAGACCCTGGACGTCCAGCAGCACGTCATCCGTGGAGGTGTTCGCTTCCATGGCGCTCATCGGCCCTTCCCCTCTCGCAGGCGCGGATTGGAGATGCCGTCCACGCCGAAGTTGATCAGTGTCAGGCTCAGAGCGAGCAGGGCGATGCAGAGACCGGGGGCGAACAGCAGCAGCCACTGCCCGGTGAGCAGCGAGTTGGAGTTCTGCGCCCAGTAGAGCATGGTGCCCCAGCTGACGATGCTCGAGTCGCCGAGCCCGAGGAACTCGAGGCCCGCTTCGGCGAGGATCGCCGCGGTCGCCGCCCCGAAGAGCGTGCCCGCGATGATCGAGGTCATGTTCGGCAGGATCTCGCGGAACACGATGCGCGCCCGGCTGTCGCCCGAGAACTGCGCCGAGGTGACGAAGTCGTTGCCCCGGAGCGACTGGGTCTGGCTGCGCAGCACTCGCGCGCCCCACGCCCATCCGGTGACGACGATCACCGCGATGATCATCAGGATGCCGCCGTTCTGCAAGTAGGCGGCGATCACGATCATCAGCGGGAGTCCGGGGATCACCAGGAAGAGGTTGACGATGAAGCCGACCACCTCGCCAGCGAATCCGCGCATGTAGCCCCAGCTGAGTCCGATCAGCACGGCGACGATCGTCGAGAGGATGCCGGCGGCCATGCCGACCAGCAGGCTGATCTGCGAGCCGTAGATCAGCTGGCTCAGGACGTCTTCACCCGCAGCCGTGGTGCCGAGCCAGTGCGCGGCCGACGCGTCGGCGTTGCGCTCGAACGAGTTGTCCTTCGGGCCGTAGGGCGCGAGCAGCGGTGCGAACACCGCGACCAGCACGAACAGCCCGAGGATGATGAGGCCGAGGCGAGCCTTGCCGTTGGACCAGAGGGTGCCCACCATCCGGGCGAACGAGCGCCACGGGCTGGGAGCCGCGATCCGGTCGGAGGGAACCTTGACATTCATGGTGGAGGTCATCGGCGGGTCCTTGGATCCAGCACGCCGTACAGGATGTCGACGAGGAAGTTGGCGACGAGCACGCTCACGGTGATCATCAGGAAGAGCGCCTGCATGAGCGGGTAGTCCTGCCCGATCACGGCGTTGAAGAGCAGGTATCCGATACCCGGATAGCCGAACACCTGCTCCACGAGGATCGATCCGCCGACCACGCCACCGAGCGTGAGCCCGAAGCCGGTGAGGTTCGGCAGGATCGCATTTCGTGCGGCGTAGCGGAGAGCGATGGTGCGACCGTGCAGGCCGTTCGCCTCGGCGAAGGTCACGTAGTCGTCACCCAGCGTGTTGATCATCGCGTTGCGCATGCCGATGATCCATCCGCCGAGCGACGTCAACAGGATCGTCACCGCCGGGAGGATCGCATGCTGCACGAGGTCGATGAAGAAGTCCCAGGTGAAGCCCGGTGTGGTGGTCGCCGAGTAGGCGCCCGTCGTCGGGAACCAGTGCAGCACGTATCCGAAGAAGAACAGCAGCAGCAGGGCGGTCCAGAAATACGGGAAGGTGCTGAGGAACGATCCGGTCAGAGTCGGCAGCGAGTCCAGCCACGTGCCACGGCGCCAGGCGGCGGCGGTGCCGATCAGCGTGCCGATCACGAACGCGAGGATCGTGACGATTCCGACGAGGCCGATCGTGTACGGCAGCGCGGTCGAGACCATGCTCGACACGGTCTGCGGATAGAACGTGTACGAGACGCCGAAGTCGAGCCGGGCGACCTGACCGAGGTACGCCACGTACTGGTCCCAGATCGATCCGGTCGGCACGCCGAGCTGGGCCTCGATCGCTGCCCGCGTCGCATCCGACACCGGGCCGTTCTGCGAGAGCTTCGCGATCGCGGCGTCGGCCGGAGAGCCGGGCATGAGTCGCGGAAGGAAGAAGTTCAGCGTGATGGCGGCCCACAGCGTGAGCACGAACAGGCCGACCTTCTGGAGGACGTACTTCATCGGTCATCCTCCTTCACACGCTCGAGCCGGGTGAAGATGCCCAGAGGTGCCGAGTCGTAGTTCTGCGGGATCATGTACGGGTCGTCCTCTGAGGGCCATCCGGTGAACTTGGAATCGTTGAACAGGCCCCAGATGCCGCCGTAGTAGAGGCCGATGACCGGCATCTCCTCGTAGACGATGGCCTGCAGCTCCTGCACGATCTCGGTCTGGCGCGCGGGGTCGACGGTCTCGCGGTACTCCTTGAGCAGCGCGTCGGCTTCGTCCGAGCGGTAGCGCTCGAAGTTGTTCGCGGTCGCTTCGCCCGAGGGCACGTAGAACTCGCTCGAGAGCAGGTTGTTGTACGCCTGGTAGATGTCGCCGTTGCCCATGCCGCCGATGGCCATCTCGAAGTCGCCGTTGCTGATGGCGCTCTGGTAGCCGGCCGGCTGCGGAAGCTTGAGGGTCACCTTGACGCCGACCTCAGCCAGCTGGCTCTGCACCGTCTGCGCCGCGCGGGTCCAGTCGGAGTAGCCGTTGGCGGTCGTCAGCGCGAACTCGAGCTGCTCTCCGTCGGCGCCGACGAGGCGGTCGCCGTCGAGGGTGTATCCCGCTTCGGCGAACGCCGCGAGTGCGGCATCCGTGTCCTGGGTGATCATGCCCGCGTCGGGGATGCTCGGATCGAGGTACTCCTCCTGGTTGGGGCGGATGAGTCCGGTCTGCCCTGCGGGCTCCATGTACCCCTCCGAGGCCGTCTCGGCGATCTCCTCACGGTCGAGTGAGAGGGCGATGCCTCGGCGCACGTTGACGTCGTCGAACGGTGCGACCTCGAGGTTCGGCATCAACGCGATCACGCCTCCCGGCGGGAACCACCAGGCGTTGTCGTCGCTTGCCGCACCCCACGTGCCCTCGACATCGGAGATGAACGAGTAGGCCCAGTCGTAACCGCGCGTGACGGTGTCGAGCTGCGAATTCGTGGACGGCAGGATGATGTGCTCGATCTCGATCTTGTCGGCCTGCCAGTAGTCGGGGTTCTTGTCCACCGAGTACTGCTGGTCGTTGTAGTTGCCGAGCACGAACGGCCCGGTGCCGACCGGGTTCTCGTTGCGATAGGTGCCCGGATCCTTCACATCCGACCAGAGGTGCTCGGGCACGATCATGGTCTGACCGAGGATCGGCAGCGACGGCGCGTCATCGGTCTGCAGGTGCATGATGACGTCATCGCCGTCGACCTCGACGGTCTCGAGGTGCTGCCAGGCGCCCTTGATGTCGAGCGAGGGGTTGTCCTTGAGCAGCTGGAACGTGAACGCCACGTCATCGGGCGTCAGCCTCTCGCCGTCGCTCCACTCGACGTCGTCGCGGATCGTCATCACGACCGTGCGGGCATCGGGCTGCGACCATTCGCTTGCCAGCCACGGGTTCTCGGTTCCGTCGAGCGGGTTCACCAGGATCAGCGGCTCATAGATCCACCGCGACGCCGTGCGCGTGTTGGTCAGATACGGGTTGAAGTTCCGCGTGAAGAACGGGTTCCCCTTGTCCGCATTGATGAGCATCGTGTCGTCGCCGATCGATGGATCGGGCTGCGAACTGATCTGGATGCTGCAACCGCTGAGCACGACGGCTGCTGCCGCCAGTCCCACGATCGCGGCTCTCCGCCAGCGTCGGAGCATGTGCGTCTTCGCCACACTGCCACCTCATGTCGTCTGTGTCATGAAGGGGGTCCCGCGGGTCGGGGCACCCCGCGGCCGAAGCCGCATAACCGATTGTAAGCGCATACATTTTGCGATTGCAACCCCTTGACAAGGGGGCCAGGCGCCGCCATCCCCCTCAGTAACAGGGATGGGAGCGGTGCCAAACTCGCGACTACCCGGCGCCGCCGCGCAGCGAGCGCGCCATGCTCTGGAGCGCCCGGAACGCCGCCGTCTGCTCGGCATCCGTCATGCCCGAGAGCATCCTGACCTCGACCGATCGCACCGCGGCCGTCGCAGCCGCCAGACTCTGCCTGCCCCGCGGGGTGAGTGTCGTCGGGAGAGCCTTGCCGGTCGGAGGTTCGGCGGGCCTCGTGACGAAGCCGTCGCGCTCGAGCCCCTGCAGCAGGACGTTCATCGACTGCCTGGTGACGAACGCACCGCGGGCCAGCTCGGAGTTCGACAGCCCTGGGCGCTGAGCGAGCAGTTCGAGGCAGGAATAGTGCGTGATGGTCATGCCGAGCGGGCGCAGCACCTCTTCCATCGCCGCACGGAGCGCACTCGCGGCCTCCTTGAGCAGGTACCCGAGCGATGTGTCCAGGTCGATGCCCACGCCGTCTTGACTCATGTCAGTATTCTGACATACATTGATTCATGTCAGATAACTGACACACACCAAGGAAAGAGTCCCACCATGCCCGTCACCGGCCCCGACTTCGTCTCCCTCCAGACCCGCGACCTCACCGCCTCCCAGGCGTTCTACGAGAAGTACCTCGGCCTGGTCCGCTCGCAGGCCGGGCCCCCGCACGCCGTCGTCTTCGAGACGACGCCGATCGCCTTCGCGCTGCGCGACATCGCGCCGGGCACCGACCTCGACGGGGTCGACCAGCCGGGGATCGGCGCCGCGATCTGGCTGCACGCCACCGATGTGCAGGAGATCCACGACGCTCTCGCCGCCGACGGACACACGATCGTCGCGGATCCGATCGACGGCCCGTTCGGCCGCACCTTCACGTTCGCCGACCCCGACGGCTACCGCATCACGCTGCACGACCGCGCCTGAGCACGGACTCCTCGCCAGGGCTCCGTCAGGGGCGCTGCGAGCTCTCTCGGACGAGGATCTGCAGGGGCAGGCGCACGGTCATCGGATCGGCGTCCGGCTGCTCGAGGCGTCGTGCGAGCAGCTGCACGGCGGCACGACCGAGATCGATCATCGGCTGACGAACGGTCGTGAGCGCCGGACGCGAGAGCGCGGCCGCCTCGAGCCCGTCGAAGCCGGTGACCCTCACATCGTCCGGCACGCGGATGCCCGCCGAGTGGAACGCGTCGATCGCACCGAGAGCCATCTGGTCGTTCGCCGCGACCAGCACCGACGGCGCCCCCTGGGCGATGAGCTCTTCCGCGGCGGCATGACCCGAGGCGCGGGTGAAGTCGCCACGCAGCACCGTCACGTCGTCGATGGCGAGCCCCGCCTCGGCGACGGCGGTAGCGAAGCCGTCCCAGCGCTGCGCACCGTCCGGTGAGTCCTCCGGGCCGCCGAGGAAGGCGATACCCCCGGGGTCGGCCTCTGCGAGCACGAGTCGGGTGAGTTCGGTCATCGCCTCGGCGTTGTTGACCGTCACGTGGTCGTAGCTGTCGCCCCGCGCGGGGCCCGAGAGCACGACCACCGGGATCCGCTGGGCGAGCCGGGCGAGCACATCGGCCGGCACGCTCTGCGCCAGCACCATCAGCCCGTCGACCCGGCCGGCGATATCGCGCACGGTCTCGCGGGTGGGATCGTCACGACCGACGCCGATCATGAGCACGAAGCCCTGCTTCCACGCCTCGAGCTCGGCGCCCCGCAGCACCTCGTCGAGGAACAGCATGGTCGGATGTGGCGCGTCGGCGTCCGCCGACGCCTGCTCGACCGTGAACGGCGGCGCGTCGGCCTGCTCGTCGGCGAGCACATCGAGCACCGGCGCATCCTCCGATGCGTCGAAACCCGGGAAGTACAGCCCCAGCACACCGGTGCGGCGTTCGGCCAAGCCGCGCGCGCTGCCGCTGGGCACGTAGCCGAGCTCGGAGACCGTGTCGAGCACGCGCTCGCGGGTGGCCGGGCGCACGGCATCCGGCTGCCGAAGCACCCGCGAGACGGTGGCGATCGACACTCCGGCGCGCTCTGCGACGTCGTAGACGGTCGCCTTCTTGCTCACGCTCGGTCCTCCTCCGGTTGCGTGTGCACCAGGGTACCCGCCGCGATGCGGGCGGTGAGCGAGCCATGAGGGCGGGCGCTCACTTCGCCGGGCTCCCGGCCGCGGGTCTCGCTCGCCACGACCTCGAAGCCCGCGTCGGCGAGCATCTCGGAGAGCGCGTCCGCCGACCAGAAGTACGCGGGGGCGATGGCATGCGCGAAGCGCTCACGTGGCGTGCCGTCGAAGTATCCGATCAGAATGCTGCCGCCAGGGGCGAGCACTCGGGCGAACTCGGTGAGGATCTCGGGCACATCAGAGGGCGGGGTGTGGATCAGCGAGTACCAGGCGAGGATGCCGCCGAGCGACTCTGACTCGAGCGGCAGGTCGCGGAACGAGCCGACCTCGAACGGGATGCCGGGGTGCCGCCCCCGCGCGGTCGCGATGAACTCGGCCGACACGTCGATGCCGCGCGCCTCACGGCCTCCGCGCGAGAGGAACTCCGTCCACTGGCCCGGTCCGCATCCTGCGTCCAGCAGCGACCCCTGGCTGCCGTCACGCCAGGCCGCTATGACCGCCGCATCCCGAGCATCCATCTGCTCGATCGAGCCGGCCAGCGCGACGTACTCCGCGGCCCGCGCGTCGTACGCCGCCGCGATGTCGGGGTCAGATGCGCGACCCATCAGCTGCGGGCCGCCATCAGCTGCGGGCCGCGAGCGCTGCCTGGTAGAGGTCGCGGGACGACAGTCCGGTGGCCGCGGCGACCTCGGCGCACGCCTCCTTCAGGCGAACTCCGGATGCCACGAGCCGCTGCACCTGTGCCAGCGCGTCGTCCGCCGAGGCCTCGCGGTGGGGCGCACCCTCGACCACGACGACGATCTCGCCCTTGACCCCGGCGGTCGCCCACTCGACGAGTTCGGCCGACGTGCCGCGGCGCACCTCTTCGTAGAACTTGGTGAGCTCACGGCACACGGCGATGCGGCGGTCGTCGCCGAAGGCCGCGCCCATGTCGGCCAGCGATGAGGCGAGGCGCGCGGGTGATTCGAAGAAGATCATGGTGCGGGGCTCTGCGGCGAGCGCCCGCAACGTCGACCGCCGCTCCCCCGGCTTTCGGGGCAGGAACCCCTCGAACGTGAAGCGGTCGGTCGGCAGCCCCGAGATCGAGAGCGCCATCAGCACCGCGCTCGGCCCGGGGATCGCCGTCACGGTCACGCCCAGCGCGACGGCCTCGGCGACGAGTCCGTAGCCGGGGTCGCTGATCGCCGGCATCCCGGCATCGCTGACGACGACGACGTCGGTCTCGACCGCGAGCGCGGCGAGCTCGGCGGCCTTCTGCTTCTCGTTGTGATCGTGCAGCGCGATCAGTCGCGGCCGATTGGCGATCTGCAGCGCCTGCAGCAGCCGTCCGGTGGTGCGCGTGTCCTCCGCGACGACCACCTCGGCGTTCTCCAGCACCTCGACGAGGCGACGCGAGACATCCCCGAGGTTTCCGATCGGCGTTGCGGCGAGGATGATCACCCGCCCAGCTTAGGCGGCCACCACAGGCGGGTTGTCTAGGCTGGAGCGGTGACCGCGCCCGTGCCTCTGCTGCCTCCCCCCGAGGAGCGGCTGACGCGCTACGGCCAGCTGCGCGACCGCATCCTGCGAGACCCCGACTGGGGGCGGATGATGCGGTGGTTCGCGCCGCTCGTCGTCACGGCGCTGGCGGCAGTGCTGCGCCTCGTCAACCTCGGTCATCCGCACCAGCTCGCGTTCGACGAGACGTACTACGTCAAGGACGCCTGGTCGCTGTGGACCCTGGGTTACGAGGGCACCTGGGGCAAGGACGCCAACGAGGCGTTCGTCACCCTTCAGCAGCTGCCGCTGTCGGATGTCGGCGCGTTCATCGTGCACCCACCGCTGGGCAAATGGCTGATCGCACTCGGCATGGCCGTCGGCGGCCCCGACAACACCGTCGGATGGCGGATCGCCACCGCCCTGCTCGGAACCGCCACCGTGCTGCTCGTCTATCTGGTCGCCCGGCGTCTGACCGGATCGATCGTCGTGGCGACGGTCGCCGGAACGCTCCTGGCGATCGACGGCCTCAGCATCGTGATGAGCCGCACCGCACTGCTCGACGGCCCGCTGACCTTCTTCCTGCTGCTCGGCGCGCTGTTCATCCTGTACGACCGCGACCGCGCAATCCCGCTGCTCGAGCGCCCTGACCCCGACTCCCCCGACCCGATGTGGGGGCCGGTGCTGTGGCGTCGCCCGTGGCTGATCGCTGCGGGTCTCGCCCTCGGCGCAGCCTGCGCCGTCAAGTGGTCGGGCCTGTACGCCCTCGCCGCCTTCGGGCTCTACGTGGTGGGGACGGATGCTCTCGCGAGGCGTCGCGCCGGCGTCGTGCTCTGGCCGACCGCCGCGGCGTTCCGCCAGGGTCCGGCGTCGTTCGTGCTGCTGGTGTTCCCCGCGCTCGGGGTGTATCTGGCCAGCTGGACCGGATGGTTGGTGACCTCCGGCGGCTATGCCCGTCAGAGCGACCCGAACCCGCTGATCGCACTGTGGAACTATCACGAGGCGATCCTGAACTTCCATGTCGGCCTCAGCAAGGGCCACCCGTATGCGAGCCCCGCCTGGGAATGGCCGTTGCTGCTGCGACCGACTGCGGTATGGGTGGGCACGGACCCGGCGCCCTGCGGCGTCGACCACTGCATCGCCGTGATCTCGACGATCCCGAACCCGATCATCTGGTACGCCGGAGTCGCGGCGGCCGTCTATCTGATCTACCGGCTCGTGCGGGGATGGATCGACCGCCGACCGGTCGGCGCCGCGTTCACGTTCCCTCTGGTCGGGCTGGCCGCGACCTACGTGCCCTGGCTGTTGTTCCCCGAACGCACGATCTTCCAGTTCTACACTGTCGCGATGGCGCCGTTCCTCGTGATCGGACTCGCCGTCGTGCTGCGTCAGATCGCCGGGCGGCGGGAGGATCCCCTGCACCGACGGCAGTCGGGTGAGCGCACCGTGCTGATCTTCCTCGCCGTAGTGGTGCTGGTCTCCGCCTTCTTCTATCCCGTGTGGACCGGCATGAGCGTGCCCTATGACTTCTGGCTGCTGCACAACTGGATGCCCGGCTGGATCTGACGTCCCCGTCGACCTCAGTCGACCTCGCCCGCGACGTGCTCGACCAGCGGCAGCACCCGGCCGGACAGATGCGTGCGCATCGCGATCGACGACGCCGTGCGCGAGACGCCCGGCACGAGTGCGACGCGGTCGAGCACCTCCTGCAGCTGCGTCGCGTCGCGCGCGACCAGCCTCAGCTGCATGTCGCTCGCCCCGGTCACGGTGTGCATGTCGACGATCTCGGGAACCGCATCGGCGAGCGCTGAGGCGACCTCGTCATGACCGACCTTCTGGTCGATCTCGACGAGGCAGAACGCCACCACGCCGTAACCGAAGCCGGCGGGGTCGACCCGCGGCACGATCGCCTCGATCACACCGCCCTCGTGCAGACGGGCGAGACGGCTGGTCGCCGTGCCGCGGGCGACGCCGAGTCGGCGCGCGCACTCCAGGATCGGCAGTTGCGGCGACTCCGTGAGCATCCGGATGAGCTCGGCGTCGAGGCGATCGATCCGCACGGTCAGTCCTCGACCGCTCCCCCGTGCTCCCTGGCGATGCCCGGGCGCGAGACGTCGCGCGTCAGTCGGGCGACGACCAGCAGGACCGCGGTGAGGGCGATGGTCAGCAGCAGCTGCACGCGTGCGGCCTCGTCGATCATCGTGAGCGCGATGACGCCGGCGAGCAGCGCCAGGCACAGCCACGACAGCCAGGGGAAGCCCCACATGCGCATCGGCATCCGCTCGCCGGTGCGATCGGCGCGACGACGGAGGATGATCTGCGACACCGCGGTCGCGGTCCAGATGACCAGCAGCGTCGACCCGACGACGTTGAGGAGCGCCGGGAGCACCACGTCGGGGAACGCCCAGTTGAGGCCCACCGTGATGAAGCCGAACGCGACGGACGCGAGGACGGCGACCACGGGCACGCCGTTGCCCGTGGTGCGCGTCGCCGCGAGAGGAGCAAGGCCCCGCTCGCCGAGCGAGTACGCCATGCGCGACGCCCCGTAGATGTTCGCGTTCATGGCCGACAGCAGCGCGATCACGACGATGAGGTCCATCACGAGCCCGACGCCCGGCAGCTGCAGCGTGTCGAGCACGGCAGAGAAAGGACCGTCCTTGACGGCCGGGTCGTTCCACGGCAGCACCGACACGATCACGAAGATCGAGCCGACGTAGAAGATCAGGATGCGCACGAGCACCTCGCGCACGATACGGCGGATGTTGCGCGCGGGGTCGTCGGATTCCGCGGCCGCGATCGCTACCACCTCGGTGCCGCCGAACGCGAAGACCACGATCAGGAGAGCGGCTGCGATGCCGGTCATGCCGTTAGGGGCGAAGCCGCCGTTGTCGACGAGGTTGCCGATGCCGGTCGCCGGCACCCCCGGGATGAAGCCCACGATGGCGCACACGCCGACGACGAGGAAGACGATGATCGCGGCGACCTTGATCGCGGCGAACCAGAACTCGAACGTGCCGTAGTTGCGCACCCCGAAGAGGTTCACGGCGGTCAGCGCCACCACGAAGACGAGCACCCACACCCACGCGGGGATTCCGGGTATCCAGGCCGAGATGATGCCGCCGGCGCCCGTGGCCTCCGCCGCGATCACGACGACCAGCTGGATCCAGTAGAGCCAGCCGACCGCGCTGCCGGCGCTGCGTCCCATCGCCTTCTGGGCATAGGAGCTGAACGCCCCGGAGCTCGGACGGGCGGCGACCATCTCGGCGAGCATCGCCATGACCAGCACCACGATGCCGCCGGCGACGAGGTACGAGATGAGCACAGCGGGACCGGCGATGCTGATCGCCTGCCCCGAACCCACGAAGAGACCGGCGCCGATCGCACCGCCGAGCCCCATCATCGAGATCTGGCGACGGGTGAGGCCCGGGTGCAGCCCCTTGGTGGTAGTCGTGGTGGTGGGGACCTCGGTCATGCGCGTTCCTCCTGCGGAGCGGTCTGGATGTGGAGCGCGGCCTGCACGCGGTCGATGTCTTCTCGCGAGCCCGAGGAGATGCGCACGCCCTCGCCGGGGAAGGCCCGCGTGATCACGCCGCCCTCGCGGAGCAGGAGCTCGAGTTCTTCGGTGCGGTCGCCGGCGGGCACCCACACGAAGTTCGCCTGCGATGCGACCGCGGGCCACCCGGCCGCGACGAGCAGCGAGTGCAGGCGTTCGCGCTGCACGACGACCTCGTCGATGCGCAGGGCGAGCTCGTCCTCGGCGTCGAGCGACGCGAGCGCTGCCGTCTGCGCGAGGTCGGTCACACCGAACGGCACGGCGACCTTGCGCTGGTTCTCGGCGACCTCGACCGGCGCGAGTGCATAGCCGATACGCAGACCTGCGAGTCCGTAGGCCTTCGAGAAGGTGTGCAGCACCGCGACGTGGGGATGCCGGCGGAACAGCTCGATGCCCGCGCCGTACGACTCGGTGCGGTCGAAGTGCACGTAGGCCTCGTCGATCACGACCAGCACGTCTCGCGGCACTGCGGCGACGAAGGCCTCGAGCTCTGCGGCGCCGACGACGGTCCCGGTCGGGTTGTTCGGGTTGCAGACGAAGATCAGTCGCGTCCGAGGGGTAATCGCCGCCAGCATCGCGTCGAGGTCGTGCGCGTGATCGTCGCCCAGCGGCACCGCGACCGGAGTCGCTCCGGCGATGCGCACCAGCGACGGATAGGCCTCGAACGACCGCCAGGCGAACATCACCTCGTCGCCGTCGCCCGCCACCGCGTGGATGAGCTGGGATGCGAGCTCGACCGAGCCCGCACCCACGGTGACGACGTCCGGATCGACGTCATAGCGTGCGGCCAGCCGGTCACGGAGCGTCGCGGCGCTCATGTCGGGGTAACGGTGCATCGACGACAGACGCTGCTGCACCGCCTCGACGACGGACGGGAGGGGCGGGTGCGGCGACTCGTTGGACGAGAGCTTCGAGGCACCGGTGGGGGCGGAGCGCCCCTGGCGGTAGGCGGGCACGGCGTCGAGGCCGGCGCGGGTGGGGAGGGGCATTCTCAGAGCATCCTTGCTGTGATCCAGCGGCGTCCCTGGTGGCGGCGCCTGCTGTCGCGCAACACTAGACCGGAAATCGGAGGGTGGGCAATCGGTGCAGCCTCCGGTGCGCAACGCGCGCAACCGGCGGGGTGTGATCCCCGAACTGCTGAGCAGACTGCACAGCCTATTCGGTTCAGCGGGCGGTCTACGATCGCAGCATGGGCAGCCCCTCAGGTTTCGAGTTCGCGGTGCGCGGTGATGACGTGGTCATCCGACATCACGGCGTCACCGCGGCCGTGCTGCGCGGATCGAAGGCGAATGAGTTCCTCGCGGAGGTGGAGCAGGGCGATGCGCAGCTGCTGATGGCACGACTGACCGGGAACTATCGCCGCGGCAACGAGCGCACCGCGCGGCAGCACCCGCGCAACGCGCGCTGACGATTCACCGCGCGAGAGGAAGGTCTGCGGGATCGCTCACCGGGAGCCGACACACGAACGAGCGGCAGTCGAACGCCTGCTCCCTCGCGTCGCCCTTGCCCTTGCCCTCGAACAGTTCGAAGCCGGCGTCCGCGAACGCCCTCGCCTGCGCGGGGGCCACGATCGCGGTCACGTCGGCGTCTGCCGTGCGCGCTGCAGACGCGAGTGCACCCTCCGGCGTCTCGGTGACGACGACGATCTGCCTCGGGGCATCGACGAGTCCCGCCGCCACGCGCAGCAGGCTGCCGTGCGCGAACGGCTGCGACACGGCCTGAGCGGCATGCGCGCGCACCCGTTCGGCGGCTGCCTCCCGATACCGGTCCCCCGCGCCGAGACGCCACGCGGTGAGCGCCGCAGCAGCCACGGCCGCCGCATCGGACGGCAGGTCTCCGTCTGTCTGATCGGGCGACGCCGCGATGCCGTGCGCCGCGAGCAGCGGATCGCCGTCGAGCCCCTCGATCGCCGCGTCGACCAGCGCGCGCGCCTCGACGGCCCAGGCGGCGTCGCCGGTGGCCGCGGCGAGAGCGAACAGTCCCTCGGCCAGGAGCGCGACATCGGCCGTGGTCGCCACCGCACCCGAGGCGACACCGTCGAGAGACGCGCGCACGAGGGCTCCCGTCGAATCCCGATTGACCCGGAGCACGCACTCGGCGGCATCGACCGCGGCCTGCACCCACGCCCTCTCCCCGAGCGCGGCACCCGCCCGGGCGAGAGCTGCGATGGCCAGCCCGTTCCAGCCCGTGATGACCTTGCCGTCGACGGCCGGCGGCTCGAGCGCCGCACGCCCGGTCACCGGCCGCAGGTAGTACCCGCCCTCGCTGCGCTGACCGTCGATCCACGACTCCGAATCCTGAGCGGCACCGAATCCGCCGCCTTCGCGGCGCAGAGTGCCCATGAGGAAGTCGGCGACACCGCGTGCGGTCGGCTCGTCCCCCGCATCCAGCGCCACGAGCAGCAGCTGGGCGTTGTCGGTCAGCATCCGCTCGTAGTGCGGCACTGTCCAGTCGCGCTGGGTCGCGTAGCGGAAGAAGCCGCCGTCGGCGTCGCGCAGATCGGATGCCGACATCGCGGCGAGTGCGCGAGCGGCCGAGGCCGCGGCATCCGAAGCTTCCCGTCGTACGAGCGGAGTCTGCAGCAGCCCCAGGGTCGTCGCCACCGGGAACTTCGGCGCGCCGCCGAACCCGCCGTACAGTGTGTCCTCGCGCTGGGCGATCGTGTCGGCTGCGGCGGCGAGGGCCGCGGAATCCGGCAGATCGGAGGGAGTCGAGGCCGCCGCCCTGGCGAGCGCCTCGGTCACCGCATCCGCCGACTCCTCGGCCTGCGCGCGGCGGACGGTCCACGCCTCGTTCACAGCCGCGAGCACATCGCGGAACGCGGGCATCGGCTGTCGCGCCTCGGGCGGCCAGTACGTGCCGGCGTAGAACGTGCGCCCGCGTGGCGTCGTGAAGACCGTCAACGGCCAGCCGAGGTTCTGCGTGAACGCGGACGCTGCGGCCATGTAGGCGCCGTCGACGTCGGGATGCTCTTCACGGTCGACCTTGACCGCCACGAAGTCGCGGTTGATCAGCGCCGCCGTCGCCGGGTCGGCGAACGACTCCCTCGCCATCACGTGGCACCAGTGGCAGGTCGAGTAGCCGATCGAGATCAGCAGCGGCACGTCGCGGCGCTGCGCCTCGGCGAAGGCCTCGGGGCCCCATGGATACCAGTCGACGGGGTTGTCGGCGTGTGCCCGCAGGTACGGGCTGAGCGTGTCGGCGAGCCTGTTGGTCATGGGCTCACGCTACGCCGATCAGGAGACGAGGAGCTGTTCCGCGGGCCGTGACGCCGCGTAGCCGACGAGAGGCAGTGCTCGTTCGGTGGCAAGGGCGATGCGCGAGTGCAGCACATCAGACGCGATCACGTAGCCGTCGAAGTCCGTGTCGCTGGCGTAGACGCCGAGCGGCAGGGTCAGCGCCTGGAAGAACGCGAAAAGCGGCCGCAGCTGGTGCTCGATGATCAGCGCGTGACGCTCGCCGCCACCTGTCGCCGCGAGCAGCACCGGCTTGCCGACGAGCTCGTACTGACCGACGAAGTCGAACAGGTGCTTGAACAGGCCGGTGAACGAGGCCCGGTAGACGGGGCTGCCGACGATCAGCAGGTCTGCCGCCTCGATGGCCAGGAGCTTCTCCTCGACATTCGCCGGAAGGTGGTCGCGGCGCAGGGCCCCCGCGAGCGACGGGCCGATGTCGGTGAGCTCGATGACCTCGATCTCGACCTCGGCACGCTCGGCGACGGCCGCGGCGATCGCACGGACGAGCGCCGTGGTCTTGCTGGGCTCGTGCAGAGAGCCGGACACGGCGACGACGCGGTAGGGAGCTGTCATGCCGTTGACGCTACTCACGACGACGCCCCGTGTCGCGAGAAGCGACACGGGGCGTCATCTGTCGAAACGGAACGCCTCAGTTGACGTCGTTCGGGTGCGAGCCGACACGACCCGAGCCGTCGAGCGGGTCGAGGGCGTCGATCGATGCGACCTCGGCATCGGTCAGCTCGAAGCCGAACACGTCGAGGTTCTCGCGCAGGCGCTCGGCGCGCACGGACTTCGGGAACACGATGAAGCCCTTCTGCAGGTGCCAGCGCAGCACCGCCTGCGCGGGGGTCACGCCGTGGGCGGCAGCGGCCTCGGCGATCGCGGGAGTGCCGAACAGGTCGTACTTGCCCTGTCCGAGCGGACCCCACGACTCGATGCGGATGCCGTGCTCGGTCGCCCAGGAGACGACGTCGCGCTGCTGGTAGGCAGGGTGCAGCTCGATCTGGTTGACCGCGGGGGTCACGCCCGTCTCGGAGACCACGCGCTCAAGGTGCGGCACGAGGAAGTTCGAGACGCCGATGCTGCGCGTGAGACCGGCGTCGCGCAGCTCGATGAGCTTCGCGAACGCGTGCACGTAGTCGTCCTTCGCGGGGGTCGGCCAGTGCACGAGGTACAGGTCGACGGCGTCGAGGCCGAGCTTCTCGAGGCTCTCGGCGATCGCCGCGTTCGGCTCGTCGTCGTGGTGACGGTCGTTCCACAGCTTCGTGGTGATGAACAGCTCGTCGCGGGCGATGCCGGATGCGGCGATGGCCGCGCCGACGCCCTCTTCGTTGCCGTAGATGGCTGCGGTGTCGATGTGGCGGTAGCCGATCTCGAGAGCCTCGCTCACGGCCCGCTCGGTCTCGTCGGCCGGAACCTTGAACACCCCGTAGCCGAGCTGCGGGATGGAGTGGCCGTCGTTCAGTTCGAGTGCAGGAATCGTCATGATCCCACCCTACGACCCTGTGATGACAGGCGGCCGCCCCGGTACCGAAGCCATCTTCTGCGCGGCCCTGCCCACCAGCCGTTCGAGGGGCCCTCGCCCCACCAGGATCGACCACAGCGTCGTGGCCAGGAGCAGGCAGATCGTCGTCGCAGCCCAGAAGACGTTGCTCGAGAAGAACCCGCCGGGGCCGCCGATCAGCGCGACCGACAACACGTGCGCGCTATATGCCGTGAGCGGCATGGATCCGAGTGCACCCAATGGGAGCAGCACCCAGCGCAGCGGACGACTGAGCAGCACGCACAGCGCGATGACACACAGGGCGAAGCCGCCGGAGCCGAGGATCTCGGCCGTGCCGCCGGAGTGCGGATCGACTCCGAAGATCGCTCGGAGCACCGCCCCCAGCGGATCCGCTGCGGCGAGCGCATCCGGGTAGGTGCTCCATCCCGATGCCGCTCCTGAGCCCTGAGCCCACCCTCCCTTCGAGGACGAGCCGGTGATCCCCGCGACCGCTCCGACGAGGCCGAGTCCGTAACCGGTGATCATGAGGCCGACGCCCGCGCCGAAGGTGATGGCAGCGGTCTCGAGCTTCTCGACGTGCAGCCGCCCGAGGGCCATGCCCGCCAGCACGAAGGCGAGCCATGCGGTGATCGGGTACGAGCCGTAGAGCACGAGGCTGATGCCGGCGCCGTAGGGGTTGAGGGTCAGGGCGGCGAGCAGCGCCAGCAGCGCCGGCGCCGCGAGCGCGAGGATGCCCGCGGTGATCAGCAGCTTCCAGGGCTGCCACCGCAGGAAGGGGATGACGGCGACGTAGAGCAATCCGTACAGGGTGAGGATCACCGCGATCGGGGTGTTCAGCATCTCGAGCGCGAGCCCGATCACGAAGATCACCGCACCGCGTCCGACGAGCTGCAGACGGATCGTCGGCATCCGCTCGGGAGCAGGCAGCGTGCTTCTCCCCGTCATCAGCGCGATCGAGAGTCCCGCGAGCACCGCGAACAGGATCGACGATCGCCCGTGCACGAGATCGGTCCAGGTCGACAGGTCGAACGGGTCGAACGCCTCGGTCTCGCCGATGTGCGCCCCGGCCATCCCCAGGATCGCGAGTCCTCTCGCGACGTCGAGACCGAGGATGCGGGGAGCCCGCCCGAACTCGTGGAACCACCGCGTTGCGGGAAGGGCTGTCGACACAGTGCTCACGGATGAATCGTACGATGGGAGTGCTATGTCCTCCCCCGTGATCATCTATCCTCCCGAGCTGCCCGTCAGCGCCGCCAAGGACGAGATCGCCGACGCCATCCGCGACAACCAGGTCGTGATCGTCGCGGGCGCCACGGGGTCGGGCAAGACGACTCAGCTGCCGAAGATCTGCCTCGATCTCGGCCGCGAGCGCATCGCGCACACGCAGCCCCGCCGGCTCGCGGCCCGCACGATCGCCGAGCGTGTGGCCGAGGAGCTGCAGGTGGAGCTCGGAACCCTCGTCGGCTACAAGGTGCGCTTCACCGACAAGGTGTCGGATGAGACGCGCATCGCGCTGATGACGGACGGCATCCTGCTGAACGAGATCCACCGTGACCGGCTGCTCCGCCGCTACGACACGATCATCATCGACGAGGCGCACGAGCGCTCGCTCAATGTCGACTTCCTGCTCGGGTATCTCGTGCGCATCCTGCCGGAGCGCCCCGACCTCAAGGTCATCATCACGTCGGCGACGATCGACCCCGAGAGCTTCGCCCGGCACTTCGCGACGCCGCAGGGCGAGCCCGCACCGGTCATCGAGGTGTCGGGACGCACGTACCCGGTCGAGATCCGCTACCGGGCGCAGACGGAGGAGACCGAGGAGTCCGACGAGGTGACCGCGATCGTCGCGGCGCTGCGCGAGCTCGACAGGGAAGAACCGGGCGACGTGCTGGTGTTCCTCCCCGGCGAGGCTGAGATCCGGGATGCGGCGGATGCCGTGCGCGGCGCGTATTCGAAGGACCGCTCCCCCACCGAGGTGCTGCCGCTCTACGGGCGCCTGTCGGCCGCCGAGCAGCATCGGGTGTTCGAGAAGAGCCGGGTCGCCGGAGTGCGTCGCCGCGTGGTGCTCGCCACGAACGTCGCCGAGACCAGCCTCACGGTGCCGGGCATCCGCTACGTGATCGACACCGGCACCGCGCGCATCTCGCGCTACAGCAGTCGATCGAAGGTGCAGCGTCTGCCGATCGAGGCGATCTCGCAGGCCTCCGCGAACCAGCGCTCCGGCCGGGCTGGTCGCACGAGCGACGGCATCGCGATCCGTCTGTACAGCGAAGAGGACTTCGACAAGCGGGCGGAGTTCACCGAACCCGAGATCCTGCGCACCTCTCTCGCCTCCGTCATCCTGCAGATGCTGTCGCTCGGGTTCGGCGACATCACGGCGTTCCCGTTCCTGACCCCGCCCGATTCCCGCGGCGTGAAGGCGGCCGTCGACCTGCTCACCGAGCTCGGCGCGGTGAGCGGCAGCGGCGACTCTCCTCGTCTCACTCGCATCGGCCGCGACATCTCGCGCATCCCGATCGACCCCCGCTTCGCCCGCATGCTCATCGAGGCGGGGCGCACCGCATCGGGTTCGTCGAACGTCACGCGCGACGTGCTCGCGATCGTGGCGGGGATGTCGATCCAAGACGTGCGCGAGCGTCCTTCGCAGGATGCCCCGCAGAGTGTGCGCGACGAGGCCGACCGGATGCACGCGCGCTTCGCCGACCCGACGAGCGACTTCCTCTCGATCCTCAACCTCTGGAACCATCTCAGGGAGCAGCAGCGCGAGCTCGGCTCGAGCGCGTTCCGTCGCCTCTGCCGCTCCGAGCACCTCAACTACGTCCGAGTGCGCGAGTGGTTCGACGTGCACCGCCAGCTGCGATCGCTCGTCAGGGAGAAGGATGCCGGAGGCTCCGGCACCGCGGATCCGGATGCGATCCACCGCGCCCTGCTCGCCGGCCTGCTGTCGCAGATCGGCATCCTCGACGAGCGGAACACGCCCAGCCGCGGCCAGAGCAAGACCCCGCCGAAGGATGCCAAGCGCCGTCAGGCCGAGTATCGCGGCGCCCGCGGCATCCGCTTCTCGATCTTCCCCGGATCGGCCCTGCGCAAGAAGAGCCCGCCGGCAGTCATGGCCGCAGAGATCGTCGAGACGTCCCGCACCTACGCACGCACGGTCGCCGCGATCGATCCGGCCTGGGCCGAGGCGCTCGCCGGCGACCTCGCGAAGCGCCAGGTCACCGAGCCCCACTGGTCGAAGGATGCAGGGGCCGCCGTCGCCTACGAGAAGGTGACCCTGTTCGGCGTCGAGATCATCCCGCGCCGCCGCGTGCAGTTCGCCCGGATCGACCGCCCCGCCTCACGCGAGCTGTTCCTCCGGCACGCGCTGGTGGAGGGCGAATGGGATCCGACGCGCATCGACAAGCGGGTGAGCGCGTTCTGGCGCAGCAACGCCGAGCTGCGCAAGCGCCTCGAGAAGCTCGAGGAGAGGGAGCGCCGCCGCGACATCCTCGCGGGCGACGAGGCGGTCTTCCGCTTCTACGACGAGCGCATCCCGGCCGACGTCTTCGACGTGCGCTCGTTCGAGAAGTGGTGGCGCGAGCAGCTCGCCACGACCCCGAAGCTGCTCGTGATGCGCGAGGCCGACCTTCTCGACGACGACAGCCGTGCCGACCAGAACGAGTTCCCCACCAGGTGGACGCAGGGCGATCAGGTGCTCGGGCTCGCGTACCGCTTCGAACCGGGCGCGGCAGACGACGGCGTGAGCGTCGTGATCCCGCTCCCCCTGCTCGCTCAGATCGAGGACCGGGGCTTCGACTGGCAGGTGCCGGGGCTTCGTGCGGAACTCGTCACGGGTCTGCTGCGCGCGCTGCCGAAGGCGATCCGTCGTCACGTGGTCCCCGCTGCGGACTGGGCGGACAAGTTCGGCGCCGAGCTCACGGGAGAAGGTCCGGAGTCGCACGGGGGCCTGCCCGGCCGCACGCTCAAAGAGGCACTCGCCCGCCTGATCCAGCCGCTCGCGAACCAGCTCGTCTCTGCGGCCGACTTCGAGGACGACCGGGTGCCGGCGCATCTGCGCATGAACTTCCGTGCCGTCGACGAGCGTGGGCGCGTCGCGGGATCGAACCGCGACCTCAGCACACTGCAGGCCGAGCTCGCCGACCGGGCGCGCAGCAGCGTGGCACGATCGATCGCGGCCCCGCCCCGCCGCCCCGGCCCGTCGACAGGACCGCAGCCCGCTGCCGCCGCCGCCTCGATCGAGAAGGACGGTCTCACCACCTGGACCTTCGGCGACCTGCCCGACGTGCTCGACACACGCGTGGCCGGCGGCGTCGTCCGCGGCTACCCCGCGATCGTCGATCAGGGCAAGACCGTCTCGGTGCGCGTGGAGTCCACGGCGGATGCGGCGGTCGCAGCCACCCGTGCGGGCGTGCTGCGCCTGGTGCTGCTCGGTGTGCCGTCGCCGTCGTCCTACGTGCAGCAGCACCTCACGAGCCAGGAGAAGCTCGCGCTCGCGGCGTCGCCGTACCAGTCGGCCGCGGCGCTCATCGAGAACTGCCGAGCAGCCGTCGTGCAGAACCTGATCGACCGGGCGCACCCCGGCGGCATCATCCGCACCGAGGCCGAGTTCGTGAGCGTGCGCGACGCCGTGTCGGCATCGCTCGTCGACCAGCTGTTCGCGTGCGTGTCTCTCGTCGCCCGCATCCTCACCAAGACACGTGACGTCGAACGCGGCATCAAGTCGCAGAACTCGCTCGCGCTGCTCGGGCCCCTCAATGACATTCGCACGCAGCTCTCGGGCCTGCTGCACCCTGGGTTCGTCTCGGCGGCAGGCGTCGAACGCCTCGCGCACTTCCCGCGCTACCTCGACGGGATGCTCGATCGGCTGAAGACGCTGTCGAGCGAACCCGGCAAGGACCGCACCCGCATGAGCGAGTTCGAGCGCATGGCGAAGGTGTTCGAGGATGCCGGGGGCACGATCCCGCTCGCTCCGCATGCCTCGCCCGCGCTCGTCGAGACGCGCTGGCTGCTCGAGGAGTATCGCGTGAGCGTGTTCGCGCAGCGTCTCGGCACCGCACAGCCGGTCTCCCCGCAGCGCATCATGAAGGTGCTGTCCGCACGGGGGTAGCCTGAAGCCATGGCTCGCGCGATCGTCTACACAGAGTTCGGTTCCCCTGACGTGCTGCATCTGATCGAGACCCCCGATCCGATCGCCCTGAGCGGCGAGGCGGTGGTGCGCATCGAAGCCGCAGGCGTCAACCCGATCGATGCCAAGCTCCGCTCGGCCACGCGCCCGTCGCCGCCCATCACCGAACCGCGCGGCGTGGGCTTCGACGGCGCCGGCGTGATCGAGTCTCTCGGCGACGACGTCGACGCCTTCGCGGTGGGCGACCGCGTGGCGATCCGCGACACGGTCGGCACCTACTCGAGCCTGCTCGCCGTGGCGGTCGACAAGCTCGTCGCCCTCCCCGATTCGGTCACCGCGGCGGAGGGCGCCGGCATCGGCATCCCCGCGGGAACGGCCTACCAGGCGCTCCGCTCGCTCGGCGTCACGGAGCGCGACGTGCTGCTCGTGCACGGCGGCTCAGGCTCCGTCGGGCAGGCGGCCGTGCAGTTCGCCGTCGCCTGGGGCGCGACCGTGATCGCCACCGCAAGCCCCGCCCGTCACGATCAGCTGCGCGAACTCGGTGCGATCCCGGTCGCCTACGGCGAGGGGCTTCTCGAGCGCGTGCGCGAGGCGGCTCCGGAGGGCGTCACCGTCGCACTCGACTGCGCCGGCACCGATGAGGCCATCGAGGTGTCGCTCGAGCTGGTCGCCGACCGCGACCGCATCGCGACGATCGTGCGTGGACCGGACGCCGCATCCTTCGGCATCCGCGCCTTCTCCGGCGGCTCCCCCGTGCCGCTGACCGAGCAGGAACTCGCGTGGCGAGCCGAGGCCCTCGCGGCGACCGTCGACCTGCTCGCGGCGGGCGACTTCACGATCGAGCTCGGCCCCGAGCTTCCTCTCACCCAAGCCTCGCGGGCCCACGAGCTCGTGGAGTCCGGCGCCGCCTCGGGGAAGATCGTCCTGATCCCGTAACGCCTCAGGACCAGACGTCTGCGGCGGTGTCGGCAGTGCTCATGGAGATGGAGTTCGCGGCGATCAGTCGGCGCGTGGCTTCGGCGAGCAGGGCTTTCATGCTCCCGATCGCGGTGGACCACTCCTGTTGTGCCCGGTCGTAGGCGCGTTGTGCCTGCCCGTCCCATGAGGACCTCAGACGGTCGACTTCGGAATCGAGGGCGTCGAGTTCGTGCTCGAAGGCCTTCACGCTGAGCGCGAGCCGCGCGACCGTATCCGCGACGGCGTCGTGACGAACGGAGACCTTCATCGTTCCTCCGAGAGGTCCTGTGTGAGGTCGAGCTCGCGCAGGACATAGGGCTGAGAGACGGCTTCGGTGAGGTAGAACGTGGAGAAGATCCCCGCGGCCTCGTCGGCGGTGAAGACCTCGTTCGCGAAGACTCGGATGGCGCGTTTGTCGCTCATCGGGATGAGAGTGGTCGCGCCGTGTGCCGACTCGGGCCTGCCGACCGTGTAGAGGTGGTGCTCCCCGTCGGGACCGGGAAGCCGCACTTCCACCGTCATCGCGTCGGCCGAGCCCGCGGCCTGCATGGATGAACCGTTCGCGGGTTCGAGGTAGCCGTCGGTCCTTGTGGGGTCAGCGCCGCGCCAGATCGAGTATGTGTAGTCCTTGTGGGCATCCAGCCACTCCAGCGTGCGTCGGAGCCGCTCGGGGATCGTTAGGTACTCGTCCGCCAGCCAGCCGATTCGGCCGTCGTCCGCGGCCTGGACGAAGGGTCCATAGAGCGTCATCGTTCCTCCGAGAGTTCGTTCGAGAGATCCAGCTTGCGAAGCACGTACGGCTGCGAGACGGCATCGGTCAGGTAGTAGGTGTAGAAGATCACCGCGGCTTCGTCGGCGGTGAAGACCTCGTTCGAGAACACCCGCACCGCGCGGTCGTCGCTGATAGGGATGAGAGTGGTCGTGCGGTCTGCGGGCTCCGGCCGTCCGACCGTGTACAGGTGCGACTCACCGTCGGGGCCGGGAAGCCGCACCTCGACAGTCATAGCGTCAGCGGAGCCCGCGGCCTGCATGAACGAATCATTTGCCGGCACGCGGAATCCGATGGCGCTCGAAGGATCGGAGCCCGGCCAGATGATGTACGTGTACTTGCCGTCGCCGTCAAGATGTCCAAGCATGAGGCGCAGGTGATCGGGGATCGGGCGATAACCGTCCGTCACCCACCCCTGCATCCCGCTTGGAGACTGCTCGCCGTGAGTAAACGGTGCTCTCATGGAATGTCCTTACTGTCCACCCGTGTGATGAGGATGTCCTCGCCGTCCATCTTTCCGTGCGCTGGTGTGCCCGCGTTCACCGCGTCATCGAACTGTCGCTGTGTGCTTCCTGGCCTGTTGTATGCCTCGATCGCATTGCCGGACTTCACCTCCACGCCCGTATAGGTATTCGGCCCGTCGTTATTGTTCACAAGCCCGTCGTAGAAGCGCCCATTCTGCGGAGAACCCTCGTAGTCGACTTTGATCTTCGAGCGGATCACCTCGACTTTGAAGTCTTGGGCGTACTCCGTGAGGCCGATCTTCTCTTTATCGACCCACAAGGGATCGTGCTGGCCCTTCGCGAACTTGCCTTCGTAGTCGCGACACGTCGGTGTCGACGTCGTACGAAGTTCCGCCCCGAGGTGCCATGCGTCGACGCTAGCAAGCTATACGTCGTCATATGAGGACATGCAGGAGTATGCCGATACTCTCGCAAAAGCGATCAGCCCCCTCCGGCCGCGAGACGGCCGGAGGGGGCTGGCGCAGAACTCGCGCTGTTTCAGGCAGGTGCGACGGGGCGACCGATCGAGAGCATCAGACGGTTCGCCCAGTTGAAGAACGCCGCGCCGTGGATGACGTCGGCCACTTCGAGGTCGTCGAGCCCAGCTGCGCGCAGGCGCGCGATCTCGTCGGGGCCGAAGGCGCTCGGGGTGTCGGTGAGGGCGACGGAGGCGGCGACCACCGCGTTCCACCGCTCGCCGAGGTCGGCGTCCACACCCTCGTCGAGCAGGAGATCGACGTCGTCGACCCGCTTGCTGTGGTGCGCCGCGAAGCGCGCGTGAACCGAGGCGCAGAACACGCAGCCGTTGCGGCGCGAGGCCGCGGTCGCCGACAGCTCGCGCTCCGCACGCGGAAGACCCTCAGCGGCGTTGTAGAAGATGTCCTTGTCGACGAGCGTGCGCGCCTTGAGCACCTCGGGGTCGCGCGCCAGCAGCCGGAAGTAGTCGTTCTTCGCGCGGGAGGCGTCGACGAGTCCGTCGTAGTGGCGCTCGGTCAGGTCCTCCTCGGCAAGAGGGGGAAGATGGGGCGTCCACCCGACCTCGGCACGGGTGAAGGCCTCGGGGTGCGGTGAATCGTTGCGCACAAGGTCGTGCAGAAGCTCGGTCACGCTGCCTCCTCCTCGGAGTCGGATGCCGCGGCGATGCCGGCGGCTGCGAGAACCCTCAGGCCGGTGATGACGCGCTGCTGGAACGCGAGGAACGAGACGAGCTGCGAGAGGGTGACGATGCCGTCGGCCGACCACCCCGCATCCACCAGCCGCTGGATGTCGACGGCTGCGGATTCGCGCGGCCGGAACACGAGCAGGTGCGTGTGCGCGAGGGCGGCGGCGAGCCGCTCGCCGAGCACCTCTGCAACCTCGGGCGACGGCGTGTAGCGCTCGCCCTCGGTGTTCTCGTCCTGCAGGCCCGCCTCGGTGTACGAGCCGAAGGGTCCCGTCACCGCGGCGTCCGTGGCCTCGGCGATCACGACGGTCGCGCGCTGCGGGTCCACCGCCAGCGCCCGGTCCGCGTAGAACGTGCCCGTCGCATCCGTGTCGCCGGCGAGGCGCGTGGCGAACGCGGCGATCAGCTCGCGCTCGGCCTGCGAGACCTCCTCCGTCGACACCGGCGCGAAGAGCGCGTCGAAGCTCGCCTGCAGTTGCTCCCTGGTGACGGGGCGGCGGCGCCGCAGAGCATCCAGCTCGGGCGTCACCCCTACGATCTGGTCGACGATGTCGGTGGTCATGCCTTCTCCTTGATGGTGTCGGTGAGGGTGTAGCCGAGGGCCGGGGCAACCTGCTCGGCGAAGAGCTCGATCGAGCGCAGCACGTGCTCATGCGGTGCGTCGACGGAGTGCACCTGGAACGCCACCTCGGTGGCCCTCGCCAGGGTCGCGTCGGCGGCAAGCGACTCGGCGACATGCTCGGGCGTACCGAGATGGGTGTCGAGCGCGACGATCAGCTCGTCGAGGTCGTCGCCGGGGATCGTCTGCCCCTGGCGCCGGAATCCCTCGGCGGCGCGGCGCAGTCCGACCTCCGCGAAGCGCAGGGCCTCGGCCCGATCGTCCGCGACGAAGACGGTGCGCGAGGCGGTCACGCGAGGAGCGACGCTGCCGGGCAGCGCCTCGAGGTAGGCATCGATGATCGGATCCTGCAGCGCCGAGAGCGGCGCGTGCAGCGCATCCGTCGACCGCGGCTGGGTGCGGGAGAGCAGCAGGCCGTGCCCGTGGATGCCGGCCCGATGGCCGCCCGGTGCCGAGAACGTCGCCTGCCAGATGCGGTCGGCGAGTGTGCCGGCATCCGGATAGAGGGTGTTCTCGGCGCCGATGTCTCGCCCCGAGAGGGCGTCGAGCAGCAGGCGGAGCTTGCGGTCGTAGGTCGGCGCCTTGTCGCGCACGTCCTCGCCGAACGGCACGAACGACGACGGCGTCCCTCCGCTTCCCAGGCCCAGGTCGAGGCGCCCGCCGGCGAGAAGGTCGGCGACGACGGCATCCTCGGCGACGCGCACCGCATCCTCGAGCGGCAGCGTGATCACGCCGGTGCCGAGGCGGATGCGCGACGTCTGCGCCGCGACGTGGGCGAGGAAGACGAGCGGCGACGGGAGCCCGCCCTCCGCCGCACGGAAGTGGTGCTGGGCGACCCAGGCTCGGCCGACGCCGTATCGCTCGGCGTGCCGGATCTGCTCGGCGGCCAGCGCGTACCGCTCGGCAGGGGCCGCATCGTCGAGCAGGCGCGTGAAGAAGGCGATCGTGGGGGTGGTCATGCGGGCTGCTCCGTTCGTCCGGGGACGGCTGCGAGCAGCTCCCTGGTGTACTCGTGCTGCGGGGCGTGGAAGAGCTCCTCGGTGTTGCCCTCCTCGACGATGCGGCCTCGGCGCATGACCGAGACCGTGTGGCTGATCCGGCGCACGACCGCCAGATCGTGCGAGATGAACAGGTAGGTCAGACCGAGCTCGGCCTGAAGCGAGGTGAGCAGTTCGAGGATGCGCGCCTGCACCGTCACGTCGAGGGCCGAGACCGCCTCGTCGAGCACGACGATCTCGGGGTCGATCGCCAGCGCCCTGGCGATCGCCACACGCTGGCGCTGGCCGCCCGAGAGCTCGCGGGGAGTACGCGCGGCGACGTCGCTCGGCAACGACACCCGGTCGAGCAGCGCGAGCGCCCGGTCCTTGCGCTCGGCACGCGAGCCGACGCCGAAGTTCTGCAGCGGCTCGGAGATGATGTCGACGATCTGCTGCCGCGGGTCCAGAGACGCGAACGGGTTCTGGTAGACCAGCTGGATGCGCCGGCGCAGCGCCCGCAGCCTCTGACCCGACAGTCCGGTCACGTCTTCGCCGTCGATCTCGATGGCACCGGCATCCGGCTGATGGAACCGTGTGATCAGACGCGCGGTGGTCGTCTTGCCCGACCCCGACTCCCCCACGAGCGCATGCGTGGTTCCCCGGCGGACGCGGAACGAGACGTCGTCGACAGCACGGAAACGCTCGCGCCCGGCGACCCTGAACTCCTTGACGAGCCCTGTTGCGGTGATCGCGAACGGGTTCTCGGCGGCCACTGCCGCCGCATCCCGCAGGAAGGGCGGAGCCTCTGGCCTGCGGAACCCCGTGATGAACGCCGGGGCATCGGCGAGCAGCTGCTTCGTGTAGGCGTCCGACGGCGCCGCGAGCACGGCCTCGCTCGCGCCCTGCTCGACGATGCGCCCGTCTTTGAGCACGACCAGGCGCTGGGCGCGATCCGCGGCGACCCCGAGGTCGTGGGTGACCAGCAGGATGCTCGTCCCCTCGTCGCGGCGCAGCTCGTCGAGCAGGTCGAGCACCTTGCGCTGCACCGTGGCATCCAGGGCGCTGGTCGGCTCGTCGGCGATCAGCAGTCGGGGTCGCAACGCGATCGCCGATGCGATGAGCACCCGCTGCCGCATGCCGCCGGAGAGCTCGTGCGGATACTGGCGCACACGCAGGTCGGGGTCGTCGATGCCGACGCGATCGAGCAGCTCGATCACCCGCGCCCGACGCGCACGACGGTCGCGGTGCCCGTGCAGTTTCAGCACCTCTTCGACCTGAGCGCCGATCGGGCGCACGGGGTCGAGGGACGTCACCGGGTCCTGCGGGACGAGACCGATCTCGGGCCCGCGGACGCTCCGCAGCGAGCGATCCGTCCACCCTGAGATGTCGAGGTCGCCGAGACGCACGGTGCCGCCCTCGACCCGACCGCCGGCGGGCAGCAGGCCGAGCAGCGCGTGAGCGGTCGTGGACTTGCCCGACCCGGACTCCCCCACCAGCGCCAGCGCCTCGCCCTCGGCGATCTCGAACGAGACGCCGTGCACGACCTCGCGCTGACCGCTGCGGGTGGCGTACGAGACCCTGAGGTCGTCGACGGCGAGAACGGTCATCGCGAGTTCCTTCCGATGCGGTGCGAGATGCGGTTGGCGCTGAGTACGACCGCGACCACGACGAGGCCGGGCAGAGCGGTCAGCCACCAGGCGGTGGCGGTGTAGTTGCGGCCCTCCGCGATGAGCAGCCCCCACTCCGGGGTGGGCGGCGGTGCGCCGTAGCCGAGAAAGCCCAGCGTCGAGATCGCGAGGATCGCGGTTCCGAACTGCAGAGCCGCGAGCGCGACGATCGGCGTCAGCGAGTTGGGGAGCACGTGGCGCCGCAGGACGGTGAGGAACGTGCCGCCGCTGCCGTACGCCGCCTCGACGTACTCGCTGCGCCGCACGCGTGCGACCTCCGACCTCATCAGGCGAGCGAAGGCGGCCACGCTGCCGAGGCCCACCGCGATCGCCGCGTTCACGGTTCCGAACCCGAGCAGGATGATGACGGACAGCGACAGCAGCAGACCGGGGATGGCGAGCAGCACGTCGACCACGCGCATCAGGATGTCGTCGACGACGCCGCCGAGGGCCCCGGCGATCGCTCCGAGGAGGGTGCCGAGCGCGAGGCCTACTGTGACCGCGATGAGAGCGCCGGAGAGCGAGTGCACCGCACCGTGGACGACGCGACCGAACAGATCGCGGCCGAGGGTGTCGGTGCCGAACCAGTGCGCGGCGCTCGGCGGCAGAAGCTTGTCGGCGGGGGTGCCGGTGAGCGGGTCGCCGGGCGCGAACACCCCGGGGATCAGGGCCCAGAGCACCGCGAGCGCCACGACGACGATCGCGAGGTACAGGCCCCAGGGCCGGGAACGCAGCCCTCGGGCCCGCCTGCTCGGGGCGGATGCCGCGGCATCCTGCTGCGGAGGCTCGACGGCGGGGTCGGTCGATGCGGCGATGGCGGCGACGGTCATGCCGAGACTCCTGCCTTCGAGAGGGCGCGCTGGCGGGGATCGATCAGCGGGGTGACGAGATCGACGGCGAAGCTGATGAGCACGAAGCCGAGGGCGGACAGCAGCACGACGCCCTGCAGCACGGGGATGTCCTGGTTCGACACCGCCTGCTCGGTGAGCCGGCCGATGCCGGTGCGGCCGAACACTGTCTCGGTGACGACCGCGCCGCCGACCAGCTCTCCGAACAGCACGCCGGCGACCGTGAGCGCGGGCAGCGCGGCGTTGCGCGCGACCGAGCGGGTGAGGACCCACGACGGCGGCGCACCCTTGGCGCGGACGACCGTGATGAAGGGCTGCGCCTGCACCTGATCGATCGCCCGCACCAGCACCTGCGCGAGCGGGGCCGAGATGGGCACGGCCAGAGTGAGCACCGGCAGGACGAGCCCCGCGACCGGGTCGGCGCCGACGATCGGCACCCAGCCGAGGCCGAACGAGAAGACCTGGATCAGCAGGATGCCGAGCCAGAACACCGGAACGGCGACGAAGAGTCCCGGCACCTGGCGGATGCCGTTGCGCAGCCACGCGAGCGGTGCGAGAGAGGAGAGCCCTGCGACGAGCACCGCGATCAGCAGCGCCACCACGAGTCCGAGCGCCGCCAGCAGCAGGGTCGACGGCAGCGCCTCGGCGAGCATGGTCCGCACCGGGGTGCCGAACTGCGTCGAGTATCCGAAGTCGCCCGCCACGAAGCCCAGCACCGCGTGCACGTACTGCTGCCACCAGGGCAGGTCGGCACCGTATGTGGCGCGGATCCCGTCGAGCTGCTCCGGCGACAGCCCGAGGCTGGGGTCGGAGAACTTGATCAGGGTCGCATCGCCCGGCAGCAGCTGCAGCAGGAAGAACGTGGCCGTGAAGGCCGCGATCAGAACGATCGCGGCCTGCCCGGCTCGTCGGAGGACGAAGCTCATCGATGCACCGTGTCAGTCAGGCTCAGTGCTCGGCGAGCCAGACGCCCGAGAAGGTGGGGCGACCGACCGACTCGAAGTCCACACCGTGCACGTAGGTGGCGGCGCCGTAGACCTGCGGCTCCTCGAACAGCGGGATGACGTACGCCTGCTCGGCGATGTAGTCCTGCACGGCCTGCGAGGCCTCGACCCGCTTGGCGGTGTCGGGCTCGGAGGCCACGGCCTCGAGCAGCGCGTCGAGCTCGGGGTCGTTCGAGATCAGCGCGTCACGGTTCTTCGTGTAGTACTGGCTCTTGATAACGTCGAAGTCCGCGCGTCCGACCATCGAGTGGTAGAAGCCGGTCTTGAGCGGGTCGCGGGTGTCCGCCGCGTAGGAGCCGGCGTCGGCGGGCTTCACCGTGAGCTCGACGCCAACCTTCGCGAGCTGCTGGGCGACGAGCTCGAGGGTCTGCTTCGAGAGCGGCTGCGGGGCGGCCTCGTAGACGGTGATCGACAGGCGCTCGCCATCCTTCTCGCGGATGCCGTCGGAACCGGGCTCCCAGCCGGCCTCATCGAGCAGCTTCTCAGCCTTGTCGGGGTCGTAGGCGTAGTGCTCCGACTCGTCCTTGTAGCCGAGGGCCTCCTGCGACAGCACCGACGTCGCGACCGGGTAGTTCTCGGTGAACAGGGTGTCGACGACCTCCTGCGCATCTACAGCTGCGACCAGCGCCTGGCGGACCCGGATGTCGGTGAGCAGCGGGTTCTCGGGACGCAGCGAGATGGAGTTGTTCACTCCGCGGGTCTGAGGGGCGTAGAGCGTGAAGCCCGAGCTCTCGACGCGGTCCTCGTCGAAGGCCTGCACGTAGCGCACGTAGTCGGCTTGACCGGCGAGCAGCGAGCCGATGCGCACGGAGTCCTCGGGGGTCACGAGCACGTGCACGGCGTCGAGGTACGGACGCCCCTGGTTCTCGGCGCTCTCCGGAGCCCAGGCGTAGTCTTCGCGGGCGGTCAGGGTGAACTCGGTGCCGAGCTTCTCGTCGGTGACGGTGAAGGGCCCCGCACCGATGATCGCCTCGGCGTTGCCCGCACCGAAGTCCTCGATCGTGCCGTCGAGGGTCTCGGGTGAGAGGAGTCCGGAGTTGATCGTCGACGTCGCCTGCAGGAAGCCGGGGGCGGGAGCCGAGAAGCGGAACGTGACGGTGTCCTCGTCGACGACCTCGCTGGAGGCGTAGTTGTTGATCGCCTCCGAGACGGTCAGGCCACGCTCGGCGTCGCCGAGACCGTAGGTGTCGAAGTTCTTCGCGACCGCTGCGGCATCCAGCGGCGTGCCGTCGGAGAACGTGACATCCGGCTTCAGGTTGAAGGTGTACTCGGTGGCGTCGTCGTTCACGGTCCAGTCGGATGCGATCCACGGCTCGATCTCGAGCGAGTCGGGGTTCTGCCAGGTGAGGCGCGCGGTGATGTTGTTGACCACGCCGCCGTTCGGGTAGAAGCCCGCCTGCGGCGGGTACAGGTTCGTGAACGTCTGGTGCTCCAGGTACGTCAGCGTGCCCCCGGTGATGGGGTCGCCGGCTGCGGCCGACGTGCCGGACGGCGCGGGGGACGATGCGCAGGCGGCGAGGCCCGCCGCGAGGACGAGCGGAAGCGCCACGGCTGCTGCGCGGATGAGACGGCGGGTCATGCGGGTCCTCCTGAGAAGGGATGCTGTGGTTCGTGGTGTGCGGGGGTGAAGGTCACGCTAGGGACTCCGCGACCCCGGTCGCGAATGGAGTCGTCATGCGCAGTCGCGACCTGTCACGAGGCGTCATGACCGGTCACCCGGCGCAACGCGGCGTAACGGATTCGGCGGTTCAGAGTGCGGCGAGGGATGATGCGGCGCCGTCGCGGGCCCCGACCCCGAGCCGGTCTCTGAGAGTCGGTCGGGCACCGTCACCGGCGCGGCCGAGGAGTCCCCGGCGACGGAGCTCGGGAGCGGCGAGCCGGGTGAAGGCCTCGAACTGCGCCGGCTGGAACGCCGAGAGCACGTTGAATCCGTCGGCCGCCCCCTCGCCGCGCCAGGTCTCGAAGTGGTCGGCGATCGTCGAGGCGTCGCCCACGACGAACGCGGCGGGCACGGCGTGCGCCGCGACCAGATGACGCCAGGTCAGCGCACCGCCGGTTCCCCGCCCCTCGACACGCACGCCGGCGATTCGGCCGAGCCTGTCGAGCAGTGCCTCACCGGCGTCGCCCAGCCGGGATGCGTCGTCCGCCGAGACGGCCTGATCGAAGTCGGCCGCGCGCAGCGGATCGTCCGCCGCCACCCCGAGTGCATCGGCGAGCGCCGCGACCGACCGGTTCGGCGGGAACGCGGTGCGCGCGGGCTGATGTCCCTCTGCGAGAGGCACGAGAGCGAGCAGTCGCTCGACGATGCGGTGGGCCTCGGCGTCGGAGTCAGCGACGACCGGCAGCACGGGAGCGATCACCTTCAGCGTCTCGGGCGAGCGCCCGGCGGCTGCCGCGATATCGCGCAGGTCGCGACGGGTGGCGATCGCATCCGCGATGTTCGGGGCGGCGATCAGCGCCAGATCGGCCTCGGTGGCCGCGAGCGAACGAGAGCGCGGAGAAGTGCCCGCGTGCACGATGGGGATCTGGCCCTGAGGCGGGCGCGCCACGTTCAACGGACCGGAGACCCGCACATGCGCGCCCTGCAGGTCGGCGCCGCGGAGGCCGTCGGGGTCGATCAGCACGCCCCGCTCGGCATCCGCGATCCAGGCGTCCTCGCTCCACGAGCCCCAGAGTCGGCGCAGCGCCGCGACGAACTCCTCGGCACGGTCGTACCGGGTCTCGTTGTCGGCGTGCGCGTCACGTCCGTGGTTGCCCGCCGCGCGCGGCTCCGCGCCCGTGACGAGGTTCACGCCGGCGCGACCCTGAGTGAGCACGTCGAGCGAGGCGAGCGAGCGCGCTGTCGCATACGGGTCGGCGTAGGTCGTGTTCACCGTCGCGATCAGCCCGATCCGCGAGGTGACCCCCGCGAGGAACAGCACCGCACTCACCGGGTCGATGCGCGCCAGCAGATACGGGTCGCGGAACTCGAGGTCCGGTCCCGTCGCCAGCCAGTCGCCGAAGAACAGGTAGTCGAGCCCCGCATCCTCGCCTTCGCGCGCGATGTGGCGGAGGATGTCCGCGTCCGCCGAGGGGTCGCGGTGCGCGCCCGGCTGACGCCAACCGGACGGGTACGCGCCGAGCGTGCGCACCATGGCGCCGATGATGAGGGGTTCGGTCATGCCCCCGAAAGTATGAGCGCCCGGATCCGACCGCCAACCGCCACAGAAGCGCAGCGAAACGGACCGCAACACGGCGACACATCCTCCGTGCATGTCGGTGGCCGATCGGAGGATGGGGGCATGACCACGACCTCCTCCCCCGCACTCTGGACGCCTCCCGCTCGCGTCCGCGGCACGCTCGCCCTCGTCACAGGACGCGGCGAGCGCGCAGGCGTGTACGAGCGCTTCGGCCGCCGTCTGAGCTCGGACGGCTACCTCGTCGCCGTCTTCGACGAGGATGCCGATGCCGCGAGCGCCTGGCTATCCGAGGCCACCGACACCCCGCGAGTGCTCGTCGGGTCGGATGCCGGAGCATCCGCCGTGCTCCGTCTCGCTGCGCAGGGCGTCTCCGTCGAGGCAGCGGTCGTCGCCGGAACCCTGGTGGATGCCGAGCTCGACCTGCCGTCCGCCGAGGAGCGCACGGCGTGCCCGCTGCACCTGGGCGTGCTGGCCAGCGAGGCCACCTCGGTCGACGTCGCTCCGGCCGAGCCGCTCCCGGCTCCCGCAGACCTCGCGGCGATCGAGGTCCCCGTGCTCGCCGTGCACGGCGGCGCCGACGCCGTGTCGCCGCTGCCACAGGTGATCGACGCGCTGCGCGCCGTTCCCGACCTCGAGATCGTCGAGACCGTCGACGGACTGCACGACGCGCTCAACGACCAGTCGCACCGCAGCGTCGCGGCGGCGCTCGTGCAGTGGCTCGAACGCCTGCGCGGCGGTGACGTGCACGCCGAGATCGTCCGCAGCCACCAGACGGCGGCGGTGGCGACCGCATGACCGAGTTCTCCACGCGTCAGATCCAGGCGGGCTACACCCCGGGGACTCCGCAGAACAGCGCCGTCCCGCCGATCTATCAGACGGCCGCGTACGAGTTCGCCTCGCTCGCCGATGCCGCAGACCTGTTCGCGCTGCGTACCGCCGGCAACCTGTACAGCCGCAACGCGAGTCCGACCCAGCAGATCCTCGAAGAGCGCATCGCCGCGCTCGAGGGCGGGGCGTCGGCGGTGGCCGTGGCGTCAGGCCAGGCGGCGGTCGCCGTGACCCTGCTCGCGCTCGTGGGCCGCGGAGGTCACATCGTCGCAGCCACCCAGCTCTACGGCGGCACGGTCGATCTGCTTCAGGAGACCTTCGACGACTTCGGCATCCCGGTCACCTTCGTCGATCAGGACGACCCCGATGCCTGGCGCGCCGCGATCCGGCCCGAGACGCGCGTGCTGTTCGCCGAGTCCATCGCGAACCCGATCGCCCAGGTCCTCGACATCCGTGCCGTCGCCGACATCGCGCACGAGGCCGGTGTGCCCCTCGTGATCGACAACACCGTCGGCACACCGTATCTGGTGCGACCGGGTGAGCACGGCGCGGACTTCGTGGTGCACTCCGCGACCAAGTTCCTCAGCGGCCACGGCACGTCTCTCGGCGGTGTGGTCGTCGACCAGGGCACCTTCGACTTCGGCCGCGAGCCCGCGCGCTGGCCGCACTTCACCGAGCCCTACGCACGCGTCGGGGACTTCACCCTGTGGGAGCGTTTCGGCAGCGGTCAGGCGTTCGCGGCCCTCGTGAAGTCGAAGTACGTGCACGACCTCGGCCCCTCGCTCTCGCCGTTCAACGCCTGGCAGATCCTGCAGGGCGTCGAGACGCTCGACCTGCGGGTGGCGCGGCAGACCGCCACGGCGCTCGCGCTCGCGGAGCACCTGCAGCGGCATCCGGCGGTCGCGACCGTGCACCATCCCGGGCTCGAGGGCAACCGCTGGCATCCACTCGCCCAGCGTTACCTGCCGCGAGGAGGCCCCTCGGTCTTCTCGTTCGACCTCGCCGTCCCGCTCGATGCCGAGACGCAGGGCAGCGTCGCGCGTGTGATCGACTCGCTGCGGGTCATCCGTCTCGTGGCGAACATCGGCGACGCGCGCAGCCTCGTGAACCACCCGGCGTCCATGACGCACTCGCACCTCACCGCCGAGCAGCGGGCCGCCGCAGGCATCTCGCTCACGACGATCCGGCTGTCGGCGGGGCTCGAAGACCCGGCCGATCTCATCGCCGACCTCGACCACGCGCTCGCACTGGTCTGACAGAAGGAGCTCTCATGGCAATCGATCTCGGATACTGGACCCCCGTCTACGGCGGATTCCTGCGCAACGTCACCGATGAGGGCCGGATGGCCGCCACCTGGGAGTACATCCGCGAGGTGTCGGTGAAGGCCGACCGCCTCGGGTTCCACACCACGCTCGTGCCGGAGCTCTACCTCAACGACCGCAAGGGCACCGACGCACCGAGCCTGGAGGCCTGGTCGCTGTCGGCCGCCATCCTCGCCGTCACCGAGCACCTGCGTGTCATGACAGCCGTGCGCCCCGGCTTCCACCTCCCGGCCGTGCTCGCGAAGACCGTCGGGACGCTGGATCAGATCGCCCCTGGTCGCGTCTCCCTCAACGTCGTCGCCGCGTGGTGGGCGGAGGAGGCCCGACAGTTCGGTGGACGGTTCACGACCCATGACGAGCGCTACGTGCAGGCCGAGGAATTCGTGACGGTGCTGAACGGCCTGTGGGAGCAGACGCCGTACTCGTTCCAGGGTTCGCACTATGCCCTCGACGGGACGATCGTCGAGCCGAAGCCCTCGACCCATCCCGTGATCTTCGCCGGTGGCGAGAGCGAAGCGGGGCGCGAGTCGATCGCCGGCTTCGCCGACGCCTACGTCATGCACGGCGGCACCCTCGATGAGGTTTGCGCCAACGTGACCGACATGAACGCGCGCTCCGATCGGCTGCACGGTCGCCCGATCGCCGAGTTCGGGATGCCGGCATATGTGATCGTCAGAGACACCGAGGCCGAGGCGCAGCGCGAGCTCGACCGCATCACGACCGTCGACCCCGACTCCCCCGGGTACGCGTCGTTCGAGGAGTTCCAGCGCAACTCGAAGCTGTCGCTCGAGCTCACCCGTCGCGAGTACTCGGTCGGCACCAGAGGCCTTCGCCCGAACCTCGTCGGCACGGCCGAGCAGGTCGCCGAGCGCATCCACGACTATGCGGATGCCGGGATCACGCTGCTGCTGATCCAGGCGTCGCCGCTCGACGAGGAGCTCGATCGGATCGCCGAGCAGGTCTTCCCTCTCGTGCCGCAGCGCACGCTCGCAGCTCTCGCCTGATCGTCACGGCTGTCGGCCGCACCCTCTACGCTGAGACCATGACTGGTCTTCGTTGGGGAATCCTCGCGACCGGCGGCATCGCCGGCGCGTTCGCATCCGATCTGCGCACCGCCGGGCTCGATCTCGTCGCCGTCGGCTCTCGCTCGCAGGACTCGGCCGACGCCTTCGCGGCCCGCTTCGACATCGCGCACGCGCACCCCTCGTACGACGCCCTCGTCGCCGACCCCGACGTCGACATCATCTACGTCTCCACGCCGCACCCCATGCACCACAAGGCTGCCCGCCTGGCGCTCGAGGCCGGCAAGCACGTGCTCGTCGAGAAGGCCTTCACCCTCAACAGAGGCGAGGCCGAAGACCTGCAGCGTCTGGCCACCGAGCGAGGACTCCTCGCGATGGAGGCGATGTGGACGCGGTATCTGCCGCACATGGTCCGCATCCGCGAGATCATCGCCGCCGGCACGCTCGGCGAGATCCGTGCCGTGAGCGCCGACCACACGCAGCTCCTGCCCACCGACCCCGCGCATCGGCTGAGCGCGCTCGAGCTCGGCGGCGGCGCACTGCTCGACCTGGGGATCTACCCGATCTCGTTCGTATGGGACATCCTCGGCGCCCCGACCGGCATCCAGTCGGTCGCCCGCCTGATCGAGACCGGCGCTGATGCCGAGGTCGCGACGATCATGACTCACGAGGGAGGCGCCATCTCGACCACCCTGTCGTCGTCGAGGGCGGCCGGACCGAACGCCGCAAGCATCATCGGCACGAAGGCGCGCATCGACATCGATCAGGTCTGGTACGCCCCGACGACGTTCCGCGTGGTCCTTCCCGACGGCACCGTCGCCGAGGAGTACTCCTCCGACGTCGCGGGCCGAGGCATGGAGTACCAGGCGCATGCCGCCGAGCGGCTCGTGAGCGAGGGCCTGCTCGAGGGCGACATCCTGCCGATCGCCGAGAGTGTCGCCATCATGGGCACCCTCGACGAGATCCGCGCCCAGATCGGCGTGCGGTACCCGGGCGAAGGAGCACACAATGGCTGAGGCACACGACGCGCGCGTCGCCGTCTATCTCGACTTCGACAACATCGTCATCTCCTGGTACGACCGGGTGCACGGACGCAACGCCTACGGCAAGGACCGCCAGCGCATCACCGAGAACCCCTCAGACCCCGAGGTCACCGAGCGGCTCTCCCGCGCGATGATCGAGGTCGGCGCGATCATCGACTACGCCGCCTCGTTCGGCACTCTCGTGCTCACCCGCGCTTACGCCGACTGGTCGTCTCCGGTGAACGCGGTGTACCGCTCGCAGCTCGTCGCGCGTGCGGTCGACCTCGTGCAGCTGTTCCCCGCCGCGGCCTACGCCAAGAACGGCGCAGACATCCGTCTGGCCGTCGATGCCGTCGAGGACATGTTCCGTCTGCCGGACCTCACCCACGTCGTGATCGTCGCCGGAGACAGCGACTACGTGCCGCTCGCGCAGCGCTGCAAGCGTCTGGGCCGCTACGTCATCGGCGTCGGCGTCGCCGGCTCCACCGCCAAGTCGCTGGCCGCCGCGTGCGACGAGTTCGAGGCCTACGACTCGCTTCCCGGCGTCGTGCGACCGACCAAGGCGACTGCCACCGCTCCCGCGGCCGTGGAGGTCCCCGAGCCGGTCGCCGAGCCCGAGCCCGCGGTGAAGGCCAAGTCCAGGCAGCCGGCCAAGACCGCCAAAGCGAAGGCCGCAGCGCCGGCGCCCGTGAAGGCCGAAGACCTGAACGACGGCACCGAGCAGGGCGAGGCGACCGAACTGCTGCAGCGGGCGCTGCGTCTCGGTCACGACAAGACCGACGCCGACGAGTGGCTGCACAGCTCGGCCGTGAAGACCCACATGCGACGCATGGATCCGTCGTTCAGCGAGAAGGCTCTCGGCTACCGGTCGTTCTCGGACTTCCTGAAGTCGCGCGAGAGCATCGCCGAACTCGAGGAGACCGGACACGAGCGCCTGGTGAAGCTGCGCGACTCGGCCTCCTGACCGAGGTCACGGTCACCGCCGCTCACTCCTCGAAGTCGTACTCCTGGAACGCCGCCACCTCGGGTACCCACCGCTCCGACACGAACGCGGTGTGCGCGGGGTGCTCGTTGTACGCCCGATAGGCGCTGACATCCTGGAACACCATCGAGAACTGGTGCTCCAGGTCGCTCTTCGGACTCACCTGCCTGCGGATCGTGAAATCTTCGACCCCGGGGATCGATGTGAGCACCGCCCGGCCGGTGGCGAGGAACTCGCGTTCCTCTGCCGAACCCGCCTCATGCACCAGGCGGAAGACGACAGTGTGCTGGATGGTCATGAGGGGGCTCCGGTCTCCTGGTTGCTGAAGGCGGCGTCGAAGGATGCCGAGGGCGCGGGCCACAGCAGCGACCGCACGTAGTGGAGGGCCTCGGGTGCTCCGTGCAGCCGATCCATACCGGCATCCTCCCATTCGATCGAGATGGGACCCGTGTAGCCGATCGCCTCGAGGGCGCGGAACGCGTCTTCCCATGGCACGTCGCCGTGACCTGTCGAGACGAAGTCCCAGCCGCGGCGCGGGTCACCCCACGGCAGGTGCGAGCCGAGCACCCCGGCACGACCGTTGTGCGGACGCATCCGGGTGTCCTTGCAGTCGACGTGGTAGATCCGGTCGGCGAAGTCGACGATGAACCCGACCGGGTCGATGTTCTGCCACATCATGTGCGACGGGTCCCAGTTGAATCCGAACGCCTTCCGGTGATCGATCGCTTCCAGGGCGTGCACCGACGACCAGTAGTCATAGGCGATCTCACCAGGGTGCACCTCGTGGGCGAAGCGCACACCCTCGCCGTCGAACACGTCGAGGATCGGGTTCCAGCGGGCGGCGAAGTCCTCGAAGCCTCCCTCGATCACCGATGCCGGCACCGGCGGGAACATCGCCACATAGGGCCAGATCGATGAGCCGGTGAACCCGACGACCGTGTCGATGCCGAGCTTGCGCGCCACGCGCGCCGCCCGCTTCATGTCGTCCGCTGCACGGGTGCGCACGCCCTCGGCATCGCCGTCACCCCACACGTAGTCGCGCAGGATCGCCTGATGACGGAAGTCGATCGGAGCATCGCACACCGCCTGACCGGCGAGGTGGTTCGAGATCGCGAAGATCCTCAGCCCATGTCGATCGAGGATCTCGAGTCGGGAGGCGACGTAGTCGTCGTCCTCGTCGGCCCGCCGCAGATCGAGGTGATCGCCCGAGGCCGCGACCTCGAGGCCGTCGTAGCCCCATTCGGCCGCGAGCCGCGCCACCTCCTCGAACGGCAGGTCTGCCCACTGTCCGGTGAACAGCGTGACGGGGTGGGTGGTCATGGACGCTCCTTCGTATCGCGTGACGGTGTCAGGCGCCGAGCGCCCTCAGAGCATGGATGCTGCGTCGGGCGAGTTCGTCCTGACTCGGTGCGAGAGGACGCCAGACGGATGCGGCGACCGCGATCGTCGCGTTCTCGCCCGTGAAGCTCTCGAGGCCGAGCGGTCCGCGGTAGCCCGCATCGTCGAGAGCCCTCAGCATCTCCGGCCAATCGGTGTGATCGTCGCCGACCGCTCCCCGATCGCTGCCGCACACCTGCACATGGGAGATCGACGAGCCTGCGGCCCGGACGGCGTCGGCGGGTTTCTTCTCCTCGATGTTGAGGTGGTAAGTGTCCAGCGCGAGCCCGACGCCGGCACCGAGCAGCGGTTCGAGCGCATCCAGGCTCTGCTCGACCGTGTTCAGCACGCTGGTCTCATACCGATTGAGCGGCTCGATCGCCAGCGCGATGCCCTTGGATGCGGCCTCCTCGGCCACGGGGCGGAGATTCTCGCGCAACTCGCGCACGACCTCCGCGCGTTCGTCAGGCGTCATCCGCCAGGTCGCTCCGGTCGGTGCATAGAAGGGGCCGGCGACGACATCCGACCCGAGAGTGAGGGCCGCGTCGATGCACGATCGCAGGTAGTCCTGCGTCCCGGCCACGTCTCCCGCTCGCGCGAGCAACGACCTGCCGGGGCCCATCGCCCCGACGACGATCGCGCCGAGCCCGAGGCCGTCCAGGACCTCGCGGGTGCGCCCAGGATCCCAGTCGCCGACGTTCTCGAGCGGCAGCTCCAGCGCCTGGTAGCCCATCTCGGCGGCCTTTCGCGCGAGCGGCTCGAGCGCCGCACCGGTGAGCGGAGACGTCCACACCCAGGTGTTGACGGCGATCGTGCGAGGCATCCTGCTCCTTCGGGGATGACTGCGGGCGTTTCGTCTCGTCGCTTCGCTGCTCGCTCAACGACCGTTTCTGGTCGTTGAGCGAGCGAAGCGAGACGAAACGCCCGCACGCGTGACTTTACGGGATCTGACGTTCCTGCCAGACCGTCGGGTAGCCGGGAAGATTCTCCCCGCCGAACTTGGCGTAATGCCCGTCGGGCATTCCGTCATTCGCCTCGAGGTAGTCGTCGAGCTCCGCCTCGGTGATCGGCTTCTGCGGCAGCACCCACTCCTTCGGCACCTCTTCGCCCGCGAAGACCATCTGCGCGGCGAGCAGCGGCGTGCGCCACTGGAAGTTCGAGTACACCGGCGCGAGACCCGTGAGACCCGTCTCCTTCCACTTCCGCAGGAAGCTCATCTCGTCTTCACCGGTCATGACCGGGTAGTCGGCACCGGCATCCTCGAATGCCTCGATCGCCGCGACCGCGCCGTCACCGGCATCCATCCAGATGCCCTGCACGTCGCCCTTGGCGAGCTCGTCGCTGATGATGCTCTTGATCTCGGCGGGGTCGGCACCCGTGAAGTAGTCCACGGCCTCGATGCCCGCCTCGTCGAAGAGCTTCTCGGCGGCAGCCCAACGGTGCTCGAGCACGTCGACACCGGGGAGGATCCGCAGCGCCACGACCTTGTCTCCCTCTTCGAGGTTGTCGATGAGGAACTCGGCCGTGTCGATGCCCCACGCGAATCCGCCGATCGGGTGGATGAACGTGACGGGGCAGTCGGTGTTCACGCCGCGGTCGAACACGATGACCGGCTTGCCTGTCTCACACGCCCGCTCGACGGCCGGAGTCATCGCCGCCGTGCTGTTCGGCGAGATGAGGAAGACGTCGCAGCCGCCCTCGGCGATGAAGTAGTCGATGTCGGCGATCTGCGTGTCATCGGAGTCCTGCGCATCGCGGGTCTCCATCTCGCTGATGGCGCCTGCCTCCTGCAGCGACTTGAGCTGCTCGTTCATCGTGATCCAGCCGGTCTGGCGCCACGGGTTCGAGATCGACGCGTTCGCGAAGCAGGCCTTCTTCGCTCCCTCGCTCGCGAACGCGGACGTGTCGACCATCTCGGCGTTGATGTGCTGGAGGTAGGGCTCGTCCGCCGGGCCCTGGGGCTCGACACCTCGCTCTTCCATCTGCTTGTCGAAGAGCTCCTGGTCGAACCACTCGGTGGTCTCGGCCGATTCGTCGGGACTGTCGGATTCGGCCGGCGCCACTGACGGGTCTGTCGTACACCCGGCGAGCGCGATGAGGCCGAAGAGAGCCACCCCTGCGGTGGCGATCCTCATTGATCGTCGCATTGCTAATCTCCTCTGGTTTCTGTGTGGATGGTGCGGGATGTTGCGGTGGATACGGGTTCTGCGGTTCCTGCGGTCTCCGAGGTACTGAGCTCGGGAGAGGTCCGGGGGCCTCGCCTGCGCCGGGCGCGGAATGCGACGGCGGAGTAGGCGACGGCGGCGATGATGATGACTCCCTGCACGGCGTCGCGCAGCGTCGAGGGGACGCCCGCGATGTTCAGCAGCATGAACAGGGCCTCGAGCGCGAAGGCGCCTGCAGCGGCGGCGACGATCCAGCCTCGTCCGCCGCCGAGCACGACCCCGCCGAGGACGACGGCCGTGATCGCGACGAACTCGTAGCCGCGACCGACAGAGGGGTGCACACCCGCGTAGCCGACCAGCAGCACGGCCGAGAGCGTGGCGGAGAGCGACGAGATCATGAACGCGCGGGTCGTGACCCAGGCGCTGCGGGCGCCGGCGAAGTCGACTGCCGTGGCGTTGTCGCCGACCGCGATGAGCAGCTTGCCGAGCGGTCGCTTCGTGATCCAGATGCCGAGTGCGAGCCAGCCGACCAGGATGAACACCGCCCAGGGGATGAACTCGAGCAGCGGTACATCGCGGATTCCACCGCGGCCGATCTCGCGGAAGCTGTCGGCGGGGTTGCCGGTGGCAGCTCCCCCCGTCCACCACATGACGCCGCCGAGAAGGGCGAGCATCATGCCGAGCGTGACGATGAAGGAGGGCACCTTGAGCAGCGTCGTGATCACTCCGTTGACGAGTCCGACCACGGCGCCGAAGGCGATCATGAGCAGCAGGACGGGGATCGTGCGCGAGTCGTCCTCTCCGACGAGGTTGCCGGCGATGATCACCTGTGCCGTGATCAGCGAGCCCTGCGACAGATCGAACTCGCCCGCGATGATGACGAAGTACTGGCCGATCGCGACGATCGCGATCGGAGCCACTCTCTGGATGAACCGCATGAACTGGCCGGGTTCGGCGAAGCTCGGGTTGAGGATCGTGACGGCGACGAGCAGGATCACGAGCAGCAGGAACACCGCACCCCGGGGGCTCACGAGTGAGCGCAGCGCGTTCATGAGCGCCCTCCTTCCACAGCGGTCCCCGTATCGGCGAGCTCCGATGCAGCGGCCGCCATCTCGGGCTCGGCCGCCTTGGCGGCGTCGTCTCCCCCGGTTCTCGTGCCCCCTGGGCCGAAGCGCGGGCGGCGACGGACGATCGCTCGCCGGCTGTAGACCGCGACGGCGGCGACGATCACGACGCCGCGCACCACGTCCTTCAGGAACGGATTCACCTGCATGACGCTCATCACGCTGTCGACCACCGCGAGGATCGCGACACCGCCGATCGCACCCCAGATCGATCCACGTCCCCCGAGCAGAAGGGTGCCGCCGAGCACGACGGCTGCGATCGAGAGCAGCGCGTACCCGCCCTGCTGGCCGACGGTCGGGCTGCCGACGCCGAGCCTGCTGGCGAGCAGCAGCCCCGCGAGCCCTGCGAAGACGGAGCACAGCACGTGGGCCGCGATCAGCGGCGGCCGGGTGCGCACCCCCGACAGCCGAGCGATGTCAGGATCCCCGCCGACGGCGTACAGGTGGGCACCGGTCCGGGTGCGGTTCAGGAGGAACCACACGACCACGGCGAGCGCGACCATGATGATGGTCGACACGGGAATCGGCCCGACGCCGGTGGCGCCGATCAGCTGGAACTCCCACGGCACGTTGCCGGACGAGCCCTCGAAGTTGGTGTTGAGGATGCCCTGCAGAATGAGGCCGACGCCGAGGGTCGCGATGAAGCCGTTCACCTTGAGCACCGTGACGATGAGTCCGTTGATGAGGCCGATCCCGGCGCAGACGAGCAGGGTGACCGCGACCGCGGCGGGGATGTTGCCAGGACTCCCGTTCATGATCGTGGCGGCCAGCAGGCTCGAGAGGCTGATGACGTAGGTGACCGACAGGTCGAGCGAGGCGCCGAGCACCACGAGCGTCTGACCGATCGCGACGAGTCCGAGCACGCTCATCCCGGTGAGGATGTCGCGGATGTTGCCCGCACTGAAGAAGTTGCGCCCGACGGTCGCGACGAGGATCGCGCCGACGATCAGGGCGAGGATCAGGATGCCGAGGACGATGACCGTCGAGTCGATCCGCACGCGCTTCATCGTGCACCTCCGTCGGTGGTCTCATCGTGCGGGGGGATCGCTCCGGTCGCGGCGCCGAGGATCTCGTGCTCGGCAGCCCCCGCCGGCAGCTCGGCGACGAGCTCGCCGTCGTGCATGACCAGGATCCGGTCGCTCATGCCGATCACCTCGGGGAGTTCGCTCGAGACCATCAGCACGGCCTTGCCCTGTGCCGCCAGATCTCGCATGAGCTGGTAGACGGCGTACTTCGCGCCGACGTCGATTCCGCGGGTCGGCTCGTCGAAGAGCACGATCTGCGGCTGCGTGAGCAGCCACTTCGCGAGCACGACCTTCTGCTGGTTGCCGCCCGAGAGGAAGCGCACCTCCTGGTCGAGCCCGCGCGAGCTGATCTCGAGAGAGCTGAGCACCCCCGGCACCTCTCGGCGGGACGCCGACGTGCGGCCGGAGAACACGCTCCGGATGACGAGCAGCGAGTTGTCGAGCACCGACTGGCCCAGCGCCAGCCCCTGCGCCTTGCGGTCTTCCGAGACGAGTGCGAGACCTGCCCGCACGGCGGCTCGCGCACTCGTGATGCGCGTGGATGCGCCGTCGACGCGCATGCTCCCCCGGACGAACGGGTCGATCCCGAAGATGCCCTCCACAAGCTCGGTGCGTCCGGATCCCTGCAGGCCGGCGATCCCGACGATCTCCCCCGCGCGGAGAGTGAGCGAGACCTCGTCGACGAAGGCATTGCCGCATCCCTCGAGCTCGAGCCGCGGCTCGCCGACGACCGTGCCGTCGACGGCATCCGGGAAGTACGACTGGATCGAGCGACCCACCATGCGGCGCACGAGCTCATCGGTCGTGAGGTCCGCCGTCGCGTCGGTCGACACGAGCGCGCCGTCTTTGAGGATCGTGATGCGGTCGCAGAGGTCGAAGATCTCCTTCAGCCGATGCGAGACGTAGATCACCGCGACACCGCGAGAGGTGAGTCGACGGATGATCGCGTAGAGCAGCTCGACCTCGCGGTCGCTGAGCGCGGCGGTGGGCTCATCCATCGAGATGACCCGTGCCTCGAACGACAGTGCCTTCACGATCTCGACGATCTGCTGCTCGGCGACCGTCAGCGAGCCGACCCGCGCCTGCGGATCGATGAAGGAGACGCCGAGATCGGCGAGGAGCTCCGCCGTCCGGGTGACCATCGCCTTGCGGTCGACGAACCCGCCGCGGCGCGGCTCGCGTCCGAGGTACACGTTCTGCGCGACCGTGCGCTCGGGAAGCAACGTGAACTCCTGGAAGACCGTCACGATCCCGTCGTCCATCGCCTGCCGAGGGTGTGTGTGGTGCACCTCGTCGCCGCGGTACCGCACGACGCCCTCGTCGGCGGGCTGCACTCCGGCGATGATCTTCATGAGCGTGGACTTTCCCGCCCCGTTCTCCCCCACGAGTCCGTGCACCTCACCAGGGCGCACGTCGAAGTCGATGCCCCTCAGCACCTCGACTCCGAAGAACGACTTGCGGATGCCCGACACCTCGAGCACCGCCTGCGTGTCGACTGCTGCGGTCATGCCGCCACCTCCGTCCAGCGACCGCCCGTGGCAGCGGAGGCGAGAACGGCCTCGGTCAGCACGGCGGATCGATACCCGTCTTCGAATGTCGGAAGGCCCGTCGGACGCGAGCCGCCTATCGCCGCGTACACGTCGGCGATGAATCCGTTGAACGCGTCCTGATAGCCCATCGCGTGGCCTGCGGGGACCCGCTGCAGACGGGCCGAATCGGGCGCGGCCGTGGCGGGGTCGCGCAGCAGGACGCGCGATTCCTGCCGCATCCCCACCCACAGCTCTTCGGGGCGTTCCTGCTCGAAGCGCAGGCTCTGCAGCGATCCGTGGAGCTCGAGCGTCAACGCGTTCTTGCGCCCTGCGGCCATCTGCGAGATGAGCAGCGTGCCGAGCGCACCCGATTCCGTCTCGACGAGGATCGCGACGATGTCCTCGGTGTCGACCGTCTGCCCTGCCCGCTCGTCGAACACGCGACGGGTGCGGGCGCTCAGAGACCGGATGCGCTCGCCGATCACGAACTCGATCAGGTCGCACAGGTGCGAGCCGATGTCGGCGAACGCCCTGGAGGCACCGCCCGTCGCCGATCGCACCCGCCAGTCGTCGTCGGTCGGGAGCAGCATCCAGTCCTGCAGATACGAGCAGTCGAGCGTGAGGAGCACCCCGAGGTCCCCCTGGGCGATGCGGGCCCGCGCCTCGCGCACCATCGGGTGATACCGGTAGACGAAAGGCACGGCGGCGACGCGACCGCGTCGCGCCGCGAGGTCGACGAGCCGCTTCGCGTCTTCGGCGTTCGTGGCCAGCGGCTTCTCGCAGATGACGTGCTTGCCCGCGTCGAGCGCACGGAGGGCGAGGTCGGCATGGGTGGCGTTCGGGGTGCAGATGTGCACGACATCGATGTCGGCGGCGTCCAACAGCGCGGCCACGTCGGTCTCGGCGCGACCGGCTCCGAGCTCGTCGGCCGCGTGCCTGCTTCCCGATGCGGAGCGGGTGGCGACGGCGCGCAGCTCGCCGCCTGCGTCGCGAGCCGCGGTGCGATGCACGCGGGCCATGAATCCTCCGCCGAGGATGCCGGCTCGGATCGTTCCGAGACCGGTGTCTGTGACATCCGTTGTCATGCCGGTGAGTCTGACACAGCGCGAGGGACTTCTGCTAGCCCCCTGTCAAAAGTTCTTTGTAACGAATCGGAAGTCAATCGAAGACACACGTAAGTGCTGTGGTTTACTGACGCAATGGTTGACGCACTTCGCCCCGCCGCGGCGGCGAATCCCGGTGCCGGAGAGATCTTCCAGATCCTCCGCGACGGCACCGCCCGCACCAAGGCCGAGCTCGCGGCCCTCACCGGCCTCGCCCGCTCGACAGTGGCGCTGCGAGTGGACGCGCTCCTGGCCGCCGGTCTGCTGCGCCCGGCAGGAGAGGCGGTCTCGACCGGTGGACGCCCGCCCGCCCGACTGGCCTTCAACCCCCGTGCCGGAGTCGTGCTGGCCGTCGATCTCGGCGCCACGCACGCGACGGTCGCGGTCGCCGACCTCGCCGGGATGATCCTCGATTCCCGCACACGCACGATCGACATCGGCGACGGACCCGAGAGCCTGCTCGATGTGATCCTCGCCGATGGCGCGACCCTTCTCGATACCCCCGCATCCGCCGGGATCTCGCTGCTCGGCATCGGGATCGGGGTTCCGGGCCCTGTCGAGCACTCGACGGGGCGACCGACCAATCCGCCGATCATGCCCGGGTGGGACCGCTTCGACGTCCCCGGCTACGTGCAGCGCACCTTCGACGTCCCGGTGCTCGTCGACAACGACGTCAACATCCTCGCGCTCGGCGAGCATGCCACGACCTGGCCCCACGTCGACGACCTGATCTTCGTCAAGGTGTCGACCGGCATCGGCGCAGGAATCATCGCGGGCGGCCAGCTGCAGCGTGGCGCCCAGGGCTCGGCGGGAGACATGGGGCACGTGCAGGTTCCGAGCGGATCGGGCTCTGCCAGGGAGCCCGGCGACGAGCGCGACCTCGAGGCTCTCGCCAGCGGGGCCGCGCTGGCGACGGCTCTACGGGCGGGCGGACACGAGGCGAGCAGTCCCGCCGACGTCGTCGACCTCGTCCGCGCCGGCAACGCCGTGGCCATCGAGGCGACGCGACAGGCGGGTCGCGATGTGGGCGAGGTCCTCGCCACGGTCGTCAATCTGCTCAACCCGTCGATCATCGTGCTGGGCGGCAGCATCGCCCGAGCCGGCGAGCACCTTCTCGCCGGGGTGCGCGAGGTCGTCTACCGGCGCTCGATCCCCCTCGCGACGCAGCATCTCGCGATCGTGCAGTCGCAGGCCGGTGACCGTGCAGCCGTGCTCGGTGCAGCGATCATGGTCGCGCGCGAGGTGCTCTCCCCTGCCAACGTCGATCGTCATGTGGCGGCGAGGACGCGCTGACCGCGCCTCCTCACCGCCACACCGGCGTCCCTCAGAGAGTCGACTCGAACGGGTCGAAGCCGGCGTCGATCGCGCCGACCTCGTCGAGCGTGCTCTCGACCTTCACGAAGCTGCGGGACTCTGCCGCCTCCTCGATCGACAGAAGCGTGTCGAGTACGTGGTACCCGAACTCGCCGGTGGCGACGTGCGGGCGGCCCGCAGCGATCGAGCGCGCCATGTCGAGCAGTCCGACGCCGCGACCCGAGAGCACACCCTCCTGCTCGACGTCGACGACGTCCTGCACGGTCGGCTCCGGCGGCACGAAGACCCGCGACAGCGGACGAGTGATCGTGATGGGCCCGCCGAACGTGTTCGGATCGGGGATCACGATCGTGCCCTCGGTGCCGGTGATCTCGACGATGCCCTGACGCAGCAGCGGCGAGTCGGTGCTGTACAGGCTCTGCGCCTGTCCGCCCTGCTCGAAGTCCATGAGCACGCTCAAGGTCGACGGGATCTCGACGGGGAACTCCTGACCTGCGAGCTCGCCGACCTGCACCGTGCGCGTCGGTGTGCCCTGAAGCCCGAGGGCCGCGACGGCCGCGACGGGACCGAACACGTGCACGAGCGCCGACACGTAGTACGGACCCATGTCGAGCAGGGGTCCCGCGCCCTTGGCGTACAGGAACGCGGGGTTCGGGTGGAAGATCTCCGGCCCCTGCCACTGGAAGGTGGTCTGGGCGAAGAGCGGACGACCGATGTCGCCGCGCGCGATCGCTCGCTTCACGGTCTGCACGCCGGGCCCGAGGACCGTGTCAGGCGCGACACCGACGCGGAGCCCCGCGGCATCCGCCTTCTGCAGCAGACGCAGCGACTCGTCACGGCGCACACCGATCGGCTTCTCGGTCCAGACGTGCTTGCCCGCGGCGATGATCGCCTCGGACACCTCGACGTGGACGGCCGGGATCGTCAGGTTCACGACGATGTCGATCTCGGGGTCGTTCAGCACCGCATCGACGCCACCCGCACGCGGGACGCCGTACTTCTCGGCCTGCGCCTTCGCTCGGTCCACGAGCAGGTCGCCGATGGCGAGCACCCGCACATCGGGGAACGTGGTGAGGTTCGACAGGTACTGGTCGCTGATGTTGCCCGCGCCGATGATGCCGACGCCGACGGGTCCGTTGCCGATGGCCATCAGCCGGCCACCTTCTCGTCGAGGTAGACGCGGCTGCGCTCGATCGCGGCCCACAGGTCACCCTCGTAGTGGTCGAACTCGACGATCGCGAGCTCGAGGGCCGGAGCCGCGCCGATGGCCTCGACGAGCGGGACCGCACCCTCGCCCGCAGGCACCTGGTCGGCCGGCGGGTAGGCGGCGAGAAGAGCGGGATCGAGCGTGCCGTCCTTGGCGTGCACCGCGATCACGCGGCCGCCGAGGCGCTGCAGCAGTGCGACCGGATCGACACCTCCGCGGGCCACCCAGTACAGGTCGACCTCGAGCACGACGCGCTCGTCGAGCAGGCCGGCGAGCACTTCGAGTCCGGTGACGCCGCCGAACACGGCCTCGAGCTCATGGGCGTGGTTGTGGTAGCCGACGCGCACGCCGACGCTCGCGCCGACGGCGGCGGCCTCGTTGAGCAGTCGAGCCGTCTCCTCGATCTGCTCGATCGACTCCCAGCGGGCCGGCTCGGTGTACGGGTCGATGACGGTGCCCATGCCGAGCACCTTGGCCGCGGCGAAGACCTCGGCGGGCGACGGCACAGGCAGGGTGGTGCCACTGCCGTCGGGGTTCACGAACGACTGCGACGCGAGAAAAGCGTGGCCGGAGGGCGCGGTGAGGCCCGCGCTCTTGAGGGCGTCTGCCATCGGCTGCGCTCGGCGCACGAAGTCATAGGGCTCCACGGCGGTGAAGCCCCGGGCGGCGACCTCTTTCAGGGAGCCCTCGAGGTCGGCCTCCAACTGGTCCTTGATCGTGAACAGCTGGATGGAAGTCTGGATCGTCACTGGTCTCTCCTTCAGTCATCGGCGACGTGCGGGCTCATCGACCCGTCTGTCCGAGCACGTTACCACCAAATACCTCCGCGCGGAAGTTTTCGTTTCGCTACACTCGTCCCATGACCGACGACCGCCCCGCCGCAGCCGACGCCGACGAGGACCGCCCCCGTCCGCGGGGCGCGTACGCGAAAGGGATCGCCCGCCGCCAGGAGATCCTCGACCGAGCGATCGAGGTCTTCGCCGCTCGCGGGGCCGACCGCACGAGCCTGCGCGCGATCGCGAGCGCCGTCGGCGTCACGCACTCCGCCCTGACCCACTACTTCGGCTCTCTCGAAGAGCTGCTCGTGGCGGTCTACCAGGAGAGCAACGCCCCTGGGCGCCAGCCCTCGGAGCGCCTGCTGCCGGATGCGACCCCGGTCGAGCTCATGATCGAGTCCGCCCGCACCAACCGCGCCGTACCCGGTCTCGTGCAGCTGTACTCGACTCTGGTGTCGGCCGCGCTGGAAGAGGGCCACCCCGCAGCACGCGATTTCGCCACGACGCGATTCTCCCGTCTGCGTGCAGACATGGCCGACGTCGTGCGACGCCAGCAGGAGAGCGGACGCATGCGCGACGACGTGGATGCCGATGCCGTCGCCGCACTCATCGTGGCGGCATCCGACGGCCTGCAGACGCAGTGGCTGCTCGACGACTCGGCGCCCCAGCAGGAGGCGCTGGCGTTGCTCGATCGACTGCTGCGCCCCGCCGCTCGATAGGGTGAAGGGGTGACAGCAGCGGACACCGCACAGGGGTCGCCCTACGAGCGGGCTCTCGGCGAGCGCATCTCCGACCTCCACCCGAAGACGGCCTGGTACTTCCGCACGATCCCCGACGGCCACGTCGGTGTCGGGACCGGTGTGTTCACGAGCGCGGGTTCGCAGCATCGGTGGCTGTGGCCCGTTTTCCGCATCGCGGAGGCGCTCGGCGTCGCGTTCGCCGGATGGGAGCAGGACGTCCCGTTCCGGATCGAGAACCGCACGATCGACGGGACGGCCGTGGCCGTGCGGCATTTCGAGCTCCCCGGGCGCACGTGGGTGATGCCCGATGTCGTCTCCCTCGGTGCGAACCGGATCCTGCGCAACGAGATCGGCCCTCACCGCACGGTCGTGACGACCTTCGACATCGACGTCCGCGACGGAGCGGTCGTGCTCACCATCCGCCGGGTCGGGATGCGGTTCGGACGTCTTCGCATCGCCGCCCCGCGTTTCCTGCGTCCGCGCATCGGCCTCGTCGAGCGCTGGGACGAAGACCGCGAGCGGCACCACGTGAACATGACGATCGATGCTCCCCTGCTCGGTCGCGTGTACGAGTACACCGGATTCTTCGAATACGCGATCGAGAGCGAGACCCCGTGACGGATGCCACTCACTCCGCCGAGGGCCCCGTCGTGATCGGCGGATCCACCGGCTTCATGGGCCAGTACCTGATCCCTCGCCTCAGCGCGGCAGGGCGCGAGGTGATCACGATCTCGCGTTCGGGAGCCGACATCGCATGGGGCGACCAGGATGCGATCGACCGTGCCGTGGACGGCTCGTCGCTGGTCATCGGCCTCGCCGGCAAGAGCGTGAACTGCCGGTACACCGCCGAGAACCGCGCGGCCATCTTCCGTTCGCGACTCGACACCACCTCGTCACTCAGCTCCGCGATCGCGAAGGCGACGAACCCGCCGCCGCTGTGGGTGAACTCGTCGACCGCGACGATCTACCGCCACGCAGAGGACCGCCCGATGACCGAGTCGTCCGGCGACCTCGGCACCGGGTTCTCCGTCGAGGTGGCGAAGGCGTGGGAACGCGCGCTGTTCGCCGACGACCTGCCGCACACCCGGCGGGTCGCACTGCGAAGCGCCATCGTTCTCGGGCACGGAGGCGTGCTCGGACCCCTGAAGAACCTGGCCCGCCTCGGCCTCGGCGGCGCCCAGCACGACGGTCCGTGGCCTGTGAGCCGCGCGCGGCGGGCCGCCGGCACGGGGCACCTCCCCGGCGCACGGCGGGGTGCGCAGCGGTTCAGCTGGGTGCATGTCGAAGACGTCGCACGCATCATCGACTTCCTCGAGGCGACTCCGTCTCTCGAGGGACCGGTCAACGCCGCCTCTCCGAACCCGTCCGACAACGCGGAGTTCATGGCCACCGTGCGCCGAGTGCTCGGCGTGGGCTTCGGACCTCCGATGCCTCGCTGGATGCTCGAGCTCGGCGCCATCGGCATCCGCACCGAGACCGAGCTGATCCTGAAGAGCCGATGGGTGATCCCCGAGAAGCTCACACTCGCCGGCTTCGAGTTCGCCTACCCGAAGCTCGAAGACGCCATTCGGGAGTCCTTCGACGTCGCGGCGGCCGCTTAGCCCGCAGCAGACTCCGACCCCGCGGGCGAGTCTCCGCCCTCGCGACGACGCTTCTCGATCTCCTGGCGTAGACGCCATTCCTCGATCTCCCGGTCGAGGTCGGCGATCTGCTGCTCGGTGCTCCGGGTGTCGACCGGCGCAGCGGCGGGCCGCTGGTCCGGCTGACGCGTCGCCGGTCGGGCGGCCGGACGCATGCGCGGGATGCGCAGGCCCGCCTCCGAGTACTCCCGGCCGATCACGAACCACAGCAGGCTGCCGATCAGCGGCAGCAGGATGACGATGATGATCCACGCCCTCTTGGGCAGGAATCTCACCTGCGCGTCGTCGCGCTTGATGATGTCCACGAGCGCGCCGACCATCAGCGCGATGACGAGGATCGAGAACAGGAACGGCATGAGTTCAGGGTAGACGACGAGCGCGCGTCGTGCCCGGACTACGGGAGCAGGTGACCGGCCGCCCTGAAGAGCTCGTACCACTCGGCGCGGGTGAGTTCGATCTCGGCCCCTGCCGCGGCATCGCGCACCCGCTCGGGCGTCGTCGTGCCCAGCACGACCTGCATCTTGGCGGGATGCCGCGTGATCCAGGCCGTGGCGATCGCGATCGAGGCGACCCCGTACGACGCGGCGAGACGGTCTATCACCGCGTTGAGCTCGGCGTACTCGGGGTTGCCGAGGAAGACCCCGGTGAAGAATCCGCCCTGGAACGGCGACCAGGCCTGGATCGTGATGCCGTTGATACGGCAGTACTCGACGATTCCGCCGCCGTCGCGGACGATGCTCTGGTCTTCGCCCACCATGTTGGCGGCGACGGGCTGGGCGATGATCGGCGCGTGAGTGATCGACAGCTGCAGCTGGTTGGCGATGAGCGGCTGCGTCACGGCCGTGCGGAGCAGATCGATCTGTCGCGGCGTGTGATTCGAGACGCCGAACGAGCGCACCTTGCCCGCGGCTTCGAGCTCGTCGAACGCCCTGGCGACCTCCTCCGGCTCGACGAGGGCATCAGGACGGTGCAGCAGCAGGACGTCGATGTGATCGGTGCGCAGCGCCCTCAGGGATCCTTCGACCTGGCGGATGATGTGCTCGTATGAGAAATCGAACGAGCCCTCCGCGGGGTTGATGCCGCATTTGGTCTGCAGCACGATCTCCTCGCGCTCGGCCGGACTCAGTTCGAGCGCATCGGCGAAACGCGCCTCGCAGAAGTGCATGCTCCCGCCGTAGATGTCGGCGTGATCGAAGAAGTCGATCCCCGCGGTGCGCGCAGTGTCGTACAGCTCGCGGATCTGCGCCGCATCCTTGTCATCGATGCGCATCATTCCGGCGACGACAGCGGGGGCGGTGGCGGATCCGAACGGCACAGTCTTCATACCGACACGCTACTGCGGGGGGCGCTCACGACGCGAGGCGCGCGGGCATCTCCGATCGATCGGCTGCTGTCACGTTTCCGCGGACCGTGGCAAGAGCCGCGCGACGTCGATCGAGAGGGCGTCGGCGATCTCGGCCAGGTCCGTGACCGTGAAGTCGAGCTGCGTCGCCAACTGCTTCTGCAGCACGTGCAAGGCGATCCCCGTCTGTTGGGAGAGCCAGGGGATTGTTCGGCCCGCACCCACGAGTTCGGATCTCACGGTCAGTGCCACCGCTCGTCGCAGATCTGTCGTCACTTGTAGACAGTAACGCCACACATGATGCGCGGCAAGGCCTCCACGCACCAGTATGACGGCATCCTGGCTTCATCCCGGTGCTATCGTGACTCACGTGAAGACACCGGGCGAGCAGTTCAACGCGGCCGTCGGGCGCCAGCTCCGCGGTGAGATCGGCATCGCAGGCAGCAGCATCGCGGCGATGGCGCGCGAGATCGGCATCGCCCGGAGCGCCCTCGACAACTACGTCACGGGCAAACGGTCCATTCCGATCCCGGTGCTCTACGCCGTCAGCGCGTCTCTCGATCTCGAGCCGCACCTCGTCCTCAGCCGCGCCGAGGAACGACTGCGCGCCGAGGGCGGTCTCCACACCGCGACCGTCACGCCTCTCCGCCCCCGCACCGATGTCCGCGGCCGGCGCGAAGATGAGGCCGAGGTGGCATTCGAATCGCCCCTCGCACACGACGACGACACCGACGATCTCTACGACTGACGATCCGACGAGGAGGAGACCTCATGGAGAACCTCCTCCGTCTGCTCGAAGAGAACGGGCTGCACCTGGTCGAGCGCTCCGGCCGCACGTATGGCGGCTACGAGCCGCGCACCGCCACGATCCGAGTGACCCCGGGGCTGAGCCTGCGGGCGACGTGCAGCGTGCTCGCGCATGAGCTCGCGCACGCGATGCTCGGCCATACCGCGACGGCGGATGCCGCCGCGCGCGATCGCCAGGAGCGACGCGCCGACGAGTGGGCAGCACGCCTGCTGATCACCCCCGCGGCGTACGCCGCGGCAGAGCAGGCCCGAGGCCCGCACCCCGCGAGCCTCGCCTTCGACCTGGGTGTGACGGTCGAGATCGTGATCGCCTACCAGCGGCTGCTCCGGAGGGTCGGCGACGCCACCTACGTCGGGGCGCGGATGGGCAGAGGTCAGTGGGAGCATCGGCTGCCGAGCCCCTGACACTCCCCCGGTCTCGCCGCTGGTTGAATGACAGCATGACGTTCCGCATCGCGCCTGCCCCGATCACCCTCACCGGACGCCTCGTCGAGCTCCGCCCGCTCGAGACCTCCCACCACGACGGGCTCCTCGACGCCCTTCTCGAAGGAGACCTGTGGAAGAACGCGTGGTACACGTCCGTTCCGTCACCCGAGGGACTCGCCGCCGAGATCGATCGCCGGATCGGCCTCATCGACAGCGGCGGGATGATCCCCTTCACCGCGTTCGACTCGTCCGGCCGCATCCTCGGCCTGACGTCGTTCTACGACATCGACGAGGATGCTCCCCGGCTGCACATCGGGTACACGTGGAATCGTCCGTCCGCGCACGGCACCGGCACGAATGCGGAGTCGAAGCTGCTGCTGCTCCGCCACGCGTTCGAGGAACTCGGGGTCTTCCGTGTGGGACTGACCACGCAGTGGATGAACTTCCAGTCGCGAGCCGCGATCGAGAGGCTCGGAGCGAAACAGGACGGCGTCATGCGCGCGATGAGCCGCTACCGCAACGGTGCGCTGCGCGACAGCGTCGAGTACTCGATCATCGAGCCCGAATGGCCCGCGGTGAAGGCGAACCTCGAGATGAGACTCGTCAAGCGGAGCTGAGAGTTCCGGCGGGCGGCGCCGACTACTCGGTGGGGTTGCCCGACCAGTTGTCCTTGCGGCGGGTGGCCGACCCGCGCTGGCGCATCATGAAAGCCAGCGACAGGCTGGTGATGAGGAGCCCGGCGACGAAGACGATCGCCTGGAAGTCCTCCAGCGACTGAGCGAACCCCATGAGCCAGATGCCTCCGAGGAAGAGGATCATGAAGAAGATGAAGCTGAGGATCACGGGGTCTCCTGTCGTAACGGCCGTCATCCAGGATACCGTCTAGCGCAGACGCCCCGGTGACGGAACCCCCTGGGGGATCCGCGGCGATGGTGGTTTCGTGCAGACATGACAGCACAACTGACCGCCCTTGCCATCTCCTGCACTCTGAAGCCCTCCCCCGCGGACTCGAGCACCGACCTGCTCGGGTCGCAGATCCTCGCCGCCCTCGGCGAGCACGGGGTCTCGGGAGAGATCGTACGAGCCGTCGATCACGTGATCAGCCCCGGTGTCGAGGCCGACATGGGCGGGGACGACCAGTGGCCGACGCTGCGCGAGAAGGTGCACGCCGCCGACATCCTCGTGTTCCTCACCCCGACCTGGATGGGGCAGCACTCGAGCGTCGCTCAGCGCGTGCTCGAACGGCTCGATGCCGAGCTGAGCGAGACGGATGACGCGGGCAGGCCGATCCTGTTCGACAAGGTCGCGATCGCCGGCGTCGTCGGCAATGAGGACGGCGCGCACCATATCGCCGCGATCCTGTTCCAGTCGCTGAACGACATCGGCTACTCGGTGCCCGCACAGGGGTCGGTCTACTGGAACGGCGAGGCGATGCAGACCGTCGACTACAAGGATCTCGACGAGACGCCCGAGAAGGTCGCCGACGCCACGACCACGGCCGCCCGCAACGCCGCGCAGCTCGCCCGACTGCTCAAGGCCGACGGGTATCCGGCCGAGTGACTCAGGCGCGCGGCGTGCTTCCGTTCGCGACCGAAGGTTCGACGTAGTCGTCGATCACGAGCTCACCGGTCGCGTTGAGGGAGCGCATCATGTCCTCGATGCGATGCTTCTCGACGGGCAGCGACTCCGCCGACGTGAAGAGGAACTGCAGCGGGATCGCCGGGTGGATCCACACGGTCAGTCGACCGGTGTCGCCGCCCTCACGCGGGTGCCAGGTCATCATGAAGCTCTCCTGGCGGCGCAGCTTCGTCCCCACGATGACCTTGAGGTGCGCGAGCGTCTCGTCGTCGATCAGTATCGGCTCCGATGTGCCGTCATACCGCAGTCTTCCCATGAAAGAAACCGTACCTCGTGCGCGCACTCCCGCGTACACGCGCGCGGGGTCACCGGGCTCTGCGGAACGTCACGACCTCGTCGCGACGAGATCGCTCCGCGGTGAGCCCCGCGATCTCGAGCCGACGGAACACGCGACGGGGCAGCGCGGGGAGCTCCGCCGTGCGGCCTGCCGGGGGCTTCGCAAGCCCGACGATGAGGAAGAGGTCGGCGCCGGGGCCTTCGACCTCCACCCGCGCGTAATCGCTGCGCATCCGCCAGACGAGCGTCTCGAGCTCGGAGAAGGGGATGCGATGGCGCGACGACCCGACACGGACCCTCAGCTCGTCGTTGCCGAACGCGAGCGTGCACCACAGGGTCCGCCGTCGCAGCGTCGCCCTGAGCAGGAGATACACCGGAAGCCCGACGACGACGCCCATGACGATGATCGCAATACGGGGGCCCATGTCCATCACGGCGTCGTCGAACGCGATCAGCAGTGCGGTTCCCGCGAGGCCGACGACCACGACGACCACGACGACCCCGAGGGTCAGCGAGCGCATCCGCAGGTCGAGCGCCGGGAACTCGACACGTGATCCGTCGCCGCCGTCCTCCCGCTGCCATTCCGGTGGCGTGGGCGCCGGCCGCTTCGCGTCCCGACGCCCGAACAGATCCGTGATCCGTGAGAGCAGTCCGAGCCAGATCCATGCGGTAGCAGGAGCCGCCGCGATCTGCAGCACCACGATCACCGCCCGCGCGCCTTCCGGAAGGCCTTCGAGAAGGTCGTCGCCGCCGAACTCGATGACGAAGACCATGAGCGCGGTCAGCACCGCTGCCACGCCGAGCTCCAGCACGACGCCGTTGCGCGCGGGTCGCATCTCCATGGTCGCGTTCACGAAGGAGAATGCGAGGCTCCACCCTCCGATGAGCATCAGGAGGAAAGAGAAGAAGCCCAGATCGTCGCCCGCGAGCGTCCAGCCGATCGCGGCGGCGAGCAGGACGAGCCCGACGATCAGCGGATATCGCACGAATCGGCGGGTGACGGTCGCCCTGATCCGCCGGTCTGCGGTGGTCTCGGGGGCCGTGTCGGTCATCGCAGCAATCCTAGAGCGAGCCCGCGCGTCATCACGGGCTCATCGGGTCGCCCGCCGCAGTACCGTGGATCCATGACCGCTCCTGTTGATCCGACACTCACTCCCGCCTGGTCCGAGCTCGCAGCGCTGCGCGAGTCGATCAGCGCCGATCTGCGCGGGTGGTTCGCCGCCGACGCCCACCGCGCCGAGCGATTCTCTTTCCCGCTCGCCGATCTGCACGTCGACCTGTCGAAGAACCTCGTCACCGACGAGGTCCTCGCAGCGCTGGTGCACCTCGCAGAGCAGACCGGCGTGGCCGAGCGCTACGCGGCGATGCTCGAGGGGGCACACCTCAACACGTCCGAGGACCGCGCCGTGCTGCACACGGCGCTCCGCCGCCCGGCAGGGGCCTCCGCCGAGCTGGTCGTCGACGGCCAGAACGTGGATGCCGACGTGCAGTCGGTGCTCGACGCACTGAGCACGTTCGCGACGCGGGTCCGCGCGGGTGAGTGGCTCGGGATCACCGGCAAGAAGGTCACCCACGTCGTCAACATCGGCATCGGCGGCTCCGACCTCGGTCCTGTGATGGTCTATGAAGCACTGAAGCCTTATGCGGACGCCGGTATCGAAGCGCGATTCGTATCGAACATCGACCCCACCGACCTCGCCCATAAGACCGCAGACCTCGACCCCGAGACCACGCTCTTCATCGTCGCGTCGAAGACCTTCACCACCCTCGAGACGCTCACCAACGCCCGCCTGGCGCGTGACTGGCTGTGGGCTGGCCTCGCAGCATCCGGTGCCATCTCCGACGATGACGACGCCCGCACCGACGCCGTCGCGCACCACTTCGTGGCCGTGTCGACCGCGCTCGACAAGGTCGCCGCGTTCGGCATCGACCCCGCCAACGCGTTCGGGTTCTGGGACTGGGTGGGCGGTCGCTACTCGGTCGACTCCGCGATCGGCCTGTCGCTCGCGATCGCTCTCGGCCCCGACGCGTTCCGCGACCTGCTGTCAGGCTTCCACGCGGTCGACGAGCATGTGCGCACGACTCCGCTCGAGCGCAACGTGCCCGTGCTGATGGGCCTGCTCAACGTCTGGTACGTGAACTTCCACGGCGCACAGTCGCACGCCGTGCTGCCCTACGCGCAGCAGTTGAATCGCTTCCCCGCGTACCTGCAGCAGCTCACGATGGAGTCCAACGGCAAGTCCGTCCGCTGGGACGGCACGCCCGTCACGACAGACACGGGCGAGGTCTTCTGGGGAGAGCCGGGCACCAACGGCCAGCACGCGTTCTACCAGCTCATCCACCAGGGCACCCGGCTCATCCCCGCCGACTTCATCGCCTTCGTGAACCCCGCGTATCCGCTCACCGACGGCGGCCAGGACGTGCACGAGCTGTTCCTCGCGAACTTCCTCGCCCAGACGAAGGCACTCGCGTTCGGCAAGACCACCGAGGAGGTCGAGGCCGAGGGCACCACGGGTGCTCTCATCGCGGCCCGCACGTTCGCCGGCAACCGACCGACGACATCGATCTTCGCGCCCGCCCTGACACCGCAGGTGCTCGGCCAGCTCATCGCCCTCTACGAGCACATCACGTTCACCCAGGGCACGATCTGGGGCATCAACTCGTTCGACCAGTGGGGTGTCGAGCTCGGCAAGCAGCTCGCGATGCAGATCGCCCCCGCGATCGGCGGCGACGAGTCGGCCATCGAGGCGCAGGATGCGTCGACCAGGGCCCTCCTCGAGTACTACCGGGCGAACCGCAAGTAGGCGAGCCGCAGACGAAGAAAGCCCCTCCGTGCTTGCGCTCGGAGGGGCTTTCTTCGTCTGTGGACCTAAGGGGACTCCGCCATCCTCGCTTCGCTGCGGTGGCTCCCCGAATCACTCAGCCGTATAGACGAAGAAGCCCCTCCGTGCTTCGCTCGGAGGGGCTTCTTCGTCTGTGGACCTAAGGGGATTCGAACCCCTGACCTCCTCGATGCGAACGAGGCGCGCTACCAACTGCGCCATAGGCCCTGACGTCTTCTACGCTATCACGCCGGAAGAGGTGCCCGTGTCGCTGAGATCAGCCTGCTGCCCGCTTCGCGAGCAGGTCACGCACGTGCGCCTCGATCTCGGCGTCGTCCACGTAACCCATCTTCGCGAAGGGCGACGCGGCTGCCGGGATCTGCACGGGCGTCGCTGGTGCCATCCGCTCGGCGCGTTCACGCAGCTCCGCGAGGCGAGCGGCAGTGCGACGCTCCTCCTGCGCATCCATCTCGGCCCGCGCGACCTGCGCGCGCGACCCCGCCACCGAGACCAACGGCTCGGGAAGCGGACGAGGCGTCCAGGTGGCACGGCCCTGATCGTGCAGCTTCGGTTCGACGCGGGCGACCGGCTGCTCGACGGGAGCGACCCGTCTGCGAGCGGCACGTGCAGCGACCGACGCCATGCGCTGAAGAGCGAATCCGGCGGCCAGCACTGTCGCGCCACCGAGCCAGAGAAGAAGTTGAGCCTGGGCCGCGATGAGCTGCCACACGCCGAGTCCCGTGAGAGCGAGCCCCAGGAGAAGTGCAGAGGTCGCGACGATGCGCACCCGTCGGCGCGCACGCGCCTGGCGGACGACCGGATCGGCCCTGGCGGCCGCGAGCTCCTCGCGGAGAAGCGTGAGCTCGGCGGCCTCTTTCTCGGACTGCACCCGCTTCGCGAGCTTCTGCTGTGCCAGGGCCGTTCGAGCGTTCAGCTCGAGGCGCACCTCGCCGGGCGTCTCGCTGGTCTCGGCCAGCACGCGCAGAGCCTGGTTCAGGCGGACGGCGTTGCGCTCGGCGGCGTCGTACTGGAAACGACCGCGCCACGAGGGCAGCAGATAGAGCATCCACAGGAGCACGGCGACGAGGACTATCACTCCCCCGCTCAGCACCGGCCCGTCCATGTCGACAACGGTACGGGAACATCGCTGTTCACGCGGCTCAGTCCGGGCGTGTGTCGCGACGAGTTCGGCGTGTCGCGCCCTCAGATCGCGAGTCGGTCCGACGGAGGGATCGTCGCGGCATCCGGGGGGACCTGACCGTTGAGCCATCGCGCCAGCACGCCCTGGGGAACATCCTCCCGCGTGAGCGCGAACGCGTAGTGGTCGCGCCAGTCCCCGTCGATGTGGATGTAGCGCCGACGAAGCCCCTCATAGCGGAAGCCGAGCTTCTGCACGACGCGCAGACTCGCCGCATTCTCGGGTCGGATGCAGATCTCCATCCGATGCAGCGCGTACTCGGTGAAGCATGCGTCCGTGGCCAGCGCGACCGCCGTCGGCGTGATGCCCTTGCCCGCGAATCGCTCGCTCACCCAGTAGCCGATGGTCGCCGAGCAGAGCGATCCCCTGGCCACTCCCCACACGTTGAGCTGGCCGGCGACCTCCCCGTCGTACTCCATGACGAACGGGTACCCCTGACCGTCACGGTACTGCTGAAGCAGACGGCGGATGCTGAGCCGCATGTCGAACGACACTGATCCGTACGGGACGGTGGCCTCCCACGGCTGCAGCCACGAGCGGTTGCTCAGCAGCTCATGCTGCAGCGGCCTGGCATCACGAGACCGCACGAGACGCAGCTCGATCGGACCGTGCCTCATTCCCGTCGCCTGATCCATCCGAGCGCTCCGACGCCGCGTGGACGCCTAGAGGCGCTCCGCGAACTCCTTCAGCCACGGCCGCAGCTCGGGGCCGAGGTCCTCGCGGTCGGAGGCGAGCTGGACGATCGCCTTGATGTAGTCGACGCGGTCACCGGTGTCGTACCGACGTCCGCGGAAGATCACGCCGACGACACCGGGGCCCTCGGGCCGGGTCGCCAGCTCCTGCAGAGCATCCGTGAGCTGGATCTCGCCGCCCTTACCGGGCTCGGTGCGCTCGAGCACGTCGAAGATCGATGCCGGCAGGACATACCGGCCGATGATCGCGAGGTTCGAGGGCGCATCCTCCTGCGCGGGCTTCTCGACGAGACCCGTCACGCGCACGGAGTCGGATCCGTCGATCTCCTCGACGGCGGCGGCGCCGTACATGTGGATGTTCGAAGGATCGACCTCCATGAGGGCGATGACGGCGGCGCCGCTGCGCTCGTGCTCGGCGATCATCTCGGTGAGCAGCGGATCGCGCTCGTCGATGAGATCGTCGCCGAGCAGCACGGCGAACGAGCTGTCTCCGACGTGGGTGCGCGCCCGGAGGACCGCGTGACCGAGCCCCTTGGGCTCACCCTGGCGGACGAAGTGGATGTCGGCGAGATCACTCGACCGCACGACCCGCTCGAGACGTCCGGTGTCGCCCTTCTCCATGAGCTTGACCTCGAGCTCGGGAACCGAGTCGAAGTGGTTCGAGATGGCGTTCTTGTTGCGGCCGATGATGACGAGGATGTCCTCGATCCCGGCGCTCGCAGCCTCTTCGACGACGTACTGGATGGCCGGCTTGTCGACGACCGGCAGCATCTCCTTCGGCATCGCCTTCGTCGCCGGCAGGAATCGCGTCCCCAGTCCTGCGGCGGGAATGACAGCCTTCATCTTCTGGGTACCCATCTTCACAGCCTAGTGGGGATGCCCGCCGTAGACTCGGAGGCATGTCCCACGACGTCGAGCACGAGAAGCGCGCGCTGCGCGCGGAGCTCCGCGAACGCCGGCAGCTGCTCAGCGACTCGCAGCGCGAGAACGCCGCAGCCGCCATCACGCAGCGTCTGGACGACCTCGTCGAGTCGCTCGGGGCGCAGTCGATCTCGTGCTTCCTCTCCACGACCACAGAACCGGGCACCCGCGAGTTCGTGACCGGCGCCGTACGCCGCGGCATCCGGGTCCTCCTCCCTGTCACGCGCGCGGACGGCCTGCTCGACTGGGCCGTCGCGACTGACGATGACGACATCGCCGAGGGTCTGTTCGGACTGCCCGAGCCGACGGGCGAGGTGCTCGGCCCGATCGCTGTCAACGACGTCGACCTGATGGTGATCCCTGCTGCGGCCGTCGACCGCACCGGGATGCGCATGGGCTGGGGCCGCGGCTACTTCGACAAGACCATCGGATCGATGGAGAAGTGCCCGCCGGTCTACGCGGTCATCTATGATTCCGAGGTACTCGACTTCCTGCCGCGGGAGGTTCACGACCAGCCGGTCACCGGCGTCGTGACACCCACGCAGACTCTTCTCCTGTCGCAGTCGCGACGCTGACCCCCGCGAGGACCGCAATGCCCACCTATGCCTATGCCTGCCGTTCCTGCGGCCACGCCTTCGACGCCGTGCAGAGCTTCTCCGACGACGCACTGACCGTCTGCCCGGAGTGCGGTGGCGAGCTGCGCAAGCAGTACGGATCCATCGGCGTGACGTTCAACGGATCCGGCTTCTATCGCACCGACTCGCGGGCGGGGTCCGGTGCATCGGCATCCACCCCGGCATCATCGAAGTCGGAGCCGACGAAGAGCGCCACCCCGGCGCCCGCGTCGAGCACCACCTCTTCCTGACACACAACGGACCTCCGGAGGTTCCCATGCTCAAAGGTTTCAAGGACTTCATCCTCCGCGGCAACATCATCGACCTGGCTGTCGCGGTCGTCATCGGCACCGCGTTCACGGCCATCGTCACCGCCGTCGTGAACAGCATCATCACCCCCCTCGTCGCTCTGTTCTTCCAGGCCGACGCGACAGGCGAGTTCGGCTGGACCGTCAAGAACATCTACGGCGACGACGTCACGTTCCCGATCGGCGACCTGATCTCTGCGATCATCAGCTTCCTCGCCGTCGCCGCAGTCGTCTACTTCGTGTTCGTCCTGCCGATGAACACATTCAAGGCGCGGGTCGAGGCCCGCAAGGGCACCGCCGCAGAAGAGCCCGCCGAAGAGCCGGCCGCCGCGACCGAGGCCGAGCTGCTCGTCGAGATCCGCGACCTGCTGGCCCAGAACGCCCGCCGCTGACGCTCACCGCACTCCGCACGAAGCGCACGGTCCCGTCGGGGCCGTGCGCTTCGTCGCATCCGCCTCAGTAGTGCGGCGGCACGTCCTGCATCAGCCGGTCGTCGTTGGGTCCCTTCGGACCTTTCGGCCCACGCGGGGCGGGTGCGCTCGGCTTCGCAGGAGACGCCGCCGACTCGGGGTCGGTGTCGGTTCCGGCCACGGGCGTCAGCCGCGCGCGGCGAGATCCCGGAACCCGCACGACCTTCTGCCGCGGAGCACTCGGGTCGGACTGATCAGTCATTCTGCGGATCGATGAGATCGATCGGCTGCGTGTCGTTCTCGGCGCGGACAGCGGATGCCGAGATGCCGAGGACCTCGGCGATGCGGGCGGCCGCGGTCACCGGATCACTGTAGAGATCGAAGGCGTGCACGCGGACGTAGTGCCAGCCGAGGCGCCGGAGCACGTGCGGACGCAGGCGCAGCGTCTCCCGCAGAGACTCACCTCGCGACTCGGGGTCGGACTCGATCACGACCGCCTTGCCCTTGTGCTGGGCGACGAGCGGCAGAAGACCGCGGTAGTCGACGTCCACGGCCGCACCCAGGCGACGCAGCTCGCGCGCGAGCGCGAGAGTGAGCGGGTCTGCGAGATCCTCGAGGCGTGCCTCGCGCCCCCGGGAGGCCAGGCCGCCGAGGATCGACATCAGCGTGGCCGCGCCGAACTCGAGGCGTCCGTCGTCGAAAGATGAGGGTCTGATCGACGACACGATGACCATCGAGCGGCGCGCCCTGGTCATGCCGACCGTGAGCAGCCGCTCGCCGTCCGGCGTCGACAGGTCGCCGAAGTCGCTGAGGACGCGGCCGTGCTTGGTGAGACCGAATCCGAGCGAGAAGATCACGCGGTCACGGCTCTCGGCCACGGATTCCTCGAGCGTCAGCACGGCAAAGGGCTCGGCCGTGTCGCGCCCGACGAAGTCGGCGACGTCGGAACGGCCGGCGAACGCGGAGGTGACCGCGGCGCGCACGCGCTCGGCGTGACGCCTGCTGGCGGTGACGACCATGAGCGACTCGTCCGGACGGTGCACAGCGTGCTCGACGACCAGGGTGACGACACGGGCGACCTCGGCGTCCGGGCTCTCCACGGCGCCCGAGACGGGGTCGGGTGCTCCGGTTCCGCCCTCGACGTAGTCGACGGCGAGGCTGCCGCGGCCCAGGTACGATCCGGCCCACGGCAGGGAGACGATCTCGCCGCCGTAGAACGCGTCGTTGATGAGTTCGGCGAGATCCTCACCGCCGGCCCGATAGCTGCGCGTGAGCGTCATCACCGGGAGCAGCTCCGACAGCCGCTCGAACACCGAGACCGTGTCGAAGGGAACCTCGTGCTCCCACTCGGCGCCGGGGTCGACGGCGACGTGGAACGGGGTGGGGAGCTGCGTGACAGGGTCGCCGAATGCCACGACCTGGCGCGCACGGCGGATGGCGGGAGCCGCCTCCGCGAGGTTGATCGCGGCCGCATCCACGAGGAGCACCGCGTCGAACTCGACCGAATCGGGGATGTGCGGCACGAGATAGGGCGACGAGATCCACACGGGCGCCAGCACGTCGACGAGGGTGGGCGCGGCGCTGACGATCTCGGCGGTCGTCGTCGCCGGCTGCTTCAGCGCGCGGCGCAGATTCTGCGACTCCTGCGGCTCGTCGACGATCGCGATCTTCCACTGGTTTGCGAGCTGCCAGGCGAGCAGGGGGCCCGCCATAGCCGCGTGCGCCTCGTCGACGAGACGGAAGTCGCGCTCGAGCCGGTCGACCACGGCTGTGTTCGCGCCCAGAAGGGCACGGTCGTCCTGCAGGGCGCGCTCGAGCAGCGTCTGCCACCAGGCGAACTCCAGCTCGTCGCCCACGCGGGCCTCGGAGACGTGGCGCACCGAGAGTTCCGCGAGCAGAGGCTCGAGCCCCAGCTCGGCGAGGCGGTCGCGCAGCTGCGCGCGCTCGACGAGGTTGTCGAAGACGTCGGACTTGGCGGCGAGGCCTGCCAGGGTGCGCACGAGTCGCTCGACGGGCAGGGTGGAGAGCGGTTCCCTGCGACCGAGAGCGACATCGAGCTCCGCGAGCTCGGCCGTCACCCGCTGCCAGGAGGCGTGGACGTCGGCGAGTCCGAGCGGCACCTCCGGTGCGACGCCCGCCTCGACACAGCGCTGCCACTGCGTGCGCTGCGCCTGGATGCGGAGCAGTGACTCGTGCATCTCGGTGACGTGCACGCCCGGGCGGACGTACTCCTTGGCGAGACGACGAAGTCGTCGCCTGTTCGCACCCGACATGTTGGGCGCGTCGCGCCGGGAACCGTGCGCCTGGATCAGCTCGCCCAGTGGGCGCTCGAACACGGTCGGGCTGAAGCGATCGAGGGAGTCGCGGATGCCCTGCAGCAGTCGCAGGTACTCGCCGAGTTCGTCGATGGTCGAGAACGGGCGCATATGCGTCTGCGCGATGAGGGCGTAGCCGCGCTCGAGCAGCGCCGGGACGCTGTCGGAGTGCAGTCGGCCGGCGAGCTGATGAGCGGACTTCGCGGCCTCGGTGCTCGAGAACGTGACCCCGTACCAGGGCGAGTCGTTCGGGCCGAAGCGGAACTCGCCCAGACGAGCCGCATACGCGAGGGCCGCCGCTGCCGAGGAGCGGTCGTCGGCCAGGCGGCGCAGGGTCTCGATACTCAGCCGCGCACTGGTCGACGGCGGCGTGGGCAGCGACGCGAGGCGGGTGAGATGACGCGTGGCGTCGAGGACCGACGATGTGGTTCCCGCGACGGGAGTTGTGAGCGCCTGACGATAGTCGCGCAGCACGGTGCGCAGCCGCACCAGCGCGTCGTCGACGTCGCTCACCTTCGGGGCTGTGGCCTTCTCGTTGCGTCCGATCGCACGCACGAGGTCGCGGCGGACGCTCGCCGGCGACACGGCCAGGCTGTCGAGTCCGATGCCTGCCAGACGATGCCGCACCCCGTCGAGCGTCGAACGCCTCGCCGACACGACGAGCACGCGCTTGCCGTTGCGCACCAGCTCGCCGAGCGCGTTGATGACGGTCTGCGTGCCACCCGTACCCGGGAGCGTCGCGACGGTCAGAGAATGTCCCGCGGCGATCTTGGCGAGAAGCGCCTCCTGCTCGGCATCCGCGTCCAGCAGGAGGTTGTCGGATGCCGGCGCGCGGTCGTCCGGGCCGGTGTGGTGCGGGTCGGGCCTGCGCGCCGAGACCTGCTCGCGGTCGCCGACGTGCCCGGCGAGGGCGTTGAGCACGATGTGGTCGAGGCTGCCGCCGTCGCGAGCCATCGCACCGCCCACGTCCGCGAAGGTCGAGACGACGAGCCTGGGCAGCACGGTGAACGTATCGATCGATCGGGTGGTCGCTCGGAGGCTGTCGATCACCGGCTGCGGTTTGAAGATGCCGCCGTCGTAGGCGAGGGATGCGAGCGCCGCGGCATCGATCGTGATGCCGAAGTGCTCGCGGGCGATGCGCACAAGCTCGGGGTTGACCTCGAAGGCCCCCTGCAGCTTGAGCTCGAAGTCGGTGTGGTGGCGACGGATCGCGAGAGGGCGGAGCAGCACGGGAGCCGCGAAGTCAGCGCCGCCGATTCGCCATCCTGCGACGCCGACGGCGAGATGCACCGCCTCGATGCCGCGAACCGTGCGGAGCTCGGTGTTCTTCGCCGTGATCCGCTCGGCCGCGAGCCGAGCGGTCCGAAGACCGACCTCGTCGCGGAAGAGGTTCGACAGGAGCGTCGACTTTCCGGTGATGAACTGGGGGAGGCTGCCCGGGTGCGCCTTGGAGATGTCGATGCCCGATTCGACGGTGTCTCGGAACGTCACGAGGGGCGACAAGCCACCGAGGTCGGCGGCTTCGGCACGCAGACGTGTGCGCTCGGCCTCTGCGGCGTGGGCGATCCCGAAGCCGACGACGGGCTCGGGCGGCGCACTCAGGGTCGCTGAGGCATCGGTCGCTGCATCATCCGCAGCCTTGCCTTCACGTCGCCACACACCTCACACACTAAGCGCGCCTCGCCGAGACGGCGGTATCCCGGGCGGGTTTCACCGCATTTCCGCCCCTCGGAAGGCAGTCGGAGGCACATGGATGCTCGGAGGACTGCTCCTGCACGGCCGGGATAAGTCGGCGGCCTCTCCCCCGGCACCGTGATCGCGCACGTCGAGGGGCGGCCCCGGAGGTCAGTATGGAGGCATGACCTTCCGCTACGACTTCGCACCGACCCCCTTCGGAGACGCCCTCGCCGTGTTCTCCGACGAGGGGATCGTCCGATTCGACCTCTCGGAATCCGACGACCCGTCCGTCCCCTGGCTCCTCGAGAACGTCTCCGGCCAGCTGCACTCCGTCCCCGAGCCCGACCCCGGCGCCGCCGACGAGCTCGCGCACCTCCTCGCCGACTACTTCGACGGTGATGCGGTGCGCTTCGACGAGCATCTGCGGTTCGACTGGCGCCTCAGCACCGGTTTCGCCCGCGCCGCCCTGCAGACGATCAGCACGATCGAATGGGGGCAGACGCTCAGCTACGGAGAGGTCGCGATGCTCGCCGGTCGTCCTGGAGCAGCGCGCGCGGTGGGCACGGCCTGCAGACTCACGCCGTTCTCCGTCATCGTTCCGGTGCACCGCGTGGTGCGGTCCGACGGAAGCGCCGGTCAATACGGTGCGCATCCCGAGCGCAAGAGGTTCCTGCTGGACCTCGAGTCCCACGGCTGAGCACCGACAGACGACGTGGACCCCGACGAGTAGGCCGTCGGGGTCCACGTGCTGTTCACCGCCGGTCGCGGCGTCGGCGCACTGCGTCGTTCAATGATCCGTTGCCTTCTCGGCACCGAACCCGGTGAGAGAGCGCACCTCCATCTCGGCGGCGAGTGCCGGAGACTCCTTCTGCCGACTCGTGATCGTGCCGAGCCAGCCGAGGAAGAACCCGAGCGGTATCGAGACGATTCCGGGGTTGTTCATCGGCCAGAGCACGATGTCGATGCCGGGGATCATCGAGGTGGGCGACCCCGAGAACACCGGCGACAGCACGATCAGGATGATCGCCGCCGCGAGCCCGCCGTACATGCTCCACACCGCACCTCGGGTGTTGAAGCGTCGCCAGAACAGCGAGTAGAGGATGGTGGGCAGATTCGCGGATGCGGCGACGGCGAACGCCAGCGCCACGAGGAAGGCGATGTTCTGCCCCTGCGCGCCGATTCCGCCGACGATGGCCAGGATGCCGATCACGACCACCGTGCGTCGCGCGACCCGCACCTCACCGTTCGGGTCGGGCTCGACGGGGTTGCCGGCCGCATCCTTCCTGCCCTTCTGGATCACGTTCGCGTAGATGTCATGCGCGAACGAGGCTGCTGCCGTGATCGTGAGCCCCGCGACGACGGCGAGGATCGTCGCGAAGGCGACAGCCGAGATGAACCCCAGCAGCACAGGACCGCCGAGGTACAGCGCGAGGAGCGGAGCCGCGGAGTTCGGACCGCCGGGAGCCGCCGCGATGACGTCCGCCCCCACGAGAGCGCCGGCGCCATAACCGAGCACGAGGGTCAGCAGGTAGAAGCCGCCGATGAGCCAGATGGCCCAGACCACCGAGCGACGAGCCTCCTTCGCCGTCGGAACCGTGTAGAAGCGCATCAGCACGTGCGGGAGTCCGGCGGTTCCGAGCACGAGCGCCATGCCCAGCGACAGGAAGTCCCAGGGGTTCGCACCGTACTGCAGGCCTGGCCCCAGGATCGCATCGCCCTTGTCGGAGTTGGCGACAGCAGCTTCGAGCAGCGTGTTCAGGCTGAACCCGTTGATCGCGAGCACCCAGATCGTCATCGCGATGGCGCCTCCGATGAGCAGGAACGCCTTCACGATCTGCACCCAGGTGGTGCCCTTCATGCCGCCGATGAGCACGTAGACGATCATCAGCACACCGACGACTGCGATCACGATCGACTGGCCGATCCTCCCGTCGATGCCGAGCAGCAGCGACACCAGACCACCGGCGCCCGCCATCTGCGCGAGCAGATAGAAGAAGCAGACGGCGAGTGTGGTGATCGCCGCCGCCATCCGCACGGGTCGTTGCTTGAGCCGGAACGACAGCACGTCGGCCATCGTGAACTTGCCCGTGTTGCGCATCATCTCGGCGACCAGCAGCAGCGCCACCAGCCAGGCGACGAGGAACCCGATCGAATAGAGGAAGCCGTCGTAGCCGTTGATCGCGATCGCACCGCAGATTCCGAGGAATGATGCGGCGGACAGGTAGTCTCCCGCGATCGCGAACCCGTTCTGGGGGCCGGTGAACGAACGTCCGGCCGCGTAGTAGTCGGCCGCGGTCTTGTTGTTGCGGCTGGCCCGGATCACGATGAAGAGCGTCACCGCGACGAAGGCCGCGAATATCGAGATGTTGAGGACGGGATTGCTTTCGACGGTCGGCTGTTCGGTCGCCGCGTGAAGCAGGTTCATGCGCCGGCCTCAGCCTTCTCGAGCTCTTCACGGACTTCCGTGGCGATCGGGTCGAGCTTCCGATTGGCGAAAGCGACGTATCCCATCGTGATGGCGAACGTCGTGACGAATTGCCCGAGTCCCATCAGGAGCCCGACGGTGATATCGCCCCACACTCGCTGCGACATGAAGTCCGTTGCGAATGCCGCAAGCAGGACATAGACGAAATACCAGATGAGGAAGAATGCCGCGAGCGGGAAGATGAACGAACGCTGCGTTTTCTTCAGCTCGCGGAAACGTGGCGATTCCTCGACGGCGATATAGTCGATCGCTCCCGCCGGATCGGCCGTTGAATGGTCGGTCATGGGGCCTCCTTGCCTCATGGTTCACGGCTCGCCCTCATCTGCCGGGCGAATGGTAGGGTCGACGCTACGAAACGGGGAACAGGGCCGTCACCCCCGAAAGTAGGTAGTCGTGAGCACGTCGACAGACATGGAATCCGAGACCGAGCTCGTCGCCAGAGCGGTGCGCGAGCTTGCTCAGCGCACCCGGTTCCCTGTCGCATTCGGCGGCCTGATCGATGAAGGCGTGGTCAGCGTCACGAGCATCGTGGGCAATCGCACCCATAGCCTCGACGGCCTCAGGGTGCGGCCGGAGCGCGGACTCGGCGGACGGGCGATGATGGAACTCCGCCCTCGAATGACCAACGACTACGGCTCCTCGCAGCAGATCACCCACGACTACGACGTGTTCGTCCTCGGCGAAGGGCTGCGGACCCTGTTGGCGCTGCCCATCGTGGTGAGCGGTCGCCCGCGCGGCGTGCTCTACGCGGGGGCGTGGGAGCGGACCCCCGTCGGCGGCGTCACGACCGCCCCCGCGATGCAGGTCGCGCAGTCCGTCGCGGAGGAGCTCCGTATCCGCGATGAGGTCGACCGGCGCCTGCGCTCCGTCTCCCCCGTCGCCGAGTCCGTCGCCCCACGCCAACGGGAAGAGCTCCGCGAGAGCTTCGCCGAGTTGCGCAGCATCGCCGCCTCCGTGGACGATGCGGGGCTTCGTGCACGCATCGCCCAGGTCGAACGCCGCCTCGTGCTGCTTGCGGAGGATGCCGTCGCCCCGGCGACCGGCCCGGTCCCCATCGTCCATCTCTCCCGCCGGGAGACCGACGTGCTCGCCTGCGCGGCTCTGGGCGCGACGAACGCCGAGATCGGTGGCCAGCTCGGCCTTCGCGAGGGGACCGTCAAGGCGTATCTCGGTACCGCGATGTCGAAGCTCGACGCGTCGACCCGTCATGCCGCTGTGACCAAGGCGCGGCGCGCAGGCCTCCTCCCCTGAGCAGCCCGCCTGATCCCCGCGCACTGCACAGTGGCTGCCCAGGCCGGGTGGCTAGCATGGATACTGGTCGGTGAACCCCGGCCCCGGACGAGGCAGACCAGTACCCGGTGAGCGAAAAGACTGGTCCGAAAGGACCATCATGTCGTGGATCGTGCTGATCGCATCCGGAGTCCTCGAAGCCGTCTGGGCGACCGCCCTGGGCAAATCGGATGGACTCACCAAACTCTGGCCGAGCGTCATCTTCGTCGGCGGGCTGATCCTCTCGATGATCGGGCTCGCTTTCGCGATGCGCGACATCTCGACCGGAACCGCCTATGCCGTCTGGGTGGGCATCGGCGCGACGCTCACCGTCGTCTGGGCCATGATCACCGGCGACAGCGATATCTCCTGGCTGCGAATTCTGCTGCTGCTCGGACTCGTCGGATGCATCGTCGGACTGAAACTCATCGACCCCGGACACGAATGAATACGCGACCCGGTCCCGGATGACGTGTCGCAATTCTTCTCGCCACGGTAATGTCATTTCCATGGCGAGAAGAATTGTGCACCAGCTGGTCGATGACATCGACGGATCCGTACTCGACGTCGGCGAAGGTGAGACGGTTCATTTCTCGCTCAACGGCGCATCGTATGAGATCGATCTGAATACCGCGCATGCGGAGGAACTGCGCAAGGCATTCGAGCCCTACATCTCGGCCGGGCGCCGGGCGGGGTCGTCGGGTGCCGTGCGCTCCGCCGCTCCGAGAAAGCGCCCAGGGCGCAATCCCGAGGTTGCGGCGATCCGCGCCTGGGCGAACGACAACGGTTACACGCTGTCGGAGCGGGGTCGCATTCCGGCTCCCGTGGTCGAGGCGTACAACGCCGCGCACTGACTCACTCGGACGACACGACTCCGGCCTGGGCCCACGGCTCATCCCGGAGAGTGATCTCCTGCGCCATGTCCGACAGGAATCGGATGACCACGTCGCGCTCTTCCGGCGTCAGCCGCGCCGCTGAATAGAAGCGCTTGGCCTGCTGACGACCGACGGTCTCCATGGCAGCCTGGCGCGTCTCGGGCGTGATCGTGATCGCGAGCGCGCGTCGATCGGTGGGATGCGGTGCACGACGGATGTGCCCGCCCTTCTCGAGGCGGTCGAGAAGCTTGGTGGTAGACGCCGTCGAGATGCCGAGGTGCGTGGCGATGCCACCGGGGGTCGCTGTCGCGCCCTTGTTCGCGCACACGATCAGATAGTGCAGCGCGCGCATGTCTGTCTCGTTGAGCTGCATGTAGCGTCTCGACGCGAGCGAGAGCTTCTGCTCGGCATCCCTCAGATCTCCGAGCGCCCCCATCACGAGCGCGATCTGACGCAGGTCTTCCGCGGCGACGCCTGATCGATCGATCAGCAGGCTCCGAGGATCGCTCGATTCGACGTCGTAGATCGCCGAATGGGCGAGGCCGTCAGGAGAGTGTGAGCCCCGATGCGGGAGCACGTCCGACGCCCCGTTCCCCCGGGGACTGGCGTCAGATCCGTTGTCCATGCCATCATGCTACACACCATTGGATTCATGTTATGTTGATTATTAGCTAAGCTAGCGAAATCGAGGAGGTTCCCGTTGGATGAGGTCACCCTCCTTTCTCCGGATGGCGTCGCGATCGGCGTGATCGCGAAAGACGCGGTGCACACGACGGACACTCCCCTGCACCTGGCCTTCTCCTGCCACGTGATCAACAGAGACGGTCTTCTGCTGGTGACGCGTCGTGCCCTCGCGAAGCGCACGTGGCCGGGCGTCTGGACGAACAGCTTCTGCGGCCACCCTCGCCCCGGCGAGGACATGACCGACGCCGTTCATCGCCGCGCGCTCGACGAGCTCGGCCTCCGCATCACGGAAGTCTCGCTCGCGATCCCCGACTACCGATACCGCGCCGTGGATGCGAGCGGGATCGTCGAGAACGAGATCTGCCCGGTGCACGTCGCCGTCGCGGACGGGCCGCTCTCCCCCGACCCCGACGAGGTGTCCGAGTGGGTCTGGGTCGACCCGGCCGAATTCGCCGACGCCGTCACCGCCGCCCCCTTCGCTTTCAGCCCCTGGCTGGTGGAGCAGCTTCCCCGGCTGCGCGAGCTCGGGGCGGTATGACCGTGGCATCCACAGCGATCCGAGAAGAGATGAGCACCCGGGTCGAAGAGGTGCTGCGCCAGCGCTTCGCACTGCACTGCGAGAACGCGGAGACGTACGGCGCGGAGTTCGCCGCGCTCTGGCGGGCGACGGCGGAACATGCTCTCGGCGGAAAGCTCGTGCGCCCGCGGCTGCTCCTCGACATCCACCGGGCACTCGCCCCCGACATGGGCGCCGAGCCGAGCATCGCAGCCGTGGACATCGCCACGCACATCGAGCTGCTGCACTATGCCTTCCTCCTGCACGACGACGTGATCGACGGAGACCTGACGCGACGCAAGCGGCCGAACCTCATCGGCGAGCTCGCTGCGGCCAGCCCGGGTTCGACGGAGGAGGACTCGCTGCACTGGGCGAGATCCAGCGCGATACTCATGGGCGACCTGCTGCTCTCTGCGGCGATCATGGGGTTCGCCCGTGCTGATGTGCCCACGCACGCGCGAGGGCGCCTCCTCGATCTGGTCGAGCAGACGATCCTCGAGACCGTCGCAGGCGAGCACACCGACGTCGCCCTCAGCCACGGCATCATCCCGTCGGATGTCGACACCGTGCTCACCATGAGCGTGTACAAGACGGCGACCTACTCCTTCTCCCTCCCGCTGCGGGCCGCCGCGCTGCTGGCAGGATCCTCTGTGTCGGCGGAGGAGACGCTGCAGGCGGTCGGACGCCATCTGGGCTTGGCGTATCAGTTGCAGGACGACCTCCTGTGCGTGTTCGGCGACCACCGCACGCACGGCAAGGACGCGTTCTCGGATCTGCGCGAGGGCAAGGAGACAGCGATCATCGCGTTCGCCCGGTCGACGGGCGCCTGGCCCCGCATCGAACCGCACTTCGGGTCGGCTGAGCTGAGCCTGCACGATGCCACGGAGATCCGCGAAAGACTCCGCGAATGCGGCGCCGAGCGATTCGTGGTCGGCCTGATCGGCGACCAGCTGGATACCGTCTACGCACTGCTCGCGCAGGCGGAACTGGCCGGGGAGATCAGCGCGGATGCGGCGCGGTCGATTCTGGTCTCCGCCTCCCGTCTCGAGGGCCGCCAGTCATGACCCCGCCGTCGAACGACGCCCCGGAGGAGAGCCTGGGGCGGTTCAGTCGAGCCGCCGACACCGCGTCCACGGAAGTCATCCGCACCTACTCCACGTCGTTCGGGCTGGCGACGCGGCTGCTCGGTCAGAGACACCGGCAGCACGTGCGGAACATCTACGCCATGGTCCGCATCGCCGACGAGATCGTCGACGGCGTCGCCGCCCAGGCAGGCCTCGACGCCTCTGCCCAGACCGAGGCTCTCGCCTCGTACGTCGCCGAGACCCATCGTTCGATCCGCGTCGGCTACAGCACCGACCTCGTCCTGCACGCGTTCGCACGGACCGCTCGGGAGTGCGGGATCGGCGAGGACCTCACCCAACCGTTCTTCGACTCGATGGGCGCCGACATCGCGGATGCCACGGACTTCACCGCCTACGACGCCGAGGCGCACGAGCGCTATGTCTACGGCTCCGCCGAAGTGGTGGGGCTGATGTGCCTCCGGGTGTTCCTGCGAGACGAGACCCGCACCGAGAAGGAGCGCGAGATCCTCGAACACGGAGCCCGACAGCTCGGCGCGGCCTTTCAGAACGTCAACTTCCTCCGCGACCTCGCCGACGACACAGATCGACTGCAGCGGGGGTATCTGGGCGAATCGGGCCGCCTCAGCGACGCAGACCGAGATGCGTGGGTGCGCACGATCTCGGCGCAGCTCGACGATGCCCGGCGCTCCATCCCTCTTCTGCCGAAGGATGCGCGCGCGGCCGTGCGCAGCGCCCAGGCCCTCTTCGAATCCCTGACCCGACGTGTGGCGAAGACGCCCGCGGCCACCCTGTACGAGCGGAGGGTCCGCGTGCCCGATCCCATCAAGGCACTGCTTGCCGCACGATCGGTGCTGGTGACATCCCTGGAGCGTGCCCGATGAGCCGGGTGGCCGTTGTCGGCGCCGGAGTCGCCGGCCTCGCAGTGGCAGGGCTGCTCGCGCGCGACGGGCATGATGTGACCGTCTACGAGAAGAACAGCAGGGTCGGAGGGCGCGCGGGCACCATCGAAAGAGACGGCTTCCGGTTCGACTCCGGGCCGTCGTGGTACCTGATGCCCGAGGTCTTCGACCACTTCTTCGCGATGATGGGCACCACGACCGAGGAGCAGCTCGACCTGACGCGCCTCGACCCCGGGTACCGCGTCTTCCAGGCACCGGATGCCGAAGGCCGCCCCGCGGCGTCCGTCACCGTGCCCTCGGGCCGTGCGGAGGTGTCGCGCCTGTTCGAGTCGCGCGAGCCCGGCGCCGCGAAGGCTCTGGACGCGTATCTCGACTCGGCGCACGACGCACGCGTCATGGCCGAGCGGTACTTCCTCTACAACCCTTTCACCCGGTTGCGCGGGCTCATGACACCCGAGGTGCTGCGAGCCCTCCCCCGACTCTTCACACTGCTCGGCACACGCCTGCAGTCGTTCGCCGCCCGGCGTTTCCGCGATCCGATGATCCGGCAGCTGCTGGGATACCCGGCCGTCTTCCTCGGCACGGACCCGCGCACGGCGCCCGCCATGTATCACCTCATGAGCGCACTCGATCTCGACGAGGGCGTCAGCTATCCGCAGGGCGGCTTCTGGCGGGTCGTCGAGCGCATCGCCGAGCTGGCGGAGGGCGCGGGCGTCCGGATCGTGCTGGATGCCGACGTCACCGCGATCAGCACCGGCATCCGCTCCGGCGGGGCTACCGTGACCGGCGTCGAGTGGCGCGACGCCGACGGAACCGCGCGCCGCGCGGACGCCGACATCGTGGTCTCCGGAGCCGACCTGCACCACACCGAGACGGCACTGCTCCCCCCGCACCTGCGCACCTACCCCGACTCGTGGTGGCAGCGACGCACGAGCGGGCCCGGTGCCGTGCTGGTGATGCTCGGCATCCGGGGCTCCCTCCCCGAGCTCCCCCACCACTCCCTGTTCTTCACCGAGGACTGGGATGCCAACTTCGACGCCATCTTCGGCGATCAGCCTGTGGTCCCCTCGCCCGCATCGACCTACGTGTGTCGCCCGAGCGCGACCGACGACACGGTCGCGCCTGAGGGGCATGAGAACCTCTTCGTGCTGGTCCCCATCCCTGCCGACACCGATCTCGGCGGCGGCGGATCCGACGGCGCAGGCTCCGCACGCATCGAGCAGGCGGCCGACGACGCGATCGACCAGATCTCGCAGTGGGCGGGCATCCCCGACCTCCGCGAACGCATCGTCGTCCGCGAGACGAAGGGACCCGCAGACTTCCGCGACGACTACAACTCGTGGCGGGGCGGCATGCTGGGCCCCGCGCACATCCTGTCGCAGAGCGCGATGTTCCGTGCGCAGAACGCGTCGCGCCGGGTCTCGGGGCTCTACTACGCGGGCGCCACCACCGCGCCGGGTGTCGGTGTGCCGATGTGCCTCATCAGCGCCGAGATCGTGCTCAAGCGGATCCGCGGCGATCATTCGTCCGGACCTCTCGACGTCTCGACCGCCGCCCCCGCGAAGAGCGGAACCGCGTGATGGGGTTCGTGTACCTGGCGCTCCTCCTCGTGACCCTCGGCTGCATGCTGCTGCTCGACCGGCGCTTCCGGCTGTTCTTCTGGCGCGACGCGGTCTCAGCATCCGTCGTGACGGTGACGGGACTCGCCTTCTTCCTGATCTGGGATGTCGCCGGGATCGCCGGCGGGATCTTCTTCCGCGGTGAGGCCGCCGTGGCGACCGGTATCGTGCTCGCACCCGAGCTCCCGATCGAGGAGCCGGTGTTCCTGCTCTTCCTCGTGGTGTGCACCATGATCGTCTACACCGGCGCAGTACGCGTCCTGTCGAGCATCCGCCGGCGCTCCGCCGTGGAGGAGCCCTCATGACGTACCTGCAGCTCTCGGCGTGGTTCGTCGGCGCAGCGATCGTTGCGGCGATCGTGCTCTCGATCCTCGCCGGACGGCATCGAGCCCACACGGGCGCGGTCGCGGTGACGCTCGCGGTGCTCGTCATCCTCACCGCCGTCTTCGACACCGTGATGATCGCGACAGGACTCTTCCACTACTCTCCCGAGCACCTCCTCGGTGTGCACGTCGGTCTCGCCCCGCTCGAGGACTTCGCCTATCCGATCGCCGGCGCCGTCCTGCTGCCCGCCCTGTGGGCCGCGCTCCGCGCCCGCCGCCGCGCGCAGGTCGACCCTCGATCCGACGCCGAGGATGCCTCGTGACCGCGCCCGCCCGCGGATCCGTCGGCCGGGACTTCGCTCAGATCGTCCTGTCATCGCGCCCCATCAGCTGGATCAACACCGCCTTCCCGTTCGCGGCCGCCTACCTGCTCAGCACACGCGAGATCGACCTCACGCTGATCATCGGCACCCTCTACTTCCTCGTTCCGTACAACCTCGCGATGTACGGCATCAACGACGTCTTCGACTACGCATCCGACCTCGCCAACCCGCGCAAGGGCGGCATCGAGGGCGCACTCCTCGCTCCCCGCATCCACCGCACCACCCTGTGGGCTGCGGCGGCGACGAACATCCCGTTCCTCGTCTACCTCGTCGTCGTCGGCAACCCGGCGTCGTGGGTCTGGCTGGCGATCAGCGTGTTCGCCGTGATCGCGTACTCGGCGCCCGGGCTTCGGTTCAAGGAGCGTCCGTTCCTGGACTCGACGACCTCGAGCCTGCATTTCGTGACGCCGGCGATCGTCGGCCTCACTCTCGCCACAGGGACCGTCACCCCCACCGCGGTCATCGTCCTCGTCGCCTTCTTCCTGTGGGGCATGGCCGCGCACGCGTTCGGCGCGGTGCAGGACATCGGCCCCGACCGCGAGGGCGGCATCGGCTCGATCGCCACGGTCATCGGCGCACGAGCCACGGTGCGACTGTCGATCGCTCTGTGGGTCCTCGCCGGGGCGGCCATGCTGTTCACCACCTGGCCGGGGCCGCTGGGCGCCCTGCTCGCCGTGCCCTACATCGTGAACGCCGCCCCCTGGTGGAGCGTCACCGATGAGACGTCGGGCGGCACGAACCGCGCATGGCGGCGCTTCATCGCGCTCAACTACTTCGCCGGCTTCCTCGCGACGATGATCCTCATCCTCGCCTGGATCTCCTGATCACCCGCTTGAATCCCCACCTGCACGCCCCGAGAGGAACCTGATGTCCAGCCCTGAGCACGCGCCCATTCCGCCGACCCGCGAACGCACGCGTCGACACTCCTGGGTCCGCGTCCTCATCCCCGTGGTCCTGATCCTCGTGTGGTTGGTGGGCGCAGGTCTCGGCGGCCCCCTGTTCGGCAAGGTCGACGAGGTGTCCTCGAACGACCAGACCAGCTACCTGCCGGAGTCCGCCGACGCGACTCAGGTGCAGAAGCTCCTCGGGGAGTTCAACGACAGCGACGCGATCCCTGCCATCGCCGTCTTCGTGTCCGATGACGAGCTCTCGGAGTCCGACATCGAGACCATCTCGGATGCCGTCGCAGATGCTCCATCCGTGGAGGGTGTGAGCGAGGACGTGTCACCCGCGCTCACCTCGGAGGACGGCAAGGCGATCCAGGCGTTCATCCCGATCGAGGGCGACGCAGAGCTGGCAGACGCGATCGATGCGCTGGGTGCGCAGCTCCGGGACGCCGCTCCCGATGGCGTCACCGTGTACATCACGGGACCCGCAGGCTTCAGCGCCGACCTCGTCGCAGGGTTCGCGGGTATCGACGGCCTGCTGCTCGGTGTCGCTCTCCTGGCGGTCCTCGTCATCCTCGTGCTGGTCTACCGTTCCTTGCTGCTGCCCATCGTCGTGCTCTCGACCAGCCTGTTCGCCCTGTGCGTGGCGCTGCTGGTCGTGTGGTGGCTGGCCAAATTCGAGGTGCTGCTGCTCAGCGGCCAGACGCAGGGCATCCTGTTCATCCTGGTGATCGGAGCCGCTACCGACTACGCCCTTCTGTTCGTCGCGAGGTTCCGAGAAGAGCTGCGCGTCGCCCAGGACAAGGGCACTGCCGTGCTGGCCGCCTGGAAGGGCTCGTTCGAGCCGATCGTGGCCTCTGGTGGAACCGTGATCGCAGGCCTCCTGTGCCTGCTGCTCAGCGACCTCAAGTCGAACAGCACGCTGGGCCCGGTGGCCGCGATCGGCATCGTGTTCGCGATGCTCGCCGCTCTCACCCTGCTGCCGGCGCTGCTGCTGCTGTTCGGACGCGCGGTCTTCTGGCCCCGGCGTCCGAAGTTCGAGCCGGAGGTCGTGGCCGAAGAGCACGGCATGCGCAAGACCGGCCTGTGGGCACGGCTGGCTCATCTGATCACGAAGCGTCCTCGCCTGATCTGGGTCGTCACGACGCTGGTGCTGCTCGCCGGCGCCGCGGGTGCACTGCAGCTCAACGCCGTCGGCGTGCCGCAGTCCGATCTGGTGCTCGGCGCATCCGAGGCCCGCGACGGCCAGGTCGCGCTCGGCGAGCACTTCCCCGGCGGCTCCGGCAGCCCGGTGTACGTGGTGGTCGCGGAGGACGAATTGCAGGATGCGGCCGACGTGCTCCTCGCCGACGACGGGATAGACGGGGTATCGGTCACGGCAGCCGATTCGCCGAGCGGTTCGGCGACGGTCACCACGGACGGGCTGGAAGCGGTCGGCCCTCCGGGAACAGCCGCCCCCGAGCCCACCGTCGTCGACGGAGAGGTGCTGTTGCAGGGCACCCTGACGGACGCAGCGGATTCCGATGCCGCAGCTGCGACCGTTCGCGACCTGCGCACCCAGCTCGACGACCTCGACGCTCTCGTCGGTGGAGTCACGGCGACGGCGATCGACACGAACGACGCCTCCATTCATGATCGCAACCTGATCATCCCGGTGATCCTCGTGGTGATCATGCTCATCCTCATGCTGCTGCTGCGCTCGATCCTCGCGCCGGTGCTGCTGATCCTCACGACCGTGCTGTCGTTCGGCACGGCGATGGGCGTCTCGGCGCTGGTGTTCAACGGCGTGTTCGACTTCCCGGGCGCCGACCCCGCGGTTCCGCTCTACGGATTCGTGTTCCTGGTGGCACTGGGCATCGACTACAACATCTTCCTGATGACCAGGGTGCGGGAGGAATCGCTCGAGCACGGCACCCGCGAGGGCGTGCTCCGGGGCCTGTCCATCACGGGCGGCGTCATCACGTCGGCCGGGCTGGTTCTTGCGGCGACCTTCGCGGCGCTCTCGGTGATCCCGATCCTGTTCCTCGTGCAGCTCGCGTTCATCGTCGCGTTCGGCGTGCTGCTCGACACGTTCGTGGTGCGCTCGCTGCTGGTGCCGGCTCTCGCCTACGACCTGGGTCGAGTCATCTGGTGGCCGTCGAAGCTATGGCGTCGCGGTCGCGACTGAACGTCGACGGCGAGCGTCAGCCGAGCGTCTTCGCGAGGTCGGCGAGGTGGCTGCGGCTCTCGGCGGCCGCCCGTGCTGGATCACGCGCCGCGACGGCGTCGGCGAGCAGCGCGTGGCGGTCGTCGTCTGCCTGGCCGCCGTCGTCGCGGCGGAGGCGAAGCATCTCGACCATCGCCTGACGCAGGCGCGGAGTGAACCCGTCGAACAGCTCGAGCAGTATCGGGTTGTGGGCTGCGACGACGATGCTGCGGTGGAAGGCAGTGTCCGCATCGACATGCGCCTCGACGCCTGACGCGTGGGCTCTGCGACCGTCGAGCGCGCGGCGGATCGCACGGAGGTCTGTCGCCGTGCGACGAGTCGCGGCGAGCGCGGCAGCCTCCGTCTCGATCGCTGTGCGCGCCTCGATGACGGCGACGATGTCGGCTCGCCGGAGCACAGCGTCCCAATCCTCCGGCGCCTCGAGCGCCGTCACGAACACTCCCGACCCCTGCCGTGTCGCGAGGACCCCGCGGCCCGCCAGCTGACGGATGGCTTCACGGACAGTCGACCGGCCTACCCCCAGCTGTGCGGCCAGCGTGGTCTCTCCCGGGAGTGCTCGACACGTTCGTGGTGCGCTCGCTGGCGCTGGGTGCGGACGCACGCGAACAGCGGTGGCTCGTGCCGTACCTGCCGATCGACCCTGCCGACATCGGACGCGACTACGACGCGGTCATCAGGGTGAACTCGCAGTCGGGCAAGGGCGGCATCGCCTACCTGCTCGAGAGGGAGTTCGGGGTCGAGCTGCCTCGACGGCTCCAGATCGAGTTCGCGAGGACGGTGCAGGCTCATGCGGACAGCGTCGGCGACGAGCTGACGGCGACCGACCTGTGGAGCCTGTTCGAGCGCACCTATCTGGCTGCTCCCCCGAGAGACATGCCGGCTCTGGCGCATTACCGGGTGGACGGCTCCGAGATGCTCGTCACCCTGCGGGCGGGTTCGGACACGCGCACCCACCGTGTCACAGACTCCGGCCCCGTGGAAGGCCTCGTGTCGGTTCTCGCCGAGTCCGGCTTCTCCGTCGACGTCCTGTCCCTGCACCAGACGAGCATCGGAGGAGGGAGCACGGCGGATGCTCTCACTCTGCTCGAGTATCGCGACGTCCACGGCACCGCGTGGGCAGCGGGGCGAGCGACGTCGGTGCTGGACTCGACCTTCGATGCCGTGATGCGGGCGGCATCCCGGAACGGGCAGATGACACTCATCGGGGAAGGGTGCCCTCGACTGGATTCGAACCAGCGACCTGCCCTTTAGGAGAGGGCTGCTCTATCCTGCTGAGCTACGGGGGCGAGGCTTCCATTCTAGAGGAAGCCTCGCCTCCTGCTCATGCAGCGAGTGCCAGGTACGGCTCCCACCGGGGGTCGCTGCGTTCGATGCCACGGACGGTCCATGCCGTGCCGTGCGGCGGACGGGGAGCGAACCGGAGCTCCCACCGCATCTCCTGCGGCGTGCGGTCGCTCTTGGTGTTGTTGCAGCGCAGGCAGCAGGCGACCAGGTTCTCCCAGGAGTCCGCTCCCCCGCGTGAACGGGGCATCACATGGTCGATGGTCGAGGCCGCTTTGCCGCAGTATCCGCAGCGATGGTTGTCGCGACGCAGGACTCCCCGCCGGGTCACAGGCACCCGCCGGCTGATCGGAATACGCACGTAGCGCGAGAGGACGATGACGGCGGGGCGATCGTAGACTCCGTGGCTGCCCCAGACGGGGTCATCCTCGATGTGTTCGACCACGGTCGCCTTGTCGTTCATGACCAGGACCAGGGCTCTCTTGAACGACACGATCGCGAGCGGTTCGTATCCTGCGTTCAGTACAAGTGTGCGCATCGTCATCCTCTCGATCCGCCGGGACGGCTTCCCGGCACTCTCGACTCACACGAAGCCGCACAGGGCGGAAGCGTTCGCGGGGATGCAAAAAAGGCGCTGTCTACAGACAGCGCCTCATGCGCACGGCAAGACCGTGGCGTCCCTGCGGACGATGCAGAAGGACGTGACGACCGAGGGCATCCATGGTTCGGATGTTCGGTATTCGCTCCATCAGCTTCTCCCGACTATGCGACAACGGGTTCAGGCTAACCCATCAGGAGCGCGCGAAGGCCAAACGGCGGATGAACGCCCGAAGGCGTGTCCGAACAGGAGTGTGCGTCGGGTGACTGTGCTCAGCCGGCGTTGGCGGCGAGCCAGGCGATCGGCTCCATGAGCCCGCCGTTGACGTGCACCTCGAAGTGGAGGTGGTTCGCGGTCGAGCGTCCGGTGCTGCCGACGAAGCCGATGAGCTGGCCTGCGGCGACGGTCTCGCCGGCCTGGACCTGACGCGAACCGTAGATCATGTGACCGTAGGTGGTCTGCACGCGCTGACCACCGACGACGCTGTCGAGCATGACGCACACGCCGTACCCGCCGATGCTCTCGGCGGAGGCGCGGACGACACCCGCGGCTGCCGCATAGATCGGGGTTCCGGCCGGGGCCAGCATGTCGGCACCCTGGTGGGCTCCGCCGACCGTGCGGCTGACGCTGTATGACCCCTGCGGAAGCGGGTAACGCACCTCGCCCGAGCCGGGCGAGACGAGAGCGTAGTTGCCGATGTTGAAGTTGCTGGACGATGCCGTCGTGACGGAGGCGGCTGCGGCAGCACGCGCGGCTGCGGCCTCTTCCGCCTTCTTCTTCTCGATCTCGTCAGGGGTCGTGGCGGTGAACGTGCCACGGCTGAGCGATGCGGCCGTCGCATCGGAGGCGACGACGAGCGACTGTGCGTCGACTGCTGCGAGCTGCTGTACGGTCGCGGTCGCCTCAGAGGGCTTCGTCGCGGCGTATGCAGGAAGAGCGACGGCGGCGACGAGAGCACCGACGGCCCCGAAGATGGCGACCGAACGCAGGGGCTTCACGACCTTGCGTGCGTCGACCCTGCCGCGGGAGCGGCGGGCGACTGTTCGATCTTCAGTTGTCTTCGCGGGCGATTCGATGTCTTTTGCCAAAACCTGATCCTCCTGCGCCTGCACGCTCGGGTAGCGCTGGCTCGTCGGCACTCTGCTCTCGGGGCACCATGTAGCTCGGGTACGTTGTGCGGTCTGACCGGGAGGGCGACGAGCCTGGAAGGCGAATCCTCTCGGGTGTCGTCAGCGGGCTTCTTCGACGACCTGTCCGAGGTTACCGGAAGATAACGATCCTGTCACCCTGTGAACCTGGCAATCCTCGGAGAGGCGGAATCACGCGGTTCTCAGGGTCGATCTCGCCTCGAAGCCCGGCTCGGATTCAGGCGGGCTCGCCCACGAGGAAGATGTGGGACGCGAGTTCGACGGGAAGTTCGAGCCCGTCTTCCTTGCCCTCCATCTGGATCAGCACGTAGCCCTCGTTGAAGCGGTAGTCGCCCTTGGCGCCGGGCACGACTCCAGCGTCGCGAAGCTGTTCGAGCAGCTCCGGGTCGACCTGAGCGGGCTCGGCGAGGCGGCGGACGGTGCCCTCGATCGGAGCGCCGGCGGCATTCAGCTTCTGCACGAGACCGATGACGCCCTCGTCGAAGGTACGCGCAGGGGTGTCGCCCAGCTGGTCGAGGCCGGGGATCGGGTTGCCGTAAGGCGACTCGGTCGGGTGGCCGAGCAGTTCGACGAGTCGACGCTCGACCTGCTCGCTCATGACGTGCTCCCAGCGGCAGGCCTCTTCGTGCACGTACGCCCAGTCGAGACCGATGACGTCGGACAGCAGGCGCTCGGCGAGTCGGTGCTTGCGCATGACGTCGACGGCCTTACGTCGACCGGCGTCGGTCAGCTCGAGCGTGCGGTCTTCGGAGACGACGACGAGACCGTCCCGCTCCATGCGCCCGACGGTCTGCGAGACCGTGGGACCCGAGTGGCCGAGGCGCTCGGAGATGCGTGCACGCAGCGGCACGATGTTCTCCTCCTCGAGTTCGAGGATGGTGCGGAGGTACATCTCCGTGGTGTCGATCAAGTCCGTCATGTGGCCCTCCGGGTCTTCTTAGGCAAGCCTACATTCCCGCGCGGACATCAGGGCGTCACGCGGTGAAGCGACCGGAGGGTCACGCCGTAGAATCGACGCATGGCGATCGAGATTCCCCGTGACCTCCTGCCCGCTGACGGCCGCTTCGGCTGCGGTCCCTCGAAGGTGCGCACCGAGCATCTCGATGCGCTGCTCGCCGCAGGGCCGACTCTGCTCGGCACATCGCACCGACAGGCTCCGGTCAAGAACCTGGTCGGCAGCGTCCGCGAGCAGCTGGCCGCCCTCTTCCGCCTTCCCGAGGGCTACGAGATCATCGTCGGCAACGGCGGATCCACGGCGTTCTGGGATGCCGCGGCATTCGGGCTGATCGAACGGCGCAGCCAGAACCTCGTGTTCGGCGAGTTCGGCGGCAAGTTCGCCGCCGCTGCCGCCGCTCCGTGGCTCGAGGCACCCGACGTGCGCAAGTCCGAGCCGGGCTCCCGCACCGCGGCCGAGATCGTCGACGGCGTCGACGTCTACGCCTGGCCGCACAACGAGACCTCCACCGGAGTCGCGGCTCCCATCGAGCGCGTCGTCGCCGATGGCGCGCTGACGGTCATCGACGCGACCAGCGCCGCAGGCGGCATCGACTTCGACGCCGCGCAGGCCGACGTCTACTACTTCGCACCCCAGAAGAACCTCGGATCCGACGGGGGCCTCTGGTTCGCGGCCGTGTCGCCCGCCGCGATCGACCGCATCGAGCGCATCGCCGCCTCCGACCGGTACATCCCCGAGTTCCTCAGCCTGAAGAACGCCGTCGACAACTCGCGTCTCAACCAGACGCTGAACACTCCGGCTCTCACGACCCTCCACCTGCTCAACAGCCAGCTGAGCTGGATCCTGTCGAACGGCGGCCTCGCATGGGCGGGCGCTCGCACGGCGGAGTCCTCCGGCATCCTCTACGACTGGGCCGCGGCGTCCGCCGTCGCCACCCCGTTCGTGACGGATGCCGCGCACCGCTCCCCCGTCGTCGTCACGATCGATTTCGACGACAGCGTCGACGCCGCAGCCGTCGCCAAGACCCTGCGCGCCAACGGCATCGTCGACACCGAGCCCTATCGCAAGCTCGGCCGCAACCAACTGCGCGTCGCGACGTTCGTCTCCATCGAGCCCGAGGACGTCCGCCAGCTGACGCGTGCGCTCGACTACGTACTCGCGAACACCGGCTCCTGACACCGGGACGTCAACAGAAGAGGGGCCGCGTTCTCACGCGGCCCCTCTTCTGTTTCTCACCTCTGTCGATCGCGAGTCATTCCTCGTCGTCGGAGTCGTCGTCGGTATCGGACTCGTCATCCGCGTCCTCATCCTCGTCCTCATCCTCGTCCTCGGAATCGTCGTCGGAGTCCTCGTCGTCCGCGTCGTCGACGACGGAGTCGTCGAGCTCGTCGATGTCGACTCCGTCGAGGTCGCCGGCATGCAGCACGCGCGGCTCCGCGGCGAGGTCCTCCTCGTCGAGCTCGTCGTCGTCATCATCATCGTCGTCGTCGTCGAGATCCTCGTCCTCTTCGAGGTCCTCGTCGAGCTCGTCGTCCTCGTCGGACTCCGCGTCGTCGGCATCACCCACGACCGCGTCGTCAGCGGCAGCCGCGGCGGCCTGCTCGGCGAGCTCCACCTGGTGAGCGCGGTACTCGGCGAGACGCTCGGCCCACGGCACCCACTCGGGAGCGAGCAGCGCACCGTCGCCGGGAAGCAGCTCGATCTCGAGAACCGTCGGCTCCTCGTCGTCGACGCGGGCGACCGTGACGGTCCAGAACCAGCCCGGGTACCCGGGGAGGCGGACCTCGAAGCGCAGCGACACCGAACCGTCCTCCTCAGGAAGGTAGTCGGCAGCGGGGCCGACGGTCGACGCCGGAGTGATCTCGTGCAACGCGGCGAGCGCGAGATCATGGGCGTCGATCAGACGCTGATCGACTTCAGGCTTCGAGGTCATCAGCTACCTTGCGCAGTACTGCCGCGATCTTGCGGCCCTGAGCGGAAGAGGGGTATCGGCCGCGACGGAGGTCGCCGCCCATGCCGTCGAGGAGCTTCACGAGGTCCTCGACGATGATCGCCATGTCGTCAGCGGGCTTGCGCTTCGCCTTCGCGAGGCTCGGGGGCGCATCGAGCACGCGCACCGAGAGGGCCTGCAGGCCGCGCTTGCCGTCGGCGACACCGAACTCCACGCGCGCACCCGCCTTCACAGCTGCGCCTGCGGGCATGGCTGAGGCGTGCAGGAAGACGTCCTGGCCGTCATCTGTGGCGATGAAGCCGAAACCCTTGTCTTCGTCGTAGAACCTGACCTTGCCGGTGGGCATGGGAGAAACCTCGCTGAGTCGGTGTGGAGCTGGATCGGACGCACGTCCGTGCGTCCGATCCAGCCTACCGGTCGACGCCCGGGTAATCCGTAGGTCGGCGTGCGGAACCGCGGGGCGTCGCAGCGAGTAGGCTGAGGGCGATGAGTACCAAGAGTCCCGAACCTGAGGTTCCCGTTCGCCGTATCGATCGCATTCTGGCGTTCTCGGCACTCGGACTCGCCGCGGCATCCATCATCTGCTTCTTCGCGATCATCATCGGCACCGCCGTCGGCATGGAGCAGGAGGACTTCGGTGCGGGCGTCTGGCCGTTCATCGCCGCCATCCCCTATTGGGGCCTTCCCGTGGCATTCGCGATGATCATCGCACTCCTGATCATGAGCTTCATCCGCAAGGGGCGCGCGGCATCGCGGCCCTGAGAGATCCGGCATGAGCACACACGCCCGACCGCTGGCCGAATGGCTGTCTGCGGCGAGCGACGAGCAGCTGGCCTCGCTCTTCTCGGCTCGGCGAGTGCGACCGGATGCCGGGTGGCAGGATTTCTTCGACGCGGCCGAGGCGCTGCTCGACCCGGGGTCTCTCGCCCGCATCCTTCCCGCTCTCACGCACGACGAGGCGACGGCGCTGATCGCCGCCGTTGTCGAGCCCTCCGCCGAGGGGACGCCGAAGCGTGCGACTCTCGAGAGCCTCGCGCTTCTTGGGCCTGACGGCTCACCCTTCCCTCCCGTGATCGCGGCGCTCGCCGACCGCGCCGCACCGACGCCGTTCGATGTCTCCCCGCCACAGGCGGCGAGCGAGGCCGACACGGCTCACGCTGCAGAGCGCGCGTTCACGACCGTGGCTGCGATCGCCGATCTGCTGCTCCTCGCACGGGAGAAGCCCTTCGCTCTGCTCACCGGGGGCACTGTCAGCGCCGGCGAGAAGCGTCTGCTGGCTGAATCCGGTGTCGCGGCTGAATCCGTCGATGCCCTCATCGCCATCGCCGATGACTCCGATCTGGTCGCGCCCGACGGCAGGCGTCTGCGCACGACCGGACGCGCAGAGGAGTGGCTGAGGTCGTCCGTGGCCGATCGATGGAGCACTCTGGTGACCGGGTTCCGCGACGCTCTTCCCCGCGGAGTGCGCACGGACGACGGCGGATGGCTCCCCACGACCACCTGGTCGCAGGCACATCCCTGGGATCCGACCTGGGCCGAACACGGCGAGGTGCTTCTCGAGCGCGCGCGGCTGCTCGGTCTGATCACCGACGACGGCAGCGAACCCGTATGGGCCGCGTCGCTGCGGCAGGGCGGGAGCATCGAGTCCGCCCCACTCACGAACCTGCTGCCGAGCGAGGTCGATCGGATCTTCCTGCAGAACGATCTGAGCGCGATCTCCCCCGGCCCGCTCGCCCCTGCACTCGACGTGCGTCTGCGCACGATCGCCGCCCGTGAATCGGCGGCGCAGGCATCCACCTACCGTTTCACTCCCGAGTCGATCGCCCATGCTCTCGTCGCCGGCGAGAGCGAAGAATCGATCCTCGCGTTCCTCGAGTCGCTGTCGCTCACCGGTATCCCCCAGCCGCTGCGGTACCTCGTCTCGCAGACCTCCCAGAGACATGGCCTTGTCCGGGTGTCCACCGACTCCGAGACCGGACGCACCCGCATCGAGAGCAGCGACCCGCATCTGATCGAGGCGATGGCGGTCGACCAGGGCCTGCGGTCGCTCGCGCTGACGAAGCACGTCGCCGCGCTCTCGACGAGGGTCGGACGCGACACCGTGTACTGGGCACTGACGGATGCGCGCTATCCCGCGACGCTCGTGGCCGAGGACGGCACCGCGATCGCCGGCGAGCGCAACCCGGTGGTCCACGCAGCGCCCGAGAGCGCCGCCGATTACGCGCCTCTCATCGCCGCCCTCCGCTCGCATCAGGGTCCGGATGCGGATGCTGCCTGGCTCGATCGCGAGCTCGAGGCCGCGGTGCGGGCGAAAGCGGTGCTTCGCGTCAGCGTGGGAATGCCCGACGGATCGACACGGGAGCTGATCCTCGAGGCGACAGGGCTCGGCGGCGGACGCCTGCGCGGACGAGATCGCGCGGCAGACGTCGAGCGCACGCTTCCGGTGTCGAGCATCCGCGCCGCCACCGTGATCGCGCAGTAAACTGGACAGCTATGTCTGATGGCCCCCTGATCGTCCAGAGCGATCGCACCGTGCTGCTCGAAGTCGCCCACGCGGATGCCGAGAGCGCCCGCCACGAGTTGGCGATCTTCGCCGAGCTCGAGCGCGCGCCCGAGCACATCCACACCTACCGAATCACCCGCCTCGGCCTGTGGAACGCGCGCGCCGCCGGGCACACCGCCGAGGACATGCTCGAGACGCTCGACCGCTGGTCGCGATTCCCCGTGCCCCCGTCGGTCGCCGTGGACCTGCGCGAGACCGTCAACCGCTACGGACGCCTCGTGATCGAGCGCGACGACGAGGGCACCCTGATCCTGCGCTCGACCGATCCGGCTGTGCTCGCCCAGGTCGCGAACAACAAGCGCATCCAGCCGCTGCTGATCGGCCACCCGGCCCCCGACACGTTCGTCGTCGACGCCTGGGCGCGCGGTCAGATCAAGCAGGAGCTGCTCAAGATCGGCTGGCCCGCCGAGGACCTCGCCGGGTACACGCCCGGCACCCCGCACGAGATCGAGCTGGCCGAGGACGGGTGGGCGATCCGCCCCTACCAGCAGGATGCCGTCGACGCGTTCTCCAAGGACGGATCCGGCGTCGTGGTGCTGCCCTGCGGCGCAGGCAAGACGATCGTGGGCGCCGGCGCCATGGCGGCTACGAAGACGACCACTCTGATCCTCGTGACCAACACCGTCTCCGCACGCCAGTGGCGCGACGAGCTGCTCAAGCGGACGAGCCTCACCCCCGAGGAGATCGGTGAGTATTCCGGTCAGGCCAAGGAGGTCAAGCCGGTCACGATCGCGACCTACCAGATCCTCACGGCGAAGCGAAAGGGCGAGTACGCGCACCTGGCTCTCCTGGATGCTCTCGACTGGGGTCTCATCGTCTACGACGAGGTGCACCTCCTCCCCGCTCCCGTCTTCAAGTTGACCGCCGACCTGCAGGCGCGGCGCCGGATCGGCCTCACCGCCACGCTCGTCCGCGAGGACGGCCGCGAGGGCGACGTGTTCAGCCTCATCGGCCCCAAGCGCTTCGATGCGCCCTGGAAGCAGATCGAGGCTCAGGGCTTCATCTCCCCCGCCGTCTGCTACGAGGTTCGGGTCGACCTGCCGCCGGATGACCGGCTCGAGTACGCCGCGGCGACCGACGACGAGCGCTACCGGCTCGCAGCCTCCGCCCCGGCGAAGATCGACGCCGTGCGCGAGCTCATCGCGAAGCACAAGGACGAGCGGATCCTCGTGATCGGACAGTACCTCGACCAGCTCGACTCGCTGTCGCAGTCGCTGAACGCGCCGCAGATCACCGGCGCCACGCCCATCGACGAGCGCGAAGAGCTCTACCGCGCCTTCCGCGAGGGAGAGATCTCGCTGCTCGTCGTGTCGAAGGTCGCGAACTTCTCGATCGACCTCCCCGAGGCATCCGTCGCGATCCAGGTATCCGGCTCGTTCGGCTCACGCCAGGAGGAGGCGCAGCGACTCGGCCGGCTCCTCCGCCCCAAGCAGTCGGGCCGCACCGCGAGCTTCTACACGCTGGTCGCGCGCGACACGATCGACCAGGACTACGCGCAGAACCGCCAACGGTTCCTCGCCGAGCAGGGGTACAGCTACACGATCATGGATGCCGACGCGATCGCTGCCTGAGCGCTCGGCCGGGGCTTCGGGCAGCCGGGTACGCGGTGGGCGAAACCGCCGCTCCGAAGGATAATCAGCATCCCCATGGCCGAAGTCACCATAATGGGGTCATGACTGATGCGCGCATCCTGGTCGTCGACGACGAACCCAACATCCGCGACCTGCTCTCCACAGGTCTCAGCTTCGCCGGGTTCCAGGTGAAGACGGTCGCCAACGGCGCCGCCACCATCTCGGCCGTGCTGGAGGAAGAACCGGACCTCATCATCCTCGATGTCATGCTCCCCGACATGAACGGCTTCAGCGTGACCAAGCGCCTGCGCGGCGCCGGGTTCACCGCTCCGATCCTGTTCCTGACGGCGAAGGACGGCACCGACGACAAGATCGAGGGTCTCAACGCGGGCGGCGACGACTACGTCACCAAGCCGTTCAGCCTCGACGAGATCGTCGCGCGCGCCCAGGCGATCCTGCGGCGCACGATGCAGGCCGACGAGGAGTCGATCATCCGCGCCGGTGAGCTGTCGATGGACCAGGACACCCACGACGTGCACGTCGGCAAGGAATCGATCGAGCTGAGCCCGACCGAGTTCAAGCTGCTGCGCTACCTGATGCTCAACCCGAACCGGGTGCTGTCGAAAGCGCAGATCCTCGACCACGTCTGGGAGTACGACTTCAACGGCGACGCCGGCATCGTCGAGAGCTACATCTCGTACCTCCGCCGCAAGATCGACCCGCACACTGAAGAGTCCGTGATCCAGACGAAGCGCGGCTTCGGCTACATGCTCAAGGTCGGCAAGTAGTCCGGCTCACCGACGTCCGCTGACGCCGCACAGCATCCGTATCCCGGGAGGTCCGCATGGCGCACAAGCCTGACGCGATCACCCGCTGGTGGCGATCGATCAGCCTGCGCGCGAAGGTGACCGGTGTCACCGTCGCCGTTCTCGCCCTCGGGCTGCTGGCTGCTGGGCTCGGCACAGTGCCCATCCTTCGCAACTCGCTGATCGACAACATCGACTCCCAGCTGCCCGCCCTGGTGTCGGCCGATCTCGCCGATCGGTACTTCGAGGTGACGGTGGAGGACGGCAAGACCGTCTACACTCCCACCGACTCGCCCAGAGATTTCTTCGTCGCGATCTACGACGCGGAGGGCGTGCTCCAGACGACCACGGGAAACTCCGCCAACGGGGCACCCCTGTTCCCCTCGACGTACTCCCCGCTCGCGGTGCAGAACAACGAGGACACCCCGTTCACGCTCGACGGCACGAAGGGCACGAGCTTCCGCGCGGCTGTGGCACGAGTACCGGGCGAGGGCGACGGATCGTTGCGGATCCAGATCGTCGCGATGCCGCTGGAATACGCGGATCGCATCATCGGCCAGTACTTCGGGATCTACATCACGGTCGCGCTCGTCACGATCCTCCTCGCCGCCCTGCTGACTCGAGGACTCGTCACCCTCACCTTCCGCAGGCTCGGACAGGTCGAATCCACCGCCATGTCGATCGCCGCCGGCGACTTCACCCAGCGTCTGACGGATCTCGAGCCCACGACCGAGGTCGGCCGACTGAACAGCGCGATCAACACCATGCTGGATCGCGTCGACGGTTCGCTCGCGCAGCGCGACCGCACCGTGCAGCACATGCGGCGCTTCATCGGCGATGCCAGTCACGAGCTGCGCACACCGCTCGTCAGCGTCCGCGGCTACGCCGAGCTCTATCGGATGGGCGCGATCAAGGGCGAGGAAGACACCGCTCGAGCCATGGAGCGCATCGAGAAGGAGGCGATCCGGATGGGCGTGCTGGTCGAGGACCTCCTCGCGCTCGCCCGGCTGGACGAGGAGCGCGAGCCCGAGATCGAAGCTCTCGACCTCCGCCCGATCGCCCGTGACGCCGCCCTCGATCTGCGCGCGGCCGCACCGGCTCGCACCGTGTCCGTGATCGACCGCACCGTCGAGGCACCGCTGATCGATGTGACCACGCGCTCGAACCCCGTCGCTCCGGCCCCACAGATCCCGGCACCGAGGGGGCTCTCCCGCGGCACGCTCGCGCGGCTGCGCAGGCGCCCTCGCAACTCGTCGGCGGAGGTGCCCGCCATCGACTTCACCGAAGCCGCGGACATCCCGGTGCGCACCCCGCCGATCGTCCTCGGCGAAGAGAACAAGGTGCGACAGGTGGTCACGAACCTGCTGGGCAACGCTCGCCGGTTCTCCCCCGAGGAGAGTCCGATCGAGCTCATCGTCGATGCAGACCGTGTCCGAGGGACGGGGAGCATCTCGATCGTCGATCACGGCGAAGGCATCCCGCCACAGATTCGCGAGCAGATCTTCGAGCGGTTCTGGCGAGCCGACACCTCACGCGCGCGTGAGACGGGCGGTTCCGGCCTCGGACTCGCGATCGTGTCGTCGATCGTCAAAGCGCTGCACGGCAGCGTCGCAGTGTCCGAGACGCCGGGTGGCGGCGCGACCTTCACGGTGACATTCCCCCTCGCGCCGTCGCGCGCGACCCCGGCGCATCTGCTCGAGGACACCCAGCCGCTCGAGCCTCTGGATCTCTGACCCCTGGCCTCTGGCCGCCGGCCTCTGGCCTCTGATCGCCGACGTCCGGCCTCTGACCGCCACTGCACGAGAGCGTGCTTTCGCGGGTTCTGCACACCGAGCGGTCGACGTACGGATGCGCCGGGATGTCAGCATCCGCCCTCTCCTATGGTCGGAGCACCAACCGAGAGGAGTTCCATGTCCGTCATCACCGTAGACACCGAAGCCGTAGGTGCCGCTCAGGCGGCAGCGCTCGCAACCATGGGGCGCCTGCAGACCGAGTCCGCGACCCTCATGTCGCAGCTCAACCAACTGCAGGGGTCCTGGGTCGGCACCGCATCGACCGCGTTCCAGTCGTGCGCCGAAGAGTGGCGCGGAGCGCAGCTGCATGTCGAGCAGGTGCTCGAGTCGATCGGGCACTCGCTCGGGAGTGCGGCGACCCAGTATGCGGACGCCGACCAGTACTCGGCGAGCCTGTTCCGCTGAACCTGTCGCCCATTCGCCCGTGAACGCAGAAACGCCCCGACCGAGAGGTCGGGGCGTTTCTGTCAGTGCTGATGGATCAGAAGTCCATGCCACCCGACGGGTCACCCATCGGAGCTGCAGCCTTCTCGGGCTTGTCAGCCACGACGACCTCGGTGGTGAGGAAGAGAGCCGCGATCGAGGCTGCGTTCTGCAGCGCCGAGCGGGTCACCTTCGCCGGGTCGATGATTCCTGCAGCGAACATGTCGACGTACTCGCCCGTTGCCGCGTTGAGGCCCTGGCCCGAGGGGAGCTCGGAGACCTTGTTCGCGACGACACCCGGCTCGAGACCGGCGTTGAGGGCGATCTGCTTGAGCGGAGCCTCGATCGCGACGCGAACGATGTTCGCACCGGTCGCCTCGTCGCCCGAGAGCGACAGAGCGTCGAGGGCCTTCGTGCCCGACTGGATCAGCGCGACGCCACCACCGGGGACGATGCCCTCCTCGACGGCTGCCTTCGCGTTGCGGACGGCGTCCTCGATGCGGTGCTTGCGCTCCTTGAGCTCGACCTCGGTCGCCGCTCCCGCCTTGATGACGGCGACGCCGCCGGCGAGCTTTGCGAGACGCTCCTGGAGCTTCTCGCGGTCGTAGTCGCTGTCGGTGTTCTCGATCTCACGACGGATCTGCGTGACGCGACCCTCGATCTGGTCGGCCTCACCGGCGCCCTCGACGATCGTGGTCTCGTCCTTGGTGACGATGACCTTGCGCGCACGACCCAGCAGGTCGAGCGTGGCGTTCTCGAGCTTGAGACCGACCTCTTCGGTGATGACCTGACCACCGGTGAGGATCGCGATGTCCTGCAGCTGCGCCTTGCGACGGTCTCCGAAGCCGGGAGCCTTGACGGCGACCGACTTGAAGATGCCCTTGAGCTTGTTGAGCACGAGAGTGGCGAGAGCCTCGCCCTCGACGTCCTCGGCGATGATGACGAGCTCCTTGCCGTCCTGGATCACCTTGTCGACGATGGGCAGAAGGTCCTTGATGTTCGAGATCTTCTGGTTCGCGATGAGGATGTAGGCGTCCTCGAAGACAGCCTCCTGGCGCTCCGGGTCCGTCACGAAGTACGGGTTCAGGTAGCCCTTGTCGAAGCGCATGCCCTCGGTGAGCTCGAGCTCGGTGCCGAAGGTCTGCGACTCCTCGACGGTGACGACGCCTTCCTTGCCGACCTTGTCGATCGCCTCGGCGATGAGCTCGCCGATCGCGGGGTCAGCGGCGGAGATCGACGCGGTCGCGGCGATCTGCTCCTTGGAGTCGATCTCCTTCGCGCTGGCGAGGAGCTCCTCGGTGATCGCTGCGACGGCCTTCTCGATGCCGCGCTTGAGCGAGATGGGGTCTGCGCCGGCTGCGACGTTGCGCAGGCCCTCGCGGACGAGTGCCTGAGCGAGCACCGTGGCGGTGGTGGTTCCGTCACCGGCGACGTCGTCGGTCTTCTTGGCGACCTCCTTGACGAGTTCCGCACCGATCTTCTCGTACGGGTCGTCGAGTTCGATCTCCTTGGCGATGGACACGCCGTCGTTCGTGATCGTGGGAGCGCCCCACTTCTTCTCCAGCACGACGTTGCGACCGCGCGGGCCGAGCGTCACCTTGACGGCGTCGGCGAGAATGTTGAGGCCGCGCTCGAGGCCGCGGCGGGCCTCCTCATCGAAAGCGATGATCTTTGCCATGAGTTTTGTCGTCCCTCCTGGACGTAGACGTTGGGTTTAGCACTCAGAGTAAGAGAGTGCTAACGCCATTCTGGCACTCGACCCCTTCGAGTGCAAGCTGTGCGGAGGGACTGCGCGGCGGTCTACGGGGCTGGCGTCTCCGCCGGAGTCTCCGGTGCGCTCGTCGATCGGTCGAGTCCGATGACGACCGTGAGCTGCTTCGCCCCGGTGTCGTTCAGATCGGCGTAGAAGTCGCTCTGCTCGACCGCCGCCCCGCCGATCAGATTCGCGAGTCCGATGGCCGCCAGCTCATCCTCGTCTGCGATGTAGTACACGGTCGTGGTCGAGAAGTCCTGGCTCGCGCTGTCGCTGGCGAAGACGACGTCGGCCGCCCATCCGTTGTTGATCAGGACATCGCGCATCTGCTCGTCCAGCCCCGCGTCGGGCGAGGCGTTCAGGATCATCACCGAGTACGTGACGTCGACGACACCGGTCTCCACCGGCGTGGGCGTCGCGGTCGGGACGGCCTCGGGGAAGAGGCTGATCCGCCCCATCACCACCAGCGAGCCGAAGATGCCGCCGATGATCAGCACCAGTGCGGCCACGAAGGACCAGAGCAGGACGACCCAGCCGTTCATCCCGGGGGCTTCGGCGCGGTGCGCTCCGACGCGTCCGGACGATCGGGGGACGTCGTCGAATCGATCTCGGCTGGGCTTTGACACTCCTCGATGCTAACGGCACCGACCCGTGTATCCGCATCGTGGCGCCTCAGCGCGTGGCGGGAAGCTCCGTCAGCCGACGAAACCGGGGGTTCGCGACGCCCGCTGGAACGATCGCGCGTCGCGGATGCGGCGGAGCCGGCGCACCAGCATGGGATCGTATTCCAGTGCCGCCTCGGATTCGAGCAGACGCCCGAGGAGCTGGTAGTAGCGGGCCGAGCTCATACCCAGTTGGGCGCGGATGGTCTCCTCTTTCGCGCCGCCGTGCCGCGGCCACGCGGTCTCCAGCGCGAGGATCGCACGATCCCGCTCGCTCAGCTCTCCCAGCATGAGATCAGATTAGGTCGCCGGCGCGTCGATCCCTGCGCGCCACTCCCACCATCGGCCGAGTGGGTCCGCCGCCGCACGCACCTCCCCGTCGAGCGCCACGACGAAACCGGGCCACCCCTCGGCGGCCACCGGAGGATCCCACACGTCGAGGAGCGCGGGAGGGTCGATGGTCAGCCAGCGCGCGTCGAGCCCGCGGATGCGATCGACGAGGGCCTCACGTGCTTCCCTGGGGATGTGCACGAGCACGCCGGGAGTCGTCACGACGAGCGTGGCGCCGCGCGGCGCCTCGGCGGCGAGCGCGTCGATCCGGTCGATCGCGTCTCCGGCGACGAGGTGGGGCGGGTCGGTCGTCGCGATGTCGAGCGCCGCGGTCACCCGCTGCTCCCGCCCGTGCTCCCCCGGCCACACGAGTCCCTGCAGCCAGCGCCGATCGCGGTCGTCACGGGCGTCGAGAGGCGCGAGGTCGATGCCGGCACGCCACACCACCTCCGGCATCCGCATGGGGGGAAGGTCTCCCTCGACACGGCTCTCGAGCATCACGGTCGACAAGCCGTCGGCGGGGTCGAGCGCCGACCGCAGCCGCCCGTCGGCACCGACGATGCGGTACGAGTACCGGTCGGGGTACAGACAGAGTCCCGCGGAGGCGCCGACCTCGAGCAGCGCGATCGGGCCGTCGATCTCCGACAGCACGGGAAGCAGCGGGGCCAGGCGCAGGGGCTCGTTCGTCTGCAGTCGCCGCCCGGTGCACTCGGCGACGATCTCGTCGGCGCGTGCGACGACGAACGACCGCCAGGCGCCGTATCCGACCAGGCCCGCGCCCAGCATCCGCGTCACCGCGAACACGAGCGGAGGCTGCCGTCGGTTCTCCGGGATCCGCGCGAGGATCCCCTGCACCTCAGAGTCGCCCGCGACACCCTCTGCCCATTCGACATACAGATCGCTGCGCCCTGGCGCCTCCTGCTCGGCGAAGCGCGCGTAGCGCTGCTGCACGGCATCCGTCATGCATCCATTGTCTCGTGGCGCCGAGGGGTCTCGAACGCGAGAGAATGGAGCAGACCCCCAGGAGGACCGATGTCGTACAGCGTGGACAAGACCGAAGAAGAGTGGCGCGAGGAGCTCGGCGAAGAGCAGTACGCCGTGCTGCGCGAAGCCGCGACCGAGCGTGCATGGACGGGCGAGCTGCTCGACGAGGGCCGCGCGGGCCTCTACACATGTGGCGCATGCGGCGCCGAGCTGTTCAAGAGCGGCACCAAGTTCGACTCCGGATGCGGATGGCCGAGCTTCTACGAGTCGATCCGCCCCGACGCGGTGCAGCTCATCGAGGACACGACCCTCGGCATGGTGCGCACCGAGGTGCGCTGCGCGAACTGCGGCTCGCACCTGGGCCACGTCTTCCCCGACGGCTTCGGCACGCCCACCGGCGACCGCTACTGCATGAACTCCATCGCACTGAACTTCACGCCCGAAGAGTCGTGAACGCCCTCGAGGTCGTCCGCGCACGACAGTCCTGGTCGAAGGTCACCGACGAGGCGCCGTCGCGCGATGAGCTGCTGAAGCTCGTCGCCGCGGCGGGACGCGTCGCCGACCACTCGTCGCTGCGTCCGTGGCGGCTGATCGAGCTGCGAGGTTCGGACCGTGAGGTGCTGGGCGCGGCGATCGCGAAGGCGGAGGGAGACAAGTCACCCTCGTCCAAGCCCCTCCGTGCACCTCTTCTGATCGCCGTGGTCGCCAGCTACCGCAAGAGCGAGAAGGTGCCCCGGTGGGAGCAGGAGGCTGTCGCCTCCGGCGTCGCGCACATGCTCAGTCTGCTTCTCGACGAGGCAGGCTGGGGCGTGCTGTGGCGCACCGGACGGTACACGCGCTCGAAGGCCGTCGCCAAGGCGCACGGCATCGGCAAGAACGAGGAGCTGCTCGGGTGGCTCTACGTCGGCGGCAAGCCGACGGGCAAGAAGCCGGGGCGACGCAAGCCCGTCGATGCTCGCGCCCTGGTGACGCGGATGCCGCAGCCCAAGAAGAAGTAGTCAGCTCCGTCGGCGACGCGGCAGGGCGACGATGACGGATGCCACGGCGACGACCACCATCCCGACGATCTGCCAGGGGGCAGGTCCCGCGTCCGCAGGCCACAGCATGTCGATGATCACCGACGTCGCGAGCTGCCCCAGCACCGACCCGAGCCCCATCAGCAGCACACCCGTGTGCGCCACGATGAAGGCTCCGAGCAGGATGTACGCCGAGCCGAGGAATCCGCCGAGGTAGAGCCACGGCTCGGCCGGCGGCGCCTCGGGCAGGCCTCGCACCGCAATGCTGATGCCCGCCGCGACGAGCAGCGCGATCGTCCCGGCGATGAAGCTCATGAGCGTGGCCGAGAGGGGCGACTGCACCCGCTGGGCAAGGCGGCCGTTGGTCGCTGCCTGCCACGCGATGCCGACGCCCGCGGCGAACGGCAGGAGGAGCATCCACAACGGCGCCGTGGCGAGCACATCTCCGCTGAGCGAGATACCCACCGCGGCAAGCGCGAGCGCTCCGCCGAGCACGCGGCCGGGGGTCACGGCGACGACGCCGGCCGGTCCGAAGCCGATGCGATCGAGAACGAGGCCGTGCAGGGTCTGCCCCGCGACGACGCCGACCGTGAACAGCGAGACCCCGAGCACGCCGGCCGTGACGCCCTGGGTCGAGACGGTGAGGGCTCCGCACGCGCCGCCGAGGAGCATCCAGAACGGGATCGTGCGATCGCGGATGCCGTCGCGCAGCCGCCCGACTCCGCGCCTCGCCGAGGGGATGCAGAGGATCACGACGATCAGGGCGGCGAGCCCGACCGCGAAGGAGATGAGGCCCGCGACGATCCCGTTGTCGACCTTGACGCCGAGCACACCGTTGATACGCGCCTGGATGGCGGTCATGACGCCGATCGCCACCGCCCCTCCGAGCGCCACGGGCGGAGAGAGTCGGCGGGTCTGGGACACCTGTCGACCCTAGCCGAGCAGGCGGATGTCGGCGGCCGGGCGTACCCTGGCGGCATGTGCGCGAGTTATGGTCTGGATCCGCGGTTCACCGACACCGAGCTCCTCGCTGCGGCCGACGAGGCGGTGCTCGAGGGGCTCCGGGGGTGGGCGCAGGAGAACGCCCGCGAGACCGTGCGTCCGACCGGCAAGAACCTCCGCAACCTCAATCCGATCGTGGTGCAGCCCGAGACCTCTCCGACGTTGGAGCCCGCGTGGTGGGGATTCCTGATCGGCGGAGAGCCCTCGAAGTTCCCGTCGATCAACACCCGGTCCGAGCGCCTGCAGGACAGGCCCGGCGGGTTGAAGACCAGGGCACTCGTCCCCGCGACCAGCTGGTATGAGATGAAGAAGCCCGAGCGCGTGTGGCACGAGTTCCTCGTCGACGACGGAGCGCTCTTCGGCATGGCCGCCGTCACCCAACGCGGGCGCACAGCCGATGGCGAGTCCTACACCTGCTACTCGATCGTGATGCGCCCGGCCCCTCCGCACCTCGCCGGCATCCACGATCGGATGCCGCTGCTGATCCCTGCCTCGCTGAGCGAGGACTGGCTCACCGCCGAGCCGACGAAGGAGATCATCGACGAAGCGTTGCTCGCCGCCGCGACGCTCGACGAGCGCGTGCAGGCCGCCCCTCGTGCGGATGACAAGGGCGCGGATCGGCTGTTCTGATCACCATGGACTCGACTCAGCTGAACGCTGCCGCCACAGAGCGCGCCGAAGAGCTGCCCGGCGCAGAGCGGGAGAACCCGTTCGGCCCCGAGTGGGACGTGTACAAGGTGCGAGGGCGGGTGTTCCTGTTGGTTCCCCTCGACGACACCGGGAGGATCACGCTCAAGTCGCACCCTGACGACGCCGTGGCACTGCGCGAGACGTTCGCCGACATCGTGCCCGGCTATCACATGAACAAGAAGCACTGGATCACGCTGATGCCCGGGCCTTCTCTCGAGGAAGACCTCGTGACCGAGCTTGTCACCGAGTCGTACCGTTTGGTCGTCGAGAAGCTCCCGAAGGCGCAGCGCCCGGTCGATCCGAATCTGTTCGGACGCCCCGCTCCGTAGGTCGTCGCCGGGATCGGCCGCCCGCCGGCACCGCGGGGCACCGGGCATCCGTCTTGAGGATGACCCCTCACACCGGCGGAACGGTACCCCGGGAGGACGCGCGGGCCCGGGCACCGTCTGTAGCGTCGAAGACATGATCACAGCAGAAGGCCTCACGAAGAGATTCGGAGACAAGACAGCCGTCCAGGACGTGTCGTTCACGGTCAAGCCCGGCACGGTCACGGGATTCCTCGGGCCGAACGGCGCGGGCAAGTCCACGACGATGCGCATGATCGTCGGCCTCGACCGGCCCACCTCCGGCACGGCGACCGTCGGCGGACGGGAGTACCGGAAGCTCCGCGCACCGCTCACCGAGGTCGGCGTGCTCCTCGACGCGAAGGCGGTTCACACCGGCCGCACCGCGCGCAACCACCTCCGTGCGATGGCGGCGACCCACGGCATCCCCGCCTCCCGCGTCGACGAGGTCATCGACCTCGCCGGCATCGGCCCCGTCGCCCGCAAGCGCGCGGGCAAGTTCTCGCTCGGCATGGGACAGCGACTCGGAATCGCCTCCGCTCTGCTCGGCGACCCGCACACCCTGATCCTCGATGAGCCGGTGAACGGACTCGACCCCGAGGGAGTGCGCTGGGTTCGCCAGTTCGTGCGCCATGCGGCATCCGAGGGGCGGACGGTCCTGCTGTCCAGCCACCTGATGAGCGAGATGGCGCAGACCGCCGATCACGTGATCGTGATGGGCCGCGGCCAGGTGCTCGCCGATGCTCCGCTGCAGGAGTTGGTGCGCGCATGGACCACCAACACCGTGCGCGTGCGCACCCCCCGTGCCGCCGATCTGGCGGCCGCCGTCGGAGGACCGTCTGTCGAGATCGTGAGCTCCGCGCCCGATCTTCTCGACATCGTCGGTCTGCCCGCGTCGCGCATCGGCGACCTCGCCGCGGATCGCGGCATCCCCCTGCACGAACTCACCCCGACCACAGGGTCGCTCGAAGACGCGTACCTCGCGCTCACCGGCGACTCGGTCGAGTACCGGACGAAGGAGATCTCATGACCGTCCAGGCTCCTCCCCTCACCCGCGCGCAGGTCGACACCGGCCGACGCCTCACGTTCGTCCGGGCGGTCCGCGGCGAGTGGATCAAGCTCTCGACATTGCGCTCGACCTGGTGGTCGATCGGCATCGCCGCGATCCTCACCGTCGGCATCGCCGTGCTCATCGCACAGGCGGTCGACGTGCCGGGCTTCGAGCCCATCCAGGCCGTCGTGATGCCGATCCAGTTCACGATGCTGCTCGCCGGCATCCTCGGTGCGATCTCGGTGACCGGCGAGTACTCGACCGGGATGATCCGGTCGACGCTGGCGGCCAACCCGAAGCGCGGATCCGTGCTCGCCGCCAAGGCGACCGTGATCGGCCTCTTCCTGTTCGTGTCGTCGCTCGTGATCTTCACCGCCGCGGCCGTCGCGGTCTCCGCGATCGTCGCCCCGCGTGATCAGAGCATCGACTGGAGCGACCCGTCGATGTCGATCCTGCCGATCGTCGTCTCATCGCTCGCCATGGCGGTCTTCGCCCTGATCGGCGTCGCGTTTGGCTTCATCCTGCGCTCGGGTGCCGGAGCGATCGCCGCGACGGTGGGACTCCTGTTCGTGCTGCCGATCGTCGCGAGCTTCTTCGCGATCGCCGGCGAGGGCTGGGCATGGGTGATGGATGCCGCGAACTACCTGCCCGTGGCCGCAGCGCAGAGCGCGATCCTGCCCGAGGGCGCTGCTCTCGAGGGCCCGGTCGCGTACGTGACGCTGGCCGGCTGGGTCGCCGCGGGGATGCTCGCCGCGTGGGCCGTGCTCCGCACGCGCGACGCGTGACCACGATGATCCGCGATGCAGCCGCGTAGAGTCGGCCGGTGAGCAGAACGCGCAGCCGCAGCACCTCGGTCCGGGAGGACGAGGCGCTGCGGCTGCCGCGTCCGCCCGGGGTGCTGAGACGCTTCTGGGCACGGCATCCGGTGGTCGCCGACGTCCTGATCGCACTGGTGTGCCTGCTGCTCTCGCTGGTACCCGCCGGCGTCATCACGAACGATCTGCCGATGCCACTCGCGATCGGGGTGGCCATCCTGGTTCCCGCATCGGTCGTCGCCGCCTGCGCGACGCTGCTGTGGCGGCGCCGACGTCCGGTCGTACCGTTCGTCGCCTCCTTCGCGCTCGAGGCCGGATTCCTCTTCGCACTGCAGCCGATCGGGTCGCCGCTGCTGCTGGTGACCTGCTACTCGCTCGCTGTGTACCGCTCGTCGCGGGCCGCGTGGACGGGCTTCGGCATCGGGCTGGCCTCGCTCGCCGCCTTCGGTGGGCTGCTCACGCTCTCGGGCGTCATCACTCTGCAGATCGCCGCGAACGCCGTCATCATGTCGTTCGTGCTCGGGTTGATCGGCACCCTCATCGGCGTCAACGTGGGCGGCCGCAAACGCTACCTCGACGCCGTGATCGACCGGTCCCGGCAGTTGCTCGTCGAGCGCGACCAGCAGGCGCAGCTCGCGGCCGCGGCAGAGCGCGCCCGAATCGCCCGCGAGATGCACGACATCGTCTCCCACTCACTGACGGTCATCGTCGCGCTGTCCGAGGGAGCCTCCGCCACATCCGATCCCGAACAGGCGCGGGCAGCGGCCACGGCTTCAGCCGAGACGGCGCGCAGCGCCCTTTCCGAGATGCGCGCGATGCTCGGCGTCCTGCGAGCCGACGACTCCCCGCTGCCGCTCGCGCCCCTGGCGCCGACGCCTCCGCAGGAGACCGTCGCGCACGCGCAGCGGGCAGGTTACCCCGTGACGCTCTCGGTCTCAGGTGGCGCCGACCTCTCCCCGGCCGTGGCCCACGCGGTCGGACGCATCGTGCAGGAGGGCGTCACCAACGCGATGCGGCATGCACCGGGTGCGACGGCGATCGCCGTCCGCCTCGTCTACACGGCGGATGCGGTGACGGCCGAGATCGTCAACGACGGCGCCACGGGCCCGGTCGGCACGTCGGGATTCGGACTGCGAGGTCTCGCCGAGCGCGCCGCGCACGCCGGCGGAACCGTCGTCTCAGAACCGCTCGAGGGCGGCAGATGGATGCTGCGCGCCGAGCTCCCGACGACGCCTGATCCGAGCGAACTCACCGCCCCTGACCTGGAGGACAGACCATGACCGACTCGATCTCGATCCTGCTCGTCGACGACCAGCAGCTCATCCGACTCGGGTTCCGGATGGTGCTCGAAGCCGAGGCCGACATGGTGGTGGTCGGCGAGGCGGAGGACGGCCACGCGGCCATCGCTCAGGCTGCGGCGCTGCAGCCCGATCTCGTGCTGATGGACATCCGGATGCCCGGACTCGACGGCATCGCTGCGACCGAGGCGATCGTCCGCGCGCACCCCGAGACCCGTGTTCTGGTGCTGACCACGTTCGATCTCGACGAGTACGCATTCGGTGCGATCCGCGCGGGTGCCAGCGGATTCCTGCTGAAAGATGCGCAACGGCACGAGATGATCTCGGCCATCCGCGCCATCCACCGAGGAGACGCGGCGCTCGCGCCGAGGGTGACGCGGATGCTGCTCGAACACGTGGCGCCGGGACTCGGTGCCTCTCCCGCGCAGCCGGTCGTCACGATCGACGATCCTACGACCGACCTCACCGACCGGGAGCGCGACGTGTTCCTCGAGATCGCGCGCGGGCAGTCGAATGCCGAGATCGCGCAGACGCTGTTCGTGAGTGAGTCGACGGTGAAGACGCACGTGGGGCGCGTCCTCGCGAAACTCGGCGCCCGTGACCGCATCCATCTGGTGATCCTGGCCCATCGGCTCGGACTCATCGACGACGACGCCCTGCCCTCCGACGCGTAGGCCGGCGGGCAGGGCGCGAGGTCTGTCAGGCCTTCGCCGGAGTCCACTCCGACACGCGGTCGAGCGCGTCGACCTCCTCGGCCGTCAGCTCGAGACGCGCGCCGGCGAGGAGATCCGGCACCTGCTCGACACTGCGGGCGCTGGCGATAGGAGCGGCCACGGTCGGCTGGGCGCGCAGCCATGCGAGCGAGGTCGCGGCGATCGAGGCGCCGTGCGCGTCGCCGATCTGTTCGAGCGTGTCGATGATGCGCAGACCCGCTTCGGTGGCGTACTTCGCTGCACCCGAAGCACGGGGCGAGGTCTGCCCCTCAGTGTCGGCCGAGCGATACTTTCCTGTCAGGAATCCGCTCGCGAGCGAGTAGTACGGCACGAGTCCGAGACCGAACTCCTCGGCCACCGGGATGATCGTCTCCTCGACGTCGTTGCGGTGCACGAGGTTGTAGTGCGGCTGCACGGCGACGGGCAGGGCGACGCCGGTGCGGCGGGCGATCTCGACCCATTCGCGGATGCGGTCGGCGCTGTAGTTCGAGACGGCGACGTTGCGCACCAGGCCGTCGGCGACGAGCTGGCCGAAGGCCCCGACGGTCTCCTCCAGCGGCACGGTCTCGTCGTCGAAGTGCGCGTAGTAGAGGTCGATCGTGTCGACCCCGAGGCGGCCCAGCGATGCTTCTGCGGCCTTGCGGACGTTCGAGGCCGCGAGTCCCTTGAACTCGGGGTGCTGGCTCACCTTGGTGGCGACGACCACGCCCTGGGGCTTGCGCGAGGCCAGCCACTCGCCGATGATCGTCTCGCTCTCGCCGCCCGAGTTGCCCGGCACCCAGGCACTGTACGAGTCGGCGGTGTCGATGAAGTCGCCTCCCCCGTCGACGAAAGCGTCGAGCACGGCGAACGATGCGTCGCGGTCGGCCGTCCAGCCGAACACGTTGCCACCGAGCGAGAGGGGGAGGACGTCGAGGTCACTGTTTCCGATACGAGTCATACTCGGGACAACCCCTGAGGCCCGCGCACTATTTCGCGTATGACGCCGAATGTCGTTCAGAGAGCCGAGACGAGCGGTCGGAGAACGACGAAGGCCCGCGTCCCCGGAACAGATCCTGGGGACGCGGGCCTTCATGCACTGTGCCGACTACAGGACTCGAACCTGCAACCCCCGTATTACAAGTACGGTGCGCTACCAATTGCGCCAAGTCGGCGGGTGCCACCCAGCTTAGCGAGGGGCGGCTGGTGCCGAGAACTACGGCGTGGTGGTCGGGGTGGGAGTCGGCGTCGGGCTGGGCGACTCGGTGGCGTAGTACGCGTCGCTCGCGACGGTCAGCACGAACTGCGAGAACTCGCTCGGGTCGTCGAGCGCACCGACGTAGGCCTCGCCGTTGACGACGATCATGGGCGCTGCGGTCAGCACGAGATCGTCCGAGCCGACGAGCGGACCCTCGAGGGCGCGCGAGGTGGCATCCTTCGCCCAGGTCACGTAGTCCTGGTCCTCGATGCAGGATCGCACGCTCTTGACATTGTCCGAGCCCACGGCACCGGCGATGTCGGCGAGCTGCGCGTCGGAGAAGCCGTCGGTGTTCACCTCGGGCTGGTCGTCGAGCAGGTCGTGGTTGAAGGCGTAGAACTGCGCCGGCGAGTGGGTCGCGACGCACGCCGCCGCCGCGGCGGAGCGCAGCGAGTACTTGGTGCCGTTCGAGCTGGCGGTGAGCAGTGCGACCGGGTGGTACGTGACGGTCGCCGCGCCCTCGGTGATCCAGTTCACGAGCTGGCGGGCGTTCGCGCGCTCGAACTCACCGGCGTCCGGCGACAGGTAGTCGACGTAGATGTGGATGTCGACCGTGCTCGAAGTGGTGGGCGCCGGGGTCGGCGTCGCCTCGCCTCCGGCCTCGGTCTCGTCGGGGCTCGGCGCTGCCACGCCCTCATCGGACGCAGCAGTGGCGCTGATGTCGGAGACGAGGATGCCGTCATCGTCCATGCCGCCGGGAGTGAGCTGCGGCTTCGACACCTGCGCCGAGACGGCGAGAGTGATGGCCGTGCCGATGGCGCCCACGGCGACCACGGCGATGGCACCGAGGATGATCCGTCGCATCACGCGCGCCCTCGACTGCTGGGCATGCACCTTCTGTGCCTTCTCCCGCACGACCTCACGCGAATTGCGAGGGGTGGGGACGTTCGGCGTCTCGTCGCTCGACATCGTTCCTCTAGACAGTCTCAGGGGGGCAGGGTGGCCCCGGACGCCACTCGGGTGGCGAACGCCACGTTAAGCGGCCGAGAACGATGTTAACGAGCCAGGCTGAGAAATACCCAGATAGACGGGTTTCTGCCATACTGATCCCGACCCGATGAGGGGTCACGGCGGATCGCTCCGCCGCTCTATCACTACGGATCGTCCGGCACGTACCTGCCGGTGAAGGAGAAACACAATGGCATCTGTGACTTTCGACGAGGCCACCCGCCTCTACCCCGGCGGAACCCGCCCGGCTGTCGACAAGCTCAACCTCGAGGTCGCTGATGGCGAATTCCTCGTTCTCGTCGGCCCTTCCGGCTGCGGAAAGTCCACCTCGCTGCGTATGCTCGCCGGCCTCGAAGAGGTCAACGCCGGCCGCATCCTCATCGGTGACCGCGACGTCACCGACGTGCCGCCGAAGGACCGCGACATCGCGATGGTGTTCCAGAACTACGCGCTGTACCCGCACATGACGGTCGCCGAGAACATGGGCTTCGCGCTCAAGATCGCCGGCGTCGGCAAGGAAGAGCGCGCCAGCCGCGTTCTCGAGGCCGCCAAGCTGCTCGACCTCGAGGAGTACCTGACCCGCAAGCCGAAGGCCCTCTCGGGCGGTCAGCGTCAGCGTGTCGCGATGGGCCGCGCGATCGTCCGTCAGCCCCAGGTCTTCCTCATGGACGAGCCGCTGTCGAACCTCGACGCCAAGCTCCGCGTCCAGACGCGTACGCAGATCGCATCGCTGCAGCGTCGCCTGGGCGTCACGACGGTCTACGTCACGCACGACCAGACCGAGGCCCTCACCATGGGTGACCGCATCGCTGTCCTCAAGGACGGTCTGCTCCAGCAGGTCGGCTCGCCGCGCGACCTGTACGAGAAGCCCGAGAACGTGTTCGTCGCCGGCTTCATCGGCTCCCCCGCCATGAACCTGTTCAGCGCAGACCTGGCTGACGGCGGCGTGCGCTTCGGCACCGAGGTCGTCCCGCTCGACCGCGACACCGTGGGCCGTGCCAATGGCTCGCAGGTCACCGTGGGTGTGCGCCCCGAGGACATCACCGTCGGCCCCGCCGACGGCAAGGGCCTCTCGGTCGTCGTCGACCTCGTCGAAGAGCTCGGCGCCGACGGCTACCTCTACGGTCACACCGAGATCAACGGCAAGCGCGCCGACCTGGTCGCACGTGTCGACGGTCGCAGCCACCCCAACGCAGGCGAGACCGTCACCCTGGCTGCGAACGCGGGCCACGTGCACGCGTTCGACATCGAGTCGGGTGTGCGCCTGAACGACAAGCCGATCGTCTCCGCCTGATCGGATCCACAGACGCGGCGCGGGCTGACTTCGGTCACCCGCGCCGCTTCTGCTTTTCCCACATACCGTCTGGAGAGCCATGCAGGATGCGCTGCGGATCACCGCGAGCTCGATCGACCCGGGGCTGCTCGCCCTCCCCTGGTCGACGACACTGGCCAAGTGGCCGTCCGAGCAGATCGTGTCGCTGCCGAAGGGCCTCTCCCGCCACCTCGTGCGGTTCGCCGATCTCTCCGGCCGCGTCGTCGCCGTCAAGGAGACGACCGATGAGATGGCGAAGCGCGAGTACGAGATGCTCGGCAACCTCGCACGCCTCGACATCCCCTGCGTCGACCGTGTCGCGGTGATCGCAGGACGAACGGATGCCGCGGGTGAACCGCTTCCCGCCGCGCTCGTGACGTCGCATCTGCGGTTCTCGATGCCGTACCGCGCCCTCTTCACCCGAGTCCTGCGCCCCGACACCGCCACACGCCTCGTCGACGCCCTCGCGGTGCTGCTCGTACGCCTGCACAACGTCGGCTTCTACTGGGGCGACGTGTCGCTCTCGAACACCCTCTTCCGGCGCGACGCCGGTGCCTACGCCGCATACCTCGTCGACGCCGAGACCGGCGAGCTGCACGAGGAGGGTCTGACCGACGGCCAGCGCGCCTACGACCTCGACCTCGCCCGCACAAACATCGCCGGCGAGGTCATGGACCTCGCCGCGGGCGGCCGACTCGAGCACGGCGTCGACGCGATCGCGATCGCCGACGGCATCGTCTCGTCCTATCGCTCGCTGTGGGCGGAGCTCACGGTGCAGGAGTCCTTCGCGTCGGCGGAGACCTGGCGCATCACCGAGCGCGTCGAGCGTCTCAACGCGCTCGGATTCGACATCGACGAGATGTCGATGTCGACGACTGCCGATGGCACGGTCGTCGAGATCCAGCCGAAGGTCGTGGATGCCGGGCACCACCAGCGCCGGCTCATCCGCCTGACCGGACTCGATGTCGAGGAGAACCAGGCGCGACGCCTGCTCAACGACCTCGATGAGTTCCGCGCCCGATCGACCAAGCAGTGGGCCGACGAGGAGATGTACGCGCACGAGTGGCTGACCCGCGTGTTCGAGCCCGTCGTGCGAGCGATCCCGTGGGAGCTGCGCGCCAAGCTCGAACCCGCCGAGGTGTTCCACCAGGTGCTCGAGCACCGCTGGTACCTGTCGCAGGCACAGGGACGCTCCGTGCCTCTTGCGGAAGTGCTGACGAGCTACATCAACGAGGTGCTACGGCACCGGCGCGACGAGGCGACCATCATGGGTCCGCCCACCGAGACCATGAGCCTGCCGGTGATGACGGGCTCGAATCCCGTCACCGATGACGACGACGAGATCGACTGGCGCGACCTCGTCTGATCGTGTTCTCCGCGGTTCAGTACCCGACGGTGAAACGCCCGCGACGGTGCGCGCCGCGCTCGACCTCGTCGACCACGGCGATCGCGAAGTCGGCACCCGAGATGAACGACTTGCCGTCAGCATCCCGCACGAGCACGTCGCCGCCGTCTCGGTAGTGACCGGTGCGCTCGCCCTCGGCCCAGGGTCCGAAGACCTCGGCAGGGTGGATGAAGAACCAGTCGAGCGACTCGTCGGTCGACTCGAGCAGCGCGAGAGAGTCGATGCCGACCTGCGCCTCGTGCTTGTACTCCTCGGGGAAGTCGAGGTCGAAGAGCCGAGGGCCGCCGGGAGCGACGAGGCTGCCGCCGGCTCCGCCGACCACGCCGATGCGGGTGTTCGTGCCGCTCAGCTTCTCGACGAGGCCGCCGAGCGCGTCGAGCACCGAGTTCTCCATGTCGCCACGGGGAGACAGTGCCGACACGACGGCATCCGCACCGTCGAAGACGTTGCCCAGGCTCGCGAGGTCGAGCACGGACCCCTGCACATTCCGCGCACCCTCGACCGGGTTCGACGGCTCGGAGCGCGACACCGAGACGACCTCGTGGCCGCGGCTCACCGCCTCCGAGACGATGTGGCGTCCGGCGTAGCCGGTTCCTCCGAGGACGACGATGCGAGCCATGTGCTTCTCCCTACTTCTTCGCGTTGCGGATCGATGACACCTGGTAGAGCGCGACGGACGTCGCGATGCCGGCGTTGAGCGACTCGGTCACGGCCGAGATCGGGATCGAGACGATCTGGTCGCACGTCTCGGCGACCAGGCGCGAGAGACCCTTGCCCTCGGATCCGGTGACGATCACGACGGGGCGATCGGCGAGCTGCAGCTCGGGCAGCAGCACGTCGCCGTCGCCGTCGAGGCCGAGCACGAAGACGCCCTGCTTCTTGAACTCCTTGAGCTGCGTCGTGAGGTTGGTCGCCAGGGCGACCGGAACGCGCGCGGCGGCACCGGCGCTGGTCTTCCACGCCGCGGAGTTCACTCCGGCCGAGCGGCGCTGCGGCAGGATGATGCCGTGGCCGCCGAAGGCTCCGGTCGAGCGGATGATCGCGCCGAGATTGCGGGGGTCGGTGATGCCGTCGAGAGCGACGAACAGCGGGACCTCGCCCTTGTCGATGACGGCCTCGAGCAGGTCCTGCGGGTGTGCGTACTCGTACGGCGGCACCTTGACGGCCACGCCCTGGTGCACGCCGTCGAAGCCGGCCATGCGGTCGAGCTCCTGACGCGTCACCTCGAGCACCGGGATGCCGCGGTTCGTGGCGATCGACAGCATCTCCTTGACACGGTCGTCCATCTCGACGCGCTGCGCGATGTAGAACGCCGACGCGGGGATCTTCGCGCGCAGGGCCTCGAGCACCGAGTTGCGGCCGGTGACGACCTCGACCTCGGTGGTGTTGTCCTTCGAGCGCGCCGAGCGGTTCGGGTTGCCGCCGGACGTCTGACGCTGCCCCGGCTTGCCCTTTCCACCCGATGCCGCATAGCGCTCTGCCGCAGCCTTGCGCTTGCCGGCGGGGTGCCAGGCGCGATCCTCGGCCTTCGGGGTCGGTCCGCGACCCTCGAGCGACTTGCGCCCCATTCCGCCGGTGCCCTTCGTGGGGCCCTTCTTGTTTCCCTTGTTCGCGCCGGGGCGCTGTGGCTTAGCCATCGATACTCCAATGAGTTCCGGCCGGAGAGTCCTCCAGCGTGATTCCTGCGGCGGCGATCGCATCACGGATGCGATCGGCCGCCGCCCAGTCCTTGTCAGCGCGCGCCTGCGCACGCTGGGTGATCATCGTCTGCACGAGCGCGTCGAGGGCGGACGCCTGCGCACCGCCGGCCCCGTCGCTCCATTCGCGTGCGAGCGGGTTGATGCCGAGCACGGCCGTCATGTCGCGCACGTCGGAGACGTCCTGCCTAGCCTCGTCGAACTGCCCTGCATCCAGTCTCGCATTGCCGGAGCGGATGCTGTCATGGATCGCGGCGAGCGCGCGCGGCACCCCGAGGTCGTCGTTCATCGCATCCCAGAACGGCGTGGGCAGCCCTTCCTTGTGCTCCTGCCAGCGAGCGGGCGCGAGCCGATCCCCCCGTTCCAGGAACGAGCGGATCCGTCCGAGCGCAGCCTCGGCCTCGGCCCACGACGACTCGGTGAGATCGAGGCTCGAGCGGTAGTGCGCGGCGGCGAGGGCATAGCGGACCACGAGCGGATCGCGCTCGGCGAGCACGTCGCGCGCGAGCGTGAAGTTGCCGAGGGACTTCGACATCTTCTGCCCGCCCACGGTCACGAGGCCGTTGTGCACCCAGTACCGCGCGAAGCCGTCGCCGGCCGCAGTCGACTGGGCGAGCTCGTTCTCGTGATGCGGGAAGCGCAGATCGAGGCCGCCGCCGTGGATGTCGAACTCCGCACCGAGGTAACGCTTCGACATCGCGGAGCACTCGATGTGCCAGCCCGGACGCCCCGCGCCCCAGGGCGACTGCCACACGGCATCCGCCTGCTCGTCGGCCTTCGCGCCCTTCCAGAGCGCGAAGTCCTGCGGGTTGCGCTTGCCACGGGGGTCGGCGTCCTCCGCCGCCTCCATGGCATCCACCGACTGGTTCGTGAGCGATCCGTACTCGGGCCACGAGCGGACGTCGAAGTAGACGTCACCGGAGCCGTCGGGCGCCGGATACGCGTGACCGCGGTCGATCAGGGTGGTGATGATCTCCTGCATCTGCGGGATGGATGCGGTAGCTCGGGGCTCGTAGGTCGGGGGGAGGATGCCGACGCCGGCATATGCCGCCGTGAACTCCTGCTCCATGCGGTACGCCAGCGCCCACCATGGCTCGACGTCGGTCGCGTTCGCGAGCACCTTGTCGTCGATGTCCGTGACATTGCGCACGAACGTGACGCGGCCATAGCGGAGCGTCAGCCAGCGGCGAAGCAGATCGAAGCTCAGCGCTGCGCGGACGTGCCCGATGTGGGGTCCGGACTGCACCGTGGGTCCGCACACGTACATCGTGATGTTCTCGGGATCGAGAGGCACGAAGTCGCGCAGCTGCTGTGCGCGGGTGTCGTAGAGGCGGAGAGTCACCGCACAAGCTTACCGGGCCGCCGATTCCGAAGACTGGGTGCGGTGTCGGGTCCGTTCCGGCCGCACTGATCAGTCGACCGGGAGGACCCGCCCCGTCTGCACCCCGAGCACGCTCTTCACGTATGCCTGTCCGACCCGATGCGACGACACGGGCACGAAGCCGGGGAACGACGAGTGATATGACGGGGCGTCCTCGAGCACCGACGGGCTCACGGCGTTGATGCGGATGCCGCGGGGCAGCTCGGTGGCGGCGGCGAGCACGAACGACTCGACGGCGCCGTTGACGAGCGACGCGGCGGCACCGGTGGCGATGGGCTCGCGCGAGAGGATGCCGGAGGTCAGGGTGATCGAGCCGCCGTCGCGCACGTACGGCGTGCCGATGCGCACGACGTCGAGCTGTGACAGCACCTTGCCGCGGAACGCCGACTCGTAGTCTCCGCGGCCGAGCTCGCCGAGCGGGCGGAACGGCACCTCGCCGACCGCGACGATCACGGCGTCGACCTGTCCGACCGAGGCGAAGAGGCGCTCGATGGATGCCGAGTCGGTGACGTCGACCGACGGCTCACTGCTGCGCGACGCCGAGACGACCTCGTGTCCGGCCAGCGCGTCTACGGCTGTGCGACCGACCTGTCCGGTGGCTCCGATGATCAGGACCTTCATGATGCCTCCTCCTCTTCGTCGCGCGAAGACCGCACGACGCTCTCCGACAACGAGCGTGGATGCCGGCGCATTCCCGCACTCGCGATGCACCGTGTCAGCGCGGGTGCACCATCGCGATCGCGGTGACGGCGATTCCCTCACCGCGTCCGGGGAATCCGAGTCCGTCGGTGGTCGTCGCGGTGATCGACACGGGCGCCCCGCCCAGTGCAGCGGACAGCACACGCTCGGCCTCCGCTCGGCGGGCGCTGAACCGAGGACGGTTGCCCTGGAACTGCGCAGAGACGTTCCCGATCGCGAATCCTGCCTCCTCCAGCAGCTCTCTGGTGCGCGCGAGGAAGACCTGGGCGTGCGCGCCGGCGTACTCAGGATGGGCTGTTCCGAAGTGCTCGCCGATATCGCCGAGGCCCGCGGCACCCAGCAGAGCATCCACGATCGCATGCGCGACCGCGTCGCCGTCGGAGTGACCGGAGAGCGCAGGCTCCCCCGGCCATTCGAGCCCCGCCAGCCACAGGTCACCATCGCCGCCGAACGCGTGCACGTCCGTCCCGAGCCCGACCCGGGGTCCGCTCCACGGGACGGGGGCAGCGGCGGGAGCCTCTGCAGAAGCCCCGGTGTCTGCGGCGAGCAGGTGACGGGCGCGCTCGAGGTCGGCTGCGGTGGTGATCTTGAATCCGCGCGCAGACCCTGGGATCTGACGGACATCGTGTCCCGCGGCCGCGTAGAGCGCGGCATCGTCGGTGTATTCGACACCGGACGAGAGCGCGGCCTCGTACGCGGCCTCGAGCAGCGCACGTGGGAAGCCCTGCGGCGTCTGTGCAGCAGCGAGCTCGGAGCGGTCGATCGGTCCGACGACGGCATCGCCGTCCACGCGCTTCAACGTATCGACGACGGGGAGCGTCGGGAGGATTCCGATCTCACCCGCGATGGCGGCAGCAACCGCGTCGATCACCTCGGGAGGAGTCAGCGCGCGCGCCGCGTCGTGCACCAGCACGCGCGTGATGTCGCCCCACAGCGCCTTCAGCCCGGCCGCTACGGATCGTTGGCGCGTGTCTCCGCCGGTGACGACTCTGGCGAGATCGATCCGGTCGCCCGCTGCGGCGCGCAGTTCCGTCTCGGCATCGCCTTCGAATCCCGCGGGGGCGACGACGATCACCTGGGCGGGTGCCGCGGCGAAGACGCCGTCGAGTGCGTGGCGGAGGATCGAATGGCTGTCGATGCCGACGAACGCCTTGGGCGCTCCGGCATCCAGGCGCGTGCCGGAGCCGGCGGCGACGACGATGATCGCGGTGTCAGGAACGGGAAGCATGCTCACCGAGTTCACGTTACCGGCGTGCACGAAAAAAGGCGGATGCCGAAGCATCCGCCTTGTCTCGATCTGCTCAGGACGCGAGGACCTCGTCGAGCAGCGCGCTCGCCTTGTCTTCGTCGGTCTTCTCTGCGAGAGCCAGTTCGGAGATGAGGATCTGACGAGCCTTCGCCAGCATCCGCTTCTCACCGGCCGACAGACCGCGGTCCTGATCACGACGCCACAGGTCGCGGACGACCTCGCTCACCTTGATCACATCGCCGGAGGCGAGCTTCTCGAGGTTCGCCTTGTAGCGGCGCGACCAGTTCGTGGGCTCTTCCGTGAACGGAGCGCGGAGCACCTCGAACACATGGTCGAGCCCCTCACGGCCGATCACATCGCGGACCCCGACGAGATCGACGTTCTCCGCGGGCACCTCGATGATGAGGTCTCCCTGCGTGACGTTGAGCTTCAGGTATTTCTTCGCCTCACCCTTGATGACGCGCTCCTTGACCTCGATGATGGTCGCAGCGCCATGGTGCGGATAGACGACAGTTTCGCCAACCTCAAAAAGCATAAAAACTTGTCCTTTCGGCAACCTCAAGGATACCACAGCAGACATGCGCTAAGGTTCGCGCCCCCACGTCCTCGGGCGCACCCTCGCTTGCGCATAGAATGGGATGCGGATATCCCGTCGGACCTCAGGAGGACCCGTGAAATCGCGCCTTGTTGCGTCTGCCGCCATCAGCGCCCTCGTTCTTCTCGGCGCGACGGGCTGCACGTTCATCTCGCCGCAGGCGACGACCATCGAGTACTCGGCTTCGGACGGCGTGAACGTCTCCGACTCCGACGGACCGATCGACGTGCGAAACGCCTTCATCGTCGCGAACGAAGACGGCTCGGTGGGCAACTTCATCGGCGCGGTCGTCAACCCGACCACCGAGAAGGCCACGCTCACCATGACCGTCCCGGGCCTCGACCCGTTCACCGTCTCGGTCCCGGCGGGCAAGACCGTCAGCTTCGGCGCCGACGAGGAGCCGCTGCGCATCGACGGTCTCGACACGATGCCCGGCGCCACGATCGAGATCCACTTCCAGTCGGGTGACGGCGCCGGCACCAAGACCGAGGTCCCCGTGCTCGACGGCGCGCTGCCGTACTACGCCGATCTCGTGCCCGCCGCAGAAGAGCCCACGCCGACGCCCGTCCCGACCGACACGGCGGCACCGGCTCCGCAGGAGTGATCCGCACGACGATGTGACTGAAGAGGCCGGCACCCCCAGGGATGCCGGCCTCTTGTCTCGTCGAATGACGTGTGCGGGCTCAGCCCTCGAAGCGGTAGCCCAGTCCGCGCACGGTGACGAGCATGACGGGCTCCCCCGGGTTCTCCTCGATGCGCGAGCGGATGCGCTTGATGTGCACGTCGAGCGTCTTGGTGTCGCCGAAGTAGTCGCTGCCCCAGACGCGGTCGATGAGCTGGCCACGGGTCAAGACCCGACCGGAGTTTCGCATCAGCACCTCGAGGAGCTCGAACTCCTTCAGCGGCATGTTGATCTGCTGGCCGGCGACCGAGACGGTGTGCCGGTCGATGTCGAGCGAGACGCGTCCGCCGTCGAGCACCCGCTCGTCGAGTTCGTTCTCGGCCTGCACCACGCGGCGCAGCACCGCCCGCATGCGGGCCAGCAGCTCACGCGACGAATAGGGCTTGGTGACGTAGTCGTCGGCGCCGAGCTCGAGCCCGACGACGATGTCCACCTCCGAGTCCTTGGCCGTGACCATGATGATCGGCACGGCTGACGTGGAGCGGATCTGCCGGCACACCTCGGTGCCCGGCATCCCCGGCAGCATGAGATCGAGCAGCACGACGTCGGCGCCGCGCTCGCGGAATGCCGTCAGAGCGCCGGGGCCGTCCTCGGCGATCTCGACCTCGTACCCCTCACGTCGCAGCAGATACGCGAGCGGGTCGGCGAGATCGGGCTCGTCTTCGACGAGAAGGATGCGGGTCATGCGTTCTCTCCGTTTCGGACGCGAGTCGCGGCCTTCGCCGCCTTGCGCTCGCGCTTCTTCTTGTTCTTCTTGTCCGCGTCGATCCTCGGGGGAGCATCGATCCTGGGAAGCCTGATGGTGAAGGTCGATCCGCGACCGGGGCGTGACCACAGCCTCACCTCGCCACCGTGTCTCTGCGTCGCGTGCTTGACGATCGAGAGACCGAGGCCTGTGCCGCCCGTGCGGCGCGATCGAGCCTCATCTGCGCGGTAGAAGCGCTCGAAGATGCGCTCGCGGTCGCCCTCCGCTATCCCGATGCCCTGATCGGAGACGGCGATCTCGACGACGCCTTCGTCGGCCTTCACACCGATGCCGACCCGGGAGCCCTTCGGCGAATACGCGATCGCGTTGGCGATGAGGTTGCCGAACGCCTCGATCAGGATCTGCGAGTCGCCACGCACCCACACTCCCCTGTCGCCGCCGCGCGCGATCTCGACTCCCGCCGAGTCCGCCTGCACGACGTGCGCCTCGAGGGCTGTGGCGAGCACCTCGTCGATCGCGACAGGTCGCACATCAGACAGCGCATCCTCGGCCTGCAGCCTCGACAGGCTCATGATGCGACCGGTGAGCTGGCCCAGACGAGACGCCTCCGCCGAGATCCTGGCGGCGAAGTGACGCACCTGCGCGGGGTCGTCCGCCGCCGATTCGATGGCCTCGGCGAGCAGCGTGACCGCACCGACCGGCGTCTTGAGCTCATGACTGGTGTTCGCCACGAAGTCGCGGCGCATCTGGTCCAGGCGCTCCTGCTCGGTCACGTCGCGGATGATCAGCAGTGTCATCCGCGGGCTGATCACGCTCGCGCGGGCCGAGACCAGACGCGGGTCGAGGCTGAGGCCACCGCGCGTCAGTCGCATGGACTCGGAGGCGGAGCCGCCCTCGTTCCGACCGCCGCGCACCAGCTGACGCAGCTCGGGGTTCTCGAGCGGCGCGCCGACCTCGATGCCGAAGCGCGTCGCCGCTTTCGACACCGCGAGCACGAGTCCGGACGAATCGACCACGCAGGCCGCGTCATCCATGCTGCCGAGCACCGCGGTGACGCCCTCCGGCACCGAGAGCGATGTCTCCTCGGCGACCCTCGCCCGTGCGCGGTACGCCCACGCCACCAGGAGGGAGAGGCCGACGCCGATCACGAGGCCGACGGCCAACGCGAGCAGCGCGATCTGCGGCAAGGTCATACCCCCAGCGTAGAGTGCGTTCACCCGCGTATCGGCGGGTTCACCCGCGCTGGCGGTGAGGCGAGAAGTACTATTCACGTGCTGGGCACCGTTCGTTAACCTTCGGAGCAGACAATCGCTTTCGGGCCTGTGCGGGAGCGCTGAGCTCTCCTCTCGCGCGAACGGCCCGGCCGTCTCGCGTTGACACCACAGCCGAGACCCGAACGAAAGGTTGCGCCGACATGCGCGAAGTCTTCCATCAGTCCCTCGAGGACCTGCAGTCCCAGCTCGTGGAGATCGCCGACCTCGTCACGGTTTCCATCGACAAGGCGACCCGCTCGTTCGCGACCAGCGATGTCGAGCTCGCCGAAGAGGTCATCGCCGACGACGCCAAGATCGACGCACTGGCCGTGGCCCTCGACGAGCAGGCCATCGAGATCCTCGCCCGTCAGCAGCCGGTCGCGCGCGACCTGCGTGTCGTCGTCACGGCGCTGCGCGTCAGCGCCTCGCTCGAGCGCATGGGCGACATGTCCGAGCACATCGCCCAGCTCGCGCGCCTGCGCTTTCCCGAGCGCGCGATCCCGAAGGGCCTCAAGGGCACCTTCACGAAGATGGGCGAGCTGGACGTCGAGATCTCGCGCACGCTTTCCGAGCTGCTCCGGACGCAGGACCTGAAGCTGGCGGACACGATCCGCAACACCGATGACGACATCGACGAGCTGCACGCCAGCGTCTTCGAGAAGGTGCTCAGCGACAACTGGAAGGGCGAGGCCACCGCAACCGTCGATGCCACGCTCGCCAGTCGCTACCACGAGCGCTTCGCCGACCACGCGGTCGCCGTCGCGAAGAAGGTCATCTACCTGGCGACCGGCGACTGGCGCATCGAAGAAGAGGACATCGCGCTCGCGATCGAGCAGCAGCAGGAGCTCGGGCACGCCTGACGCACGAGGTATATGAAAGGGGGCGGATGCTGACAGCATCCGCCCCCTTTCGTCTGCGGTGTTACTTCTTGCCCTGTGCGGCGACCGCTGCGGCACCGGCGGCGGCGGCCTCGGGGTCGAGGTAGCGGCCGGGGCCCGTGGGGACGTTGTTCTCGTCGAGCTCGTAGACCAGCGGGATGCCGGTGGGGATGTTCAGCTCGGCGATGTCGTCGTCGCTGATGCCCTCGAGGTGCTTCACGAGACCGCGAAGCGAGTTGCCGTGGGCGGTGACGAGAACCGTCTTGCCGGCTTCGAGGTCGGGCACGATGGCGTCGTTCCAGTACGGCAGCAGGCGGTCGATGACGAGCTTCAGCGACTCGGTGCGCGGCACCTCTCCGTCGATGTCGGCGTAGCGGACGTCGCCCACCTGGCTGAACTCGCTCTCGTCGTCGAGCAGGGGCGGCGGCACGTCGAACGAGCGACGCCACAGCTGGAACTGCTCGGGGCCGAACTCCTCGAGGGTCTGCGCCTTGTCCTTGCCCTGCAGGGCGCCATAGTGGCGCTCGTTCAGACGCCACGAACGCGTGACAGGGATCCACAGACGGTCTGCGGCATCGAGGGCGATGTTGGCGGTCTGGATGGCGCGGCTCAGCAACGAGGTGTGCAGCACGTCCGGCAGGATGCCGGCCTCGGCCAGCAGCTCGCCGCCTCGGCGGGCCTCGTTCTTACCCTGCTCGTTCAGGCGGACGTCCACCCAGCCGGTGAAGAGGTTCAGTTCGTTCCACTCGCTCCGGCCGTGACGGAGAAGGATCAGGGTGCGGTTCGCAGTCATGCGCCCCAGTTTATCGGCGCAGGGCGACGCGTCCACGCCCCGGCCCTGCGAGGATTGACGCATGGCGTCATCTCCTCTCGGTCGGCCGACCCGCGGCACCACCGGGACGAACAGGTTGCGACGCAACGACAGATGGATCGCGGCGAGTACGGCCTTCCGGCGCGCCGCTGATCCGCTGGTCATCGACCTCGGTTACGGGGCGAGCGGCGTGACCGCGTTCGAGCTCGCTACCCGTCTGCAGCGCGTGCGGGCGGATGCCGAGGTGCGCGGCCTCGAGATCGACCCTGTCAGGGTCGCGACGGCGACTCGACAGCTCGGCGAGGTGCAGGCGGGGAACACCTCCTTCTCCCCCGATCTGCAGGTGTCCTTCGCTCGCGGAGGGTTCGAGGTGCCGCTGCCTGCCGGACGCCGCCCCGCGGTGATCCGCGCGATGAACGTGCTCCGCCAGTACGACGAGGCCGATGTGCCGGGAGCCTGGCGCACGATGGCCGGGCGCCTCGACGCGGACGGCCTGCTCGTCGAAGGCACCTGCGACGAGATCGGTCGGGTGTCGAGCTGGATCGACGTCGACCCGGCCGGCGCACCGCAGCGGTTCACGATCTCGCTGCGGCTGGCCGATCTCGAGCATCCGAGCATCGTCGCCGAGCGGCTGCCCAAGGCGCTGATCCATCGCAACGTCCCCGGCGAACGGGTGCACGCGCTGCTCGTCGACCTCGACCGTGAATGGGACAGAGCCGCACCCCTGTCGACGTTCGGGGCGACCCAGCGATTCCTCGCAGCCGTCGGAGCATTGCGCGAGCAGGGCTGGCCGGTGCTCGGTGGCAAGAGCCGATGGCGACTGGGCGAGCTCACCCTCCCGTGGGAGGCCGTCGCACCGCTTGCGTGATTCGCGCGCTCAGCTCGCCTGGCGGGGATCCGGTGCGCTCGGGCGTCGTGACAGTCGCGTGAGGCGAGGGATATCGGCCGTGGCACCGGCATCCGCGGGCACGATGACCTGCTGGGTCGCGGCGATGTCGGCACCCTCTGCGCGGACGACGAGATCGCCGACCGGGGTGCGGCGAGACAGGATCGCGAGCGCGATGGGTCCGTCCTCGTGGTGGCGGGCGACCGACGTGATGTGACCGACTTCGTCGTCGCCGGCGAGCACCGCATCACCGACGGCGGGCAGCACGGCCTCGCTCCCGTCGAGGTGGAGTGCCGCGAGCCGACGCGGCGGGTGCCCGAGGTTGTGGACCTTCGCGACCGTCTCCTGCCCGCGGTAGCAGCCCTTGTTCAGGTGCACGGCGGTGCGGATCCAGTCGGACTCATGCGGCAGCGAGCGCTCGTCGACCTCGGCCGACCACCGCGGCCGCCAGGCTGCGACTCGCAGCGCCTCGGCCGCGAGCAGGCCGGCGACCTCGTCGGCCGCGAGCGTCACGGCGAGCGCCTCTGCGGCCTCGCTCGTCGCGATCGCCACACGCCAGTCGAGCTCGGCACCGGGGTGCTCGGCAGTCTCGGCGTACTGGTGACCTCCCGCGCTCACGCGCTGCCACGGGTCGACCCAGACGAGTGGAGCGCCGGTGGGAGCGGATGCGGCGGCGAGTGCGCGGTCAGCGGCCGTGCCGCCGTCGACGAAGCCGAGGAGCACGAGGTCAGGACGCACGTCCACCGTGGCCTGGGTGCGGAACTTCATCCGCGTCAGCCACGTCGCGAGTGCCTCGGCGTCGCCGGCATCCGCGATCAGCCACGTGGACGATCCGTCGTCCAGCACGCCGGCCGCATGCTCGACACGGCCCTGCGGGTCGAGCACGAGCAGCTCGGTGCTCTCGCCCGGAGCGAGTCGACCCACGGACTGCGAGGTGATCGAATCCAGCCAGCCCAGTCGTTCAGGCCCTGCGACCTCGATGACCGTACGGTCGTCGAGGGGCACGATCGCCCCGCCTGCGGCGAGGCGGCGCTGCTCGCGGAATGCATCGCCGAAGTGGGCGATCCCGTCGCCAGCGAGCACAGCGCCGGGGATGTCGGTGAAACCGGTCATGTCAGACCTTGGCCAATCGCGCAGACGCGTGCGCCCGCATCGGAGTGCCGAGGGCTGCGATGTCCCAGGCCCACAGCAGGTGGTTGTCGACGAGTCCGTACATGCGCGTCGCCGCGCCGTACTCCTTCGCACCCGCACCGCGGACGATCGCGTCGGAGGCGATGTCGATACGCGGACCGCTGATCTCACCGAGGTAGAGCTCGAGTGTTCCGTCGGCGTGAGCGATGGAGACCTCGATGGGGAATCCACCCGATGCCGCACGCAGTTCTTCGACGTCGTCGACTCCGCGCGACACCGGTTCCGTGAGAGGCGGCAACAGGCCCGGGCCGGGATCGGCGTCGGTCGCCGGACGGCTGAGCCGCCAGAACCCGGTCTCGGAGACGAGCGGGATCGAGACCGCCTGGTCGTCGCCGGTGAACGTCGCGGTGGCCGAGTAGTTCAGGAACGGGCCGCCGTCATGGCTGAAGCTCACCCGATGCGTGAACTCGCCCTGAAGGCGTTCATCACCGACCGGATAGTCGATGACGCCGGTTCCCTCCCAGACGCCGACGAGCCACGAGAGCGGCGCGAGGTCTGCGGGAAGGTCGGTCGGCAGCTCGAGCACGGCGCGCTCAGCGCTGGCCGCGGAAGAGGTTGCGCAGCACGACGACCGAGACGAACACGATCGCGAGGCTCGCAAGGCCCAGGAGGCCGATGAAGAAGAGTTCGAGCGCCAGGAGGTCCATGCCCTCCACATTACCCTCCGTGCGCGCGGGTGTCGCGTCTCGAGATCAGGTGACGAGGGCCGCGAGGCCGAACCCGACCGAGATCACGCCCATCAGCAGCAGCGCGCCGATGGTGCTGCCCCCCACCCGGAAGATGAATCCCTGGGTGCGTCCGTACCAGAGCTGCACGGCGAAAGAGAGCAGCACGATCCCCCCGAAGGCCACGAGCAGCCAGGGCACGCGCCACTCCTCAGGCACGAAGATCCCCACCGCGATGGAGGCGACGAAGGCGACAGCCCAGACGACGAGCACACCGACGAAAGCGTTACGCGGTGCGAGGGCAGGTTCCGACATGAGTCCATTGTGACTCACCGACGACGATTGTCACCCATCAGCGCCCGGTATCATTGCGGCACGGCGTACCCCGCCGTCCGGAAGGAGTGCGTGTGGCCCAGGTCCTGGTGTTGACCAATGCTCCGGTCTCGGAGCAGGTCCTGCCCGCGCTCGAGCTTCTCAGCCATCGTGTGCGTCAGATACCGGCCGAGCCCGCCCAACTCGTGAGCGCCCCCGACTACGACATCGTGATCGTCGACGGTCGTCTGGACCTCGTCGGCGCGAAGTCGCTGTGCCGCCTGCTGCGCGCCACAGGACAGGATGCTCCGCTGCTCCTCGTCGTCACGGAGGGCGGCATGAGCGCGCTCTCCGGCGAGTGGGGGATCGACGACGTCCTTCTCTCCACCGCGGGTCCGGCCGAGACCGATGCCCGTGTGCGCCTCGCGCTCGCCCGCCGTGACGAGGTCGCAGAACCCTCGCGCGTGCAGGCCTCCGGGGTCACGATCGACGAGCAGTCGTATTCGGCGAAGCTGCGCGGCCGTCCGCTGGATCTCACGTACAAGGAGTTCCAGCTGCTGCACTTCCTCGCCACCCACCCCTCCAGGGTGTTCACCCGCGAGCAGCTGCTCAGCGAGGTGTGGGGATACGACTACTTCGGAGGCACGCGAACGGTCGACGTGCATGTGCGTCGCCTGCGCGCGAAGCTCGGCGACCAGGAGCAGATCATCGGCACCGTGCGCAACGTCGGCTACCGATTCAACGTGTACGACGACGAGACGGTGGCGGCGACGCGGTGACGGATGCGACGCCCCGTTCACGCGCGCGTCACCTCACGGTGCTTAGATGTACCCCATGATCGATCCCGCTCTCGCCGACGCTGGTCTCGGTGACGCTGAAGATGACGACTTCGATGCCATCGAGTCCCCGGATGCGCTCCTCCCCGACCATCGCTACCTCGACCGCGAGCTGAGCTGGCTCGCGTTCAACCAGCGCGTGCTCGAGCTCGCCGAAGACCCGTCGCTGCCGGAGCTCGAAAGGGCGAACTTCCTCGCGATCTTCGCGAGCAACCTCGATGAGTTCTTCATGGTGCGCGTCGCCGGCCTGAAGCGCCGCATCGTGACAGGTCTCGCGGTTCCGACGAACATCGGCCGCTCCCCCGCCGACGCCCTCGCCGACATCGCTCGTGAAGCGCACGCACTCCAGCTGCGTCACGCCGACGCCTGGAAGTCGCTCGTGCGTCCGGCGCTCGCAGAGTCCGGCATCGAGATCACCGAGTGGTCGGCGCTCACTGATGACGAGCGCGCCAAGCTCTCCGAGTACTTCGGCGCCCAGGTGTTCCCGGTGCTGATGCCGCTCGCGGTCGACCCCGCGCATCCGTTCCCGTACATCTCCGGCCTCTCGCTCAATCTGGCGATCCGCATCCGCAACGCGCGCACCGGGCGTCAGGAGTTCGCCCGCCTCAAGGTGCCGCCCATGCTGCCCCGGTTCGTCGAGGTGCCCGGCAGCGGCGAGATCAAGCGCTTCCTCACGCTCGAGGAGCTCATCGCGAACCACCTCGGAGACCTGTTCCCCGGCATGGAGGTGCTCGACCACCACGCCTTCCGCCTCACCCGCAACGAGGACGTGGAGATCGAGGAGGACGAGAGCGAGAACCTCATCCAGGCGCTTGAGGCCGAGCTGCTGCGCCGCCGCTTCGGTCCGCCCATCCGGCTCGAGATCACCGACGACATGGACGAGGTCACGATGGACCTCCTCGTGCGCGAGCTCGAGATCACGGACCAGGAGATCTATCGCCTGCCCGGGCCGCTCGATCTGCGAGGCCTGTTCGACCTCTCGCGCATCGACCGCCCCGACCTGCGCTACCCGCCGCACCTGCCCACCACCGCGGTCGCCTTCCAGCCCACGGGCAGCAACACGCGCGCCGACATCTTCAAGGCGATCCGCAAGTCGGACGTGCTCGTGCACCACCCGTACGAGTCGTTCACGACGAGCGTCGTCTCGTTCCTCGAGCAGGCCGCCCGCGACCCTCACGTGCTCGCGATCAAGCAGACGCTCTACCGCACCTCGGGCGACAGCCCGATCGTGGAGGCGCTGATCAACGCCGCCGAGGCGGGCAAGCAGGTGCTGGCGCTGGTCGAGGTCAAGGCCCGCTTCGACGAGGCCAACAACATCGTCTGGGCGCGCAAGCTCGAGAAGGCCGGCGTGCACGTGGTCTACGGCCTCGTGGGGCTGAAGACGCACTGCAAGCTCGCGCTCGTCATCCGAGAGGAAGACGGCGTGCTGCGCCACTACTCGCACATCGGCACCGGCAACTACAACCCCAAGACCAGCCGCATCTACGAGGACTTCGGACTGTTCACGACCGACGCGCAGGTCGGCAAGGACCTCACCCGTCTGTTCAACGAGCTCAGCGGATACGCGATCGAGAAGAAGTTCAAGCGTCTGCTCGTCGCTCCCCTGCACCTGCGCAAGGGGCTGGTGCGTCAGATCGACCACGAGCGGCGCAACGCCGAGGACGGCAAGCCCGCCAGCATCCGCATCAAGGTCAACTCGATGGTCGACGAAGAGGTCATCGACGCGCTGTACCGCGCGAGCGCGGCCGGTGTGAAGGTCGACGTGTGGGTGCGAGGCATCTGCAGCCTCCGCACCGACCTCGAGGGAATCAGCGACAACATCACCGTCCGCAGCATCCTCGGCCGGTACCTGGAGCACTCCCGCATCTTCGCGTTCCACAACGACGGCGACGCACAGGTGTACATCGGCAGCGCCGACATGATGCACCGCAACCTCGACCGCCGCGTCGAGGCGCTCGTGCGCGTGACGGACCCAGGCCATATGAAGGACCTGCTCGACTTCTTCGATCTCGCCATGGACCCCGGAACCACCTCGTGGCACCTGGGCGTGGACGGCGTCTGGACGCGGCATTCCGAGAACGCCGACGGCAAGCCGCTCGTCGACCTGCAGGACAAGACGATGGGGTCGATCCAGCGACGCCGTCGAGCACGGGCGGTCCGATGATCAGTCAGTCGAGCGCCCAGGCGACGAGTTCGAAGTGGACGGACAAAGCGGTGTACGCGGCGGGCGCCGTCGTCTGGCGACTCATCGACGGCAAACTGCGGATCCTGCTGATCCACCGCACCAAGTACAAGGACATCACCCTTCCGAAGGGCAAGGTCGACCCCGGCGAGATGCTCGCAGAGACCGCGGTACGCGAGGTGCACGAGGAGACCGGCATCCGCGTCTCGCTCGGCGTGCCGGTCGGCGTGAGTCGCTACCATCTGCCCTCGAGCAAGCAGAAGGTCGTGCACTACTGGGCTGCCGAGGCGACCGTCGACGCGATCCGCGCCTCGACCTTCGTTCCGAACAAGGAGATCGCGGCACTGGAATGGGTCAGCGTCAAGAAGGCGCGCTCCCGGTTGAGCTACCCGGTCGACCTCGAGATCCTCGACTTCTTCGCGAACCTCGTCGATGACGGCGTGCTGCGCACATTCCCGATCATCGCGTTGCGTCATGCCAAGGCACTCTCCCGCTCGGACTGGGACGGCGCGGATGCCGCACGTCCGCTCACCGATCGCGGGCGCGACCAGGCGAAGTCGATCGTCGGCCCTCTGCGCGCTTTCGGAGTACGCAAGATCATCACCAGCGACGCCGTGCGCTGCGTGCAGACGGTCAAGCCGCTCGCGAAGGCTCTGGGTCGCAAGGTCGTCATGACCGAGAAGATCAGTCAGGATGCCTGGGAGGACGGACACGACGACCTGCGTTCGGTGATCGGTCGCCGGGTGCGGGCAGTCAAGCCGGCCGTCATCTGCAGCCACGGCCCTGTGCTGCCGGGCCTCCTCACCGAGATCGCACTCGCGACCGGCACGATCCGCGGCTCGTACGTCAACAGCGCGGCCGATCTCGAGCCGGCCGCCTTCTCGGTCGTGCACGTCTCGGCATCGAACCCGGGTTCCGGGATCATCGCGATCGAGACGCACGTCCCCAAGATCTGACCGCTCGTCGAGCGGCCTCGGGACACGAGTGCGCGCCTGGGGTGCACCCCAGAGAGACGCGCGCCGTTCACCTTCCGTTCACCTGCGCGGGAGAGTCTCGTTAACCGCCGCACATAGCGTCACTGTGTGCCCTGCACCGGGCCCCACCCATCCAAGATCGAAGGATCCACAGTGWAGATCTCCCGAATCGCACGAATCGGCGCCATCGGCGCCGTCGCCGCTCTCGCACTCGCCGGCTGTGCCGCGAACGAAGGCGGCACGGGCTCCACCGACGCGCCGAGCGAGTCGACCCTCTCCGGCACCATCGAGGCCACCGGCGCCTCCTCGCAGGAGGCCGCGCAGCAGTCCTGGGTCGCCGCATTCCAGACCGCCAACCCCGACACCACGGTGAACTACACCGCGACGGGTTCGGGCACCGGCCGCGAGAACTTCATCGCCGGCTCCTCCAACTTCATCGGATCCGACCGCGCGTTCAACGCCGACGAGATCGCCGCCGGCGGCTTCGGCTCCTGCACCTCCGACGAGATCGTCGAGATCCCCGTCTACATCTCGCCCGTCGCCGTCGCCTTCAACCTCGAGGGCATCGACGAGCTGAACCTCGATGGCGAGACCATCGCCAAGATCTTCTCGGGCGCCATCACCAACTGGAACGACGCCGCCATCGCCTCGCAGAACGAGGGCGTCGATCTGCCCGACCAGGCGATCGTGCCCGTGCACCGCGCGGACGCGTCGGGCACGCAGGAGACCTTCACCAAGTACCTCAGCGCCGTCGCTCCGGACGTCTGGACCTACGAGGCAGCCGACGAGTGGCCGCTGTCGACCGGTGAGGCCGGAGACGGCACCTCGGGCGTCGTCGACGCGATCACCAACGGTGTCGGCTACATCGGCTTCGCCGACGCGTCGCGCACCGCGGACCTCGGTCAGGTCGCCGTCGAGGTCGAGGGCGAGTACGTCGCGTACTCCGCCGAGGCCGCCGCAGCGCTCGTCGAGGCGTCGCCGCTCGAGGAGGGTCGCTCGGACCACGACCTCGCGTTCGCCGTCGACCCGGCCGCAGCCCCCGCCGGTTCTTACCCGATCGCGCTCGTCTCGTACCTCATCGGCTGCGTCGAGTACGACGACGCCGAGACCGCAGGCCTCGTGAAGGCGTACTTCGAGTACGTCGCATCGGCCGAGGGCCAGGATGCCGCAGCCGAGGCCGCCGGCAGCGCGCCGATCTCGGACACCCTGCGCGACCAGATCAACACGGCGATCGACGCGATCGTCACGGAGTGACCGACGGCTCAGCCCATAGCTGAGCCCCGGTCCGACGCCCCCGGGTGTCGGTCGTAGGACAAGACCGACACCCGGGGGCACCCGCATGAAAACCCCGAAAGTCCCTCAGAGCCTGGAGTCGCTCCGATGACCACAACCTCAACGGGTCCCGATACCACCCGTTCCACCGGGACGCGCCCCAAGCTGCGCCGACGGGGTGACCTCGTCTTCTCGGGCACCGCTCTGGCAGCGGGAATCATCATCCTCGTCACGCTCGCAGCGGTCGCCGTCTTCCTCATCGTGCAGGCGATCCCGGCTCTGTCGGCCGACACCTCGAACAACCACATCCTCGAGGGCCAGTCGTTCCTCTCGTGGGTCTGGCCCTTCGTCTTCGGAACGCTGTGGTCGAGCCTCATCGCGCTCGTCATCGCCGCACCGATCGCGATCGGAATCGCGCTCTTCATCTCTCACTACGCCCCGCGCCGGCTCGCCGGATTCCTCGGCTACATCATCGACCTTCTGGCCGCCGTGCCGTCGGTCGTCTTCGGCCTCTGGGGTGCCCTCACCTTCGCACCGATGCTCGTGCCCTTCTACAAGTGGCTCAACACCAACCTCGGCTGGATCCCGATCTTCGGCGGAACGCCCTCGGGCACCGGAAAGACGATCCTCACGGCATCCCTCGTGCTCGCGGTGATGATCCTCCCGATCATGACCGCGATCTGCCGCGAGGTGTTCCTCCAGACCCCGAAGCTGCACGAGGAGGCCGCGCTCGCGCTCGGCGCGACGCGCTGGGAGATGGTGCGGATGGCCGTGCTCCCCTTCGCACGCAGTGGAATGGTCTCAGGCGCCATGCTCGGCCTCGGCCGCGCGCTCGGCGAGACCATGGCCGTGACGCTCGTGCTCTCGCCTCTCGGCATCATCACGTTCAACCTGATCAACCCGGAGAACCCCACGACGATCCCGGCGATCATCGCGCTGCGGTTCCCCGAGGCCCACGACGAAGGCGTCAACACGCTCATCGCGGCGGGTCTGATCCTCTTCATCGTCACCTTCGCGGTCAACTTCGTGGCCCGCTGGATCGTCTCGCGCCGCGCCGAGTTCTCGGGAGCCAACTGACATGACCGCCACACTCACTCCCTCACCGTCGCCCTCGTCGGTCGTCGCCCCTGTGCACACCACTTCGGCGGGCCATCTGCCCAAGTGGGCACCGTGGGCGCTGCTGCTGGTCGCGTTCGTCATCTCCGCGACGATCTTCGCCTTCATGAACGCCGGCGGCGACCCGGCCGACTTCAACATCGCCCTCACGCTCGTGGTCGGCCTCGTGTTCTACATGGTGCTCATCTTCGTGATCTCCACTGTGGTCGAGAGCCGCCGCCACGCGATCGACCGACTCATGACCGCGCTCGTGTCCGGCGCCTTCGTGGTCGCGCTCCTCCCCCTCATCTCGCTGCTCTACACGGTGGTCGTCAACGGCCTCATGCGGTTCGACGGCGAGTTCTTCAGCTTCTCGATGCGCAACATCGTGGGCGAGGGCGGCGGTGCCGTCCACGCCATCTACGGAACGCTGCTGATCACTCTCGGCGCAACCATCATCTCGGTGCCGATCGGCCTGATGACCTCGATCTATCTCGTCGAGTACGGCGAGGGCCGCAAGCTCGCGCGGGGCATCACGTTCCTCGTCGACGTCATGACCGGCATCCCCTCGATCGTCGCCGGTCTGTTCATCTACTCGGTGTTCGCGCTCATCGTCGGACCGGGAACGCGAATGGGCATCATGGGCTCCCTAGCGCTCTCGGTGCTGATGATCCCGGTCGTCGTGCGCGGATCCGAAGAGCTGCTGCGCATCGTCCCGAACGAGCTCCGCGAAGCGGCCTACGCGCTCGGTGTGCCGAAGTGGCTGACGATCCTCAAGGTCGTGCTGCCCACCGCGATCGCCGGAATCCTGACCAGCATCATGCTGGCCATCTCGCGCGTCATCGGCGAGACCGCGCCGCTGCTGCTCACCGTCGGAGTCGTCCAGGGCATGAACCTGAACATGTTCGGCGGCCAGATGGCGACGCTACCCGTGTTCTCGTACATGCAGGCGAAGTACCCCGGCATCCCGGTCGATGCCTACCTCGACCGGGCATGGGCCGCCGCCCTCACCCTGATCGTCATCGTGATGGTGCTGAACCTGGTGGCACGCATCATCGCCAAGGTGTTCGCCCCCAAGATCAACGGCCGCTGAGCCGTCATACCCGACTGAACCAAAGGATCCCTCTCGTGTCCAAGAGCATCGAAGTCAACGACCTCAACGTCTACTACAGCGACTTCCTCGCCGTCGAAGGCGTCAGCATCGACATCAAGCCCAACACCGTCACGGCATTCATCGGCCCGTCCGGCTGCGGCAAGTCCACGTTCCTGCGCACCCTCAACCGCATGCACGAGGTCATCCCCGGCGCTCGCGTCGAGGGCGAGGTGCTGATCGACGGCAAGAACCTCTACGGCGCCGGCGTCGACCCCGTGCTCGTGCGCCGCCAGGTCGGAATGGTGTTCCAGCGTCCGAACCCGTTCCCCACGATGTCGATCAAGGAGAACGTGCTCGCGGGCGTCAAGCTCAACAACACGCGAATGGCGAAGAGCGATCAGGACGCCCTGGTCGAGAAGTCGCTGCGCGGCGCCAACCTCTGGAACGAGGTCAAGGACCGTCTCGACCGTCCCGGCTCCGGCCTTTCGGGCGGACAGCAGCAGCGTCTGTGCATCGCCCGCGCGATCGCCGTCTCACCCGACGTGATCCTGATGGACGAGCCCTGCTCGGCTCTTGACCCGATCTCGACCTTCGCGATCGAGGAGCTCATCGCCGAGATCAAGACCCAGTACACGGTCGTCATCGTGACGCACAACATGCAGCAGGCCAGCCGCGTCTCCGACAAGACGGCGTTCTTCAACATCGCCGGCACCGGCAAGCCGGGCAAGCTCATCGAGTACGACGACACCCGCACGATGTTCACCACCCCGTCCGTGCAGGCCACCGAGCACTACGTCTCGGGTCGCTTCGGATAAGCATCCCCCCTCCTTCCTTCTGCTCCCTGGAAAACCCAGACCATCGCGTCCCACGACCGCGTGTCGACTCCTCGACGCGCGGCTCGGTAGGCCGACGGTCTGGGTTTTCCCGTCGATGACCGGGCCTGCACTTCTGGAGGCCCGGATGCGCCATCCACAGAACATGGGAGAACACAGGATTTCTCAGGTCGGCGACGACGGCGATCACCCATCGTCTTCGGATGACGTTCACCCGAGCGGAGTCCGCCCTCCGCACACTCGGCCGCATGGCGCGCACCGCTGAGCTGAAACGTCTGGGGGTGACCGAGTCCGAACTCACCAGGGCCGTGAGATCGGGGGAGGTTGTCCGGCCCCGCCAAGGCGTGTACGCGCTCGCTGGCACTCAGGACCGCATCGTCCACGCAGCCTCGCACGGCGGCACGGTCGGATGCTGCACCGCGGGACTTCTGCACGGTCTCTGGATCCTCGAGACACCGCCGAAATGCCATGTCTGGATGGGGACGGCCGGAACACCGCGCTCTTCCTGCGAGGACTGCCACATCCATTGGGACGAGGGAAAAGTCGCCGTCGGCGCGCCACCGCCGGTCCGGAACGTACTTCTGCAGATCTCACAGTGCGCGTCGGAGGACACGTTCTTCGCGGCATTGGAGTCGGCGCTTCGGCAGTCGCTGCTTCGAGTCGGGGATCTGACGTGGCTCGTGGCGCATCTCCCGGTCGCGATGAGGTGGCTCGTCGCCTTCGCACGAGCGGATGCCGACAGCGGACTGGAGTCGCTCCTCCGTCTCGGGCTGCACCGGCTCGGCATAGAAGCCCGGCCTCAGGTGTGGATCGCCGGCGTGGGAGAGGTGGACTTCGTCGTCGGAGCGCGCCTGATCATCGAAGCCGATGGACGCGCGAACCACGACGGCGAGGATCTGAGGGCGAAGGATCTTCAGCGAGACGCGGCCGCAGCCGCACGGGGTTATCAGACCCTACGTTTCACCTACGGGATGATCGTGCACGATTGGCAGGCGGTTGTCGATGCGATCCAGGGTGCGCTGCTCCAGGACGGGCATTGATGAGAGGGGAATCCCAGAGCGATGGCCGTCACCCCGGCATGTCGTCCGGCGCCACACCGCTGAGGACGCGGATGATCTGCGTTTTCCGAGGGCGAGCGGGGCGAAGGTCAGTCGCGAGGCGAGAGCAGGTATCGGTTCAGCTCGGCCGTGAGGGCGTGATCGACCGGCAGCTCGACGCCGTCGATGGCGGTGATCGGAGCGGCGAGCCGGACGCTCGAAACCAGCCAGGCGGCATCCGCACGAGGAAGATCGGATGCCGGGACCTGCCCGTACTCGACCTCGAGACCGCGGCCGGCGAGGTATTCGTAGACACTGAGCTGGGTCGTGCCGTGCAGGATGCCACCGTTCGGTGCTGGCGTGACGAATCGGTCGCCGAGGCGCAGGATCAGCGAGGCGGTCGGCGCCTCGAGCACGAAGCCGTCGCGGGAGAGGAAGATCGCGTCGTCGGCGCCTCGCCGGTGTGCTTCGCGCAGCGCGGCCATGTTCACCGCGTACGAAAGGGTCTTGGCTCCCAACAGCAGCCACGGCGCGTTCTCGGCGACGTCGAGATCGTATCCGCGGTCGAGCGTGACGACGCGGATCCCCCGTTCCCGCACCTCGGAGAAGTCGGATGCCGGTGCAGCGGTGACCCACGCGGTCGGGGTGGGCCCGTGCTCGACGCCTCTGCTGAGGATGAGCTTGATGACGTACTCGCCCTGTTCGCAGTGGCCGGCCGCCTGCTCGATGGCCTGTCGCCACTGGGCCTGGTTCGGCAGCGGCAGGTCGCAGAGCTGCGCAGAATGCGCCAGCCGCTCGAGATGAGGGATGACCTCCTGCGCGTGCCCGTCGACGACGCCGATCGATTCGAAGACGCCGTCACCGCGCTGGGTACTCAGCTCCCCCACGCTCAGTGCGGGTGCTGCCGCGTCGACGAGCGTGAAGGTGTCGGCGAAGTCGGAGCGGTCCGCATCCGCAGCAGCCGGATCGATCATCAGAGCAAAGCGCCGGGTCATGCTCCGAGCCTAGACTCCCGGGAATAGCCGCAGTGCGATCTTGTTACAATGGAATGGCCGGGCCGCATAACCCCGGGCTCCAAAATTTGCCGCTATGAGCGGCCTTCCGCCGAGAGGCGTTCTTGCGGCCCGGTCTTTTCATGTCCGCGAACGGATCCGCACGGCCGGTCCGGCTCAGGCGAGCGCATCCGTTCGCCACAGCACCGCCGACGCCGACAGGTCCTGCGCGTAGCTGCTGAGCCGCAGCGCCCTGGTCGTGAGTTCGCTGGCGCGCGAAGGCTCGGTCGGCTCGTAGTCGTCCGCGGTGTGCGTGGCACCCGATGCCTGCACACGGCAGAACGCCGCGGCCCGGTCGAGGGCGACCGCGAAGTCGCCACGGAACGCGCCACGGAGGATCGTGTCGATGAGGGCGACGAGCTCGTCGGGATTCGCCGGTACCGGGGCTCCGGCGACCACCGAGTCGACGGAGCTCAACTCGACCCGACCGCGCTCATAGAGCAGCGCCGCCGTCTGCGGATCGCTGTGGATGGCGAGCTGCAGCAGGTAGAGGCGCCACAGCGCGCCCGGCAGCGTCCGCGCGGGCGCCTTGGACCACAACTCGGCGATCTCGTCGATACCGTGCTCGGCGGTGAAGGCGACGAGACGGTCCGCGCTCACACCGCTCTCATCCGCTCGCACCCGTGCGAGCAGGGCGGTTGCTGTCGCGTGTGCGACTCGCGTCTCTTCCGCAGGGTCGTGAGTGCCGACGATGTTGTCGAAAGCACTGGTGGGTCGGCGTACAGGACGCGAGAACTGCTCGGGCATCAGTCCAGGGTACGCGTGATCGACGACGTCAGGCGGTGGGGATGACGACCACCGGGTCGGTCGTCGGCAGCCCGGACGGCGAACCCCCGGCCTTCTCCACGGTGACGGCGATCACGTCGCCGGCATGCATCTCGCCGTCGAGCACCGCGGTCGCCGCTCCGTCATCGACAGCGAACACGCCGGCCGGGATCGGAGTCTCACCTCGGACGTACCAGAGCTCATACGTCTCACCCTCGGACAGCGCGGGTACGCCGTCGGTCACGAGCACGGATTTTCCGAGCGACGCCGACCAGTGCGCGGTGGCGGTGCCCCCGCCCTCGAGCGGAACACTGGCTTGCTGCGCGTCGCCGGAGGCCTGGATGTCCTGCAGCGCGATCACGCTCGCGGGACGATTCAGGTACTCGTTGACGGCCACAGCACCGACGCCGACACCGACGAGCAGTGCGAGGCACGCTGCGAGTGCGAAGAGGATCCGCAGGCGGTGCGCCGGAGCCTTCGGGCTCGCCTCGCCGCGGATCGATGAGGGCTGCGTGGAGATGACAGGAGCGACATCCGGTGCTGACTCCGCATCCGGCGCCGACTCGGGCAGAGCGTCCGGCGCCGAACCCGTCACGATCACATCGCCGCTCTGCGGCGTCACCGCGATGCGTGCGAGGAGGGCTGCGCGGATGTCGGGCGAGGGAACTGTCGGAGCGACACCGGTGGAGAGGAACGCCGCACTGTCGGCATCCTCATCGGCGATGCGCTGCCACTCAGGGTGCGCGGCGAGCGCCGCGTGATAGCGCTGCTGATCATCGGGCGACAGCGCATCGAGTGCTGCTCCCGCCGCGAGTTCCGCGAATTCCTGCTCGTTCATGCTGTCACCCCCATGGCTGTCCTCAGGCGCGAGAGCCCATCTCGCATCCGTGTCTTGATCGTCCCCAGCGGTGCCCCCACGAGCACCGCGACTTCATTTTGACTGTATCCGCCGTAATAGGCCAGGACGAGAGCTTCGCGCTGTGCCTCGGGAAGACCCGAGAGAGCATTCACGACCTTCTCGCCCTCGATGCCCAGCTCGACCGTTTCCGCGACACTGTCGTGCGCGACCCCGATATCCCTGAACCCGGCCCGTACGTCTCTGTCCGCGCTGGACTGGGACGCCCGTACCCGGTCGACCGCACGACGGTGCGCGATCGTCATCACCCAGGTTCTTCCCTGCCCCTTGTTCGGAGCGAACTTGGAAGCGGATTGCCAGATCTCCAGAAAAACTTCCTGAAGCACCTCTTCGCTCTGCGAGCGGTTGACGAGCACACGGAGGATGAGACCGAACACCCTCGAGGAGAGCGAGTCGTAGAGCTCCGCGAATGCGCGCTGATCACCGTCGCCGATGCGAACGAGCAGGTCAGCGACAGCATCCTTTGCCGTACCGTCTTCGGGTACGTCCATCCCATCGATGACCATCTCTACCAGCATGCCGCATCCACATTGCTTTCTCGTGCAGCCGCCGCCCGAAAGTGACGGAATCGAGTCCTCTTAAGTGCTGTTCGTCGAAAGCTGTTCGCAGCAGCCCTCGAAACGGATTGGGTCGGAGGGATCCGGAAAATCTTTTGAACTTTCTCCCATCCGATCTCCGGGGGGCTCCGAACAGCTGTCAACGCCACGGAGAGGCCGTGGCACAGTTCTGAAGGAGCTCGAGATGTTCAGCACCAAGAAGAAGGTCACCGCAGCGATCACCCTCGGCCTTGCGAGCGCATTCCTGCTCTCCGCATGTTCCATGGGTGGAACCACCGACGAGCCGTCGGAGTCGATGGCACCGGAGTCGTCCGAGACGACCGCTCCCGAGACGATGGATCCCGCCGCGGACCTCGTCGGCCCCGGTTGCGCCGCATACGCAGAGGCAGTGCCGGATGGCGCAGGTTCGGTCGAGGGCATGGCTCTTGACCCGGTCGCCACCGCCGCATCCAACAACCCGCTGCTCAAGACCCTGGTCGCCGCAGTCAGCGGCCAGCTCAACCCCGATGTCAACCTCGTCGACACGCTGAACGGTGACGAGTTCACCGTCTTCGCTCCGGTCGATGACGCCTTCGCGAAGATCGACCCCGCCACCATCGAGGCTCTCAAGACCGACAGCGCCACGCTGAGCTCGATCCTGACGTACCACGTGGTCCCCGGCCAGATCGCCCCCTCTGACATCGATGGCACCCACGCCACCGTTCAGGGCGCTGACCTCGAGGTCACCGGCAGCGGCGACTCGCTGATGGTCAACGACGCGAACGTCATCTGCGGTGGCGTCAAGACCGCCAACGCCACCGTGTACCTGATCGACTCGGTGCTGATGCCCCCGGCTGAGTAAGCCATGGGATGCCGAGGCAGGACTCGGCACACACCATCTCGCCACTCAGGGGGAGGACGGTGAGATGGAGAAGGAGCCGCTGGCGACACGTCGTCAGCGGCTCCTTCTTTGCGCCCTAGACTGGAGGGGCGGGCCTCTAGCTCAGTTGGCAGAGCATCGGACTTTTAATCCGCGGGTCGTGGGTTCGAGCCCCACGGGGCCCACCGTTATCATCGCCGCGTCCATCCGGCCACCCCCTTCACGGCATCCGCCCCGTGCGAGAGTGTCGAGTCATCCCCACCGGGACCTCCACCTCCACGAAAGGACGCATCATGGCGACTCTCACCGACAGCCGAGTGGCATTCCTGGCCACGGACGGATTCGAGGACAGCGAGCTGACCAGTCCGTGGGAAGCAGTGCAGAGCGAGGGCGCGAGCGCCACACTGATCGCACCTGAAGGACTGCAGATCACCGGGAAGAACGGTCACGTCCAGCATGTCGACCTCACCTCGGACGCCGCGAAGGCCGACGAGTTCGACGCGCTCGTGCTTCCGGGCGGCGTGGTGAACGCCGACCACCTGCGGCTCGACAAGCCGTCGATCGACCTCGCCCGCTCATTTTTCGAGCAGCACAAGCCCGTCGCCGTCATCTGCCACGGCGCCTGGATCCTGATCGAGGCCGGCGTCGTCGACGGACGCACCCTGACGAGCTACCCGAGTCTCGCGACAGATCTCCGCAACGCCGGAGCGACCTGGGTCGACGAAGAGGTCGTGGTCGACGAGGGCCTGGTCTCGAGCCGCACCCCCGACGACCTGCCCGCGTTCAACGCCAAGCTGATCGAAGAGGTCGCCGAAGGACGTCACGCCGAGCAGACCGCGTGATCTGAACCGAGAACCCGGCGGTCCGGAGTCAGGAGCCCGCGCGCGCCCTGTGACGCCGGACCGCCGCCCTGTTCGAACAGCGCACCGAGCAGAAGCGCTGCCTGCCGTTGCGCGTCACGTCCACGACGACGTTCGTGCACGGCGAGGCCTCGCAGCGTCCGAGGCGATCCATGCCTCGCGTGACGAGGTGCAGCGACGTGCCGACCGCGAAGATCGCCCGCAGTACGTACGGCAGTGACTGCACGTCGTCTCGGTAGTGCAGGTGCCAGCCCTCGCCGTCATGGTTCGTCAGGCGCGGATAGGCCGCGGCCTTCGCCATCTGCGCGTTGAGCACCTCGGCTCTGGCCGCGGGGTCCCGCTCGTCGACGATCTGCAGCCAGTCGTCGACGACTTCGCGGACGCGCTCATGGTCGTCGGGTGCAGGCGGGAACGTCATCGTCATGCCCATCTGGAGCGTTCTCTCCTCGATGCCGGCGCGATCGACGGGAAAGTCGTCGGCGAGCGATGCGGCCAGCAGCACCGCATACTCGCCGTAAGGGTTGAGATGCATAAGGCCATTACATCACGCTGGATGCATGACCTCACTGCACACCCTCCCGATCCCCCGTCAGACCGCCCCCGCGCACGAGCACTCCTGGCTCGTCGACTCACGGCATCCGACCAGCGAGGGCATCGTCCTCTACGTTCGCTGCGGCGGATGCGGCACGCGCAGGGTGGATCTCCAGGCTCACCCGCAGGTGCCGCCGGCTGCCCTCAGCCGAGAGACCTCGGGCTGAGCGCTCATGCGGTCAGCTCGGCGAGCTTCCTGACGGTTCGGAGGTTGCGCGCCGTGCCGGCGACACCGAGCGCGCGGTCGAGGACGGCTTTCGTGAGCTTCGTGCTGTGCACACCACCCTCGGCGTAGTCGATCCACAGGTCGTCGCCGACGAGCGCGATCCGCTCCCCCGGCACGAGACGCTGCTGCAGCGTCTCGACGGCCCCGGCGGCTGCCGGACCCTCGAGGAACATCGCGTGCAGCAGCTTCTCGGTCGCACCGCTGAAGGGGTGCGACTGCAACGCCCGCACGAGCGCCTCGTGCGTCCGCAGGATCACCGGAGTGTCGACGCCGAACTCGCGGGCGATGAGCGCGCGGACCTCCGCACAGGCGGATGCCGGATCGTGCGGATGCTCGCACAGGATGTTCCCGCTCGCGATGTAGGTCGACACCTCGCCCAGTACCGGGACCAGCGCCTCACGCAGCTCTGCCATCGGAACTCGATTGCGCCCGGAGACGTTGACCGCACGCAGCAGGAGCGCGCTGCGCGTCACGCAGCGCCGCTCTCGACGAGCACGGCGCCCGCGTGGGCGAGCTCGGCGAGCGCCGCCTCGCTCGGCTCGGGAGCGACGCCTGCGATCAGATCCGTGAGGATCCGCACCTGCACGCCGTGCGCGATCGCGTCGAGAGCGGATGCTCGGACGCAGTGATCGGTGGCGATCCCGACCACATCGGCGGTGAGCACGCCCGCACCCGTCAGGATCGCTCCGACGGTGTCGCCCGCCTCGGTCGTCCCCTCGAACATCGAATAGGCCGGCACCCCCTGCCCCTTCTGCACGTGGTGCGTGACGGCATCCGTGACCAGCAGCGGGTCGTACTCGGCCCCTGGCGTCCCGGCGACGCAGTGCGCGGGCCAGGTGTCGACGAAGTCAGGGCTGTCGGCGAAGTGCCCCCCGTTGTCACCCGAGGCATCGTGCCAGTCCCTCGAGGCGACGATCACGTCGTACTCGCCGGCATGCGCGGCGAGGAAGGAGGACACGGCCGATGCGACGGCATCGCCGCCGACCACGGCCAGCGCACCGCCTTCGGTGAAGTCGTTCTGCACATCGACGATCAGAAGCGCTCTGCTCATGTCTCGAGGGTACGCCGAGAGGGACGCACTGTGGCTCCGCGCATGCCGCGTCCGGCGACTGTGGCGGGTCTGGAGTGCGTGTCGCACAGGGAACCAAAAGGCCCTGTGATGCTGTTCACATCACAGGGCCTGCTGGAGCCGCTTGTCAGAATCGAACTGACGACCTTTTCATTACGAGTGAAATGCTCTGCCGACTGAGCTAAAGCGGCGCGATCATCGATATTACCCGTTCCGGGGCCGCACCGCGAATCGAGCCCGAATCACTCGCAGCGGAGGCCGTCTTCGGGCACGACGTCGTCGAGGAGGAAGGCCTCCACAGCACTGTCGACGCACGTGTTGCCCTTGTTGTACCCGGTGTGGCCTTCGCCGACGCGGGTGATCAGAACGCCCTCTTCGAGCTGGTCTGCAAGCGACTCGGACCACTCGTACGGCGTCGCCGGATCGTTGGTCGTGCCGACGACGAGGATGGGCCCTGCACCCTCTGCCGTGATCTCGCCTCGGGTGCCGGTGGGCGGGTACGGCCACACCGAGCAGGAGTCGGGACCGTTCCAGTAGGGGGCGATCGTCGGTGCGCCCGCGGCGATCTTCGCCATGGTGTCGGCCTCGGCCGCCGGGTCGTCCTCGACCGGATAGTCCATGCAGTTGTACGCGCGGAACGCCTCACTCGAGTTGTCGAGGTAGGTGCCGTTCTCCCGACCGTTGTAGAAGTCGGCGAGGAAGAACGCTGTCGTCGGGTCACCCTGGAGGGCCTCATCGAATGCCTGCGTCAGGTAGGTCCAGCTGTCGGCCGAGTACAGCGCGGCGATGATGCCGGTCATCAGCGCATCGGCGCCCAGCATGCGTCCGTCGCCGTTCTCGAGGGGCGACGCGTCGACGCTCGCGAGCAGTGCACCGAGGTCGGCCATCGCCTCATCGACCGAACCGTTGAACGGGCACTCACCCGAATCCAGGCAGTCCTGCATGTAGGCGCGGAGCGCGGACTCGAAGCCGATCGCCTGGGTCGCTCCGACGTCGAGACCTGATACCGCCGGGTCGATGGCGCCGTCGAGCACGAGGCGCCCCGCCTTCTCGGGATACAGATCGGCGTAGGTCGCACCGAGGAAGGTCCCGTACGAGTAGCCGAGATAGTTCAGCTGCTTGTCGCCGAGCACCGCGCGGATCAAGTCCATGTCTCGCGCCGCATTGATGGTCGTGACGTAGGGCAGGATGCCGCCGCTGTTCGCCTCGCACGCGTCGGCGAACTCCTTGTGCGCCTGCAGCAGTTCGGCCTCCCACTCGGCACTCCCCCGCGGAGCGGTGGGGATCGTGTAGAGATAGTCGTCCATGCCCGCCGCATCGAAGCAGGTGACGGCGCTCGACTGTCCGACGCCGCGCGGGTCGAACCCGATCACGTCGTAGTTCTGGATCAGGTCGGCACCGACGGCGAAGTCCAGACTGTCGCGGACCAGCTCGACGCCGCTGGCACCGGGACCTCCCGGGTTGGTCAGCAGCGACCCCTGCGACGTGCCCTCCGCCTGGTGACGCACGACCGACAGGGTGATCTCGCCCTCTCCGGGGTTCTCCCAGTCGAGTGGGGCGGTCACGTCGGTGCAGTCGAAGCCAGTGCCGCACTCGGTCCAGCTGAGCGTCTGCCCGTAGAAGGGGAGCAGGTCTTCTGCGACACCCTCTGTGTCCGGAGCGTTGGTCACCGACGGCTTCGGCTCAGCCCCCTCGGGGATCATCGCGTACAGGCAGCCGGAAAGTGCCACGGAGGCCGCGGCGAGCCCGGCGATCACCGCGACAGCGCGTCGGATGCGGGAAGTCGGTCGAGTGTTCACGGTGTCCTCCCGCTCGTGACAGTCACGAGCAAGCTCTCGAGGGCGAGCAGCGGTGCGACGTTGCGCTCCAGCGACTGGCGGGTGTCGGCAAGGTGGTCGAGTACGACAAGCGTACGGGTCTCGGGCCAGGCGGCCGCCAGCGCCGCCAGTTCTTCGCGGAGCTCGCGGTTGATCAGCTCGTCGTTCCGACCGAACTGCAGCATGACCACGTCGCGGAAGAGCGACTGCAGGTCGGTCAGCACCCTGTCGATCCCGTCGCGCAGGCTGCGGGTCGCACGCTTCTTCTGATCGTCTTCGAGCGCGGAGATCTGGGAACGCAGAGCAGGGGGCACGGCCTGGCCCTCGGCGATGCCGACCGTGCGCAACAGGCTCGCGCGCTCGGCCGCATCGCGTTCGGCGGTGAGCGCCTTGGCATCGTCGGTGGCTGCCTGGATGATGCGCCCGGCGACCTCGACCGCGTCACTGACGCCGCGGACTCCCAGCACCGATCGCAGGGTCTCGTCACGACGTCTGCGGGCCGCGTCGTCGGTGGCCAGACGCTGAGCCATGCCGATGTGGCGTTGCGCGTGACGAGCGGCCTGTTCGGCCACGACCTCGTCGACACCCGTGCGGAGCGTGATCAGCCGCGCCACGTCTGCGACGTCGGGCTCGCGCAGTCGCAGCGAGCGCACGCGAGAGCGGATCGTCGGCAGCAGATCGGCCTCGCTGGGCGCGCAGAGGATCCAGACGGTCTGCTCGGGCGGCTCCTCGAGTGCCTTCAGGAGGACGTTGGAGGTGCGCTCGACCATGCGATCGGCGTCTTCGACCACGATCACTCGGTAACGGCCGGCAGACGGTGCGAAATAGGATCGCTCGACCAGGGCACGGGCCTCGGCGATCGTGATGATGACCTTGTCGGTGCGGAGGGCAGTCACGTCGGGATGCGTACCGGCGAGCACCTGACGCATCGCCGCCTCGTCGTCGGGGTGATCGGCGACCAGAGCGGCCGCGAAGGCGTGGGCGAGGGTGGAGCGCCCCGAGCCGGGAGGCCCGGTGATCAGCCACGCATGCGACAGAGCAGTCGGATCGGATGCCGCGTTGCGCAGCGTCTCGACGGCGGCGTCCTGCCCCCACACATCGGCCCACGGGAAGGGGGCGGCGACAGTCTGGGGCATGGACTCAGCCTAATCGGGAGCACGGACGTGCGCGTCACTCCCGGGTGATGCGAAGAGCCTGAGAGCTCTCAGCCGAGGAGGGCCGCGACGCGCTCGCGGATCTGCGCGGCGATCGCCTCGGGAGTCGCCGACGCGTCGACGACGAGGAATCGATCGGGCTCGGCCGCCGCCAGGGCGAGGAAGGATTCACGGACACGCGCGTGGAACTCGGTCTTCTCTGCCTCGAGCCTGTCGAAGGGCTTGTCCGCAGAGTCGAGACGCACGCGAGCGGACTCGGGATCGAGGTCGAGCAGAACCGTGAGGTCGGGCAAAGCCCCCTCGGCGGCCCACAGCGAGAGGTTGCGGATCTCATCGCCGTCGAGCACGCGGCCAGCACCCTGATAGGCCACGGACGAGTCGAGGTAGCGGTCCTGAAGCACGGCCTCGCCTCGGGCCAGCGCGGGTCGGACGACCGTGGCCACGTGGTGCGCGCGGTCTGCCGCATACAGCAGGGCCTCCGCACGCGGAGCGATGTCGCCTCGATGGTGCAGCACGATGTCGCGGATCAGCTGACCGACCTCCGACCCTCCGGGCTCGCGAGTGCGCACGACAGTTCGGCCTGCGCCGCTCAGCCACTCTCCGAGAAGCTCGGCCTGTGTGGTCTTGCCTGAGCCGTCTCCGCCTTCGAGCGTGATCCAGACACCGGATTCCGACGTCACGAACCGGCCTTCACTTCGACTCGCTCCGCTCACTCAGTACGACGCTTCGCGGCGTTCGCGGCGCGGGTCGCCGCCGCCTTCTTGGCTGCCGCGGAGCGCGCGGCGGCCTTCTCGGCATCCGTCGCGGTCTTCTTGGCTGCAGGTTTCTTGGCTGCGGGCTTCTTGGCGGGGGCCTTCTTCGCTGCGGGCTTCGCAGGAGCCTTCTTCGCCGCAGGCTTCTTCGCCGCGCCCCGCTTGGGAGCAGGACCCTTAGCCCGCTTGTCCGCCAGCATCTGCACGGCGGTCTCGAACGTGATGTCCTCGACCTTCTGGCCTCGCGGGATCGTCACGTTGGTCTCGCCATCGGTGACGTATGCACCGAAACGGCCGTCGCGGATGCGGATCGGCTTTCCGCTGACGGGGTCGGCCTCGAACTCGGCGAGCGCACTCGACGCACGGCGGGAACCTGCCCCGTATTTGGGCTGCGCGTAGATCTCGAGGGCCTTCTCGAGGGTCACGTCGAAGATCTGCGATTCGCTCTCGAGCGACCGGGAGTCGGTGCCCTTCTTGAGGTACGGACCGAAGCGGCCGTTCTGCGCGGTGATCTCGTCGCCGGTCTCGGGGTCGTTGCCGACGACGCGCGGCAGGCTGAGCAGCTGCAGTGCGGTATCGAGCTCGATCGTGTCCACCGACATCGAACGGAACAGCGAGGCGGTGCGCTGCTTGGGCGCTGCGGCCTTCTTCGCTCCGCGCTTCGGCTTGGGCGCTTCGACGACCTCGCCGGTCGCCTCGTCGACGGCGGCGTCTTCGGACACCGGGTCGTTCTCCTGCACGTAAGGACCGAACCGGCCGTCCTTGACGACGACGATCTTGCCGTTGTCGGGGTTGGTTCCGAGCACGCGATCGCCGGCGACCGGAGCATCGATGAGCTCCTGCGCCTTGGCCGCCGTGAGCTCGTCGGGCGCGAGGTCTTCGGGCACGTTGACGATGCGCGGCTTCTCGTCCGGGGCCTCGGGGTTCGCGACCTCGAGGTAGGGGCCGTACTTGCCGAACCGCAGAGTCGCGTTATCGGTGATCGGCGTCGAGTTCAGAGCACGGGCGTCGATCTCGCCGAGGTTGTCGACGACCTGACGGAGTCCGACGTGCGAGTCGGACCCGTAATAGAAGGAGCGCAGCCATTCGACGCGCTTCTGCTCGCCACGGGCGATCGCATCGAGGTCGTCTTCGAGTGCGGCGGTGAAGTCGTAGTCGATCAGGTCGGCGAAGTGCTCCTCGAGCAGACGGACGACGCTGAACGCGAGCCAGGTCGGCACGAGTGCCTGGCCGCGCTTGGTCGCGTACCCACGGTCGATCACGGTGCCGATGATGCTGGCGAACGTCGAGGGACGCCCGATGCCGTGCTCTTCGAGCGCCTTCACCAGCGACGCCTCGGTGTAGCGCGGCTTCGGCGTCGTGCGGTGGCCCTTGGCCTCGGACTCAGACATGCGCAGCTCGTCGCCGACAGCGACGATCGGGAGCGACTGGTTCTCGTCGGCGTCCTTGTCGTTGCGCTTCTCGTCGCGGCCTTCTTCGTACGCCTCGAGGAAACCCTTGAAGGTGTAGACGGTTCCGGATGCCGTGAATTCCGCCTTCTGCCCTGCGGCATCGACGGCGATCGTGACCGTCGTCGTCTCGTACTTGGCATCGGCCATCTGGCTCGCGACGGTGCGCTTCCAGATGAGGTCGTAGAGGCGGAACTCCTCGCGGTCGAGCTCGGACGACACGGACTTCGGCGTGCGGAAGGTCTCTCCCGACGGGCGGATCGCCTCGTGCGCCTCCTGCGCGTTCTTGCTCTTCGACTTGTAGACGCGCGGCTTGAGCGGCACTGCGGTGTCGCCGTAGAGCGCGACGGCCTGGCTGCGGGCCGCCTGCACCGCCTGGGTGCTCAGCGCCACGGAGTCGGTACGCATATAGGTGATGTAACCCTTTTCGTACAGACGCTGGGCGACGCTCATCGCCTGCTTGGCGCTCATCGAGAGCTTGCGCCCCGCCTCCTGCTGCATCGTGGAGGTCGTGAACGGCGCGTACGGGCTGCGGGTTCCGGGCTTCGCCTCGACCTTGGTCACCGCACCGGTGCCTGCCGCATCGACCGCGTGGGCGAGCGCCGCGGCCTTCTTCTCGTCGAGGATGACGACGGCCTTCTTGAGCTTTCCGTCGTCGTCGAAGTCCGTGCCACGGGCGAGCTGGCCGCCGTCGACGCGAACAAGGCGCACCTTGAATCCGGAAGACGACGAGGCGAGCGCCTCGACGTCCCAGTATTCGGCGGAGACGAACGCCATGCGCTCGCGTTCGCGCTCGACGATCATGCGGGTGGCGGCGGACTGCACGCGTCCGGCCGAGAGTCCGGTCTTGACCTTGTACCAGAGCACGGGCGAGACGTCCCAGCCATAGAGCCGGTCGAGGATGCGGCGGGTCTCCTGCGCGTCGACGAGGTCGATGTCGAGTTCGCGGGTGTTGCCGATGGCGGCCTGGATCGCGTCCTTGGTGATCTCGTGGAAGACCATGCGCTTGACGGGCACCTTGGGCTTGAGGGTCTCGAGCAGGTGCCACGCGATGGCCTCGCCCTCGCGGTCCTCATCAGTTGCGAGCAGGAGCTCGTCGGCGGTCTTGAGCGCGCGCTTGAGCTCGGCGACGGTCTTCGTCTTGCGATCGGAGACCACGTAATAGGGGTCGAAGTCGTTGTCGACGTCGATCGAGTACTTCCCGTATGCCTGCTTGTCGGCGGCAGGGATGTCCTTCTTGTCTGCGAGGTCGCGGATGTGGCCGACAGAGCTGAGCACCTCGTAGCCATCGCCGAGGTACCCCTGAATCGACCGCATCTTCGTCGGAGACTCGACGATGACGAGCTTCTTGCCTTCAGCCAAGGGAGCGTCCTTTCTTCGAAGCACACCATACACACCGCCGTGATGGGTTGGTCACAGTGGTCGCCTGCATTTTCGCCGGAAAGTGCTTCGTGCCGCCGTCATGTCCCCTCGGGTGGCCCAGCACGGGCTCGGGAGACGGCAGCGAGTCCAGCGTACGCCGCGTTCACCTGCACGGTCGCCACGAAGCCGTCGACCGCGCACTCGGTGAGCGTCGCGCCGGAGGCGGCTGCGACCCGAGCGGCAAGCGCGCACGGATCCTCGCCGGTCGGAATCGCGCCGCTCGCGGCGTCCGCCGCCGCGAGCGCCGCCGCATCGGCCGCCCCGGCCGCGCGCTGCGCCGTCACCGCCGCTCCCCCGACGGCTGCGAGGCCCAGCGAGAGAGCGGCGGCGACCGACAGGAGACCGGCGGCGAGTGCTGAGCCCGCCATCAGCCCTCCCCCTCCGAGGGCCTGCGCATCACAGCCCTCCGGCGAGCGCGCAGCTGGACGCCTGCAGCCCGATCCTGATGAGCCCGCCCACCTCGAAGTCCGTCTGCGCGGATACGCACACGAGATCTCCGGACGAACTCGTCGACATCTCGGCTCCCGGGACGGCCGTGCTCACGGCCCGCGCCGCGGCCCCCTCATCTTCTCCTCGGCCGAGCAGGCGTGCGGCATCCGCCGTCGCGTCCTGAAGGGCGACCTGACGGGAGGCAGCTCCCAACGCTCCCGCCCCGAGCAGCAGTGCGAGGACGACCGCGGGAAGCGCGAGCGCGAGTTCGGCCGCGACGGAGCCGCGTTCCCCGTCGCGGACGGCGCCCATCACGACACCGTGAGTGCCCGGCGGACGAGGTCGGTGAGTATGCCGCGCACCTCGTCCGATCTCATGATGACGACGAGGAGGCCGGCGAAGGCCACCGCTGCCATCGTCGTGATCGCGTACTCGGCGGTGGCAGCGCCACTGTCGTCGCCGAAGAGCGACGCTGCACGGCTGCGGGTGAGTTGCGGGATGGTGTTCATGGATTCCTTCTTTCTTTGGGCAGATGCTCGGAGCATCCGGTGGCGCGGCCGTCACAGCGGCAGCGGTGTCGATCGGAGGACGCTCAGCAGGAGAGGGGCGACCCCGAGCAGGAGGAAGGCCGGCAGCGTGCAGACCCCGAGCGGAATGAGGAGCTTCGTCGAGAGCTTCGCCGCGCGCATGCGGCCCTCGACGCGGGACGCGTGGCGTTCCTGGCCCGCGGAGGCACGGAGGAGCTCGGCGGCGGGCACGCCGGCGGAGCGCGACAGGTCGAGAACCGAGCTGATTCGAGCGCCATCCCCCATGTGCGATGCGGGACTCTCGTCGACGAGCCGCAGGGCGCGTGGGATGGAGGCGCCGCCGGACAGGGCGACGGCCATGAGCTCTGCCCGCATTCCGGGAGTGCCCGGTTCGGGACGAGCACGCCTGAGCAGACGGGCGGTCCACCCGCGCGCCGCGAGGACGAGCAGCAGACCGGCGACGACGCAGCCCGCGCCGGCCGGAGTTCCGATGATCACGCCGACCGTGTCGAATCCGAGAGCGAACCCGAGCAGCAGTCCGGCGAACGGCATCCAGAGGAGCAACCGGGCGGTGCCGGCCGGCTCGGCCAGGGCGATGCGCACATCATCGGCGGCGGATGCCGCGTCGCGAAGCGTCTCGGCGATCATCCTCAGCACCTCTGCGAGCGGAGCCCCGACGATCGTCGCCACTTCCCACGCAGCGGCGATATCCCGCCAGGAGCCGCCCTCGGCGTCGATCGCGGCGACCAGCGACGCACCCGCGTCGACTCGAGCGACGATCGACTCGGCGTGGACGTCGCCGATCGAGGCGAGATGACGCCACGCGACCACGGGCACCGCGCCCGCCTGCAGCAGCACCGCGAGGGTCTGCACCGACGTCGCCGTGTCTGCGCCGGTGGAGAGCACGCCCCGCCGTCGCAAGCTCACCACGGTCGGACCTCGTCGATACCGAGGCGGTCGCCGATGAGCGTGAACTCCCCCGCCTGTGCGATGCGTCGCTGCCCACCCGGCGCTCGCTCGAGATGCAGGACCACGGTGAACGCGCTCACCGCCTGGCGCGCGAGCGCCGTGGCGTCCATCGAGGCGAGGGCGCCGAGCGCCTCCAAGCGCGCGGGCACATCGCTCAGTCCGCTGGCGTGCAGGGTGCCTGCGCCGCCGTCATGTCCGGTGTTCAGCGCGGTGAGGAGCTCTCTGACCTCCTCACCCCGACATTCGCCGACGACGAGCCGGTCGGGTCTCATGCGCAGCGATTCACGCACGAGTCTCGCCAGGCTGATGCCGCCCGCACCCTCGAGATTCGGTTGCCTGGCCTCGAGCGCGACATGGTGTGGATGCCGCGGCCGCAGCTCGGCCACGTCTTCGATCGTGACGATGCGCTCAGCGGTCGGCACCTCCGACAGCAGCGCTGACAGCAGAGTCGTCTTGCCCGTGCCCGTGCCCCCGGTGATGAGGATGTTCGCGCGCTCCGCCACGAGCCTCCGAAGCCAACGGTGCTGACGAGCGTCGAAGGAGCCGAGCGCAGCCAGCGCCTCGAGGTCGGCTGCGCGCACCCGCGGCACGCGGATCGAGAGCGCCGTGCCCGTCGTGGAGATCGGTGCCAGCACCGCGTGCACCCGGATGCCGGACTCCAGCCTCACGTCGACGCACGGCGCCTGATCGTCGAGGTGTCTGCCACCGAGCCCGACGAGTGCGACGGCGAGGTCGCGCGCCTCGCGCTCGGATGCACTCCAATCGCGGACGGGTTCGGAGCCGTGACCGCGATCGACGAAGAGTCCGGAGGCGCCGTTGACGAAGATGTCGGTGACCGTCTCATCGGCGCAGTGCTCCGCGAGCGGGCCGAACACCGGGTCGACCGTCAGGGGTGTGTGCGCGCCGGAGCGGAGATCTGCGCTCCGCGACGAGACACCGCGTGGTTGGAGGACGAAAGGATCGGGCATCCCCCGAAAGTAGGCGAGGGGTCAGCCCTGCATCCGCCGTAGCGAGGCATATGGTCACGCCCTGTGAGGAACCCCGAACGGACATCGTCCGTGCAGAGGGAATGCGGTTCACGACAGCGCAGAGACGCGCGATCCGTGAGAACGCTCCCGCACAGAGAAGGGCGGCATCTCACGGGGGGAATGAGATGCCGCCCACGGCGTCCCTCATGGGGGAATCGGGCACGCCAAGGCCAGAATGAGAATTCGGCTGACGTCGAGTGTACGCAAGGCAAGCGTCCTGACAAAACCCGTCGCACTACCTACTTTCGACAGTATGCGACGTCGGTGGCCGGGACTAGATTCGCCCTGACCTGATCGTTCCCCGTACGGTCACGCCCGCAGTACCTGCCATGCCGCAAAGGAGCGTCTGCCGATGAGCAGCCAGATCGATCATCTTCTCGATGAGACCCGCCAGTTCCCGCCGTCCGAGGAGTTCGTCGCCCGGTCGGTCTCGTCACCGGCCCTGTACGAGAGTGCGGCGGCCGACCGCGAGGCGTTCTGGGCCACGCAGTCCCGCGAGCTCCTGGAGTGGCACAAGCCGTTCACTCAGGTGCTCGACTGGTCGACTCCCCCGTTCGCGAAGTGGTTCGGCGACGGCGAGCTCAACGTCGCCTACAACTGCCTCGACCGGCACGTCGAGGCGGGCAACGGCGACCGCGTCGCGCTGCACTGGGAAGGTGAGCCGGGCGACTCCCGGTCGATCACCTACGCCGAGCTGACCGAGGAGGTCAAGCGCGTCGCCAACGTGCTCGAGGGGCTCGGAATCGGCCACGGCGACCGTGTCGCGATCTACCTGCCGATGATCCCCGAAGCAGTCGCGTCGATGCTCGCGGTCGCCCGCGTCGGGGCCATCCACTCCGTCGTGTTCGGCGGATTCAGCGCAGACAGCCTGCGTTCGCGCATCGACGACGCCGGTGCGAAGCTCGTGATCACCGCCGACGGCGGATACCGCAAGGGCCGAGTGTCCGCTCTCAAGCCCGCAGTCGACCAGGCACTGGCCGACCGGGGAGACGGTGAACAGCAGACGGTCGAGCACGTGCTCGTCGTCAAGCGCGGCGAGAACGAGGTCGAGTGGGAAGAGGGCCGCGACCTGTGGTGGCACGAGGTCGTCCCCGCGGCATCCCCCGAGCACACGGCCGAGGCCTTCCCCGCCGAGAACCCGCTGTTCATCCTCTACACCTCGGGCACCACCGGAAAGCCGAAGGGCATCCTGCACACGTCAGGCGGCTATCTCACCCAGGCCGCCTACTCGCACAAGTACGTGTTCGACCTGCACCCCGAGACCGACGTCTACTGGTGCACGGCCGACATCGGCTGGATCACCGGCCACAGCTACGTCGCCTACGGCCCCCTCGCGAACGGCGCGACCCAGGTCATCTACGAAGGCACACCGGATGCTCCGCACCCCGGCCGCTGGTGGGAGATCATCGAGAAGTACAAGGTCTCGATCTTCTACACCGCACCGACCGCGATCCGCTCGTTCATGAAGATCGGTCGCAGCGTCCCCGCGAAGTTCGACCTGTCGTCGCTGCGCCTGCTCGGCTCGGTGGGCGAGCCCATCAACCCCGAGGCATGGATCTGGTACCGCGATGTGATCGGCGCAGGCAAGACCCCGATCGTCGACACGTGGTGGCAGACCGAGACGGGCGCGATCATGGTCTCGGCGCTTCCCGGCGTCACGGCGACCAAGCCCGGTTCGGCGCAGGTACCGCTTCCCGGAATCTCGATCGATGTGGTCGACGAGTCAGGATCCGAGGTGGGCAACGGCAACGGCGGTCTGCTGGTGGTCACCGAGCCGTGGCCGAGCATGCTCCGCGGCATCTGGGGCGATCCGGAGCGCTTCACAGAGACGTACTGGGAGAAGTTCGAGAAGCAGGGCTACTACTTCGCGGGCGACGGCGCACGACTCGATCAGGACGGCGACCTGTGGCTTCTCGGCCGCGTCGACGACGTCATGAACGTCTCGGGCCACCGCCTATCGACGGCCGAGATCGAGTCATCGCTGGTCGCGCACGAGGCCACCGCCGAGGCGGCGGTCGTCGGCGCCGCGGACGAGACGACGGGCCAGGCGGTCGTCGCCTTCGTGATCATCAAGGAGAGCTACCTCTCGGCCCACGACCCGGCAGGTCTCGCCCAGCAGCTGCGACTCTGGGTCGGCGAGCAGATCGGTGCGATCGCCCGCCCGCGAGACGTGTACATCGTCGGCGAGCTGCCGAAGACCCGCTCGGGCAAGATCATGCGACGCCTCCTGCGCGATGTCGCCGAGGGCCGCGAGGTCGGCGACACCACGACACTTGCCGACACCGCCGTGATGAGCATCATCTCGGCCCAGGTCAAGTAGCGCGAACGCAGAACGCCCCCTCCCGATTCGGATCCGGGAGGGGGCGTTCTGCACGTACGGACTCAGGCGAGGATGAAGACGACGTCGACCTCGACCGGGCTGTCGAGCGGCAGCACGGGCACCCCGACTGCGGCGCGCACATGTCGACCGGCATCTCCGAAGATCTCGCCGAGCACGAGGCTCGCGCCGTTGATGACGCCGGGCTGGCCGGTGAAGTCGGGAGTGGATGCCACGAAGCCGCCGACGCGGAGAACTCCGGCGATCCGGTCGACACCGCCTGCCACATCCGCAGCCGCCGCGAGGGCGTTGAGAGCGCAGGTGCGAGCGTAGGCGTTCGCGTCTTCGGCGGAGACCTCGGCGCCGACCTTGCCCGTGGCGGGCAGCGCTCCGCCCGAGAAGGGCAGCTGGCCGGAGGTGTAGACGAGACCGGCGTGCACGACCGCGGGGACGTAGGCCGCGACGGGGGCGGCGACCGCGGGCAGCTCGATGCCGAGTTCGCTCAGTCGCTCGGAGACGCTCATGCCTCGCCCCCGTCGAACTGGCGGGACGCCTCGGCGGCCGCTGCGAGACCGGCGTTGCCTGCGGCATCTGCGGTCACCGGACGCTTGAAGTAGGCGACGAGTCCGCCCTCCGGTCCCTGGATGACCTGCACGAGCTCCCAGCCCTGCTTGCCCCAGTTGTTGAGGATCGCAGCGGTGTTGTGGATCAGCAGCGGGGTGGTCAGGTACTCCCACGTGGTCATGGCACTCCTGTCTGGCCGCATCCGCGCGCGCGGATGCGTCAAAGGCGGTATTCAGGGAACTCCCCTACGATCAAGCGTATGCCTCAAAAGAATCGCACGGTGAAAGGTGCGCTCGGCGGAGTCCTCGGACTCGTCGGGCTCAGCGCCGTAGCCGGCCTCCTCGTCGCGGCCAGCGTCACCCCTGTTCTCGCCATGACGGGTATCGCCGGATCCCAGGCCCTCACGATCTTCGAAGACCTCCCCGCGAACCTGCAGGTGAACCGGCCGATGGAGCAGTCGACGATCTACGCGACCGCATCCGACGGGACCCCGGTCGAGCTGGCATCGTTCTACGAGCAGAACCGCGTGCCTGTGACGTACGAGCAGATCAACCCCGTCGTGTTCGACGCGGTCCTCTCGAGTGAGGACAAGGACTACTTCAGCCACGGCGGCATCAACGTCGGCGCGACGACGAAGGCCCTGGTCGACAACCTGCGCGGCACCGACGACCGAGGCGCGTCGACCATCACGCAGCAGTACGTCAAGAACGTGCTGATCCAGGAGTGCGAGCAGGAGGCCGACCCCGCGTCGGGCACCTACGCCGACGACCTTCAGCAGTGCTGGGCCGATGCGACCAACGCAGTCGGTGCCAAGGGCATCGAGCGCAAGCTGCAGGAGATGCGCTATGCCCTGCAGATCGAGAAGGAGTACTCGAAGAACGACATCCTGCTCGGGTACCTCAACATCGCGAACTTCGGCGGCACGGTGTACGGCATCGAGTCGGCGGCTAACTACTACTTCTCGACCACGGCCGCGAACCTGACGGTCGCGCAGGCCGCCACGATCGCCGGCATGGTGCAGAACCCGAACCAGTACCGGATCGACCGGCCCGCCGGCACCTGGACGGACGAGGACGGCGTCGGGCACAACAGCGAGGCGGACGGCTATGCCCAGACGCTGGATCGACGTCACTATGTGCTCGACCGCATGCTCGCACTCGGAAAGATCACGCAGGCCCAGTTCGACGAGGCGGATGCCTCCCCGATCACTCCCGCGATCACGCAGCCCACGCAGGGCTGCGTATCGGCCGGGAACGTGGCTCGCAGCGCCTACTTCTGCGAGTACGTGAAGTCCGTCGTCCTCAACGACCCCGCCTTCGGCGAGACCGAGCAGGAGCGCCGCGATCTGCTTCGTCAGGGTGGACTCAAGATCTACTCGACGATGAACATCGACATCCAGAGCGCGGGCGCCGAGGTCATGGCGAACACCGTTCCGGCGAACTACGACAACCAGTACTTCGGCGCGGCGGGCATCTCGCTCGAGACCAGCACGGGTCGCGTGCTCGCGATCACGCAGAACACCACCTTCAGCGAGACGATCCAGGGCGACCAGGCGTACACCGCGCTGGTGTTCGGCACCGACAAGGCGCACGGTGGATCCAACGGATTCTCGGTCGGCTCGACCTACAAGCTCTTCACCCTCATCGACTGGCTGGAAGAGGGCCACTCGGTGCGAGAGACCCTGAACGGCAGCAACCGCGTCTTCTCGAAGTTCAAGTGCGGCGATGACGGGATCCGCAACACCACCAAGATCCAGAACTTCAACAACGCCGGCGGATACACCGGCACGGTCATGAAGTTCACCGCCGACTCGCTCAACAGCGGTTACCTCGCGATGGCCGAGAAGCTCGACCTCTGCAAGATCAACGCCGTCGCCGACCGCATGGGCGTCACTCTCGCCAACGGCGGCAAGACCACCGACGGCAGCCCGGCCCCCTACGACATCCTGGGCTCGAAGTACATCTCCCCGCTCGCCATGGCCGGCGCCTACGCCACCGTCGCGAACGGCGGCATCTACTGCACTCCGAAGGCGATCGACCGCGTGGTCGACGCCGACGGCAACGACCTGCCGATCCCGGAGTCGAAGTGCTCGCAGGTGATCTCGCCGGAGGTCGCCGCGACTGCGGCATTCGCGCTGCAGGGCGTCATCAACGGCGGAACCGGCCGACAGGCGAACACGAACGACGGAACCCCGCTGATCGGCAAGACCGGTACCCACGAGTCATGGGGAACCATGATGATCGAGTCGAGCACCAAGGTCACCACCGCGATCTGGGTCGGACGCTCGGAGGGCCAGGCCAGCATCCTCCGTCAGAGCTGGGGCGGCACCGCACTGAACGCGATGCGCTACGAGCTCGCCAAGACGATGCAGCGTGCGGCGAACAACATCTACGGCGGCGACGCGTTCCCCCAGCCGGACGCGAACCTGAGCAAGCAGGTGCTGACCGATGTCCCGTCCGTGATCGGGATGGACACCGCGACGGCGACCGCCACGCTCGAGAACGCCGGCTTCCAGGTCGCGGTCGGCGCGCCGGCTGACGGCCCCGCCGGTGACGTGATCGTCGCGCAGGACCCCTCGGGTCAGGCCCCGAGCGGTGCCACGGTCACGATCTCGCCGAGCAACGGCCAGGGCACGACCGTGCCGGACATCACCGGGCAGCCGAAGGCCGCCGCCCAGAACGCGCTGTTCGGCGCAGGGTTCTCGTCGATCTCCTTCGACAACTCGTGCAACCCGCCGAACGCGGTCGTGGCGAGCACCAACCCGCCCGCGAACACCGCGACCAACAAGTCGACGGCGATCTCGGTCACCTGCCAGTGACCTCACGACCAACGGCACACCCGGCCCTCATCGCGCTCGGCGCGGTGGGGGCCGCTGGTGCTGCGGCAGCTGTCTGGGGCATCGGCATCGAGCGCTACCTCTTCACCGTGCGCGAGGCGACGGCATCCGCTCTCGCTCCCGGATCCGCACCGCTGCGCGTGCTGCACATCTCGGACGCGCACATGGCGCCGTGGCAGCATCGCAAGCAGGACTGGCTCGCATCACTCGCGCAGCTGAAGCCCGACCTCATCATCAACACCGGCGACAACCTCGGGCACCGCGACGGCCTCGAGGGGATCCGTCGGGCGTTCGAGCCTTTCGCCGGCATCCCCGGCGTGTTCGTGCACGGCTCGAACGACGTCAACGGTCCGTCGCCGCGCAATCCGATCCGCTACTTCGCCGGCCCTTCGCAGCGGCACCACGAGCCCACGTTCCTCGACACCGATGCGATGGACGCATTCTTCATCGACGAGCTCGGCTGGACGGACCTGAACAACACGGCCGCTCGGCTCACCGTCTCCGGCGACACGCTCGACTTCTTCGGCGTGAGCGATGCGCACCGGCAGTGGGATCGCCTCGAAGATCTGCCGACGGCCATCGACGCGCTCGGTCCGCGGGAACCGGGCACCTCGGTGCTCGGAGTGACGCATGCGCCGTACCAGCGCGTGATGAACCGCTACATCGAGCTCGGTGCGGATGCGATCTTCGGCGGGCACACGCACGGCGGGCAGGTGTGCCTCCCCGGCTTCGGCGCTCTCGTCGCGAACTGCGACATCCCGCTCAAGCAGGCCAAGGGTCTGAGCACGTGGACGCACGGCGGGCGCACCGTGCCCCTCAATGTCAGCGCCGGCTGCGGGCACTCCATCTATGCGCCCGTGCGCTTCGCATGCCGCCCCGAGGCGACGCTGCTGACGCTGATGGCGCGCGGTTGACCCCTCGATTCGGCGCTGAGGGCATTTCGCTGTAGACTCGGAGGGTTGCAAAACGGGGTGTGGCGCAGCTTGGTAGCGCGCTTCGTTCGGGACGAAGAGGTCGCAGGTTCAAATCCTGTCACCCCGACCAGTAACACCGGAAGGCCGCCCTCACGGGCGGCCTTCTCTGTACCAGGACCGAAGCGAAAGGGACGGCGTGAGCACCCTGTTCCCTCCCCCGCGTCGTCTCACTCGCGGCATCGCGCTGGCGCTCGGCATCCCTTTCTTCGCGGGGCTCGCGCTGCTCACCCTCACCCCCGCGCGAGTCGAGGAGACGATGCCGAACCTGCTCGACCTCGTGCTCTCGGCGGCTCACCGGCTGGGCTGGGAGTCGCTCGACTTCACGCGCCTCGAGATCATCGCGAACGTGCTCGTGTTCGTGCCGGTCGGCATCCTCTCGTTCGTGCTCGTGCCTCGGCGCCTCTGGCCGTTCGCGGTGATCCTGGGGCCCGCGCTCTCGCTCTCGATCGAGATCGCACAGCGTGTGGCGCTGCCGCATCGTGCCGCCACCGTGACCGACGTCATCGCGAACTCGGGCGGCGCCCTGATCGGGGTCTTCGTCGCGATCGCCGCCACACTGCTGTTCGCGCCTCAGAGCTCTCTCCATCCACCCCGTAATCTGGAAGCATCATGACCTCGCCTGATCTCGTAGCCTTCGATCTCGACGACACCCTCGCCCCTTCCAAGGGCGCCATCGACCCCCGCATCGCCTCGCTGCTGCTCGCGCTGATGCAGAGGGTCGACGTCGCGATCATCTCGGGCGGGAACGAGGCCCAGTTCCGCTCGCAGGTCATCGCCCAGCTCGGCGATATCGATGCCACCACGGCCGCACGACTGCATCTGCTTCCGACATGCGGAACCCGGTATCTGCGTCATGACGGCGCGGACTTCGCTCCCGTGTACGCACAGGATCTCACTGCCGAGCAGAAGACCGGTGCGCTGACCGCGCTGCGCGAGGAGGCCGAGCGCCTGGGGCTGTGGGAGGCGGAACCGTGGGGCGACATCCTCGAGGACCGCGGCTCGCAGATCACCTTCTCGGCCCTCGGGCAGAAGGCTCCGCATGATGCGAAGCGCGACTGGGATCCGTCCGGAGCGAAGCGCGAGGCGCTGCGCAATGCCGTGGCCGCCCGCCTTCCCGACCTCGAGGTGCGCTCAGGCGGCTCGACGTCGATCGACATCACCCTCGCCGGCATCGACAAGGCCTACGGGATGCGGCAGCTCGCCGAGCACACCGGCATTCCCCTGACCTCCATGCTGTTCTACGGCGACCGTCTCGACGAGGGCGGCAACGACTACCCCGTCCTCGCGATCGGCGTTCCCTCGGTCGCCGTGGAGGGCTGGGAGGACACCGCCGACAAGCTCGACGCCCTCCTCCCCACGCTCTGACGCTCGACCCCTGCCTCCGGCCCGCACGGGTGACAGAGTTCTAGCATGTCGATATGGAACCGCTGCTGATCGTCATCCTGACCGCGGCCGTCGCGAGCGCGGCGTGCTGGATCCTGTCGCTCGTGACCCGGGACACCTCGTGGGTCGACCGCGCCTGGTCGATCGTGCCGGTCGTCTACGTGTGGATCTTCACGGGCACAGCCCTCGCCGGCGGTGAGGACGCGAGCCGTCTGGTGCTCATGGCCGTGCTCGTGACCCTGTGGGGCGTGCGTCTGACCTACAACTTCGCCCGCAAGGGCGGGTACACCGGCATGGAGGACTACCGGTGGGCGATCCTTCGCGGACGCATGAAGCCGTGGCAGTTCCAGCTCTTCAACCTGGTGTTCATCATCGGGTACCAGATGACATTGCTCGTGCTGATCACGCTGCCGGCGGAGATCGCCCTGCAGCATCCCGCTCCACTGAACGCGTGGGACCTCGTGTTCGCCGTGATATTCCTGGCATTGCTCATCGGCGAGACCGTCGCCGACCAGCAGCAATGGGAGTTCCATCGACGCAAGAAGCAGGCGGGCGGCACGCTCTCACCAGGCTTCGCCACCGAGGGGCTGTTCCGCGTCAGCCGTCACCCCAACTTCTTCTTCGAGCAGAGCCAGTGGTGGGCGTTCTACGCGATCGGAGCGACGGCCGCGGTCGCCTCGGGCGCCGGCTTCCTCGGCGGAGCACTGAACTGGAGCGTGATCGGGCCCTTCCTGCTCAGCATCCTGTTCATCGGTTCCACGATCTTCACCGAGTCGATCACTGCGGGCAAGTACCCCGCGTACGCCGAATACCGCCGGACGACGTCGATGCTCATCCCCTGGCCGCCGCGGACCCGACGAGTCGCCGAGTCCGCGGCCTGACCGGGGCTCGCGTCAGCGCACCACAGCGTCGGACGCGGAGCGCGTCACCGGCACGAGGCGCGTCAGCTGTGTGACATGCGCGGGCTCGAGCTCGGCGAGCGAGGCCACGCCGAGCAGGCGCATGGTGCGCTCGATCTCGGTGCGGAGGATGTCGATCGTCCTGTCGACGCCCGAGCGGCCTCCGGCCATCAGTCCGTACAGGTAGGCGCGACCGATGAGCGTGAAGTCGGCACCCAGCGCGACCGCGGCGACGATGTCGGCGCCGTTCATGATGCCCGTGTCGATCATGACCGTGAACTCGTCGCCGACGGCCTTGCGCACCTCCGGCAGCAGGTGGAACGGGATGGGCGCACGGTCGAGCTGGCGCCCTCCGTGATTCGAGAGCACGATGCCGTCGACGCCCGCGTCGCGCAGTCGCACCGAGTCCTCGACGTTCTGCACGCCCTTGATCACGATCTTGCCGGGCCAGATGTCGCGGATCACCGCGAGGTCGTCGTAGCTGATGGTCGGGTCCATCGCGGCGTCGAGCAGCTCGCCGACGGTGCCGCCGGTGGTGCTCAACGACGCGAACTCGAGCTTGGGCGTGGTGAGGAAGTCGTACCACCACCACGGACGAGGGATGGCGTTGATGATCGTCCCGAGCGTCAACTGGGGCGGGATGCTGAAGCCGTTGCGCTTGTCGCGCAGACGCGCGCCCGCGACGGGGGTGTCGACCGTGAACTGCAGGGTGTCGAAACCGGCGGCGGCCGCCCGACGAGTCAGCTCGTACGAGATCTCGCGGTCGCGCATGACGTACAGCTGGAACCAGTTGCGACCGTGGGGGTTCGCCGCCTTGACGCCTTCGATCGACGTCGTACCCAGGGTCGACAGGGTGAACGGGATGCCTGCCGCGGCGGCGGCGCCGGCCCCCGCGACCTCGCCCTCGGTCTGCATGAGGCGCGTGAACCCGGTGGGCGCGATGCCGAACGGAAGCGCGGACGGGCCGCCGAGGATGTCGACGGACGTGTCGACCGAGGGAGCCGGGCGCAGGATGCCGGGGTGGAACTCGACGTCCTGGAAGGCCTGGCGCGCACGCGTGAGCGAGAGCTCGCCCTCAGCAGCGCCGTCGGTGTAGTCGAATGCCGCCTTCGGCGTGCGGCGCTTGGCGATGGTACGCAGGTCGTCGATCGTGAGCGCCGAGTCGAGGCGGCGCTTCTTGCCGTCGAACTCGGGCTTCTTGAACTTCATCAGCTCGAGCAGCTCTGCGGGATTGGGAAGCTGGCGCTGGACCATGTCGTGTCCTCTCAGTCGGTGGGTCGGGTGCTGCGGGTGAGTCCCGCCGCCGTGTAGTAGCCGGTGATGTGCGCTCGCACGAGGGCCTGCGCTGTCGTCGCGTCACCCGCGGCGATGGCCGTGATGATCGCGCGATGCTCGGCGCGCAGGAGGTCGGCCATGGCATCCCAGTCGGCGATGGATGCCGCCCCCTCCTGCACGTATGACTCGATGGCGGTGCGGAGCCCGGCCATGATCGCCGCGACGACCGTGTTGCCGCTCGACTCAGCCAGCGCGAGGTGCAGCTGCGCGTCGAGAGCGAGGAACTCGGCGGGGGTCAGACCCTCCGCATCCATCGCATCGAGGACGCTGTGCGCAGCGGCGAGATCCGGGGCCTGCTGGCCGGCGAGGGCTGCGGCGACGGCGTCCTCGAGCAGCAGCCGCGTCTGCACGACATCGGTCAGGGGGAAGCCTTGAGCGGCGACCTGCAGGCGCAGCAGTGTCGACATGCCTCCGGTCGGGGTCGCGATGACGATGGCGCCCGATTGGGGTCCGGAACCCGTAGCCGTGCGAATGAGGCCCATGACCTCGAGCACCCGCAGCGCCTCGCGGACGCTCGATCGTCCCACGCCGAGATCGGCGGCCAGGTCGCGCTCCGAGGCGAGTCGGTCGCCAGGACCGAGACGACCCTCGAGCAGGTCACGCTCGACGTGTTCGAGGACGAGGCGCCAGGCGCGGGCGGGCTGCTCGGGCATACGCTCTCCTCGTCGTTCGCGTCGGGTGCGTCGACCTTCGACGCACCCCATGTGGTCTGACCACAGTATCGCGTGTGGTCAGACCACGCAATCCGGGCATGGCAAGACACCGCCCGTAGGCGGGCGGGAGTGGGCTGTCAGCCCAGGCGTCCGCCGGACTCTTCGAGGTAGCACGCGCCGCAGAGCGACTCGTAGGTCGTGACCTCGGGTGTGACAGAACCATCTGCGCCCTCGTCGATGGCGACCTGGTCTCCGTCGAAAACGAAGCGTCCGCCGATCACTCGACCGTTGAAGACCGCCTTGCGTCCGCAGCGGCAGATCGTCTTCAGCTCCTCGAGGGAGTGCGCGATGGCGAGGAGGCGAGCCGAACCGGGGAAGGCATGGGTGAGGAAGTCGTTGCGGATGCCGTAGGCGATCACGGGGATGCCGTCTTCGATCGCGATGCGGAAGAGATCGTCGACCTGCTCGGCGGTGAGGAACTGCGCCTCGTCGATCAGAAGGCAGGCGACGTCGACCGATCCACCGCGGACCGGTTCACCGGCGACGGCGCGGCGTACGCGCTCACGATGCTCGCCGAAGAGCGCCCGGACGTCGGCGTCCGGCGCGATGAGGTAGTCGACCTCACGCGTGACGCCGAGGCGACTCGCGATCTCCGACGCGCCCTTGGTGTCGATCTCGGGCTTGGCGAGCAGCACATGCTGCCCGCGCTCCTCGTAGTTGTACGCGGCCTGCAGCAGCGAAGTGGACTTGCCCGAGTTCATCGCCCCGTAGCGGAAGTAGAGCTTCGCCACAGGCCGCTTATTCGTTGATGCCGAGCGTGGCGGCAGTCGCCGCGGTGGACTTCGCTGCCAGCGCGGCATCTGTGTTCAGCTTCTCGCCGAACGTGGGGATGAGCTCGCGCAGCTCGGACTCCCAGCCCGGGTACTCGGCGGGGAAGCACTTCTTGAGCAGATCGAGCATGATCGGCACGGCGGTGGATGCTCCGGGCGATGCACCGAGCAGACCAGCGATCGATCCGTCGGCCGCCGCGACGACCTCGGTGCCGAACTGCAGGATGCCGCCCTTCTTGGCATCCTTCTTCATCACCTGTGCACGCTGACCGGCATCGATCAGTGTCCAGTCCTCGTCCTTGGCCGTGGGCATGAACGTGCGGAGGCTGTCGACCTTCTTGGCGTGGTTCTTCATCAGCTCGCCGACGAGGTAGGTGATGAGGTCGGGGTTCGCGAAAGCGACCCGCAGCATCGGCCACAGGTTGTGTGTGCGCACCTGCGACACGATGTCGAGCATCGAGCCGTTCTTGAGGAACTTGGGGCTGAAGGTCGCGAACGGACCGAACATCAGCGATGCCTCGCCATCGACCACGCGTGTGTCGAGGTGCGGCACGGACATGGGCGGAGCGCCCACGGAAGCCTGCGAATAGACCTTGGCCTGGTGCTGCGCGACGATCTTCGGGTTGGAGGTCTTGAGGAACTGACCGCCGATCGGGAAGACGCCGTAGCCCTTGATCTCGGGGATGCCCGAGCGCTGCAGAAGCTTGAGCGCCCAGCCGCCGGCGCCGACGAACACGAACCGCGCCTTGATCTGGTTCGGGGTACGCCCGATGGTCGTGCGGTAGTTGACCAGCCAGGTGCCGTCCTTCTGCTTCTTCAGGCTCTTGACCTCGTGGTTGGTGCGCAGCGTCACGCCCGAGTCGGTGAGGTGGTCGAAGAGCTGGTGCGTCAGGGCGCCGAAGTCGACATCGGTGCCGGCTGGCACTCGGGTCGCGGCGAACGGCTCGCCCTTGCGGCGCTGCTGCATGAGGAGCGGCGCCCACTTGTTGATGACGCGGGAGTCCTCGCTGTACTCGATGCCGTCGAACAGCGGCTGCTTCTTGAGCACCTCGTAGCGATCCTTGAGGTACTTGACGTCCTTCTCACCGCGCACGAACGTCATGTGCGGTGTGGCGTTGATGAAGGTCGAGGGAGCGTCGAGCACTCCCCGATCGACCAGCGACGACCAGAACTGACGGCTCTGCTGGAACTGCTCGTTGATCGAGACGGCCTTCGCCGGGTCGAGGGGCGCGCCCTTCTGCTGCGGCATGTAGTTCAGCTCGCAGAGCGCCGCATGGCCCGTACCCGCGTTGTTCCAGGGGTTCGATGACTCCTGAGCCACATCGGAGAGTCGCTCGAACGCGACGATCTTCCAATCCGGCTGCAGCTCGTGCAGAAGGGTACCCAGGGTGGCGCTCATGATGCCACCACCGATCAAGACGACATCGACGGTTTCGGTCACCACGACAGTCTAGTTCGAGGTCACGGCACACCTGACCACAGGGACCGGCCTCGTGAGACCGGATCCGCATGGCGGCGATGCGATCAGGCTATGGCGACCAGGCGCTCGGCGAGGATCTCGGCGATCTGCACGGCGTTGAGCGCCGCGCCCTTGCGCAGGTTGTCGTTGCTGATGAACAGCACGAGGCCCTTGTTCTCGGGAGCGGACTGGTCGGCACGGATGCGTCCGACGAAGCTCGGGTCCTTGCCCGCGGCCTGCAGAGGGGTGGGCACCTCGTCGAGGACGACACCGGGAGCGGCCGAGAGCACTTCGGCGGCGCGCTGCGGCGTGATGTCGTTCGCGAACTCGACGTTGATCGAGAGCGAATGACCGGTGAAGACGGGGACGCGCACGCAGGTGCCGGCGACGCGGAGGTCGGGCAGCTCGAGGATCTTGCGGCTCTCGTTGCGGAGCTTCTTCTCCTCGTCGGTCTCGTTCTGCCCGTCATCGACCAGGTTGCCTGCGAACGGGATGACGTCGAACGCGATCGGGGCGACGTACTTCTCGGGCTCGGGGAAGTCGATCGACGACCCGTCGTGCACGAGGCGCAGGGTGTCGCCCTGGGCGAGAACACCCTCGACCTGACCGAGCAGCTCCTGCGCGCCGGCGAGACCCGAACCGGAGACCGCCTGATACGTCGAGACGATGAGCCGCTCGAGGCCTGCTTCGGCATCCAGTGCCTTCAGCGCGGGCATCGCGGCCATCGTGGTGCAGTTCGGGTTCGCGATGATGCCGCGGGGGCGGTCATCGATCGCATGCGGGTTGACCTCGCTGACGACGAGCGGCACCTCGGGGTCGTTGCGCCAGGCGCTGGAGTTGTCGACCACGACGGCTCCGGCCTCGGCGAACCGGGGAGCGTACGCGCGGCTGGCCGTCGCACCGGCCGAGAAGAGGGCGATGTCGATGCCACGGGCATCCGCGGTCTCGACGTCTTCGACGATGACCGTCGCTCCCCCGAAATCGATCGCCGTTCCTGCAGAGCGCGACGACGAGAACAGGCGCAGCTCGCGGATCGGGAAGGATCGCTCGATGAGAATCTCGCGCATCACGGTGCCCACCTGGCCGGTGGCGCCCACGATGGCGACGGAGAGTCCTGAGTCGGAGATGCGGGTCATGATGTTCCTTGGCGTCGTGCAGTACTGCATGAGAGGCTTCCGGCGCGACGTCGGGGTGCGGATGCCGCGCCTGGCGCCGGTGTCAGGGTTTCGGTGAGTCTACCGTGCCGCGGTCAGCGACCGGTGCCGGCGTGGACCGTGGCGCGGTGTGCGGGCGTGGGTCAGCGACCGGTGCCGGCGTGGACCGTGGCCTCGGCGTCGCCGTCGAGACCGTAGGCGGTGTGCACGGTGCGTGCGGCCTCGGCGAGGTCGGTGTCGCGAAGGACGACAGAGATGCGGATCTCGGACGTCGAGATCATCTCGATGTTGATGCCACCGGCGGACAGCGCCTCGAACAGCACCGCCGAGACTCCGGAGTGCGTGCGCATTCCGGCACCCACGACCGAGAGCTTGCCGATCTGGTCGTCGTGCACGAGGTTCTGGAAGCCGACCTCGGTCTGCTCACCGGCCAGCGCCTTGAGCGCTGCCGCCGAATCGGCCTTGGGAACCGTGAACGAGATGTCGGTGCGTCCTGTGGCCGACACGTTCTGCACGATCATGTCGACGTTCGCGCCCGACTTGGCGACGATCTTGAAGATCTCGGCCGCCTTGCCCGGGACGTCGGGCACGCCGGCGACGGTGATCTTGGCCTGGCCGAAATCGGTGGCGACACCGGCGACGATCGGTTCTTCCATGGCTGCTGCTCCCTCGGCTTCGCGAGGGTTCTTCATGCCCTCGCCCAGAACGTATGTACCCTCGGACGACGAGAACGTCGACCGGGCGTGGATCAGGACGCCGTGACGGCGTGCGTACTCGACGGCGCGGATGTAGAGCACCTTGGCGCCGTTGGCGGCGAGCTCGAGCATCTCTTCGCTGCCGATGTGGTCGAGCTTCTGCGCCTTCGGGATGACCCGGGGGTCTGCCGTGAAGATGCCGTCGACGTCGCTGTAGATCTCGCAGACGTCGGCGTCGAGAGCCGCGGCGAGAGCGACGGCCGTCGTGTCGGAGCCACCGCGCCCGAGCGTGGTGATGTCGCGGGTGTCGCGGTTGAACCCCTGGAAGCCGGCGACAATGACGATCGCGCCTTCGTCGAGCGCTTCGCGCAGACGGATCGGCGTGACATCGACGATGCGGGCGGCGCCGTGCTGGGAGTCGGTGATCATGCCGGCCTGGCTGCCGGTGAACGATCGGGCCTCGAAGCCCATCGAGTGGATCGCCATGGCGAGGAGAGCCATCGAGATCCGCTCGCCGCTCGAGAGCAGCATGTCGAGCTCGCGCGGTGCCGGGATCGGCGCGACCTCGTTGGCGAGGTCGAGCAGTTCGTCGGTCGTGTCGCCCATCGCGCTCACGGCGACGACGACGTCGTGGCCGGCGCGACGCGTGTCGACGATGCGCTTGGCGACGCGCTTGATGCTCTCTGCGTCGGCGACTGAGGAGCCGCCGTACTTCTGCACGATGAGGGCCACGTTCACTCCCTGGGATGTCGGGCGGATCCGCCCACCGCTCATTCTACGATCGGCGCATATGCCCTGCTTCGCATGTGACGGGATCAGGACGGATCAGGGCGCGGGCGGGAGTGGAGCGGGCGTGAGATCGGGAGCGACGGATGCCGGTGGGCGCAATCGCCCTCCGGTGGCGGCGAACCAGCATCCGATGATGATCAGCGGTAATCCGATGAGCAGACCGGGAGTCAGCGGCTCGGCGAGCACGATCGCTCCGAGGATGATCGCGACCACCGGGTTGACGTAGGTGAACAGCGGCGCCCGCACCGGGCCCACTTCGCGGATCAGTGCGAAGAAGGCGAGGAACGCGACAGCCGTGCAGATGACGGCGAGAGCGAGCAGCGCGCCGATCGAGGGCAGCGTCGGCGTCTCATGCTGAGTCAGCAGTCCGATCGGAAGGTAGATCACCCCGATCATCAGCAGAGAGAGCGTGATCGTGCCGAGCGAGGGCACGTCGTTCAGCTTGCGGGCGACGATGAACGGCGCGATCGCATAGAGGATGGCGACCAGCAGCACCTCCCCCGCGGCGAGAAGACTGACCTCGCCACCGAAGAGTCCTGGACCGGCGACGACGACCGCGACACCGACGAAGCCCACCAGCAGGCCGATGCCTCGTGCAGGGCGAAGGACGCCTCGGTCTCCCCCGCCCAGGGCGATGAGCGCAGCGAACAGCGGCACCGTCGCGACGAGCAGGCCCGTCATCCCCGAGGGCAGCGTCATCTCTGCATGACCCAAGAGCACGAAGGGGCCGGCCATCTCGACGACGCCGAACGCCAGAACCCACGGCCAGTGCTTCAGCGCCGCACGCAGCGCGCCCCCACGGAGCGCGAACGGAAGGAGGAGCAGCGCGGCGATGAGAGTGCGGCCAGCCACGATGGCGGGCGGCGAGAGCGACTCGACCGCGATGCTGATGAACAGGTAGGGCACGCCCCACAGCAGGGCCATCGCCCCGAAGAGCAGCCACCCGCGGCGGGAGAACCCGCCCTGGGCGTTCACTGCACGCGCCCGGCGATCACAGCACGCGCCGGCCCTCGAATGCTCGACCGAGGGTGACCTCGTCGGCGTACTCGAGGTCGCCGCCGACCGGGAGCCCGGAGGCGAGACGCGACACGGTGATCTGCATGGTCGTGAGCAGACGGCTGAGGTAGCTCGCCGTCGCCTCGCCTTCGAGATTCGGGTTCGTCGCGAGGATGACCTCCTGCACCGTCCCGTCGGCGAGACGCGTCATGAGCTGGGCGATGCGCAGATCGTCGGGTCCGATGCCGGCGATGGGGCTGATCGCCCCGCCGAGCACGTGGTACAGCCCACGGAACTCGCGGGTGCGCTCGATGGCAGCCACGTCCTTGGCATCCTCGACGACGCAGATCAGCTCGGGATTGCGACGCGGGTCACGGCAGATCGTGCAGCGCTCCTGCTCTGCCACGTTGCCGCAGACCTCGCAGAAGCGCACACGGACGCGGATCTCGACCAGCAGCTCCGACAGACGTGCGACGTCGAACGTCGGGGTCTGCAGGATGTGGAACGCGATGCGCTGCGCGGACTTGGGGCCGATTCCGGGGAGCCGGCCGAACTCGTCGATCAGCTCCTGGACGATTCCGTCATACATCAGGAGAACCTCGTCGGGGGCTCGTAGGGCTCTTCGCGCACGAATGTCGCGCCGAGCACCTGGCGGATCACGGCCTCACCGTAGCGCTGGACTCCCCCGGCAGGGGTGCGCTCGGTGATCACCGGGGCTGCGGCGGCGGATGCCGCGTTGCGCACCGGCGCAGCGGGCTGCACGGGTGCGGACTGAGCCGGGGGCGATGACGACGGATGCGCCTGCGCGCGGCCGGCGGATGCCGCGGTCTGAGGTGTCGGCACCGGCTCGTACGCCGGGTCGTACGGCGGCTCGTCATCGAAGTACGGCGGCTCGTCATCGAGCGGAGGCGGCGGCTCGTCGCCTCCGACAGGCCGGCCGGCCCCAGGAGCGTCGACCGGATGGCCGGCACCTGGCGCGGTGCTGGCTGCCGGGGCGGCCGGAGCGGTCGGGGCGCTCGGGGCTGCCTGAGCGGTCGGGGATGCCGTGGCCGGGGTGGCGGTCGGGGCGCTCGGCGCTGCCTGAGCGGTCGGGGATGCCGTGGCCGGGGTGGCGGTCGGGGCGCTCGGCGCCGCTTGAGCAGCGACCGGAGAGGTTGCAGGGTCGGCGGATGCCGGGATGGCGGCCACCGCCCACTCGGTCACCGGCCCCGCAGAAGCACTACGTGTCTGAGAGCGCGGTGAGCCCGCTGACGCAGGCTCCGATGCGGCGGCGTCGCCTGTCGGCGCACCGGACGAGGAGGTCGCCGGCTGACGAGGCGCCCCGCCCGCGGGCATCGGTGCGGGACGGTACTTCACCTTGACGCCGACTTCGTGCTCGATCGCCATGCGAAGGTGATCCGACGGGCCTGCGCCCGGGATCGTGCCCTTGAACTTCGCGACGTCGTGCTGGCTCGTGAAGCCGAGGGTGAGCACCTCGGAATCGGTGTCGTAGGCGAGCGGCTGAACCGCGGTCGCAAGCAGCCAGGAGGTGCGGCTGAGCCCCTCGAGTCGCTTGAGCACCCCGGGCCAGGCGGCGGTGATTCCGTCGAACGTGACCGGACCGGCCGGCGCTGCGGGCGCCGCCTCGGTCTCGGCGGCCGACGCCGCTTCGGATGCAGCGGCTTCGGAAGCGGCGGCGGCTTCGGATACCACGGCTCCAGGTGCATCGGATGCGGGCGATGCACCCGCGGGCACGTCGTCCTGCGTCGTCGCGGCTGCACCGGCAGCAGTCGGCGCGGCGGCAGCGGCAGTAGCAGGGGCCGGCGCAGCAGCAGGAGTCGGCGCAGCAGCAGGAGTCGGCGCAGCAGCAGGAGCAGGCGCAGCAACAGCAGCAGGGGCAGCAGGAGTCGGCGCAGCAGCAGGGGCCGCTGTCGACCCGGTGGCGTGAGCGCTCGGCCCGGACTGCGTGGCAGCCGACGGCGTCTGAACCCGCGCAGGCGCCGCGGCAGACACGGAGGTGGACGGCGGGGCGGCAGCCCCGGCATCCGCTCCAGCGGCCAGAACACGGGCGACCATCAGCTCGAGGTGAAGTCGGGGCGATGTCGCGCCGGACATGTCGTCGAGGGCTGCGCTGACGACGTCGGCCGTGCGCGACAGACGGGCGGAGCCGAACGACTCGGCCTGCGTGCGCATGCGGGCGAGCTCGTCTTCGGCGACCCCGCGCAGCACCGAGGCAGCACCGGCGCCGACGGCCGCGATCACGATGAGGTCTCGCAGCCGCTCGAGCAGATCGTCGACGAAGCGACGGGGGTCCTGCCCGGTCTGCACGACGCGATCGATGGCGGGGAAGGCGGCGGCGGCATCGGCGGCGGCCAACGCGTCGACGATCTCGTCGAGCAGAGTGGCGTGCGTGTAGCCGAGCAGGGCCACTGCCCGCTCGTACGCCACCGTCACGGTCTCGGAACCGGCGGGGGAATCGGAGCCAGCGATCAGCTGGTCGAGCAGCGAGAGGGTGTCTCGGGGCGAGCCGCCTCCGGCACGAACGACGAGAGGCAGCACACCGCGCTCGGCGACCACGCCCTCTTCGGTGCAGAGCTTCTCGACGTAATCGAGCATCGCGGCCGGCGGCACCAGCCGGAACGGGTAGTGGTGCGTGCGCGAGCGGATCGTGCCGAGCACCTTCTCGGGCTCGGTGGTCGCGAAGATGAACTTGACGTGCTCGGGCGGCTCTTCGACGAGCTTGAGCAGCGCGTTGAACCCCTGCGGCGTCACCATGTGCGCCTCGTCGAGGATGAAGATCTTGTAGCGGTCGCGGCTGGGGGCGAACGTCGCCCGCTCGCGCAGGTCGCGGGCGTCGTCGACGCCGTTGTGGCTGGCGGCGTCGATCTCGACCACGTCGAGTGATCCTCCACCCGCGCGCGACAGCTCGACGCAGCTCGGGCACGTGCCGCACGGGACGTCGGTGGGCCCCTCGGCGCAGTTCAGGCACCGGGCGAGGATGCGAGCAGAAGTGGTCTTGCCGCATCCACGGGGTCCGGAGAAGAGATAGGCGTGGCCGACACGGTCACCGCGCAGCGCGGTCATCAGCGGATCGGTCACCTGGGACTGCCCGATCATCTCGCCGAACGACTCGGGGCGGTAGCGGCGGTAGAGGGCTGTGGTCACCACACCAGCCTACGGCGTGCCACGGACGTTCAGGCAGGCGGGTCCGGCCGATCGACCGAGCGACCCGCGCCGCGCTGCCGAGTCATCGGGGGCGACGCCGCGAATCACGACGAGACGGCCTCGAACACGCCGCCGACCACCTCGACGACCCCGCCCGTCGCGTCGACCAGGTCTCCGACCGCGCCGACGAGATGCACGACCCCTCCGACGATCTCGATCACGTCGAAGACGGCTCCGGCGACCTCGATCGCGCTGTCCAGACTCTCCCCCGCTCGCAGCACCTGCGACTCCGTGCGGAGTGCGGCCGTCCACGAACGCTCGAGCCCGAACAGCACGGCATAGGGCAGCAGCCGCTCGTTCAGGAGGAATCGCTGCAGCCGCTCGGACGCCGCCTCGACGGAGACGTCTGACCGCAGATCCGCCCCGTCCGCCGACTGGAGGAAACGCAGCGGCTCGGCCTCGGCGAGGGCGACGTACTCCCGGATGCCGGCGAGGTGCGCGCGCAGCGGTTGCGCGGCCGGAAGGAACCGGCGCCATGGCCTCGGGGCGATCACGATCACCGCGACGGCGACCACGACACCCGCGATCGGCACGGCGTACACGCCGGCGCCCGGTTCGCTCACCACGAGCGCTGCGAAGAGCAGCAGCAGACACACGCCGATCACGAGGCAGGCGGCCGCCCGCAGCAGGAAGGTCGCCCAGCCGCGGCGGCCTCGGCCGATCAGCCCTGCGGAGGCGAGCCGTGTCTCGGTCTCGTCGAGCACGCCACGCACTCGTCGGTGCAGCGCCCGAGCATCCGAGCTGAATCGTCGCACCCGACCCGAGGTGTGGTCCGGACCGAACAGCGCCTCGAGGACGCTCAGCTCCTCCGGCGTGAATGTCGCGCCGTCGACGACCTCGATGCCGATCGGCGCGCGCTTGCGCGATCCCCCGGACGGCACGTCCTCGGCATCCACCAGCAGCCGCACCTTCCGGCGCACCGCCAGGTCGATCAGCGCCGCGGCGATCGCCCTGCGGTCGGCGTTGAGCAGCAGCGCGTCGTACAGCACCGTCGCACCGGGCGACGGTGCGAACCGCGGTCCGGGCGACGCCACGCGCTGCACCGATCGCACCCGCTCGATGACAGCGAGGACGAGCAGCAGCAGCGCGGGCGCGAGCCCGAGCAGCGAAGCGGTGATCAGCACCGTCAGTCGATCGGCTCGATCACCGGGATCGCGGTGGTGATGACGGGGACCGATGCCGACAACCGCGTGCCGTCCTCGCGAAGCGCATCGGCGAACTGGCGCAGTGACGGGCGTCCCGGGATCAACGGCCCCTGGTCGACCAGGGGTACGACGACCTCTTCGTCCGTGGTGGCGATGTACGCGACGTCGCGCACCGTGAACGGCACGGGGTCGCCGGTGCGAACCTGCACGCGCAGAGCATCCTTAGTGAGGGTGATCTGCAGCGCCGATCCCTGCCACTGCAGCGGGTACGACAGCGACGGCCAGTCCGCCGGCAGGCGGGGATCGAAGCTCAGCTCACCCGCGTAGTCGCGCATGCCTCCGAAGCCGCACACGAGAGCCGTCCACACGCCGCCGGCGGATGCGACGTGCACGCCGTCGGCCGCGTTGTGGTGAAGGTCGTGCAGGTCGACGAACAGCGACTGCTGGAAGTACTGCAGCGCGAGATCCTGGTATCCGACCTCCGCCGCGAGGATCGACTGCACGACCGCCGACAGCGTCGAGTCGCCCGTCGTCAGCGGGTCGTAGTAGTCGAAGTCGGCCTTCTTCTCTTCCGGCGTGAAGTGGTTGCCCTGCAGGAACAGCGCGAGCACCACGTCGGCCTGCTTGAGCACCTGGAAGCGATAGATCACGAGCGGGTGGAAGTGCAGCAGCAGCGGACGCTGCTCCGACGGGGTGTGCGCGAGATCCCAGAGCTCGCGCTCGAGGAACAGCGAGTCCTGCGGATGGATGCCGAGGCTCTCGCTGAAGGGGATGAACATCGCATCCGCCGCGCGCTCCCAGCCCTCGGCCTCGCCCTCGGCGAGCCCCGTGCGCTCGACGACCCTGGCGAACTCCTCGCCGTTGGCCTCCTGCGCCTCCCGCACGACCCGCGCCGCGTAGCGCAGGTTGTAGCGGGCCATGACGTTGGTGTACAGGTTGTCGTTCACGACGGTCGTGTACTCGTCGGGGCCCGTGACGCCGTGGATGTGGAACGTCTCGATGCCGTCGTCGTCCGTGGTGTCCGCGACGAGGCGCGAGGTGCGCCAGAAGCCGAGCGTCGCCCACAGGCGCGCGGTCTCGATCGCGATGTCGATGCCCTCGCGGCGCAGGAAGTCGTCGTCGCCGGTGGCGCGCACGTACTTGCCCAGCGCGAAGCTGACGTCGGCGTTGATGTGGTACTGCGCGGTGCCCGCCGCGTAGTATGCCGACGCCTCTTCGCCGTTGATCGTGCGCCAGGGGAACAGCGCCCCCGCCTCGTTCAGCTGGGCCGCCCGACGACGGGCCGCAGGGAGCATGAGCACGCGTGCCCGCAGCGCGTTGCGCGCCCACTGCGGCGAGGTGTACGTGAGGAACGGGAGGACGTAGATCTCGGTGTCCCAGAAGTAGTGGCCGCTGTAGCCCGACCCTGAGACGCCCTTCGCCGGCACGCCGGTGCCGTCGGCGCGCGCCGATGCCTGAGCGAGCTGGAGGAGGCACCAGCGGGTGGCCTGCTGGATGTCGTCGTGCTCACCGATCTGCACGTCGCTGCGGGCCCAGAACGCCGCGAGCCACTCGGCCTGGCGGTCGAACTGCGCCTGAACGCCCTCGAAGGCGACGCGGTCGAGCGACCGGCGGCAGCGGTCGACGAGCTCCCGAGCGGGCACGCCGCGCGAGGTGTGGTAGCTGACGAGCTTGGTGACCGAGATGGGAACACCCGCCTTCGCCTGCACGCGGAAGACGTTCTTCGAGATGTCCTCTTCGATGAGCGTGCGCGAGGTGTAGTCGTTCTCGGTGTCGATGAGGTGGTCGGCGACGACCGCCACCGTCATGCCCGAGGCTGCCACCGAGTACGACAGCGCGGACCGGAGCCCGTCCTGCCAGTGCTCGGCGGGCTCGAGCACGCGTTCGGCGATCTTCTCGGCCTTGCGGGGGTCGAATCCGCTCTTCGCCTGGTTGGGCGTGCCCGCGTACACGCCGGCGCCGTCCTGACGGTTGATCATCTGGCAGCTGACCGTGACGGGGGCGTCGGCGTTCTCGACGACGACCTCGAGACGGAGCACCGCGAGGTGGCGCTCCTCGAAGCTGACGATCCGCTCGTCGCGCATGCGCACGCGCTTGCCCGAAGGGGTCTCCCACACGACGACCCGCTCGAGCACGCCGGTGCGCATGTCGAGCGTGCGGCGGTATTCGCGGACGTCGGCCTCGTCGAACGAGATCGGCTCGTCGTCGACGTAGACGCGCATGACCTTCGCGTCGGGTGCGTTGACGATCGTCTGCCCGACCTCGGCGAAGCCGTACGCCTGCTCTGCATGGCGGATGGGCCACGTCTCATGCAGGCCGTTGATGAACGTGCCGTGCTCGTGCGCGCCGCGTCCTTCGATGTGGTTGCCGCGGAGGCCGAGATAGCCGTTGCCGACGCTGAAGAGGGTCTCCCCCACTCCGTCTTCGGAGTAGCGCGTCTCGATGAGCCGCCAGGGGTCGACGGGGAAGCGGTCGCGGTCGATCATGCGGTCTCCTCGGAGTCGGGGCTGAGGGTGGAGTCGGTGGCCGTGGCGGCCTGTTCTGCGAGGAACACGTCGAGATCCTCGACGACGACGGTCGCGCCAGCGGCACGCAGAGCATCCGCTCCCGCGCCGCGGTCGACGCCGATGACGGTCGCGAATCCGGCGGCGGCGGCGGACGCCGCGCCGGACGTCGCATCCTCGACGGCGATGCTGTGAGCCGGGTCGACCCCGAGAGCCACGGCACCGGCGTGGAACATGTCGGCGGCGGGCTTGGAGGCGAGATTCTCGCGCTCGGCGACGACGCCGTCGACCACGATGCGGAAGAACGAGCGGATGCCGGCCGCGGCCAGCACCTCCTCGGCGTTCTTGGAGCTCGACACGACGCCGAGCGGCACACCCGCCGCGGACAGCTTCTCGACGAGCGCGAGCGAGCCGGGGAACGGCGCGATGCCCTCGGCGCGGAGCGACTGGGCGAAGGCGGCGTTCTTGCGATTGCCGATGCCGCAGATCGTCTCGGCCTCCGGCTGATCGTCGACCGCGCCCCACGGGATCTCGACGTTGCGACTGCGCATCAGACTCGCCACGCCGTCATAGCGCTTCTTGCCGTCGACGTAGTCGAAGTAGTCGGCATCCGAGTACGGCGGCGTGATTCCCCAGCGCTCGAAGACGTCGTCGAACACGACCTTCCACGCGCGCATGTGCACCTCGGCCGTCGGCGTGAGCACGCCGTCGAGGTCGAACAGGACACCTTCGGCGCGGAGCGGATCGGGCAGGGCTTCGGGCACAACAGCCTCCAGGAGAAGGACGACGGGTTCCGGCACCTCTCCGTGCCACTGTGCAAGCGTAGTGCGGCACGGCATCGGCGGTAACCCCCGAGGGGCGTGGATCAGAGCATGCGCGAGGTCTGTCTGGCGATCTCGAGCTCTTCGTTCGTCGGTACGACGAGCACGGTGACGGGCGAGTCGTCGGTGGAGATCCGACGGATGCCGCGCTGTCGCTCCTCGTTGCGCGCAGGATCGATCTCGACCCCGGCGAAACCGAGCGTCGACATGGCCTCCGCGCGGACTGCTGCGGCGTTCTCTCCGACGCCCGCTGTGAAGGAGATCACATCGACCCCGCCGAGCTGGGCGATGTACGCGCCGGCGTAGGCGCGCAGGCGATGGATGTAGACGTCGAACGCGAGCGTCGCCGCCTCGTCGCCGCTCTCGCGACCGGCGAGGATGTCGCGCATGTCGCTGCGGCCCGCGAGGCCCTTGAGCCCGCTGCGGGAGTTCAGAAGCGCGTCGAGGTCGTCGATCGACAGGCCGGCTCGACGGGAGAGGTGCACGAGCGCCGCCGGGTCGAGATCACCCGAGCGCGTGCCCATGACGAGGCCCTCGAGCGGGGTGAGCCCCATCGAGGTCTCCACCGATCGGCCTCCGTCGATCGCGGTCACGGACGCGCCGTTGCCGAGGTGGAAGACGAGCTGGCGGAGCGTGCCGAGGTCGCGTCCGAGGAACGCGGCGGCCGACTCGCTGACGAACTGGTGACTCGTGCCGTGGAACCCGTAGCGGCGCACGCGGTGCCGGGCTGCGAGCTCGGCGTCGATCGCATAGGTGTACGCCGCGGGGGGAAGCGTCTGGTGGAACGCGGTGTCGAACACCGCGACGTGCGGCACCTCCGCGAACACGGCCTTCGCCGCGAGGATGCCGGCCAGGTTCGCCGGGTTGTGCAGAGGAGCGAGCACCGACAGCTCCTCGATCTGCTCCTCGACGTTGCGCGTGACCAGCGTCGGCGCATAGAAGCGGGCGCCTCCGTGCACCACGCGATGACCGACGGCGACCGGCGGATGCTGGTCGAGCAGCGGACCGTGCTCGGCGAACTGCTCGAGCATCACGGCGAAGGCCGCGTCATGGTCCGCGAGGGGCTGCTCGGACTCGTACGAGGCGTCGAGCATGGTCACGACGGCATCCGCGGAGGCATCCGGTCGCACCGTGTGCCGGATCGCGCTGATGTCCTGGCCGATCCGCTCGATGAGACCGGCCGCGAGCTCGTTCTCGTTCTCGATGTCGATCAGGCTGTACTTCAGCGAGGAGGACCCGCTGTTGATGACGAGGATCGCGCTCATCGTCGCGCCTCAGGCCTTGATCGGCAGGACCTGGAGCGATCCCTTGCCCGAGGCGTCCGGCGGAACGACGATCACGTACTGTCCGTCGCCCTGCGCCGGGGCCGCGAGGATGGCAGGGGGCACGCCGGGCGCGAGCGCTGCGGCGCTGACACCTGCGAGCACCTTCTGCTTGAGCGCCGCGGACGCCGCGGCCTTGGTGGCCTTCTTGTCGAGCGTGCCGAGGTAGCCGGCGTAGTGGTGAGCCGCGGCCTCGAACTCGGCATCCGGAACGCTGGGGTGCGAGATGAAGGCGACGTCCACCTGGTTGTTGCCGTTCTTGACCTTGAGCCCCGGGAGCAGCTGACGACCGATCCAGCCGCGCTGGCGGTAGCTGTCGTAGAGCCCGGCCCCCGCCTTGCCGCGGGTGGCGAAGTGCACGATCAGCAGGATGATGCCGAGCGGCAGCAGGACGATGGGTCCGTACACGTAGAAGAAGCGCCAGATCTCGCTGCGACCCGATCGGCTGCCGGTGAACTCGATCGCCCCGGCGTCGAAGAAGAAGCGGAACATGAGCGACCACTGCCATCCGCTCGCGGATCCCAGCTGGAACAGGTTCATGCCGATTCCGATGACGCTCAGAACCAGCGACGTGATCGCGATGCCGAAGATCGTGCTCTTCGGCGAGACGGCCTTGGCGAACCCCTCGGGTGTCGCGAGCTGCTGCTGGATCGAGGTAATCGTCATGCTGGAAAGCATAGGGGGGACGCCGTCACTCACCGGTCTGCGCCTGGATGGCCGTGATCGCGACGGTGTTCACGATGTCGTCCACCAGCGCTCCGCGGGACAGGTCGTTGATCGGCTTGTTGAGTCCCTGCAGCACAGGTCCGATCGCGACGGCACCCGCCGACCGCTGCACGGCCTTGTAGGTGTTGTTGCCCGTGTTGAGGTCGGGGAAGACGAAGACGGTGGCTCGCCCTGCCACGGCGGAGTCGGGGAGCTTGGCCTTGGCCACTGCGGCGTCTGCCGCGGCGTCGTATTGGATCGGCCCCTCGACGAGCAGCTCGGGCGCGCGCTCGTGCACGAGCGCGGTGGCGGCGCGGACCTTGTCGACATCGGCGCCCGATCCCGATTCCCCCGTCGAGTACGACAGCATCGCGATGCGCGGCTCGATTCCGAACTGGCGGGCGGTGGCGGCCGACGAGATCGCGATGTCCGCGAGCTGCTCGCTGGTCGGGTCGGGGATCACCGCGCAGTCGCCGTAGACGAGGACACGGTCGGCGAGGGCCATCAGGAACACGCTCGAGACGACGGTGACGCCCGGCTTGGTCTTGATGATCTCGAACGACGGACGGATGGTGTGCGCCGTGGTGTGCGCTGCGCCCGAGACCATCCCGTCTGCGAGCCCGAGGTGCACCATCATGGTGCCGAAGTACGACACATCCGTGACCGTGTCGGCCGCCTGCGCAAGCGTGATGCCCTTGTGCGCACGCAGTCGCGCGTACTCGGTCGCGAAGCGCTCCACCATCTCGGGATCCGTGGGGCTGATGACCTGCGCGGCGGTGATGTCGACGCCGAGCTCGACGGCTCGGGAACGCACGGCGGATTCGTCTCCGAGGATGGTGAGGTCTGCGACCTCCCGCGCGAGCAGTGTCGCGGCGGCACGCAGGATGCGGTCGTCGTCCCCCTCGGGCAGCACGATCCGTCGGCGGTCGGCGCGCGCCCGCTCGATGAGTCCGTACTCGAACATGAGGGGCGTGACCACGCGGGACTCGGCGAGGCCGAGCTGGGTGGTGAGCTCGGCGATGTCGACGTGGGTCTGGAAGAGCCCGAGCGCGCGGTCGTACCGGCCTCGCGACTCGGGTGAGATCCGGCCACGAGCGCCCATCACGCGCACCGCCGTGTCGTACGTGCCGAGGTCCGTGGCGATGATCGGCACGGTCGACGTGAACCCGTCGAGCAGCTGCACGATCGGATCAGGCAGCGGGAAGGGGCCGTTCAGGATGATCCCGGCGACCCGCGGGAAGGTGCCGGACGCGTCGGCGAGCAGGGTCGCCAGCAGCACCTCGGTGCGGTCGGCGGGGATCACCACGACCGACTCCTCGGTGAGACGCGGGAGCACATTCACCATCGACATCCCGGCGACGACGATGGTCAGCGCCTCGCGTGCCAGTCGGTCGGGGTCGCCCTTGATCAGTCGCCCGTCGACGGCCGACAGGATGCCATCGATCGACGGCGCGACCAGGGTGCGGTCCTCGGGGATCGCCCACACGGGCGTGGTCTTCTGCGGTCGCACCGCGGCGACGGCGGCCTCGATGTCGGTGAGCGCCTCGGGGTCGGCCCGATTCACGGCGACCGCGAAGAGCTCGGCGCGCTCGACCTCGAGTTCGGAGAGCGCGAGCGCGGCGATCTGCCCGACGGCCGCGGGGATCCGTGCGGTCGTGGTGCCGAGCTGCTCGGCCTGACGCTGCTGATCGCGCCCGCTGAGCACGAGCAGGACGGGGGCTGCGAGGTTCGCGGCGATCCGGGCGTTGTATCCGAGTTCTGCGGGGCTCGCGACATCGGTGTAGTCGCTGCCGATGATCACCACGGCGTCGCACTGGGCCTCGACGGCCTTGTAGCGGGCGACGATGGTCGAGAGCGCGCGGTCAGGGTCGTCGCGGACGTCGTCGTAGGTCACCCCGATGCAGTCCTCGTAGTCGAGCTGCACGCCGTCATGCGCGAGCAGCAGCTCGAGCACGTCGTCGCGCTCGGTCACCGAACGGGCGATCGGGCGGAAGACCCCCACCCGGGGCGTCACGCGCATGAGCGCGTCGAGAACGCCGAGGGCGATCGTGGACTTGCCGGTATGACCTTCGGCCGAGGTGATGTAGATGCTCTTCGCCACAGCTCCACACTAGGCGCAGCTCCCGTTGGCCGCGCCGGGTTGACAGCCGTGCGAAATCCGATCAGCAGGGCGTCGAGAGAGCGTCGACGACCGCGGTGGCATCCGCGGAGTACCGCGTGTAATAGGTCGGGTCGAGGTTGATCTGCACTCGGTGGATGGCGAGCGACGGCTCCATCGACGGCCAGTCGGGCACGCGCGCGAGTCGCTCGTAGAACAGCGTCGCTGCGGTCGCCGGATCCATCCGCTGTTCCGCCGTTCCCCACCACTCCTGCTGCTGGAAGAGTCCGATGCTGGTCGTGCGACTGCCGTCGGGGTTCGTGAACCCGCTCGTCTCCCAGTCTCCGTAGTCGATGTTGCGCAGGCTGCTCTCGCCCATCGCTGTCATCACCCCGAGAATCTGACCGTCGCGTCCGAACCCGAGCGCTGTGGCGGTCTGCATGATGGTCGCGGCGTTCTCGAGCTGCTCCCCCTCCCAGCCCTCGACGCCGGCCACAGGGAACGTCGCGGGGTCGGTGATGCAGACGGCGAGCGGCTTCTCGTGAGCGAGCCCGAGGGGGATCAGCACTGCGGCGAGCGCGACGACGACCACCGCCGCGGCTGACCAGCCGATGCGGCGGAGAATCTTCACCCGCCGCAGCCGGCGCTGGGCTCGACGACGCGGCGACATCCGTCGGGTCCGCGAGCGCGGACGACGGGTTGGGCGCCTGCGCGTGCGCGATGTCGCGCGTCGCGAGCTCTGGGCGACGCTCATGTGCGCCGCGTTCCGCTTCTGCCGATGAACGCCGCGAGGCCACCGCCGATCGCGCCGAACAGGTGGGCCTGCCACGAGATCCCCTCGCGCACGCCGACGACGCCCGCCAGCATGGATCCGCCGTACAACGCGATGACGATGAGCGCGATGACGGCGTAGAGCACGCGGTGTGCGACGCGACCGGGGGCGAACACGCGCATGAGGGTGTAGCCGAAGTATCCGAAGACGAGACCGGAAGCGCCGACGGTGAGCGTTCCCGGCGCGTTGACCAGCCACGTTCCGACCCCGCCGATCACGGCGGCCATCGCGGTCACGGCCCAGAACCGGCGTGCCCCTTCGACGGCGACGAGGCAGCCGAGCACGAGCAACGGCACGGTGTTGCCGATCAGGTGCGCCCAGTCGGCGTGCAGCAGGGGCCCGACCAGGATGCCGCCGAGTCCCTCGACATCCCACGAGCGCAGTCCGAAGCCGGTGAAGGAACCGGGGAGGATCGCGTCGGCGAGCTGGACGACCCACATGAGTGCGACGAGGAGGATGGGAGACGCGAATCGGCCGAGAGCGCTCGAGCGCGGAGAGTCGGCGGTGCTGATCACGTCTGGTCTTGTCACGTCACGATCCTGGCAGGACTGCCCCGGAGGACGCTGACAAAAAGAAAGTGACCCTCCGCGCACCCAGCAGAGCCCGGTTACCCTTGCTGCGTTTCCGCCCTGGGGGAATTGGCCTGGATGCCGCCACGCGGAGAGCCGTCGACCAGTCTAGCCGATGTCTGCACGTGCTCTTTGACAGACTGGGCAGGTCATGGATCCCGCCACCGCCTCGCCCCTGTCGTCGTGGCATTTCTCCGGCACACTGCGCACGTACCAGGCCGAGGTCCTCGATCGGCTCGCTCCCGGAGGTGACGACCCGCTGCACATCGTGGCGCCACCTGGATCGGGAAAGACCCTGCTCGGTCTGCTGCTCGCCGCGCGCGAGGGCCATCGCGCGCTCGTGCTGTCGCCGACCGTGACGATCCGCCAGCAGTGGCTGCGCACCGCGACGGAGCTCGCGACCGACGAAGCGGCGGTTTCCGACGACCCCGAGCGTCTCGGGGACCTGACGGTGCTCACCTACCAGCTGCTCAGCGTGACCGCAGACGGCTCCCCCTTCGACGACCTCGCCCGCGCGGTGTGGACGGACGAGCTCGTCGCGAGCGGGCGCACCGAAGCGGATGCCGCGACCTGGCTCGCCGAGCTCGCGGTCGACAACCCCGCGCGTCACCGTTCCGGCATCCGCAGTCGTGCGCGCCGACTGCGTTCGCGATTCACCCGTCAGCGCCCGTCCGAGCTCGCCCGCGTGCTGCATCCGAACGCCGTCGCCCTCATCGACCGGCTCGTCGGGGCGGGTGTGCGCACCGTCGTCCTCGACGAATGCCATCACCTGCTCGATCACTGGGCGATCGTGGTGGCGTATCTCGCCGCTCGTATCCGCGAGAGCGGCACGGAGCCGAAGCTCATCGGCCTCACCGCGACCCTGCCCTCCCCCGACGACGAGACCGAGTTCGAGAACTACAGCCACCTGCTCGGCGACGTCGACTACGAAGTGCCGACGCCCGCGGTCGTGAAGGAGGGGCACCTCGCCCCGTATCGCGACCATGTGCTGTTCACCGAGCCCACACCCGCAGAGGCCTCTTTCATCCGACGGCACGAGTCCCTGCTGCATGACCTGATCCGGCAGGTGCTGTCGACGCCGGATGCGCTCTGCTACCTCGAGGAGCATCTCCAACCCTCGGACATGCCCGGCAGCACCGAGACGACGACCGAGACCGAGACTCCGCTCTCGCGCCTCGACCTGGCCTTCTCGACGGACTTCGCCCTCACCCGATCCTGCGCCCTCGTGCTGCGCGAGGTCGCACCGCATCACCCGCTCGTCGCCGCTATCCCTCCCGCGCTTCTCGATCGCTGCACCACCGACGACCTGCTCACGGTGCTGTCGCGGTTCGCCCAGACGAGGCTGCTCGCCGACCCCGCGGCCGTGCGCCAGTGGGAGTACGTGCGGCGGTCGCTCGCGGACTTCGGCTACGCGCTGACCGACCGGGGCATCCGGCGCGGTCGCAACCCGATCGAGACCACGCTGGCGTTCTCGGCGGCCAAGGATCACGCGGCCGTCGAGATCCTGCACCGAGAACTCGCGGGCCCCGACGGCGACCGGATCCGCGCGGTCGTCGTGACCGACTTCGTCGAGCACGGCAACAACCGGGGACTCGCCGGGGATGCACCGGCAGGGGCGCTGCGGACGTTCGACCTCCTCGCGGTCGATCCGGTCACGGCGAGACTGCGTCCGGCTCTGCTCACCTCGCAGCACCTGCGAGTCCGCGCCGACGATGCGGACGACATCGCCGCCGCGCTGGGCGACCTGCTCGGCGAGCCCGTCGGCATCGCAGAAGGCGTCGGCCCCGTGCGCGATCTGCAGGTGCGCGCCGCCGGGAGCGGACGGGTGGTCGGTGCCGTGTCAGAGCTGATCCGCCGCGGCGACGTGCGGCTGCTCGTCGGCACCCGAGGACTGCTCGGCGAAGGATGGGACTGCCCCTCGGTCAACACGCTCGTGGACCTCACGACCGTGGCCACGTCATCGGGCACCCAGCAGCTCCGAGGTCGCACCCTGCGACTCGACCCCGCGTGGCCCGAGAAGGTCGCGCACAACTGGTCCGTGGTGTGCCTGATCCCCTCGAACGTCGGCCTCGACGACGGTTCGGAGTCGGGTCGGCTCCGTCGTCGGCATTCGCATCTGTGGGGTCTCAGCGCAGAAGGAGACGGCCGGATCGTCAGCGGTCTCGGGCATGCGCTCCCCCCACCCGCCATCGAGGCATGGGAGCGCGTGCTCGACAAGGATCCGTCGACCTCGATCGGGGATCTCGACGCCGTCCTGCGCGAGCGCTGGCCCTCTCGCAGCACGACCAGGGCGGAATGGCGGATCGGCGATGCCTATCGCCCCCAGGAGCGCGAGACGATCGCGCTCCGCCGGACCTCACGCGCTCCGCTGCTGCGCGCCGGCCAGACGGCGAGCGCCGGTGCTGTCGCCGGATTCGTGGGCGGCACCGCGGCCGTCGGCGCCCTCGTCGCCGTGCTGGCCATCTCAGGGGCATCCCTCGCTCCCGTTCTCGCGGTGGCAGTCGCGCTCGGCGGCGGTGCGGTGGCGGCGACGGCATCCGCCCTGCGCACGCTCGTCCGCTCTCTGCGCGATCGCGCGCGGCCGGCCGAGATCTATCGGGCAGCGGCGATCGCCGTCGCCCGCACGCTCTCCGAAGCGGGCCGCATCGGTCGGATCGACGAGTCCGTGATCACGGCGCGCCCTGACGGCAGCGACCCGACCCGCATCCGCGTCGAGCTGGGCGGTTCCGCCGCCGACGCACGTACGATCGCGGAAGCCGTCGAGGAGCTCTTCGCACCGGTGCGCACTCCCCGATTCCTGCTGCGCATCGACGCGGCCGGGTTGCCGAGGGTCCGCGCGATCGAACGCCTCGCCGACCGTCTCTCGCCCGGACGCACACTTCTGGCGGTGCCCCGACTGATCGCCCGGCGGCGCGGAGACGCCGAGCGATTCCGCGATCACTGGCAGGCCCTGGTCGGCACGTGCTCGCTGCACGAGCTGAACGGAGTGCAGGGACTCGCCCTGCTGCGTGTCGCCCGCAGCGCCGACAGCCGAATGGACACCGCGGAACCGCGAGCGCGCGTCTGGGGCTGAACGGTCGTGGACGCCGGCTGCTGCGTGGGGCGGACGATCGCCCGGTTCCCACCCCATCCCGAGACAGCCGGGTTACGATCGGTTCACGCGCACCGCAGCGCCCACGCGAGAGGGAACGCATGCCAGAGAATCCGCCCCTGATCCCGACCGTCGTCGACGCCGAGCAGTTCGCCGCGCAGACGTCGGCCATCGTCGAGTCCGTCGGACGGGTGATCGACGGCAAGCCGGATGCCGTGCGGAGCGCGCTCGTCTGTCTGCTCGCCGAAGGGCATCTGCTGATCGAAGACGTACCCGGCGTGGGCAAGACCATGCTGGCCCGCGCTCTGGCCGCGAGCGTCGACGCGACGGTCCGCCGCATCCAGTTCACCCCCGATCTCCTTCCGGGAGACGTGACAGGCGTGAGCGTCTACAACCCCGTCGACCGCGAATTCGAGTTCAAGCGCGGAGCCGTGTTCGCGCACATCGTGATCGCCGATGAGATCAACCGCTCGTCCCCGAAGACCCAGTCCGCGCTGCTCGAGGCGATGGAAGAGGGACAGGTCACGGTCGACGGCTCGACCCATATGCTTCCCGATCCCTTCCTCGTCGTGGCGACCCAGAACCCCCTCGAGATGGAGGGCACCTACGCGCTGCCCGAGGCCCAGCGCGACCGCTTCATGATGCGCATCTCGATGGGATACCCGGATGCCGCGGCCGAGGCCCTCATGCTGCGCCAGCGCGACACGGTCAATCCGCTCGCCGCCGTGCGCGCCGTCGCCGATGCGGCATCGATCTCGGGGCTGATCGCCTGGGCCCGTTCGGTGCACGTCGCCCCCGCACTCGAGGAGTACACGGTGGCGCTCGCCCAGGCGACCCGCGCCGACCCCAACCTGCACCTGGGCGCGAGCCCCCGCGCGACGCTGCAGCTGATCAGGGCGGCGAAGGTGTGGGCGGCGCTCGACGGCCGCGACTTCGTGATCCCCGACGACGTCACCGCCCTGATCGTCCCGGTGTTCGCGCACCGGCTGCTCCCTGCTCGTGGAGCGCACCGAGCCGGCGCGCAGCCCGTCGAGGCCGCGCTGCGGCAGATAGTCGAGCGCGTGCGGGTTCCCGTCACCGCGCGGTCCTGACCTGCTCCGCTCGCCATGCATCGTCGTCGAACCCTCACCCTCCGAGGCACTGGTGCGCTCATAGCAGGGCTCGGATGCCTGATCACGGCGAACATGCTCGGCGCCCCGATCCTGCTCTACGTCGGCGTTCTGCTGCTCACGCTGACCGTGTTCTCGGTGCTCGTGGTGCGGCTGCCGCGGCGCTCGGGTTCGGTCGCACGACAGATCTCGACCGATCTGCTGACCGTCTCGGAGACGTCGCGCGTCACCCTGCGGTTCACGATGCGGGCGCTGCGCGTTCCCCGCGGCCTGTGGCGAGACGTGCTCCCCGACGCGGTGTCCGGCGACTCGGCGGGCGAGTACCCGTCTGAGACGGGCCAGCTCACCTACCTGATCACCGGGGTGTGCCGGGGAGTCTGGCCGATCGGGCCGCTGGTGCTGCGCACCGTCGACCCCTTCGGTCTCGCGCAGCGCGAACAGGAGTTCGGCGAGACCCGCACGGTGACGGTCGTACCCGAGGTGTTCACGCTCGCGCCGCTCACCGTGAAGGTGGGGGCGGCCGGAGGCACGGCTCACACGTCGTCGAGCCGCCTCGGCCAGGGCAGCGACAACCTCTCACCGCGCCGCTACATCTCGGGCGACTCCATGCGACGCATCCACTGGCGGGCGACCGCGCACCGGGGGCAGCTGATGGTGCGACAGGAAGAGGAGGAGTCGAGCCCGGATGCCCTCGTCATCTTCGACCGGAGCTCCGCTCGCTGGTCCCGCCCCGGCGACGAGTCGGATCCCGCGTTCGAGAGGGCCGTCTCGATGTGCGCCTCGGTCGCGGTTCATCTCGTGCAGGAGGGGTACGGTGTCGACGTGATCGACAGCGCGGGGACGCTTCTGGGAACGCTCCGCGGCCACGAGGACGACCGCGATGGCCTGCTCGTCGCACTCGCACTCGTCGCCCCTCGCGGCGAGGCCCGCGACATCACCGCTCTGGTCGGCGGCACTCCCCCCGGCCCGCTCGTCTACATCACCGGCGAGATCGACGAAGAGGATGCCGCGCTGCTGCGCCCCTCCGGCGCGGCTGCACCGATGCTGTTCGCGACCTCCCCTCAGCCCGGGGCGGTGCAGGCGGCGGAGCAGCACGGCTGGCGGGTCGCGACCCTCGGCGATGACGTGACCGAGTCCTGGGAGGATGTGCTTCCCGACCGAGTCGGGCTCGGGCCCGCCGAACACCGGGGAGCAGCCGATGTCGCGCGCTGACCGTCAGGCCGCGCGGGCGTCGCGGCTGTCGTGGCATCGGGAACACGAATTGCCCGCCGGCACCGTCCTGCCGTCGGTGCTGGCCGCGGGTGCCGGGCTCGTCGCGATGTGGCCGTACACCTCGGTCATCGAACCGGGCACCTGGTCTTTCGCCGTGCTGGTCGTGATCGTGGTCACCGCGCTCACCGGCATGACGATGCGCACGGTGATGCGCCGTCGCGCAGCCTGGGCTCGGGACCTCGCCACCATCGGAGTGCAGGTTCTCGTCGCGACCGGCGCCGTGGTGCTGCTGGTGGCGGGAGACACCGCCGTCTTCGGGGTGATCCCCACCGACGCCACGATCTTCACCTTCCAGACCCTGGCGGCCTCCGCCTGGGAGGAGGTCATGTTCGGGTCTGCGCCGATCGCCGCATCACCGGGACTCGAGGCGATGATGGGCATCGGGTTCGCCGTGGTGGCGATCCTGCTCGATCAGCTCGTCGCTCAGCGCGGAGCGATCCTGACGAGTCTGCTGACCGCCGTCGTGGGGTCGGTGCCGATGATCGTCACGCTCGGCGATGTCAACGTCGTGTGGTTCGTCATGCTCGGCATCCTGATCGTCGTCCTGCTGAGGTACACCGCGGCTCAGAACCCGGAATCTCCTCGGCGCACGTCCACCGCGGTCGCGGCGGGGGTCGGTGTCGCCGCTCTCGCGGTCACGGTCATCGTCGCGCCCGTCCTGCCGGTGTCGGCCAGCCTCGCCGGCACAGGCGTGGGCGTCACGGTCGATGCATCGCTGCGGCTCGGCGACGACCTTCGCCAGCCGAACCCTGTCGAGGTGCTCACGATGGCGACGACGGCCGACACGGCGCCCTACCTGCGACTCACGACGCTGTCGGAGTTCGACGGCCGCGTGTGGGAACCGGATCGCGGCGACCTGCAGTCCCTGAGCGACGGCTTCGGCCCGGACGAGTGGGGCGACGACATCGAGACGACCGACCAGAACACCTCGATCCGCGTCGTCCGGATGTCGAGTTCCTGGTTGCCGGTGCCCTACCCCGCGACCAGCGTGCAGGGCATCACGGCCGGGTGGCGCGTGAGCACCGAGAACCGCACCATCACCTCCCGCACCGCGGATGCCGTCGGCAACGACTACACAGTCCGGTCGATCGAGGTGGCGCCCACACTCGAGCAGATCCGTGCGATCCCGGCCGCAGAGCGGATCGTCGATCCCGATGCGGAGCCCGTGGAGCTGCCCGCGGTGATCGCTGAGACGGCCGCGGAGGTCACCGCGGATGCGACCAACGACTACGACCGGCTGATCGACCTGCAGTCGTGGTTCCGCAGTCAGTTCGCGTACTCGCTCGACACCCCGGTCGACGAAGGCTTCGACGGCACCGGAGCCGATGCGGTGGCGCAGTTCCTCGAGGTGCGCTCGGGATACTGCATCCACTTCGCGGGCGCGTTCGCGCTCATGGCCGAGAGCCTCGACATGGAGGTGCGCATCGTCGTCGGCTACCTGCCCGGAGTGCGCACCGACAACACCCGTGGCGATGAGGCCGTCTACTCCGTCTCGAGCGATCAGCTGCACTCGTGGCCGGAGGTGCTCTTCCCCGGGGTCGGTTGGGTGCCGTTCGAACCGACAGCCTCTCTCGGGGTGCCGACGGCGTTCGCGGCAGGTTCCACCACGGGTGGCGGATCCGGCGGATCGACGCCGACCGCTCCCTCCGCCGCCCCCAGCGCTGAGCAGAGCTCGGGGCCGGTCATCGAGCGCGAGGACGCAGGTGACAACGCGGGTGCGAACGGCGAGCTGCGACGTCTCGATCCGACGCCCGTCATGCTGACGACCCTCGGTGTGATGGTGGCGCTGCTTCTGCCTGCACTGATTCGCCTCGCGATCCGCGTCGCGCGGCGTGGTCGGGCCAAGAGCGGTGACGCGGCATCGGCCTGGACCGAGCTGCGGGCGACGATGCAGGACCTGCGGCTTCCGCTCTCGGATGCGGAGACACCGCGCATGCGCGGTGTCGACCTCGTCAGGGAGAACGGCGTGGATGCCGACGCGATGCGCGCCCTGGTCGACGCCGTCGAGCGATCGAGCTACGCGCGACCGTCGCCTGATCAGTCCGGCGATCTCGATGAGGCACTGGGAGAGGTGATCGTCCAGCTGCGGCGGAGCGTCGACCGACGCTCGCGCGTCCTGGCGTTCCTTCTGCCCCGGTCGCTGTTCGCGAGTCGCCGGACCGACGTGCCGCTGGTCGCCTGACCCGTCGGGCTGAGCTGTCAGGCTGCGTGCTGCGCGCAGCGCACGGCGTCGCAGGACTCGCACACCACGAACTGCGTGCGGCAGGAGAGATCGGGACAGTTCGCCGTGCGCTTGGCCGCAGCCCCGCATCCGACACACTCGCCGATGACGGCGGCGCGATCCGAGAAGTCGACGGATCCGCGCTTGTCGAACACGTAGAGCGACCCCTCCCAGAGACCGTCGTCGCCGTACTGCTCGCCGTAGCGGACGATGCCGCCCTCGAGCTGGTAGACCTCACCGAATCCGCGCGACGTCATCAGGCTCGAGAGGACCTCGCAGCGGATGCCGCCGGTGCAGTACGTCACCACGGGCTTGCCCTTGAGGTCGTCGTACTCACCGGAGTCGAGCAGCTGGACGAAGTCACGCGTGGTCTCGGTGTCGGGCACGACGGCTCCGCGGAAGCGGCCGATCTGCGCCTCCAGCGCATTGCGTCCGTCGAAGAACACGACGTCGTCTCCCCGCTCGCCCATGAGCTCGTGCAGCTGTTCGGGGGTGAGTCGAGTGCCGCCGCCGACGACGCCCTGCTCGTCGACGCGCAGCTCGCCGGGCGCCCCGAACGAGACGATCTCGTCGCGCACCTTGACGCTGAGCTTCGGGAAGTCGATGCTGCGGCCGTCGGCATCGACTCCGCTGCCCTCGCTCCACTTGATGTCGGCATTCGCGAACGGTGCGTACGACCGGAAGGACCGCGCCCACTTCTTGAGAGCCAGAAGGTCGCCGCCGAGGGTGCCGTTGACTCCGTCTTTCGAGATCAAGAGCCGACCGCGGAGTCCGAGCGCCTCGCCGAGGTCGCGCTGCCACACCCGGATCGCCTCGGGGTCGGCGAGCGGGGTGAACACGTAGAAGAGAACGATCTTGGGGGTTGCCACCTGGAGATTTTACGTCGCCCTGACAGGAGCCCCGCGCCGGAGAGGCATCCGGGTGCCGAGAAGCCGCCCGACATGGCGATGGACGGCGGGCACGAGACCCACGTGCTCTCCCGCGTCAGCCCTCGTCAGGAGTTTCGTCATCACGTACAGCTGCGAGACGATCCCGCCCTCGGTCTCGAGGTCGCGCCGGAAACGCCGGGCGACCTGCTCGGCCACATGCGGCACGGCCAGCGAGTGCCCCAGCAGGAAGGCCGCGTCATAGCCCTGCGGCGCGAGTCCCCAGGACTCCCAGTCCGCGATGCCGAAGGGGTCGCGGTGAAGATTGTTCCAGTGCAGGTCGCCGTGGCTCGGCACCCAATCGTCCTGATCGACGGGGAGGTCGATGCCGAAGAACACGGTGATCCGTCGACGCACGATCTCGGGGTCGAGCATGGTGCGATCCGTCGCTGTCGCGGCCAGCGCATCGAGGTTGCGCTCGAGGTCGGTCCACCACGATTCATCGACCCCTGGGGTCCGCGCCAGAACGGAGGCCGGGGCGCACGCTCTACCCGGCAGCAGGCTCATGAGTTCGGCTCGATACACCAGCGGCCCCTCTTCCCACGCGCGCACGTCGAGCAGCCGCGGCTTCTCGACGCCGGCGATCACGGCCGCATCCTGATTGCCCGTCCACCAGGCATTGCGCGCCCACTGTCTGCGAGACCACACCACCCGGAGCCACTGCCTGGTGCCGGCGCGCTCGACCACCGAGCCGATCGATCTATCGCGCCATCCGAAGCGGGCCCGGCCGATCGCGTCGAGCCCGAAGTCTGCGAGCGCTCGCGAGTACGCCAATCGCAGTGCGGTGCGCACCGCCGTGCTGGTCGACGCTGCGGTGTCGGCTGACGTCATGGAGGTCCTTTCGGGGCGATGCATATCGACCGACGTCGGTCGATTCCACAGATCGCGGCTCGAACAGCTCGATGTCCGTTCCGCATGACTTCGTACTGTATTCATTTGAGGCTAGATAGCCCTCGGGTAACGCACAAGGCTGCGGCGGATCGCATTCCGGTGCGACGGCATCCCGCTCGCGGAGGCAGCGCCTCAGGCTGGTCGTAGGCGGTCCGCGCGATCGGATAGACTGTTCAGGTTGTTCCTTGGTGACGTGTCCGAGCGGCCGAAGGAGCACGCTTGGAAAGCGTGTGTTGTGCAAGCAACCGCGGGTTCGAATCCCGCCGTCACCGCCAAAAAGCATGAAGGGTCTCCGCGCCAGCGGGGGCCCTTCATGCTTTTTCATCGAGCACCGAGGGATTCGGGGAGGCGCGAGCGAAGCGAGCACCGGAGTCCCGCCGTCGCCGTAGGGTGAGAGCGAGGAATGGAGCGAGCAGATGCTCATGACCCACCGCGATCGTGAACCCGTGATCCACGAGACCGCCTACGTCGCATCGTCCGCGATGATCGTGGGCGATGTCCGAATCGGTCCCGGCGTACGCGTTCTGCACGGAGCCGTACTCACCGCCGAGGACGGCGAAGTCACCGTGGACGAGAACACTGTGGTGATGGAGCATGCGCTGATTCGCGGTCGCTCCGGTCACCCTGCCCACATCGGGGCGTCAGTGATGATCGGCCCCCACACCCATGTGAACGGCAGCATCATCGAGGACGAGGCCTTCATCGCGACCGGCGCCTCCCTGTTCCCCGGCAGCCGCATCGGCACCGGGGCCGAAGTGCGGATCAACGGTGTCGTACAGGTCAACACTTCCGTGGAGCCCGGCGCAGTGGTTCCTATCGGGTGGGTCGCGGTGGGCACGCCGGCCTCGATCCTGCCACCCGAACGGCATGAGGAGATCTGGGCGATCCAGCGGGATCTCGACTTCGTGGGAACGGTCTACGGCGTCGGACCGGAGGCGTCGATGAGAGATCTCATGCGGCAGCAGTCCGACCACTACGGCACACACGCCGAGGATCGCGCGATCGACAGCTGAGGCACCGACACACGCCGATCAGGCGAACCGCACCCCGTAGCTCTGCCCGCCCGGCTCAGCCGGCAACGCCGTCATGCCGAGTCGCTCGTAGAACGCAGCTGCACCCGTATTCTTGGGGTCCATGCCCAAGTGGAGTCCGCGCACTCCACGGCGGCTGAGCTCGGTGAACAGCGTCTCGATGAGCGCGCGTCCGAGTCCCTGCCCCTGCGTCTCGGGCAGCAGGTCGATGTGCAGGTGCGCCGGGTACTCCTCCGCATTCGGGTTGCGCCCCGGCGCCTGACTGTACCCGTGCTCGATCATCCGCTCTTCGCTGGTCTTCGGCTCGGCCGCACGCGGATACCGCTCCTGCCGCGTCGGCCACCACTCGTCACGGAACCAGGTCGCGAAAGCCTCCGTGTCGTCGGTCGCGACGATGTAGCCGATCACGCGCTCGTCGTCGGTCTCGACCACCCACGCGAGGTCCGGATGCCGTTCGGCGTAGGGCACCGCGAAAAGGTCGCCCCAGAGGGAATCGTCCGAGAGGACGCCGGTCGCGTCAGCGCCGGCATCCGCGGTCCTCGTGCACACCTCGTACAGAGCTGCGCGGTCGGACGGACGATACGGGCGGATGCGAGACACGACGGCTCCTCGGTGAGTGGGTGTGTCCCGTCAGCCTATCGGCGCGGGTGCCTCCGCTCGGCGCGACGCCGACTGCACCCACGGCAGCATCACGGAGCCCAGCACCAGCACCACCCCGGCCCCGACGAGCGCACCGCCGAGTGTGTCCGTGGCCCAGTGGACCGAGAGCAGCGTGCGGGAGATGGCCATCGCGAGGACCCACAGGATTCCGAGGATCGCTGTCCACACTCGCGGGAACACGAGCCACAGCACGACCGCGATCGTCGCCGCGTTGGCTGTATGACCCGAGGGGAACGACCCGTAGTCGCTCACCACGATCATGTCCTCCGGGCGTGCACGTCCGAACAGCTGCTTGAGCAGCTGCACCGCTCCGGCACTGGCGAGGAACGCCGCGGCGGCGAACACCGCCGCACGCCATCGCCGAGCGAGCAGCAGGGCGATGATCATCAGGAGCGGCACGAGGATGATGGCCACCCACCCGCCGCCGATGTCGTTGAGGATCAGCGCGAACGACAGCATCCACTCAGCGCGGTACGTGCTGATCGTCTCGTTCCACCATGTGTCGAACCCCGGAGGCTCGGTGTACCCGAACACGATCGCCGCTCCGAGGAGCGTCGCCGCGACGAGCATCCCTATTCCCCACCACAGCAGCGTTCGTCGTCTCATCGAACCATTCTGCCCGGTGGATGCTGAATATCAGGGAGCCAGCATGCCGACAGTCCGGGGGCGCACGATCAGCCACAGCGACAGAACGCCGATCGCCGCGCATCCGACCATGACCGAGGCCATGGTGGTCGCGGTGATTCCCGCCCCCTGGGAGACCCAGCCGACGACCGGCGAGATCAGCCCGGCGACACCGAAGTTGGTGGCTCCGATCACGGACGCCGCGGTGCCTGCCGCTTTGCCGTGCCTGTCGAGCGCGAGCACCTGCACGTTCGGGAACGTGAACCCGCAGGCCGTCATGAAGACGAACAGCGGGACGACCGTGCCCCAGAGGCCGAGACCCAGCTGGTCTGTGACGATGATCGCCGCTCCCGCGAGCAGCAGCACCGCGGTCGAGTAGGCCATGACCCACTGAGGACCGAAGCGCGCCGCGAGCCGCGAAGCGGTCTGCACACCGGCGACGACGCCGAGGGAGTTCACCGCGAACAGGAGGCCGTACTGCTGCGCATCCAGTCCGTGCGTCTGCTGGAACAGGAACGGCGAGGCGGAGAGATACGAGAACAGCCCCGAGAAGGTCATGCCGCCGATGATCAGCACGCCGATGAAGACCCGGTCGGAGAACACCGAGCGGTAGCGCTGAAGGACGGTCGCGCCGCCCTTCTCCTGCCGGCGGGCGATGGGGAGCGTCTCGGGGATGAACACGATCGCCGATACGAGCATCACCACGCCGTAGAGCGCGAGCACGACGAAGATCCCTCGCCAGGGCATGAGGGTGAGCAGCCACGAGCCGATCAGGGGCGCGATGACCGGAGCCACGCCCGACACGAGGGCGAGGCGCGACAGCATCACGACCAGGCGGCGTCCGCCGAACAGGTCGCGCACGATCGCCATCGCGACGACGCCACCGGCAGCGGCGCCGACACCCATGAGAACGCGAGCACCGCTGAGCAGGGGCAGCGTCGGGGCGTAGGCGGCCGCGGCACTGGCCAGCACGTGCAGCGCGGTCACGGCGATCAGAGGGATGCGGCGTCCGACCTTGTCACTGAGCGGACCCACCACGAGCTGCCCGAGCGCGAAGCCGATCATGGTGCCGGTGAGGGTGAGCTGGATGGCCGCGGCCGTGGTCTCGAAGTCCTGCTCGAGCACGGGGAACGCAGGCAGATAGAGGTCGATCGTGAACGGGCCGAGCGCCGTGAGCGCTCCGAGCAGCACGATGTACAGCGCGCGGCGACCGTTCGAGATCGAGTCGCCGGGGTGCAGCATGATCGGCGCGGTGGCGGGATTCGATCCGAGGGTGCGGATCGCACCCGTCGCCGACGGGATGCGGATGCTGCCGGTGGCCGTGCGCTCGGTGGCGGAGGTCGTCGGGATGGAGTCAGTGCGTGGAGCGTCGGGCACGACGGTCCTTCCGGAGTTCGAGGGGATGAGGTCGAGTCGCGAGAGCGGTCGGATCGTCGATGATTTCTCGAAACGATTCGATTCGGGCGAAGTCTCCATATTACAGGCCGCCGGACCATCGTCGCAGCCCGGGCTCATCCCCCCTGCACGCCGAAAGCCGGGTGAATCAGCTGAGCCGCGCGAGCCCCTGCTCGAGATCGGCGATCAGGTCGTCGACGCCCTCGATGCCCACCGAGAGGCGCACGACGTTCTCGGGCACGGCGAGCTCGGTGCCGCGCACCGAAGCGTGAGTCATGTCCGGCGGGTATCCGATGAGCGACTCGACCCCGCCGAGCGACTCGGCGAGCTGGAAGAGCTCGGTCGACTCGGCGAAGGCCTTCGCGGCCGCCGCTCCCGCAGAAAGGCCGAGGGAGAGCATCCCGCCGAAGCCGCTCATCTGGCGAGCAGCGATGTCGTGGCCCGGGTGCGAGGCGAGACCCGGATAGTAGACGGTCGCGAACTCGGGGCGGGCGGCCGCCCACTCGGCGATCGCCTGCGCGTTCTCGGAGTGCTGACGCACCCGCACGGCGAGAGTCTTGATGCCACGCGTCGTGAGCCACGCGTCGAGCGGGGCCGAGACCGCACCGACGGCGAACTGCTGGAACTTGATCTGCTCGAAGAAACGGTCGTCGCCGAAGACAACGGCGCCGCCGAGCACATCCGAGTGTCCGCCGAGGTACTTCGTGGTCGAGTGCACGACCAGATCGGCCCCGAGCGAGAGGGGCTGCTGCAGCGCGGGCGACGCGAACGTGTTGTCGACGACTGCGATCGCCCCGGATGCGTGCGCGATCTCGGCGATGAGCGCGATGTCGACGATCTTCAGCAGGGGGTTGCTCGGCGTCTCGACCCAGACGATCTTCGTCTCGGGGCGGATCGCCGCGCGCAGCGCGTCGGCATCCGACAGCTCGACCGTGGTGGTCTCGATGCCCCACGGAGCGAGCACCTTGGTGAGCAGACGGTACGTGCCGCCGTAGACGTCGTTGCCGAGCACGATATGGTCGCCCGGCTTCAGGATGCCGCGCAGCAGCGCATCTTCCGCGGCGAGGCCCGAGGCGAACGACAGCGCATTCGCCCCTCCTTCGAGCGCGGCGAGCTGCGTCTCGAGCGACGAGCGCGTCGGGTTGCCCGCACGGTTGTACTCGTATCCGTCGCGGAATCCGCCGATGCCGTCCTGCACATGCGTGGAGGCCTGATAGATCGGCGGGATGATCGACCCCGTGGTCGGGTCAGGCGCCTGACCTGCGTGGATGGCTCGGGTGGCGAAAGCATGCTCGGACATGTCTCTCAGCCTACGTCGACCCCGACACCGGCATCCGGCCCTGTTACGCCCGGCGTCAGTGCGGCGTCGTGCGACGTCAGCGTGAGATGTACGAGAGCAGGTCCTGTCGGGTGAGCACGGTGTGCGGCTTGCCGTCGAGGGTCACGAGCAGCGCGTCGACGTCGGCGAGCGCGGCCCGCGCCTGCGCGAGAGGAGCATGGATGCCGATGAGCGGCAGCCGCTCCCCCACGTGATCGCCCACGGCATCCGCGGGCTTCGCGTCGCCCCGGAACAGCAGGTCGAGCAGGCCCTTCTCATCGACCGTGCCGACGACCTCGCCCATCATCACCGGGGGCTCGGCGCTGAGGACCACGAGCTGCGACACGTCGTACTCGGTCATCATGCCGATGGCCTCGAGCACGGTGTCGGTCGGGTGCGCATGCACGAGGGCCGGGATGCCGTCGCCGAGCCGGGACGAGCGTGCAGCCAGCACGTCGGCGACCGTCTCGCCCTCCTCCACCTCGCTGAAGCCGTAGGAGCGCATCCATCCGTCGTTGAAGATCTTGCTCAGGTAGCCGCGCCCGCCGTCGGGGAGGAGCACCACCATGACGGCATCCGCCGGAAGGTCCCGGGCGACGCGCAGTGCGCCGACCACCGCCATGCCGCTCGACCCGCCGACGAGGATTCCCTCTTCACGGGCGAGGCGGCGGGTCATCGCGAACGACTCGGCGTCGCCGACCGCGACGATCTCGTGCGGGATCTTCGGGTCGTAGGCGCCGGGCCAGATGTCCTCGCCGACTCCCTCGACCAGATACGGACGTCCGGTGCCGCCGCTGTAGACGCTGCCCTCGGGGTCGATCCCGACGATGCGCACGCGGTCGTCCGAGATCTCGCGCAGGTACCGTCCCGTGCCCGTGATCGTGCCGCCGGTGCCGACACCCGCGACGAAGTGCGTGATCGTGCCGTCGGTGTCACGCCAGATCTCGGGACCGGTGGTCTCGTAGTGGCTGCGAGGGCCGTTCGGGTTCTCGTACTGATTCGGCTTGAACGCGCCGGGGATCTCGCGCGCGAGGCGATCGCTCACGCTGTAGTACGACTCAGGGCTGTCTGCCGCGACCGAGGTCGGTGTGACGACGACCTCGGCACCGTATGCGCGCAGGACGTCGATCTTGTCCTCACCGACCTTGTCCGGCAGCACGAAGACGCATTTGTACCCGCGCTGCTGGGCGACGAGCGCCAGGCCCACCCCGGTGTTGCCGCTCGTCGGCTCGACGATCGTGCCTCCGGGCCGCAGGTCGCCCGATGCCTCGGCCGCGTCGATGATCCGCGAGGCGATGCGATCCTTCGCGGATCCGCCGGGGTTGAGGTACTCCAGCTTCACGAGCACGGTGCACTCCACGCCCTCGGTGACGTGCTGGAGCTTCACGAGGGGCGTGTTGCCGACGAGGTCGACGATGGAGTCTGCGTACTTCATGTTCACAGCGTACGTGCGACGATGCCGCGACCGGGGTTGTGTTGCACCCGGTCGCGGCATCGTGTGTTCCGCAGTTCTGCGAGAGGCGATCAGCCCTTCGTCGAACCCGCCAGGAGTCCTCGCACGAAGTATCGCTGGAGAGAGAAGAACACGATCAGCGGGACGATGATCGACACGAACGCGCCTGCGGTGAGCAGGTACCAGCCCTCGCCGCGACCGGTGATCTCGGCGAGCACCTTGGTGATCGGCGACGCAGCGCCGTCGGCGAACACCAGGGCGACGAGCAGGTCGTTCCAGACCCAGAGGAACTGGAAGATCGCGACCGACGCGATCGCCGGCATCGTCAGCGGCAGCACGATTCGGAAGAAGATCTGGCCGCGGGATGCACCGTCGACGCGAGCGGCCTCGATGATCTCGCCGGGGATCTCCGACATGAAGTTGTGCAGCAGGTAGATCGCCAGCGGCAGCGCGAACATCGAGTGCGCGATCCACACCTGGGCGTACCCACCCGCCACATCGAGTCCCTGAGTGACCTGCACGCCGAACAGGTTGATGCCCCGCGAGAAAGATGACAGCAGCGGAACGAGCGCCATCTGGATCGGCACGATCTGCAGCGCGAACACGAAGATGAACAGGGCGTTGCGCCCCTTGAACTCGATCCACGAGAACGCGTACGCCGCCATGGCAGCGATCATCAGCGGGATGATCGTTGCCGGGATCGTGATCACGATCGAGTTGAAGAACGACTCGAGGATGGTCAGCTGCGTGGTGCCCGACTGCAGCACGGCCGCGTAGTTGTCGAGCGTGAACTGCGGGTTGGTGAAGAACGTCCACCATCCTGTGGTCTCGATCGCGTCCCTCTCACGGAACGACGAGATGAAGAGCCCGAGCGTCGGGATGGTCCACACCACGGCGATCAGGATCGAGGCGACCGTGGCCCACGGACGGCTGAGACGCTTGCGCGCGCGGCCTGCCGAGGCCTCGAAGCGTCCGGCGGTGGTTATCGCCCTCGTGCTCTGGCCGGTGTCTGAGTTCACGGTGTCGGTCATCGGATCTCCCGCTGCTTCTTGATCTGGCGCGCGTTGTAGATGACGATCGGGAGCACCAGGATGAACAGGATGACGGAGAGCGCAGCGCTGCGTCCCGCCTCGAACTTGGAGAACTGGGTGTACATCTCGTTCGCCAACACCGACGTGCCGTAGTTTCCACCTGTCATCGTGCGCACGATGTCGAAGACCTTCAGCGAGGCGATCGAGATCGTCGTGAGCACGACGATGAGCGCCGGCCTGATCGACGGGATCGTCACCGAGCGGAAGCGTTCCCAGGCGTTCGCGCCGTCGAGCTCGGCCGCCTCGAGAAGCTCGGTGGGAACTCCCTTGATGGATGCCGAGAGCACAACCATCGCGAAACCGGTCTGCACCCAGATCAGCACGACGATGAGGGCCAGGTTGTTCCACGGATTGTTCAGCAGGAACTGCTGCGGCTCTCCGCCGAACCACACGAGGATCTGGTTGAGCAGACCGATCTGCTCGAACTCAGGACCACGGTAGGCGTACACGAAACGCCAGATGATGCTCGCGCCGACGAACGAGATCGCCATCGGCATGAAGACCAGCAGCTTGTAGATCTTCTCGCCACGGGTCTTGTCGATGAAGACCGCATAAGCGAGACCGACGATCGTCGACAGCGTCGGCACCAGCAGCACCCACACGATCGTGTTCACGACCGAGGTGACACCGTCGGACTGCGTGAAGATCCACAGGTAGTTGGAGAAGCCGACGAAGTCGCTGCCGGTCGAGTTCCAGAACGATGCGTACACGGTCTGGATCGACGGGAGGATGAGGCCTGCCAGGAGCAGCAGAATCGCCGGGGCCATGAAGGCGACGAGCTGGATCAGGTACCCCACGCCGTCGCGGGATCGGTAGTCCAGGAAGAAGAACAGGGCGCCGACGGCGACCGCGACTCCCATGGCCCAGTAGTAGGAGTTGAAGAACCACATCACCGCGAACGGGATGAGGAGGCACATCGCGAGGCGGATGCCGGTGTAGAGCGCACCTTTGCGAGGGGCGATGTCGACGAGAAGCAGGATGACGACGACGACCACCGCGAACGCGATGACGACGGCGAGGGCCTGGACGATCGGGGGCAGTGACCCGATCCATTGGAAGAACACAGTCGCGTTCATGGATTCCCCTTCATGAGACGGAGCTGATCAGCGGTCCGCGCGGCGATGCGCGGACCGAGTGCGAGACGGTGGGCCGCCCATCGGGGCGGCCCACCTCATCCGATCAGCTGGAAGGCCAGCCGGTCTCGATCTGGGTCAGGACCTCATCGGTCGAGGTGCCGTTCACCCATGCGACGATGCCCTTCCAGAAGGTTCCCGAGCCGACAGCACCGGGCATCTGGTCAGAACCGTCGAAGCGGAACGTGATCGAGTCGTCCTGGAGCAGCTTGATCGACTCCTGCAGGATGGGGTCCTCGACCACATCGAGGTTCACGCCCTTGTTGGCCGACGTCACTCCACCGAGAGCGAGGCGGCTGTCCGCCCACTCGGGGCTCGACAGGTACTCGAGCACCTTCTGCGTCGCCTCGTCGTCGCTGAACGCGCCGACGATCTCGCCACCACCGGTGATGAGCGTCTCGTCTGCGTTCGTGCTCGGCGTCAGGAACGCCCAGACGTCTCCGTCTTCGGCGAAGTTCGTGCCCTCAGGGTAGAAGCCCGAGAGGAACGAGGCCTGGTGGGTCAGCGCGCACTCGCCGCTGGCGACCTGCGCCGCCACATCACCGAATGCGGTCGAGTTGATGGAGCGCACGTCGCCGAAGCCGGCGTTGACGTACTCCGGGTTGAGCAGAATCTCACCGGTCGCGTCGAACGCCTCCTTGATCTGGGGGTCGGTGAACGGGATCTCGTTCTTGACCCACTGGTCGTACACCTCGGGGCCCGCGTTGCGGAGCACGAGGTCCTCGATCCAGTCGGTCCCGGGCCAGCCGGTCGCGACGCCCGATTCGAAGCCGGCACACCAGGGAGCCTTGCCACTCGCGGTCTTGATGGTCTCGGTGAGGGCCAGAAGCTCGTCCCAGGTCGTCGGTTCCTCGACGCCCCACTCGGCGAACTTCGTCGGCGAGTACCAGATCCAGCCCTTGACGCTGGCCATCAGCGGCGCGCCGTAGAAGGTGCCGTCGTACGTGCCGAAGTCGACCCACCCCTGAGTCCAGTACTCCTCGGCGTTCGCCTTGACCGCCTCAGGAGCCGGCTTCAGCAGGTCGCGCGAGGCGTAGTCCGCGAACAGACCCGGCTGCGGGAAGATCGCGATGTCAGGCGGGTTGCCGCCCTGTGCGCGGGTGCCGAGCTGAGTCTCGAAGTCCTGGCTGCCCTCGTACTTGATGGTGATGTCGTTCTCTTCTTCGAAGTCCGCCCAGGACTCCGCCAGGAGTTCGGCCTCTCCCTCGACGATCGTGCCGTAGATGGTGACGGTGTTGTCTCCCTCGCCGCCGCCTTCGCTTCCGCCGTCCGTGCCGCCGGGAGCACCACAACCGGCGAGCGCGATGCCCGCGACTCCCAGCAGGGCGATCGGCGCGTAACGCCGCGAACGCTGTGACAGACCCATGTGAATTCTCCTCTTCGAGTTTCACGGCTCCCGCCGTGTTCTGCGCCGCCCCTGGGCGCAGAATCGGGAACCGATTCCAGGACAACCTATCGGGGTCCGATACCGCGGCACAATAAGCCAGGATCACAACACGGCAACCTTTCCGACGGTTCACGCACGATGCATGGGAGCGCTCCCTCACGATTCGTGTGGAACCGGTTCCTTTCAGCCCGGACACGGGCTACGCTGACATCGGCGCGCAGGAGGGGCTGAGGCGTCACACGCATGGTCGAGGAGGACCGATGAGCACGATCGCGGACGTCGCGGCGCGTGCCGGCGTGTCCAAGGCGACGGCGAGTCGGGCGCTCAGCGGCCGCGGATACGTCTCAGAAGACACCCGCAAGAGAGTGGCGGATGCCGCCGATGAGCTGGCCTATGTCGCTCATTCCTCCGCCACCAGCCTCGCGACCGGACGCACCCAGACCGTCGGGGTGATCATGCCCCCCGTCGACCGCTGGTTCTTCTCGGAGCTGCTCGCCGGCATCCAGGAATCGCTGTTCGCCCTCGACTACGAGCTCGCCCTGTACGGGATCCGCGAGGGGACCGAGACGCGTGAGCGACTGTTCGACGCCGTGCTCCCCGGTCGACGCTTCGACGGGATCATCGCGGTCGGCATTCAGCCGAGCGCGCAGGAGCTCGAGCGGCTGCACCGCTCGGAGCGCCCGCTCGTCAGCGTCGGTCCCTACAGCGAAGGCTCGAGTGCCGTGTCGATCGACGACGTCGCCGCCGCGCGCATCGCCACCGAGCACCTGATCGAACTGGGTCACACCGACATCGCCTTCGTCGGCGGGTCCGCCGACCCTGACGACCTCAGCTTCGGCGACGCCCAGCGCGTCGAGGGATACCTCGAGGCGCTGGCCGCGGCGGGACTCGAGGCGGTCGCGCGGATCGCGGACTCTCCCCCGACGATGCCGGGCGGCTATGCCGCTGCTGTCGAGCTGCTCGGCGACCGCCGGGGCCGCCCCACCGCGATCATCGGCGTCTGCGACGAGGCCGCGATCGGAGCGATGATCGCCGCGCGGCGGCTGGGCATCGCGGTGCCCACCGAGCTGAGCATCGTCGGCGTCGACGACCACCAGCACGCCGAGATGTTCGCGCTGACCACCATCAAGCAGTCCCCGCGCGAACAGGGTCACGAGGCGGTGCGGCTGCTGCAGCAGCAGATCGACCACCCGGACTCCCCGCGGGAGCGCACCGTCACGGCGTCCACTCTGGTCGTGCGCAGCTCCACCGCCGGCCGACGCTGAGCGTCATCAACCGCATCGGCGCCCGGATGCACGAAAACCCCGGGCGAACCCGGGGCTTTCGTGAAGCGTTCAGACGCATCCAGGGCGAGGCGCGAGGCCGCGACCTGAAACGGATTACTTGAGGGTAACCGTGGCGCCTGCCTCTTCGAGGGCAGCCTTGGCCTTCTCGGCTGCTTCCTTGTTCGCGCCCTCGAGCACGGCCTTGGGAGCACCGTCGACAACAGCCTTGGCCTCGCCGAGACCCAGCGAGGTGAGCTCGCGGACGGTCTTGATGACCTGGATCTTCTTGTCGCCAGCAGCCTCGAGGATGACGTCGAAGGAGTCCTTCTCTTCCTCAGCCTCGGCACCTGCGCCAGCACCAGCGGCACCTGCGACGGCGACGGGGGCAGCAGCGGTGACCTCGAACTTCTCCTCGAACGCCTTGACGAAGTCGTTGAGCTCGATGAGGGTCAGGCCTGCGAACTGCTCGAGCAGCTCCTCAGTGGTGAGCTTAGCCATGATGTATCTCCTAGATAGATGGGTTTTGTTGAACGAGAACGTCAGGTCGCTTACGCGGCCTCGGCGGTCTCCAGCTTTTCGCGAAGAGCATCGATGGTGGCGGCAGCCTTGCCCATCGTGGCCTTCATCATGCCCGCAGCCTTCGCCAGCAGAACCTCACGGCTCTCGAGCGCGGCGTACTTGTTGACCTCGTCGGCAGAGAGGGCGTTGCCCTCGAAGATGCCCGACTTGATCACGAGAAGCGGGTTGGCCTTGGCGAAGTCACGAAGAGCCTTGGCAGTGGCGACGAAGTCACCGTGCACGAACGCGACGGCCGACGGACCCTTGAGGTCGTCGTCCAGCGCGGTGATGCCAGCCTTGTTGGCGGCGATCTTGGTCAGCGTGTTCTTCACCACGGCGTACTCAGCGTCCTGACGGATGCTGTTGCGCAGCTCCTTGAGCTGGGCAACCGTCAGACCGCGGTACTCGGTCAGCAGAACGGCAGTCGAGTTCTCGAATGACTTCGTGAGCTCGGCGACCGATGCATCCTTCTGCGCCATGGTCACTCCTTGGTGTGTACGAGGTGCCTCACGGCGGTGAGGCACCGGGTCCGACCCCTGGCAACAGAAAAGCTCCGGCGCAAGCGCACGGAGCTTTGGAAAGTTCGTGTCCTGCGCGGGCCCCTGCTGAGCAGAGCTTCAATCCTCCTGCGCTTGCGCGCATGACGATGACCAGCGGTCTTCGGTTGATCCCACTGTACCCCACCGCGTCCGGTCTGCCCAAATCAGGCGGGATCACCGCCTGTGCGCCGCGCGGCCCCCATGCCCCCCGAGCGCGTCGGCCGCGCGGATAAGACTCAGATGCGAGAGCGCCTGCGGGGTGTTGCCCGCCTGCCGCGTGTTCGCCACGTCGTATTCCTCCGACAGCAGACCGAGATCGTTCGCCATCTCGATCAACCGCGCCATCAGGTCCCGGGCCTCGTCGACACGGCCGCTCGTCGCGTACTGCTCGACCAGCCAGAAGCTGCAGGCGATGAAGGGGTGCTCTCCCCCGTCGAGTCCGTCGACACCCGACTCCGTGCGGTAGCGCCGGAGGAATCCGCCGGTGAACAGGGTGCGCTCGATCTGCTCCACCGTCTGCAGCATCCGGGGGTCGTCGGGGGCACAGTACCCGACCTGCGGCAGCACGAGCAGCGAGGCGTCGACCTCGGTCGAGCCGTAGTGCTGGACGAAGTACCCCTGATCGGCATCCACCCCTCGCTCGTCGATCTCGCGCCGCAGCCCGTCGCGGACCACCGACCACCGGTCCGCGTCTCCTGGGAGGCCGTGCTCCCGCACGGCGCGTACGCCGCGGTCGAGAGCTGCCCACATCATGACCCGGGAGTGGGTGAACCACTGCGGCTCGCCCCGGATCTCCCAGATGCCGTTGTCCGGCCGGTCGATCGAGGCGATCACCTGCTCGATGAGCGCCCGCTGCAGGGGCCACGAGAAGTCGCCCTCTTCGAGGCCGGCGATCCGTGCGGACTCCAGCGCGACCAGCACCTCGCCGATCACGTCTCCCTGATACTGGTCGACCGCGCCGTTGCCGATCCGCACCGGCGCCGCGCCTGCGTAACCGGGGAGGCTCGTGAGCTCGCGCTCGATGAGGTCTCGCTCCCCCGCGATCCCGTACATGATCTGCACCTCGTTCGGCTCACCGGCGACGGCTCGGAGCAGCCATCGACGCCAGTGGTGGGCCTCGGTGAGGAACCCGTGCGCGATGAGCGCCTCGAGCGTCAACGCGGCATCCCGCAGCCAGACGAAGCGGTAGTCCCAGTTGCGCGAGCCGCCGAACTCCTCGGGGAGCGAGGTCGTGGCGGCGGCCACGATTCCGCCGGTGTCCTTGTTCGTGAGAGCCCGCAGCACGAGCAGCGACCGCACGACCTCGCCGCGGTACTCGCCGTCGTGCTGGATCCCGCTCGCCCACCCCTGCCACCAGGATCGCGTGGCGGCGATCGCGTCGTCGACGTCGAGCGCGGCCGGTGCATGCTCGTGCGAGGGGAACCAGCTGAGGGTCAGATCACGGACCTCGTCTGCCGCGACGGTGAACCCCGCCCTGTGGCGGTGGTCCTCCGCGACGAGCCGCACTCCCCGCACGATCACCGCCTCGGGTCCGGCCGTCGCGCGCAGCGCAGGTTCCTCTCTCGTACCCACCTGCCGCACCCAGGGGAGCCTGCGGGAGTAGTCGAAGTGCAGCCGCAGCTCGGTGACGAACTCGACCTGACCCGAGATTCCGACGATCCGGCGCACGACATCGCTGCGCGCGGGCTGCAGCGGCATGAACTCATGCACCTCCGCCACGCCATCGGCGGTCTCCCATCGGGTGACGAGGATGAACGTGTCCGACACGTAGTGGCGCTGCGAGGTCGCGGTGGTATCGAGCGGCCGCAGGCTCCAGCATCCGTTGCTCGCTTCTCCGAGCAGCGCTCCGAAGAGCGACGGCGCATCGAAGCGAGGAAGGCAGAGCCAGTCGATGCTGCCCTCCTTCGAGACGAGCGCGCCGGTGCGGCAGTCGCTGAGCAGGGCGTAGTCCTCGATGGGAGCGGGCATCGACCGATTCTGACACGACTGCCCGCAGGGTGGACGGGTTACGGTGGGACCATGGCCGATGCGACGACGCTCGTGATCCTCGGAGCCGGTGGCGATCTCACCTCCCGGCTCCTCCTTCCCGCGCTGGGACAGCTGCTGACTCGGGAGCCCTCCCGTGCGGTGCGCATCGTCGGCGCCGACCGCGAGGAATGGACCGACGCTGATCTCGAGTCCGTGGTCCGCTCGTCGTTCGCATCGATGGATGCGGAGAAGGCCGCGTCGCACGTCGACGTGACGTACGTGCGCACCGACATCACCCGGCCGGACGATCTGCGCGCACTGCTGAAGGACTGCACGGGGCAGGTCGCGATCTACTTCGCCGTGCCGCCGTCGGTGGCCGCGGCATCCATCGAGGCGCTCACCCCCGAGATGCTGCCGGACGGAGCGATGCTCGTCATGGAGAAGCCGTTCGGCACCGATGAGGAGAGCGCGCGAGCATTGAACCGGACGCTCACGGCACTCGTCCCGGAAAGCCAGGTGTTCCGGGTCGACCACTTCCTCGGCCGCTCGACCACCCTCAATCTTCTCGGCGCGCGCTTCGCCAACCGCATCCTCGAGCCCCTGTGGTCGGCGGAGAGCATCGAGTCGGTCGACATCGTCTACGACGAATCGCTCGCGCTGGAGGGACGTGCCGGATACTACGACGCAGCCGGCGCACTGGTCGACATGATCCAGAGCCACCTGCTCCAGGTGCTCGCCGTGCTGGCGATGGAGGAGCCGGCGACACTCGACGAGGTCGACTTCCGCGCGGCCACAGGTGCCGTGCTCCGCGCGACCTCGGTATGGGGTGACGACCCGGCCGGGTCGTCGCGCCGAGCGCGCTACACGGCCGGCACGGTCGACGGCATCGAGAAGCCGTCCTACATCGACGAACCGGGGGTCGACCCCGCGCGCCGGACCGAGACCCTCGCCGAAGCGACGTTCGAGGTGCGCAACAGCCGTTGGGCCGGGATTCCGTTCCGGCTCCGCTCCGGCAAGGCTCTCGGGACACCGGCCAGGGAGATCGTCGTGCGGTTCCGCTCGGTCCGCCACGTTCCGCGCGGACTCACTGGCTCATCGGCCGGCGCCGTGCTGCGCTTCTCCCTGGGGCCCGACCGGATGTCGCTCGAACTGAACCTCAACGCGTCGGAGGATCCGTTCGAGCTGGAACGGGCGGCCCTGTCGGCAGAGCTCGGCGAGGGGGCGCTCAAGGCCTATGCCGAGGTGCTGTCCGGCGTCCTCGACGGCGACCCGATGCTGTCCGTGCGCGGCGATGCCGCGGAGCAGTCGTGGCGGATCGTGGCGCCGATCCTCGACGCGTGGGGGCGCGACGACGTTCCTCTCGAGGACTACGTCGCAGGCTCGCTCGGCCCCGAGGGCTGGCCGGCACTCGACTGAGAGCGAGCCGCACGCACGAGGGATGCCGGCGAGCGGCGTGTACGGGGAACGAGAGTCCCCGACCGGGGTTACGCTCGATGGGTGACCCCCGAACTCCACGCTCGCATCGTCGCGGACTCCCGCGACCGCGTCGCCTGGATGCGGGCCCGCTCACGCGGGATCACCGCGACGGATGTGGCAGGACTCACCAGCGAGCGGTCGATCATCCGAGCGGCCGACTCGAAGCTCGGTGGCGGACCCCGCTTCGGCGGCAACGCGTACACAGACCACGGCCGCCGGCGCGAGCCCGAGATCGCCGCGTGGGTCGCGGCGACGCACGGCATCCTTCCCTCATCCGCACTGTTCCGCGCCGAGGTCGAGCACCGCCACCTCGCGACTCCCGACGGCATCGCCGTCGATGCGGACGGACGTGTCGAGCTCGCCGAGATCAAGACCACGAACAAGGCGTTCCGCGGCATCCCCCGCACCTACCTCCGCCAGGTGTGGTGGCAGCAGCACGTGCTGGGCGCCGAGCGCACACTGTTCGTCTGGGAGGAGCACGTCGACTTCGCCCCCATCCACGACGAGCCGCGCTGTGTCTGGATCGATCGGGACGACCGTGAGATCGCCAAGCTCGTGGGCCTCGCGACCGACCTCATCGACGAGCTGTATCGCCGCACCACCGGCCTGCAGGTGCCGGCGCGGATCGCGGAGGCCACGGCCGCCGCAGCGGCCAGCCGCCGGGAGCACCTCCGTGAGCGCGATGCCTTCCGCGCGCTCGCTCTCGCCGACTGAGCACTCCCACCCTGCCTGCACTCAGGTGCACGAGGCGTTGAGCCCGAGCAGCGCGATGGAGAGCTGGCGGGATGCTCCGGCCGACACCCACGTCGTGCCCACCAGAAGGTTCGTGGCCGTCAACGTCGTCGTGCTGCCGAGCAGGTTCGAGATGAGGCTCGTGAGCAGGGCCTGGGTGAGCACTGCCGTATGCGTGTAGAGGCCGCCGGCGGGCCCTGACGTCGAGATGTTGGCGGCGGGCACCGTCGCTGTCGTCGCACCCTGCGTGAGTGTGAGTCGGACGCCGGTCGCGGGATAGGGCGAGGTCCAGTCGATCCTGACGCTCTGGAAGATTCCGAGGCCGTTGTTCGTGACCGCGCAGGCGATGACTGTGGGCGCGGGAACACGGAATGCCGTGATCGTCGCACGGCCGTATTCGGAGTCGGTGAACGCGGCATCCGTGACCTGGGCGACCGGCGCGATCCCGACGCCGACGAGGAGCGCCACCCCGGCGACGCCGGCGAGCATGCGGTGTCGCCGCCGCACGCTCATGACTCGTCCTCGCGAGCGAACCCCGCGCGAGCGTGCAGCCGCCGGCGGTGCATGGCGATCGATGCGACCCCCGCCCCGACCAGGATGACGCCCCCGGCGACGAAGCAGGGTGCGGTCGGCGGCATGCCGGTGGTCGCGAGTCCGCCGCCGTCGGGCCCGATCACCGCGGACTCTCCCGCGCCTCGCGCGTGCACCCGCACCTGCGTGCTGCCGAGCTCCTCCCCGGCGAGCGCGATGACGAACCTCAGGTGGGTGACCTCGGTGTCTGCGGTCTCGAGGAGCTGCACCTCGATGCCGTCACGCGGTATGGCCCAGCCGGTCTTCAGCGACACCGCTCCCCCCGCGCATCCGGTCGCCTCCCACGGTTCCGCGCATTCGAGAGCGTCGACGACGAGGGCCGCGTCGCCGCTCGCACTGATGCCCACTGTCACCGTTCCCGGATCGGGAGCCTCGGCGCTGACAGTGACATCCCACTGCACGGGCTGGCCCGGCAGCAGGCTCGACGCGGCATCCCAGTCGGCGACGGAGACGAGACGGAGCACGTCTCCCTGAACGACCTGGGTCGAGGGGGCGGCCCAGGCGGGAGTCGCCGCGACGACGAGGCCGACGGCGAGGACCGCGACGACCACCGGTCTTCCGCTCCCCCACATCATCAGCCCGGCTCCTCTGGGGCGCTTCGGCGCCGTGCAGTCGACGAGCGGGGCCAGAATGCCCACACGACGAGCGTCGTCGCCGCGATCGTGAGCCCACCGAGCACGTAGGGGTTGCCCATCGCGACGATCGCCGACGCGATACCCGGCACCGAGAACAGCACGACCCGCACCGTCTGCACCGTGTACGGGTACGGATCGTCGCCGGCGTTGGCGTCTCCGCGCATCGTGATCACCCGCTCGGCGTCGCTCGCCCCCGGCGAGATGGAGGTGACGCGGTGGGTGACCGGAAGGTCGCCCACCCTGTCGACCGTGACCACGTCTCCGACCTCGATCTCGGATGCCGCGACCTCCTGCACCACCGCGACGGATCCGGCCGTGATCGTCGGGGACATGGATCCGGTGCGGAACATGATGAGAGTGATGTTCACTGTGAGGGCGAGCACGACCAGAACCATGCAGACGACGCCGGCGATCGCCGCGACCCACAGCAGGATGTCGGCGAGCACCCGACCGACGCCGCGCCGTGCCCCTCGCGTCGAGCCTGACGGCACCTGACCGGAGGGCAGACCCGCAGGCTCGTCGACGGACGCCGCCTGCTCGCGCAGGCTCCGCCTCGTCGGTGTGCTCATCGACGTCCCTTCCGCTTCTCTCGTGCTGCCGCTCGCCGCCGTCATGACGACGTGCCTGCCACCTGCCAGGTCTGGATCGCGGTCAGACCCTGCGCACCGTTGTCGGTCGCCGCGGGGAGCGTGACAGCGATGCAGTAATTGACGGTCGTGCCTCCGTTCGCCGCGACGGCCTGGGTGCCGGTCCCCCCTGTCGCCATCGTCGAGTTGTCGGGCACGACGGCGGTTCCCGCCGAGTAGGTGGTGCCGTTGCACGTCGTCCCGGCGATCGAGCGGACGCCGTAGCGGAGGTAGGTCCCGAGTCCGGTACCCGCCGTGGACGTCACGCTCAGCTGCAGCGTTCCCGCGACCGACGGGTTCGCCGTGCGCACACTGAACAGTGCGTACACCGTGTTGCCGGGCGCCATGGCGCTGAAGGGCGCGCTGAAGGACAGGGCCGCCGGGGTGCCGACGGGATGGCTCGAGAACGTCGCTCCATCCGTCGCCCCGACGATGTCGAACCGTCCGGCGGTGAAGGTCGCGTTGCCGTACTCCGAGTCGTTCCATGCGGCGAGCGTCATCGTCGCGCCGACGCCGAACACCAGCCCGCCCGCGAGCAGAGCGCGTATCCGACGGGAGCGCAGTCGCTTCCCCTCCCGCATGCCTCTGCGGGTGTCGGCCATGATCAGTCCGCGGTCGAGGTGGCGGTGAACTCCCACGTCGCGGTCGCGGCAGCGCCCTGGGTGAGCCCTGCGCCGGCGGTCACCGCGAAGCACAGCTGCACGGGTGTTCCTGCCGTTCCGGCCGGAGCGCCCTCGGCGAGCGGCACCGAGGTGGCACCGGTCTGCTCGCTGAGCGTCGCGCCACTCGCGACGACGGTTCCGGTCGCTGCGGCACCGCACGTGTCGCCGGCGGCGATCGCCGTGACCGCGTACGACAGGTTCGCCTCATTGCCGCCCGTGCCCGCGGTGATCCCCGCGGGGAGCAGCGTGGCGGAGTTGGTGGTCGTGGCGTCGAGGCGCACCCAGAACGGCGCGTACACGACGTCGCCGGGCGACATCGACGAGGCGACGGCCGGCAGCTGGAACACGAGCGATGCCGCGGTGTCGCCGTTGTCGACGTTGTGGTCGTCGTATCCGGTGGTCGCGCTGGTCGTGGAGCCTTCGAGGTTGAACGATCCGGCGGTGAAGGTGCCGGTCGCGAACTCCGAGTCGTTCCACGCCGCGAGGGTCACCCCGATCCCGACGCCGAGCACGAGCCCTCCAGCGAGCACTGCGAGAACCTTGCGTTGCGTGTCCTTCGTTGACATTGCACATTCCCCCTCAGGAATTCCGACGCGCGGATGCCTGGGAATGGCCGCCCCTCAGTGGCCTGCATCCACGTGTTCAGTTCGTTCGGGTCAGTTTTGTCCACGACTGCTCGCAAATCAAGGGCATACGGATCACGATTGAACACTTCCTGCGTTATCGGAGCAGTAAACGTCCAGGTGTCTTGAGAACCTGTCGAGCGGATGAGGTACGTCGATACCCTCGACGCCGACCTCTCTCCCAGGTCGCCGTCACCTCGCGAGAACGCGCCGCGCTTCGCTCGCGACCTCGGCGGCGATCGTGTCGAGCAGCGTCGAGCGCAGGTTCCACTGCTGCCAGTAGAGCCGCACTCGCAGCGGGGGCCCACCGAGCGGCACCAGCCCGTCTTCGCGCTGCAGGAGTGGCACCATGCCCCACCCCAGCCCGAGACGCACCGCCAGCGCATAGTCGGCGGATGCCGGCACGTAGTGCCTGGGCACCCCCTGATGCGGCACCCCCATGGACGCGAGCCACTCATGCTGCAGAGCATCACGGCGGTCGAAGTCGACGAACGGCGCCGCCGCGAGGGCCTCGGGGTTCACGCCCCCGCTGAACCAGCGCTCGACGAAGCGCCGCTCGGCCATCGCGTGGTACTCCAGCACCCCGAGCGGTGCGACCGAGCATCCTGCCACCGGCTCGGCCTCGCTCGTGACCGCCGCCATCACCGTGCCCGATTCGAGAAGCCGCGCGGTGAAGTTCTGGTCATCCCGGTGCAGATCGAAGTCGAGGTCGTACGCTGCCGAGAGACGCGCGAGCGGCGACAGGAACCAGGTCGCCATCGAGTCGGCATTGACCGCGAGCGGGATGCGCGTGCGCGAAGCGCCCCCGCCCTCGAGCCCCAACCCGGCGAGTGCGTCGTGCTCGAGCAGGGCGATCTGTCGCGCGAGCCGCACGACGGCCTCCCCCGCTTCTGTCAGCTGCACCGGCTTCGTGCGCACGACGAGCACGCGCCCCAGTTGCTCCTCGAGCGCCTTGAGCCGCTGGCTGACCGCGGACGGAGTCACGCGCAGTGCTCGAGACGCCGCGTCGAGGGTTCCCTCGTCCGCGACGGCGGCCACGGTGGCGGCGAGCTCGGGGTCGATCTTCACATTAGCCATGCTAATGGTCCGGTAGTTATCCTCGCTGGTGCTGATGCTCAGCCATGTCTAGCGTGAAACCATGCTCTCCCTCTTCGCCGGCCTCGGACTCGGCCTCTCCCTGATCGTCGCCATCGGCGCTCAGAACGTCTTCGTGCTGCGCCAGGGCATCCGCCGCGAGCACGTCCTTCCGGTGGTGATCATCTGCGCCGTCTCCGATGCACTGCTGATCGCCGCAGGCGTCGCCGGGCTGGGCTTCGTCATCTCCGCCGCCCCCTGGCTCGTGGTCGTGGCCCGATGGGCGGGCGCCCTGTTCCTGCTCGCGTACGGCATCATCGCCGCTCGCCGTGCGTGGCGCGGTGGCGAGGAGCTGCGAGTGGACACCGACCCCACGGAGCACATCGCCTCCGCTCGGGATGCCGGCCACACTGCCACCGCAACCCGCACCGCCACCCGCACCTCCCTCGTGCCTGTGATCGCGACGGTGCTCGCGCTCACGTGGCTGAACCCGCACGTCTACCTCGACACCGTGCTGATGCTCGGTTCCATCGCCGCCACCCACGGCGAGCAGCGGTGGCTGTTCGCCGCCGGAGCGATGGCCGCCAGCATCCTGTGGTTCACGGCTCTCGGCTTCGGCGCCCGCTACGTCGGCCGCTGGCTGCGCACCGAGCGGTCATGGCGCATCCTCGACGCGCTGATCGCCGTCGTGATGATCACGCTCGCCGTGAGCCTCGTGCTGCCTGTGCTCGGCGGCTGAGTGCGTTCCTGGCGGGGAGTCAGTCCCCGTCGAGCGGACGCAGGATGCGAGTGAGGAATCTCTGAGTGCGCTCGTGCTGCGGAGCCCCGAAGATCTCGGAGGGCGGGCCCTCTTCGACGACGACGCCCGCGTCCATGAAGAACACGCGGTCAGCCGCCTCGCGCGCGAAGCTCAGCTCATGGGTCACGACCACCATGCTCCAGCCCTCATCGGCGAGCTCCTTGATCACGAGCAGAACCTCGCCGACGAGCTCGGGGTCGAGCGCGCTGGTCGGTTCGTCGAACAGCAGCAGGTCGGGGCGCAGTGCGAGCGCGCGGACGATGCCCACCCGCTGCTGTTGACCGCCGGAGAGCTCGTGCGGACGCGCATTCTCCTTGTCGGCGAGTCCGACCCTTGCGAGAAGCACACGCGCCTCGGCGATCACCTCGACCTTGGGTCGCCCCTGCACGCGCCACGGACCCTCGATCACGTTCTCGAGCACCGAGAGATGCGGGAAGAGATTGTGGTGCTGGAAGACCATCGCCGAACGGTCCCGCAGCGCCAGACGCTTCTGCTTGCGCACGCGCTGCTTCACCGGCGCTTCCGGTGCGAAGTCGATGTCGGGGCCCCCGGCCACGACGATCGTGCCGGAGTCCGGCGTCTCGAGACCGTTGAGCGCCCTCAGTACCGTCGTCTTGCCCGATCCGCTCGGACCGATCAGCACCACGACCTCGCCGCGGTGCAGCGTCAGGTCGATGCCGCGGAGCACCTCGTTGTCGCCGAAGCGCTTGTGCAGACCGCGCGCGGTCAGAAGCGCGTCGGTCGTGGGCTGAACCGAAGGCGTGGGGTCAATGGGCGACATTACGGTCGAGCCTCCTCTCGAGCGCGCTCTGCCCGAACGAGAGCACGAGGCAGAGCACCCAGTAGACCAGTGCTGCGGCGAGATAGAGCACCATGAACTCCAGGGTCGCCGACGCGATCTGCTGCGCCACCTTGAACAGCTCGGTCACCAGGATCAGCGACGCGAGCGACGTGTCCTTCACGAGCGAGATGAACGTGTTCGACAGCGGCGGCACCGACACCCTGGCGGCCTGCGGCAGGATGATGCGCGTCAGCGTGCGCGTGCGGTTCATGCCGACCGTGTAGGCGGCCTCCCACTGGCCCTTCGGCACCGAGATGATCGCGGCGCGCACGACCTCGGCCCCGTAGCCGCCCACGTTGAGCGACAGCGCGATGATCGCGCTCGGCCAGGGGTCGATCTTGAGTCCGATCGACCCGAGGCCGTAGAAGATCACGAACAGCTGCACGATCATCGGCGTCCCGCGGATCACCGAGATGTAGAACCGGGCGATGCCCGAGACGATCGGGTTCACCGAGATGCGCATCAGCGCAGCGCCGACGGCGATCACCAGACCCACGGCGAACGAGATCAGCGCGAGCGGAACCGTCACCGTCACCCCTGCCAGGGCGATGGGCCCGAGCGAGTCGAGGAACAGCTGCCAGGGGTTCTCCATGGATTACTGGGTGACGTCTTCGCCGAAGTACTTGTCGCTGATCTCCGCCAGGGTCCCGTCGGCGCGGAGCTCTTCGAGGGCCCCGTCGATCGCCTCGACGAGAGACGTCTTGTCCTTCGTGAACACGAACGCCTGCTCACCGGCATCGTCGGTCTCGGCGGCGATCTTCAGCCCGGAGGGGCTGTTGGTGGTCTCGTAGTCGAGGAAGGTCAGCTTGTCGTTGACGGTCGCGTCGACGCGACCCTGGCGCACGAGCTCGACCGCCTGGGCCCAGCCCTCGACGCCCTCGACGGTGGCACCCGATTCGGTGGCCAGCTCGTACCAGTTGCTCGTGAGCGACTGCGCGGTGGTCTTGCCTTCGAGGTCGTCGAACGACGAGATCGAGTCGTCGTCCTCGGGGACGACGATCACGCCGGGCGAGACGGTGTACGCAGTGCTGAACAGGTACTTCTCCTCGCGCTCGTCGTTGATGCTGACCTGGTTCGCGATCACGTCGAAGCGGCCTGCGTCGAGGCCGGCGAAGATCGCATCCCACTGAGTCTCCTGGAACTCGACCTCGAGATCCAGCTTCTCGGCCACGGCCTGGATGATCTCGACGTCGAAACCGGTGAGGTCGCCCGTGCCGCCGTCGGCGTGGAAGCTGAACGGACGGTAGGTGCCCTCAGTGGCGACCGTGAGAACGCCGTCTTTGACGAGGCCGAAGCCGTCGCCCGCGCCCTCTTCGGTCGAGCTGCTCTCGGCGGGCGAGGTGCTGCCACTGCAGGCGGTGAGTGCTGCGGCGGCGACGACCAGTGCGGTGACGGCGATGAGGCGACGGGACATGTGACCCTCCTGGGGTGCGGTGTGAGGCGCGATTGCTGTGGCGCGGAACTCACCCACAGTACGTGGCATCCGCCTCTCATCCCAACATCCGATGACGCTCGATGTCGTCCGGGGATGCAGAAAGGCCCCCGCGTGCTGCGGGGGCCTTTCAGGAATCACACTCAGATGGAGTTGACGTCCAGCGGGATGCCGGGGCCGAACGTGGTCGACACGGCGCCCTTCTGGATGTAACGGCCCTTCGAGCTCGACGGCTTGAGGCGGACGATCTCCTCGAGCGCTGCGCCGATGTTCTCGTCGAGCTGCTCAGCGGAGAACGAGGACTTGCCGACGACGAAGTGCACGTTGGCGTGCTTGTCGACGCGGAACTCGATCTTTCCGCCCTTGATCTCCTCGACGGCCTTGGCCGTGTTGGGGGTCACGGTGCCGGTCTTCGGGTTCGGCATGAGTCCACGCGGACCCAGGACCTTTCCGAGACGACCGACCTGACCCATGAGCTCCGGGGTCGAGACGGCCGCGTCGAACGCGGTCCAGCCTGCGGCGACCTTCTCGATGAGCTCGGCGCCGCCGACCTCATCTGCACCTGCGGCGATCGCTGCCTCGGCCGCGGGGCCGGTGGCGAAGACGATGACGCGGGCGGTCTTACCGGTGCCGTGGGGCAGGATGACGGTGCCGCGCACCATCTGGTCTGCCTTGCGGGGGTCGACCGAGAGCTTCAGCGCGACCTCGACGGTCGAGTCGAACTTCGACGAGCCGGTCTCCTTGGCGAGGGCGACTGCCTCGGTGGGAGTGTAGAAACGGTCTGCCTCGATCTTCTCGGCGGCAGCCTTGTAAGCCTTGGACTTCGTAGCCATGATTATTCTCCTCAGCCCTCGACCGTGATGCCCATGGAACGGGCGGTGCCGGCGATGATCTTCGAGGCAGCCTCGATGTCGTTCGCGTTCAGGTCGGCCTGCTTGGTCTCAGCGATCTGACGGACCTGGTCCTTGGTGATCTTTGCGACCTTGACCGTGTGAGGCGTCGCCGAGCCCTTGGGCACGCCGGCTGCCTTCTTGATGAGCTCCGCGGCCGGCGGGGTCTTCAGGATGAACGTGAAGCTGCGGTCCTCGTAGACAGTGATCTCGACGGGGATGACGTTGCCGCGCTGCGACTCGGTCGCGGCGTTGTACGCCTTGCAGAACTCCATGATGTTGACGCCATGCTGACCGAGCGCGGGGCCGATCGGCGGCGCCGGGTTGGCTGCACCGGCGTTGATCTGAAGCTTGATCAGGCCGGTCACCTTCTTCTTCGGTGCCATATCCTCTTCCTTTCATCGAACGGATGCGGGTGCATCCGCTCTCCCGCGAACCCGGCATCTCCGGGCTGCGGTCGTCTGCGCACACGCCGAAGCGGCACACAAACCAGACAAGTCTACCTGATCCGACGGCATGCCTGATACGCGAGAACGGCCGCCCCGCATGGGACGGCCGTTCTCGAGAAAGCGGGTGTCAGACCATCTTGGTGACCTGGTCGAACGACAGCTCGACCGGGGTCTCGCGCTCGAAGAGGGAGACGAGCACCGTGAGCTTGCCGCTCTCGGGCTTGATCTCGCTGATCGAACCGGGAAGACCCGCGAACGAGCCCTCCTTGATCGTGATGGTCTCGCCGACCTCGAAGTCGACCTCGGCCGGCAGCGGACGCGCGACGGCGAGGCCGCCCTTCGACGCGATGTTCTTCGCGGTCGGGGCATCCTTGACCTCGACGAGGGACTTCAGCATGTTGAAGGCCTCTTCGAAACGCAGGGGGGTCGGGTTGTGGGCGTTGCCCACGAAGCCGGTGACACCCGGGGTGTGGCGCACGACAGACCAGGTGTCTTCTGTGAGCTCCATGCGCACGAGCACGTAGCCCGGGATGCGCACGCGGGTGACCATCTTGCGCTGGCCGTTCTTGATCTCGACGACGTCTTCCATCGGGACCTCGATCTGGTAGATCTCGTCCTCGACCTCGAGCGTCGACTTGCGCTGCTCGATGTTCGCCTTGACCTTGCGCTCGAAACCGGCGTACGAGTGGATGACGTACCACTTGCCCGGGAGCATCCGCAGGTCGAGGCGGAACGCCTCGTACGGGTCGTCCTCGGCGTCCTCGTCCTCATCGGACTCGGCGTCGGCGTCGCCCTGCTCGTCGTCGGCCTGCTCGTCGTCGGCGCCGAGGTCGGGGCCGTCGTAGGGGGTGACCTCGTCGGCCTCAGCGGCCTCGAGTTCGGCGGTCTCTTCCGCCACAGAGTCGTTGAGGACCTCAGCGGCAGCCTCAGACTCAGCCGCTTCGTCCAGATTGAGAGCGTCGTTCACGATCGCGTCAGCCTCCGGGTCGTCGATTTCGATGTCGGTGTCGTCCTGCGTGTCGGACTCGTCGTCGCCGTCGACATCCTCGATGTGGAGCGCGACGTGCTCGGCCGGGGTGACCGAGTTCTCCTCCGCAGCGAGGACGTTGCCCTCCTGGGCTTCGTCCTCTTCGCTGGACTGCTCGGCAGCCGTCGCCCAGTCGGCGTCGTCGGAATATCGTTCAGACACGTTGTTTCTTTCCAATCACTGCGGCCGGAGCCGCGAGGGCGTCAGGCGCCCGGGACTCCGAACACCACGTGCGTCACCCAGGCGAACAGGGTGTCAAGTCCGTAGACGATGCCCATGACGATCAGAACGAAGACGAGCACCACCGCGGTGAACTTGACCAGTTCCTTGCGGGTCGGCGTGACGACCTTGCGCAGCTCTGCGATGACCTGACGGAAGAACAGGGCGATGCTCCCGAAGAAGCCTGCGATGCCACGCTTCTTCTCGCGGGTGGCTCCTGACGCGACGACCTCGCCGCGCGGTTCGTCCTGATCCATCCTGAATGTACCTTTCGTGTGTCAGCGTGTGCTGACGCGCAGGGCGGACAGGAATCGAACCTGCAACCTGCGGTTTTGGAGACCGCTGCTCTGCCAATTGAGCTACCGCCCTAGAGACCGGGAGGTCTCGGGGTGTCATCTTCATCTTGCCACCGCAACCGGACCGGAAGGACCGGGGCACGGCGAAAGAATGCAGACAACAACTGCTCGTCAAGCATACGGCATCCTCCGGCCGGTGCCGAACCGGGCCCGGCCGGGGTGTTGTTGTTAGGCTCGGCGGGCGGATGCAACCGGAGGGAGCGCAGTGAGCGCTGACGTGCAGCAGTTCCAGGTGGACCTGCGCGGGGTCGTCGACCTTCTGAGTCGCCACATCTATTCGAGCCCTCGGGTGTATCTGCGGGAGCTTCTGCAGAACGCCAGGGACGCGATCACGGCCCGACGCGAGGTGGACGGCGAGGGCGGACGCATCCGCATCACGCCGCTGACGGAGGCCTCCGGCGAGTTCGTCCTGCGCGACGACGGCGTGGGCCTGACCGCCGGCGAGGTGGCCGACCTGCTCGCGACGGTCGGACGCAGCTCGAAGCGCGACATCTTCGACCTTCCCCGCAGCGACTACCTCGGCCAGTTCGGCATCGGCCTGCTCAGCTGCTTCATGGTCGCCGACACGATCGTGATCCGCTCGCGCAGCGCGCGGGGCGGCCAGGCCGTCGAGTGGACGGGCAGCGCCGACGGCACGTTCCGCGTGGTCGAGATCGACGACGACCTGCCGATCGGCACGAGCGTGCACCTCGTGCCCCGCTTCGACGCCGATGATCTGCTTCGCCCCGCGGCCGTTCGCGAGCTGGCGTCGACCTTCGCCGAGTTCCTCCCCGTTCGCGTCACGATCGACTCCCCGAACGGCGACGTCGACGTGACCCGCCGCGCACCGTTCCTCGACGCCGCCGACGACGTCGACGGCGCCGTGCAGTACGGGCGCGACCTCCTCGGCGCCTCACCGCTCGATGCGATCGAACTCACCGAGCCCGCCACCGGCACCCGCGGACTCGCCTATGTGCTCCCCTACGCTCCCCCGCCCGGCGCACGGCAGGCGACGCGCATGTACCTCGGCAGGATGCTGCTCGGCGAGCGCGTCGACGACGTGCTGCCGGAGTGGGCGTTCTTCGTGCGAGCGGTCGTCGATTCGACCGGCCTCGCGCCGACCGCGAGTCGTGAGTCCCTGGTCGACGACGCGGCGCTGGAGCGCGTGCGCGAGCAGTTCGGCGCCGGCATCCGTCGCTGGGTGCTCGAGCTCGGCCTGCGCGAGCCGCACCGGCTCGCCCAGTTCGTCGCGATCCACGAGGTGGGGCTGAAGTCGCTGGTGCGACACGATGAGGAGCTCGCGCGGTTCATCACCCGCTGGCTGACTCTCGAGACCACCCACGGCACGATGCGCATCGGCGATCTCGTCGAGCGGTACCCGCATGTGCGCTTCGCCCCGTCGGTCGACGAGTTCCGTCAGGTCGCCGGCATCTCCCCCAGCTCCGAAGTGCTGGTCAACGGCGGTTACCTCTACGACGCCGACCTCGTGCGGATGCTGCCCGATCTCTACCCGCACATCACCGTCGAACTCGTCGACGTGACCGGCGAGCTCGACCGTCTGGACCCTCCTCCGCTCGACGACCGCGACGCCGCCGTGGCGCTCGAGGCCCGCGCCGGAGGCGTGCTGACGGCATCCGGATGCTCGGTCACGGTGCGCTCGATCGACCAGCCGGAGCTCGCCGCCCTCTACGTGGCCGACCCCGAGGTGCTCCGCCGGATCGACCGCGGCCGCACCAAGGGCATCACCGGCTCGCTGTGGGGCGGGGTGCTCGACCGCATCGACTCGACGCTCTCGGCATCACGCGACGACGATCTGAGCGCCCGTCTGTGTCTGAACTGGTCCAACCGGGTCGTGCGCGCCCTGGTGCGGGTGCAGGACGACGCGGTGTTCGCCCGCACAGTGCAGCTGCTCTACATCCAGGCGCTCCTGGCCGGGCACCATCCGCTCTCGGACGCTGACCGCGCCCTCATGTCCACGGCGCTCGCCGACCTCGTCTCGCTCTCGGCCGGCGTCGAAGAGGACTCTGTCCCCTTCGACGACGCGCTCTGATCCGCACTCCGTCCGAAAGAACCCCGCATGGCACGTCCGCAGAAGCGCTTCACACAGCTCATCGAGGAGATCGACCGCACCCCGTGGGGCCCCGCCGAGCAGACGCTCGTGGCAGAGGCCGTCGCCCTCGCCGTCGAACTCGGCGACGAGCGCCTCGAGTACGAGGCCCGCATGCGCCAGACCGCATCGGCGAACATGAACGGCGCGACCGACGTGATGCTGAACTCGTTCGCGTGGTGCCTCGCCCGGCATGACGCCGACCCGCAGCGCTTCCCGGCCGATCTGGAGTACGGCGGCGCCGACCTGATGTGGCAGTTCAAGTGGATGGCATCGTCGCTGCGGTCGTCGCCCGCATTCTCGGTCGAGCAGATCGCCGCGGTGCTCGATGACATGGAGGCGCACTACCGCACCGCGGGGCTCGGTCTCAGCGGAGTGCTCACCGCACGGTTCGAGGATGCCTGGGATGCCGGCCGCATCGACGAGGCCGAGGCGCTGCGCGTGCAGCTGGAGGCGACACCACGAGACGACCACAGCCACTGCGACGCGTGCGGCCGCAGTCAGGTCGCCGGTTTCTTCGCCGAGACCGATCGCGATGCGGAGGCGATCCGGCTCATCGAGGAGATGCTCGAGGGCGGGTTCTCGTGCGGCGAGGAGCCCGAGCATGCCCTCTCACGTGTGCTCGTGCCGTACCTGCGCGCCGGACGCCTCGACGAGGCGAAGAGCGCGCACCTGCGCAGCTATCGCCTCGCGAAGGACAACCCCGACAACCTGCGGATCGTCGCGAACAACATCGTGTTCTCGGCACTGACCGGCAATGAGGCCCGAGCTCTCGCGCAGATCGAGCGTCACATCTCGTGGCTCGCGCACGACGGTCTCAACGTCGACGCACATTTCGCCGCCCTCGCCGCATTCGCGTTCGCGCTCGACCGCGTTGCGGCGACCGGCCACGGCGACACCCCGGTGCGAGGAGCCGATGCTCCCGCGCTCACCGTCTTCTTCGGCGAGCACGACGGCATCTGGGGCGCCGCCGATCTCGCTGCCGCCGCCTGGGCGTCCGCCGAGCGCATCGGCGCCGACTTCGACCGCCGCGACGGCACCGAGGGGCACGCACGCGCACTCGCCCGCACTCGCGCCCTGGCCACCGAGCACTACGACGTTCCCATCCGGTCGGACGCGTTCACCGCTGCCCCCGACGCCTCGACGCCCATCGATGCCGATGCCTGGTTCGACCGTGTGATGGACCTCGCCCAGTTCGGGGCAGAGCACGAGACGCTGCAGGCGCTCCCCCACGCCCTCTCCGTCGAGGATCCGTCGAAGCTCGCCCAGCTCATGTCGATGCGCCTCGGCATCCTGATCGCGCTCGATCGCGCCGACGAAGCCGCCGAGCTGCTTCCGACGCGGATCGACGCGCTGCGAGCCGCAGGGTTCGACGTGCAGGCCGACCTCGAGCAGCGGCTCGGCCTCGCGACCTTCGGGCTGAACACTCCCGACGCGGCAGCCGCCCTCGAAGACGAGCTCGCGACCGCCGCAGCCCTTCCCGCGTGGTCCCGCGGCGACCTGGCGATCAGCCGTGCCTCGCTGCACATGCACGCCGAAGAGCCCGGCGCCGCCCTCGACATGGCCGAGATCGCCGCCCGCGCCTTCGCCGAGGCCGACGACGCCCGCCTGTCCAACACCACGACGCTGATCGCGATCGCGGCCGTGCTGCAGAAGAACGACATCGAGGCGGCATCCGCGCTGTTGGATCGGTTCCTCGCCCAGGACGACCTCAGCATCGGTCACCGCGCGCAGGCCCTGCAGACGCGCGCCAGAGTGCGCGGCGGCAGCGAGGCGTTCGTGGAGGGTGCGGTGGACGCCGACGAGGCGTCACGCCTGCTGGCCGGGCTCGGAGCCACCAAAGCCCTGGCCGCGGCACATCTGCTCGCCGGAGCGCTCTGGGAGGACGCGGGCGACCCCGAGAAGGCCGTCACCCGCTACCGCGTCACCTCCCGTCTCGTCGCCCAGGAGGGCGGCGATCAGACGGGGGCCGATTTCCGTCTCGCGCGCGCCATGCTCGCTGCGGGCGACGCCGAGGTCGCCGCTGAGCTGTTCGGCCAGGTGCTCGAGAGCGAGGAGCAGGCCGAGGTGCACCCCGCATCGCGCGCGATGACGGCATCCCTCCTCGCCCGCGCGCTGGGCGCATCCGGCGAGTTCGGGCAGGCCGTCGGCGCCTTCGGGTACGCCGCACAGCTCTTCGGCGAGGCGGAGGAGCACGCAGATCACGCAGTGGCGCTGACCGAGCGCGCGAAGATCCTCGCCCGTTTCGAGGAGAACGACGAGGCGATCGAGTCGCTCGAGACGGCAGCCGAGATCGTCCGCAAGGCCCCGGATGCGGTCGGCGCCCTCGCCGACGTCCTGCACAACCTGGGTCAGGCCTACGGCGCACGGCAGGACGACCGTGCGTTCGCCCTCTTCGACGAGGTCGCAGCGCTCGCCCAGGAGCACGAGGCCGGCTGGCTGCTCGCCGACGTCACCGACTCGCGCGGCCGCGCGCTCGCGCAGTTCGGCCACACGGACGAGGCCGTGGCCGCGGCGCTGACCGCTGCCGACGGATTCGCCGCGGTCGGTGATGCAGGTTCCGCCGGCGGCTCAGAGCTGTTCGCCGCCCGCCTGCTCGCCGGCGACGACCGCGCGGCCGACGCCGTGCCGATCTACCGCAACGCACTGGAGCACGCGACCGAGCATCCGCCGCTCCGTCAGGTGTCGGCACTCGAGCTGGGCGACGTGCTCGAGTCCCTCGGTCGCCAGGTCGAAGCAGCCGAGGTGCGAGCGCTGCTCGAGAGCTGAACGGCTCGCTGACGCCGCCCCCCGGTCGTTGAGCGAGGACGACGAAGTCGACCACCTCCCGGTCGTTGAGCGAGGACGACGAAGTCGACCGAGACGAAACGCCCTCCCCCGCATCGTGGCCCGTTTCGTCTCGCTGCTCCGCTGCTCGCTCAACGACCGGAGACGACGCCGCCTCCTGGTCGCGGCTCAGAGGAACTGACGCCAGTTCGCCCGCGCGAGGTCGAGCAGCTCGTCTCCCTTGCCCGACATCACGGTGCGGATCGCGTACAGCGCGAAGCCCTTGACCTGCGCGGCCTCGATCGCGGGCGGCATCGACAGCTCCTGCCGCTCCGTGACGACATCGAGCAGCGCAGGGCCGTCGTGCGCGAGCACCTCTCGCACGGCATCCGGCAGGTCCTCGCTGTTCTCGACGCGGCGCGCGAAGATGCCCATGGCCTCGGCGATCGCCGCGAAGCTCGGATTGTCGAGGGACGTGCCGTAGTTGACGAAGCCGGCGGCCTTCATCTCGAGTTCGACGAAGTTCAGCGACGAGTTGTTCACGACGATCGTCTTCACCGGAAGCCTGTTCTGCGTGAGGGTCAGCAGCTCCCCCAGCATCATCGCGAGCCCGCCATCACCGGCGAGTGCGACGACCTGCCGATCAGGATGCGAGACCTGCGCGCCGATGCCGTGCAGCAGCGCGTTGGCCATCGACCCGTGCGTGAACGAGCCGATCAGCCGTCGGTTCTCGGTCATCGACAGGTACCGAGCCGCCCATACGGTCGGCGAGCCGACGTCTGCGGTGAAGATCGCGTCATCCGCCGCCTGTTCGTCGAGGAGTCGGGCGAGGTACTGCGGATGGATCGGACGACCGGCCTTCGTCGGGGTCGCGAGGTCGTCGAGCTTCGCCCTGGTCTTGCGATAGTGCGCGGTCGAGTCGTCGAGGTGACCGCGATCGCTCTTCTCGGCCAGACGCGGCAGCAGTGCGGCGGCGGTCGCTCCGACGTCTCCGACGAGACCGAGGTCGAGCGGATGCCGCTTGCCCAGCTGCGAGCCGCGGATGTCGACCTGGATGGTCGTGGCGTGCTCGGGGTAGAACTGCTCGTACGGGAAGTCGCTGCCCAGCACCAACAGGGTGTCGGCCGCTTCCATGGCCCGATAACCCGAGGCGAAGCCGAGAAGCCCGGTCATGCCGACGTCGAACGGGTTGTCGTACTCGATGAACTCCTTGCCGCGCAGCGCGTGCACGATCGGCGCGCCGAGTCGGTCGGCGAGCGCGATGACCTCATCGTGGGCGCCCTCGACGCCGGCACCCGCGAGGATCGTGGTCTTCTTCGAGGCGTTCAGCAGAGTGGCTGCGCGCTCGAGCTCATCACCGCTCGGCACCACCACGGGATGCGCTCGCTCGATCACGACGGCGCGGTCGTCGGCGATCTCGGACAGCGCGACGTCGCCCGGAATCACGAGCACCGCGACTCCTCGCTGCTCGATCGCCGCACGCATCGCGATCTCGAGAAGGCGCGGCATCTGCTGGGGGTCGGCGACGTACTCGACGTAGACGCTGCACTCGCGGAACAGCTCCTGCGGGTGGGTCTCCTGGAAGTATCCGGTGCCGATCTCCGTGGTCGGGATGTGGGCCGCGATCGCCAGAACCGGCACCCGCGAGCGGTTGGCGTCGTAGAGGCCGTTGATCAGGTGCAGGTTGCCGGGGCCGCACGAACCGGCGACGACTGCGAGGTCGCCCGTGAGCGCCGCATCCGCCGCCGCCGCGAACGCCGCGGACTCCTCGTGTCGCACGTGCACCCATCGGATGCCGCCGTCCTTGCGGAGCGCATCGGTGAAACCGTTGAGGGAGTCACCCGGGAGGCCGTAGACACGGTCGATCCCATTCGCGCGGAGAGTCTTGACGATGTTCGCTGCGACGGTTGCCATGCTTCCAACCTACGCCCGGGCACGTCGGCGGGCTCCGGCATCCGTCGAACCTCGGCTCGTCATCCGTTGCTCACGTCCGGCTGCAGGATTCAGGCACGTCTGCAGGGCCCGGAAACGATCTCCGGTCCTGCGGACGTGCCACGGTCCTGCAGACGGCACCCGGGGGCGGGCGCGAGAAGAGGGCGGCAGGCACGAGGAAGGGGCGGATGCCGAAGCATCCGCCCCTCCTGCCCTGCGAGTAGCTCAGCCGATGCGGATGAGCTTCTTGTTGACGAACTCGTCGGCGGCGAGGTGGCCGAGCTCGCGCGAAGTGCCGCTGCGCTTGATGCCGCCGAACGGCAACTCGGGGCTGTCGGCCAGCACGAGGTTTACGTAGACCATGCCCGCCTCGATGTTGTCGGCGACGCGCTCGGCCTGCTCGGCGTCGGTCGTGAAGACGTACGAGCCGAGGCCGAACGTGGTGTCGTTCGCGAGGGCGACCGCGGCGTCCTCATCGGCGACCCGGTAGACGACGGCCGCGGGACCGAAGAGCTCCTCGCGGTAGACGTTCATCTCGGGAGTCACGTCGGCCAGCACGGTCGGCGCGAAGAACGCCCCGTCACGGGTGCCTCCGGTCAGCAGCGTCGCCCCCTGCTCGACGGCCTGGTCGATCTGCTTCTGCAGGTTCTCGGCCGCCGTCTCGGACGAGACCGGGCCGAGCACGGTGTCATCGAGCGTCGGGTCGGTCGCCGTCACCGATGCCATCGCCGCCGTGAACTTCTCGACGAACGCGTCGTACAGACCGTCGACGATGATGAAGCGCTTCGCTCCGTTGCAGGCCTGGCCGTTGTTGTCGAGACGTGCGTCGACGCCCGCCTGCACGGTGGCGTCGAGGTCGTCGGTGGAGAGCACGATGAACGGGTCGGATCCACCGAGCTCCAGTGCGACCTTCTTGAGGTTGCGTCCGGCGATCTCGGCCACTGCGGCGCCCGCGCGCTCCGATCCCGTGAGCGAGACGCCCTGCACACGGGGGTCGGCGATCATGTCGGCGATCTGGTCGTTCGTCGCGAGCACGTTCTGGTACGCGCCCTTCGGGAATCCGGCATCGTGGTAGATCGCCTCGATCGCGGTCGACGACTCGGGGCACTGCGGTGCGGGCTTGAGCAGGATCGTGTTGCCCACGATCAGGTTCGGAGCCGCGAAACGCACGATCTGGTACGCCGGGAAGTTCCACGGCATGATGCCGACGAGCGGTCCGAGCGATGAGCGGCGGACGATCGCCGTGCCGTCTCCGAGGATCGCGATCGGCTGGTCGGCCATGATCGCCTCGGCCTGGTCGGCGTAGTACTCGGCGATGTCGGCGGCGAAGTCGACCTCGCCGAGCGCGGCCTCGCGGGGCTTGCCCATCTCGCGCACGAAGACGTCGGCGAGCGCCTCGCGGCGTTCGCGGTGCAGCTCGGCCGCACGGCGCAGCAGCGCTGCACGCTCCGCCACGGTCGAAGACCGCGACCACTCGCGGTGCGCCTCATCGGCAGCTGCGACGGCCGCCTCGATCTGCGCGTCGGTGAAGGTGTCGAAGGACGCCAGCGTCTCTCCGGTGGCGGGGTTGATGACGGCGTAATCGGTCATTTTCTCTCCTCCTCTGGGCCGACCGGTCAGGAGACCGGGATCAGCGTGTACTTGGTGGACAGGTACTCGTGGATGCCCTCGAGACCGCCCTCGCGGCCGACGCCGGACTGCTTGACGCCACCGAAGGGTGCGGCGGCGTTGGACACCACGCCCACGTTGAGACCCATCATGCCGGTCTCGAGCTTGTCGATCATGCGCTGTCCGCGCTGCAGGTTCTCGGTGAAGACGTACGAGACGAGCCCGTACTCGGTGTCGTTCGCGAGACGAACCGCGTCGTCCTCGGTGTCGAAGGTCGCGATCGCGAGCACCGGTCCGAAGATCTCCTCACGGAGGATCGCCGACCCTGCGACGACATCGGTGAGGACGGTGGGCTCGTAGAACGTGCCGGTGCCCTCGAGCGCCTTGCCGCCGGCGAGCAGCGTGGCACCGCGTTCCACGGCGTCGTCGACGAGCTCTCCGGCCTTCGCGACCGCGCCCTCATCGATGAGCGGTCCGATGGCGACGCCCTCTTCGGTGCCGCGGCCGATCTTCATGGCGTTGACCCGCTCGGTGACCTTGCGGGCGAACTCCTCGGCGACGCCCTTGTGCACGATGAAGCGGTTGGCGGCGGTGCATGCCTGGCCGATGTTGCGGAACTTCGCGGCCAGCGCGCCGTCCACGGCCTTGTCGAGGTCGGCATCGTCGAACACGACGAACGGGGCGTTGCCGCCCAGCTCCATCGACACGCGCAGCACGCCCTCGGCCGCCTGTGCGATGAGCTTGCGGCCCACCTCGGTCGAGCCGGTGAACGACAGCTTGCGCAGGCGCGGGTCGGCGATGATCGGGGCAGACAGCGCCGACGACTTCGAGGTCTGCACGACGTTGACGACGCCGGCGGGGAGCCCGGCCTTCTCGAGCAGCGACGTGAAGAAGATCGTCGTCAGCGGCGTGAGTGCCGGGGGCTTGATCACCACGGTGCAGCCTGCCGCGAGGGCGGGAGCGATCTTGCGCGTCGCCATCGCGAACGGGAAGTTCCACGGCGTCACGAAGAACGACGGACCGACGGGACGCTGCGAGACGACCATGTGGCCGGTGCCCTCGGGGTTGATGCCGTAGCGACCGCTGATGCGCACGGCCTCTTCGCTGAACCACCGAAGGAACTCGCCGCCGTAGGCGACCTCTCCGCGCGCCTCGGCGAGAGGCTTGCCCATCTCGAGCGTCATCAGCAGCGCGAGGTCTTCCTTGTGCTCCTGCACGAGGTCGAATGCGCGGCGCAGGATCTCGCTGCGAGTGCGGGGAGCGGTGGCTGCCCACGAGTCCTGCGCGGCCACGGCCGCATCCAGGGCGCGGATGCCGTCGCCGGGCGTCGCGTCGGCGATCGTGCGGATCACCGCACCGGTCGCAGGGTCCTGCACGTCGAACGTGCCGCCGGTCTCGCCGTCGATCCACTCTCCCCCGATGAAGAGGCCGGTGGGGATGCTGTCGAGCAGCGCCTGCTCTGTCTGAGTGCTCATGGAATCTCTTTCTGTGGGGACGTGGGTGGGGTCAGCGTCGGCGAACGCTCGCGGGAGCATCCATGCTGAGCGTCTCGCCGCGGAAGAACGCCGGGCGCTTGATCGACTGCCAGATCATGATGACGATGCCGATCACGATGATGCCGACGCCGAGGACGAACACGAGGCCGAGGCCGCCGATGCTCGAGCCGCTGCCGTAGGCAGGATCCATCGAGTCGATGAGCGTCGTCACGAACAGCACTGCGAGGATCGCGCCGCCGACGAGCGGGAACAGGAACGTGAAGAAGAAGCTCCTGGCCGAGTCGAACCACTGCTTGCGGAAGTACCAGACGCACGCGAACGCGGTGAGGCCGTAGTAGAAGCAGATCATCATGCCGAGCGAGAGGATCGTGTCGGTGAGCACGTTCTCGCTCACCAGGCGCATCACGGCGTAGAAGACGGATGCGACCACGGCAGAGACGATCGTCGAGTAGCCCGGCGTGAAGAAGCGCGGGCTCACCCGAGCGAACTTCTTCGGCAGGGCCCCGTAGTGCCCCATCGCCAGCAATGTGCGGGCAGGGCCGACGGCGGTCGACTGCAGAGATGCCGCCGAGCTCGAGAGCACCGCGAGCGACACGAGGAACGCCAGCGGTCCGAGGATCGGGTCGGACAGGGCGAAGAACACGTTCGCCGAGATGTCCTCGTTCGCGAGACCGTACTCGCCGGTGCCGACACCCGCGAACATGATCAGGCCGATCGCGAGCAGCAGGTACAGGGCGACGACGACCACGACGGTGACCATCGCGGCGCGACCAGGGGTCTTGGCCGGGTCCTTCGTCTCTTCATTCATGGTCAGGACGACGTCCCAACCCCAGAAGATGAAGATCGACAGCGACAGGCCCGCGGCGAAGGCGCTGAAGGACGGCACCTCGAACGGGTTGAACCACGACCACGAGAACGCGGTCGGCTCGGGGGCGTCTCCGTTGACGGCCTTGACGATCGCGACGGTCGCGAAGACGACGAGCACGAGCACCTGGAAACCGACCAGGATGTACTGGAACTTCTGCGTGGTCTGCATGTCGCGGTACGACACCAGCGTCGCCCCGAGCATGAAGAGCAGACAGACGACGACGTTGATGAACGGGTTGAAGGCGAGATCCGCGATCTCGGGGTTGCCGCTGAGCTGCGCGATCAGCAGGAAGAGGAATTCGACGGCGATGCCGGCGAGGTTCGACAGCACGATGACGGTCGCGGCGATCAGGCCCCAGCCGGTCATCCAGCCGATCCACGGGCCGAACGCTCGCACGCCCCAGGTGAACGACGTTCCGGAGTCCGGCATCATCCGGTTGAGCTCGCGATAGCCGAAGGCGGTCAAGAGCATCGGAATGAAGCCGACGAGCATGATCGCGGGCACCTGGGTGCCGACGACCGCGACCGTCGGTCCGAGCGATGCGGTGAGGGTGTATGCGGGCGCGATCGTGGACACGCCGATCACGACGGCTCCGAGGACGCCGACGGCACCTGCGCTGAGCCCCTTCTGGGAGATCCCGGTCGTCACACCGGATTCGGGCTCCGTCGCCCGGTTCGTGCTGCTCATCAGCGGACTCCTGCTTCGGCGCGGGTGCGCGGGACGACGATCATGGGTACGGGCAGTTCGTGCAGCATCTTCGCTGCGGTGGAGCCCAGGAACAGGCGGCGCGGCTGCGCCAGACGGCTGGAGCCGACGAGGACGACCTCACCGGGCAGCCACGAGAGGTTCGCGACGGCATCCTCGACGCTGTCACCCGGTGCCTCTTCGACCTCGGCCTTGAGCTCTTCGGGAAGAAGCCCCTTCGCGAGGGCGAGAACGTCGTGTGCATGCGCCTCTCCTACCACGCGGATCGCACCGGTGTCGAGACCGGGCGGCACGTCGAACGGCACGAGGGAGACCAGACGCAGACCGACGCGGGACTCGGTCGCGATCGCCGCAGCCTCGTCGAGCAGGTTGTCTGCTCCTGCGCGGTTGCCGACGGCTGCCGTCACCCGAGGCAGGACGTGGTCGTCCTCGTCGGCGGTGCCCGCCGGGGCGAGTGCGACGGGGATGGTCGACGAGTGCAGCAGCTCCGAGGCGACGCTGCCGAGACGGTGGCGGCCGAAGATGCTGCCGCCGGCGGTCCCGATGACGATCAGTCGGGCGTCGAACTCCTCACCCGCGGCGATCAGCCCCTCGGCGAAGGACTCGCCGAAGCGCACGTGACCCGTACGGGTCAGCTCCTGCGGCAGGCGCACGACCGCATCCTCGAGCCACTCCTTCGCCTGTCGGCGGATGTGGTCCTCGTAGGCCCGCTCCGGAGGCACCGCCGCGCTGCGGGTGCCCTCCGAGGGCAGCACGATCACGAGGTGCAGAACAGCCCCGAGGCTGCGTGCGAGCCGCGCGCCCAGAGCCGCGGCATCCGCACCCGCATCCGTCGCCGTGTAGCCGACGACGACTGCGCCGGTCATCAGCCGACCTCGGCGGTGTCGCCGGCGGCGCGGCTCGAGTCGACGATGTTCGAGGCCACGAGGTGGCCCATGCGGATCGCGCCGTCGACGTGCTGGTAGCCGGCGCCCGCGAGATCGCTGCACGCGAAGTGGATCGGGCCGACGGTCGAGCGCAGGTCTGCGCCGTAGCGGTGCAGGCCCCCCATGTCGAAGCTCGCCGCGTACGCGCCGCGGGTCCACTCCTCGGTGCCCCAGTCGCTCTCGTAGTAGACGACGGGGTTCTTGGCCTCGGGTCCGTAGTAGTGCGACAGCGACTCGAGGATGCGCTCCTTGCGCTCCTCGGCCGTGAGCGTGAAGAGGTCATCGGCGTTCTGGTCGCTGACGAAGCCGACCAGGGTGCCGCGCTCGTCTGCGTGGTTCGTGTTGTCGTACGCCTCGTGCGCCAGCTCGTACGGGCTGAACGCAGTGCCGCTGAGGCCCTGCTCGCGCCAGAACGGACGGTCGTAGACGGCGTGCACCTTGATGACGAAGCCCATCGAGATGTGCTGGTGCATCTGGTGCTGACGACGCGGCAGCGGCGGCACGAAGGCGATGCGGCTGTAGAGCACCGGCGCGTGTGCGAGGATCGCGAACCGCGCGCGCACGGTGAGCTCGTCGGTCGTGGCGGTCACGCCGTCGGCGCCCCACTCGAGCGAGCGCACCGGCTGGTTGAGGTAGACGTCGTCGCCGAGGCGCTCGGCCAGCAGCAGCGGCACCTTCTGCAGGCCGCCGACGACGCGCTTGTCGAGAATGAAGTCGGCGTCGACGAGGTTCGAGTAGGAACCTGCGGATGCCGCCATCAGCAGCGACTGCAGCAGCGAGAACGAGTGCGTGGGCTTGGTGAGCATCGCGGATCCCGTGGCGAAGGCCAGGTTGCGCACGGCCTCATCGTCATCGGTCTGCGCTCGCAGCCAGGCATCCCAGGTGACCGAGTCCCACTCCTTGGCGTTCGCGTGCTCCCACGGACGATCGGGGTCGATCTCGGCGACCATGGCGTCGAGGCGTTCGGTGATCTCGGCGATGACCGCCTCGGTCGCAGCCGACACCGGGAACATCTCGCCGGTGAAGCGGTGCGTCTGACCGTCGGGGCCGACGTACACGCTGTCGCCCTCGCGGTAACGGCTGTAGGTCTCGAGCCCCAGCTCCTCGATGGTGTCCTTCAGCGCGTCCTGATCGGGCGAGACCCACTGTCCGCCGATCTCGAGCATGGCGCCGTCGATGACATCGGTCCACAGACGGCCTCCGACGCGGTCGCGGGCCTCCAGGACGGCGACCGACAGGCCGGCCTTGCGCAGGTCGTTCGCCGCCGTGAGCCCTGCGGCTCCCGCACCGACGATCAGCACGTCACGGGTGATCTCAGCCATCTGCTTCTCCTTCGTTGGAAAGGGGTAGTGCCGGTCGCGATCCGAAATCCCCCGATACGAATCGCGACCGGACGTCTGTTCAGGTCGCGACGGCGTCGCTTCCCGATGTCTCGGTCGCCTGTGCGGCGTTGCGCTTGGTGAGATTGCGACGCACGAACGGCCAGAAAAGCACGAGCACGCCGGTGGCGATGAGGCTCGTCCAGACCTGGGTGCGTCCGCCCTCGGTCGTGAGCATCACCACGAGCACTGCGGCGATGCAGGTGATCAGCACGATGTTGAGCCACGGGTGCAGCCACATCTTCAGCTTGAGGTTCGCGACCTCCTCCGGCGTCATCTTCTGACGCAGCCGCCACTGGGTCAGCGCGATGAAGACGTAGACGAACAGCGCGACGAGACCCGCCGAATTCATGATGAAGTCGAAGATGCCCGAGCCGGGTGTGAAGAAGTTCACGAGGGTGGCGATGAGGCCGCCGATGGTCGAGGCGAGCAGCGCCATGACGGGCACGCCGCTCTTCGACTTCTTCGTCATGATCTTCGGCGCGAAGCCCTGCTCGGCCAGCGCCGAGAACATGCGCGATGCGGAGTACAGGCCGGAGTTCAGCACCGAGATCACGGCGGTGAAGATGACGAGCTGCATGATGATGCTCGCGCCGGGGATGCCGAACTGCTCGAGCGCGTACGTGAACGGCGCGTTGGCGACATCGGTCGGCACGGGGAGCTCGTCCCACGGCACGACGGTGACGATGATGAGCACGGATCCGACGAAGAACAGCAGGATGCGCCAGATGATCGTGCTCGTCGCCTGACGGATGCCCTTGGCCGGATCCTCGGACTCGGCCGACGCCATCACGGCGATCTCCGTGCCGAAGTACGAGAAGATCACCAGCGCGACACCGGTGAAGGCGACGCCGTAGCCGTTCGGGGCGAAGCCGCCGTGCTCCCAGAGGTTCGATACCGAGACCTCGGAGTTCGGCCAGAGTCCGAAGGCGAAGAGCAGACCGGCGCCGAGGAACACGACGATCGCGAGCACCTTGATGCTGGCGAGCCAGAACTCGACCTCGCCGAATGTGCGGACCGAGATGACGTTGGTTCCGACGAAGATCGCGATGAGGATCAGCGACCAGGCCCAGGACGGCACCACCGGGAACCAGCTGGCCATCGTCTCGCCGCCGAGAACCGCCTCGTAAGCGAGAACGCCGACCCAGAAGTACCAGTACAGCCAGCCCACGAGGTAGGCGGCCCAGTTGCCGAGGCCGACCCTGGCGTACTCCATGAACGAGCCGATGGCCGGACGCGATGCCGCCATCTCGCCGAGCATCCGCATCGCCAGGAATACCAGCAGGCCGCCGATGAGGTACGACAGCACGGCCGCGGGCCCCACGGCGCGGATGACGTTGCCCGATCCGACGAACAGGCTCGCGCCGATGATCCCGCCGAGCGTGATCATCGTGACGTGACGGGACCGCAGCTTCTTCGTGCGCGGGTTCGCGCCGGCGAAACCGGCCGACGTCTCAGGGGAGACGGGCCGATCCCACTGCGATTCCGGTTGGGTCGACATGTCAGGCCGCAGCGAGCGCCGCAGCGACGACGTCGAGGCCCTCGTTCAGCAGATCGTCGCCGATCGCGAGCGGCGGCAGGAAGCGGATGACATTGCCGTAGGTGCCGCAGGTGAGGACGATGACGCCCTGGGCGACGCACGCCTTGGCGACAGCTGCGGTGAGTGCGGCATCCGGCGCCTTGGTCTCGGGATCGACGAACTCGGCCGCGATCATCGCACCGTGTCCGCGGATGTCGCCGATGCGGGCATCCTGCTGCTGCATGGCTGCGAGGCGTGTCGTGAGGATCTCGCCGATCTCGCGGGCCCGCTCGATCACGCCGTCGTTCTCGAAGACGTCGATCGCGGCGAGCGCTGCGGCACAGGCGATCGGGTTGCCGCCGTAGGTGCCGCCGAGGCCGCCCGAGTGCGAGGCGTCCATGATCTCTGCGCGGCCGGTGACGGCGGCGAGCGGCAGGCCGCCCGCGATGCCCTTGGCCGTGGTGATGAGGTCGGGCTCGATGCCGAAGATCTCGCTCGCGAACATGTGCCCGGTGCGGGCGAAGCCCGTCTGCACCTCGTCGGCGATGAAGACGACGCCGTTCGCGCGGCACCATTCGGCGATCGCCGGCAGGAAGCCCTCGGCGGGGACGATGAAGCCGCCCTCGCCCTGGATCGGCTCGATGATCACGGCGGCGAGGTTGTCGGCACCGATCTGCTTCTCGAGCTGGAGGATGACGCGGGATGCCGCCTCGGGGCCTGCGAGCCCGTCGCGGAACGGGTACGACATCGGTGCGCGGTACACCTCGGGCGCGAACGGGCCGAACCCGCTCTTGTAGGGCATCGACTTGGCGGTCAGCGCCATGGTGAGGTTGGTGCGGCCGTGGTAGCCGTGGTCGAAGGCGACGACCGCCTGGCGACCGGTGTGCTTGCGGGCGATCTTGATCGCGTTCTCGACGGCCTCGGCGCCGGAGTTGAACAGCGCGCTCTTCTTCGCGAAGTCGCCGGGGGTGAGGCGGTTGAGGGCCTCGGCGACCTCGATGTACGACTCGTACGGCGAGATCATGAAGCAGGTGTGCGTGAACTGCGCGGCCTGAGCGGCGACGGCTGCGGCGACCTTCGGGTGCGCGTTGCCGACCGTGGTCACGGCGATGCCGGATCCCAAGTCGATGAGCGAGTTGCCGTCGGCGTCGACGACCACTCCTCCGCCTGCGGCGACGGCCGCGACGGGAACAGTGTGCCCGACACCCGCTGCCACGGCGTCTGCCTTGCGTGCGAGGATCTCCGCCGACCGGGGGCCGGGAAGGTCTGTCACGAGGCGACGCTCCTGGGGGAGCTCGGGTCCGCCGAGGGGAACTGCAACAGCTGCGTTGTCGAGGAGTGCCATGTGGGCGAGCGTACGACTCGAACATCGACCGCCGCATTCGCCCAGCTGTACAATCTGATCGAGATCATCGCCGGGCCGTACAAAGACCGGTCACGAGATGGAGATGGAGAACCTGCATGGATGCCGCAGAGCAGCCCACTCTTCGCGCACTCCTCAGCCGTCGCGACCTCGGTCTGGGGCTCGTCTCGGCAGAGACCGATCTCCCGCTCGGCGCGGTGGATCGCCCACTGCGCTGGGTGCACAGCTCCGACCTCGCCGACCCCACGCCCTTCCTCGCGGAAGACCTCGCACTGCTGACAACCGGCACCCAGTTCGACGCCGGCATCGACGTCGAGCTGTACGTCGGGCGCCTGTCCGACCGAGGTGTGCTCGGCCTCGGATTCGGCACGGACGTGCACCGCGCCGGCATCCCCGACGAACTCGTCACCGAGTGCGCGCGCCGAGGGATCCCGCTGTTCGAGGTGCCCTACCGCACGCCGTTCATCGCCGTCGCCCGTGCGCATTCCGAGGCGATCGCGGCTCAGGCGTATGCCCGCAGGTCATGGGCGCTCGACACGCAGCGTGCACTGGCGCTCGCCGCGCTCCGCCCGCACGGACTGGACGCGACCGTCGCCGAGCTCGGCCGCCGCCTCGGAGTCTGGGTCGGCATGTACGACGCATCCGGTGCCCTGCAGCTGTCGCATCCGCGGGCGTCCGTCTCGACGGACCGCCTGACAGCACTCGGCGAGCGCGCCACCGAGATCCTCACCCGCGGACTCGAAGCAGGGCAGTCGCTCACGATCGACGAGCAGACGTTCATGCTGTTCACGGTCGGCCGCGGCGGGCAGCTGCGCGGCGTGATCGCGCTCGCGGTCGACGCACTCGATTCCGAGGCCCGCACGGTCGTGACATCGGTCATCGCGATGGCGGGGCTCGCGCTCGAGCAGAGCGACCAGCTCGCCCGCAGTCGACGCAAGCTCAACTCTCAGCTTCTCAGCTCGCTGCTCGACGACGACCCGTCCCTCGCCAGGAGGGTGCTCGGCAGCATGCCCGCGGCGCCCGTCGTGGTGGCCATCGCCGCCGATGCCCCAGCCGGCCCTCTGACCGACTGGTGGGAGCGGCGGCGCTCCGAGCACGGCACCGCGAGCTTCCTCGCGGAATCGGCGGAGGGCGTCGTGCTCTGCCTGTCGATGACCGATGAGGCGCTGCTCGACGAGATCGCGATCCGCTTCGGCATCCGCATCGGCGCCTCGGGGTCGGAATCGTACGACGCGTTCTCGCGCGCGCACGCACAGGCCCTCGCGGCATTGCGCCAGCAGTCGGAGGCGGGGGTGTTCCACTTCGCGGACGCCGCGGGATCCAGCATCCTCAGCGCACTCGCCACCGACGAGGCACGCCTGGTCGCCGAGTCGCGCCTCGCGCCGTTGCGCGACCACGATGCGCGATCGGGCGGCGACCTCGAACGCTCCCTGCGCACGTGGCTGGAGCACGATGCGAAGTCCGATCCGGCGGCCGCTGCTCTCGGCGTGCACCGTCACACGCTGCGGTCGCGGATCACGCAGGCCGGTGCCCTGCTCGGCAGCGATCTGTCGTCGTTCCCCGCCCGCGCAGAGCTGTGGGCGCTGCTGCAGACCGCGCGGGATTAGACGATCGATGTCATGACCCCGCCGGCGCCGCTCGAGGGTGCCGGCGCCAGCGCTCCTCGGCATGCATCTCGTCGATGATCGCCGGGTCGGTTCGCAGATATCGCGAGCCGACGCGCGGCCTTCCGCCGTCCATCCGCGACAGAAAGACATGCTTCTCATCGATGAATGCAGTGAGAACGTCCGCCCATCCGACCGTGTGAGTGCGACTCAAACACCGTGTCGACACCGACCCATGCCACTCGGCGACGAGAGCCGAACACCATGACACCGGGACCCACCATCGCATCCACGAATCTGCGGCGGACGACCGATGAATGTGCGGCGCCGCCGCAATCCGGACACTCCCCCGAGACTCACCGTCTCAGGGTAGCCGCGGCTCGGGCATCGGTGGCCGTCGCAGTCTTTCCACAGAAGCCGGAGGTGCCGACGCCCTGAACCGTCACCGCGGCGCGTGCGCCTCGAGGAACTCGTACACGTCGGTCGTGTCCACGCCAGGGAAGGCCCCCGTCGGCAGAGTCGCCAGCAGGGTGCGGGGCGTCTTCACGTTCGGCCAGGAGTTCTCGCGCCACCGCCCCTCGAGGTCGGCCGGCGCCCTGCGGCAGCACACCTCGACCGAATGCTTCGAGACCCCCCGGTGCGGCGTGTCCCGGCCGACGAACCACTTGGTGTCATCGAAGCGCACGCCCACGCTGACCGAGTGCAGCCCTTCACTCGACGCCTCGACGCGGGCCGTGCACCAGTAGGTGCCGTTGCCCGTGTCGGTGTACTGGTAATAGGGGTTGAACCGGTCGTCCTCGTCAAACACCACGCGACTCGTCCAGCGACGGCAGCACATCTGGCCCTCGATCGAGCCGAGCCGATCGGTCGGGAAGTTCACGTCGTCGTTCTCGTACGCCTTCGTGATCGTGCCCGACTCGTGCACCTTGAGGAAATGGACGGGGATGTCGAGATGACGGGTCGCGAGATTCGTGAAGCGGTGCGCCGCGGTCTCGTATGAGACCGAGTAGGCATCTCGCAGGTCCTCTATCGAGATCGCCCTGCGTGCTTTCGCGTCCTTCAACGCGGGAACGACGTGTGCCTCGGGCACGAGCAGCGCGCCGGTGAGGTAGTTCGTCTCAACCCGCTGGCGTAGGAACTCGGCATAGCTGCGCGGCTCCGAATGGCCGAGGATGCGGCTCGACAGCGCCTGGAGCACTGCTGTCCGCGCATCGCCTTTCGCCGGAACACTGCTCGACAGGTACAGCCGCCCGTTCGCGAGGTCGGCGACACTGCGCGTGGTCTGCGGCAGATCAGGCGCGTAGTGGAGGGTGAATCCCAAGTACGCGGCGATCTCGGATGCGGTCCGCTGGGTGAGCGGGCCGCCCGGATGCCCGACCGCCGCGAGTATCTCGGCCGCCTTCGCCTCGAGGTCGGCGAAATGGTTGTCCTGCCGTCGCATCAGGTGACGCAGCTCGACGTTCGCGCGCCGGGCCTCCTCCGGTGTGGCGGCCCGCTCGTCCTTGAGCCGGTCGATCTCACCGTGCAGCGCGAGCAGCGCCTTGAGAGCATCCGTCGGCATGCTCTTGGCGATCCGGAACGGCTCGATCCCCAGCGCCTGGAAGGTCTGGCCCTTCATGGCGCGTTCGAGGGCGATCTCGATCGCGCTGCGCTCGTCGAGCGGCTCACCCTCGAGAAGCGCATCGATCGTGACGCCGAGCGCACGTGCGATCGCCTGCAGCTGGGTGAGCTTCGGTTCGCGCTTGCCCGTCTCGATCATCGACATCTGGCTCGGGGCCCGCTCGACGGCCGCCGCGAGGTCGTCGAGGGTCATCCCGCGCGCCGTGCGCAACTGACGGATGCGTCGCCCGATCGTGAGGGCGTCGGCGTCTTCTTCGACCGCTGAGGTGCTCATGAGGCCGATTCTGTCACAGAAACAGAATTTCCGGTGATCTTCACACGCAGATCGGTCGGTCGAGCGCGACTTCTTCACCCACAGTGGAAACACGCCACCCGGCTTCACGGTCCGGGCATCCAACGGAGGAGACACCATGACGAACACCGATCAGAACCACACCCCTCGCCCCGCAGGTCTGCGCGCCGGCGACCAGGTTCAGACGGCCGCCGAGCTCCGGGAGATCTGGGAGACCGATCCCCGTTGGGACGGTGTCGAGCGCACCTATTCGGCCGAAGACGTCATCCGCATCCGCGGGTCGGTGCGCGAGGACTCCACCCTCGCCCACCGCGGAGCCGAGAACCTCTGGAACCTCCTGCACACCGAGGACTACGTGCGGGCTCTCGGCGCCTACACCGGCGGCCAGGCCGTGCAGCAGGTGCGTGCGGGCCTCAAGGCGATCTACCTCTCGGGCTGGCAGGTCGCGGCCGACGGCAACCTCGCCGGCCAGACCTACCCCGACCAGTCGCTCTACCCCGCCAACTCGGTGCCGGCGGTCGTGCGTCGCATCAACAACGCGCTGATCCGTCAGGACCAGCTCGAGCACGCCGAGGGCGACGTCACCCAGGACTGGCTCGCCCCGATCGTCGCCGATGCCGAGGCCGGGTTCGGCGGGCCGCTCAACGCCTACGAGCTCGCGCAGTCGCTGATCCAGGCTGGCGCCGCGGCGATCCACTGGGAAGACCAGCTCGCGAGCGAGAAGAAGTGCGGCCACCTGGGCGGCAAGGTGCTCGTGCCCACCCAGCAGCACATCCGCACGCTGAACGCAGCACGCCTCGCGGCCGACGTGGCAGGTGTCCCGACGGTCATCATCGCCCGGACGGATGCTCTCGCCGCCGACCTGCTCACCAGCGACGTCGACGAGCGCGATCAGCAGTTCACCACCGGCGAGCGCACCGCCGAGGGCTTCTACCGCATCCGTCCCGGCATCGAGTCGGTCATCAGCCGCGGACTCGCGTTCGCTCCATACGCCGATCTGCTGTGGGTCGAGACGGGTGAGCCCGACATCGAGCTGGCTCGTGAGTTCGCCGCGGCCATCCACGCGCAGTTCCCCGGCAAGCTGCTCGCGTACAACTGCTCGCCGAGCTTCAACTGGAAGCGCCACCTGTCGGACGCCGAGATCGCGACGTTCCAGCAGGAGCTGGCTGATCTGGGCTACAAGTTCCAGTTCATCACGCTCGCCGGCTTCCACGCCCTGAACCACTCGATGTTCGACCTCGCCCGCGGCTACGCCGAGCGCGCCATGAGCGCGTACGTCGAGCTGCAGGAGGCCGAGTTCGCCGCCGAGGCGAACGGCTACACCGCCACCAAGCACCAGCGCGAGGCGGGCACCGGCTACTTCGACGTCATCTCCACCGCGCTCAACCCCGACAGCGCGACCCTCGCCCTCGCCGGCTCCACCGAAGCCGCGCAGTTCCACTGATCCGCACCGCGTTTCGTCTCGGTGCTCCGCCCCTCGCTCAACGACCGACCACCCACCCGGTCGTTGAGCGAGGACAGCGAAGCCGACCGAGACGAAACGCACCCACTCACCTAAAGGACTCAGATCATGACCACTCCCACCGCTCCCCCGACCACCGCTCCGATCCAGACCACGCAGCAGGGTCCGGCGATCACCATCACCGGCCCCCAGCGCGAGCGCTACGACGAGATCCTCACCCCCGAGGCGATCGCGTTCCTCACCGAGCTGCACCACCGGTTCGCCTCCCGACGCCACGACCGGCTGGCCGACCGGATGCGTCGGCGGTTCGAGATCGGCAACGGCCACGATCCCCGATTCCGCGACGACACCGCGCACATCCGCCAGGATGCCGAGTGGCGCGTCGCCGGTGCGGGCCCCGGCCTCGAGGACCGCCGCGTCGAGATCACCGGTCCAACGGACCCGAAGATGACGATCAACGCCCTGAACTCGGGCGCTCGCGTCTGGCTCGCAGACCAGGAGGACGCGACCAGCCCCACGTGGAAGAACGTCATCGAGGGCCAGCTGTCGCTCCGCGACGCGATCCGCGGCGAGCTCTCCTTCACGGGCCCGTCGACCGAGTCGGGGCCGGGCAAGGAATACCGCGTCACCGCCGAGCGCACTCCCACCATCGTGATGCGCCCCCGCGGATGGCACCTGCCCGAGAAGCACCTGCAGTTCACCGATCGGGCGGGGCGACGCACCGCGGCATCCGGTTCGCTCGTGGACTTCGGCCTGTACTTCCTGCACAACGCGAAGGAGCTCATCGCGAACGGGCGCGGACCGTACTTCTACATCGCGAAGCTGGAGTCGAGCGAGGAGGCGAAGCTGTGGGACGACGTGTTCTCGTTCAGCGAGGAGTACATCGGCATCCCGCACGGCACGATCCGCGCCACGGTGCTCATCGAGACACTGCCCGCCGCGTTCGAGATGGACGAGATCCTCTACGAGCTGCGCGACCACTGCGCAGGCCTCAACGCCGGACGCTGGGACTACATCTTCTCGATCATCAAGAACTACCGCGGTCGCGGCGCCCGCTTCGTGCTCCCCGATCGCAGTGAGGTCACGATGACGGTGCCGTTCATGCGGGCATACACCGAGCTGCTCGTGCAGACCTGCCACAAGCGGGGCGCCTACGCGATCGGAGGCATGAGCGCCTTCATCCCCAACCGTCGCGACCCCGAGGTCACGGAGCGGGCGTTCGAGAAGGTCTCGGCCGACAAGAAGCGCGAGGCCGGCGACGGATTCGACGGCACGTGGGTGGCCCACCCCGATCTGATCCCCACGGCACAGGCGGAGTTCGATGCCGTGCTCGGGGAGCGACCGAACCAGGTCGACCGTCAGCGCCCCGAGGTCACGGTGACCGCGGCGCAGCTGCTCGACGTGCACATCGGGCGGCCGATCACGGCCCGCGGCGTGCGCGACAACGTCTCGGTCGCGATCCGCTACCTCGAGGCGTGGTTGCGCGGCCTGGGCGCCGTCGCCATCGACAACCTGATGGAGGATGCCGCCACCGCCGAGATCAGCCGCTCGCAGGTGTGGCAGTGGATCCACCAGGACCGCACCACCGAAGACGGCACACCGATCACTGCCGAGTACATCGAGAGCCTGATCCGCGATGTGCTCGCTCAGGCGACACGATCTGCCGGTGACCGATTCGACGACGCGGCGGAGATCTTCCGCGATGTCGCGCTGCAGGAGGAGTTCCCGGCGTTCCTCACGCTCGGCGCGTACAGCCGCTTCCTCGTCGACGAGGACTGACTCACACTGCACAGAAGCCCCTCGAATGCCGCGATCCGGCATCCGAGGGGCTCTGCCGTTCCGCCCTGTGGACAACCGGGTTCGAGCGTCTCCGCCCCGCCCTACGCTCGCGGGATGCCGACACCTACTCCCCCTTCCGAACACGCTCTCCGCGTCCGCCGCACCGCCTCGCTCAGCCTCAGTTCCGCGTCGCTCGCGCTCACCCTGCTGACGGCGATCCCGATCGCCCTGGTCCTGTTCGGCTTCGAGGAGACCGCTGTTCTCCCTCTTCCCATCGAGCTCGTTCGTCCATCCCATACCATCGCGGTCGCGACGGGCGCGGTCGGGCTCGTGCTCGGCGGAAACCTGCCACTCGAGGGCGTCCCCAGACCGAGACTCCCGGTGCAACTGGGGGTGGCGGCGCTCCTCACCGCCGGCACGTCGATGGTGCTGCTGGCGATGCCCGTGCTCCTCATGGTCGCCTCCATGCTCGCCGGCCTACTGACCATGTTCTGACCGGCGGCGCCTGCGATCACAGGCGGGCGTAGCCTGAGATCATGAGCGACGCCTGGTCCGATATCTCCGCCGAGTTCCTGCACCTGTACCCGCGCGGACGCCGCCTGCTGGTCGTCGCGGGAGCGGATGCCGAGCGTTCACGCCACGCGGCCGACGGGCTCGCCGCAGCTCTCATCACCGCGGGGCAACAGGTCGAGCGCCAGCACACGACCGACGGCGACGAGCAGGTTCTGCGCACCGATGTCATCGCTCCGTTTCGAGAGTCCCCCGACAGCGGCAGCGTGCTCGTGGTCTCGGGTCCGCCCGCGCTGCTGAGTGAGACCGCGCGCGGTCTCTGGAACTTCATCGTCTGGCAGCTCGCCGGAGACGAGGCTCCGCATGCGATTGCCTCGGCGCTCGTCGACGTGACCGACCCCGCGAATCCGACTCGGCGCTTCGCGGACTACTGCGCGCTTCCCTCGTCGTTCGGTTCCTGACGCGAACCCTGGGGTTCGCGGGTGCTTCGGTTCCCCCGACCGAAGCACCCGCACGTCCACCCGTTCTCCCGCGGGTGGTCCGTCGTGCCCGGCGCTCACGCGCCTGTCCCCGAGCTTCCGGACGGGCGGTCCACCACGTCCGGAAGCCGTGACAGCCGACGATCCCGGAGCCGGAGCTCCGTCGCCATCTGCCGTCATGACCCGCCTGGGGACACGGGCAGGCCCAGGTTAGAGCCGCGCTCCCCGGTCTCGAGGTGCGGGAGCGCGTTACGTCACATGCTGCGCGTTACGCGGCACTCAGCACTCGCGTTGGCACGAGATTCGCGATCACCCGTCACCCTGCGCACGCCTCGTCGACACTGATCTGCGGGCGCGCCGAACACCCCTGTCCGCTCACTCCGGCCGCTCACGGCAGCCACGTCGAGCAGACGATCGGATCAGAGCGATGACCCTGCCTGCTCGTCGCTGAGCAGCATGGCCTCTGCGAGGCGCGGCGGCCGGGCGCGCGCAGAGAGACGGAAAGCACTGGGGCTGTGGCCGACATGGCGCGAGAACTGGGCGCGCAGCGCCGCTGCGTCGGTGAATCCGGATCGCTCGGCGACCGTGGTGAGGTCCTGCGGGGGAACCGACAGCAGTTCCTCTCGAGCGGTCACCAGCCGCCGTCGCAACAGCCTCGACGCGAGACTCTCGTCGGTTCCCGCGTAGAGCCGGAACAACTGGCGTCGACTGACGTGCAGCTCGGCGGCGAGCTCCTCGATCCCGAATGCCGCATCGCGATGGCGCCGCTCGATGATCCTGCCGGCCTCGGCCCGCAGCTCGCTCGCTCTGTCCGTCTCGCCGTCACCGGGGAACTGCCGGAACAACCCGCGCACCAGTGCGAGGAGCGCGGCCTCGGTGCCGGCGAGCGCCCCCACCCCCTGGTCGGGGTCCTGAGCCCATTCGAACAGCATCCTCGCAAGAGCCGCACCCGCAGCCCTGGTGAGCGGGGTGTCCGGGAACATGTCCGCTCCCCTGGCCAGCACGTGTCGATAACCGGCGATCGCGGCTGCGGGCACCACGACGCCCGTGGTGTTCGTCACGCCGAACTGCTCGACCGCCGACGCTCCGAGGCTCGACATGAAGCCCACCCGCCCCACGCTCATGAGCTGGACACCTGACGCAGTGTGCAGGCGTTGCCCGCCCTGACCCACCATCCCGATGATGACGATGTCGTCGTCTTCGGGGGTGGCGCGGTCGTATCTCACCGTGTGCGCTGTCTCGAGGGTGCTGTAGAGCATCGTCGCGCCGATCGATCGACGCAGGAGCGCAGCCTCGAATGCATCGGGGTCGTCTGCTGTCATCGATCCGAAGTTCGACAGCTGCATCATGCCGAGTCGCCCGTCGAGACGGATCACCTGTCCCGCGAACCAGCCGGGCGGCGCGATCTGCGGATCATGGCCCAACGGCGGCCAGGATCCACCGGCGAGCCGACCGAGCCAGGCAGTCAACTCCGCATCGTCGATCACTCGCTCCATAGCAACCCCCATCGGATGCGCGCCGCATCCGCAGCGACCGCTCCGTCCCCGCCCTCACCCTATGGACGCAGGGAAAACCGAGCAATATACATTCGTCCGACGTCAGGGAACGCCTCGACGGCGCAGGGGCACAGCCTCAACGGCGGGCAGGGACGCTCAGCGGAACGACGCCGCCACCGAGTTGCGGTGATAGTCGAACACGATGCTGGTCCTGGTCGAGGCGACGCTCGACTGCGCCGACAGGTGCTCGAGCACGAACTCGCGCATCTCCGACGAGTCGGCGACGGCGATGTGCAGCAGGAAGTCGTCGTCTCCTCCGAGGAAGAACACCTGGATGACCTGCGGCAGCCCCCGCACGCGGTCGGCGAACTCGACAATGCTCTCCCTGCGCCCGCTCGGACGCAGCGTGACGCCGATGATCGCCTGCAGGCCCGCGCCGAGCATCCGCTCGTCGACACTCGCGTGGAAGCCGCTGATCACACCGCGGTCGACGAGGGCGCGCAGACGCGCGTGCGCGGTCGACGGGGCGACACCGAGGTGACCGGCGAGCTCGGCATTCGTCATCCTCCCGTCGGCGCTCAGCAGCTGGACGATTCGCGCATCGATCGCGTCGAGCGCCGGGGCCCGAAGAGTGTTCGACTGTGCGGCCTCGGATGACGTCTCCATGCGAACGATTATGCAGGATTCACGAGACAGGCGAATGTTCTTCAGGCATTCTGTCGATCAGTCGACGTTTCTGCGATTCTGAGATGTACCCACGCAACCGTCACTTGGAGGATCGATGAAGATCGGCGTGCCCACAGAGGTCAAGAACAACGAGAACCGCACCGCGCTCACGCCTGCGGGCGCCGACCGTCTGGTGCACGAGGGCCACCGCGTGCTCGTGCAGTCGGGCGCGGGCGTCGGTTCCGGCATCTCCGACGAGGCCTATCGCCTGGCCGGCGCCGAGATCGTCGCTACGGCCGAAGAGACCTGGGGCGAGGCCGAGCTCCTCATCAAGGTGAAGGAGCCGATCGCACAGGAGTACGGCTTCCTGCGCCCAGACCTCACTCTCTTCACCTATCTGCACCTCGCGGCCGATCGCGCGCTGACCACTGCGCTCGTCGACGCGGGAACCACGGCCGTCGCCTATGAGACCGTGCAGCTGCCCGATCGCAGCCTGCCGCTGCTCGTGCCGATGAGCGAGATCGCCGGCCGCCTTTCCGTGACCATGGGTTCGTACTCCCTGATGCGGTCAGCCGGCGGGCGAGGCGTCCTGATGGGTGGGATCGCCGGCGCTCCTCGCGCCAAGACCGTCGTGATCGGCGGCGGTGTCGCCGGAGAGCACGCGGCAGCCAACGCCCTGGGGCTCGGCTCTCAGGTGACCGTGATCGACATCTCTCTGCCCCGCCTCCGCGAGCTCGAGCACCACTACGGCGGCGCTCTGCAGACCCGAGCGTCGAGCAGGTACGACATCGCCGAGGAGCTGGCGACGGCCGACCTCGTGATCGGCTCGGTGCTGATCCCCGGTGCCGCCGCACCCAAGCTGGTCACCGACGACATGGTCGCGGCGATGAAGCCCGGATCGGTGCTCGTCGACATCGCGATCGACCAGGGCGGATGCTTCGAGGGCTCGCGCCCGACCACGCACGACGACCCCACCTTCGCAGTGCACGACTCCATCTACTACTGCGTCGCGAACATGCCGGGCGCCGTGCCCGAGACGGCCACCCGCGCCCTCACCAACGCCACCCTCCCCTACGTGTCGGCCATCGCCGGCAAGGGGTGGGAGCGAGCGGCGGCGGACGACACCGCACTCGCCAAGGGCCTCAACGTGCAGGGCGGTCGCATCACACTGGATGCCGTCGCCCGCGCGCACGGCTTCGCCACGGCGTGACCGGCAGTGCGGTCGAGTGCCGTCAAGAACAGCGATTCTTGACGGCTCCTGACCCGTCATCGACAGCGTCGATCCGAGTACGCTCGTAATCGTGACCGAACGCGCTCCTCTCTCTCGCAAGCTGTCCGCCATCGCCGAATCGGCGACCCTCAAGGTCGATGCCAAGGCGAAGGCCCTCAAGGCCGAAGGCAAGCCCGTCATCTCGTATGCCGCGGGCGAGCCCGACTTCGCGACACCGCAGTTCATCGTGGATGCCGCGGCCAACGCTCTGGCAGACCCCGCGAGCTACCGGTACACCCCGGCGCCCGGACTGCCCGCGCTCCGCGAGGCCATCGCCGCGAAGACGCTGCGCGACTCGGGCCTCGAGGTCTCACCGAGCCAGGTCATCGTGACCAACGGCGGCAAGCAGTCGGTGTACCAGGCCTTCCAGGCCGTGGTGAACCCGGGCGACGAGGTGCTGCTGCCCGCGCCGTACTGGACCACCTACCCCGAGGCGATCCGCCTCGCCGACGGCACCCCGGTCGAGGTCTTCGCCGGCGCCGACCAGGACTACAAGGTCACGGTCGAGCAGCTCGAGGCCGCTCGCACCGAGCGCACGACCGTGCTCGTCTTCGTCTCGCCGTCCAACCCGACCGGCTCCGTGTACACCGCCGAAGAGACCGCCGCCATCGGCGAGTGGGCACTCGAGCACGGCATCTGGGTGATCTCGGACGAGATCTACCAGAACCTCACCTACGAGGGCGTCAAGGCGACCTCCATCGTCGAGGCCGTTCCTGCTCTCGCCGGCCAGACCATCCTCGTCAACGGCGTCGCGAAGACCTACGCGATGACCGGATGGCGTGTGGGCTGGATGGTCGGCCCCGCGGATGCCATCAAGATCGCCGGCAACCTGCAGTCGCACCTCTCGAGCAACGTCAACAACGTCGCCCAGAAGGCCGCTATCGCAGCCCTCACCGGCCCGCAGACCGAGGCCGAGCAGTTCCGCGAGGCCTTCGACCGCCGACGCCGCCTGATCGTGTCGGAGCTGTCGAAGATCGACGGCCTCGTCGTGCCGAACCCGCTCGGCGCCTTCTACGTCTACCCCGATGTGCAGGGCCTGCTCGGCCGCACCTGGGACGGCGTGACGCCGACCACCTCGCTCGAACTCGCCGACTTCATCCTCGAGCGTGCCGAGGTCGCCGTCGTCCCTGGCGAGGCTTTCGGCCCGTCCGGATACATCCGCATGTCGTACGCGCTCGGCGACGACCAGCTCCTCGAGGGCGTGCAGCGCCTGCAGCGACTGTTCAGCTGACCCGCGTTTCGTCTCGCTCCGCTCGCTCGACGACCAGGATCGGAAGCATCCCGGTCGTCGAGCGAGAAGCGCAGCGACGAGACGAGACGACCGGTCACTCCTCGTCGTGGAATCCGATGAGCCAGCGGACGCCGTAGCGGTCGACGAGGGTGCCGTCGTAGTCGCCCCACGGTCGCTTCTGCAGGGCATCGAGCACTCGACCCTCCAGGGACAGCTGGTCGAACCAGCTGGTCAGGGTCGACGCGTCGGCCGTGCCGAGCAGCGAGAGGAACATGCCGCTCATCTGCACGGCATCGTCGTCGGCTCCGGCGTCGGCACCTGCCAGCTCGACCGGGCCGGACAGCTGTCCGTGGGCGATCGCATCGCCCGGGCCGTCATGGCGCCCGGCCTGCGAGTAGTCGAGCAGCTGCAGATCGCCGCCGAAGACGGAGCGGTAGTGCTCCAGGGCCTCGGCCGCGTTTCCCGGGAACAGCAGGTAGGGGATCAGTCCGCTCATGCCGCGAGTGTACGGCGAACGGGTGACGTTGTCAGTCAGGGTGACGTTGTCAGTCAGGGCGATGCCGTCAGTCGGGAACCCTGCTGCGATAGCGCCGGGGCTTCCCCTCGCCGAGGTCGATGAGGCGTGCGACGCTGTGCAGTTCCACCGGCATCCCGAGCAGCGCGTGAAGAGCCGTGCGGATGCCTGCGTCGTCACCGCCCGCGATCGTCGCGCGCACCCGCCCGTCGTCGCCCTGCTCGATCGACCACCCCAGCGCACCTCTGGCCTGCAGCTGCTGCGTCAGCTCGACGCACGGCACGAGCGTGCCGTCGGCGGCGCGGAAGCGCGTGTTCTCGCGGCCTTCGAGGTCGGCGATGCCGAACGCGCCGTCTTCGAGGCGGACCAGCCGGCCGAAGTCGCCGGTGCGATAACGCACCAGCGGCAGCAGCGGGTTCTCACCCGCGGTCACCACGATCTCTCCCATGACACCCGGGGGCACAGCGACGTCTCGATGCGGTTCGAGAATCTCGACACGCACCCGCCGATCGAGGATCCGGAACGGCCCGTCGTCGGTGCGCGCGGCGATCGGGCGCGTCTCGTGGAGCCCGTAGACGTCGATCACCGGACATCCGAACGCCGTTTCGAGGCGCGCCCGCAGCGGTGCGGAGAGCGCCATGGCACCCGAGAAGATCACGGCGGGGTGCAGCACGGCGTCGAGTCCGGCATCCAGCAGCTCGGCGAGGCTCGTCGGATGCCCGCTCAGGATCTGCGGATCCGCCTCCGCGAGGAATCGGGCGCGTGCGTCGACGTCGTCCCACGCGGACGGATGCAGGTTCAGCCGGGCCATGGCGCGGTGCGAGAAGCTCGAGATCACCGACACGTAGGTGAACGCCTGCCTCTGGAAGACGAGGTTCGCCACTGCCATCCGCTCGTCGTCGGCGGCGACCGTGGCCCCGGCGGATGCGGCGAGCGCGACCAGCAGGTGGAAGCCGCGCGCGACCTCCTCGACGTCGTCGGGAATGAGCAGCGCCGCTCCGGTCGAGCCCGAGCTCGTGCCGTGCAGCATGCGGGAGAGATCCGCATCGAGCGGCACGAACGCGGCGAGGTCGTCGACGAGGTCGGCCCGTGCGATCGTCGGGAAGTCCTCGAGCGCGGCATCCTCCGGCATCCCCCGATAGCGCAGCGTGCGCCGCGCGGCCGCGAGATGTTCGCGGAGCCAGCCGTCGGCGGAGAGCGGATGCCGCACCCGCTCGGCCTGCTCGGCGGTGAGGCGGTCACCCGTGGCGTGGGTCCACTGGGGAGCGTCAGAATGCGCACGCCAGTGCGTGAGTCTCGACACTCCCCCGGCATCGATGGTCGGCCAGCGCTCCGCGTCGGTGAGCACGGCAGCCTCTCCCGGCGCGTACTCGGCGAGGGTCAGCGCACCTCTGAGATCGGGGTCACTCACTGGAGTACCGCGCCGCCGCCTCCTTGCGGCGGGCCTCGTCGAGTTTGCGGGCGATGTCGGCGCGGTGCCTGTGGCCCTCGTATGCCTCGGCGAGCGCCCGGTCGCGGGCCAGGGAGTCGCACGCGGCGAGAAGCGACGCGGCGGTCGCCGCATCCTCCCCCGCAGGAAGGAAGCCGCACCAGAGCAGGAACGTGCGGGCGGCCTCGGTGCGCCGCTCATCATCGGAGGTCCACTCCGCGGGAGCGGCGACCGGGGCGACACGCAGAGCGAGCGCATCGACGGCGAGGGCGGCCCGTCCGGTCGAGAGCGCCGGGACGAGCGGCTCGATGAGCCCCTCGCTGGCGACGAGCCACAGTCCGATCGCGGCCCCTTGGCGCACACGGGGGTCGTCGTCGAACCGGACGGAGACGATCTGACCGCCGAGGACGTCTCCCGCGAGGGCGCGCAGCGAGATCCGCTCGTCGAGGAACTCCTGGGGCACGCGGGAGATGCGAGCGGCGACCGACTCGAGCGAGGGCCCTTGTCTCGTGCGCGCCCAGGCCTCGGGCTCTCCGCCCGATCGCTCGCTCCACGCGGCGAGCAGCGCCTCGGTCTCAGCCATGCAGCGCCTCTGCCAGGGCCGCGCACGCCGCCGGCGCGTCCGCCATCGTCTGCAGGTACACCACGTCGTAGCCGTCGCGCTCGGCGAGCTGGGCGACCTGGTGTCTGCGATCCATGAGCACGAGCGTACCGGTCGTGAGCACCTCTCGAACGGTGCGGGCGACACCCTGGTACGGCTCGTTGCCGACGCCGAACATCGACACCAGTCCGTCGTCGGAGAGCACCACCACGTGCCGCTGGTCGTCGTCGCCCGCCGGCGGAAGCCCCGCGTATCTCGCGGCGTACAGGTCGAGCGGGAACGACGTCGACCTGCCGAAGAACAGCGAGATCGCGGCGATGATCTCAGCGGGGTCGCGGCCGAACCGCGGCATCCCCGCCACCTCTCCCGTGCCCGAGAAGCTCGTGACCCTGACTCTTCCTCCGCCGCGGAGGATCGACAGCGCGAGGATCGTGCCGGCGAGCACGGCGGGCGAGCCGTTGCGCGGATGCGTCATCGACCCCGAGGAGTCGATGTAGAGGTCGAGCTCGAGACTCGTCTCGCGGACGATCGGCTCGTCGTCGAGCTCCGAACGCCGACGGGTCGTGACCCCGGGAATCACGGTCCCCGACCTCAGAGTGAGCGGCCAGTCGAGGTCGGCGAGTGCGTCTCCCACCTCCCAGAGCTCGACGGGCCCGGGGATGCCGCCGGTCGGCGTCGACGGAGCCTGGCGCGTGTACGGGCGCACCCATGCGGCCGCTTCGTTGCGATACCAGGCGGCGAGCACGGCATCCTCACCGCTCTCGCGGTACAGCGCGAGAGTGCGCGCGATCGTCAGACGCTGTCCGTCCTTCTTCGCTCCCTCGTCGGTCGTGTCCTCCGGATCGCCCTGTCCGTCCGGGGCCCTCACCATGCCGGGGTGCCGCGGCAGGTCGTCGCGCAGGCGCTGGTCGGCAAGGATGCGGCCGAGCTCATCGGCGGTGGCCGGAGCGTCGTCGACACCGCACCCGGCGAGCGGTTCGCCAGCACCGATCTCCGCCGCTCCCGCCTGCTCGGCGAGATAGGGGGCTGCGATCACCCCGAACAGCGCGGCCCCCGAGACCGGGTCGGTGGCGAAGGAGCGCACGGCGTCCGCGACGAGAGCGGCATCGACGGCCGGGTTCGTCGCCGTCGCTCCGGCGAGCTCTGCCGCCACCCTCTCGCGTTCGGTCTGGGCTGCACGCAGCAGGCGTTCCTTCTCACGGTGTTTCTCGGGGATCTGGCTCAGCGGCACGAGGGTGGTCTGCACGCGAGCGCGCTCCGGTCGGGGCGGCGGCTCGAGCGGGCACAGGGTGCCTGCCGGCAGCTGCCAGAGCAGCTCGTACGCGCGGCAGTACACCCACCACAGCCGGTCGCCGCTGCCCTCGGGGGCCGGATAGAGTGCGAGGCCGAGCCGGACGATGCCGAGGTCGCGGGTGGCCGTGGCCCCGCCCTCCTTCTCCGCCCGTTGCAGCTGGGCGACGCGTGTGTTCACGAGCAGATCGCACCACAGGTTCGAGAGTCTCCGCGCCCCTTCCCCCGCCTTCACGCGCGCGGTGGCGGCGGTGATCGCGCGCGCCATCTGATGGTCGATCTTGAGCGAATCGATCCGTGTGCTCGGCGCCAGCACATGGTGCCCGATCTCGTGGGCAAACATGCTCCACAGCTCGTCGGCGAGCCCGCGGTCGGCGAGGTAGCGCGGGTCGACGGTCACCGACGGAGGGAACGAGAACCACGCGGGGGCACCGTGCGCATCGGCGGCGCCCGGTCGGACCGTCGGGTCGTCGAGCCACACCCGCCACAGGGCGAGCGCCCGCTCCCACGCTGATCGGGCGTCGTCGGTGAGCGGGACCCGATCGGGGAGGGACGTCACTCCTGCTCCCGCACGTGCACCCAGGCCAGATGCGTGTCCGGCCCGATCACGATGGTCACCCCGTCATCGCTCGACTCGGTCGTCGTCGGTCGCTCGGGAAGCAGGGAGAGCCGCGCGCCCCACACGTCGCTGTCGAGACGCCACCAGGAGCCGGCGACGAGAAACGCGAAGGCCCCGTCATCCGGCAGGCGTTCCACACGCTCGGGAGGACGGACCCACGCACCGCCGAGGCCTCGGAAGCCTCCGGTGGCGAGCACGTATCCCCGCTGATCGGCACGGCCCGGCCACCAGAAGCGATCGCTCCGCTGCCGGCGCCGGAACTCGTCGAGCAGGTCGACGCCGATGCCGAGGGCCGCAGCGGCCGCCACCCGATGCTCCGCGGAGTCGAGATCGTCGAGTCTGCTGAGAGCATCGACGCGCAGCCCGAGTGCGCCCGCGCGCCACGCGGCGATCGCGACGAGATCGAGCGCTCGCTCGCGGTCGGTCAAGGACGCCGGGTCGAACTCGATGCCCGCGGCGAGCGCTCGTCCGAACAGCAGAGGATCACCGTGGGCAGCCCGCACCGACTCCGCCGCGAGCGCCGCATCGAGCCCCGAAGCTGAGAGATCGGGACGCTCGGCGAGTGGGAACGGCGCCGACACGTTCGCCAGCTGCACCGGGACGCGGTTCACCCGCTCAGCTCCTGCCACCGGACGTATGCCGTGTAGCGCTGATGCAGGTACTTCAGCGCGATGACGTCGTCGAAGTCGCGCCCGTACAGCTTGCCGACCGTGGCGATCCGGCGCAGCTGAGCCTCGACCGCGGTGATGCGACGAGAGGCCTCGAGTGCCGGAAGGCCGTCGAGGCCGCGGTCGAACTCCGCGAGGAGCGCGGCCACCTCGTCGTCGGCATCGCGTCCGAGCGCGTCGTACTGTCGGCACGACTGGGCGAAAAGATCGGCCAGCCAGCTGACGGTGTCGGTGCTGAGTTCGCGCTCGGCTCCGACGTCGAAGCGCGGATGCGTGGCGTTGGGCAGCAGCTTGCCACGGAGCACGAACGGCAGGACCGCCGCGACGTCGTCGAGCTCGACGGCGTCCACGCCCCGGAACCAGGCCATGCCCTTGGCGTACATGATGAGCGTCTGCAGAGCGCGCACCGAGAGTCCGTTGCGGGTCTGCGCCCCGAGATCGACCTCGAGATCGGCACCGCTGTTCGCCTCGATGACCTCGCCGACGCGTCCGCCCGCGGTCGTCACGACGTCCTTGGTGCGGTATTCGAAACGGCGTCCGCCGTGCTGCACGAACTCGAAGTGGCTGAGGAAGAACCGCAGGCGCTCGCGCACGGCATCCGGGATGGGCACCGCGCGGATCTGCGCGCGCATCTCGGACTGCTGCGCCGGGTCGAACGAGAGCTCGGACGGCACGTGCTCCTCAGGCTTCTCCCCCGCCTCGACCCGGGTGATCAGCTCGTCGAAGAACCGGCTGTTGAACCCGGCCGCCTGCACGGTGACGTCCATGCGGTCGCGCAGCGCCTGGATGACCGGGAAGGTGCCGCCGCCCGCGTCATCGTTCGCGGTGAAGAACCAGCTCTCCACTCCGCCGTCCGGCGCGGTGCGGCGCATCTGGTCGTGGCTCTCGACGTAGCCCTCCGCGACCATCGTCAGCAGCGCCGACTGGGTCTTGGTGGGGATCCGGTTGTACTCGTCGATGATCTTGACGGGAAGGCCCAGCCAGTCGCGCCAGGCGATGCGGATGTCGGTCAGCCGCTCGGCTCCGACGAGATCGCGCGGCAACGGGATGCCGACGAGATCGCTGACCGTGAGCTGCGGCTGCCCCTGCTGCACGGCCCGCCTGACGTCCGCCGACGAGGTGCCCGCGAGCACCCCCATGAGCACGGCGACGGTGGTCTTGCCCCGACCGGGCCCGCCGATCAGCAGGCATTTGCCGCCCACCGCGAACGTGAGCAGCGGCACGAGGACGTTGGATGAGAACGACGCCTGGGTCGGCAGCGATACGGCAGCCCCGGCATCGCCCAGCCCGATCAAGAGCGGCTCGCCGTGCGAGAACTCCATGTCGTAGTAGGGCGAGATCACCGCCCGATTGACGATCCAGTAGTAGACCTGGCGGAGCTTCTCGTCGAGCGGAACCGCGGCCCGTGCGGCCGGACGGAACAGGTCTTCGGCGGTCAGCGCCTCGACGCCGTGTCCGCTGCCGGGGTTCGTGGGCGAGGCGGAGACTCTGTTCCAGCGGTCGGGCATGCGATCATCCTAACGATGTCGATCGGGCGTGCCGCTGGAGCGCACGCTGCTCGTCGATCGGCCGTGCCTCGAGCGGAACCGCGAAGCTCAGGTGCTCGGCGAGGAGGGGCTGCAGAGCGGATGCCGCGGCCTCGACCCGTGTCGGCACATCGCCACGCACCTCGAGCCAGGGCACGTCCTGCGTCGCCAGCACATCGCGGAAGCGCTGCTGCATGCCATGGCGGATGTCCTCGCCGTCGCGCATGCCGTCCTGCTCGAACGGGATCTCGTCGCCCGTGAGCACGTAGAGCAGCGGCCGATGCGCGGCCGCGGCCTCGTACAGGCGCGCGGCCGTCGAACCGACGTAGCGCTCGTGCCACAGAGCTGTCGCGAGCACGTCGGTGTCGCAGACCAGCACCGGCACCGGCACCTCCCGCAGAGCGCGCCGTTCGAGAGCGACCTGCCGATCGACGATCAGGTCGAACTCGTCGCTGCGCCACGGCGCATCCAGGCCCCCCTCGCGGATCTCGGAGTGCTCGCGACCGTACTCCGGCACCCACAGCGTTCCCAGCATCTCGGCCAGCGCCGCAGCGAGAGTCGTGGACCCGGTGGACTCCGCCCCCAGCACCACGACACGGGCGGTCAGCCAGGCGCGTACCGCCGGCGCCAGCTCGTGCCAGTTGCCGGCGACATCGGCGCGGATGGCAGTCCCCGAGACGGGGTTGATGCGCCGCCCCTCGTCGATCCGCACCCAGCGGGCATCCAGTCGCCTCGCCAGCTCGCCCCCGTAGGCATCGCACGAGAACACGGTGTCGACGGGCTCGTCGACCAGCGACTCGATCAGCGCCATGTGCTCGTCCCACGCGGCCTCCGATTCGAAGTCGACCGGGGCGTCGTCCATCGCGGCGACCACCCGCACACCCGGGTGCGACTCACGGATCCAGTCGGCGCGCACCTCGAGCGGGATCGACTCGACCGAGGCGCCGAGCACCTGGACGGTGACGCGGTCGCTCGCGCGCTGCGCCTGGCGGATGAGATGCGAGTGCCCGCTGTGGAACGGGTAGAACTTGCCGAGGACCAGGCCGTGACCGCTCATGCCCGCCCCCTCAGGCCCGAGCGGGAGCAGACGTCGCTCCCGTCGCCGCAGAATCGCGATCGGTGCCCGCGACCCGCCGCCACGATCGGTAGCCGATCACGCAGAGTCCGATGAAGAGGGCGTACAACGCGGCGATGACCCAGAGGCCCGCGACGATCGACAGGCCGACGAATGCGATGTCGACGCCGATCCAGACGAACCAGTTCTCGATCCACTTGCGGTTGAGCATGTACTGCGCCACGAGGCTCGCGGCGGTCGTCGCGGCATCCGGGATCGCCACCTGCGAGTCGGTGAACGTGGTGAGCACCCAGACCAGCACGGCAGCGCCGGCGATCGCGGCGAGCGCCAGCCACGGCCATGCTCGGCGCGGGGTGTGCACGACGTACGTGCGGCTCTGCTCGGCGCCGTGCGTCCAGCGCCACCAGCCGTGCACTCCCATGAGCAGATAGACGACCTGCAGCACTGCCGTGGCGTAGAGCCCCGCGCCGATGAAGACGACGAACAGCACGACGTTGTTGGCGATGCCGATCGGGTAGTTCCAGACGTTCCGACGCCCGGCGAGCCAGACGCAGACCGCTCCCGTGACGAAACCGAGAACCTGAGGCCACTCGGCCTGGAGCCATTCGAGCACGGGGCTCCTACAGTTCGACGCCGAGCAGCACGGGCTCCGGCTGCAGCACCAGACCGAACTCGGCGTGCACGCGGCTCTGGATGAAGCGCGCGAGCTCCGAGACCTCGGCGGCGGTCGCGCCGCCACGGTTCGTCAGTGCCAGGGCGTGCTTGGTCGAGACCGACGCACGCGACCGAGGCAGCGTGAAGCCCTTGCGGATCCCGGCCTGCTCGATCAGCCACGCGGCGCTCACCTTGACGTCCGGAGCCTCGGTCTTGACCGGCGGCACGAACCCGTCGTACGAGGCGAGCGGGATCACCGTCACGGCATCGAGGTCTGGAGCCACGGGCCAGCGAGGGCACTCGGGCGGCAGCGCGCGCGCCACGGCATCGGGCACGATCGCATTCTGGAAGAACGATCCGACGCCGTGGGTGTCTGGATCATGCTCGTCGAGCAGCATGCCCTTCGACGCCCGCGTCGCGAGGATGCGCTCACGCACCCATGCGAGCGGCACCGGAGCATCCGAGTCGAGCGCGAGAGCCCGACGCAGCTGCTCGCCGCGAACGATACGTTCTTCGGCCACGACCAGATCGACCGTGACCGACAGGATGACGGCTCGTCGCTGCGGCACGCTGCCGTAGTGGTGCTTGAGCACGGACGTGCGGAATCCGAGACCCAGATCGGCGGCGGACACCACGGAGACCTCACCCGTCGCCTCGTCGATCAGCTCGACCTCGACGAGGGTCTCCTGGATCTCCTGGCCGTAGGCGCCGATGTTCTGCACGGGAGCGGCGCCGACGGTGCCCGGGATGCCGCTCATCGCCTCGAGACCGGCATAGCCGTGCTCGACGGCGTAGGCGACGAGGTCATCCCAGCTGTGGCCCGCCTGCACCCGCAGCCGGATCCGCCCCGGATGCGGAGACGGAAGCTCTTCGATGCCGCGGGTCAGGACGCGGATCACCGTGCCCTCGAACGGCTCATCGCCGATGAACAGGTTGGAGCCGCCGCCGAGGACGAACCACTCCTCGCCGCGGGACCACACCTCGGTGAGGGCGTCGACGAGCTCTGCTGTGGTCGAGGCCTCGAGCATCCGCTCGGGCGCTCCCCCGGTGCGGAGCGTCGTCAGCGTCGAGAGCTGCAACGGCTCGATCTCGTGCACCACGTGGTCACCCATCAGGAGGCGATGCGCAGCTGCGCCTTGACGAGCACGGTCGTCTCGCCGAACGTGACCTTGAGGTCGATCCGCGTCGACGTCTCATCGACCGCTCCGACCGTTGCGAGCACGTGCAGATCGGCTCCGTCTTCCGGGTCGACGACGACGGGCTTGGTGAAGCGCACGCCGTAGTCGAGGATCCGCGCGCCCGGCTCGAGAGCTGCGACGACCACGGACGAGGCGATGCCCATCGTGAGCATCCCGTGCGCGAGGACACCGGGCAGTCCCACCGAGGCGGCGATGTCGTCACGGTAGTGGATCGGGTTGAAGTCGCCGGATGCGCCGGCGTACCGGACGAGCGACTCCCGCGTGAGGTGGACGGTGCGCTCTGCGACGACGTCTCCGACAGCGAACGGCATCACGCGGCTCCTTCTTCGGCGCCGACCAGCAGCACGCTGGTGGCGGTGACGACGTGTGCGCCTGCGGCATCGGTGATCTCGGCGGCGCTCGTGATCATGGCGTTGCCGCCCATCATGCGGATGCCGGTGACGCTGAGCCGCCCGACGAGCTCGTCGCCCGCGACGATCGGCCGGGTGTACGAGAACTTCTGCTCGGCGTGGATCGTGCGCGCGAGGACGATGCCCGAATCCGGTTCGGCGAGCAGCTGCTGAAGCGTGTGGTCCTGGATGACCATCGCGAAGGTCGGGGGTGCCACGACATCGTCGAAGCCCGCCGCACGAGCGGCCTCGACGTCGGTGTGCTGGGGTGCGTCGGCGAAGACGGCGCGCGCGAACTCGCGCACCTTCTCACGGCCGACGAGGTAAGGGGCCGTCGGCGGGAATTCCCGTCCGACCAGATCTTGGTTCACTGCCACCCCTCGATCCTACTTTCTCGGTCGTGGGGCACGGTGACCTGCGGCCGGATCAAACACCGCTCAGTCCTTCTTCTTGCGCCCCTTGATCGCCTTGATCGCCATCTGCACGGCGATCACCACGAGGTATGCCGCGAAGAGCATGTTGCCCACCAGAGGATCGATCAAGGTGGCGAGCCAGGCTCCGAGTGCGGTGGTCGTGCAGGCGGAGACCCCGACGATCGCTGCGGCGAGGAGGTCGACGTTCCGGTTTCGGAGGTTGCCGATCGTGCCCGAGATCGCGGTGGGGATCATCATGAGCAGCGAGGTGCCTTTGGCCACGAGGTCGCTCGTGCCGAATGCCAGCATCAGCACGGGCACCACGATCACGCCCCCGCCGACGCCGATCAGACCGGCGAGGATGCCGGTGCCGACACCGACCGCGAGCAGGGCGAGACCGTTGAGCAGCTGCAGCTCGAACTCGGCGTCACGCGAGGGAACGACGAGGAACAGGCTCACGATCACGACCACGAGGAAGCCCACGAAGAACCAGCGCAGCACGGTCTGCGAGATCTTCGGCAGCAGTCGGGTGCCGATCTGCGCGCCGACGACCGCGCCGGCGGCGAGGATCAGAGCGGGGATCCAGGCCACCGAGCCGTTGATCGCGTACGAGATGACGCCGACGGTCGCGGTCGGGACGATCGCCGCGAGGGATGTGCCGGCCCCGAGTCGCTGGTTGAAATGCAGGAAGAGCACGAGGAGCGGGACGATGACCGTGCCGCCGCCGACGCCGAAGAGGCCGGAGAGGAGGCCGGCGATCAGGCCGATCCCGATGAATGCCGTATAGGCGCGAGGCCCTCTGCTCAGGGTCTCTGCATCAGTCACCGGTTCAGCCTACTCCCGGCTCTCCGATGGCATCGACGGTTCCCGCACCCACCCTGGGACTCGGTGCCTCGGTGTGCGACACTGGATCGCATCAGACGGCGTCGTCGCCTCACCGGATCGAAGGAGATCTCATGGTGCGCAGTTCCTATCCCGATGTCGAGATCCCTGCGGTCTCGATCCATGAGTTCCTGTTCGGCGATGTCGAGGAGCACCGGCTCGACGCGGTCGCGATCATCGATGGCGTCAGCGGCGCGACGACGACCTATCGGCAGCTGATCCGACAGATAGACCTGTTCGCGGGAGCCCTCGCCGCGCGTGGCGTCGGAGTCGGCACGAAGGTGGGAGTGCTGTGCCCGAACGTCCCGGCGTTCGCCACGGTGTTCCACGGCATCCTGCGCGCGGGAGCGACCGCGACGACCATCAACTCCCTGTACACACCGGAAGAGATCGCCAACCAGCTGACGGATGCCGAGGCCACCTGGCTCGTCACCGTCTCCCCCCTTCTCCCCGGTGCGAAAGCCGCAGCAGCAGCCCTCGGCTTCGACGACGACCACGTGATCGTCCTCGACGGGGCGGAGGGCCACCCGTCTCTCCCATCGCTTCTGGGCGAAGGTCACTCCGCACCCGAGGTCTCGTTCGACCCGGCGACCCACCTGGCCGTGCTGCCGTATTCGTCCGGTACGACCGGACGCCCCAAGGGGGTCATGCTCACGCACCGCAACCTGATCGCGAACGTGAGCCAGTGCCGCTCGACGATCTCGCTCGGCGACGACGACCGCGTGCTCGCCGTCCTGCCGTTCTTCCACATCTACGGTATGACCGTCCTGCTGAACTTCGCGCTGCGACAGCGTGCCGCGCTGGTCACGATGCCGAAGTTCGATCTCGCCGAGTTCCTCCGCGTCGTGCAGGAGCACCGCACGACCTGGGTGTTCATCGCCCCGCCGATCGCCGTCGCGCTGGCCAAGCATCCGCTCGTCGAGCAGTACGACACCTCGGCGATCAAGGTCATCTTCTCGGGCGCCGCTCCCCTCGACGGGGCTCTGGCCTCGGCCGTCGCGAACCGTCTCGGATGCATCGTCTGCCAGGGCTACGGCATGACCGAGACGAGCCCCGTCACGCATGCGATCCCCTACGACCGCGCGGACATCGACCGGTCCTCGGTCGGCATGCTGCTCGCGAACACCGAGGCGAGGCTGCTCGGCGAGGACGGGCGCGACATCGACGAGCCCGACGAGGGCCCCAGCGCTCCAGGCGAGCTGCTGATCCGCGGCCCCCAGGTCATGAAGGGCTACCTGAACCGACCGGATGCCACGGCCGAGATGCTCGACGCGGACGGGTGGCTGCATACGGGCGACGTTGCGACGGTCACGGCCGACGGGATCTTCCGCATCGTCGACCGGCTCAAGGAGCTCATCAAGTACAAGGGATACCAGGTGGCTCCCGCCGTGCTGGAGGCTGTGCTGCTGGAGCATCCGTCCATCGCCGACGCCGCAGTCATCGGTGCTCTCGACGACGACGGCCAGGAAGTCCCGAAGGCCTTCGTCGTGCGGCAGTCGGGTGCGGTGCTCGAGGCGGATGCGGTGATGGCGCACGTCGCCGCGCATGTCGCCCCGCACGAGAAGGTGCGTCAGGTCGAGTTCATCGAGGCGATCCCCAAATCCGCGTCGGGCAAGATCCTCCGCAAAGATCTTCGCGTCCGCTGATCGACATCGCCACGGCGGCACACGCCGACGACGAAGAAGCCCGCCGTCCCTTTCGGGGCGGCGGGCTTCTTCATGCGAGCGAGGTGCTTACTCGGACTTCTTCTCGACGGCGTCCTCGGCGGCAGCCTCGGCTGCCTCACCCTCGGCCTGCGACTCTGCACCGGCGTCGGCGGACTCCTCGACGGGAGCCTCCTCCTCGACCGGAGCCTCCTCGACGACCTCAGCAGGCTTCTCAGCCTTGGCGGCCTTCTTGGTCGACTTCGCCTTGGGGGTGACGGGCTCGAGGACGAGCTCGATCACGGCCATGGGCGCGTTGTCGCCCTTGCGGTTGCCGACCTTCGTGATGCGGGTGTAGCCACCCTCACGGTCGGCGACCAGCGGTGCGATCTCGGCGAACAGCGTGTGCACGACTGCCTTGTCACCGATGACCGAGAGAACGCGACGACGAGCGTGCAGGTCTCCGCGCTTGGCGAAGGTGATCAGGCGCTCGGCGAGCGGACGCAGGCGCTTGGCCTTGGTCTCGGTCGTCTTGATCGACTTGTGGGTGTACAGAGCCGCCGCGAGGTTGGCAAGCAGCAGGCGCTCGTGTGCGGGGCCGCCTCCGAGGCGGGGACCCTTGGTGGGCTTGGGCATATCTAGCTCCTGGTCAGGAAAGGTCGGGTCAGCTGGCCTCTGCCAGATGACAATCCGGGTGGGTCAGAAGGACTCGTCTTCGCTGCCGCCGTAGAAGTGGGCGCCGTCGAAACCGGGCACCGAATCCTTGAGCGACAGACCGAGCGAGATGAGCTTGTCGCGCACCTCGTCGACCGACTTCTGGCCGAAATTGCGGATGTTCATGAGCTGCGTCTCCGAGAGGGCGACGAGCTCCGAAACAGTGTTGATGCCCTCACGCTTCAGGCAGTTGTAAGAGCGGACCGAGAGGTCGAGGTCCTCGATCGGCATCGACAGCTCGCTGGAGTTCACTGCCTCCACCGGTGCCGGGCCGATCTCGATGCCCTCAGCCTCGACGTTCAGCTCGCGAGCGAGACCGAACAGCTCGGTGAGCGTCTTCGCAGCCGAAGCGACCGCGTCGCGGGGGCTGATGGCGGACTTGGTCTCGACGTCGAGGACGAGCTTGTCGAAGTCGGTGCGCTCACCCGCACGGGTGGCGTCGACGCGGTAGCTGACCTTGAGGACCGGCGAGTAGATCGAGTCGATCGGGATCTGACCGGCCTCTGCGTACTCGTTGCGGTTCTGCGTCGCCGAGACGTAGCCACGGCCACGCTCGATCGTGAGCTCGAGCTCGAACTTCGCGGTCTCGTTGAGGGTCGCGATGACGAGCTCGGGGTTCTGGATCTCGACACCGGCCGGAGCCGAGATGTCGGCGGCGGTCACTTCGCCCGAACCGGTCTTGCGCAGGTACGCCGTGATCGGCTCATCGCGCTCCGACGAGACGACGAGCTGCTTGATGTTGAGGATGATCTCGGTGACATCCTCCTTCACGCCGGGGATGGTGCTGAACTCGTGCAGCACGCCGTCGATGCGAACGCTGGTGACCGCGGCGCCGGGGATCGACGACAGCAGGCTGCGACGAAGCGCGTTGCCGATCGTGTATCCGAAGCCGGGCTCCAGAGGCTCGATGATGAACCGGCTCCGGTTCTCGACGATCTTTTCCTCGGTCAGTGTGGGACGCTGTGCAATAAGCACTCTGTGTTCCTTTCGATCACATGCCCGCTATATGACATGTGGTGGGGTGAGGTCTTGAGTTTTTGTGAGTCGATGCCCGCTGGCGGGCGTCGAGCCGCTCGGGCCCTGAGGCACGGATCGGCTCACGCGTGATCGGCGGCGGTCACCCCGCCTATCTCATCGCGGAGATCGGCCTCAACCACAACGGCTCAGCGAACGGATCGCGGTCTCGCGACCCGAGCCCGGTCCCTTGACGAAGACGTCGACCTTCTTGACGCCGTGCTCCTGCGCCTGGCGGGCGGCCGACTCGGCAGCCATGCCAGCGGCGTAGGGCGTCGACTTGCGCGAGCCCTTGAAGCCCACGCCACCCGACGATGCCCAGCTGATGACAGCGCCGGACGGGTCGGTGATCGAGACGATGGTGTTGTTGAACGTCGACTTGATGTGGGCGTGGCCCAGCGCGATGTTCTTCTTTTCCTTGCGGCGCGGCTTGCGCGCGGCGGCCTTGGGTGCAGCCATGAAAGTGTTCTCCTAGTCCCTGGGGGCCGCGCTTAGCGGGCCTTCTTCTTGCCTGCGACGGTGCGCTTCGGGCCCTTGCGGGTACGGGCGTTGGTCTTGGTGCGCTGACCACGGACCGGGAGGCCACGACGGTGGCGGATGCCCTCGTAGGAGCCGATCTCGACCTTGCGGCGGATGTCTGCGGCGACCTCGCGGCGCAGGTCACCCTCCACCTTGTAGGTACCTTCGATGTGGTCGCGGAGGGCGATCAGCTGGTCATCGCTAAGGTCCTTCACGCGGATGCTCTCGTCGATGTCCGTCGCCTTGAGGATCTCGACCGAGCGGGTACGGCCGACGCCGTAGATGTAGGTAAGGGCGATCACCACGCGCTTGTCGCGCGGGATGTCAACGCCGGCAAGACGTGCCATGCGGTTCTCCTGAGTTTGGTAGAGGTGTGGAGCAGGATCGGTGCCCGGGCCTCTGTCCCGAGGTGTCCCCCACTCGCGTGGGATCTGATCCTGCCGTTGTGTGTATTGAGTTGTGAGTCAGATCCGAAGAGTCCGTCGGCATGGCCGACGGGCACTCAACCCTGGCGCTGCTTGTGGCGCGGGTTGCTCTTGCAGATCACCATGACGCGGCCGTGACGACGGATCACCTTGCAGTGATCGCAGATGGGCTTGACGCTGGGGTTGACCTTCATGATGTTTCCTGTTCGCTGTCTTCGTACCGCCCCGAGCTGGGGCAGGCCGTTACTTCTCGACCGATCAGCGGTAGCGGTAGACGATACGGCCGCGGGTGAGGTCGTAGGGGCTGAGCTCCACGACCACGCGGTCTTCGGGGATGATGCGGATGTAGTTCTGCCGCATCTTTCCTGAGATCGTTGCCAGGACCTTGTGTCCGTTGGAGAGCTCAACGCGGAACATCGCGTTGGGCAGAGCCTCGGAGATCACGCCCTCGATCTCGATGACACCGTCTTTCTTAGCCATAGCCTCGCTGACGCTTCTGCAGACCGGTCGATCTGCGGTGGGTGGTTGGATTGCGATACCTGTGCCGATTCAGACACGCCGAATCAAGGCGCAAGGCACCAAGGATCCATGTTATCCGACAACGGGAGTTCCGGCAACCTGAGCAGGATGCCGGAACTCCCGTCGGTGGACGTGAGTGGATCAGCCGAGGATCTTGGCGAACTCGGTCGCGATCTCGCTGTTGTCGATGCGCGTGCCGTTGACCTCGACGGTCGGGGTTCCGGTGATCTCGTGCGCCTTCGTCTGCGAGTCGGCGAACTTCGTGTACGTCCCGTCCGCGATGCAGTCGGCGGCGGCTCCCGCGCCCGCCTGCTCGGCGAGGGCGCTGAGCTCCGCGACACTGAGCCCGGCGGAGTTCTCCTCCGGCTGGTTCGTGAAGAGCAGGTTGAAGTAGTCCAGTGTCGCGTCAGGCGCCTCGGCTGCGACGCAGTACATGGAGCCTGCCGACAGGGACGAGTACTGACCGGTCGTCGAGTACCGGTTGAGGATCGAGACCGGGTGGATGTTCAACGTGATCTGGTTGTCGGCGGCTGCCGCCTGAAGCTGCTCGCCGTATGCGTCCTCGAACTGGCCGCACACGGGGCACATGAAGTCGACGTAGGTGTCGATCTCGTCCTCGCCCGTGCCGAACGAGATCGCACCGGTCTCTTCGTTCACGATCGAGCTCTGCGGCGCGGTGCCGGGAGAGGTGGCCTGGTTGTTCAGGAACACGACGACGAAGGCGAGGACGGCCAGAACGACCACCACTGCCGCCGAGACGCCGATCACGAACCAGTTGGTGTTGCCTTTCGCGGCTGCCATGGTCTTCCGTTTCTGTCGAGGCCCACTCACGGTGGACCCGGCCTGAAGTCTTCGGGTGCATGCGCACCCATACACCCATTGTGCCCGGAGAAACCTATGTGCGCGTTGTGACGACGCTCTGCATCGGCGCGGACGACGCTCGAAGCTCGTGTCGGCTCAGGCGATCGGCGTCGGCGTCACGCCGAATGGTGCGAGGCCAGCCGCTCCCCCATCGACCGCCGTGAGCACCCAGATGCCGCCCTCGTGCAGGGCGACGCTGTGCTCCCAGTGCGAGCCGTCGGTGCCGTCGACCGTCGAGACGGTCCAGTCGTCGTCCTCGACGAAGGTCTCGTCGCTGCCGGCGGTGACCATCGGCTCGATGGCGAGCACGAGCCCGGGCTTGACCTCTGCGCCGGGGTCGGGCGTGCGGTAGTTGAAGACGCTCGGCGCCTCGTGCATCTTGCGGCCGATGCCGTGACCCACGTATTCACGGAGGATGCCGTAGGTCTCACCGGAGACCGCTGACGGGCCCTGTGCCTCGATGTAGCCCTGAATGGCTGCTCCGATGTCCCCCAGGTGCGAGGCGGACGCCATGGCGGCGATCCCGGCCCACATCGACCCCTCGGTCACCCGGGAGAGCTCCTCACGCTGGGCGACCAGCTCGGGGCGGCTGTCATCCGGGACGACGACGGTGATCGCGCTGTCACCGTTCCAGCCCTGGTACTGCGCGCCGCAGTCGATCGAGACGATGTCGCCCGCCTGCAGCACACGCTCGCCGGGGATGCCGTGCACGACCTCCTCGTTGACCGAGATGCAGGTCGTGTGGCGGTAGCCGCGCACGAGCTGGAAGTTCGACTCCGCGCCGCGAGCAAGGATCACCCTGTTCGCCTCGGCGTCGAGCTCGAGCGTCGTCACGCCGGGCCGGATCAGCAGACGCACGGCCTCGAGGGCCGCTGCCGTGATGAGGCCGGGTTCGACCATCGCGCTCAGCTGTGCGGCGCTCTTGTAGATCGACTTGCGGAACATCGTGCGCAGATCAGGCTGCGAGACGCAGACCGCGTGCGGTCAGCGCCGCGAACACGCGCTCGGTGATCTCGTCGAGGCTGCCGACTCCGTCGATGCGGTCGACGATGCCCCGCGGGCCGTAGACCTCGAGGATCGGAGCCGTCTCGTGCTCGTAGATGTCCAGGCGATGCGCGATGGCCTCGTCGGTGTCATCCGACCGCCCCTGCTCCGCTGCGCGGAGCTTGAGACGCTCGATGCTCTCCTCGCGAGGGACGTCGAGCAGGATGACGGCGTCGAGGGACTCGCCTCGCTCCGCGAGGAACGCGTCGAGGTGAGCCACCTGAGCCGAGTTGCGCGGGTATCCGTCGAGCAGGAAGCCGTTCGCGGCGTCATCCTGCGACAGGCGATCGCGGACGATCTCACTCGTCAGCTCGTCGGGAACCAGGTCGCCTCGGTCGAGGACAGCCGTGACCTGCTGGCCGAGCGGCGTGCCCTCTTTGATGTTCGCCCGGAAGATGTCGCCGGTGGAGACGACCGGGATGCCGTAGGACTCGGCGATGCGAACACCCTGGGTGCCCTTGCCGGATCCCTGCGGTCCGACGATGAGGAGACGAGCTGATCGAGTCATCGGAGGAGCCCTTCGTAGTGACGCTGCTGCAGCTGCGCATCGATCTGCTTGACCGTCTCGAGACCGACACCCACGATGATGAGGATCGACGCGCCACCGAACGGGAAGTTCTGGTTGGCGCCGACGGTGGCGAGAGCGATCAGCGGGATCAGCGCGATCAGACCGAGGTAGATCGAGCCGGGAAGCGTGATGCGTGTGAGCACGTAGTCGAGGTACTCGGCGGTCGGACGACCGGCACGGATGCCGGGGATGAACCCGCCGTACTTCTTCATGTTGTCGGCGACCTCGACAGGGTTGAACGTGATCGCGACGTAGAAGTAGGTGAACCCGATGATCAGCAGGAAGTACGCCGCCATGTAGACCGGGTGGTTTCCCGTGGTGAAGTTCGCACTGATCCAGGTGACCCACGCGGCGGGCTCGGAGCCGTCCTGCGGGGTGTTGAACTGGGCGATCAGTGCCGGGATGTACAGCAGCGACGAGGCGAAGATCACGGGGATCACACCTGCCATGTTCACCTTGATCGGGATGTAGGTGTTCGTGCCGCCGTAGGTGCGGCGTCCGACCATGCGCTTGGCGTACTGCACCGGAATGCGACGCTGCGACTGCTCGACGAACACGACGAGGCCCATGACGATGATCCCGACCAGCAGCACCAGGAGGAAGACCTCGAAGCCCTTGCTCTCCCAGATGAGCCACATGGCACCGGGGAACGTGGCGGCGATCGAGGTGAAGATCAGAAGCGACATGCCGTTGCCGATGCCGCGCTCGGTGACGAGCTCGGCGAACCACATGATGAGGCCGGTGCCTGCGGTCATCGCCATGATGATGAGCAGCTGCGCCCACCACACGTCGTTGGTGAGGAGGTTCTGGCACGCGGCGACGTCGGTCGTGCCGAAGAGCTGTCCGCTGCGGGCGACCGTGACGAGGGTCGTCGACTGCAGCAGTGCCAGCGCGATCGTCAGGTACCGCGTGTACTGGGTGAGTCGTGCCTGACCGGCCTGACCCTCCTTGTGCAGCGCCTCGAAGTGAGGGATGACGACCCGGAGGAGCTGGGTGATGATCGTCGCGGTGATGTACGGCATGACACCGAGCGCGAAGATCGAGAGCTGGAGGAGCGCGCCACCGGAGAAGAGGTTGACGAGCCCGAGGAGTCCCTCCGTGCCTGAGTTCAGAGCCAGGCACTCCTCGACGTTCGGGAAGTTCACGAACGGAGCAGGGACATTCGAGCCAAGCCGGTAGATGGCGACGATGGCGAGGGTGAAACCGATCTTCCGACGCAGGTCGGGCGTGCGGAAGATCCGCGCGATGGCGCTAAACAAGGACGTCCTCCTGAAAAGGTTGCCGATCCCCGAGGGACGGCTGAAAGAACAGGCTAACCCATAAGAGGGGCCGGAGAATCTCCGACCCCTCTCATGAAGTGGTTACTTGACGGATCCGCCAGCCGCCACGATCTTCTGCTCGGCAGAACCCGAGACCTTGTCGACCGCGACGGTGAGCTTCACGGCGATGTCGCCGTTTCCGAGAACCTTGACCTTTTCGTTCTTGCGAACGGCACCCTTGGCGACCAGGTCGCTGATGGTGACGTCGCCACCCTTGGGGTACAGCTCCGCGAGCTTCTCCAGGTTCACGACCTGGTACTCCACGCGGAACGGGTTCTTGAACCCGCGCAGCTTCGGGGTGCGCATGTGCAGAGGCATCTGCCCACCCTCGAAGCCGACGCGAACGGTGTTGCGAGCCTTCGTACCCTTGGTACCGCGACCCGCGGTCTTGCCCTTGGAGCCCTCACCGCGACCGACACGGGTCTTCGCGGTGTTGGATCCGGGGACCGGACGCAGGTGGTGCACCTTGAGCACGCCGGGGCGGGATGCCGGAGCATCCTTCTTCGGCGCAGCCTTCTTGGCAGCCGGCTTCTTGACGGCGTCGGCCTTGGCCTCGGTCGCCTTCGCCGGTGCCTTCTTGGCGGCGGGCTTCTTCTCGGCTGCGGCCTTGGGAGCGGCAGCCTTCTTCGGGGCCTTCTCAGCCTCGACGGCTTCGTTCTTCTCAGCCATTAGTCGATCTCCTCAACCTTGACGAGGTGGGCGACGGTCTTGACGTAACCGCGCGTCTGCGCGTCGTCGGGGCGAACGGTGCTGTCACCGATGCGCTTCAGACCGAGGCTGCGCAGCGTGTCACGCTGGTTCTGCTTCTCGCTCACCTTGGACTTGACCTGCGTGACCTTCAGGCGCGCAGCCATCAGGCACCTACCTTCTGTGCGGCGATGGCGTCAGCCTCCGCACGGACGAGACGCGCGGGTGCGACCTGGTCGAACTCGAGGCCACGACGTGCGGCGACCGCACGGGGCTCCTCGAGCTGCTTCAGAGCCGTCACCGTGGCGTGCACGATGTTGATCGTGTTCGACGAGCCGAGCGACTTCGACAGCACGTCGTGGATGCCGGCGCACTCGAGCACGGCGCGGACGGGACCACCGGCGATGACACCGGTACCGGCAGCGGCCGGGCGGAGCAGGACGACGCCTGCTGCTGCCTCACCCTGCACGGGGTGCGGGATGGTGCTTCCGACGCGCGGAACGCGGAAGAAGTTGCGCTTGGCCTCTTCGACACCCTTCGAGATCGCCAGAGGGACCTCGCGGGCCTTGCCGTAGCCGACGCCCACCAGACCGTTGCCGTCGCCGACGACCACGAGAGCGGTGAAGCTGAAGCGACGACCACCCTTCACGACCTTCGAGACGCGGTTGATGGTGACCACGCGCTCGAGGAACTGGTTGTCCCCACGGTCGCGGGAGTTGCGGTCACGGCCACCCTGGTTGCGGTCACCACGGCCACCGCCGCGGCGGTTGTCGCGCTGAGACGGCTCTGCCTGCGTGGTGCCGGCGGCAGTCTCGGAAGTGGCAGCTGCCGCTTCGGTCACTTCGTTCTCCTTGTTGTCACTCACAGTGCCAGACCCCCTTCGCGGGCGCCGTCGGCGATGGCGGCGACACGACCTGCGTAGCGGTTGCCGCCACGGTCGAACACTGCCTCGGAAACGCCGGCAGCCTTCGCGCGCTCGGCGAGAAGCTCGCCGACCTTGCGTGCCTTGGCGGTCTTGTCACCCTCGAGCGAGCGCAGGTCGGTCTCGAGCGTCGATGCCGACGCGACGGTGTGACCCTTGCTGTCGTCGACAAGCTGCACGAAGACGTGGCGAGCCGAACGGTTGACGACGAGGCGCGGACGCACCTCGGTGCCGACGACCTTCTTGCGAAGGCGGGCGTGACGACGCGCGCGGGCGTCAGACTTTGACTTGAGAGCCATGGTTACTTACCACTCTTTCCGGCCTTGCGACGCACGACCTCGCCGGCGTAGCGCACGCCCTTGCCCTTGTACGGCTCGGGCTTGCGGATCTTGCGGATGTTCGCAGCTGCCTCGCCGACAGCCTGCTTGTCGATACCACTGACCGTGAGCTTGTTGTTGCCCTCGACCGTCAGCGTGATACCGGCGGGCGGGTCGATGAGGACCGGGTGCGAGAAGCCGAGGGCGAACTCGACCGAGCTGCCCTTCTGAGCGACGCGGTAACCGGTTCCGACAACCTCGAGACCCTTGGTGTAGCCCTGGGTCACGCCGATGATGTTGTTGTTGATGAGCGTGCGGGTCAGGCCGTGAAGCGACCGGGACTCGCGCTCGTCGTCGGGACGGGTGACGAGAACCTGGTTCTCCTCGACCGCGACCTCGATGGGCTTTGCGACCGTCAGGGTGAGCTCACCCTTGGGGCCCTTCACCGCGACCTCACGGCCGTCGACCGAGATGGTCACGCCCGCGGGAACGTCGATGGGAAGTCGTCCAATACGCGACATTTTCGATTACCACACGTAGGCGAGAACTTCTCCGCCCACGCCCTTCTGCTCTGCCTGACGGTCGGTGAGAAGACCGGAGGAGGTGGACAGGATGGCCACGCCGAGGCCGCCGAGGACCCTGGGGAGCTCGGTGGACTTCGCGTACACGCGGAGGCCGGGCTTCGACACGCGCTTGATGCCCGCGATCGAGCGCTCGCGGTTGGGGCCGTACTTCAGCTGCAGGGTGAGGTTCGAGCCGACGCGAGCGTCAGTCGTCTCCCATCCAGCGATGTAGCCCTCCTGCTGGAGGATCTCGGCGATGTGCGTCTTGAGCTTGCTCGACGGCAGGGTCACGGAATCGTGGTGCGCCGAGTTCGCGTTGCGCAGACGGGTCAGCAGATCTGCGACCGGGTCTGTCATTGTCATTGTTGTTTTCCTTTGTTCATGAGGTTCCGGCTGCCGTTACACGACAGACGGCCTGCGATGACACGCAATCTTCAATTGTACGGGATCGGGCGGGGCGCTGTGCGCCCCGCCCGAAACCGCTTACGCCTTGGCGTCTTCCGTACGGAAGGGGAAGCCGAGGTGACGCAGAAGTGCGCGACCTTCGTCGTCCGTCTTCGCGGTGGTGACGACAGTGATGTCGAAACCGCGAACCCGGTCGATCTTGTCCTGATCGATCTCGTGGAACACGCTCTGCTCCTGGAGACCGAAGGTGTAGTTGCCGTTGCCGTCGAACTGCTTGGCCGACAGACCGCGGAAGTCGCGGATGCGGGGCAGGGCGAGCGAGACGAGGCGGTCCAGGAACTCCCACGCACGGTCACCACGGAGGGTGACGTGTGCGCCGATGGGCTGGCCCTCGCGCAGCTTGAACTGCGCGATCGACTTGCGTGCCTTCGTGACGAGCGGCTTCTGACCGGTGATCTTGGTGAGATCGTCGATCGCGCCGTCGATCACCTTGCTGTCACGGGCCGCTTCACCGACACCGGTGTTCACGACGACCTTGACCAGACCGGGGATCTGCATCACGTTGGTGTAGCCGAACTCATCCTGCAGCTTCTGCTGGATCTCGGCCTTGTACTTCGCCTTCAGGCGGGGCTGGATCTTGCCAGCCACCGCAGCGTCGGTGGTTGCCATCAGAGGTCCTTACCTGACTTCTTCGCGTACCGCACACGGACGGTGCGCTTGACGCCGTCCTTGGTCTGCTCCTCGACCCGGTGGCCGACCTTGGTCGGCTTCTTGGTCGAGGGGTCGACGACTGCGACGTTCGAGATGTGGATGGAGGCCTCGACAGTCTCGAGGCCGCCCGTCTTGGTGCCACGCTGCGTCTGACCGACGCGCGTGTGCTTGGTGACGTAGTTCACGCCTTCGACGATGATGCGGTTCTTGTCGGCCAGGATCTCGAGGACCTTGCCCTGCTTGCCGCGATCTCCGCCACGCTCCTGCGTCGCTCCGGTGATGACCTGAACCAGGTCACCCTTCTTGATCTTCGCCATGACTTAAATAACCTCCGGCGCCAGCGAGACGATCTTCATGAACTTCTTGTCACGAAGCTCGCGACCGACCGGTCCGAAGATACGGGTGCCGCGGGGCTCCCCGTCGTTCTTCAGGATCACGGCGGCGTTCTCGTCGAACTTGATGTACGAGCCGTCGGGACGGCGCGTGGACTTGACCGTGCGGACGATGACGGCCTTGACCACATCGCCCTTCTTGACGTTTCCGCCCGGGATCGCGTCCTTGACGGTCGCGACGATCGTGTCACCGAGACCGGCGTAACGACGACGCGAGCCGCCGAGAACACGGATGGTGAGCAGTTCCTTCGCGCCGGTGTTGTCGGCGACCTTGAGGCGGGATTCCTGCTGGATCACTTGGCCTTCTCCAGAATCTCCACCAGACGCCAGCGCTTCGTGGCGCTGAGCGGGCGGGTCTCGTTAATCAGGACGAGGTCGCCGATGCCGGCGGAGTTCGCCTCATCGTGCGCCTTGACCTTCGAGGTGCGGCGGATGACCTTGCCGTAAAGCGGGTGCTTCACGCGGTCCTCGACCTCGACCACGATGGTCTTGTCCATCTTGTCGCTGACGACGTAGCCACGACGCGACTTGCGGTACCCACGGGCATCCGCATCGCGGACATCGTGTGCGGCGTGCTCAGCCTCGACGGCGGCTTCCTTCTTGGTGGCCATCACTCAGCCTCTTCCTTCACGGCGTCGTCGGCGGAATCCGCCTTCTTCGCCTTCGACTTGGTCGCCTTCTTGGCCGGAGCCTCGACGGGAGCGGGCGTCGCACGGATGCCCAGCTCACGCTCGCGGATCACGGTGTACAGGCGCGCGATGTCGCGCTTGACGGCGCGGATGCGGCCGTGGCTCTCCAGCTGGCCGGTGGCCGACTGGAAACGGAGGTTGAACAGCTCCTCCTTGGCCTTACGCAGCTCCTCAACGAGGCGCTGGTCTTCGAACGTGTCGAGCTCTGCCGGAGCGAGCTCCTTGGTGCCGATCGCCATTACGCGTCGCCCTCCTCGCGCTTGATGATGCGTGCCTTGAGAGGCAGCTTGTGAATTGCTCTGGTCAGTGCCTCGCGAGCGAGCTCCTCGCTCACGCCGGAGACCTCGAAGAGGACGCGACCCGGCTTGACGTTGGCGACCCACCACTCGGGCGAACCCTTACCGGAACCCATGCGGGTCTCAGCAGGCTTCTTCGTCAGCGGACGGTCGGGGTAGATGTTGATCCACACCTTTCCGCCACGCTTGATGTGACGCGTGACCGCGATACGAGCGGACTCGATCTGGCGGTTGGTGACATATGCAGGCGTGAGTGCCTGGATGCCGTACTCGCCGAAGGAGACCTTCGTGCCACCGGTCGCCTGGCCGCTACGGCCGGGGTGGTGCTGCTTGCGGAACTTGACCTTACGGGGAATAAGCATCAGGCAGACGCTCCTTCTGCGACGGGTGCCTCGTTGCGCGGTGCACGACGACGGTCGCCACCACGGTCATCACGACGAGCCTTGGGGGCGTTGGCCTGCTCGCGAGCGAGCTCCTTCGCCGTCAGGTCGCCCTTGTAGATCCAGACCTTCACACCGATGCGGCCGAAGGTGGTCTTCGCCTCGTAGAAGCCGTAGTCGATGTTCGCACGCAGCGTGTGCAGCGGCACACGACCCTCGCGGTAGAACTCCGAACGGCTCATCTCGGCGCCGCCGAGGCGGCCGGAGACCTGGATGCGGATGCCCTTGGCGCCAGCGCGCTGCGCGCCCTGGAGACCCTTGCGCATCGCACGACGGAACGCCACGCGAGCAGAGAGCTGCTCGGCGATGCCCTGTGCGACGAGCTGAGCGTCGGCCTCGGGGTTCTTGACCTCGAGGATGTTCAGCTGGATCTGCTTGCCCGAGAGCTTCTCGAGGTCGCCGCGGATGCGCTCGGCCTCGGCTCCACGACGACCGATCACGATGCCCGGACGGGCGGTGTGGATGTCGACGCGGACGCGGTCACGGGTGCGCTCGATCTCGATGTTCGAGACACCGGCGCGGTCGAGCTGCGTCTTCAGCAGGTTGCGGATCTTGATGTCCTCGGCGACGTAGTCGGCGTAACGCTGACCCGGCTTCGTCGAGTCCGAGAACCAACGCGACACATGGTCAGTCGTGATGCCGAGGCGGAAGCCGTACGGGTTTACTTTCTGTCCCATTACTTGCTCGCCTTCTTGTTGCTGTCGCTTGCCGCAGCCGGAGCTGCCTCAGGCGTCGAGAGCACGACCGTGATGTGGCTCGTGCGCTTCTTGATCTGGAAAGCGCGACCCTGTGCACGGGGCTGGAAACGCTTGAGCGTCGTGCCCTCGTCTACGTAGGCGTTAGCCACGTACAGGTCCTGCTCGTCGAGGTACTCGCCGTCACGATCCGCCTTGACCTGCGCGTTGGCCATGGCCGACGCGACAAGCTTGTAGATCGGCTCACTGGCGCTCTGCTGTGCGAACTTCAGGATCGCCAGAGCCTCCTGGGCCTGCTTGCCCTTGATGAGCGCGACGACACGACGAGCCTTCTGAGGGGTCACGCGGATGTGTCGCACGCGTGCGATGGACTCCACCATTTCTCTCTCCTCTATCGCCACCGCGTCAGCGGCGGCGGCCCTTCTTGTCGTCCTTCTCGTGGCCGCGGAAGGTGCGGGTGGGCGCGAACTCGCCCAGTTTGTGGCCGACCATGGTCTCGGACACAAACACAGGGATGTGCTTGCGACCGTCGTGGACCGCGATCGTGTGACCCAGCATGGCCGGGATGATCATGGACCGGCGAGACCAGGTCTTGATGACGTTCTTGGTGCCGGCTTCGTTCTGCACGACCACCTTGCGAAGCAGGTGATCGTCGACGAAGGGGCCCTTCTTAAGACTGCGAGGCATCTTCTCTTACTCCTACTTACGCTTCTTGCCGGCGTTACGACGACGCACGATGTACTTGTCGCTTTCCTTGTTGGCGTGACGGGTGCGACCCTCAGCCTGGCCCCACGGGGAGACGGGGTGACGTCCACCGGACGTCTTGCCCTCACCACCACCGTGCGGGTGGTCGACCGGGTTCATGGCGACACCACGGACGGTCGGGCGGACGCCCTTCCAGCGCATGCGGCCGGCCTTGCCCCAGTTGATGTTCGACTGCTCGGCGTTTCCGACCTCGCCGATGGTCGCGCGGCAGCGCGCATCGACGTTGCGGATCTCGCCCGAGGGCAGACGCAGCTGAGCGAAGTTGCCATCCTTGGCGACGAGACGGACGGATGCACCGGCCGAACGTGCCATCTTCGCGCCGCCACCGGGACGGAGCTCGATCGCGTGGATGACGGTACCCGTCGGGATGTTCTTCAGCGGGAGGTTGTTGCCCGGCTTGATGTCGGCGCCTGCACCCGACTCGATGACGTCGCCCTGCTTCAGCTTCGCCGGCGCGAGGATGTAGCGCTTCTCGCCGTCGAAGTAGTGCAGCAGCGCGATGCGTGCCGTGCGGTTGGGGTCGTACTCGATGTGAGCGACCTTGGCGTCCACGCCGTCCTTGTCATTGCGACGGAAGTCGATGACGCGGTACTGGCGCTTGTGGCCACCACCGATGTGACGGGTCGTGATACGGCCCTGGTTGTTGCGACCACCGGTCTTCGAGAGCGGGCGCAGCAGCGACTTCTCCGGCGTCGATCGGGTGATCTCGGCGAAGTCAGCCACCGACGAGCCGCGACGGCCCGGGGTCGTGGGCTTGTACTTGCGAATAGCCATGATTGTCCTTATCCCCCGGATCAGCCGATTGCCGTGAAGATGTCGATGGTGCCCGACTTCAGGGTCACGATGGCGCGCTTGGTGTCCTTGCGCTTGCCCGTGCCGAAGCGGGTGCGACGAGCCTTGCCGACGCGGTTGAGGGTGTTGACCCCAGCGACCTTGACGCCGAAGATCTTCTCGATGGCGAGCTTGATCTCGGTCTTCGAAGCGCGCGGGTCCACGAGGAAGGTGTACTTACCCTCGTCGATGAGACCGTAGCTCTTCTCGGACACGACCGGCTTCAGGATGATGTCGCGCGGGTCCTTGTTCAGGGCCGTCTGGAGAACAGATGCCTGCTCGCTCATGCGGAGACCTCCTGGTTGGCGCCGGACTTGGAGGCGATGAAGCCCTCGAGCGCGGCCTGGGTGAAGACGATGTCGTCGGAGACGAGCACGTCGTATGCGTTGAGCTGGTCGAACGTCAGCACGTGCAGGTTCGACAGGTTGCGGATGCTCTTCAGCGTCACGTCGTCGTTGCGCTCGATGACGACGAGCACGTTCTTCGACGAGACGACGTTGGTGAGGAAGTTCACCGCGGTCTTGGTCGAAGGCGTTCCGTCGATGCCGAAGGACTCGATGGCGTGGATGCGGTCACCGCGGAAGCGGTCGCTCAGTGCACCACGGAGGGCAGCGGCGATCATCTTCTTGGGGGTGCGCTGCGAGTAGTCGCGCGGCTTGGGGCCGTGCACGATTCCACCACCGGTCATGTGCGGCGCGCGGATGGAGCCCTGACGGGCGTTACCCGTGCCCTTCTGCTTGAAGGGCTTGCGGCCGGCACCCGAGACCTCACCGCGACGCTTGGTCGAGTGGGTTCCCTGGCGAGCCGCCGCGAGCTGCGCGACGACGACCTGGTGGATGAGCGGGATGTTCGTCTTGGCGTCGAACAGTTCGGCGGGAAGCTCGATCGAGCCAGCCTTCTTGCCGTCTGCCTTGAGGACGTCAAGCGCGAGAGTGGAGTCAGCCATGATCAGGCACCCTTCACTGCGTTGCGGACGTAGACGATGCGGCCACGAGCACCGGGGACGGCGCCCTTGACGAGCAGCAGACCCTTCTCGATGTCGACGGCGTGCACCGTGAGGTTGAGGACGGTCACGCGCTCGCCACCCATACGGCCGGCCATGCGCATTCCCTTGAAGACGCGGCTCGGGGTCGACGATGCGCCGATCGAGCCGGGCTTGCGGTGGTTGCGGTGCGAACCGTGCGAAGCCGAGACGCCCTTGAAGTTGTGACGCTTCATGACACCGGCGAAGCCCTTGCCCTTGCTCGTGCCGACGACGTCGACGAGCTGGCCTGCTTCGAAGGTGCCGTCGACCGTGAGCTCCTGGCCCAGCGAGTAGTCGCCGGCATCCGCGGTGCGGATCTCGGTGACGTGACGACGCGGCGTGACGCCTGCAGCCTCGAAGTGAGCGGTCAGCGGCTTGTTCACCTTGCGCGGGTCGATCTGGCCGTACGCGATCTGCACGGCGTTGTAGCCGTCCTTCTCGGGGGTACGGATCTGCGTGACCACGTTCGAGGCGAGCTCGATGACGGTGACGGGAACGAGCTTGCCGCTCTCGTTCCAGACCTGGGTCATACCGAGCTTCGTGCCCAGCATGCCCTTGGAAATCTTGGAGTTGATGTCAACCATGTCCGACCTCAGAGCTTGATCTCGATGTTGACATCGGCAGGAAGGTCGAGACGCATCAGCGAGTCGACAGCCTTGGGCGTCGGGTCGACGATGTCGATCAGACGCTTGTGGGTGCGCATCTCGAAGTGCTCGCGGCTGTCCTTGTACTTGTGCGGCGACCGGATGACGCACACGACGTTCTTCTCGGTCGGAAGGGGCACGGGGCCGACGACCGTGGCGCCCGCGCGGGTCACCGTGTCGACGATCTTGCGTGCGGACGTGTCGATGACCTCGTGGTCATACGACTTCAGGCGAATGCGGATCTTCTGTCCCGCCATTGTCTGCTCTCTCTCTTTAAGCGTCTTACCGACCTGGGCCGGGTGACCCAGGGGCATTGGACGCACGTCGGCGCTGTTCGCGCCTCGGCACTCGAACGGCTCTCGCGAGTCGATCTGCTGCACCACTGTTCTGCTGTCATCCCGCACGCCTCACGACGAGCGGATGTCCGACCTCCGCCGCGCACGGCGGAGCCCTCGTGATGAAGATGTCGGGATCGTTCTGCCACCCGCGGCCTAGGTCCCTGCGCGTCTGCGCCGCCTATGCACTGCCGTGATGGTGATCCAGCAACGCTGAGCGCGCCGGAATGTCGAACCTGTCTATTCTGCCACGGGCGATTTCACTTGCGCAAACCCGGGCGTGTCGCGCCGGCTGTGCATCTCCTGAGGGCACGCCCCAGCCGTCGGATCGGCGCCTCTGATCGACGCCGCCGACGACCCCTCAGCGCGCTGAGGAGAGCGGGGCGAGGCATCCCCATGCCTCGCCCCGCTTGGGGAGGGCGTTCAGTGCGAGGGGGCACACCGAACGCGAGGACACCGGCGTGAAGGGACGCCGGGTTCCTCGACCGAGGGCGCGGCGAAGCGACCGCCGCGCGGGCGGGAAGACGTCAGAGCGCACAGAGTGCGCGCGTCGCACGATGATCCCCAAAATCGTATTCCCCAGTTTGACGCGGCGAACCGCGTGAATTCGGGAGGTCGAACCCCTTCGACATCCCTGATCGCAAGTTCCCCAGGCGATCGAGAACCATCTTACGGGAACAGGCCACTGAAACGCGATACCGCCGCCCGGAATACTTGGTTCCGGACGCAGAAGAGCGGCGACTCCCCTCGGGGAGCCGCCGCTCTCGGTCTCAGTGGCGAGCTGTCACTCGTTGCCGACGGCCTTGTCGGCGCTGTCGCGGATCTCGTCGATCTTGTCCGCGGCACCCGGGGCGAGCTTCTTCGCGAAGTCGGCGACGCCGTCGAGGACCTTGTCGCTGATGTCCTCGGCCTGCTCGCTCTTGACGGCCTCGGCGATCTTGTCCTTGTTCTGCTCGTACAGATCCTTGCCCTTGTTGACGGTGTCCTCGATACCCATGCGGGCCCCCTTGTATGCGATCGGATGCGGCGGATCCCCGACGCACGTTCATTCTGCCCGGATCGGCGCCTGGGCGGAAGAGACCCGAAAGGGGCGGTCATATAGACCGCCCCTCCCTGGCGCGACTACTCGGCGGCGACGGCATCCCGTCGACGGCGGTACGCGAGGAACAGCCCTCCGGAGATGAGCATCAGCAGCGCCATGGCGATCAGGCTCCAGGCCGTCTCCGCTCCCGTCGTCGCACCCCTGGTCGTGTTCTCGACGTCGAGCGTATAGGTCGTGATGCTGCTGTGCGCACCGCGCAGGAGCTCGGTCTCGGCACTCGGCTCGGTCTTGACGATGCGCAGTGCGCGCACCGGCACCTCATCGGTCGCGAGGGCAGCGCCCGACGTGTGCGCGGTGGTGCGCGAGACACTGGTCGATCCGTCGAAGGTGGGGATACGCGCCGGATCGTTGCTCGTATAGGCGCGGATCGCGAAGCCGACCTCGCTGCCGACGGGGTACTCGTCGCCGTTCGGGGCGATCGTGATCCGCGAAGAGACCGTGCCACCCTGCGGGAGGTCGTTGACGTTGGACCACACCCAGACCTGCTGGCCGACGGGAACAGCGCACAGAAGCGACTGGCCCGGCGCGTTCACGAGGCCGAGCGACTCACACGAGGCATCGGCTGCGGTGCGCGAGCGGTTCGGCAGGGCGTCCCCTTCCGCGTATACCGTCGGCGCTCCGAAGCCGCCGCCCGAGACCAGGGTGACCGATGCGGGAACCGCCGCGACGAGGCTCAGGTTGAACTGCGCTCCCCCGCCGCTGTTGGTGACGTCGACGTCGAATCCGACGTTCTCCCCGGCGAGGACGAAGTCTTTTCCGGCAGAGGCCGGATCGACGTTCTGTGCCGAGATCGTGGGCGCCCACAGAGCGGCGGATGCCGTCTGAGCCGTGACCCCGAGGGCGAGCGCCCCGGCGATCAGAGAGACGACGGCGGTGATCGCCGTCAGTCTCCGGGCGCGCTGAATGTTCTTTCGACGCAGGGTCGAACGCATGCTGAAACTCCCCTTAACCCTGCACGCCACTCCCCGGTGTGCAGGCACTCCCCTATCCGCACGCGCACCGCGACACGGGCTTCAGGAGGGCTTCGGGGCTCTCCGAGCATCAGCGGTGTCGTGACCGGCCTTGACCTCGGGCACGAGCGTGCGTACTGCGCGGAACGCAGCACTCACAACGATGTATGACACTTCGCGTTATATTCAACGACATACATCGGCGTGGCGTTTCGGGGGACGACAAAAGGGGCCGGACCCGAAGGTCCGACCCCTGTTGTCAGGAAGCAGATGCTTACTTGATGATCTTCGTGACCGTACCGGCGCCGACGGTGCGTCCACCCTCACGGATGGCGAAGCCGAGGCCCTCCTCCATGGCGATCGGCTGGATCAGCTCGACCGTCACGTCGGTGGTGTCGCCGGGCATGACCATCTCGGTGCCCTCGGGCAGCGTGATGACGCCGGTGACGTCGGTGGTGCGGAAGTAGAACTGCGGGCGGTAGTTCGTGTAGAAGGGGTTGTGACGCCCACCCTCATCCTTGGACAGGATGTACGCGGTGCCCGCGAAGTCGGTGTGCGGCGTGACCGAACCCGGCTTGACGATGACCTGACCGCGCTCGACGTCCTCACGCTTCGTGCCACGGAGCAGGAGACCGCAGTTCTCGCCGGCCCATGCCTCGTCGAGCTGCTTGTGGAACATCTCGATACCCGTGACCGTGGTCTTGACGGTCGGACGCAGTCCGACGATCTCGACCTCGGAGTTGATGGCCAGCGTGCCACGCTCGGCGCGGCCGGTGACGACGGTTCCACGACCGGTGATCGTGAAGACGTCCTCGACGGGCATCAGGAACGGCTTGTCCTTGTCGCGCACGGGGTCGGGGACGTTGTTGTCGACGGCCTCCATGAGGTCGAGGATGGACTGGGTCCACTTCTCGTCACCCTCGAGTGCCTTCAGAGCGGAGACGCGGACGACAGGAGCGTCCTCGGCGAAGCCCTGCGAGGCGAGCAGCTCGGAGACCTCGAGCTCGACGAGCTCCAGGATCTCCTCGTCGTCGACCATGTCGCTCTTGTTCAGCGCGACCAGTAGGTACGGCACGCCGACCTGCTTGGCGAGCAGCACATGCTCACGCGTCTGAGCCATCGGGCCGTCGGTGGCGGCGACCACGAGGATCGCGCCGTCCATCTGAGCAGCACCGGTGATCATGTTCTTGACGTAGTCGGCGTGGCCGGGTGCGTCGACGTGCGCGTAGTGGCGCTTCGGGGTCTCGTACTCGATGTGCGAGATGTTGATGGTGATTCCACGCTGGCGCTCTTCCGGCGCCGAGTCGATGGAAGCGAAGTCGCGCTGCACGTTCGTGTCGGAGGGGTACTTGTCAGCAAGCACCTTCGAGATCGCTGCGGAGAGCGTGGTCTTGCCGTGGTCGACGTGACCGATCGTTCCGATGTTGACGTGCGGCTTGGTCCGCTCGAACTTGGCCTTAGCCACTTGGTCCTCCTCAGGACGTCGTGTAGAGGTCACCGGGCACTGGATTGCGACCGGATCTCTACGGGTTAGGTTCTCAGTTTAGTAGAGAGGGAATGTGAAGTTGTAGGGGACCTGGGAGCCGGGCCGGAACCCGGCTCCCAGGAAGTTGTTACTCGCCGCCCTGGTGCTTCTGGACGATCTCGTCCGCCACAGCGCGGGGAACCTCAGCGTAGCTGTTGAACTCCATCGAGTAGACGGCGCGACCCGAGGTCTTCGAGCGCAGGTCGCCGATGTATCCGAACATCTCGGACAGCGGGACGTGTGCACGGACGACCTTGACGCCTGCGGCGTCCTCCATCGACTGGATCTGGCCGCGACGCGAGTTCAGGTCACCGATGACGTCGCCCATGTACTCCTCGGGAGTACGCACCTCGACCGCCATGAGCGGCTCGAGGAGCGCCGGGCTCGCCCGACGCAGGGCTTCCTTCATGCCCATCGATCCTGCGATCTTGAACGCCATCTCCGAAGAGTCGACGTCGTGGGCCGCACCATCGACGATCGTCGCCTTGACGCCGACGATCGGGTAGCCGGCGAGCACGCCGACGTTCATCGCGTCCTGGAAGCCGGCATCGATCGAGCCGATGTACTCGCGCGGGATGCGACCACCGGTGACCGCGTTGACGAACTCGTACGTCTTCTCGTCGTCGAGGTCGAGCGGCTCGATGTTGAACTGGATCTTCGCGAACTGACCCGATCCACCCGTCTGCTTCTTGTGCGTGTAGTCGTACTTCTCGACGCCCTTGCGGATCGTCTCGCGGTACGCCACCTGCGGCTTGCCGACGTTGGCCTCGACGTTGAACTCGCGCTTCATGCGGTCGACGAGGATGTCGAGGTGCAGCTCGCCCATGCCCTTGATGGTCGTCTGACCGGTCTCGGGGTTGAGCTCCGTGCGGAAGGTCGGGTCCTCCTCAGCGAGCTTCTGGATGGCGACACCCAGCTTCTCCTGGTCGGCCTTGGTCTTCGGCTCGATCGCGACCTCGATGACGGGCTCGGGGAACGTCATCGACTCGAGGACGACCGGCGAGGCCGGGTCGGTCAGGGTGTCACCGGTGGTGGTGTCCTTCAGACCGATGACCGCGTAGATGTTGCCCGCGGTGACCGAGGGAACAGGGATCTCCTTGTTGGCGTGCATCTGGAAGATTTTCCCGATGCGCTCCTTCTTGCCCTTGGTCGAGTTGATGACCGCGGCACCGGAGTCGAGCTGACCCGAGTAGACGCGCACGTAGGTGAGGCGACCGAAGAACGGGTGCACTGCGACCTTGAACGCGAGAGCTGCGAACGGGTCCTTGGCGTCGGGGTGACGCTCGATGATCGTGTCGTAGTCCTTGGGGTCGTGCGCCTCGATCGAGCCCACGTCGAGCGGGTTCGGGAGGTAGTCGACGACCGCGTCGAGCATCGGCTGGACGCCACGGTTCTTGAACGCGGAACCGCAGAGGACCGGGTAGATCTCGGAAGCCACGGTGAGCTTGCGGATCGCGCCCTTGATCTCGGCGACGGTCAGCTCTTCGCCACCGAAGAACTTCTCGAGCAGAGCGTCGTCGGTCTCGGCGACGGTCTCGAGGAGCTGCTGACGGTACTCGTCCGCCTTCTCCTTGAGGTCGGCCGGGATCTCCTGGATCTCGTAGGAGGCGCCCATGGTGACGTCACCCTTGGAGTCACCCGCCCACACGAGCGCACGCATCTCGACGAGGTCGATGACGCCGATGAAGTCGTTCTCCGCACCGATGGGCAGCTGGATGACCAGCGGCTTGGCGCCCAGGCGGTTGATGATGGTGTCGACGGTGAAGTAGAAGTCCGCGCCGAGCTTGTCCATCTTGTTGACGAAGCAGATGCGGGGGACGTTGTACTTGTCGGCCTGACGCCACACGGTCTCGGACTGGGGCTCGACGCCCTCCTTGCCGTCGAACACGGCGACGGCACCGTCGAGGACGCGGAGCGAACGCTCCACCTCGACCGTGAAGTCCACGTGACCGGGGGTGTCGATGATGTTGATCTGGTTCTTGTTCCAGTAGCAGGTCACGGCGGCAGACGTGATCGTGATGCCGCGCTCCTTCTCCTGCTCCATCCAGTCGGTGGTCGATGCACCGTCGTGGGTCTCGCCGAGCTTGTGGTTGACGCCCGTGTAGAACAGGATGCGCTCGGTCGTGGTGGTCTTGCCAGCATCGATGTGAGCCATGATGCCGATGTTCCGAACCTTGCTCAGGTCGGTGAGCACGTCTTGTGCCACAGGAGTGTCCTTATCTTTTGTGCAGTCGTACTGCGAAGAGGGGGGTGCCCGCCCCCGATGTGTGATCGGGGGCGGGCGAAGCTGTTTACCAGCGGTAGTGAGCGAACGCGCGGTTCGACTCGGCCATCTTGTGCGTGTCCTCGCGGCGCTTGACCGCTGCGCCGAGACCGTTCGACGCGTCGAGGATCTCGTTCTGGAGACGCTCGGTCATCGTCTTCTCACGACGACCCTTGGCGTAGCTGACGAGCCAGCGAAGCGCGAGGGTGTTCGCGCGGTGCGGCTTGACCTCGACCGGAACCTGGTAGGTCGAGCCACCGACGCGGCGGCTCTTGACCTCGAGAGTCGGGCGCACGTTGTCGAGCGCCTTCTTCAGAGTGGCGACGGCGTCCTGACCGTTCTTCGCCTCGACGCCCTTGAGGGCGGTGTAGACGATCGACTCGGCGAGCGACTTCTTGCCGTCGACCAGGATCTTGTTGACCAGCTGGCTGACGATCGGAGCGCCGTATACCGGGTCGTTGACGACGGGACGCTTGGGGGCGGGACCCTTACGAGGCATTGGACTCAGCCCTTCTTCGCGCCGTAGCGGCTGCGAGCCTGCTTACGGTTCTTGACGGCCTGGGTGTCCAGGGCGCCGCGGACGATCTTGTAACGGACACCGGGGAGGTCCTTGACACGGCCTCCACGCACGAGCACGAGCGAGTGCTCCTGCAGGTTGTGGCCCTCGCCGGGAATGTAGGCGGTGACCTCGGAGCCGTTGCGGAGCTTCACACGAGCGACCTTGCGCATCGCCGAGTTCGGCTTCTTCGGGGTGGTGGTGTAGACGCGGGTGCAGACCCCGGCCTGCTGCGGGTTCGACTTGAGTGCGGGCGCCTTGGTCTTGGTGACCTTGGGCGAGCGACCCTTGCGAACCAACTGCTGAATGGTTGGCACGTTCTCTCCTCATAATGCTGCACGGTGACAGCGTGATGGGTTTCACATCATGACCCACCGGCACGCCGGAACCGGCGAGCTTTTGTGGTGGTGGGTATGCCGTGGGGGCGGACCGGCATGGTGCCGACGCCCAGCGCACACGTCGAGACGTGCACACACCTGATCAAGTGTAATGCCACGTAACGTGACGGTCAAATGAGCGTCGGCCTCCGCACCGCACGGTCAGCGCAGATCCCGCATCCGCGCCGCGACTCCACCGCCCTCCCCCGTCCGGCGCTCCGCGGTCACCGCGATGATGAGGAGCACCGCTCCCATCACCGCGAGTGTGATCCACCAGGGCATCGACTCGACACCGCGGCCGATCTGCACCGAGAAGACGAAGACGTTCTCGATCGGCAGCACGATGAGTCCGAGCAGGAACGGGGCGGCGAGGCGGTTGCGAGAGCCGATGAGGATCGCGGCCAGAGCGAGCACCATCACCAGGATCGCCCGCCAGGTGAGCGGATCCGTGAAGGTCGAGACGATCGACGCGATCATCATCGTGACGATCCCCGGCGCGAGCAGCGCCCACGAGCCGCTCCACCGTGCGGGCCAGCTGTTCAGCGTGCCGCGCTCTCCCGTGCCTTCCTCGTCGGCCCGCCGCATGGCGAGCGCACCGGCGACCAGCAGGAAGGCGCCCAGCGGCAGCGAGAACCACTCGACCCGCAGATCACGCGGGCTCCACGCCACGACGGCGGTGACGAAGGCTATCGCGAAGAGGAACCACACGGGCGGGGCGGTCGTCACCCGCACGCTCACCCTGCGTGCGGTCACGACCGTCGCGATCAGGTAGCCGAGCATCAGCACCCACATCGGCCAGATCGAGAGCCAGTCCCGCTCGATCGCGGTCCAGGTGCCGGCTGCGAGCGCGAGGGCGGCGGGCGCCCCCAGCCAACGCGTTCTCCGCAGCGCGGAGTCGACGCCGGCCGAGGCGCGGAGGGCCCGGGCGGCGAACGCGAGCACCACGGCGCCCACCGCGCTCACGCCGAGGCAGGCCACGAAGAGGCCCAGCCCCTGCAGCTGCGCGAAGTCCCAGCCCAGTCCGATGCGGACGCCCTGGAGCGGTCCGACCACTGCCGCGAGGCCCGCAGCGATCAGGGTCGGGATGCGCAGCACACGGAGCCTGTGCAGCCGGGATCCGGGCCGGGTGCGGCGCATCAGAGCCTCGAGCGCGAGCAGCACCCCGGAACCGGCGAGGAGCCCTCCGACTCGCCACGTGACACCCGTCTGCCCGGAGGCGTCGGGTTCGATGAGCGCGACGAGCGCGAGGATCGGCCCGATCGCGATGAGCAGCCCTGCGCCATACAGGGCGGTCGCCCGACCGCCGCGGACCGTGACGAGCACGGCCACGAACGCGGCGCCGAGGGAGGGCGGGAGCAGATACGCCTCGAGGAGGTCGACACCTGTGATCCCCCAGACGCACCACAGTGCCCCGGTGAACGACGCGCCCGCAACAGCCCAGGCATATCGGCGACGTGCGAACAGCGCGGCGGCGACGCCGCCGATCCCGATCACGAGGAGCACGATCAGCGCGGTGCCGAGGCCCGCCGCCTCGCGACCGACCGCGAGGCCCGTGGCGATGAGCCCGGTGAGCAGTGCCGAGCATTCGATCGCGACTCGCGCCGCATCGGCCGTCGCCGCCGCGTGCCCCCTCGCGACGAGCGCGTCGCGGATGGAGGACGACGCCGCGAGGGCGAGGGCGACGAGCACCGCGACGATCGGGAGAGCGACCGGTGACCCGCTCGAGGCGAGCAGCTGGGCCCCGAGACAGACCACGACGACCGCGAGGGTCGGCACGAGCATCCCCGCTGCCGCTGTGCGCACCAGGCGCGTGAGTCCGGGGCGGCGCGTGAGCAGCAGCGTCAGGGCGAGGACGAACATCAGACCGGTGGAGAGCGCGGTCCAGCCGCTGCGTTCCTCGACGACCTGCAGGACGCCGATTCCGAAGGGCACCGCGGAGACGACGAGGATCGCCTGCCATGACCGCGCACCGATGCGCGGAAGATACGTGGCCGAGATCGCGACGAGCAGACCCGCGGATGCCGTCAGGCAGAGCTGCGCGATGCTGCCGACCCCGCCCTCGGCCAGCGCCGTCGCGACGAGGATCAGCCCGTAGGCGAAGCCCGCGCCGACCGAGAGGAAGCGCAGTCGGATCGGACGCACGGCCGCGAGGGCGCCCAGCGCGATCAGCGTCGCGATGCCCGCGAGAGGGACGGCGGATACGTCGCGCCAGGCGACGATCACCGAGGCGACGAGAGCGAGATAGGCACCGATGAGCAGGAGGGGCACGATGCCTCTGCCCGCGGTGCGCTCCGGCATGCGCGCCATCGCCACGGCGACCGCGACGACTGCACCCGCGAGGACGGCGACAGCGGCGGGCAGCACCAGCAGTCCGCTGCAGCCGAGGACGAGAACCGCGAGCACACCGGATGCGAGGGAGATCCGCGCGGCGGGCACGGAGAGCGCGCGGATGCCGTCCCGCTCGCGGGCGAGGCCGCCGAAGACGGCGAGACCGACGCAGACGGCCGCGAGACCGAGCGGGGTTCCCGCACCGGCGAACCCGAATGCCTCGACACCGTCGACGCGCCGGAGGAAGCCGGTGACGGTGGTCCCGCCGGTGATCACGGCGTCGGCGAGCAGGGCGAGGGTCGGCACGGCGAGCACCGACAGTGCTCCCCCGGCGACATGTCCGCGCGGCACCCGCGCAGGAAGAGGCACCACGGCGCCGATCAGCACGAGCGCGACGGCGGCCACCGCGGGGATGATCGCGAAGTACCACGAGATCGAGAGCTCCCGGATGACGGGGACGGCATACACGAGCAGAACGATCGCCGCCGAACCCGTCGCTCCCGCGACGTAGGCCCAGAGGGGGCGGAGCATCCGCCGAGCCGCGATCACGGCATGCACCGCGATCAGCGCGAGCATCCCGCTCACGGCGAGCAGCGACGCGGTCTCGCTCCCGAGATCGATTCGCCAGACGAGCACGAGTGCGCTCGCACTCGAGATCAGCTGCACGGCGACGAGGGTGACGCGCTCGACGATCGGTGGCCGGAGGAACTCGACGATGGCGGCTCCGGCGAGGGCGACGCCGATCGCGCCCGCCACGCCCGAGATCGAGGTCGCCCCCGCCGCGCCCAGCATCGCGGGGGTGAGCGCCAGCGTGACCGTCGCCGTCCACTGCCAGACCCTGATGCCGCGTTGCGTGCCGGCACCGAGCATCACGATCGCGGCGACGGCGGAGACGACGGCTGCCGTGAGCCAGGGGTCGACCCCGGGCGCTGCGAGCTGCGCGACCGCGTGCACGTCGAGCCCAGCGAACACCAGCCCGAGACCGCCGACCGCCTCGGCGGAGAACCGCAGGCCACGACGGGAGAGCAACCAGGCTCCGCCGAGGAACAGGAGAGTGATGAGCCCGACGATCACGCTGCGCAGGGCGCGATCGGCGAGGTCGGGGTTGAAGTACGTGAACACGATCGCGGCCACGGCGAACAGGCCGGCACCGGCGGTCGCGAGGACCGACTGGAGCGTCGCACTGCTCTGCGGGGACGCCGGGGTCCTCCCACCGCTGCCTGCTGTCGGAGGGGGCGGCGGGGGCTGCGACTCGGACGTTGCCGCGGTACGCGCCGTCTCCGGCACGGCGACGGACACCGGGACGGATGCCGATGCAGCCGCCGAAGCACCTCTCGAGGCAGCTGCCACGGGGAGGCGGGTGACGAGCGGGACACGGGTGAGCGTCTCGTCGCGAGTGCGGATCGCCGCGGCGGCCGCGAGCGACGCCTCCCACACCTCGGTGCCGATCGGGCCGCGAAGGTCCGCGCCGCATCTCGCGCAGCATCCGCCGTCCAGCATCCCGCGGCAGAGGGGGCAGCTCGTGTGGTCGAGGATCTGCAGGGCGAGGACCTCACCCCAGGTCTCCGACGGCGAGCTCGGGGTGGACGGGGTCACGGACGTGGTGGTCATCACCGCTCCTCGGTGTCGGGGACCCAGCGCAGGATGTCGCCCGGCTGGCATTCGAGCACGCGGCAGATCGCCTCGAGCGTCGTGAAGCGCACCGCCTTGGCTCTGCCGTTCTTGAGCACGGCGACGTTCGCTGGAGTGATCCCGATGGCATCCGCGAAGTCCTGCACGCTCATTTTCTTGATGGCGAGCTGCACGTCGAGGTCGATGACGATCGGCATCAGACGACCTCCGACATGTCCTGCTCGAGCTCGAGGGCCTTGCGCAGAAGTCCCCGCAGCACCACCACGAGCAGCGCGAGGGCGGCGCTCACGACGATCCCCAGCACGGCCAGGAGCGACAGCGACAGCGACACCGCGCGGCTGCCGACGATCACGATGTAGGAGACGAGGATGATCGCCCCCGCGGCGATCAGGGCGCCGAGGATGATGTCGACATAGCGGAACGCCTCGACTCGGAAGATGCGCCCTTCCTGCACGAGAGACAGCAGGAACCAGATGCACACCAGAGTCACCTCGATCAGGGCGATGAACACCACGGCGCCGATGATCCCGGGGACCTCGAGCTGCGCGACGTCGGGGTTACGGATCGCGGTGATGCGCGCGACCTCGGGGATGACCAGGGTCTGACTGGCCAGCAGAAGCGCGAGCAGGAGGATGATCAGCGCCTTGAGGACGCGCGAGACACGAGGATGCATGAATGGCCCTATCGATCGCCAATGGGTATCTATCGAAAAACGATACCCTTGACCACGCAGCGTCGCCACTCCCGCGTCGACCTCTCAGCGGATGTGCAGGCAGCCTGGCGGCCTCACCCAGGGGAAGCGGGCTCGCCTACGGCAGGTCGGGGTCGAACGGCGAGTCGAGCGAGTCGGTCAGCTCCGCGAGCAGCGCCTCGATCTGGGGCTCGACATGCTGCGAGATCGCCGCCTGGATGTGGATGCGGTGACGGAGCAGGATGCTGCAGATCTCGCGCCCCACCATGTTGGCGTACTCGTCGGCGAGAGCGACCTCTTGCCGCAGCGCCGCCTTCGCCTCATCGCTCAGCGGTGGAAGGGGAGGAAGATCCGCTGTCGCGTCGTCGGCCATGCCTGCGATCGTGAACAGGAACGGTGCGCCGGGAATCGGCTCCGGGTCCAGCGGCAGGCCGTCGAACTCGGGGTCGAGCCCGTCGGCGGGCCGGTAGCTGCGCGCCCTGTTGCGCGCGGCCTGCTGGTCGAGTTCGCGCTGCAGCATCGGCAGGTTCCGGGCCGTGTACTCGGCGACGGCGTGGTCGACGAGGGTCTTGATCCTCGTCGAGAGTCCGTGCTGCACGCCGTGCGGCGTGTTCGAGCCGATGCCGGCCGCCGACAGGATGGGCGAACCCAGACAGCGTCGGCAGGGCGCGACTCGTCCTCGATGGGTGGCCGGCTCCCACCGAGGCACCCAGCGCAGCCAGGCCTCGACGGCCTGGTCGACCTGCGTCTCCAACGAGCGCTCCACACCTAGAGCGTACGGCGCACACGGCGCGCAGGCGGCGATTTCCGCCATGACGGCGGGGCGTCATTCCTCGTCTTCGCGCTCCCAGGGCCACTGCGGATGCTGCGCTCGAGTGCGGCGGAGAGCGATGCCGCCCCAGGCTGCGATGGCGGCGGCGAGGCCGAGCACCGCGCTCGCTCCCCCCGTCACGAGAGCGCCCGCCACGGCCGTTGCCACGATGAGATCGCCCCGCGCCATCGCCGCACCCATCCACACGGCGACCAGATGCGCCAGCGCCGTCGCGATCGCGATGCCGGGAACGGCGAGGAAAGACGGGCGCGGTCGCCGCAGTGCGCCCCACAGCGACAGCGCGAAGACGAGCACGGCGGCGATCATGCCGACCACCCCCGGCACCGGTCCGAGACCAGGGACGGAGATGATGTCGGTGTCGGTCGCGATGCTCACCGCACCCAGGCCGAAGACGGCGAGCGCGAAGAACCCCACCGCCGCGAGCACCAGCGCCAAGACGGCCGAAACCCCCGCGGACTCGGGTCCACGGGGGTTCGACGATGACATGTTCGTGACTACCTCGACAGCGTCGGGCCGGCCTCGAGCGTGCGCTCGTACTCGCGCTGCGCCTCGGCGTTCAGCTCGGTCTTGCGGGCTCCGCTGCGGGCGACCCAGGCACCGAACCAGATCGTCAGCTCGCGAGCGAACACGAACGCGGCGATCGCCAGGGGGTGGAAGAGCTGTGCGCCGACGAGGTCGTTGCCCTCGCTCGCACTGAGCAGCCAGAAAGGCGCCTCGAAGAGAGCCCCGAGGATGTGACCGCCGTAGGCGATCAGACCGACGATGATGCCGAACACCACCCAGAGGCCCCAGCGACCGCGGTTGATGAACGCGCCGAGCAGCCAGAAGCCGAGGAAGAACACCACGACGGGGACCCAGTAGCCCCAGGTGGTGAGCGGTGCGAGCGCCGCCTCGGCGATGTTCTCACCCGTGACGTCGCCGGCGAAGGCGCCGAGTCCGAGCGTGGCGCCGAGATACAGGATCGCGAAGGCGACGGTGGCCAGCAGGCCGATGGCGCCTGCCGTGCCGCGGTTGCCGCGCTCGCGAGGCGGCTCGGGAGCCTGCACGAAGATCGGCTGCTGCTGCAGGGGCGGAGCGATGACGGGCTCGGCGACCGCGGGCTCGGACGGGACGATGCGCGTCTGGGTGTCGTCGACCGATGAGTACGCGGCACCGGCCAGGGCCGACTGCTCGTGCGCCACGGGAGGCGTGTACGCCGCGGTGGCGTCGGCATCCGTGTTCCACGACGTCGTCTTGACGTCCTGCTCGTCATCCAGGTACTTGGGGTCGTTCAGCTCCGGCGTCGCGAAGGTGCCGGGGTGGTCGTTCTCGGCCGCTTCGAACGCGGCGAGGTCGGGGTCGACGGCGGGTGTCGTCGTCGCGGCCGACTTCTGGTCAGCAGGGTCGGTGGTGTCGGCGGGCGTGCCGGAGACACCTGCACCCGCTGCGGCGGCGGCGTCGAGTCCAGCGTTCGCGCTGTCGACGACGTCGTTGACGTCCTTCGGCCGCTCGGGCTGTGGAACCTCGGGGTCACTCATGGGGTGCGCCTCTCATCGGATGTGTGCTCTGCGAGGTTACCGCCGCCCCCGCGCCCGCTGACGGAGGCGTGCCGACGTGTCGCCCACCCCGTCTCCGTGCGGATCTCCGCGTTCCCGGTGGCGCCTGCGAGTCAGGGCAGCGTCGACCGAAGAGTGTCTCCGACGAAGGAGGCCACCGCGGGCATGATCGGGATCGCGAACCAGATCAGAGCGCTCACGACACCCGCGCACAGCACTCCGGCGATCCAGCTGATCGCCACGTTGCGCCCCGCGACCCGTGCCATGCCTCCACGCTACGACCGGCGGATGCCACCACCGTGTCGCAACGCCGAGGAGCGTGCGCCGATCAGCCCTTCGTCGCCCCGGCAGTGAGCCCGCCGACGATGTAGCGCTGCAGGAACAGGAAGAGAATCATCACCGGGATGGCGGCCATCACAGCTCCCGCCGAGAACGCCGACCAGTCCGCATAGCGCGGGTTCGCCACGAGCTTGGTGAGGCCGACGACCAGCGTCTGCTGCTCGACGTCGACTAGCATGACGCTCGCGATGACGTACTCGTTGACCGTGCCGATGAACGACAGCAGCGCGACGACCGCGAGGATCGGCGCCACGAGCGGCAGGATCATCGTGAAGAAGATGCGCGCGTGACCGGCGCCGTCGATGCGCGCCGCCTCGTCGAGCTCCATCGGCAGAGTGTTGAAGAAGCCGTACATCAGGTAGGTGTTCACGCCCAGCGCGCCGCCGAGGTACACCAGGATCAGACCGGTGTGCGTGTTGAGGCCGATGGCGGGGAACCAATCGCCCAGCGTCGACATCAGCAGGAAGATCGCGACGACCGCGAGCAGCTGCGGGAACATCTGCACGACCACGATCGTGACGAGTCCGATGCGACGGCCTGCGAAACGCATGCGCGAGAAGGCATATGCCGCGAGCGCCCCGATGAACACGGTCACAGCTCCCGTGACGACGGCGATGAGCAGCGTGTTCAGGAACCACAGTCCGTAGGGATTCTGCGGATCGCTGAGGATGCGCACGTAGCTGTCGAATCCGAACGCGGAGAACAGCTGGTTGGATCCCGTCAGCGTTCCGCGCGGGTTCAGCGATGCCGACACGACGTACAGCAGGGGGAAGAGGGCGAACGCGCTGACGACGATGGCGACGACGTGGCGCCATCCGGTGTCGGCGAACCAGGCGCCGAAGGAGCGACGTCGGGGTGCGAGGCTGCGCTCGACGGAGGTGGAACGAGAGGTCCTGATATCCGTGGTGCTCATGTCAGTTCAGCTCCTCGAGGGCCTTGGTCTTGCGGAAGCTGATGATCGAGATCGTCGCAACCACGATGAAGATCAGGATGGTGAACGCGGAGGCCAGGCCGTAGTCGCGTGACTGCCCCGTGAAGGCCACCTTGTAGACCATCGAGATCAGGATGTCGGTGTGTCCGACCGGGATGCTCACGTCGTCGAACCGGGGCCCGCCCTTGGTCAGCATGTAGATCAGGTTGAAGTTGTTGAAGTTGAAGGCGAACGACGAGATCAGCAGCGGAGCCACGGTCACGAGCAGCAGAGGCAGCTTGATGCGGCGGAAGACCTGCCACGGGTTCGCGCCATCCATCACGGCCGCCTCGTTCACGTCTTCCGGGATCCCCTGCAGGGCACCCATGCAGACGAGGAACATGTACGGGAACCCGAGCCAGAGGTTGACCAGGAGCACCGATACCTTCGCGAGGGTCGGGTCGGTGAGCCAAGGGATGTCCGCTCCCCCGAAGATCACCTGGTTGATGAATCCGAAGCTCTCGTTCATCATCCCGGCCCAGACGAGGGCGGAGAGGAACGCCGGGAAGGCGTACGGGAGGATCAGGATGATCCGGTAGCCGTTGCGGAACCGCATCCGCGTGTTGTTGAACACCAGAGCGAGCAGCAACCCGAGGAAGAACGTCGTCGCGACCGACAGCAGGGCGAACACGAAGGTCCAGATGGTCACCGAGATGAGAGGACCGCGGATGGACTCGTCGGCGACCGCGCGCACGAAGTTGTCGAACCCGACGGTCGTCTGCCAGCCGGGCAGCAGCGCCTCGCCGTCCTCGGCGGTGAACGCCCCCTCGCCGGTGTCGGTGTAGACCGCACCGGTCGTCGTGTCGGTGATGGTGTCGGCATCGGCGTCGTACTCGAGGGTCGAGACGTACAGATAGCCCTTCTGCCCGTCGGGGGCGCGCAGGCTGCCGTCGTTCGGGTCGTCGCTGAACGGCACCGAGAGCTTCTCGAGCTGCTCGGACAGGGTGAAGACCTTCGCGAGCGGGAGCGTCGTCCACCCGTCGACGGCGACGGCCTGATCGCCCTCGAAATCGGCGTCGACCTCCTGCAGGGGCTGCTCGGCCGTGCCGAGCAGCGCGTCGCCGGAATCAGGATCCGTCACGAGCAGGCCGTAGGTGCCGAACTGCTCGACGACCGTGACGGGGTAGGTGGCGGAATCCTCGACCCGCTCCTGGGCGGAGGCGAGGAGCGAGGAGATCGCCTGATCCTTCGTGCCGTTGTGCCCGGTGCCGTAATTCGTGAAGCCGATGTACCCCGTGTAGAGCAGCGTGAACACCTGGAAGACGATCAGGAAGATGATCCCGGGCGTCAGGTACTTCGCCGGCACCCGCTTGCGCGAGAAGTAGATGTAGTTGACCAGCACGGTGACGGCGACGACGAGGCCGAGCACCAGCCACTCCTGCTGGCCGAAGAGCACGAATGCCGCATAGAGCGCGATCGCGTCGACGACCGCCAGCAGCAGGATCTTGAGCAGCATCCAGCCGATGGGCCCGGATGCGGCCTCGGCGATCTTCGCCGCCTGGCGCTGGCGCTTGTTCAGTGGAGCCGTGGGCTCAGCGAGTTCTGTCATCTCGTCCCCGTCGTCGAGCTGCCGGGGCGGACGATGTCCGCCCCGGCAGGGATGGTGCTGGGTGTGTTACTTGATCGCCGTGGTGACGTCGTCGACGAGCTTCTGCCACGTCGATGCCGGGTCGGAGCCGTTGATGATCGCAGCCTCCGCGACGCCCCAGAACTCCCACACGGCGCCCATCGCCGGGATGGCGGGCATCGGCACCGCGTCGGCACCGACGGCCTGGAAGCCGGCGATGATCGGGTCGGATGCGGCGGAGTCAGCGGCGGCCGTGAGCGCGGGCAGGACATTGCCGGCCTTGAACAGCTCGAGCTGCACCTCTTCGGTGCCGATGTAGTTCACGAGGAAGTCGTTCGCAGCGACCTTGTTCTTCGACTCGGAGCTCACGAAGAAGCCCTTCACGCCGGCGAACGGCGAAGCGGTCTCGCCCGTGGGGCTCGGGACCGGGTCGATCGCGACGTTGATGCCCGCTTCGGTGGCTGCGCCGACGTTCCACGGGCCCGTCAGCCAGAAGGCCGCGGTGCCGTCGAGGAACTGCTGCTTGGCGATCTCGCCGTCGATGTCGGTGTTCAGCGTGCCTGCTGCACCTTGCGCTGCGAGCCAGTCGGCGAACGCCGTGCCACCCGCGCTGCCGAGCTGCAGGTCTGCGGAGTCGTAGCTGCCGGAGTCGTCGGTGCCGAAGACCGGAGCACCGAATGCCGTCTGGAACGGGTACAGGTGGTACGGGTTGCCCTCGGCGCCCTGCTCGACGACGAATGCGCCCTTCGAGACCATGTCGTCGAAGCTGGTCGCGGCCTCGGGAACCATGTCGGCGTTGCGCAGCACGGCGATGTTCTCGACGGCGTAGGGAAGCATGTAGACGGTGCCGTCGTACGTCGCCGCCTGGAGGGCGACGGGAAGATAGTCGGCCGACGAGTCGCCGAGCTCGAGGGGCGCCACGACGCCGTTGGTCGACAGCTCGCCCAGCCAGTCATGCGCGCCCATGACCACATCAGGGCCCTTGCCGGTCGGCACCTGCTGGATGAAGTCGTCCTTCATGTCGTCGACAGACTTGCCGACGAGCTCGACCTTGACCCCTGTCTTCTCCTCGTAGGAGTCTGCGGCACTCTGCAGCGCATCGACGCGCTCGGCGTCGACCCAGACGGTCAAGGTTCCGCTGCTCTCGCCGTCGGACGACGAGTCGCCGCCGTCGGTGCCGGTCGAGCAACCGGCAAGGGTAAGAGTCGAAACGAGCGCGATGGCTCCGGCGGCAACGATGCCCCTCTTGTTCACCTTCATTGGTGTGTGCCTCTCTGAATGCTGTGACCTGCAGGACTGCAAGCGCTTACAGTATGCATCGAAGTCGATGTGATTCGCAACGAAGGAACGCGTTGATACCAAGCTGTGACCGGAGCTGTGCGACTACGGCGCAGTGGAAACGCTTCCAAACACGCGGTAGAACAGCGGTGTCGATACACTTTGGGTATGGCTGACAGTTCCTTTGACATCGTCTCGAAAGTGGATCACCAGGAGGCCGAGAACGCCCTCAACCAGGCGCGCAAGGAGATCGAGCAGCGCTACGACTTCAAGGGCACCGGCTCCTCCATCGCCTGGAGTGGCGAGCAGATCCTGATCATCGCCGGCACAGAGGAGCGGGCGAAGGCCGTTCTCGACGTCTTCCAGTCGAAGCTCATCAAGCGGGGCATCTCGCTCAAGAGCCTCGAATCCGGCGAGCCGTTCGCGAGCGGCAAGGAGTTCCGCATCGTCTCGACCCTCAAGGACGGCATCTCCTCGGAGAACGCGAAGAAGATCAACAAGCTCATCCGCGACGAGGGGCCCAAGGGCGTGAAGAGCCAGATCCAGGGTGACGAACTGCGCGTGCAGTCCAAGAGCCGTGACGATCTGCAGTCGGTGATCGCGTTGCTCAAGGGCGCCGACCTCGACCTCGATCTGCAGTTCATCAACTACCGGTAAGCAGCCCTTGTGACCTGGGGTTTCTAGCTTGGAGTCCGCGAGGAGTCCGCAGAACCTAGAACCTGCCCCATGAATGTGGCCGTCGCGGAGCGCGTCTTGTCCTCCGCTGACGGCCACAGGTGGCTGTAGACGTTGAGCGTGATCGACGGCTGAGAGTGGCCGAGGGCGCGCTGCACGGTGACGACGTCGCAGCCTGAGGCGATCAGGTTCGATGCGAACGTGTGGCGCAGCGTGTGGATAGTCACGTCCTCTGACAGCCCGAGCTTCCGGCGGATGCGGCGCCACTCCTCACCGGCACTATTGCGGTTGTACAGGTGCCCCAGGGGGGTGCGGAACAGGAACACATCGCGTTCCCGGGAACACGATGTCCCATAGCTTGTGTTCCCGGGAACGGACGCTATGGGGTCGATCATGTCGACGAGCTCGAGAGGCACGAAGACTTCACGCTCGGAGCCCGCCTTCGGTGGGGTGATCGTCGTCGTAGGGATCGACGTTCCCTGTACCTGCCGGCGTACGGAGATCGTGCTGGCGTCTCGGTTCACGTCACCGACCTGCAGACCAGCCGCTTCGCCGAGCCGCAGCCCAGCGAAGACGCACGCAGCGACAAACGGCCGGAAGTCCCCCGCGGCCTCGAGTGCCGCGTTCACCTGCTCAGCAGTGAGGATCTTCATCGTCGCTTCACGCTTGCGGATGCGAGGTGTCTTTACACGCGACGCCGGATTGCGAGAGATCACCTGGTTGTCGACAGCAGCCCGGAACGCCATCTGCACATAGTTGAGGCGAGTTCGGATAGTTGATGCCGCCAGGCCCCGCTCAGACTCCTTCGTAACCCAGGTCTGCAAGTCTCCGTGCTTGACGTCGCGTATGGCCTTCTGCCGCCACGAGACCGACTCAACAGCCGTCGCTACCGCCGTCTTCGTGCCGTCAGTCCAGACCTGCATCTCGACCCAGCGGGAAACCCACTCATCCCACGTCGCACGGCCAGCGCCAGGATCAGCCCACTGGCCGGTAACGATCGAAGCTGTCTGCTCGTCAAGCCATCGCTGCGCTGCACGCTTCGTCTTCTCGTGCTTGGTGTGTTCCTTGCCGTTCTGATCCCGGTAGCGGGCTCGCCAAACACCGTTCGGGCGTTGCTTAATCGAGGCCATGCTCGCTGGCCAACTCACGAATGCGCTGCGCGTCGGTATACAAGAGCTCTGTCGAGTCCCGGTCGCGGTTGCTATCCCTAGCGACCTCCACGGCCCAAAGCGCCACCGCCGCGCTGGGGAACACGAACCCCTTCAGGAGCCGAACCTCCTGTTCGGCGATCTCTCGTTCTGCGCCTTCGAAAGACGCGGGAAACTCTTGGAAGTCGCGGACACTTTGCACCCCCTGCTCATAGCGAGACAACGAGCGGGCGACATCGAGAAGGAGCTTCTCCATCACTCGCTGCAAGTTTCGCGACTCGTTCTGTAGCTCCGCGATCTCGGTGTCCTGCACCATCATGGCGATGCTCGAGCCGAGGATCTCGGCAAGGACTCTTGCCTCACCCAGGCGAATCGGGCGTTCGCCTTTCTCTGTCCGACTCACTGTCGTCTGCGAGTAGGTTTCGAACCCTCGCTCGGCCATCCGGCGGGCCAGCTCGCTCTGACTCATGTCGGCATCGGCGCGTAGCTCTGCCATTCGACGGATGAAGTTCGCTTCGTCGTCTCTTTCCATAGAGGAATGCTCCCACATTCCCGCGGGTGCTTGCGCATTATCGTGGACACGCGTTACTGTGGGGGTCTCCACAGAAACGTCTAGGAAAGGAAGATCCAGTGTCGATCACCGCCCCGGAGAAGACCACGATCACCAGCCTGCTCACGGTCGACGATGTCGCCGAGCGCCTTCGTCGCACCCCCACGTCGGTGCGCCACCTCATCGCGAGCGAACAGCTCAAGTCAGGACGCGTCGGCGGACGCCGAATGGTCCGCGAGTCGGACCTGAACGAGTTCATCGCCGCAGCATTCGCATCTGAAGAGTGACCGCCGATCAGGATCAGGCCCGAGGCAGGACGGAAGCTCGGGCCGACGAACTCATCAACTTCGGCAGGGAGCTGTTCGAGCGAGAAGGCCTCTTCGCACCTGAGACCAGGCTGCGGAAGATCGTTCGGGCCGGACTACGAACGGCTGGATACGAACGCACGAGGGCAGAGATCATCGATCTCTTCACCATGCGAGTTGGCTACGACATTGAGACCTACGAGAGGGCCCTTCGGACGTCCTCAATCAAGAACATCGCCCGCGTGGGCGAAAAAAAGCCGGGCCTGCCAGCCCGGCTCAACCAGAACCCAACCACTACGAAGGAAATCTGATGGACATAACGCTACCCGAAACCATCCACAACCGCCAGACGAAGCTGCCGGTCAAGGCGCGCGAGACCATCGTGCGCGACCGGAGTGACTACACGGCTGAGGAGCGCGCTTTCTCCAGATCCGAGCAGATCCGCACACTCGACACCATGTGGGTGCTCACGAAGCGTCCCCGCCCCGAGGACTTCTGCACCCCGGATGGTGACACCTTCCGCACCGCCGGCGACCTGTACATCCGTGCCGGTCGAGACGGCGTCCGCCGGTTCACCGCCTACATGCACGAAGGCTCCGTCGACCACGACTTTCGCTACTTCGACGAGGTGATCCTTGATGCCCGCAACGGTCGCATGGCCGGTTGGGTACGCCACACGTTCAAGGACGGCGACGAGGGGTGGCTGTACGAGTTCCCGAACTATCAGACCACGTCGCTGAAGGAGCCCACGCCCGCCTTCGTGATCATCGAGGAGCCGTCCGAGTCCGAAAGCCTCGTCGGGTACGGCACCGAATGGGGATACCCCTGCGCCGAGGCCGCATGCCGTGAGCAATTTCACGACGAGCACACCGGCAGCCACACACTCGACTCGATCGAGAAGTCCCTCAACAACCGAGGCTCATACGAGATCGAGATCAACAAGGACGTGACCAAGCCCGACAGCGACTGGTTTGTGAATGTCTGGCTGAGTGGCGACTGCACCGAGCTGACCCCCTCACAGGTCGCGGACCTCGCAAACGATCTCCGCTGGCTCGGGATCACGTGCACCACCGCGAACACGAAGGGGCGTGCAGCGTGATCACGGAACTGCAGGCACGGAACACGCGCCCGGATCTCTTCGCCCTCGCCGACGAGCTGCTCGAAGCAGAGATGCTCCGCACCGGTCAGTTGGCCTTCGAAATCACCACCGATTGGAGTGACGCAGCATGAGCACCCCCAACCCGTTCGGCATCCAGCAGTCGCCCGCGTCGATCAAGCTCGCGAAAGAGATCGTCCGCATCGCGTCTAACACCGAGTTCGAGGATCTGCGCACCGAGATGATCGAGTCTCTGATCATGCGTGAGGTGCACGGCCGCCGAGACCGAGACGGCCGCGAGGTCGCCGTCGGAGCCCTCGCAATGGTCGCCCTGACCGTTGAAGTGCTCGCCGATGACATCGCCCGAACGGCCCCACTCGTCACCATCGCCACCGAGCTCGTCAAACGTCCGGACTTCGACTCTTGGCGCCAGAGGATTCAGGAGGCTGATGAAGCGGAATCACCGCGTCCGCTGCGTCGTCTCGCAGCCGTAGACGAGCAGCTGCGGTCGCTTGAGCCCTGAAAGACCCGGATGCCCCGCACCGGCCTGCGGGGCATCCGCATTCCAACTGAAGATCGAGGAGGTGACCATTGGGCGCCAATCTTGTCGGACGCGCGATCGCCTACGCCGTTGACGTCCCTCTGCAGCCGAACGAGTTTCGACTACTCGTCGGGATCTGCCTGACTGCTCACGACGATCACACCCCACCGCGCTACTTCGACTCGCGCGAAGCGATGGCTCTGATCCTCGGGAGGCGCATCCCGGACGCCGTGACCGGCCTGCCTGACCCTCCGGAGCGGGCCGCGGGCCTGAAGTCCGTGAAGGTCGCGATGAAGGGGCTCACGGACCTGCACGCTCTTCGGCGGACGAAGACGGGCGGGCATGGTCGCCGCGCAGAGTTCGAGGTGATTCTCGACGTCGCCAAGGCTCAACAGTCAAGCGTCTTCAAAGCGCGCGATCGACGGCCGTCGATGACCGCCACAGAAGCTCGGCGGCGAAGAGGCGGAGGTACTGCCGCAGTACCCGTGAAGGTACTACGGCAGTCCCCGTTGGGGGACTACGGCAGTACCGACGAGGGACTACGGCAGTCCCCCTCAGGAACAACAGGAAAACAGGATCAACAGGAGGAAGAACAGGTCGCCTAACCCGACCACCTCACCAGGGGATGCATGTGCATTGCAAAAGCTGTGGATAACCCCATCCGAACCGACTCGGTTACGCGCACGGAAGGATCACGATGCCCGCCCCCAAGCCCGCCAACTTCAGAGCTCTCGCCGACGCGTGGGACTCTCCGATCGCGTTCGCCACAGAGCTAGCGAAGTACTACTCGCAGCTCACCGATTCCGGGCACCGCCTAGCGGCACCGGATATCACCAGCGCCACCCATCCGGCGCATGACCAGGAGACACAGTGACGTCCGACACCTTCTACGCCAAGTCCGACCGCTATACCCAGAACGTCGCGGAGGGCAGCCGAACGATGGCGACTCCCGCGCTGCTCAACACCCCCTACGGGACAGCGGAACCCGGGGTTGCCGTGTACGTCGATCAGAACGTGCGCTTCGTCATCCCCCTCGGCGACGCACTCCGCATCGCCAACCAGATAGCCGATATCGCATCGGCTCATCGCGATTCCGCATACGACCACTAGGAAAACGAATGACTGACCTTCTGAAAGAAGCCCTCGATCGGATCGACGGGTACACCCATCCCGATGGCACCAACCAGCGAGCCAATCGGCTGCACCAGGCGAACCAGCCCAGCTTCGAGGCCGGCGCCGCAGCATGGAAGACCTATCAGGACGCGATCAGCAGCGCTGACGACTACGACGTGATCCTGCAGGCCGCTCTCGCAGTGCAGGACTCTCAGCGGCTCGCGAGAGCAGCCGCGATGATCGGTGACGACCTGCGCGCCCAGGTGCAGGCACAACGGTCGAACCCGCGCATCTACGAACCCGACGAGACGAAGCCCGCGCTCGACTTCCTCAACGATGAGCTCAGCGACCTGATGCGGACTGTGCGGGCCCAGGAGCCAGCCCTCCGCGGCATCACCAACGCGACCGACGCGCTCCGCGGCGGCGGCAACTCCCAGGACGCCTGGCAGACCGTCGTCGAACAGGTCACGCGCTACGAGGAACTCCGGGCCGCACAGCGGAAGATCACGATCACGATCTCGGGCTCTGATCAGCGCGAGACGTTCGTGAAGCTCATCAACAGGTCAGGTCTGCTGCGCGCCGCATTCGATCACGAGTACGACTTCCAGCAGCGTCGCATCATGTGGTCGCCGCGCAGCGCCGAACGCGGAGCATCCGAGTTCGTCGACTGGGTCAAGCACCCGCCCCGCCTCGAGTTCGAACGCACCGGCAACGCCGTGTTCCCCGACGACCCGATCGCCTACCTGCGGTGGATCGCTGACGGTAACAAGGCGTGGGTTCCCGATGTCGCTGAGCTCGTCCGCGTCGATGAGCTCGCAGAGACCATGCTCTCCCACTACCCGATCCGCCAGCGCACGGCAGCACACGAGGCGTACTACACCGCTCGCGACCTCGAGCCCGCTGCACCCCTCGCCGTCAGCATCGTCTGACCCTCAAGACCGGGACGCCCGCCAAGGCTGTGACCGCCGCACAGCGGGCGTCCCTCCAACACGAAGGAACACCATGACAACCATCACCGAACGCGCCGCCGCACTGCTTCCGAGCGGGGACCGGCAACGACAGATCGCCCGCCTCATGCAGGGCCTCGACGGCCACAGCGAAGACCACTCGGCCGCACCGCGCACCGCACTCGCCGCCACCTTCCGCAGGTTCATCGACGGGGAAGACGTAGATCTCCACGCCGCCGCCGAGAAGGTTCTCGACGGTCTCCGAGAGAACCAGATCCGCGGTATCTACGGCGACATGATCCGCAGCGAGATCGAGAACCTCCGCATGAACTTCACCGCCACGACGAGCGCAATCCAGCCCGCACTCGACTACCTGCGGGGTGAACTCCGCACCGTCGTCGCCGATGTGAAGACTCTCGACCGGCAGCTCGGGACGATCGCCACCCCGACCGGTGCCATCCACGCGGGCGTCAGTGACAAGTGGCGTGCACTCGACGAGGCCGCAGACCGCTACCTCGAGATCCGCACCGCACAGCTCGACGCCTACGAGTCGGTGAAAGCCAACCAGGACACGGCGATCAACAGTCTCCGCCGTTACGGTCTGCTCGCCGACGCGCTCACCGTCACGCCGACGCTCATCTCCGAGCGACGCCACGCGGCGCGGAACAGCCCGACAACCTACGCGGCAGAGCTGAAGTGGGTTGCATGGCTCCAGAGCGAATCCGAGCACACGGTTCCCGATCTCGGCGCAGACCTGGCACTGCCCGCGAACGACAGGCTCAGCTACCTGCGCGATATCTGCACGCACGCTCACCCCTGGCTCCCCGACTGGGACACCCTCAGCGCAGCCGGATCGGCCGGAACCACGGCAAGCCAGCCCACGCAGGGCAACGGTGCCACCGCCCACCTGTGGGAGGGACTGCGCACCTATGCCGAAATCACCAGCACGGAGATCCCCGCACTCGCCCAGGTCGGACAGAACGCATGACCGGCACCGAGTCAGGCACCGACGCGTACAAGCGACGCCACGGTGCCAACACGAGACGCTCACCGTTCGAGGAACCCAAGCCCCGATCAGTCGCGGAGAAGTCCGACGAGACGGGAGCCGACGCCTACCAGCGTCGACACGGCACCCGAGCGAGCACCCTATGAGCGACGCATCCGAGCTGTGGGATCTCGCGAAGGACTTGGGGACCGCGCCGGCCGCGGCACACAAGAACATCAAGCCCGCGGTGATGCGCACGTCAGTGGACCTGAAGGACGACTGGCAACAGGGCGCCGCAGCAAGCGGCCTCGCGAACTACTCCAAGTCGATCGACTTCGACATCACCGAATCTCCTGACGGGATCGAGTCGGAGATCGGGCCGAACCCCAGCAAACGTCAGGGTCGTCACGCGTTCGTCGAAGAAGCGAACGGCAAGGTCAGGTCCGCACCACAACACGCAGGCCGTGACGCTCTCGAAGCAAACGAAGACGACTTCCTGCGTGGACTCGAGATTGCCATCTTCGACGCCACCGCAGAAGCCATCGAGAAGAGCTGACGACGATGCGCGTGTGCAACGTACCGAACTGCCCCACCCTGTTCAAGGGCACAGGTGGACGATGCCCAGAGCACAGCAAGCAAGCACGCCGAGCCCGCGTCGGCAACGACGTGTACAGCAGTAGCGGACACCGAGACTTCCGAACCGCGGTACTCCAACGCGAACCGGTCTGCTCACGATGCCGCAATGCCCGCGCCACAGTCGCAGACCACTACCCATACAGCAGACGTGAACTCGTGGACGCTGGCCTCAACCCCAACGATCCGCAGTACGGACGCGGACTCTGTCACCAATGCCACAGCATCGAGACAGCCAAGCACCAACCAGGCGGGTGGAACGCACGCTGACAGGTGGGCACCCCTCCCCTAAGCAACACAGACTCCCGGTCGCCTGGGAGCACACTCGCAGTCCACGGACCTGAAAAGTTTCGAGCCGACGCGAGTGGGGGGATGCCCCAAACGCTCAACCCCTCTTGGTCGCCTGGGAGGCCTTTCCGATGTCCATGCTTCTCAACCTCTGATTTTCCGTCCCTGAAAGGAGGGGCACACCATGTCACGAGCTACCTACCCTGATGGCCTTCAGAAGCGCGGTCGCGCGTTTTGGCGGGCTCTCACGACTGCTTCGAACGAGCGGAAGCAGGTGTTGGACTTCAGCACCGCTGAGCGTGAAACCCTGCTCGAAGCGTGCCGAACACTCGACAGAATCGACAATCTGACTGCCGCAATCGACCGAGACGGCACCATGATCCCCGGATCGAAGGAACAGATGATCCTGCACCCGGCGATCGGCGAGCTGCGGCAGCAGCAGGCATCGTACGTGCGACTCGTCGCTTCGCTGAACCTCCCCGAGGACGTCGCCGCCACCAACGAGTTCCGGCAGAAGCGCGCGAAGGCCGGTGCCCAGGGGCGCTGGGATCGCGATCTCAGGGCGGTCAACTGATGGTGCGGTGGGTATCAGCACCGAAGCCCGCAGCAGACTCCGCCCCGATGAGCGGGAATCGCTACCGCCGCAGCGTCGCTCACAACGCGCTCTACCAAGGCCTCGCAGACCGCTCCCCCAGCGAGCACGCCGCGTTCCTGGTCGAGTTCGCGGAGAAGTACCCCGACTATCCCGGCAAGCGTGCCGTGTGTCCCTGCGTGGCGTGTTTCGTCGCGCGCTGAATCTCTAGGAAGGAATCCGTCATGCCGAAGGACAAGGAGTGGCTCGACAACCTGCTGAAGCAGGCCGACGAGCTGGAAGAACAGCGCGTCAAGACGCCGATCGATGTGGAGGTGATCCTCGCGGAAGAGCTGGTCACGGTCCGTCTGACGTACCAGCGCCGAGACGACTTCGAGCGGATCGCATCGAAGCACCCGATCGTCAACCTCACCGACACCCGCGGTGCCTGGTTCAACCTGGACGGCGTCGCGAAGGACTATCCCGACGTCGTGCTCATCGACGGCGACGGGACCGATGAGTTGTACGAGCTTCGGGGCAAGGAAGCCGTCTACCGGTGGCCCGACGTCTACGAAGCGCTCCGAGAGACGGACCGCCAGTCGGTGCAGGCCGCGATCTGGGGCGTGTACGTGTGGGAGCCGCAGCAGGCGCTGAAGAACGCGAAGGCGAAGACCCTCGCTCGAGAGAAGGAGGCCGCAGATGCCTGAGCGCATAGTCCGCGTCAAGCTGTCCGCCAGCATCGCCGAGTACAAGAAGGCGATGCAGGAAGCGCAGGACGCGACCAAGAAGACGAGTGAGGACGTCGATTCCGCCGCCGACAAGGTGAAGGCGTACAAGGACGCTTTCAACGCCGTGGGCGCGGCCGGAGTGGCGATGGGCGCTGTCCTCGCCGCCGGGTTCGGAGCCGCGGTCACCGCGTCGATGAACTTCGACGCGGCCATGTCCAACGTGCAGGCGGCGACGCACGAATCGGCGAGCGGCATGGAGACCCTGCGGCAGGCGGCGCTCGACGCCGGCGAGTCGACGGTGTTCTCCGCCACGGAGGCCGCGAACGCGATCGAGGAACTCTCCAAGGCGGGAGTGTCGACCGCAGACATCCTCGGTGGTGGCCTGACCGGCGCACTCGACCTCGCAGCGGCAGGCGGTATCGGTGTCGCGGAAGCAGCTGGTATCGCAGCCACGGCGCTGCAGCAGTTCAATCTCGACGGCTCTGACATGGCGCACGTCGCGGACCTGCTCGCCGCGGGCAGCGGCAAAGCCATGGGTGATGTCACCGACCTGTCCCAGGCTCTGAACCAGGCGGCTCTCGTCGCCAAGCAGACGGGGCTCTCGATCGAAGAGACGACGGCGGGCCTGTCAGCATTCGCGGCCGCAGGTCTCCTCGGCTCTGACGCGGGCACCTCGTTCAAGTCGATGCTGCAGGCGCTCAACCCGAACTCTGCCGCGGCGGCTGAGCTGATGAAGAAGTACAACCTCGAGGCGTACGACGCGCAGGGCAACTTCATCGGCCTGTCCGAGTACGCGGGCAAGCTGAAGACCGGACTGTCGGGCCTGTCGACGGAGCAGCAGAACGCGACCCTCAAGACGATCTTCGGGTCCGACGCCGTACGCGCCGCGACGGTGCTCTATCAGCAGGGAGCGGAAGGAATCGACGAGTGGACCGCCGCCGTCGATGACCAGGGGTATGCCGCGGAGACGGCTGCTCTGCGACTCGACAACCTGAAGGGGGACATCGAAGCCCTGGGAGGCGCGTTCGAGACGGCTCTGATCGACACAGGGTCGACCGCGAACGACACACTCCGCACGATGGCTCAGGCGCTCACGGGGCTCGTCGGCCTCTACAACGACCTCCCTGGGCCCGTCCAGGCCAGTGTGATGGCCGTGGGCGGCGCGACAGCCGCGATCGGGCTGTCGGGTGGTGCGGCGCTGCTCGCCGTGCCGAAGTACCTCGAACTCAAGAACACGGTGGAGAACGCAGGCATGTCCATGAAGGGGATCAGCATGACAGCCGGCGCCGCGGGGCTCGCTCTCGGTGGCCTGTTCCTCATCGTCGGTGAACTCGCCGCCGAGCATCAGCGCGCACAGCAGAAGGCACAGTCATACGCTTCGTCGCTCGCCGAGGGTACCCACGAGATCACGGACGCGACCCGCGATCTGATCGCCGAGAACCTCACGATGAAGCAGAACGGGTTCTTGTGGCTCGAAGGGTCCGCAGCGTCGGATGCGGCGAAGGATCTCGGCATCTCTCTCGACGTGGTCCGCAAGGCCATCGAGGGCGACGCCGACGCGATCGACAAGCTCAACGTGAAGACCCAAGAGGCGATCGACGGGTACAACTTCTGGGACGCGGAGTCGATCAAGCTGCAGAGCTCCGCTCAGTACCTTCGGGGCGAGGTCGAGAAGGAGACAGGCGCGCTCGACCAGGCCGCGGAAGCGGCACGCAACAAGGCGGAGGCCACGAGCCAGAGTTCCGAAGCCGCAGACACCGCTGCAGAGGCGTACGTGGCCGAAGCAGACGCTGTGGGTGACCTGAACTCCAAGCTCACCGACCTCATCACGAAGATCAACGATGCGAACGGCGTCGCCGTCGATGCGATCACCGCCAACGCGAACTACCTCTCCGCTCTCGACGGGCTGAGCGCTCAGGCCGAGAAGGCTGGTGTCTCTCTCGACGAGAACACGGTGTCGGGTTCTGCGAACGCCGCGGCAATGGGTGACCTCGCGGAGAAGGCTCGAGACGCCGCCGAGGCGCAGTTCGAGCAGGACCTTGCGACGATGTCGGCTGACGACGCGGCGAAGAAGTGGAACGGGACTCTCGCGGCCCAGAAGCAGGCGTTCATCGACAGCGCGACCGCAGCTGGGTACAACGCAGGTGAGGTGCAGGCCCTCGCGGATCGCATCTTCCAGATGCCGACCGAGAAGGAGATCGCGTTCCTCGTCGAGACGGCCGCGGCGCAGTCGCAGGTCGACAAGTTCGTCACCCTAAACAACGGCCGACGCGTGAAGGTGTTCGTCGACGCGGAGACCGGAAATCAGTCCTTCCAGGTCGGGTCCAAGACCGTCTCTGCGTTCGCCGGCGGCGGCCGCGTCATCGGGCCCGGAACGGGAACCTCCGACGACGTCGACGCGAAGCTCTCCAACGGTGAGCACGTCATCCCCGCCAACGAGGTCAGGAACGCGGGCGGACACGAGGTCATCGAGGCGTATCGAGCGCTCCTGCAGAATCCCGCCACGAGCGCGCAGTTCGCATCGAACGGCCGCACAGCGGAGATCCTGCCAGAGGTAGAAGTGGCCCCGTCCTCCCCCGACACAATGCGGGAGAAGTTCTCGGGATGGGTGATGTGATGTCGCTGCTCTTCTACGTCCAGACCGACACCACCGTGCAGATCGTCACCGACACCCTCGTCAGCGACGAGAACCGTGATCCCATGATGTACCAGCACAAGGTCAAGCCATTCCCGCACCTCAACATGATTGGCGTCGTCACGGGCTTCGGGAGCTTCGGCTACCAGTTCTTCCAGGACATCGACTTCACGCCCGGGCTCCGCGACATCGAACACGTCAACGAGACGGCGCAGGAGACGCTGAGGGACTCTTTCAAGGGCTGGCAGGAGTATCACGCTCCGGTGGACATCGGGCACGCCACAGTGCACCTGTTCGGCTTCCCCGAGGGCTCCGAGAAGGTCGTCAGGTACATCTACCGGGCGAAGAACGATTTCGCACCCGAACGGCACGAAGGTGGCAGCAGCATGGCCGTGAAGCCGCCGCCTCAGCAGTTCGAGCTCGTCTACCCGGATTCCCCCGACGAGATCGTGGCCCTCGCGATCAAGCTGCGCGACGAGAACGACGAACTGCGCACGGAGTACCCGGTAGCTATCGGCGGCGACCTGTTCGTCACCTTCCTGTCGAGGAACAGCAGCGAGACCCACCGCATCTACCAGTGGCCCGACCACGCCGAGATGAACGCGGCCATGCCCGAGTCGATCTACAAGCCCCGCCACCCCGTCGACGTGACGGAATGACCACCAAGGCCCCGTCCTAGCTTCGGCTGGGACGGGGCCTTCTCTGCGTGCCCAAGCGCTCGGATTCGCGATGGCTTCGTGTTCCCGGGAACACCAAGCCTGCGAACTGGCGACAGGTGTCCCAATCTGGGACACCTGTCGAGGAGTCCGCAAGCAGTCCGCAGAACGTACGCTCATGGGCGATAACCCGCAGTGCTGGACGCTCAGCCGTCCCGCGGAATCACCGCGCACACGCTAACCCCCGCGAACCGACGATGAGTCGGGGGCCGTTCATCAACTACCGCTGACGCCGTAGAACGAAGGGGACGGATGCCGAGCATCCGTCCCCTTCGCCATGCCCGCAGATCGCATTCCGATATATGGGCGCGAGTGCCCGAGACTGGTCTGAGTCGCGTCCCGATGCGACAGACGATGCGGCGATGCATGACGCGCTGCCGAACCTCGGTTCCGCGCTTCGCGGATCGCGGTTCCCGCCTTGTGGGGACTGGGCGCAGTCAGCTCCGTGCACGCCATCGTCTGTGGCCGGCGAGTGTTCTGAACACTCGCCGGCCGCAGAATTTCACCTGTACCAATCCCGAGATCACGCACCGCCGGCGAGCGCCAAATCGCTCTCCGAAAAATGCGCCTGTGGATTGTTGGCATCGCGATCTACTTCGTGATGTAGTGGCCGTCCGGGCACATCATGGGGGGCCCGGATCTGGAAAGTAACTGGGGGCGGTCCATGAACAGCAACAACTCGATGACGAGTATCCGAGAGAGCAAGCAGCTTCTGGCAGAGGAGGTGTTCCAGCACATCGGCGCGCAGATCGTGGAAGGCGTGTTGGAACCGGGGCATCGCATCCGCGACGTCGATGTGGCCGAAGAACTGCATGTGTCGCGGACTCCGGTGCGAGAGGCGTTACAGCGCCTCGAGCGCCTCGGTCTCGTGACGATGTACCCGAGCAGATACACCGAGGTCACCGCGGTCACACCGGAGACCGTGGAGCAGACGCTCGAGTTCGCCGGATACCAGGCGGGGATGGCGGCGCGCATGGGCGTCGCCAGAATGACTCAACAGGAACGGGAGAGCCTCGCGGCACTCGTCGAGGAGATGTACACCGGGCTCGATGACGATGTGCACATCTCGAACACGCGGTGGGCGGTGTTCTCGTTTCTCAGCGAGCGCACTCGCAACCTCCAGCACCAGGTGCTGATCAACGACGCGAGTCTGGCGCTGTTCCGCAATCTTCGGGGCTGGATCGTTCCCGAAGGCGATCGAGAGCGGATGCTCCAGATCTACCGGGACTTCCGGGTCACTGTGCTGCGCGGTGACGCCGACGAGGCCGAGCGACTCGCCCGGCAGATGCACTACGTCTGATCGGGCGACGAGACGCTGAGTCTGATGGCGGTCAGCGCGCTGCCGACCACCCTCTGACCCACGCATCGAGACGGCGGTACGCTTCCTCTCTCGCCTCATGGCGAGAGAGGAAGACGTCGTGCAGCGCACCGTCGATGCGCTCGACGGTGACCGACGGTCCGAGTTTGAGGGCTGCGCGCGCGATGTCGTCGACGACGAGGACGGAGTCCGCTCGGGTGAGGTCTTCGGACCACCGCGTGGGGGGCGCGAAGCGCGCAGAGAGCAGCACGCAGACGGGGGCATCGATCGACAGGCCGGCTGCGACTGCGGCGTGCCCCGAGAGCACGGCGTGGAACCACCCGGCGTGCACGGCCATCGTCTGCGCGGGGCGCCACCGCAGGTCGACCTCGACGGGGTCGTCGGGATCCGCGACCTCCTGCTGCGCGCGCGTGTAGAAGCCGAGATCGACCTGCGGGGCGACCTCACGCGGAGCCCAGCGTGCCTGCAGCTCCGCCACCGGCGCGATGAGCGGCCGCGCCGATGCGACCTGGAACTCCAACCACGGGCTGTTCAGGATCACGGCGTCGGCGGTGTCGGGGTGTCGCGACGCCCACAGGCTCAGCGTGAGCCCTCCGGTGGAGTGCCCGAACAGCACGAGACGACGCGCGGATGCCTTGCCTTCGGCGCCGCGCCCCATCTCCTCGAGAGCCGCGGCGATGTCCTCGTCATAGGTCGCGAGGTCGGTGATGTATCCGGGCGTCTGCCCGTCTCGCAGGCTGCGACCGTACTTGCGCAGGTCGAGCGCGTAGAAGCGTGCGCCCCGCGCTGTCCAGAACCGCGCGAGCCGCTTCTGGAAGAAGTAGTCCGACCACCCGTGCACGTACAGCACGTCGACGTCCTCGAGCAGACGGCGGCTGCCTCGCAGGCGGTCCCACCATCCCTGCTCGCTCGGCAGAGCCCGCACGAGCGTGGCCGCGACAGGCCCCTCGTCGTCTGCGGTGAGCTCGAGCGTCAGCTGCTCGAACTCGTCGCCGAGGACGTCCGCTATCCACTCAGGCATGCGGCCAGGCTAGCCGACCCCTGCCCGACTACTGCGGAGCGGTGTGTCCGACCGTGAGGTTGCGCACTGCCGCCGCTGCCAGAGGAGCGGGATCCGCCGCACCCGCCCCGTTGTCGTAGGTCATGAATCGGAGCCAGTCGATGCCCACCCGCACGTCGAGGATGTTCTCGCCGTGGTCACCGGAACTCGCTTTCGCGGCATCAGCCCCGTCGACGTCGACCGGTGTGCCATCGAGCTTCTCGAACGCCCACGCCCCTGCCGGGAGCGTCGTCAGCATCAGGTACGCCGCCCCTTCATATTCGCTCGCCGAAGTTCGGAAATAGCAGATCCGCGACCCGTTCACGTATTCGTACACCTCTGCAGGGATGCCCCATCCCCCGAACTCGGTGATGAGCAACGCATCAGACACGCCGAACAGCGTGTTCACCTCCTGCTCGGTGATGAACCGCTCGCACGGGGCGCCGACGATCTCGCTGTCGATGTACTCCACCGCCCGGAGAGAGGATGCAGCTGAGGCCGCGAGACGACGCATCGCCTCTTCCATCCTCTCGGTGTCCGCCTCGCCGAGGCCGGGCTCGGTCACCGTGGCGGTGAGCAGCACCTCTCCGTCGGGGAACTCGAAGTAGCACCCACCGTCTTCGCAGCGCGCCTGCTCCCCCCAGTATCCCTGCCGCTCGGTCGCACCGGCGATCACGGCAGCTGCACCCGGCACGAGCACGACCTCCCAGTTGCGATCGAACGTCGCCCCCGCAGAGCAGGCGATCCCGCCGGCTCGCTGGAACATGTGCTGCCCGGGTCCGGGGATCCAGCTCATCGTCGACACCACCGACAGCACGGGTTGCACGGGCGTCTCAGGCTCGCCCACGAGCGCGCGCATCTCGGCGGCGACGTCGTCGCATGTCACGTCGAACGCCGACTCCGGGTCGACGATCGGCTCGGGTGTCGGCGTCGGGGTCACGGAAGCCGACGGGGATGCCGTCGGCTTCGGGGTCGGGGCCGGCTCAGGAGTGCATCCAGAGACCAGCAGCAGGGCCGCCGTACCGAGCACGAGGAGAGAGCGCAGTCGCATGCGCCCAGCCTAGGGACGGCGAGACTCCGACACGCGAGGCGCCGACAACGATCGGATGACGGTCACTCGCCTCGGGAGACGCGCACCATCTCGTCACGGGGAACGACCTTGACGCGGGCACGCTCGTGCGGGGCGCCGAGGGCCACCTCGTGCTCGTCGAGACGGTGCCAGCCGTCGAGGTCGGTCCAGCGAACGCCGCGCTCCTGCAGCAGCGCGGGGATCGCCTCTTCCGAGGGGTCCTCCGGGTGCCACCACGAGCCCTGGTCGTTGATGATGTGGCGCACTGTCTCCATGGCGTCGGACTTCGTGTGACCGATCAGTCCCACCGGCCCGCGCTTGATCCAGCCGGTCGCGTAGATGCCGGTCATCTGCTGGTTCGAGTCCTTCGCGAGCACCTGGCCCTCGCGGTTCGGGATCACACCGTGCTTCTTGTCGAAAGGCACACCGGGAAGCGGAGAGCCGAAGTAGCCGATCGCACGATAGAGCGACTGCATCGGCACCTCGCGCATCTCGCCGGTGCCCACCGCGCCACCCTGCCCGTCGGGCTTCGTGCGCTCGTAGACGAGAGCGGCGACACGGCCGGCCTCGTCCTTGCGCACCTCGACCGGGCGGGCCCAGAAGTGCAGGTGCAGACGACGGGATGCGGTGCCGCCGGCGCTGTTCTCATCGCCTCTGGCGTCATTGACGGACGGGCGCTTGCGCCACGACTGCAGGATGCGGTCGATGACCATGACCTGCTTGTTGCTCGCCACGGCGTCTTTCGAGGCCTCGTCGTAGTCGAAGTCCTCGTCGTAGACGACCATGTCGACGTCGCGCAGCTCGCCGAGCTCACGCAGCTCGAGAGGGGTGAACTTCACCTGCGCTGGGCCGCGGCGGCCGAACACGTGGACGTCGGTGACCTCGCTCGCCTTGAGTCCTTCGTAGACGTTGTCGGGAACCTCGGTGACCAGCAGATCCTCGGCGTGCTTCGCCAGCATCCGCGCGACATCGAGTGCGACGTTGCCGTTGCCCAGCACGCCGACGGATGCGGCATCCAGCGGCCACTCGCGCGGCACGTCGGGGTGACCGTCGAACCAGCTGACGTAGTCCGCTGCGCCGTACGAGGCCACGGCGTCGATGCCGGGGATGTCGAGGGTCGTGTCGCGGATCGCGCCGGTCGCGAAGATCACCGCGTTGTAGTGCTTCTTCAGGTCGTCGAGGGTGATGTCCTCACCGAAGCGCACGTTGCCGAACAGCCGGATGTCACCGCGGTCGAGAACGTCGCGGAGTGCGTTGATGATGCCCTTGATGCGCGGGTGGTCTGGTGCGACGCCGTAGCGGACCAGGCCATAGGGCGCGGGGAGCTGCTCGAAGAGGTCGATCGAGACATCGAACTTGCGCTCGGCCTTCAGCAGGATGTCGGCGGCATAGATGCCGGCGGGGCCCGCTCCGACGATGGCCAGTCTGAGCTTGGTCATAAGGGGTCCTTTCGTATGCCGTCACGCCCGATGCACGCGGCCTGCGGCCGCCAGCGGTCAGCTGGAGCGTTCGACGAGGGTCTCGGCGAAACGGGTGAGCGCTTCGCGCACGGTGCCTCGCGGAAGCGGGGCGAGCGCGTCGATCGCATCCTGGGTCCAGGAATGCGCGAGCGCGAGAGTCTTCTGGGTGCCGACGTGGTCACGGAGCTCGGTGAGCGGTCCGTCGAGGATCGCGGGCTCCTCCCCCTCGGCGATGCGGGCGACCCCGTCGTCGATGCGAGCCGCGAGGTCGATCGAGGCCTCATCGGACTCGGCCTTCAGCAGCAGGTAGGGCATGGTCGGGACGCCGGCACGCAGATCGGTTCCCGGCACCTTGCCGGTGTCCTCGGGCTTGGCCGACAGGTCGATCACGTCGTCGAGCAGCTGGAAGGCGACGCCGATCTTCTCGCCGTACACGCGCAGCGGCTCCTCGTACTCCGACGGGGCGTTCGAGAAGATCACACCGCCCTGGGTCGCCGCGGCGATCAGGGATCCGGTCTTGTCGGCGAGCACCTGGATGTAGAACTCGATGGGGTCGTCGTCGGGCTGGGCGCCGATCGTCTCGTGCATCTGACCGAGGACCAACCGCTCGAACGTGTCGGCCTGCAGGCGGATCGCCCGCTCCCCCAGGCGCGACATCAGCTGGCTCGCACGCGAGAAGAGGATGTCGCCGGTGAGGATGGCGATGTTGTTGCCCCACACGGTCTGTGCAGCGGGCACGCCTCGGCGGCGATCGGCACCGTCCATGACGTCGTCGTGGTAGAGCGAGCCGAGGTGGGTGATCTCGAGCGCCTTGGCGACGTCGATCACCTTCTCGGTGTTGCCGTCGCCGAGCTGGGCGGCGAGCAGCGTGAGCACGGGGCGGATGCGCTTGCCTCCGGCCTCGTACAGGTACCGGCTCGCGGCGTCGGCCAGAGGATCGGCGACGCGCACGTCGTCGGCGAGTCCCGTCTCGACGAGCTCGAGGCCGTCTTCGATCGCCTGAGCGATGCGTCGCCCGGCGGTGCCGATGAAGACACGGTCGCTGAAACCGAGACGGCTCGCCAGTCGCGAACCCGGGGCTACGCGGCTCGAAGTCACGTGCTCAGCCTACCTTCGTCAGACGTACGGGTTCGCGCGCGGTGTTCACGCGGGCTTGAACGCCCGGTGGAGCGCGACGATGCCGAACGACAGGTTTCGGTACTCGACCTCGGCCCAGCCCGCTTCGCGGATCCACGCCGCGAGCTTCTTCTGATCGGGCCAGTCGCGGATCGACTCGTTCAGGTAGTCGTAGGCGTCGCCGTTGGTGCCGGCGACTCGGGCCACCCTGGGCAGCACCTGCGAGTTGTAGAAGCGGTAGGCGGCGCGGAACACGGACCCGGGAGGGGTGGAGAACTCGTTGATCACGAGGCGACCGCCGGGCTTGGTCACGCGCAGCAGCTCGCGCAGCGCCTTCTTCGGGTCGTTCACGTTGCGCAGCGCATACGACATCGTGACGGCGTCGAACTCCCCGTCGGCGAACGGCAGGTCAGTCGCATCCGCCTGCACGAACGAGAGATTGCGGATGCTGCCGTGACGGCGCTGCCCCTCGGCGAGCATGCCGGGCGAGAAGTCGGCGGCGACGACCTGGGCTCCGCTGCGGGCGAGGGATGCCGACGACGACGCGGTGCCCGCACCGAGGTCGAGGATCTTCTCGCCGGGCTTCGGGGCGACGGCGCGGGTCGTGGCCGCGCGCCACAGCGCGTCGTTGCCGACCGTCATCGCCGTGTTCGTGCGGTCGTAGCCCGCGGCGACCTGGTCGAACATGCCGCTGACGCGGGCGGGGTCCTTGCCGAGATCGGCGCGGTTTGCATCGTTCGAGGTCACGAGTCCAGTCTAGGTGCGAGGTGCAGGGCTTCGAGGCGGTCGAGCCAGAGATCTCCCGTCGCATCGTCGAACGGTGCGGTCCGGTGGCGCACGCGCTGCTCGAGGTCGAGCGCCAGCGCTTCGAGCCTCGTCATGACGTCTGCCGGATACCCGTACTGCGCGCTGTGCTCCTCCCATTCGTCGCGGTCGTCGACCCAGATCCCGCGGTCGCCGTCGACCCGGACGACGTCGAGATCCATGTCGATGCCCACAGCCAGCAGCGGGTCGTCCGACCAGCGCACGTCCCATCCGATGTCGATGTAGATGCGCATGGCCTTGGGGTGGTCGCGGTTGACCGTCAGCGCGTAGTCGGTCTGCCGCGGGACGAGGGTGACGTTCGGACCGGAAGTCACGAAGGATGCCCCGGGGCGCGCGCTGTGCCAGCCGGCGGGCTGCCCGAGCCAGTCGCCCCACTCGTCGGCGCCGAGGTACACGCACTCGTGCCGCCAGTGCGGGGATCCGTCCCACTTGCGCCACTGGAAGATCATCTCGGTGCCGGGGGCGGGTCGCGCATCGCTCATGCCTTCAGCGTAGGCCGCGCCCCCGACCTTCCCTCCGACCGAAGAACTAGGCTGGAGGGGTGAGCAGCAGGCTGGTCGTGGAGACCCGTGAGATCGATCCGGTCGAGGATCTCCTGGCGTTCGCCGACCCGGCGCGGCCCCTCGCGTGGCTGCGCCGCGGAGACGGGATCGTCGCCGTGGGCGACGGGGTCGTCGAGACCATCCGTGTGCCGGCAGGCACGGCGCCGCTGCGCTCTGCGGCGATCGCCGACGCCTGGCGAGAGCTCGCGCAGGATGCCGAGGTCGACGACGGACTCGGACTCCCCGGCTCGGGCCTCGTCGCCTTCGGGGCGCTGACGTTCGACGAGGACTCCGCCGCCGACAGCGTGCTGATCGTCCCGTCGCTCGTGATCGGGCGTCACAGCGGACGCACCTGGCTCACCCGCATCCGCTTCTCGTCTTCCGCCGCGACGGCAGACAACGCGGCGACTCGCGAGTACGGCCCGCACTGGGCTGGCACCGTGGGCCCAGGCGCCCAGAGCCCGCAGGGCTATCAGGATTCCGTGCGGCAGGCCCTCGGTCGCATCGCTGACGGCGAGCTCAGCAAGGTCGTGCTCGCGCGCGACCTCACCGGCAGCATCCCGGCAGGTTCCGATCTCCGTCGCCTCGTGAGGGCGCTGTCGACCGGCTACCCCGACACGTGGGCCTTCGCGGTCGACGGACTGATCGGCGCGAGTCCCGAGACCCTCGTCACCGTGCAGCAGCGCACCGTGACCGCGCGAGTGCTGGCAGGAACCATCGGCCGTGGAGCCGATGCGGACGCCGACACCGTGGCATCCGCTCACCTCGCCTCCAGCACGAAGGATCTCGACGAGCACGAGTACGCCGTCCAGAGCGTGCTCGCCTCTCTTCGTCCGCACACCCGGGTCCTCGCCGCGAGCGAGCAGCCGTTCCTGCTGAAGCTGCCGAACCTCTTCCACCTGGCGACCGACGTCGAGGGTGAGCTCGCCGACGGCGGCTCGTCACTCGACCTCGTCGGCGCACTGCATCCGACCGCCGCCGTCGCAGGCACCCCGACCCCTGCGGCGATCGCGGCGATCCGCGAACTCGAGCCGTTCGACCGAGGCCGCTACGCGGGTCCGGTCGGATGGGTGGATGCCGCGGGCAACGGCGAGTGGGCGATCGCTCTGCGCTGCGCGCAGTTCTCCCCCGCCTCTTCCGAGATCGCCGTCACGGCCTATGCCGGCGCGGGGATCGTCGCGGGCTCGGACCCCGAGTCCGAGATGCTCGAGACGCGGGTCAAGTTCCGCCCCCTGGTCGACGCCCTCGCCTGAGTCCCGAGGGTCGCTCGCCGCGTTTCGTCTCGGGGCTTCGCTCCTCGCTCAACGACAGGGGCTTCGCTCCTCGCTCAACGACAGGGGCGCGCTCTTCGCTCAACGACGGGAGACTGCCGCTCAGCTCGCTGCGAGACGCGTCTTCTCGGCCTCGACGTCGAAGGTCGCCTCCGGCCACTGCGGGTCGATGCCCTGCAGCGCGTCGAGCAGCAGCTCCTGCACCGCGAGGCGGGCGAACCACTTGCGATTCGCCGGGATCACGTGCCACCGCGCTGCGCTCGTCGACGTGCGCTCGAACACGGTCTGATACGCGGCCATGTAGTCGTCCCACAGCAGCCGCTCGTCGACGTCGCCCGGGTTGTACTTCCAGTACTTGTCCGGTCGCTCGAGTCGCTCCATCAGGCGCGCCTTCTGCTCGTCGGGCGAGATGTGCAGCATGACCTTGATGATGCGGATGCCGGACGCCGCGGCCTCCCCCTCGAACGCGTTGATCGCGTCGTAGCGGCGCTCGATCTCGTCACCCGGAGCGAGTGAGCGCACCCGACCGATCAGCACGTCCTCATAGTGCGAGCGGTCGAAGACGCCGATGAACCCCGGTTCGGGCAGACGCGGCGTGACGCGCCAGAGGAAGTCATGGGCGAGCTCTTCATCGGTCGGCGCCTTGAACGCCGAGAGCGCCACCCCCTGCGGGTCGACACCGCCGACGACGTGACGCACGATGCCGCCCTTGCCTGCCGAGTCCATGGCCTGCAGGATCAGCAGGACCGAGTCCTTCGCGACGCCCACGCGGCTCTCGGCGAACAGTCGCTCCTGCAGCTGGTTGAGTTCGTGCAGGCCCGCCGCGAGATCGCGCGCACCGTCGGCTTTGGCCCCGTGATAGCCGGGAGTGCTCTCGGGGTCGACGTCCGCGAGACGGAATCCGTCGCCGACCTGCAGGGTCTTGGCCCACTCATGCGCTGTCATGCGTTCATCCTGCCACTGCGCGCTCACGCCGTGAGGAGAACAGGTCAGCGGGTGAGCGGAACCTCGATCAGCTGGCGTCCGCCGGCGGGGGCGGTCAGCACCTGGTCGAGAGCCGTACGGGTGGTGACGCGCTGGTACTCCCAGCCGTATGCGAGGGCGATCTTCTCGAGTCGCACGGTGTGCGGCGTGTAGAACGCCCTGTCGAGGTCGGCGCGGTCGGCCGTCGAGGCCACCTCGAGTCCGTCGAAGATCGTGCCGCCGCCGTCGTTGCCGACGATGACCTGGATGCGCGGTTCGTCCTCATCGGGTGGCAGCAGCAGCGCGCCGACATCGTGGAGGAACGCGAGATCGCCCAGCAGCACCCGGGTGACTCCGGGAGACCCGCCCGCTTGACTGGCCAGGGCGATACCCGTCGCGGTGGCGATCGTGCCGTCGATCCCCGCGAGTCCGCGATTGGCGTGCACCGGCACCTTCTTGCCGCCGAGCACCGCATCGGCGACACGGACCAGCCGAGACGAGCCGAACACGAGGCGGTCATGCGGCCACGTCGCCCGCCAGACGGCGTCGGCGAGGAGTTCGCGGTCGAGAGGTCGGCGCACGGCCGCGAGTTCGGCCTTCACGGCATCGCGACGAGCGGTGAAGTCGCTGGAGGCGAGTCCGTCCTGGTCGGGCGCGCGCTCGCTGAGGTCGACGGTGTGAGCTGCGGATGCCGTGAGCCAGGCGCCGAGCCACTCGCGGTCTGCGGCGCCGGGGGCGACGGAGAGGGATGCCGCGGGGGTCGTGCGTCCGTTGAGGTTCAGCGCCTCGCCGCCACGGCGGACCGCGATCACGTCGACATCGGCGCGCGACAGAAGCCGGGTCACCTCACGACTGAGCGTCGGATGCCCGAGCACGACCGCCCGCTCGATGCGCCCCCCGAGGTCGTCGTCGCTCAGCAGCGCGCGGTACCCGTGCACGATCTGACGCCCGAAGCGGGCGCCGCTGACGATCTCGGCGATCAGCGGCCACGATCCTGCGTGAGCGATCTCCTCGGCGTCCGGACCCGCGTCCGCGCCGGCGATCACGACGGTTCGCGGGCCGCGATCGAGAACGAAAGACTCGGCGACACGAGCCGTCGGTGCGTCACCGGGGGTGATCTCGAGAGCGGGGATCTCGCCCGAGAGCGGTTCGCGAGAGGGCAGGTTCAGATGCACGGGGCCGGCGACTCCGGGCAGACCGTGTGCGGCATCCGCACCCAGCGCCGCCGCGACGGCGCGCGAGGCGAGACCCGACCAGTCGCCGTCGCCGGGCACGGGTGCGTCGTTCTGCTCGCGCACCCAGGCGCCGAACAGGCCGGGCTGGATGGTCGCCTGGTTCGCGCCGACGCCCCGGAGCTCGGGCGGACGGTCGGCGGTCAGCAGCAGCAGCGGCACCCCGGAATGGAAGGCCTCCATCGCGGCGGGCAGCAGATTCGCGGCCGCCGTGCCCGAGGTGCAGAGGACTGCCGTCGGGACGCCGGTCTCACGCGAGAGACCGAGGGCGGTGAATCCTGCGACGCGCTCGTCGATGCGCACGTGCACCCGCAGGTGCCCCTGGTTCGCGGCATGCACCGCGGCGAGCGCGAGCGCCTGGGAGCGGGAGCCGGGTGAGAGCACGAGATCGCGCACTCCGTGGGCGATGAGGTCGGCGATCAGGGATGCCGCGGCATGCATCGCCGGCGATGCCGTCACGGACGCGTGTCCGGCGCTGTGCCGTCGGGCGCTGTGCCGTCGGGTGCAGGGCCGTCGGGTGCAGCGCCGTCGTCGGTCTCGTCCTCGAGCCGCGCGAGCTCCTCTTCGAGGCGGCGGATGCGGGCATCCTGCTCGGTCTTGCTGATGCTGCGGAGGAACTGGGGGTCGTCGTCAGGAGCGACGATGCGGATCTCCCCGCCGTTGTCGTTCGCACGGCGGCGGCCGATCGTGAACCAGAGGATCCCGCCGATGACCGGGACGAGGATGACGATGACGATCCAGATCGCCTTACGCACTCCGCGGTGCCTCGTCGGCGGCTGGACGGCGCAGTCGACGATGCTGTACACCCAGAAGATGGCTGCCAGGAACCCGCCTACGATCAACAGTCTCGCCACCCCTCCAGTGTAGGCGGGTGAACGGGAGGTGGATCGGCCGCGGCGGCATGACGGAGGCTCAGATCGTGTTCCGACACCCGATTGTTAGACTGCGCGGATCATGTCCACCCCGTCGATGCGCCTGCGACAGCACGGCCCCGAGCGGGTGCTGATCCTGCGGATCGCTCTCGCCCTCGGCCTCGCTCTGCTGCTGGTCATCGGCGCGTGGTCGACATCGCACGGCAAGGCCGATGCGCATGCCGCACTGTGCCTCGCGCCCGGGGTCTCCGCGGCCTCGGCCTCCGTCCATCACGACGGCGGGGTCACGGTCGTCGACGCGGTGTCGTCGGACACCGGCACAGCCGTCGTCGCCGCGCTGTGCTGCATCCTTCTCGTGTTCGTGCTTCTGTTCCTGCGCTTCGGTCGCGCCGCGCGCCTCCTCGTGAGGAGCCGCGGGCTCCTGACCGCCGCTCCGACCCGCGCCGGCCCTCGCCTGTACGTCCCCGCTCTCACGCTCACTCAGCTCTCCCTCTCGCGCACCTGAATCAGGCACGCCGCCGTTCGGCGACCCCGGCCGCACCGCGGCACCCTCACCCCTGCCTGATATCACCCGTTGGAGTACCCCATGAAGAGCCCTGTCAAGGCGACCCTGATCGCCATCGCCACAGCCATCGTCCTCGCGATCGTCGGCATCGCCTACGCCATGTCGCAGCGCGCCGACGAGCCGGCTCCCCCTGAGGGCGAGAAGCTGCAGACCGTGCGCACCGACTCGCACGTGCTCGACGAGGGAGGCGCGGATGCTGTGATCGTCGTCGAGTTCCTCGACTTCGAGTGCGAGGCCTGCGGCGCGTTCTATCCGATCGTCGAAGACCTGCGGGAGCAGTACGCCGGTGACATCACCTACGTCGTGCGGTACTTCCCGCTGCCGGGTCACATCAACTCGACCCAGGCCGCACTCGCTGCCGAGGCCGCCGCGCAGCAGGACCGGTTCGAGGACATGTATCACCGCCTGTTCGAGACGCAGTCGCAGTGGGGCGAGCAGTCGCAGGAGACGCCCGAGGTGTTCCGCGGATTCGCCGCAGACCTCGGACTCGACATGGCGGCGTACGACGCGGCGGTCGCCGACCCCGCCACCCTCGCGCGCGTTCAGGCCGACAAGAACGACGGCGAAGCCCTCGGCGTGCGCAGCACCCCCAGCTTCTTCATCGACGGCGAGCCCGTCGTGCTGGAAGCCTGGGGCGACCTCGAGGCTGCCATCGAGAAGGCCGTGAACGAATGATCTGCCGAGCCCGCCCCGGGATCAGTCGCTGTCGAGGCGCAGGACGCGGTCGTCCCCGGGCGAGGGGCTGCCGCGTCCGTCGGTGTTGTTCGTGAGGACCCAGGTCGCACCGTCCGGACCTGTGACCACGTCGCGCAGGCGGCCCAGCTCGCCCACGAACTGCTCGGTGCTGGTCGTCAGATCGTCGAGCGGTACGACGCGCAGGCGCTCGCCGCGGAGGTTCGCGATGAGGATGTCGGATCCGGTGACCGCGATGCCGCTCGGGCTCGCATCGTCCGGCGACCACTGCTGCACGGGGTCGATGAAGTCGTCATCGTCGGCGATCCCCTCGGCGTCGGGCCAGCCGTAGTTGCCGCCGGATTCGATCACGTTGAGCTCGTCCCAGGTGTCCTGTCCGAACTCGCTCGCGTACATCGCGCCTTCCGCATCCCAGGCGATGCCCTGCGGATTGCGGTGCCCGTAGCTGTAGACGGGCGAGTCGTCGAAGGGATTGTCGTCGGGGATGCCTCCCTCGGGGGCGAGTCGCAGGATCTTGCCAGACAGGGCATCGATGTCCTGGGCGCTGTCGCGGTCACCCGCGTCACCGGTCGAGACATACAGCATCCCGTCCGGTCCGAAGGCGATGCGTCCGCCGTTGTGGTTGCCCGCCGCCGGGATGCCGTCGATCACCGTCGTCGGCTCGCCGAGCGAGAGATCCCCCGCCTCCCCGGTGATCTCTCGCCGCTCCACACGGTTCTCGTCATCAGCGGTGAAGTAGGTGAACAGCTCGCCCTCGTGCACCGCGAGTCCGAGCAGCCCGCCCTCGCCGGCGGGTGCGACACCGTCGATCACGGCGACCTCCCGGGTCTCGCCGTCGTCGGCGATCTCGAGCACCCGCGCGCTGTCACGCTCGCTCACCAGCGCGACGCCGTCGTGGAATGCGATCGACCAGGGTGCGTCGAGCCCTTCGACGACGGATTCGGTCGTCGGTGCCGAGACCGAGGCCGGCTCGGCCGCGCACGAGGCGACGATCAGAGCGACCGCGGATGCCGCGACGACAGCAGTCGACGCGCGGAGTGCGGATTTCGCGAGCATGCCTCCATCCAACGCGGTATCGACGTCGAGCGACAGCCTCGGCCCGAGAACCCCCACAGAACCCGTATCGGCGAGCCCGGATGCAGGAGCACAATACCGATATGAGCGAGGGCTCTTCTCTGGAGCAGCCTGTGCCGGGCGAGGGGACGGCACCGGCATCCGATGACGAGGTCGCGCCGCCGCCGAGCGAATCGGACGCGGCGCTGGGACGTCGTGCGCAGCTGCTCGCCACCGAGCACTGGGGCCTGCTCGCCGCGCGCAGCACCGCGCAGAGCGAGGTGCTCACCCGGATCACGATCTTCCTGACTCTGGTCTCGGCCGGCCTCGTGACGATCGGTCTTCTGGGTCAGGCCTCCGACTTCGGCGGCTGGTTCGGCGGTGCCTCGCTCGCCATCCTCGCGTTCCTCGCGCTCATCGGCTTCATGACGCAGGTGCGGGTGATGAACGTCTCGGAAGAGGACATGATGTACGTCGTCGCGATGAACCGCATCCGCGGTGCGTACGTCGACATCGACCCGCACGTCGAAGAGGTGTTTCTCGCCTCGCCGTACGACGACCTTCCGGGCATGAAGAGGACGTACTCGTTCCTGCGGCCTCGCAGCGTCAGCATCCTTCTCGGAAGCTCGGTCATGCTGCTGATCGTCGTGAACGCGTGCGTGGTGGGGCTGTTGGTCGGCTCGGCGATCATCGCCGGCGGGGGCTCCTTCGCCTGGGCGATCGCGCTCGGGATCATCGCGGGGCTGCTCTTCGCGGCGGGCTTCATGATCTTCGGCGGCGTCGGCTTCCGGTGGGCGTGGAGCCACTACTCCGCTCGTCGCCCCACTCCGGAAAGCGCGTCGTCCTCGCTACGCTGAGCGCATGACCGAGGCGCGAATCCCCACGCATCCCGTCCTCGCCGTGGTCCGGCGAATCCCCGCGACGCTCACGATGGTCGCGCTGATACTCGTCGTCGGCGTGGCGTGGCAGGGACTGTGGCGCCCGTTCGAAGACACGCCGCTGTTCTCGACCGTGGCCTACGGGCTGCCGAACTTCCTCGACGGCAAGTGGTGGACGCCCCTCACCGGGACGTTCTTCGTCAACACACCCTGGGTCTACCTCTTCACGATCTCGGGTTTCTGGGGCATGGCGTACCTAGAGTTCCGTCGAGGATCCCGCGTCGCACTCGCCTACTACTGGGTGGGTCAGCTCTTCGCGATGTTCGCGACCGCTCTGGTGCTCGCCTTCGCGTCGCAGCTGCCGTGGGCGTGGGCCGAGGCTCAGGCTCAGGCGCTCGACGTCGGAGCATCCGGCGGCACCATGGCGTGCATCGCGGCCGCCGTCGGGCTGTTCCGCCCGCCGTGGCGCGTGCGAGGCTGGCTCATCCTGCTCGGGTTCGTCTTCATCGCGATGCTGTTCTGGGGCGCACTCGCCGACCTCGAGCACCTGCTCGCGGTGCTGCTGATCCTGTTCGCCGACCGCACTCTGCGCGTGCAGCGGACCACGGTGCGCGAACAGCGGCTCATCGCGGTCATCGCGCTGCTGGTGCTGGGGGCCGTCGAGATCATCACGACGCTGGTGGCGACCGATGGACCGTTCGGCCCGACCGAGCCGGCATCCGGCGGATTCATCGATCTGGCGATCGACCTCGTCGTGATCGTCGTGCTCATGAACGGGCTTCTGCGGGGCCGCCACTGGTCGTGGGTGCTCGTGATCCTGCTCGGCCTGTTCAACATCCTGATCGCGGCACTCGTGCTGACGCTCATCACCGTCTTCTCGCAGGCCCAGGTCGACCTGCGGTGGGACGGCGAGACCGAGCTCTCCCTCGCCAACGGCTTCCTCTGGATGGTCCTGCTCGTCTATCTGATCGCCGTGCGCCGGGCCTTCCGAGCGAAGCGCAAGTCGCCCCTCGGCATCCAGCCGGCCCCCTCGGTCGACGACGTGAAGACCGAACTGCGCGCCCACGGTGGCGGCACTCTGTCGTGGATGACGACCTGGGAGGGCAACAGCTACGCGCGCAGCGCCGCGGGGATCGTGGCGTATCAGCGACGGGCCGGCGTCGCTCTCGCGCTCGCGGACCCGATCGGCCCGACGGATGCTCGCGCAGATGCGGTCGCGGACTTCATCCGCACGGCGGAGAACGCGGGCCTCGTGCCCTGCTTCTTCAGCGCGGACGACGCCACCCGTCAGGCTGTGCCGTCGACGTGGCGGAGCATCGTCGTCGCGGACGACACGATCGTCGACCTGCCCGGGCTCGAGTTCACGGGCAAGCGCTGGAACTCGGTGCGGACATCCCTCAACCGCGCGGGTCGTGACGCGATGACGTTCAGGATGACGCACCTGAAGTCCGAGCCGTGGGGCGTGCAGCAGCAGCTGCGGGCGATCTCGGAGGCGTGGGTCGGCGACAAAGACCTCCCCGAGATGCGCTTCACGCTCGGAACGCTCGAGGAGGCGGAGGATCCGGAGGTGCGGCTCGCGCTGGCGATCGCCCCGAACGGCGATGTCGACGGGTTCTTGTCGTGGCTTCCCGTCTACGGCGAGGGCGGCACCGTGCGCGGGTGGACGCTCGACCTCATGCGTCGGCGGGAGGGCGGCTTCGCCCCGGTGATGGAGTATCTGATCGGCTCATCCGCGCGGCAGTTCTCGGAGGAGGGTGCCGAGATCATGTCGCTCTCGGGGGCACCCCTCGCTCACGACTATCCGCCGGATGCCGGCATGATCGCCGCGCTGAGCGATCGTCTCGCCGAAGCGCTCGAGCCCGTCTACGGGTTCGGATCGCTGCACCGGTTCAAGCAGAAGTTCCACCCCCGCTACGAGACCATGTACCTGCTGTTCCGCGACGAGGCCGACCTCGCAGCGATCGGCACGGCCCTGACCCGGGCGTTCCTGCCGGATGCGACGCTGCGGCAGTTCGCGGGTGCGGGACTCGAACTGGTGCGAGGCAACAAGGACTGATCGGCCCGGGCCGACCCGACTCGAACCAGCCGGTGCAAGCTCACCCACAAGGGGTGATCTGGGGTGCGCGGATCGCCTCGCACAGCCAGGATGAAGTCACCGTCGAGGAAGGACCCACGATGACCGACACTCCTGCGCCCGTCACTTTCGCGAACTTCGCCCGGGTCGAAAGCGCTCGCATGTTCGACGCGATCGCTTCCGCCGCCGGCGGGTCGAATCGCTGGAACCATTACCGCGTGCCCACCCCGATCGACCAGCAGACGGTGATCCGGATGAATCGCGACACTCTGTACAGCGCCGCGATCATCGACGTCTCGCACGGCGCGACCATCACGATCCCCGACGCCGGCGACCGGTACATCTCGGTGATGCTCGTCAACGAGGACCACTACATCAATCGTGTGCTCCATGACCCCGGCACCCACGAGCTGTCGGCGCAGGACCTCGGATCCGACTTCGTCCTCGCAGCGGTGCGGGTGCTGGTGGATTCCGAGGATGCCGACGATGTCGCGACGGTCAACGCCCTGCAGGACCGTTTCGCGCTGACGTCGGTCGGGGGCGGCGAGTTCCCCGCCCCCGTCTACGACGAGGCGAGCTTCGCAGAGACGCGCGCGGCGATCCTGACCCTGGCGAAAGGGCTCGGAGGACTCGAGCGGTGCTTCGGCCGCGCCGACGCCGTGGATCCCATCCGCCATCTCCTCGCCACGGCGGCGGGCTGGGGAGGTCTGCCGGAGGACGAGGCGTTCTACATAAACGTCGACCCGCGCCTCCCTCTCGGCGAGTACACGCTGCGCGTCGATGAGGTGCCCGTCGACGGCTTCTGGTCTGTGTCGCTGTACGACGGCGACGGATACTTCGCAGCGAACGAGCATGGGGCGTACAGCGTCAACAGCGTGACCGGCGTGCGAGACGCCGACGGTTCGATCACGATCCGATTCGGCGGTGATGTCGACCTGCCGAATGCGCTGCCCCTGCCTGAGGGGTGGAACTACCTGGTGCGCCTCTACCGCCCGAGACCCGAGGTCATCGACGGCACGTGGTCGTTCCCGAGCCTCCGGACGCCCTGACGGAGTGAGGCGCCGATTCGACCTTCTCAGCCGTCGCGCGGGGGCCTTCGCAGCTTCTTGACGTCGGTGCGCTGCTTCTTGGCGGTCAGCCGCCGCTCCTTCGACCCGCGGCTGGGCTTGGTCGCTCGACGCTGAGGCGCTGGCGGGCGCAGAGCGTCGGCGACCAGGGCCACGAGCCGTTCGCGTGCGGCGTCGCGGTTGCGCAGCTGGGCGCGGTGCTCGGAGGCGGCGATCGTCAGCACCCCGTTCACGAGACGGCCGCTCAGTCGCTCGAGGATGCGCTCGCGCTGGTGCGGAGTGAGCGACGCGCTAGCGCTCGCATCCCAGACCAGCTCCACTCGGGAATCCGCCGTGTTCACACCCTGACCGCCCGGCCCTGACGAGCGCGAGAAGCGCCACGACAGCTCGGCCTCGGGGATCGTGAGACCCGCCGAGACCCGGAGACCGGGGCGATGAGGGGTGGGCATGCATCCATCATCCCCCGGCGCGGGGTGCGCGTATCAGCCGAGTGCGTCAGCCGCCTCGAGGGGGGTGCCGTTCGCGGTGCCCTCGGACTGCGGCACGGCATTCGTCTTCGCCGTGTTCGCGATGTGCGCGCGGGAGACCACGATCACGGCGACGACCATCAGCGCGACCCCCAGCCAGTACGGGGCAGCGTGGCTGACCGTGACGTACAGAGCACCCGCGATCAGCGGTGCGGCGGTGTTCATCGCGGCGTTGAGCGACTGGGTCGCTCCCCCGAGCCACCCCTGCTCGTCGTCTCCGACCGCATTCGACATCGCACCGTCCAGCGCGGCCGTCGATGCTCCCTGGCCTGCAGCGAGCATCAGCGCACCGACGATGAACACCCAGGGCTGCGCGAACACCGAAGCGACGATCGCGAGGCCGACGAGTCCGATCGTCTGCGCCACGATGCCGCTGATGATCACACCGCGCTCGCCGATGCGAGGCAGCAGGATGCCGAGCAGCACGCCCTGGATGAGGATGTCGATGATGCCGACACCCGCGGTGAGCAGGCCGATCTGGGTCGGACCCCAGCTGATCGAGTCGAGCGCCAGCACGCTGAAGTTGTTGACGAAGAAGCCGAACGGCAGCGCGAGCAGGCCGAATCCGATCATCAGCCCCCGCAGCTCCTTGCGCCCGAATGCTTCCTTGAAGACGCCGAACGGCTGGATCTCGCGCACCGAGATGCGCTCGATCCGGTTCTCGGGCTTCAGGCTCTCGGGCAGCAGGAAGATGCTGAGGATGGCGATCACGAGGGCGACGGCTGCGGTGAGGAAGACCGGCAGCTGCAGGCTGACGGCCGCGAGCAGTCCGCCGATCGCGGGTCCGATCATCATGCCGATGCCCGAGAGAGCACCGAGCAGGCCGAACCGCTGAGCGCGCTTCTCGGGCGGCGTGATGTCGGCGAGGTAGGCGAAGAGGGCCGGAAGGTCGCCGGCGGTCAGTCCCTGGATGACACGCGCGAGCACGAGCACCCAGATCGCTCCCCCGATGCCGAACAGCGCCATGGCGAATGCCGCTCCGAAGGCGGCGGCGATGATCACCGGTCGTCGCCCGAAGCGGTCGGAGAGGCGACCGAGGAAGGGGGCGACCAGGAAGGCGCACAGGCCGTTGATCGCTTCGAGCACTCCGACCCAGATCGCGAGATCGCCCTCGTGCGACACGTATTGCAGCACGACGAAGGGCAGGACGGGGAGGACGACGGTCATGCCGATGACGGTGAGCATCGTCAGCACGATGAGCATGATCCAGGCGCGCTTTTCGCTGCGCGCAGGCGGGTTCTTTAGTGAAGTCACTCCGAAACTGTAGCAATACCAGTTTTGTTGTCAAGCCGATTCTGTATCGAGTTCGCGATAGCGTGGAGGCATGACGAACTCTGAGCCGCTCGGACGCCGCGAACGCAAGAAGGCGGCGACGCGCAAGAACATCTCTGACGTGGCGACGATGATGTTCCTCGAGCGCGGCTTCGACAACGTCAGCATCCGCGAGGTCGCGGATGCTGCCGACGTCTCCCCCACCACCGTGTTCGCGCACTTCCCCCAGAAAGAGGCGCTCGTCTTCGACGAGGACGACGAGCAGCGCGATCGCCTCGTCTCGGCCGTCCGCGACCGCGCCGACGGCATCACGATCAACCAGGCGATCCGCGACTTCTACGTGGTCGAGGTCGGCGCCAACATCGATGAGCACGGCAACGACGTGACGCGGATCTTCCTCACCTTCCTCAACGAGACGCCCGCGCTGCGCGAGTACGCCGCGAAGATGTGGCTGCGGCATGAGGATGCTCTCGCAGACGCGATCGCCGGCGAGCTCGGACTCACCGAACCCACGGCGGAGATCCGCGTGTACTCGCGTTTCGTGCTGCAGATGCAGCTGCTCGTGAACGAGAACGAGGACCAGCTCGGGATCCTCGACGCCGGGTTCGCGGTGCTCGAGAACGGCTGGGCCCCGGTGGAGGCAGCCCTGACGACGTCAGAGGACTGAATCCGCCCTGGCGACGTCAACGCCCTCCGCCGTGTCGGCGGTGCCAGGATGGTCGCATGGCATTCGGGATGGCTCGTGACGTGCTGCGCCCCACGGACTCTCCGCGCGCGGATCGAGTGACCTATGTCGAGCTGTTCTTCGACCTCCTGTTCGTCCTCGCGTTGACTCAGCTCTCTGCCTACCTCTATGAGAACCAGACGTCTCTGGGCGCCTTCGAGGGGGCCATCATGGTGTGCGCATTGTGGTGGGCATGGGTGTCGACCACCTGGGTGACCAACTGGCTCGACCCCGTGAAGCTTCCCGTGCGCGGGGCGGTGATCGCACTGGCCTTCGTGGCGCTCGTGATGAGCGTCTCGATCGCCGAGGCGTTCGGCGAGCGTGCGTGGGCTTTCGCGATCGCCTACGTCGTGCTCCAGGTCGGACGCACTGGCTTCATCGTGTGGGCGACAGCCCGTCACGATCGGCGGGTGGCCCGCGATTTCTCGCTCATCCTGTGCTGGACGGTCGCCGGTGGCGCATTGTGGATCGTCGGCGCACTGCTGCCCCTCGAGTGGCAGCTGCCGCTGTGGGCCGCAGCGCTGGCACTCGAGCTGCTCGGCACCGCGCTCGGCTTTCCGGTCCCCGGACGGGGGAAGGTTCTGCTGCGCTCCTGGGATCTCTCAGGTCCCCACATCGCCGAGCGCACGTCCCTCTTCGTACTCATCGCGCTCGGTGAAGGCCTCCTCGTCACCGGCTTCGCATTCGTCGGCAAGGAGTCGTCCGTCGCATCCATCGCCGCGATGGTGACGGCGTTCGTCACTGCAGCGGCCACCTGGTGGATCTACTTCGATCACGGCGAACGCATCGGGGCCGAAACGATCGAGGCGTCGGAGGAACCTGCGCGGCTCGCGCGCACCGTCTACACCTGGGTGCATCTTCCGATCATCGCCGGCATCGTGCTGATGAGCGTGGGCGACAAAGAGACGCTCTCGCTTCCCGACCAGCGCGGCCTCGCCGCAACGGTCGTGGTCGTCGGCGCACCGATCCTCTTCCTCACCGGCACCGTGCTGTTCCGCCGCGTGCTCGAAGGGCACTGGGCGCGAGCGCAGCTGGTCGGCCTGGTGGCTCTTGCTCTGCTCGCCGCTGTCGGATTCGCAGGCTTCATCGCCAACGCCCTCACGCTGTCGATCACGACCGCGATCGTTCTCGTCGGCATCGCAGCGGGCGAGACTGTCGAGCGCCTGCATCGCGGTCGTCGCTCAGGGGGCTGAACGGGCATTCGGAACCCTGACAGAGTGGACGCGACGGCGGGAGTCGAACCCGCAACGCCGTCAGATATGAGCTGAGGCCCGGGACCGCCCGGATCGCCGCGATGGGAATGACGTTACCCGGCCGTGATCCGGAAGGCCAGGAACGTTGCGGGGATTGACAGAGTGAGTCCGAGCATGACGAGAGTCGTCACGCCGCGTCATCCGACTCCGTCCGGACTGCGGTGTACGTTCGCCTCATGGCCGTTGATGAGGACACCGCCCCCACCAGCCTGAGGACCCACCGCTATCTGCGGCTGTCGCTCGTATTCATCGTCTTCGCGCTGTTGACGTCGGTGGTGATCCAGACGGTGGTGACGTCCTGGGAGCCGTTCGCTCTCGGATGGAAGCCGCTGCCCTCGATCAGCCACTACTTCTACACACCGGCTCGCACCGTGTTCGTCGGGGCCCTGATCGCGGCATCTCTCGCTCTTCTCGCCCTGTCGGGACGTGACCGCGCGACCACCCTGCTCGACATCTCGGCGCTGTTCGCGCCGCTGATCGCGATCGTGCCGACCGGTCTCGCGAACCGCCAGCGGATCGGAGGATTCGAGTGCCCGGACAACTTCGAGTGCGTGCCGGTCGAGTTCCAGGGCGACATGCGGCTCGGCATCGCCGTCTACGTGGTGGTCGTGGTCGTCGTGGTGCTCACGATGGCGGTGATCCGCCGTCGAACCCGCACGCCGAATCCCTCGGCCCGGCTCGTGTCGATCATCGCGGTCATCACCGCGGCGGCCGTCGCCGCGCTGGCTTTCGTGCCCGCACTCAACCCGCAATTCCCCTTCAACTTCTGGCCTGTGCACAGCATCCACTTCGTGGTGACTCTGGTGTTCTTCGGGGTGTTCGCCGCGGTGCCGATCCTCTATGCGGGCGGCCCGCTCGACCCCGGCGAGACCCCACCCACTCCTCGCCAACGATCGATCTACCGCTGGATCGCGGGGCTGCTGATCGTCGACCTCCTGCTGCTCGTCGTGGCTCTGCTCTTCCGCCAGGCGTTCGGCGAGACCCCGGTCGTGCTCTTCGGCGAGGCCGTCGCCCTGATCCTGTTCGCCACGTTCTGGTGGGTGCAGACGTTCCAGCGATGGGATGACCCGAACCCGCCGTCGATCGTCGCGCGACGGCCGCTACCCGCGTGAGCCGGGAGCGGGTGCATCGAGCGCCCGCCGCAGCCGCTCCAGGGATTCCCTGAGCTCCGCGCGATGCGGCTCGGGGAAACTCGTCGTGTACTCGACACCCTCGGGAATCCAGAGCAGCGCGTACATCGCCTCCCGCCAGTCCGACCCGCCGAACGGCCACCGGGTGCGGTCCTCACCCTCGGCCGTCGCCCCCTCCGACCACGGGCCGAACATGCCCTCCATCACAGGCAGCGGCAGGTTCATCACCGCATCCGCCTCGACCTTCTGCGGAGTCCACGATGCGGCGATCAGCACCCGCTCCTCGATCTCCTCCTCGGTGATCTCGCGGCGGGTGAACAGCACTCGCGTGTGCTCGACCGAGGCGATGCGGTCGACGCGGAAAGTGCGCCAGTCGTCGCGATCGAGATCCCAGCACAGCAGGAACCACTTGCGTCCCGAGGGAGCGAGGGCATGCGGCTCCACCCGCCGGTTGCTCTCGACACCCGCCCCGTCGACGTACCGCATGCGCAGTCGCTCGTGATCGCGGGTCGCCAGCGCGATCTCGCCCAGCACCGCCGGCGACACGACCGGCCCGTCACCGATGCGCGGCGGCTGCACGGAGGCGGCGAGCGCATTCACCCGCTGCCGCAGCGCCGACGGCAGCACCTGCTCGAGCTTCGCGAGGGCGGTGAGGGTGACCTCCGCGCCGCCGACGAGCTGCTGCGTCGCGGCGACCCGCAGGCCGATCGCCATCGTGACGGCCTCGTCGTCGGTGAGCAGCAGCGGCGGCACTGCGCTGCCCGCCTCCAGGCGATAGCCGCCGGCCGCACCCGGGGTCGACTCGACCCGGTATCCCAGCTCGCGCAGTCGGTCGACATCTCGGCGCACGGTGCGCTCGGTGACCCCGAGTCGGCCGGCGAGCTCGGTGCCGGGCCAGTGCCGGTGCGTCTGCAGCAGGTTGAGCAGTGCGAGCGCGCGGGTGGTGGTGTCGGACATGATTTCAGATTGCCAGACATTGCGGACAGGATCTGTCCTGGTTTGTTTCTACTCTCGAGCCATGTCGAACGAATCCATCATCGAAACAGAAGGCCTGACCAAGGTCTTCACCGTCAAGAAGACGCCGGTCCACGCAGTCACCGACCTCTCCTTCACCGCGGTCCGCGGCGAGCTCGTCGCGTTCCTCGGTCCGAACGGCGCGGGCAAGTCCACGAGCCTGCGGATGCTGACGACACTGATCCCCCCGACCGCTGGCACAGCCAGGGTGGTCGGCCACGACATCCACACGGATGCCGCCGGGGTGCGCGCCCGCATCGGCTATGTCGGCCAGCTCACGAGCGGAAGCTTCTCGCAGCGGGTCCGCGACGAGCTGCTGAGTCAGGGCGCCTTCTACGGCATGACCCGACGCGACAGCATCCGTCGGGCCGACGAGCTGATCGAATCGCTCGACCTCGCATCGTTCGCGACGCGCACGGTGCAGCAGCTCAGCGGAGGGCAGAAACGGCGGCTCGACATCGCGCTCGGACTCATGCACGCCCCGCCGCTGATCTTCCTCGACGAGCCGTCGACCGGGCTCGACCCGCAGAGCCGAGCGAATCTCTGGCAGCACATCCTCGACCTCCGCACGCAACACGGCACGACGGTGTTCCTCACGACGCACTACCTCGAAGAGGCCGACCGCTATGCCGAACGCGTCATGGTCATGGACAAGGGGCGGATCATCGCCGACGACGACGCGTCGTCGCTGAAGGCGACCCTCGCCGGAGACGTGCTCACCTTCGGCTTCGCGAGCGAGGCGGATGCGGCGAGCGCTCGCCCCGTGATCGCACGGCTCAGCACGGCCGACGCGACCATCGACGGCGACGCGGTGTCGCTCGCAGTCCCCGACGGCGATCAGCTGCTGCCGGTGATCGTCCGCGAGTTGGATGCCGCCGGCATCCTCGTCCGTCGGGCGACCGGCGTGCCTCCCACGCTCGACGACGTGTTCCTCGCCCTCACCGGGCGCACGCTGCGCGAAGCAGGAGAGGGCGGCGCCGGCGAATCCGACGCGGACACCGCGGCCGACAGCCCAGCCGACAGCAGCGAGAACGACAAGACAGGAGTCCTCTCATGACCACCACCGACCTTCCCCGCACCGACACCCTTGTGCGTTCGAACCTCGCACGCGATACGAAGAACGTGCTCACCCGTGAGCTCAAGCCGGTGCTGCGCGATCCGTTCACGCTGATCTTCAGCCTGCTGCAGCCGCTCGTGTTCCTGGGGCTGTTCGCGCCGTTGCTGATCGGCGGTTCCGGTCAGCCGGCGAGCGAGACCTTGGCCTGGTTCGTGCCTGGGGTGCTCGTGATGATCGTGCTGTTCGGCACCGGGGCGACCGGATCGAACCTGCAATACGAGATGATGACGGGCTCGCACGAGCGCACCCTGGTCGCTCCCCTGGCCCGCTCGTCGCTGCTCGTCGGACGGGCGCTCAAGGAGATCGCGCCGATCGTCGTGCAGGCGCTCGTGATCGTGCTGATCGCCTGGCCGTTCGGATTCGCGATCGACGTGCCCGGGCTGCTCATCGGGCTCGCCCTGCTCGCGGTCTTCGGCGTCGGGCTCGGCTCGTTGTCATACTCGCTGGCACTGGCCACCAAGGACCGGGAGTGGCTGTTCTGGGGAGTGCAGCAGTCGCTGATCTTCCCGCTGCTGATCCTCTCGGGAATGTTGCTGCCGCTCGATGACGGACCCGCGTGGATGCGCGCGGTCGCCGCCGTCAACCCGGTGAACTGGGTCGTGCAGGCCGAGCGGGCGCTGTTCTCCGGCGACCTCGGCGATGCGACCGTGCTCTGGGGCTGGGTATCGGCGCTGGCCGTTGCCGCGATCGGCCTCGTCGTCGGAGTGCGGGCCATCCGCCGCAGCAGCTGAGACGACAGGGCGCCGGCTCCGCGCATCCTCGCCCGATTCGGGCGGGAGGCGCGGGGCCGGCGTCGCGTTCAGACCTCGAGCGTGGCCACGATCTTGCCCCGACCGCCACCGGACGCGAGGTCGGCGAGGGCCGCCGGGATCTGCTCGACCAGCGCATGCCAGGCCGTGAGCGCCACGAGCGGCAGGGATGCGGCCTCGGCCGCCGTGATGCGCGCCGGGACGAGGGCGAGATCCGACTCGGCGACGGCGATCCGCTCGGCGAACGCCCCCATGCGGCGCTCGTCGGGCCGTGCGAACACCCTATCCCCCGGGCGGAACGACTCGACGAGCCCGCCGACGCGGATCACGGTGCCGGCGACGTCGTTGCCGAGGACGACAGGGAGCGAGTACGGCAGGATCTGCGCGAACTCCCCCAGGCGGATCTTCTCGTCGAGCTGGTTGAGCCCGGTCGCCTCCACCCGGATCAGGACGTCTCGGTCACCGATCTCGGGTTCGGCGGTCTCCTGCAGCTCGAGCGGCCTCGTGTACTTCGTGAGCACGAATGCTCGCATGATCGTTCCTCTTCTTGTCTGCGGGGCCGAGGTCAGACGGCCGAGCCGCGCAGCTGCGGGTAGACCGCGTCGAGCGGCGCGCTGAGACCGGCCTTGAGCTGCACCGAGATCTCGTCCGCGAGCACCTCGTACTCGCCCCGTTCGGTCGCGTCGAGGATCGCCCGCACGAGGTCGGCCGGGTCGGTCTTGGGGTCGGAGACGTGCTCGGCCATCGCCGTATCGACGTATCCGACGTGCACGCCGACGACGTGCACTCCCTCGGGCGCCAGCTCGAGACGCAGCGAGTTGGTCGCCGACCAGAGCGCTGCCTTCGTGGCGCTGTAGATGCCGCCGACCGCGAACCACGCGAGAGCCGAGTGGATGTCGATGACCGTGGCTCCGTCGCGTCCCGACAGCAGCGGGGCGTATGCGCGCGTCAGGAACAGCGGGCCGAGGAAGTTGGTCTCGACGTTGCGGCGGATCTCGTCGTCCGTATGCGTGAGTATGCCCGCCGTGGGCACGGAGGCGCCGGCGTTGTTGATCAGCACGGTCGCGTCGGATGCCACCTCCACGGCATCGCGGATGGACTGCGCATCGGTGACATCGAGCGTCAGCGGCACGATCCGAGCGTCGTCCCACTCGCGCGGCGTGCGGGCGCTGGCGTAGACCTTGGCAGCTCCCCGCTGGAGGGCCTGGTGCACGAACTGGGTGCCGATACCTCCGTTCGCGCCGGTGACGAGGACGACAGCTCCGTTGAGTGAAGGCATGGACCGCTCTTTCTTGTGTGCGACTTCTTCTTTGCGACAATGAGTGGATCATCGCTGAGCGTACGCACAAGCGACTCCAGTCATAACCGACTGTACTCAGTTTCTATTCCGAGGGGACGAAGAATGTCGAGCCAGGCCACGCCTCTCGGGCGCCGCGAGCGGAACAAGCAGCAGAAACTCGAGAGGATCACGGCGGCCGCGGCCGAGCTCTTCACCGCCCATGGCATCGACGACGTCACGACCCAGCAGATCGCCGAGAAGGCGGATGTCGGCACCGGGACGCTCTTCCTCTACGCCAAGACCAAGGGCGAACTGCTTCTGCTCGTGCAGAATGCGCACTACGCCCTGGCGCTGGAGAGCGGACGCACGGCGGCCGCCATGACAGCGGACACCCTCGACGCGACCATGGCGCTTCTCCGCCCCATCATCGAGTGCAATCGGGTGCAGGTCGAGAACGGCCGCACCTACCTCCGCGAGATGGTGTTCGGCAATCCGGCCGACTCGCATCACGCTGAGGCCCTGCGGATCGTCGGCGAGACCGAGGCGGCGCTGACCGGCATCCTGAACCGCGATCCGCTGATCGACGAGCACCGCGCCCCGACACTCGCCCGCATCGTCTCGGCCGCGATGTTCGTCACCATGGCGGCGAGCGTCAACGCCGACGCGAGCATCGACGAGATCGCCGACGATGTCAGGACCCAGGTAGGCGCATTGCTCGATCGGTGAGACCGGCGCTCAGCGCCGGATCGAGTCGTGGAACGGGTTCGGCTCGAGCGTGAAGTCGGTGGCCGCATCCGCCCAGGTGCCGCCGTCGACCGGTGTCCGTCCGCGGCGGAGGGCTGCGATCGCCTTCGTCGCGGGAGCGCCGAAGGCCAGAGCGGCCGCACCGCTGAGCGTACGATCCTCCGAACCCAGCACGCTCGCGCGGTGCCACGCCTCGTGCATCGCCCCTCCCCGTGCGGCGGGCACTCGCCTGGCAGGCAGCGCGCCGGCCCGGCGCAGCGCGACGAGCTGTTCGACGTGCTCCCACCAGGTCGACTCCACCGAGGGATGGAAGTAGTTGTCGCGCAGCCAGTCGGGGTGCGGATGCCGGAAGCGGCCGGCCACGACCTCGCTGCGTCCGCCGAGCAGGCCGCTGCCGACGAAGACCGTGTTCAGCAGGCTCTTGCTCACCCCGAAAGAGTCGAGTGCGATCACCGGCACGCCGAGCGCCACCGCCTCGACAGCTGCGGTCGAGCTCACGGTGACGAGCCCCGCGGCCGTCGACAGCGCCCTGGCCATGGAGCCGTACGACACCACGAGGTTCTCGGGCAGCCGTGCCGGCAGCAGATCGAGGTACGGGTCGCGTTCGAGGTGGGTCTCGGACTCCCCCGGCCGTGAACGCAGCTTCACGACGACACGGCGGTCAGGGTCGGCCTCAGCCGCCCGCACGAGGGTCGCGGCGATCTCCGCACGCTCGTCCCGGCCGACCGGCACCAGCGCCTGCGCGGCGAACACGAGGTCGGTGGCCGGCATCCGCACCGGGCGGTCCTGCTGCGGCTCCGACGGTGTGGGCCGTTCGGCGAGGAGCGTTCCCGAGGTGCCGGCCGGGTCTGCCGCAAGGACGCGCACTCGATCATGCGCGAGCATCCGGGATCTCGACCGCGCGAACGGCAGGGTCGCGAGCGCAGTCGGCACCTGCACGCCGATCCGGCGGCCGAGCTCGGCGAAAGCCCGCTCCTCGCGATGCGAGTGCACGACGAGCAGGTCGGCGTGGCGGCGATACTCCAGGGCTCCGCGCTGGGCGGGGATCGCCATGCCGGGCAGCCCCGCCACGACGACCGGGCGACGGGTGAGGCCGTCGATCACCCTGCCCATCAGTCGCACGAACGGACCGCGGCCGGCGAGCAGCACGACGTCGGGTCGTTGACCCTCGAGCCACCCGGCAGCCTGCGCGAAGGCCACCCGGATGACGTTCTCGCCCAGCATGCCGGTGCCTGTCAGCGCCGTGCGCTGCTGCTCGACGCTGGCCGTCAGGGGCGTCTGCACCAGCAGCAGGTGCGAACGGATGCCCGGCACACTGCCGAGCAGCGACGCCGACCACTTCACGAACGAATCGGCGTCCGCGATCGCGACGACCCGCAGCGCACCCGATCCGCTCACGCCCGCACTGATCATGCCCGATCCACTCACGCCGAGATGCGACGCAGCTTCGCCATCGGCGCGCGCTCGCTGTCGAACACGCGCTTGACGCCGTCGCCGAGCGCCGTCTCGATCACGCGGATGTCGCGCACGAGGTGCTCGAGGCCGGTCGGCTCGAGCGAGGCCGCGTGGTCCGATCCCCACATGGTGCGGTCGAGGGTGATGTGACGCTCGACCGCGACGGCGCCGATCGCGACGGCCGCGAGCGAGATCTGCAGCCCGCGCTCGTGGCCCGAGTATCCGACCGGCACCCCGGGGTAGCGGTCGCGCAGCGTGGCGATCGCCCGGAGGTTGGCCTCTTCGGGCTCGAGCGGATACGTCGACGTGGCGTGCATGAGCACGACGCGGTCGGTGCCGAGAGTGGAGAGCGCTCGGTCGATCTGCTCGATCGTCGACATCCCGGTCGAGAGGATGATCGGCTTGCCGGTCTCGCGCAGCGCGACGAGCAGCTCGGTGTCGGTGAGGCTGGCCGAGGCGACCTTGTGCGCTGTGACGTTGAGGTCCTCGAGGAAGTCGACGCTGGGCACGTCCCACGGGGAGGCGAACCAGTCGAGTCCGAGCATCGTGGCATGGTCGCCGATCGCGATGTACTCGTCGCGGCCGAACTCGACGCGGCGGCGGTAGTCGAGGTAGCTCATGGTGCCCCACGGCGTCTCGCGAGGCACGTCGCGCATGTGCTCGGGGGTGGAGATCTCGGGCGTGCGCTTCTGGAACTTCACGGCGTCGGCACCCGCCTTCGCAGCGACGTCGATCAGACGCTTGGCGATGTCGACGTCGCCGTTGTGGTTGAGGCCGATCTCCGCGATGAGATAGGCGGGGTGACCGCCGCCGATCACGCGTGAGCCGATGCTGACAGTCATGGTTCCTCCGGTCGTCGAAATGGCCTTCTCCTCTGAGTACGCGCCGGGGATGAACACCTGGAGACCTGTCGGTTACCGGGGTCGGTCAGGCAGGCAACACCCGTTCGATCAGCTCGCGCACGGCCCCGTGCCCGCCCGTGCGCCCCAGAACGACGCGTGCCGCCTCGAGCACGAGCGGATGCGCGTTCGCGACCGCGATCGGCCAGCCGACGATGCGCAGCGCCGGCAGGTCGTTGACGTCGTTGCCGAGGTATGCGATCTCACCGAGCGGGATGCCGTTCTCCTCCGCCCATCCGCGCAGCGCCGACTCCTTGTCGTCGATGCCGTGCAGCACCGGCACGCGGAGCTTGTCGGCCCGCGCGCGTACGACCGGGTTCACCTCGGTCGAGAGGATCAGCATCGGGATGCCGGCACGACGCAGCAGCGACACCCCCATGCCGTCCTCCCGGCTGACCCGCACGCGCTCGACGCCGTCGGCGTCGACTGTCGCGGTGTCGTCGGTGTGCACCCCGTCGAAGTCGGTCACGATCGCCCGCACCGGAATCCGCTCGGGCGTCTCGTGCAGGGCAGCGAGCGCACGCGCGATCCGCAGCTGCTGCTCGTCGTCGATCTCGATTGCTGTCCATTCGGGCACCTCGGCGATGCGGATGCGTCCGAAGAAGCGGTGCTTCGCCTCACGGAAGCCGTCGGCGCGGAACACGTAGAACGCGCCCGTCTCGAGGAAGTGCGGCTCGCGATCCTGACGCCGCGGTCTGTGGGTCGCGTCGTGGTTCAGTGCCACGGCCGCCCCGGCATCAGCCTGCCCCGCGTCGGCCCGCGCCCACAGGAACCCGAAGGTCTCATGCGCCGAGAACACACTGTCTGCGCTGCCCGCGCGCACCTCGCGCACGGCGTCCGCGAGCACGCCGCTGGGGATGAACGGCGATGTCGCCTGCAGGAAGGCCACCACGTCGACCCCGTCACCCGACCTGTCGAGCTCGTCGAGCGCGTGCAGGATCGCGCTCTCGGATGACGCCGTGTCACCGGAGATCTCGGCGGGCCGCCGCACGACCCGCGCCCCGGCGGCCGCGCTCACCGCGGCGATCTCGTCGTCGTCGGTCGACACCACCACCAGGTCGACGCCGTCGGCTGCCTGCGCACTGCGCACGGCCCGCTCGATCAGCGGCACGCCGCCGACCCGTCGCACGTTCTTGCGCGGCACGCCCTTCGAGCCGCCCCGTGCCGGGATGATCGCGACCACCCGGGGTGCGGCGTCCTCGTGACCCTCTTCCGTGCTCGTGCTCGTGCTCATGTCCGTCTTCATGGTCGTCATCCCTCACCGTCCTCGCAGTGCGCGCCACGCGCGACCGATCCGTCGCCGCGCACCCAGCGCCGTCAGCCGCAGCTGTTCGACCCGACCGATTCCGCCGGCCGGGCGCAGCGCGCGGCGAACCACCGTCTCCGGCGGCGCACCCGGCAGACGCAGCTCGCCCAGCCGATCAGGAGCGAAGTACCTGTCGCGGTCGGAGGGCCGGATGCTCGTCAGCAGCTCCTCCGCACGCCCGCGCAGGTGTGCTGCGACGACCGGCTGCATCGCGTAGCCGACCGCGTCGATCAGCAGCTGCATCTGCTCGGGCTGCCGATACGGCGAGTCCCGCCGGGTGAGCGCATCGACGATGGTCGCGGGCACGCGGTTGCTGTTCTCATACGGGGTCAGCCGAGAGAGCACGGTGTCGGCGCCGACCGCCTCGATCTCCGTGCCGAACACCGCCTGCACCGTGGGCAGAGCGGTCGAGAACCCGGCGATGACGGCGCGCGCGTCGATCCGCTCGGCCAGCATCTCTGCGGCGAGCGCTCCGCGGTACTCGTGGAAGACGACCCCGCGCACCGCCGCTCGATCGCGCAGTGCATCGCTCAACCGAGGCGGTGCGGCAGGATGCGGCTTGAAGACGATGTGCGCGGGCCTGAGGTCCGCGGCCCGGTCGATCATGCCCACCTGCAGCGCCACTTCCTCGCTCTCGCTCACGAGCCCGAGCGCCGCCAGATACTGACCGAGGACGAGCACGGTCGACTCCCCCTCGAGCGCGCTGACGAGATCGGTCGTGTCATCCACTCCCGCTGCCGTCTCGGCGAGCACCGCGCGGAACAGGGCAGGAGAGACCGGCGCCGGCGTCGCGGTGGGTGCGCCGACCAGCGGCGTCACTCCGGGCACGACGTCGGCGTGCACGACGCGGCCGATCCGGGCGGTCACCGTGTGGGGCAGACGCACACGCATGGGCGAGTAGGTCATCAGCCCGTCGCCGATGATCGTGAGCCTGGCGTGCGGGAAGAGCATCATCAGAGTGCGAGCGGGGGCGACCTGCGGGCTCTGCACCAGCACCTCGAGGTCGTCGCCGTCGAGGCCCCAGGCACGCATGAACAGCCTGCGCAGCAGCGGCAGATCGGCGGCATCCGGCTTCCATGAGCTCGGATGCAGCGGACCGAGCAGCGCACTCAGATCCTCGACCCGGTCGAACCGATCCCGAAGACTCGCCAGCGCGGGGTCGGCGAGGATGCCCACCGACGTCTCCGGCACCCGCGACGAGACGAACGGCACGAGGATGCGCTCGCCGTGCTCTCCGAGGAGGCCTCCGTCGAGTGCGGCCGCGGCAGTGGCGAGTCCGTACGCGCTGTGCAGCGCGAAGAGCTGGGTCATGCGGCACGACCGACCGTGCGCAGCAGCGGGGCGAGCACGCGCCGCCGCGGGCCGTCGAGTCGCGCCAGCACCGCTGCAGACTCGGTCTCGGGCAGCCGTGCGAGCAGTCCGCGGATGCCCGCGCGCATCTCGGCGCGCAGAGACGGCGTCATCCGCCGTGCCCGCACGAGGTGCCGCGAGCTCAGCGCAAGCACGCTCCACACCGCCTTCGGCAGGAAGCGGTCGGCCTCGGCATCCGCTGCCACGATGTCGAGCACCTCGTCCATGGCCCGCACGAAGTCGAGCTGCCGCCGATCGCGCACCTGTGTGAGCGATGTCGACACCCCTCGGCGATAGAGGAGGGCCGGAGCATCGACCACCGCGAACGAGCGGGCCTGCAGGTGCAGGCGCCAGATCCACGGGCGATCCTCGGCGGTGAAGAGTCCGGGGGTGAACGCGGCGAGACCGTCGTCGATCAGCCGGCGGTGCAGCATGCCCGCCCACGCGAACGGGTAGTCGACCATGGTCGGCTCGTTCTCGGGCAGGATCGCCTCGCGCGGCGAGCCCACCCGCTCGCGCCACGGGTACGGGGCCGACACGAGGGTGCGCACGCCGGCCTTCACGGTCACGTGATCCGTGCGCACGAAGTCGCAGTCCAGGTCGCGCAGGCGACGCGTCAGCACGTCTAGCCGCTGCGGCTGCATCCAGTCGTCCCCGTCGAGGAAGCAGAAGGCGTCGCCCTCGACGTGCGCGAGTCCCTGGTTGCGGGCGCTCGCGAGCCCCTGGGGCTGCGGGTTCTCGATGACCGTCGAGTGCGGGAAACGCTCGGCGTAATGCCGCATCAGCGTGCCGGTGTCGTCGCGGGATCCGTCGTCGATCGCGACGAGCTTGAGCGCCGCCGGATCGTCGAACTGGCGGGTCAGCGTCTCGAGCGTCGTGCCGATGTACGCGCCCGCATCCTTGGCGGGCAGGATGACGGTGACGAGCGGTGTGCGCACAGAACTCCCCCGGGTCGACGGTCTCGGCATGCTCGCAGGCGATCGTTGCCGGTCGGGGACGCGAGGGTGAACGGGCGGTGACGCGATCGGATGCATCCGCTGAGCGCGGGTACGGCGGATTCGCGCCTCGCTCGGGGATCGGCGACGATGGGACCATGCTCTGGCCGTTCGGAACGACATGGCGCCCGGTGCGGCAGAAGCACCGCGGCACCGTCGACCTGCGTTGGCTGAGCGCCCGCACGTGGACGCGCCGCTGGTATCCGCAGGGCATCGACCTCGGACTGTGGCACGGTCGGCGCACCCTCGCCGTGAGCTGGTTCCGTCAACAGCTCGACGGGCACCACCTGGCCTCGCGGGTCGCGTTCGTCGACCTCGACCGGTCACGCCACCTCGACGTGCTGCTCGCCGTCGAGGAGGACGGCGAGCTGCAGCCCGCGCGGATCCACGCCGGGGGCCTTGCCTGGTTCGACGACCGCCTCTTCGTCGCAGCGACCGGCAAGGGCATCTGGGAGTTCGACCTCGCCCGCATCCGCCGCGTCCGAGGCGCGGACGCGCGACGCCTCGCCGGTGCCGGCGGTCGTGGCGTGCGCGCCACCGCACTCGTCGCGGTGCGCACCCGCGTGCATCCCGTCGACATCCGCTGCTCGTACCTCGGCCGCGTGTTCGACGACGACGGCACGCCGCTCCGCCGCGTCCTGATCGGCGAGTACACGAAGGACGACCAGGGGCGCGTCGCGGAGTTCTCCGTCCCGGAGTCCGACGACGACGCCTTCCACGAGGAGAGCCGCTTCACCCCCGGCATCCGCCACATGCAGGGCGCGGTGCGCTGGGGCGACCGGCACTTCATCTCGCAGTCCGACCGCATGCGCCCAGGAATCCTCTGGACCGGCAACCGTGACGAACTGGAACGCGACGAGATGCCACTTCCGGTCGGATGCGAGGACCTCGCCCTCGACCTCGACGCGAAGCTGCTGTGGTCTCTCGGGGAGCATCCGTGGCGTCGAGTTGTCAGGGGAATCCCGTTCGGCTCTCTCGGCCTCGGCGACGGACAGCGCTCGGACGGCTGACAGCAGACGCCTCAGGTCGCGAACGTAGACTGTCCGGGTGAAGAACCGCGCACCTTTCCTCGTCTACACCGTGCTCCGACTGCTGGCATTCCTCGTGCCGCTCGCGATCCTGTGGTTCTTCTTCCCGATCTTCCGCGAGTTCTGGTGGCTGGCCGCGATCTTCGCCGCCCTCATCGGCGTCAGCATCTCGATGCTCTTCCTGCGTGCACCGCTGACCGATGCGTCGGCGCGGCTGGTCGAGCGCCGGGGCGGACGCGGCGAGGCCGAGCAGGCCGACGCGGACGCCGAGGACGCGGCGATCGACGGTGCCGGTCACCCCGAGTCGGGCAGCACCGAGTCGACGCCGCGAGGCTGAGAACGAGATCGAGACCGAGAGGTCACGCGTGGCCGTCGTGCTCGGTCAACGACCGGCGGGCGCGACGAACATCTCCTCGATGATTGCGACGATCGACTCTCGATCATGATGGTCGAGCGCCGCGCACCGATCGATGATGGTTGCGACAGCGACGGGGTCGGCCCGCAAGCGGTCCGTCGGCCACCGCACGACGTTCTCCGATGTCGTGAGCAGGATCACTCGTCCCCGCGGGGAAGCGGCGAGGAGTGAGCTCCAACGCACGGTCTCGCACGCACCGAGAACGCGGACGGCCGTGACGCCGTCGGCGTTCACACGGATGTCGACGCGTCGGATGCTGCGCACGATGAGCCGCACTGCATACACGAGCCCGGCGAAGAGGAGGATCGCGAAGCCGCCGAAGAACCTCGGCAGGTCGAGACCGGGCGTGGTCCACACCACGACGAAGAGGACCGACGCTGCGGCGAGCGCGACGAAGAAGAGGACCGCGAGTGCGACCGCGCCGCGGTAGGTGCGGAACATCACACCATCGGATTCGATATCCGCGACGACATGGCCTTCACCCCACGACGGCGCGCGCCCGTCGAGCACACGCTCCAGCACACCCGCACCCACCATGGCGGCGACGAACGCGTAGAGCGCCGGTTGCCCGGACGCCACGACGACCGCGAGTCCCACGAGCAGCAGTAGACCGAGCGCGACCACCGCCCAGGTCGGAGCCTGAGGGGGAGGTTTCTGCTGCTCCTGGCGCCGCGCCCGTGCGACGAAGCCGTCGATCCTGCGGGATGTCTCCATGCGCGAGCCCGTCGGTTCGACTGGCTCAGCCGGCAAGCGCCCAGAAGAACGCGCCGGCGTAGAGCAGCGCGGTCAGCGAGGTCAGCGCCAGCGCGATGACCAGTTCCTTCGCCTGACGGTACGTCCAGACGATCAGGATCGCCGGGAGCCCCGAGAGCAGCGCCAGCAGTCCGATCCAGGCGATCGGGTACAGCAGCGCGATGAACGCCAGGATGCCGAAGGGCGCCAGCACGAACAGCGTGAACAGCACCTGCGTCGCGCGCTTTCCGATCAGGACCGTCAGGGTGCGCTTGCCGACCAGACGGTCCTGGTCGATGTCGCGCAGATTGTTGGCGAGCAGCACGGCGCACGCGAACAGCCCTGCGGCGATGGCTCCGAGCCAGGCCTGCTGCGGCAGCGTGAAGGCCTGCACCCAGGTGGTGCCGAGGGTCGCGACGAGCCCGAAGAAGATGAAGACGAAGACCTCGCCGAGAGCGTTGTAACCGTAGGGCCTCTTGCCGCCGGTGTAGAACCAGGCGGCGATGATGCAGGCAGCGCCGATCGCCAGCATCCACCACTGCTCCGTGCGGATGACGATCGCGACGCCGACCGCCGCGGCGAGGGCGAAGAACACGAGCGCCGCGATCAGCACGGTGCGAGGCTTCACTCGACCCGACGCCGTGAGGCGGGCAGGGCCGACGCGCACGGCGTCCGTGCCGCGGATGCCGTCGCTGTAGTCGTTCGCGAAGTTGACGCCGATCTGCAGCAGCACCGCGACCGCGAGGCAGGCGAGGGCGATGACCCAGTGGAACTCCGGCCCCGTGCTGCGCGCGGCACCGGTGCCGATCACGACCGGCGCGATCGCGAGAGGAAGGGTGCGCACTCGGGCGGCGCCGATCCAGTCGCCGACCGTGACAGGGCCCGCCTCGATGACGGGTCGCTGGGCCGGGTTGCCGCTCGCCCGCTTCGCGGGGTTGCCGCTCACACGGGTCGGATTCTTCTTGCGCTTCGAGGATGCTGCCACGCAGGGAATCCTACTGGGGCAGGCGATGGACGCCTGCGCGGTTGTGGCCGTCAGTCGCGACGGAACGTCAGGTGCGTGACGCCGGACTCGGCGACCTCCGACTCGACGTCGTAACCGTTCTCGATGCCTCGGAGGCCGTCCCAGATGCGCTCTCCGCTGCCCAGCACGAGCGGAGCGACGGCGAGGTGCACCCGGTCGACCAGCCCCGCGCGGAGGAACTGCCGCACGACGTCGATGCCGCCGCCGATGCGCACGTCGTCGCTGCCCGCCGCATCGATCGCACGCGGCAGGATCTCTTCCGGCGCCGCATCGACGAAGTGGAAGACCGTGCCGTTCGCGAACTCGATCGGGTCGCGGCGGGTGTGCGTGAGCACGAAGACCGGCACATGGAAGGGCGGCTCGTCGCCCCACCATCCGCGCCACTGCGGGTCATCCGGATTCTGGTGCAGACCGAACATGCCCGCGCCCATGATCTCGGCGCCGATGCCTTCGAAGTAGGCGTGGGCGTACTTCTCGTCGATCCCCGTCGTGCCGGCGCCGGAGTCGTCGCCCAGCACACGGGTGCGGAACGTGCGCGTGGCGGCGTACGCCGCGACCAGACGCGGCCAGTCGTCACCGAACGGCTTCTCGGGAGTCTGATCGGTGGTGGTCGCGAACCCGTCGAGGGAGACGTTGAGATCGACGCGGACAGCCATGATGGTCTCTTTTCTGCAGGTGCCGGATGATTCGGGTCAGGCGTTCGGGTTGCTGTCCTTGCCGTCGAGCCAGAGCGTGTCGGACGCATCGCCGTGCGCACCGCCCTTGCCGACGTGCTTGTCGCTGATCTTCGGCCCCTTGAGGATCACGTGCACCATCGCCTGGGCATGGCCGTGACCGAGGCTGTACTCCCCCTTGAGCCAGTTGAGCACGACCGTCGACTTCGTGGTCGCGTCGAACCCCTGCTCCTTGGCGAGCTCGATGAACTGCCGTGGGGTGAGGCCGGTCTGGGTCTCGACCTTGTCGAGGTATGCCTGGAAGGACATGGATGCTCCTGAATATGTCGGTGTGGGTGCGGGTGCGGGTGCGTCAATCGTCGGAGAGGAAGGTCTGGATGATCGTGGCCGACGCGTGGATGCCGATGAGGCGCAGTGTCCCTTCGCCGACGTTCGTGAAGCAGTGTGGCACGAAAGCGGGACCCGTCGCGGTGTCGCCCGCGGTCGCGACGAGCGTCTCGTCGCCGACTGTGATGCGCGCCGTGCCCTCGAGCACCACCCAGGTCTCGGGGTATGGATGCCAGTGCAGCCCGGGGCCTTCACCCGGCTGGTTCTCGACGTAGAAGTACGAGATCCCCGCACCGTGCTCGGCACCGACGAACCTGCGGCTTCGGCCCGTGCCGATGCGGATGTCCGCTGCGGCGACGGCTTCGAGCGCTGCGCGAGTGATGTTCATGAGCCCAGTCTCGACAGGCGTGACGCCTCGTCCTAGAGTTTCGATGTGGATCGAAACATATCTTTCGAGCGGGCGGATTCACCGGTCGAGGGCGTCGAGCATCCGGGCCACCGAGTCGAGTTCCATCTGAGCCCTGGTGACATCCAGGCCGTCAGGTTCGGGATCTCCCCCGGCCACGAGCTCGCCCATGCAGTGCGCATTCTGCTGCGCCCCGAGCAGCATCCGCTGCAGTGGGGATGGCTGCGCGCCGTGCGGGATCGGCTGCCGCGTGAGAGCTTCCGACTGCTCGCCGCCGTGATCGGCGATGACGGCTACCTGCCGGACTTCCTCACCACGACGCCACGGTGGGACATGACCCCGGATGCCGAGCTCGCAGCGCTCCGAGATGCCGCCCTCGATCCGATGCGGGTCGATCTCGGCAAGATGGTGCTCCGCTCGTCCGGATCGCGTCAGCAGGCGCTGCGGGAGATGCAGGAGCATCCGGCTCGAGCCCGCGAGATGATCGCGACCGCATGGTCAGAGGTGTGGGACGCCGCTCTCGCGCCGGTGTGGCCGCAGATCGAGCGGCTCCTGCGTGCCGATGTATCCGTGCGAGCGCGCGTCATCGCGACGTCCGGCATCGCGGGGATGTCCGGAGCTCTGCATTCCACGGTGAGCTGGGGCGACGGAGCCGTGCGGGTCTCGCTGCGCAGACACAGCGAGCAGGTCGACTGCCGCGGCAGCGGGCTCGTGCTCGTCCCCTCGGTCATGTCGTCGTGGGGATGCATGGTGCTCACCGAGCCGCCGGCGCAGCCGACGCTCTTCTACCCGGCGCGGGGCGTGACCTCGGGCTGGGCGCGCGACGCCCAGGAGATCGCCGACGCGCTCGGCGCCCTGCTCGGCCCCGTCCGCGCATCGATCCTGCTCGCTGCCGGCGCTGAGCGCACCACGTCACAGGCGGCGCAGGATGCGGGGATCGCCGTGTCTACGGCATCCCATCACCTCAGGGTCCTCCGCGATGCGGGGCTCGTCTCGAGCGAACGCGACGGCGCCAGCATGATGCATCTGCGCACCCCTCTCGGCGAGGCGATGGTCGGCGCGCTGCTGTAGCAGCCGGGCGCCCCTGCTACTCGGATGACTCCGGTGCGACGGCGATGATCGGTCGGTGCTCATAGTAGGTCTGCAGCACGACCGTGGTGCGGGTGCTCACGTTCGCGGCCAGGCGGATGTCGCGCACGAGCTCTTCGAGCGCGCGGGGCGAGGCGACGCGCACGAACAGCATGTAGCTCGCGTCGCCGGCGATCGAGTGGCACGCCTCGATCGCGTCGAGGTGCTCGAGGAGTTCTGGCGCGTTGTCGGGCTGGGCGGGGTCGAGAGGGGTGATCTCGATGAACGCCGAGAGCGGGGTGCCGACCAGTTCGGGGTCGAGGATCGCGCGGTATCCGGTGATGACCCCGCGGGTCTCGAGGCGGCGGAGTCGCGACTGCACCGCCGACACCGACAGGCCCACGGCATCCGACAACTGCGACAGCGTCGCCCGGCCGTCTCGAGAGATCGCGGCCAGGATCGCGCGGTCGACAGAATCATCCATGGATGTAAGATTATCGTCAGGATTCCGTATATGCCGGAATCTTTCCGTCAAACTCTCCGATCGGAGGTCCCGATGTCCATCATTTCCGCCCACAGCACCGCTGTTCAGGCCATCGTCGGCGAACCCGAGGTCGTCGAGGACGCATCGATCGCCGAGCAGAGCGCCGCCTGGGCGCAGCTCAAGGACGCCGCTGTCGCGATCCGCGAGATGCAGATCAAGGACGGCTCCATCCCGGATGCCGCGCACCACGCCGCCGCACGTGAGCTCGTCGCCGCGATCACCGCCGGCATCCGTGCTCTCGCCCCTGCCTTCCCGCACGACGCCGAGTACCTCACCGCCTCCGTGGTCGACTTCGACCGCTGGGTCTCAGAGGGCTTCGGCGTGCCGGACTTCCTCGACTCGCTCATGGCCTTCCAGCCGCAGCAGCACCGTGTCGATGGCATCCGCCACCTGGTCGTCTTCCCGATGTACACGCAGAACGGGTCGAACGATCGCCTCGTCGAGGCGCTCATCGTCGAGACGATCTGGCCGGAGTTCATCGCCACCCTCGAGGCCGGCGACTACGGCAACAAGCTGTTCGTCTCGCTGCGCCTGGTCGATTTCACCCCCGGCTACGACACCAACTCGGCCGTACTTTTCCCCGAGACGGTCGCCATGCGCGAGATCCCGTCGTTCACCTGGGGCGCGATCTTCCAGGATCGCGAGGCCGCCCGCTACCGCCGGGTCACCCGTGCCGCCGCCGCGATCACCAACCTCGAGCTGCCTGAGCGCGCGAGCGCGATGCTCGACGACCAGCAGGTGGCCGAGAAGACCTTCGTCATGTGGGACATCATCCACGACCGCACCCACATGCGCGGCGACCTGCCCTTCGACCCGTTCATGATCAAGCAGCGGATGCCGTTCTTCCTCTACTCGCTCGAGGAGATGCGCTGCGACATGACGGCGTTCCGCGAGTCGGTGAACATCGAGCGCGCCCTCGCTGCCCGCATCGACGCGGGTGAGCAGCTCACCGCGACCGAGCAGGAGATGCACGACTACGCGCACCTCGTGCAGTACGCGGTGATCTTCGACCGGATCTTCCGCTTCTCGATCACCGGCACCCGCACGCGCAACTACGACGCCGTCGGCGGACAGCTGCTGTTCGCCTGGCTGCACCAGCGTGGAGTGCTGCACTGGACAGACACCGCTCTCGCATTCGACTGGGACAACGTGCCGGATGCCGTCGTGGCTCTGGGCGACGCGATCGATGACCTGTACTGGCACTCGATCGACCGCCCGAAGGTCGCTCACTGGCTCGCCGCGTACGAGCTCGTGCGCGGAACGCTCACGCCGCACCCGGCATCGCAGTGGGCTCGGGGTCTGCCGGACGAGATCCTCGCCGGCGCGCCGAAGGGGTACACCGATGCCGTGATGGACGACGAGTTCCCGCTGTCGATGTTCTTCGAGACCCTCGACAAGAAGATGAAGACGGTCATCGAGTCGACCGTCGGCATCCGAGGCACCGACGACTGACTCGAATCGCGCATTTCTGGGGTCTGGTCGTGTGGTGCGACCGGACGCAGCGTCTGCGGCCATTCCTGCCCGGGGTGGCCGCAGAACTGTTTCTTCACGAGAGTTGAGCACATGACCGTCACGGATCGCACGATCGTCCTCGCCGGAGCCACCAGCGACTCCGGCCTCGCCCTCGCACGGGCCCTCGTCGACGCGGGTGCGAAGGTGGTGGCGACGGGCCGATCGGCCGAACGTCTGGAACCGCTGCGAGCGATCGGCGCCGAGGTCGAGGTGACCGATGCCGCCTCCCTCGAGTCGATGACGGAGCTGGCCGCGCGGCTGGGCCCCGTCGACGCCGTGATCCCGCTGGTCGGCGGATGGCGCGGTGGCGGCGGGCTCGCCGGACAGACCGATGCCGACTTCGCCGCCCTCCTTCCCGCCCTCGAGGCGATCAGGGCGACCAGCCGGGCGTTCGACAGCGCGCTGCGCGCCTCGGATGCCGGCCGTTTCGCGATCGTGTCATCGACCGCGGCGGGCCGCCCTCTCGCGGGTGGCGCGAACTATGCGGCCGTGAAGGCGGCGAGCGAAGCCTGGACCCGCGCGGTCGCGCAGGGCTTCGCGAAGGCCGCACGGGATGCCGCGGAGCCGCTGCGCGCGGCATCCGTCGTCTTCCGAGCGAAGGCTCTCGATCCGGCATCCCTCGTGCCGAAAGTCCTGGCGCTCTGGGATGCCGACGCCGCCGACCTCAACGACCAGGTCATCACGCTCGACTGAATTCGTCGGGCACGACCGACAGCACCGGACGCCGTCAGCGACCCCGTCAGCGTCGCCGTCAGCGTCGCGCTTCCGGTATCTCGGGTGGCAGACCGCGCACCGGCGGCGGAGACTCCACGAGCCGCCCGTCTTCGTTGTGCGGGTCCACATCGGAGGCCTGGGCGCCTGCATCCACATCGTCGTCCGGATCGGTCGGCACCGTCTCACCTGCGTCCTGCGCCGGATCCTGCGCCGGATCCTGCTCCGGCGCGTTCGCGTAGAGCTCGGTGAGCTTGCGGTACGACTTCGTGAAGAACGCCCGTGTTCCGGCGATCACCATGACGATGCCGGCGAACAGGCAGATCAGGGCGATGCCCCGGGCCTCTCCCTCGCCGAGCAGCCACTCCCACTGCCGCTGACCGGCGTCGGTTCTCATGTACGGGATGATCAGGAACTCGGCGATCGGCGCGATCAGGAACGCCGTGATCGGTGCGGCGGCGGCCTCCATCGCTGCGGCCACCCCGAACACGCGGCCCTGACGGTCGTAACGGACGACCTTCTGGATGATCGTCTGCTCGGCAGCCTCGGCGGGCGGCACGAGCGCCATGTACAGCCACATGCCTATGACGTAGAGCGGCCACCACTCGCGCAGCATGAAGACCGAGCCGAGGATGCCCATGGCGATCACGACGAGCAACAGGGTGCGCATGGGCTTCGCGCCGAGACCGAACTTCGCGACCAGGCCGCCGCCGATCAGGAAGCCCGTCGAGGAGAACGCGAGAGCGAAGCCCCACATCTGGGCGTCGAACAGGGTGAGGCCGTACGGATCCATCAGCGCCATGTAGACGCCGCCGATGAGGTTGTTGAAGGTCGAGAAGATGATGAGCGCGAAAAGCCCCGGTGCGAGCCGGATGGCCTTCACGCTGCCGCGGAAGTCGAGCGCGCTCGTGGCGTCGGGGTCGGGCTTGGGTGCGCCCTCGGGGATGCGGATGAAGAGCAGGTGCACGAACGTGAGCACCATGGCGCCGATGGCGATCGCGAGCGTCCATCCCATGCCGAGGAAGCCGATCGACAGGCCGGAGAACACGCTCGTCACGAGGAACGCAAGGCCCTGCACGGTGCCGACGAGGCCGTTGGCGTTCGCCCGCCTGTCTTCGGGTACCAGCAACGTGACGGTGGTCGAGAGCGCGATGTTGCGCAGCTGCTCGATGACGCCGCCGAACAGGATGACGGCCGAGAACACCCAGAACCACGGACCGCCGAGGTCGAGCAGCGCCGCCTCGGGCTGCCAGACGTAGAGAACACCGGCGACCAGGAAGGCGACGGCCGAGATGACGCTGGAGAGCAGCATCACCGTGTGCTTGCGGTTTCGGTCGACGATCGTGCCGAAGATCATCGCGAAGAAGGCGATGAACAGCATGTACGCGCCACCGATGACACCGGTCGCGAGCACTGACTGCGTCTCGATGTACACCCAGAACGTGAGGGCGAACCACAGGAAGCTCGTCGTCACGTTCGCGATGAGCGTGTTGACGAGGACGTTCGCGAAGGCGGTCTTCGCTGCGGTGCGCTCCATGAGTTCGAGGGTAGGCGGAGCATCCGACATTCGGTAGAGCGCGTCCCGATCTGCGGACTCGGCCCCGCATCCGCCCGTAGGCTTGTGCGGTGACTATTCAGCATGACCCCGCGGTCCGCGGCTTCGCGAGCGACAACTATTCCGGCGTCCACCCCGAGGTCCTCGCGGCCATCGCAGCGGCGAACGGCGGCCACCAGGTCGCGTACGGCGAGGATGCCTACACCGAGCGGCTGCAGGAGGTCTTCCGCGCGCACTTCGGCGAGGGCGTCCACGCCTTCCCGGTGTTCAACGGCACCGGCGCCAACGTCACCGGGCTCCAGTCGATGCTCCCCCGGTGGGGCGCGGTGATCGCAGCATCATCCGCGCACATCAACGTCGACGAAGGCGGTGCACCCGAGAAGATCGGCGGCTTCAAGATCCTCGCCGTGCCGACGGATGACGGCAAGCTCACCCCTGAGCTCGTCGACCGCGAGGCCTGGGGCTGGGGCGATGAGCACCGCGCGCAGCCGCTCGTGGTCTCGATCACGCAGTCGACCGAGCTCGGCACCCTGTACTCGGTCGACGAGATCCGTGCACTGGCCGACCACGCGCACGAGCGCGGGATGACGCTGCACCTCGACGGCGCGCGCATCTCGAACGCCGCCGCCGCCCTCGACGTGCCGCTGCGCGCCTTCACCCGCGACGCCGGCGTCGACGTGCTGAGCTTCGGGGGCACCAAGAACGGCGCCATGCTCGGAGAGGCCATCGTGGTTCTGAACCCCGAGGCGTCGAACGGCCTGCAGTACTCGCGCAAGTTCAACATGCAGCTGTCGTCGAAGATGCGCTTCGTGTCGGCGCAGCTGATCGCGCTGCTCGAGGGCGACCTGTGGCTGCGCAATGCTCAGCATGCGAACGCGATGGCCCAGCGTCTGCGCGGCACCATCGAGGCCGGCATCGCCGACGGCGCGATCAACGGCGTCTCGTTCACGCAGCCGACCCAGGCGAACGGCGTCTTCGCCCAGCTCCCCGAGGGCGTTGCCGACCAGCTGCGCGAGTCGTTCCGCTTCTACGACTGGGATGCCGCACGCAACGAGGTCCGCTGGATGTGCGGGTTCGACACCGAGGAGTCCGACGTCGACGAGTTCGTCGCCGAACTCGCCCGTCTCACCTCGCGCTGAGAATCCGGTCACGGCGCCTGCGACATACGAAGAGACCCACCGTCAGAAGTCGTGACGGTGGGTCTCTCGCGTATGACGTGGATCGGCCGCTAGCGAAGCAGCCCGAGGTTGGCGAGCGCCAGACGGATGAGCGTGCCCCGACCGCCCTCCATCTCGGCGGCCACCGCGTCGGACCCTGCGGCCTCCGCCGAGAACCAGGTGACCTCGAGCGCATCCTGACGGGGCTCGCAGGTGCCCGTCACGGGGACCACGAACGCCAGCGAGACGGCATGCTGCCGGTCGTCGTGGTAGGCGCTGACGCCGGGGATCGGGAAGTACTCGGCGACCGTGAACGGCAGCGGCTGCGGCGGCAGCAGCGGGAACGCCATGGGCCCGAGGTCGTTCTCGACGTGGCGGAACAGCGCGTCGCGGATCGTCTCTCCGAATCGCACGCGCCCCGACACGATCGTGCGCGTCATCTCGCCCATCGGGGTGGAGCGCAGCAGGATGCCGATCTCGGTCACCTGCCCTGATCCGTCGGTGCGCACCGGGATCGCCTCGACGTAGAGCATCGGCAGATGACGACGCGCCTCTTCGAGCTCGAACTCGCTCAGCCAACCGGGGTTCGTGTCTCGCGCAGGGGGCTGAGCGGCGCCGAAGCCCTCGATCCCGTCGTCGGGCTCTGGGTCGGGATCAGGTGTGCGGACGGCCATGTGTCCTTTCTACCAGCCGCACCTTCGGCCCGACACTGACTTGACATCCCGCACCGGCATACGATTCGTCAGGCCGACCGGGCGCGTGTCCGAGCCCGCTGGCAGGATGGGGCAGGTGAGCGAAGAACTGACGATCGACGGCACCCTCACCCGCTGGTCCACCGCAGATCGGGCGGGGATGCCGCTGCTGGTGCTGCTGCACGGCTATGGAGCAGACGAGCACGACCTCTTCGGGCTGACGCCCTATCTGCCGGAGGGCGTCGCCGTGGCATCCGTCGCCGCCCCTCTCTCACCCCCCTGGCCGATGCCCGGCCGCTCCTGGTACGCGATCGAGGGACTCGACGGACGCAGCTCGGACTCGGTGACCGCCGCCGCCGAGGCCTTCCTCCGCTGGCTCGACGAGGCCGCGGCGGATGCTCCAGCCGTGGCGCTCCTCGGATTCTCGCAGGGCGCGGCCGTCGCCCTCCAGGCCATGCGCCTCGACCCCGAGCGGGTCGACACCGTCGTGGCACTCAGCGGATACGTCGCCTCGGGAGAGCTGCCGAACGACGAGGCACTGACCGAGCGGAAGCCTCACGTGTTCTGGGGTCGGGGCACGAACGACCAGGTGATCCCCGAAGCCCGCGTCGCGCACACCGCGCAATGGCTTCCTGCACACTCGGAGCTGTCGGGGCGCGTCTACACCGGACTCACGCACAGCATCTCGGAAGACGAGCTCGGCGACGTGCACGCCTTCCTCACGAAGTGGCTAGGCCGCAAAGCAAAGAGCTGAGCCGCAAAGCGAAGAGCTGAGCTGCACCTCGGAGCGATCAGAACCGCGACACGCCCGGGGTTGCGAAACTCCGACACGCCCGGGTATCGTCGTGGAGTCCTGTCCGCCGTGTCTGGAAGTCCTTTGATCTGATCCGTCGCCTCCGCGCTCATTCTTTCGCGCGCTGACCCGACGATCGCCGACTCCACGGCAGACCATCGCCCGCTGTCCTTCGCGACGGCATCCCCGCTCAGACGGGGCCCTGGGCGACCGGTGTCAGTGCACCCTCGCACTCGACAGGAGACACCATGTCAGTCCCCACTCTTCACTCCTCGGTCACTCTCGACCGTCTCACGTTCACCTGGCCGGACGGCACGACCGCGCTCGACGCCGTGTCCGGATCCTTCGGCACCGGTCGCACCGGACTCGTCGGTCGCAACGGTGCAGGCAAGTCCACGCTGCTGCGGCTCATGGCGGGCGAGCTGACCCCGACCTCGGGTTTCCTCACGGCGACCGGCGAGGTGGCCTATCTGCCGCAGCAGCTCACGCTCGACGTCGATCGCAGGGTCGCCGATCTCCTCGGAGTCGCCGTGCCCCTGGACGCCGTCAGGGCGATCGGTGCCGGCGACGTCGATCAGGTGCACTTCGATGCAGTCGGCGACGACTGGGACATCGAGGCACGCGCCGAGATGTCCCTGGCCGAAGCGGGCCTCTCTCCCGAGTTCCTCGACCGCAGGGTCGGCGAGCTGTCCGGCGGAGAGGCAGTGCTCGTCGCGATCGCCGGCATCCGCCTGCGCCGCGCCCCGATCACACTGCTCGACGAGCCGACCAACAACCTCGACCGCGACGCCCGCGCGAAGCTGGCGACGATGGTGAGGTCCTGGAAGGGCACGCTGATCGTGGTCAGCCATGATCTGACACTGCTCGAACTCATGGACGACACCGCCGAGCTCTACGCCCAGACACTGAGCGTCTTCGGCGGACCGTACTCCGAATGGCGCTCCTGGTTGGATGCCGAGCAGGAGGCGGCGAGGCAGGCCGAGGTCACCGCGAAGCAGGAGTTCCGCAAGGAGAAGCGTCAGCGCATCGAGGCTGAAGTGAAGCTCGCCCACCGAGCCCGCACGGCGAAGAAGGCCGAGATCGAGAAGCGCGTGCCGAAGATCATCGCCCACGGCCGCAAGATGGCGGCCGAGGTGTCGGCGGGAAGGCTCCGCACAGAGGTCGGCGCGAAGGAGGATGCCGCTCGCACCGCTCTCGACGAGGCCGGGCGACGCCTGCGATCCGACGCGTCGATGAAGATCGAGCTGCCCGATCCGCAGGTGTCCCGGAGTCGCCGCATCGCGATGATCGGCGACGGCGAACGGTCGTGGGTCATCCAGGGCCCCGATCGTGTCGCGCTGATCGGGCGCAACGGCGCCGGCAAGACGACGTTGCTCGAACGGCTCGTGGCGGATGCCGCCAGCGTTCACGATTCAGCACAGATGCCGCCGATCCGCGCGTATGGCGGCACGGAGGGTGCCCTCGAGGAATCCCTGCTGAATACGGAACAGCCGGCGACCAGCATGGAACGACCGGTGCTGACCGCGACAGCTCTCACCGATCGCATCGGCTACCTGCCGCAGCGCGTCGACGGGCTCGACGAGAACCGATCGGTGTTCGAGAACATCGCGGATGCCGCGCCGCAGGTGCCCGAGAAGGAGCTTCGCAACCGACTCGCGCGGTTCCTGATCAGAGGCGCCACCGCCGAGAGGCCGGTCGCCGCGCTGTCCGGCGGCGAGCGCTTCCGGGCGGCTCTGGCGAAGCTGCTGCTCTCGGATCCGGCGCCGCATCTCGTGGTGCTCGACGAGCCGACGAACAACCTCGACATCGACACCGTCGATCAGCTCGTCGAGGCGTTGCGCGCCTACCGCGGGGCGGTGCTCGTCGTGAGTCACGACGACGCGTTCCTCGCCAGGCTCGATCTGGACCTCACGCTCGAGATCCAGTCGGACGGCTCGCTCGCGGCGGCGACCCACTGAGGTCGGGCACCGTGCCCACGCCATAATGTTCTCGTGTCAGAGAACCCGACAGCGCCTTCGCTCAGTCCGCAGGAGCGAGGTGTGTTCAAGGCGCGCCTCGCGGCCGACCCACTCGACCATGAGGCACGTCTCGGCCTCGTCACCTGGTACCGCGGAGTTGGTCACGGCGATCAGGCGGGTCGGTATGCGATCGCGGTCGATGGCCTCGCGACTCAAGACGAGATTCGCCAGTACTCGTCGTTGCTGCGCGGCTTGGGCGCTGACGACGAACGGATGCGAGAGCTCAGTCGCCTGCCGGAGGATCCGGCGGTCGAGGCGCGAGTGTCCGAGATGTTGACGTCAGTCCTTGCGCCGACACCCACACGATTCGCCGACATCGTCGACAACATCACCGCGATCGTATGGGTGATCTGCGGGATCTCGGTCGTGATCACGCTGATCACGACTTTCGTGGCCACTCTTCGCGGCGAACCCTCGGCCCCCGAGATCGCTTCGACGTGGGCCGCGATCACGTTGTTGTCGGCGGCAGTCGCGGCCGGCCTCGGGGCGATCGGGCTCGCGGCCGGAAGGTCTCCTATCGCCGCGGCAGTGTTCGCCGTCGTGTGTGCCCTGGCCGCGTGGGGTGCGCTCGCACTGCTCCCCCTCGCCTGACGTCCTGTCAGGCCCGCCGACTTCGCATCGCCCGCGTGTGAGCGATCGCGGGGTCGGCGGCCAACTCTGCGTAGTCCTCGGAGTCGCGAGACACGAGTGCGACCCGCCCCTCGCCGTCGTGGGCGATGCCCCAGCCGTAGCGCTTGCCCAACGGGGACGAGCGCAGGCATGGCTGCCCCTTCGAGAAGAACGTCTCTCGGGCCGCCGCGTCGTCGGGATCGAGTCCGTTCCGCAGCGCATGGGTCGTGAAGATCACGTCGTCGGAGGTGTGGGCATACGGATGCTCCGCGATCAAGCGGTAGTGGAGGGCCGCGATCGTCGGCTTCTCGCCTACCGGCGGCTCTTCGGCGTGGTCGACGGGGCAGTCCTCTGCGACCTCGATGAAGGTGCTCACGTAGTTGGTGGTGTGCGCTGCCATGCCTACAGCATGCCCTCGCCCTCCGACAATGGCGACGCCGATGTCGGTGGCTCGGGTGATGATGGAGGGATGAGCGACGTGCTCGACCGCTTCACCCCTGCCACGCAAGACTGGTTCCGGGGTGCCTTTCCCGCACCCACTCCCGCTCAGGCCGGAGCCTGGAACGCGATCTCGGCGGGCAAGCATGCGCTCGTCGTCGCCCCCACGGGGTCGGGCAAGACCCTCTCGGCGTTCCTCTGGGCCATCGACAGCGTCTTCCGCGAGCGCACGGCGAGCATCGAGCGCGCGGGGAAGAACGAGAAGAGGGAGCGGAAGCCTGCGCGCGAGAAAGACGGCTCCCGCACTCGCATCCTCTATATCTCGCCGCTGAAGGCGCTCGGCGTCGACGTCGAGCGCAATCTGCGGTCCCCTCTCATCGGCATCGGGCAGTCCGCGCGGCGCCTCGGCGTCGAGGCCCCGGCGGTGACGGTCGGCGTGCGTTCGGGCGATACGACCTCGAGCGATCGCCGCAAGCTCGTGGCCGATCCCCCCGACATCCTCATCACGACCCCCGAGTCGCTCTACCTGATGCTCACGAGCCGCGCGGGCGAGACCCTGCGCGACGTGCACACGGTCATCATCGACGAGGTGCACGCGGTCGCCGCGACCAAACGAGGGGCCCACCTCGCGGTGAGCCTCGAACGACTCGACGCACTGCGCCGCATTCATGGCCACGAAGCCGCTGCACAGCGCATCGGCCTGTCGGCGACGGTGCGCCCGATCGACGAGGTCGCGCGATTCCTCGGCGGCGCGGCCCCTGTCGAGATCGTCGCCCCACCCGCATCGAAGACCTTCGAGCTCGGCGTCGTCGTGCCGATGGACGACATGACGAACCCGCCGCCGCCTCCCGGCGCGCCGAAGGATGCCGGAGATGCCGCCGACGCCGAGTACACCGAGGTCACCGGCTCCGTGTGGCCGCACGTGGAGGAGGCGATCGTCGATCGCATCCTCCAGAACAAGTCGACCATCGTGTTCTCGAACTCGCGCCGCCTCGCCGAGCGTCTCACCGGACGACTGAACGAGATCTACTCCGAGCGCATCGGCGTCGCGCTTCCCGAGGCATCGGTGCCCGCCGCCATGATGGCCCAGGCCGGCGCAACGGCCGGTGCCGACCCCGTGCTCGCCAAGGCCCACCACGGCTCGGTGTCGAAGGAGCAGCGCGCCCAGGTCGAGGAGGAACTCAAATCCGGCGTGCTGCGCTGCGTCGTCGCGACGAGCAGTCTCGAGCTCGGCATCGACATGGGTGCGGTCGATCTGGTGATCCAGGTCGAGGCCCCGCCGTCTGCGGCCTCCGGGCTGCAGCGCGTCGGACGAGCGGGCCACCAGGTCGGTGAGATCAGCCGCGCGGCGCTCTTCCCCAAGCACCGCGGCGACGTACTGCACACCGCGATCGTCACCGAGCGGATGCTGGCGGGCAAGATCGAGGCGATCCAGGTGCCTCGCAATCCGCTCGACATCCTCGCCCAGCAGACCGTCGCGGCCAGCGCGCTCGGCGAGATCGGCGTCGAGGAGTGGTTCGAGACCGTGCGGTGCTCCGCACCCTTCCAGTCCCTCCCCCGGTCGGCGTACGAAGCGACTCTCGACCTGCTCGCGGGGCGCTTTCCCTCTGACGAGTTCGCCGAACTGCGCCCGCGTCTCGTGTGGGACAGAGATGCCGGCACCCTCACCGGACGCCCCGGCGCACAGCGCATCGCCGTCACAAGCGGTGGCACGATCCCCGACCGCGGCCTGTTCGGGGTGTTCGTGGCCGGCGAGTCCACCGGCGCCCGTGTCGGCGAGCTCGACGAGGAGATGGTCTACGAGTCCCGCGTCGGCGACGTCTTCACGCTCGGCACGACGAGCTGGCGGATCGCCGAGATCACTCACGACAGGGTCAACGTCATCCCCGCCTACGGGCAGCCGGGCAAAGTGCCGTTCTGGCATGGCGACGGAATCGGCCGTCCGTTCGAGCTCGGAGAGGCCCTCGGCAAGTTCTCGAGAGAGGTGTCGGCGGCGACCCCCGAGAAGGCGGCGCAGCGGCTGATCGAGGCCGGACTCGACGAGCAGGCGCGGATGAACCTGATGGCGCACCTGACCGAGCAGCGCGAGGCGACGGGAACACTGCCGACCGACCGCACTCTCACGGTCGAACGCGGCCACGACGAGGTCGGCGACTGGCGGGTCATCCTGCATTCCCCATACGGCATGAAGGTGCACGCGCCCTGGGCTCTGGCGATCAACGCGCGCATCCGCGAGCGCCTCGGCGTCGAGGGGTCGGCCGTGGCGAGCGACGACGGAATCATCGTGCGCATCCCGGATGCCGAGGCCGAGCCGCCCGGCGCCGAGCTGTTCGTGTTCGACCCCGACGAGCTCGAGCAGCTGGTCACCCAGGAGGTCGGCGGCTCGGCGCTCTTCGCCTCCCGGTTCCGCGAGTGCGCCGCCCGAGCGCTGCTGATGCCGCGCATGAACCCCAACAAGCGCACACCGCTCTGGCAGCAGCGGCAGCGATCCGCGCAGCTGCTCGAGGTGGCGAGACGGCATCCGACCTTCCCGGTGATCCTCGAGACGCTCCGCGAGGTGCTGCAGGACGTCTATGATCTTCCGTCGCTGCGCAAGCTCGCGGTGTCGATCGCCGACCGCCGCATCCGACTGATCGAGACCCAGCCGTCGCAGCCCTCGCCCTACGCACGCGACCTGCTGTTCGGCTACGTGGGCGCGTTCATGTACGAGGGCGATTCTCCGCTCGCCGAACGCCGTGCGGCCGCACTGTCGGTCGACCCCGCGCTTCTCGGCGAGCTGCTCGGCACGGTCGAGCTGCGCGAGCTCCTCGACCCCGACGTCATCGCCCAGTTCGAGCGCGAGGCGCAGCGGCTCGACCCCGAGCGGCGCGCTCGCGGACTCGAGGGCGTCGCCGACCTGCTGCGGATGCTCGGGCCCATGGACGCGGCCGAGATCGACGCAAGGCTCGATCCCGAGACGGGTTCGGGCTCCGACCACCTCGACGCGCTGATCGCCGCACGACGCGCGATCCCGGTCACGGTCGCCGGTACCACCAGGGTCGCCGCGATCGAAGACGCCGGCCGTCTGCGCGATGCGCTCGGTGCGGCGCTGCCCACCGGCATTCCGGTCGCGTTCCTCGAACCGCTCGCCGACCCGCTCGGCGACCTGGTCGCCCGCTACGCGCGCACGCACGGTCCGTTCACGACGGATGCCGTCGCTGCGCGCTTCGGGCTCGGCGCCGCCGTCGCCCGCCACACCCTCCAACGACTCGAGCACTCGGGCCGCCTCACCAGCGGCTACTTCCTTCCCGAGGCCTCGGGCTCCGGCAACGAGACCGAATGGTGCGACACCGAGGTGCTGCGCCGCCTGCGGATGCGGTCGCTCGCCGCTATCCGCGGCAGCGTCGAACCCGTATCACCGGAGGCGTACGCGCGTTTCCTCCCCGACTGGCAGCATCTGGGGCGTCCGCTGGAGGGACTCGACGGAGTCCTTGCCGTGATCGAGCAGTTCGCCGGCGTTCCGATCCCCGCCAGTGCCTGGGAGTCCCTCGTTCTGCCGTCACGCGTGCGCGATTACTCGCCCGCACTGCTCGATGAGCTGACCGCCGCAGGCGAGGTCATCTGGTCGGGCCACGGCACCCTGCCCGGTCGTGACGGCTGGGTATCGCTGCACCCCGCAGATCTCGCGCCCTTCACCCTTCCCGAACCCGACGACGAGATCGCCGCCGACTCTCTCGAGGCGCGCGTGCTCACGGCGCTCGAGGCGGGTGGCGCCTACTTCGCGTCGCAGTTGAAGGAGATGGCCGCCGCCGAGAACGAGCAGTCCGTCCTCGAAGCGCTGTGGGCGCTCACCTGGGCAGGACGAGTGACGAACGACACTTTCGCCCCGATCCGGTCGCTGCTCGCCGGAGGGTCGCAGGCGCATCGGGTCACGCGGCGGGCCCCGCGTACGCGCGCCTACCGGGGCATGTCGCTCGCCCGCACAGCACCGCGCGCGTCCTCGATCGGCGGACGCTGGTCGCTGCTCCCCTCCGTCGAGACGGATGCTGCGCGCCGAGCCACCGTCACCGCGGGTCTGCTTCTCGACCGCTACGGCGTCGTCACGCGCGGAGCCGTGCAGGCCGAGGGCGTACCCGGCGGCTTCGCCCAGACGTATCGGGTGCTCGCCGGTTTCGAGGAGGCGGGGCACTGCCGGCGCGGCTACGTGATCGAGCGACTCGGGGCGGCGCAGTTCGCGGCATCCGCCACGGTCGACCGTCTTCGCACCTTCGCCGGCCTCGCGGATCCTCCTCCGCGCAAGGCGGTCACACTCGCCGCGACCGACCCCGCCAACCCCTACGGCGCCGCGCTCGGATGGCCCAAGCGCGACGACGTGTCGCACCGCCCCGGCCGAAAGGCGGGCGGCCTGGTCGTGCTCGTCGACGGATCACTCGTCCTCTATCTCGAACGCGGCGGGCGCACGGTGCTGTGCTTCACCGACGACGCCGAAGTGCTGCGGGCGGCTGCGACGGACCTGGCCACGACCGCCCGCGCACGACGTCTCGACACCCTCACGGTCGAGAAGGTCAACGGCGAAGGCGTCTACGGCACCGATCTCGCGCTGGCGCTGCAGGAGGCCGGGTTCGTGGCGACGCCTCGCGGCTACACGCTTCGCAAGGCGATCTGACGGTGCGCGTGGCGCCTGCTCCTAGGCTGGACGCATGATCCGGGAGTTCTTCGACGGCGTCCGCACTCTGCTGCGCGGCTTCGGCACGTGGCGGCGACGTCCGGGCCTCATGGCACTGGGACTCGTTCCCGGCGTCATCGCAGCCATCGTCCTGCTCGCGGGGCTCATCCCCCTCGCTCTCTCGCTCGGCCCGATCTCCGACATGCTGACGCCGTTCGCCGACGGCTGGATCCCCGCGTGGCGTTCCGCGCTCCGGGCAGCCGTCGGCATCGTCGTCTTCGTCGCCGCACTCGCTCTCGCGAGCGCCGTGTTCAGCGCTCTCGCTCTGGCGATCGGCGACCCGTTCTATCAGCGCATCTGGCGAGCCGTCGAGACGGATCTCGGCGACGCCCCCGCCACGGACGGCGGCGGCTTCTGGATGGCGGTGGGCGAAGGCCTCCGCCTCGTGCTGCTCGGCATCCTGATCGCGCTCTTCGTGCTGCTCCTGGGGCTCGTCCCTCTCGTGGGCGGTTTCGTGGCCGCGGTCGCCGGTGTCGTGCTCTCGGGACGGATGCTGGCACGCGAGCTCACTGGCCGCGCCTTCGACGCCCGCGATCTCTCGCCCGCCGACCGCGCCGCGTTGTTCCGAGGCAGCAGGGCGCGGGTGCTCGGGTTCGGCGTCGCGACGCAGCTGTGCTTCCTGATCCCCGGCGGTGCCGTCGCGGTGATGCCGGCGGCCGTGGCCGGAGCGACGACCCTCGCCCGCACCATGCTGCAGCGCACAGCCCTGCAGGCGGTCGCGCCAGCGACTCCGCCGCCGCCCGCGCCGGGCTCCAGTACCGCGCCGCTCCCCCCGCCTCCCTCATCGGGCGCCACCCCCGCACCGCTCCCCCCGCCGCCCGCATCGGGCGCCACCCCCGCACCGCTTCTCCCGCCGCCCGCATCGGGCGCCACCCCCGCACCGCTTCTCCCGCCGCAGGCCGTCCCGCCGCCGGCCGTCCCGCCGCCGGCCGCTCCGCCGCGTCCCGGCCCAGGACGCGTCTGATGCCCGAAGGCGACACCGTCTTCCGCGCGGCCAGACGTCTCGACGAGGCCCTGGTCGGCGGCGAGGTCACCCGTTTCGACCTGCGCGTCCCCCGCTTCGCGACCCTCGATCTGACGGGCCAGCCGATCCACTCGTCGATCGCGCGGGGCAAGCACCTGCTGCTGCGCATCGGCGACAGCACCTTGCATTCCCATCTGCGCATGGACGGCGCGTGGCTCGTCTACCGCGCGGGCGAGAAATGGCGCCATCCGGCGTTCAAGGTGCGGGCGATCGTTGGAACAGCCCAGCGCGAGGCCGTGGGCATCGACCTCGCCGAGATCGAGGTCGTGCCGACCCGCGACGAAGACGAGCTCGTCGGATATCTGGGCCCCGACCCGCTCGGTCCGGACTGGGATGCGGCCGAGGCAGCGCGACGACTGGGCGCAGACACCCGCAGCATCCACGTCGCCCTGCTCGATCAGCGGAACGTCGCCGGATTCGGCAACGAGTACGCCGCGGAACTCCTGTTCCTCCGCGGAATCCTGCCGACGACGCCCACCCCTGAGGTCGACGTCGCAGCCCTCCTCGACCTCGGCGTGCGCACGATCCGCACCAACCGGGACCGCCGACACCGCACCTTCACAGGGGTCGACCGCCCTGGGCAGGGGACGTGGGTCTACGGCCGCGCCGGGCGCCCCTGCAGGCGGTGCGGAACCCTCGTCCGCCGCGGTGAACAGGGCGCGGATCCGACTCGCGAACGCATCACATTCTGGTGCCCCGTCTGCCAGCGCTGAGCCGCATCCATGCTCGGGAAGACCCCGCATCCATGCTCGGGAAGACCCCGCATCCATGCTCGGGAAGACCCCGCATCCATGCTCGGGCAGACCCCGCATCCATGCTCGGGAATGAATCGGGCAGCCCTGTGGTTATTGATATATCCGGAGAACTCCGGAACACGGGGAGGAATCGTGGGCAAGAACTACGTCGACATCGAGAACGACCAGGGCGCGACGCTGCGGTACCGCAAGCACGCGAACGGCCGCGGTCTCGTCGCGCACGGCGCGAAGGTCCATCCGAAGGCGCACATCGAAGCGGGCGCGTACATCGAACCCGGCGCGCGCATCGGCGCAGGGGCGACCATCGCCCGCGGTGCCTGGATCGAACCGGATGCCGTGATCGGCGAGGGTGCGCACGTCGACGCACACGCGCACATCGGTCAGGGCGCCGCCGTCGGTGACGGCGCGCACATCGGGGTCCGCACCGAGGTCGGAGCCGGAGCACGCATCGTCCGCGGCGCGCGCATCGGCGATGACGAGACGGTGGCGGCCGGCCTGACCGTCGCCACCAACCAGAAGGGGCTCTGGCTCGCAGCCTGACCCCACCGGCGTCGCCGACCGCCCATGCCCACCGCGACGCCGACCTCTGGCGCCCCGCATCGGGCGGGTACCCTGGATCACATGGCGACTCAGGGACGACGACCGGCTGGACGCGCCGGCAAGGGTTCGCCCGTGCGCCGCAACAGGGCAGCACCCGCTCAGCGCTTCCCACCTCCCAAGCCGCCGAAGAAGACCGCCAAGGTGGTCTTCGACGCCCCGGAGGCCGAACCCGAGACACCCCGTACCTTTCGCCTCGGCGTCATACCCGGGGCCACGCCGGGCAAGTGGATCGACGCGTGGAAGCGCCGGATGCCCCATGTGCCGCTCGAGCTCGTGCCGATCGAGGTCGCGACCCAGTCCGAGGTGATCCGCGACCTCGACGCGGCGATCGTGCGTCTTCCTCTGGATGACGACTCGCTGCACCTGATCACGTTGTACGACGAGGTGCCCGTCGTCGTGGCGTCCATCGAGTCGCACCTGCTCGCAGCCGACGAGCTGACCATCGCGGATCTCGCCGGCGAGGTCGTGATGACCCCGATCGACGATCCGCTCGGTCCTCTCGACATCCCCGGCGCCGTCGCACCGCGCTTCGCGCCGCTTCCGGTGGCCGACGCCATCGTGACCGCGGCCGCCGGCACAGGCATCGTGATCGTCCCGATGTCTCTGGCGCGGCTGCATCATCGCAAGGATGTGGATCAGCGCCCGCTCGTCGACGGACCGGTGTCGACCGTCGCGCTCGCCTGGCGGCGCGAGCACACGACCCCCGATGTCGAGACCTTCATCGGGATCGTCCGCGGGCGCACCACGAACTCGTCACGGTGATGATGCGGTGACGATGCCGTAACGACGCCGTGACGACACCTGCACGAGTCCGTGGCCGCAGTGTGACGGTCGCGACATCTACCCCGTCGCGTGGTCGTTAGACTCTCGTGGTGGTCTCGCTTCTCTATGTCTGTGTGCGCCCCGAACTCGGGGCGGCGGATGCCGAGCACGCCTCGTTCCGACGGGCGCTCGGCGTCGACGTCGTCGACCGCCTCGATCTGCTCACCGAGCGTCTCGATCCCGCCCGCCTCGCGCGCTACAGCGGCGTCGTGGTCGGCGGCTCGCCCTTCAACGTGAGCGACGAGCACAAGTCCCCGGTGCAGCTGCGGGTCGAGGCCGACCTCGAGCAGATCGCCCGACAGTCGATCGCCGGCGAGATCGCTGCCTTCTTCACGTGCTTCAGCATCGGCGTCGTGACGCGGATGCTCGGCGGCGAGGTCACCTCGGACACCCCCGAGTCCGCGAGCGCCACCGTGATCTCGACGACCACCGAGGGCGCCACCGATCCGGTGTTCGGGCCGAGCTCCCCCGCGCTCACCGTGTTCACGGCGCACAAGGAGAGCGCTGCCGCCGTACCCGAGGGCGCAGTGCTGCTCGCCACGAACGACACCTGTCCGGTGCAGGCCTACCGCGTGGGCACGCACCTCTACACGGCGCAGTTCCACCCCGAGCCCACTCCGCGTGACTTCGCAGACCGCATGACGTTCTACCGCACCACCGGCTACTTCGACCCCGACGAGTTCGACCTCGTGCAGGGTCAGGTGCTCTCGGCATCCGTCACCGAGGGTGCAGCGCTCCTGCGCCGGTTCGCGCAGACGTTCGCCACACTCTAGACACGGCGCCGCCCGGCCTACCCCCGAAGCAGCTCCACCCGCTCGCGCAGGTACGCCTCCAACGGCATCCATCCGCCTGCGGTGCTCCAGTGCACCGACGGCACGCCGTCGATCAGCTTCAGGGGCCCGGACTCGCCGCCCGCGTCGACGGCATCCACGTCGATGACCGTCCATCCGATGTGGGCGACCTCGCCCTCTCCGAACCCTCCGCGCAGCGCGAGCGCCCGCCGCGCGGCGCGCTCGCGTGCGGACTCGGCCGTGTAGCCGCGCCGACCGGGGTCGGCGGCGCGCAGCACCTCGGCCGTCGCGAGCGCGTGGGTCTCGGTGAGCAGCAGCACTCCGAGGTGCCAGGCCTCGCCGACGCGAACGATCCGCTGGCCGCGCCAGCGCGAGTCGCGTTCCTCGCCGAGCCCTTCCTTCGGCAGGCCCGCCAGGTCGGTCACTGCCTGCATGAGCAGTGCGGATGCCGTCGTCACAACTCTCCCTGGGGTATGTCTCGAACCAGCTTCGGGTCGACGAGCCGCGCCGCGTCGCCGCGGACCAGCATGCCGATGAGCGGGAACAGGAGCACCGACAGCATCCCCGCCCCGACGAGAGCTGCCGCGGTGCCGGTGTCGATCATGTCGTGGTCCACGCCGATCGCCGTCACGGCGACGATGATCGGCAGGCCGGTGGCGGCGAGCAGTCCGAGCGCGGTGCGGTCCTTCGCGGTCGCGCCGGGTGGCGCGGAGAGCTGCGCGGTCGATCCGCGAAGCACGAGCAGCGCTCCGAGGAAAAGGGGCAGCATCAGCATCGCCGAGGAGGAGGTCACGAGCGCTTCGAGGTCGAAGTTCACACCGGTGTAGAGGAAGAAGATCGGCACCAGGAAGCCGAAGGCGATCGCCTCGATCTTCGTCTCCATCGCCTCGGCATCCTTCTTCGGGGCACGGGCCATGATGATCCGCCAGATGGCACCGGCGACGAAGGCCCCGAGGAGCATGTCGAGATCGAGCATGACGCTGAGACCGACGAGCGCGGCGACCAGCAGCAGCACGAATCGCACGCCGAACTGGTCGGAGGTGTGCAACGTCGCGCGCACGAAGTCGTGCAGGCGGCCGTGCGGCACCCGGTGCGCCATGAACAGCGCGAGACCCGCGAGAACCACGAAGGCGAGCAGCACCGCCGTGGCGAGAGGTGTCGTGCGCGTGCTGAGGAAGAGCGAGATCGCGATCAGCGGCAGGAACTCACCGGTCGCACCGATCACGGTGACCGCGCGGCCGAACGGAGTGTCGGTCTCCTTCGCGTCTCGCAGGATCGGCATCAGGGTGCCGAGGGCCGTGGAGCTGAGGGCGATCGCGATCACGACCATCCCCTCGCCCGGAGCGAGCGCGAACCCGATGACGAGGCCCAGAACCACACTGATGACCCACCCGATCGAGGCGCGCGCCAGCGGCCTGCCGGCCACCGCCCGGAAGTCGATCTCCGACCCTGCGACGAAGAACAGCAGCGCCAGACCGAAGTCGCTGAGCTTCTCGAGGATGCCCGTCGGCTCGACCCAGCCGAGCACGGCCGGGCCCGCGAGGATCCCGAGGACGAGCTCGAAGACGATGATCGGCACGCGGACGACGGGGCGGATGCCGCGCGCGAGCAGCGGCGCTGCCACGGCGAGCAGCGGGATCAGCACCAGTCCGAGATCGCCCGCGTTCACAGACTCAGAGTAGCGAGAGCGCGCCCGCGATTCGCCCGGTGGTCGCATCCACGGCAGAATCGATGCACACCCCCGAGGAGCCCCCATGTCTCAGCCCGACACCGCCCGCCTGCTCATCGCCTGCGACGACCAGCCCGGCATCGTCGCCGCCGTCGCCGGCGTGCTCGCAGCCCACGGCGCGAACATCATCTCGCTCGACCAGCACTCGACCGACTCCGAGGGTGGTCGGTTCTTCCAGCGCACCGTGATCCACCTGCCCGGCCTCTCGGCTGCCCGCGTCGCTCTCGAGGCCGACCTCGCGCAGGTCGGCGAGCGGTTCGGTATGGAGTGGTCGCTTCACGACACCGCACGGCGCAAGCGCGTTGCGATCTTCGTGTCGAAGTACGACCACTGCCTGATGGAGCTGCTGTGGCGCACGCAGCGCGGCCAGCTCGACATCGACATCACCATGGTCGTGTCCAACCACCCCGATCTCGCCGAGTCGGTGCGGTCTTTCGGCGTGCCGTTCGTGCACATCCCCTCGGGCGACAAGCAGGCGATGGAGCAGCGTCAGCTCGAACTGCTGCGCGGCAACGTCGACCTCGTGGTGCTCGCGCGCTACATGCAGATCCTCACCGACGGCTTCATCGAGGGGCTCGGCGCACCGGTCATCAACATCCACCACTCGTTCCTGCCCGCGTTCATCGGCGCGAACCCCTACGCCCGTGCGAAGGACCGCGGCGTCAAGCTGATCGGGGCGACCGCGCACTACGCGACGGCCGACCTCGACGAGGGTCCGATCATCGAGCAGGACGTGACCCGCGTCACGCACTCCGAGTCGGCGGCCGACCTGCAGAGCCGTGGCGCCGACGTCGAGCGCCTGGTGCTCGCGCGCGCCGTGCAGTGGCATGCTGAGGACCGCGTGATCGTGCACGGGCGCTCCACCGTCATCCTCTGATCCGGGACTCCCGCGTCCCGGAGTCGGAAGGTCACTCCCCCGCTTGCCGGCGGTTCTCTGCGACCCGGGCATCGAGATCCGCTGACGCGATGACCCGGGCCTGGCTCGGCACTCCGGCGAGCATCTCGGCGAACGCCTCGGCCGCCGTCGGATAGTCGGCGAGCGGTGCCCCCTGGCCCATCCACAGCGACTGCATCTCGCCGAGGTTCTGCTGGCCTGCCGCCGTGCGGAATTGCGCGGTGAGCCAGTTCTGCATCGGGAACGGGGCGATCATGCCGCCGGCCTCGATGGCGCGCACCACTCGGTTGCGCGCACCGCGGGCGAGGCGTCCGCTCATCGCGCGAGTGAGCACGGTGCCGTCGGCGGGGGTGGATCGGATCGCCTCTCGGTGCGCGACGTTCGCGGCGGACTCCGCCGTCGCCAGGAACGCCGTGCCCACCTGCACGCCCGAGGCTCCGAGTGCGAACGCCGCGGCGACACCTCGCCGGTCGGCGATCCCGCCGGCGGCGATCACCGGCACGTCGACGGCGTCGACCACCTGGGGAATGAGCGCGAACGTGCCGACGAGCGACTCCTCAGGCGGTCGCAGGAACGAGACCCGATGCCCTCCCGCCTCCAGCCCGGTCGCGACGACGGCATCGATCCCGACCTCGGCGAGGGCCGTGGCTTCGGCGACGGTCGTGGCAGCTCCCACGACACGGATGCCGCGGCGGTGAGCCTCGTCGACGAGCTCCACCGAGGGCACGCCGAACACGGTGCTGAGCACGGGCGGAGCGGACTCCCAGATGGCGTCGAGCTGCTCGTCGAGCGGGGGCAGGTAGCGCTCGGGTCGGCTCGGGACCTCTACGCCCACGGCGTCGTAGAACGGCTCGAGCGCCTGGGCGAACACGGTGTGCTGAGGGTTCGGTGCGACCTCGTCGCCGGTGGGCAGCCAGATGTTGACCGCGAACGGACGCGACGTCGCCTCACGCAGAGCGGCCACAGTCGAGCGGATGCGGTCGCCGTCATAGCCGTAGAGGCCGTATCCGCCGAGTCCGCCGGCTTCGCTGACCGCCGCCGTCAGGGTGACCGAGGACAATCCGCCGAACGGACCGAGGAATATCGGATGCTCGATGCCGAGCATCTCAGGCAGGTCAGTCATGCATCGAGGCTATCGTCGCCGGAACACTCGAGGGCAGGCGCGAGCGGGTGATCCTGCTCCCAGACCCCGGTGTTACGCTCGCTGTGAGGGAGGCGCACATGAGCGACTGGTTCGGGCAGATGCTCGCCTTCGTCGCGTCCGCGCTCGGGATCGTCACGGTGCCGGACGCCGCCACCCTCGGTCTCGCGATCGCGCTGATCGCCCTGACGACGCTCACCATCGTCGTCGCGCTCAGCGTCGCTCCGCCCTCACCGAGCACCGCTCCGCATCCGCTGCGGGCGATCGACGTCTCGACGCTGCTGGCCCAGAGCGATCCTGACGCCGCCGGTCACCCGCGCCCTCGTGCGCCGGGAGTCGCCGTTCCCGCGTAGTCCGTCCTCGTACGGGACTGCGCGGCTTTCGCCGACCCTTCCCGACACACGAACGGACAACCATGGACATCTTCGCCTTCCCTCCCCTGACCGCCCTCCTCGACGCTGCCTACGGCGCGCTCGCAGGGCTCGCCTCCCTTCTCGACCCCCTCGCGGGGGCGTCCTCCGCCGCCCTCGCCGTGGTGCTCGTCACCCTCCTCGTGCGCGCCCTGCTGATCCCGGTGGGGTTCTCTCAGGCCAGAGCCGAGCAGACGAGAGCGCGCCTCGCACCTCGGCTGCGCGAGCTGCAGCGACGCCACAAGAAGAATCCCGAGCGACTGCAGAAGGAGATGCTCGAGCTCTACCGCTCCGAGAACACGTCTCCGTTCGCCGGCATGCTGCCGGTGCTCGCTCAGGCGCCGATCGTGGGCCTGCTGTACACGCTCTTCATCCGGCCCGAGATCGCGGGGCACCCCAACGACCTCTTGACGCACGACCTCTTCGGCGCTCCGCTGGGCACGAGCCTCGTCTCCTCGGTGTTCGGCGGCACCGCATCGCCGTCGACGCTGCTGGTGTTCGGCGTGCTGATCGTCATCATGCTCGTCGTCGCCGACATCACGCGTCGCGTCTTCACGCCGGCACCGGTCGAGGGCGACTCGCCTCTGAACTCACCGGCCATGCTGCGCGTCACGAGCGCGCTGCACTATCTGACGGCGGTCTTCGCGGTTTTCGTGCCGCTCGCCGCGGCGCTCTACCTCACGGTCACGGTCGTGTGGACCCTCGTGCAGCGCACCCTGCTTCGCCGCCGCTATCCTCTGCCCGTCCCCGCGGCGGTCGCCGCCTGACGGGCGACCGTGGTCACTCCGGCAGCGGGATCGGCGCGGTGAAAGGCCCGGTCTCGTCGTCGGGATCCGTTCCGTAGCGATCCGTCCCGTCGCGATCCGTCCCGTAGCGATCCGTCCCGTCGCGATCCGTCCCGTCTCGGTCGGATTCGGCATCCGCCCGGCGTCGCTGTCGACGCACGCCGAGCGTGGTGCCGACGCTGGCCGCGACCACAAGGGCGATCGCGAGCATCCGCAGCGGGGTCGCGCTCTGTCCGAGGATCAGCCACCCGGCGAGAGTCGCGAACGCGGGCTCGAGGCTCAGCAGCACACCGAACACGCGCTGCGGCAGACGGCGGAGTGCGGCGAGCTCGAAGCTGTACGGGATGACGGAGGACAGCACGGCGGTGACCGCGGCGAGCAGCAGCAGCTGCATGTCGCCGGCGACCGTGACGGCCGCGGGGACGCCGACCGGGATCAGCAGCACGGCGGCCACGACGAGTCCCACCGCGAGGCCGCTGCTGCCGGGGATGATCGCGCCCACACGGGCGCTCATCCTGATGTACATGGCCCAGAAGCCGGCCGCGATCAGGATGAACACGAGGCCGAGCGGGTCCAGCGGCTCGGAGCCGATCAGCCCATCGACCCCCAGCAGCACCATGCCGAGCAGAGCGACGCCGACCCAGGCGGCATCCGCGAGTCGCCGAGTGAGCACCGCGGCGAGCACGAGCGGCCCGAGGAACTCGATCGCGACGGCGGGCCCGAGCGGGATGCGGTCGATCGCGGCATAGAAGAAGCCGTTCATGCCCGCGAGCGACAGCCCGAAGAACACGGCGGCGAGCCATTGCGACCGGTTCCAGCGGATGGGGCGCGGTCGCACGATGACGACCAGCAGCAGAGCGGCGATCGCGACGCGCAGCGACGTGACTCCCCACGGGCCGAGCACGGGGAAGAGCTGAGCTGCGACGGCGGCACCGAACGGCAGCGAGAGGCAGGAGCAGACGACGAGAGCGACGCCCACGAGAGGGCGGGACGACGCGGACTGCTGCACCCACCCAGCCTACGGGCCTGTCAGGCCGCCACGAGTTCGCGAGAGGCGGCTCAGACGGGCGGCGCGGAGGGAGCGTCGTCGGCGGCCTGAGCGGAACCGGGCGCCTCCTGCGGCTCGGGAACGAGGTACAGGCCACTGGGGGCGTTGGCGGTGAAGGCGAGGGCCTCGATCCACGCCCTGTTGATCGAGGGCTGCCGGCTGCCGAAGTACTTGAAGACGAGCGAGCTGCCTGGCTGCACCCACACGGTCGTGCGGCCGCCACCGACGCTGGAGTCCTCACGCCAGCTGAAGGGGAAGGGCTCAGCCCTGCGCAGCTTCGCCGTGATGACGAGCTGCAGGTGGGTGAGCGCGCGATCCTCGATCTCGGTCTTCACGCTGCCCTCGTAGATGAACTTGCCCATGCAGCCCTCTCCTCCCATGTTCCAGGTGCATCGCATCGATCATAAGGGGAAGAAATGGCATCATCCCCACCGGATGATCGGACCCCGATCGCGGCCTGTACGTGGGCGAGCTTGCGGGCGCCGGGCCGCGAAGTCAACCCCCTCCGCACCCTTTTTCGTCCCGTCTATCCTGGCTGTGACTGCGAGGAGACGGCACCATGAATGCACGCCACATCGACGACCGACCCGATGAGGGATACACCCCCACCACGACCCATGCGGAGTTCGGTGCGGGCAACCCTCGGTTGCGCGTCTCGCGCGACGACCTGCGCTCCGAGTTCCTGCTCGAGGTCGACGTGGTGCGCATCGGCTCCGCTGCCGACAGCGAGCTGCGCCTCGACGAGGCCGACCCGGTGCACGCCACGATCACGCACGACGACCGCGACGAGTACGTCGTGGAGCTGCACGGCGAGGGCGAGATGAACACCAACCCCGACGCGGATGCCACGCACCCCGGCGAGCGCAAGCAGACCCTTCGCACCGGAGCTCGCTTCACGGTCGGCCCGTGGGAGCTCGTGTTCGCTCGCGACGAGTTCGCCGACCACGGACGCCCCTTCGGTGGTCGCCAGGGCGGCGAGTACTCGGATCAGCCGCTGCAGCCGCCGCGTCCTGGCTATGACGATGCGGCGAGCGTCGAGACGGACGCTCCGACGAACGCCGACTCCGCCGAAGAGAAGTGACGGAGGAGCAGTCGGCGCTGGATCGTCTGAGCGAGGTCGCCGCGGAGCGCGGACTGCGCGTCTGCGTTGTCGAGTCGCTCACGTCCGGACGCCTCTCGAGCATGATCGGCGCAGGTGAGGACGCCGGTGAGTGGTTCGCCGGCGGGATCGTCGCCTACCTCACCGACGTCAAGGAGAGCCTGCTCGGTCTGACCCCCGGGACGGACCCGTGCTCGGCCGAGTGCGCAGAGCATCTCGCCGAGAGCGCGCGACGCCTGTTCGACGCCGACCTCTGCGTCTCGACCACCGGCGTCGGCGGTCCCGACGCCGAGGGCGGGCATGAGCCCGGAACCGTGTTCATCGGATGGGCGACGGGCGACGGCGTCGGCCACCGGATGCTGGCGCTGAGCGGCGGCCCTCAGGAGATCCTCGATGAGACCGTCGACACCGCGACACGGCTGCTCGCGTTCCACGCCGAGGGGATCCGGCCCGCAGGACCCCGGCGTACAGGGTCGCCTGCGGCATCCGTCTGAGCGCACCCGCGAGCGGAAGCTGAGCGCACCTGTACGCGGGCGTTGAACTCAGCCGTGCTCAGTGCCCCGGCACGAGCGCTATCCGAAGCGGAGCACCCGGCGCGGAAGCGGCGGTGATCGCCTCGTCGATCGCGGCCAGTTGGCGGACCTCGCCGACGGCCTCTGCGAAGGGATAGGCGCGCCCTCGACCGGCGAGGAAGGCGACCGCCTCGGCCAGCTCGGCACCCGCGTAGTTGTGCACTCCGGTGACCGTGACCAGACGCCGCACGATGCTCTCGGCGTCGAAGGGCACGGGGTCTGCGGGGAACACGCTGCCGACGAGCACGACCGTCCCACCGATGCCCACACCGGCGATCGCCTCGGACACGGCATGCCCCGATGCCTCGATCACGACGTCGGGATCGCGGTCGAGCTTGCCCGCTCCGAACCGTGCGGCGAGCGCGAGACGATCGGGCGCGGGGTCGAGCACCTCGACGGTCGCCCCGTGCTCCACAGCGATCGCCGCGGCGGAGAGCCCGACGAGACCTGCGCCGTGGATGCGCACTGCGGCCCCGTCGAGGTCATGGTCACGCGCCGCTCTGGCCACTGCGGCCCAGGCGGTGGCGGTCGCGCAGGATGCGGGTGCGAGAACGGAGGCCGGCAGCGACTCGGGCACCCGCACGATCGCCGTGCCTGCTCGCACCTGCACGTGGGTGCCGAAGGCGCCGGTGAGGTCGCCGTGCACTCCGACCCTGTCGTGGCCGTACTTGCCGAGGTCGCGGCACTTCTGCGTGAGGCCGCGTGAGCAGCGATCGCAGGTGCCGCACGAGATCGTCACCGACCATACGACGCGGTCGCCGATGCGCAGCGGGGTGCCGTCGACCGTGGTCGCTCCCGCGTCGCCCGTAGCGATCACCCGCCCGACGCTCTCGTGACCGAGCACCAGCGGCACGGGAGCCGACCGGCGGCCCTGCACGGTGTGCACGTCCGACCCGCAGATCGTCGACATCTCCACCGCGACGAGCACGTCGTGCTCGGCCAGCGCGACGCCGGGAACCGCGATCGTCTCGTGAGCGTGCCCCTGGCCGATCCACACCATGGCGGTCGCGGCCGGACGCAGCGCGACATCCCGGCGCTGGCCGGGCGGGCGGATCAGCAGCGTTCCCATGTCGTCCGCCCGTCTCAGACGGCGGCGACGAGAGGCAGCAGGCCTCGCTCGGCGAGTGCGCCCTGAAGCTCCGTCACGTCTGCGAGCACCGCGTCGGCGCCGGCATCAGTGAGCGCCCGGACGTCGTGGGCCCCGGTGAGCACACCGGCGACGAATCCCGCACCGGCGCGGCGACCCGACTCGACATCGCTGACGGTATCGCCCGCCACCGCGACAGCTCCGACCGACGAGGTCCGCGTGCGGAGCAGCGCCATGAGAACGAGGTCGGGCGCAGGGCGCCCTCGACCGGCATCCACCGGCGACAGCGCGAGGTCGACGAGACCGTTCCAGCCGAGACCGTCGATCAGCGCATCCCGCGTCACAGGCGCGAACCCCGTCGTGAGCACGACGGTGAGGCCTGCATCCTTCAGGCCCTGGATCGCGTCGGCCGCCCCGGGGATCTCGGTGGCTCCCTGCTCGGCGACGATCTCGGCGTACGCTCCTTCGAATGCCGCCGTGGCGCGCTCCGCAGCGGCGCGATCGCCCCCGGCGAGATGCGTGAACACGTCGATCTTCGACTGGCCCATCGTCGCGCGCACATGGGCGAGGGCGTCGTCCCACGGCATCCGATCGGCGACTCCGGTGCGCTCGGCGGCGCGCTGGAAGGCGGTCTCGACCACCCCGTCGTCGAGCACGGTCGTGCCGGCCATGTCGAGGACGACGAGTTCGAGTGCACGGCCCTCTTCGATCGAGCGGCCCTCTTCGAGCGGAGTGGTCATGGTGTTCCTTCCATTGCGGGTGTCCACCCGAAGGCGGCGGTGAGATTCTCTTCGGCGAGCCCCAGACCCGTGGTCATTCCGATGCCGGTGGTCGCGGCGAGCACCAGCACCCCCTCGTCGCCCCTGTCGATGAGGAAGTCCTGCGGCGCCTTGGCGTAGACGCCCTGCCAGCGCTCCAGCACACGCGGTGCCGGCATGTCGAACAGCGCCTCCGCCTCGGCGAGGAAGGCGGCGAACGCGGCTTCGGGCTGGAAGGGCGCAGGCGCTGTGGACGTGGCGTGCGAGTCGCCGATGATGAGCGTGCCGTCGGGCAGCTGCGTGTACATCTGGTTGAGGTCCAGGGCTGCGAGATCGGGGCGCTCTGCATGCAGGCGCTCCCGCAGTGCGGACGTCGCCTCGCCGTCGGCGAAGCGCCCGTACCGCACGAGCGACCAGCCTGTCAGCAGCGGGGCCGAGAGCGGGTGCCGGAAGGTCACCGCAGCGCGCATCATGTCGAGCGCGCAGCGAACCACCCCGATGCGCTCGGCGACCTCGGGCAGCAGCTGGTCGATGTCGTGGTTGACCGCGACGACGACGGCACCTGCTGTGATCGCACCGCGGGTCGTGTCGACGCGCCCGCCCGACACCGCGGTCACGGCGGTGCGGAAGCGGAATTCGACGCCCAGACTCGCGAGGTGCCGGACGATGGCTGCGGCGGCGCTGCGGGGGTCGGTCTGCAGGTCGGTCTCGATATGGGCTCCGCCGACCAGACCGTCGGCGCGCAGCGGTGCCAGCCGCAGCAGCTCGTCAGTCTCCAGCATCCGGATGCCACCATCGGCCGCCGCCTGCTCGAGCACCGCGATCTCGTCGGCATGACGGGCCGCGACCAGGGTTCCGGATTCGCGCAGCCAGAAGCCGGCGTCGCGCGACAGGCGCAGCCACAGGTCGCGGGAGGCATCCGCATAGCGCCGCGCCTCCCCCGCCTGCGCGCCGATGCAGAGGTGGCCGAAGTTGCGGATCGTGGCGCCGACCGGGGCATCCGCCCTGTCGACGACGATGACGCGCAGGCCTCGTCGTACGGCCGCGAAGGCTGCGCCGAGACCGACGATGCCCGAGCCGACGACGACGACATCGGCCGTGTTCGCCGCCTTCGCCGCGGTGGTGAGCGCGGCGCGGGTCAACGGAACACCTTGCGCATCCACATCGCGAGCCCTTCGACGATCAGCACCGTCGCGAGGATCATCAGGACGATCGCGGTGACCGTCTCGTAGCGCGAGCCCTGGCTGGCATTGAGCAGGTAGTAGCCGACCCCACCGCCACCGACGATGCCGAGGATCGTCGCCGCGCGGATGTTCGTGTCGAGCATGTAGAAGCTGTGCCCGATGAGCGCCTGCATGCCCTGCGGCACGGTGGCCGAGGTGTAGGTCTGCAGACGCGTGGCGCCGACGGCTCGCAGCGCGCGCTCGGGGCCGCGGTCGACCTCTTCGAACGAGTCGGCGATCAGCTTGCCGAGCAGGCCGATGCCGCCGATGGCGAGCGCGATGACTCCTGCCTGCGCCCCGAGGCCGGTGATCACCACGAGCACGATCGCGAGGATGAGCTCGGGGATGCCGCGGATGCCGACGAGCAGGAATCGTGCCACGCCTCGCGCACCGGCGCTCGGTGCGACGTTGCTCGCAGCCAGCGACCCGAGGATCAGCGAGGGCAGCAGGGTGAGCACGGTGGCGGCGAGCGCGATCGCGACGGTGTCGCGCATCGCGCTGAGCATGACGGAGGCGTCGTAGCTGCCGAACGACGGCGGCCAGAACTTGGCGGCGACCTCGGGGAGCTTCGCCCAGAAGGTGAAGAAGTCCATCCAGTTGATCTGGCTGACGACCACGCTGCCGATCACGACGAGCACGGCGATCACCACTCCCACGGTGTTGCGCACGCGCTCGGCCGTCCACGGCCGACGCACGGCCGCCTGCGGGGAGGACGCCCACGCGGGGCTCATGCTCGCGGCGTCGCCCGCCCGGTCGCCGAGGCGGGGGTGGATGAGCCGGTCGATCCATGAGCGGGTGTGCTTCTGATCGCCGAGCATCGCGCCTCGCACCATGCTCGAGACGATCTCCATCGCGACGCACAGGATGAAGATGACCAGCGCGATACCGAGGCCCTTGCCGTAGTTGAGCGCCTTGAACGCGTAAGACATCTCGAGTCCGAGACCTGCGACGCCGACGTAGCCGAGCACGACGCTGCCGCGCAGGTTGATGTCGTTGCGGTGCAGCACGGTCGCGACCCAGCTCGGGAGCACCTGGGGCAGGATGCCGGAGGCGAACTCCTGCATCTTCGATCCGCCCGCGGCGCGGATCGCGAGACGGGGTCCCTCGTCGATCTGCTCGATCGCGTCGGCGAACATCTTCGAGATCATGCCGATCGAGTGGATGCCGATCGCGAGGATGCCGGGCAGGGTGCCGAGCGAGAACATGAGCACGAACGCCATGGCGAGCACGACGTCGGGAAGCGCACGGGTGAGCACGCCGACGAAACGCGCGGCGGCGCGCCATCCGTTGCCCGGGGTCGTGTTGGATGCGGCGAGGTATGCGATCGGCACCGAGAGCACCGCGGCGAGCAGCGTGCCGACCAGCACGAGCCCGACGGTGAGGGCGATCAGCCAGGCGAGGTCGGCAGGTGCCGGGAAGGAGAGTCCGCCGACGCGCGCCATGAAGTTCTCGGCGTTGCCCCAGCTCTGCACCATCGCGGGGATCGAGATGCCGACCTCGTTCACCGCGAGGATGCCGAGGACGACGAGAGCGAGAAGCGTCAGCCCTGCGGCGATGCGCTCGGCCGAGATCGGACGCCGCGGGGCGCGATCGGCGACGGTCGCGGACGCGGGCACCTCGTGGGCACGCGGTGCGTCGGAGAGGAGGGTCATGAGACTCGCGCCCTGTCGAGCTCTGCGGCTTCGGTGACGCCCTCGCCGTCGGTGTTTCCCGCGCTGGTGCCCGCGCTGGCTCCCGTGGTGGTGCCCGCGGTGTTGCCCATGGTGTTGCCCGCCGTGTTGCCCGCGGTGATACCGCCGGCGGTCTCGATGGCGACGTCCGCCGCGATCTCGATGAGTTCGGCCTGCACGGCCGTGATCTCAGCGGTCGTCGTCGCGACGCGTCCGTAGATCTCCATGACCTCCGCCTTGGTGAGGTCGGTGGTCGGGGTGTCGAGCACGATCTCGCCGTGGCGCAGACCGACGATGCGATCGGCCCACGAGATCGCGAGGTCGACCTGGTGCAGGCTGCAGACGACCGTGAGCCCCTCGTCGGCGGCGATCTCGCGGATCAGCGCCATCACCTGGTTGCTCGACTCGGGGTCGAGAGAGGCGACGGGCTCGTCGGCGAGCAGGATGTCGGGCTTCTGCATGAGGGCTCGTGCGATCGCGACTCGCTGCTGCTGTCCGCCCGAGAGAGTGTCGCTGCGCTGGTAGGCGCGGTCGAGCAGGCCGACGCGGTCGAGGTGCCCGAGAGCACGGAGCTTCGCCGCCTTCGAATATCCCCACAGCCCGAGTCGGGGTCCGCTGACCTCGGAGAGCGACCCGGTGAGGACGTTCTCGAGAACGGTGAGCGAGGGCACGAGTTCGAACTGCTGGAAGATGAAGCCCACCCGGCTGCGGAGCCGACGAAGAGCCTTGCCCTTCAGGGTCGGAACCTTCGCACCGAGGACCTCGATGTCGCCCGACGTCGGGAGTTCGAGGCCGTCGAGGTGCCGCAGCAGCGTCGACTTGCCCGAGCCCGAGAGGCCGAGCAGCACGACGATCTCGCCGCGGGACACCTGCAGCGACACGTCCTTGAGCGCCGTCGTCGAACCGAAGTTCTTGGTCACGCCCGCCAGGCGGATCAGGGCATCGGATGCCGCATTCATCTCATTCTCCTCGTGATTCTCTGAAGCCGGATCGTTGAGCGAGCGAAGCGAGACGAAACGCAGTGAGTCTTCAGCGCGTTTCGTCTCGCTCGCTTCGCTCCCTCGCTCAACGAACGGGAGCGAAGCGGACGCCGGGGGTCAGCCCTGGCACTGCTCCGCTTCGGTCTCCTTGCAGATGTCGCGGATCAGGTCGTAGTACGCGTCGTCGACCGACTTGGTGGCGAAGAAGACGCTGCGGAACGAGTCCGTGTCGGCACTGTCGATGCCCGCGGCGATGATGTCGTCGATCGTGATCTCGGAGAGCCCGTCGATGAGCTTCTTCGAGACGTCATCGGGAAGAGTCGAGGAGTAGACGAGCGGCGCACCAGGGACCATCGTCTCGTCGATGACCTTCACGGCATCCGACTTCTCGACTTCGGAATCCTCCGCGAAGCCGACCTCGCACTCGACTCCCTCGCCGACCTTCTGCACGCTGACGTCGTGCTTGCCCGCGAAGACCGGGGTGATGTCGGCCTGGGGGTCGATGCCCGCTTCGAGCAGGTTGTACGACGGGAAGAGGTAGCCCGACGTCGACGACGGGTCGACGAAGCAGACCTTCTTGCCCGCGAAGTCCTCGATGCTCGAGATGTCGCTGTCGGCGGGGACGATCGCCTGCGAGTAGTAGCCGGGTTCCTGGCCCTCTTCGGTGACGATCGAGGAGATCGGGGTGAGCTTCGCGCCGTTGTTGGTCGCGGTCACATAGGTGAAGCCCGAGAACGAGGCGACATCGACCTTGCCGGCGACTGCGGCCTCGATGAGAGCCGCGTAGTCGGTGGACTCGTGGTACTCGACGGACTTGCCGGTGATCTCGGCGATGTAGTCCATCAGGGGCTGGTAGTTCGTCTCGGTGTCGACCGAGTCGGGAACGACGCCGAAGACGAGCGTGTTCTCGTCGACCGCGAAGCCGCTGGCGGTGGACGACTCGTCGGCGGCGGACGAGCCGGTGGCCTCGGCGGAGCCGGAGCAGGCGGCGAGGCCGAGCGCGAGGATCGCGGCGCCGGCGAGTAGGGGGAGAGCGCGGAGCTTCATGAGGACCTTTCACGGTGGGAGGGGTGATCCGTGAGCAACTCTGACAGCCCGCACGCCGAGATATATACCTAACTCGGAAGAGTTCAGGGTTCGTTCACCCACGATTTCCTCGGATGAACACGCGTGGAACGGACACAGGTCCTGCCTGGGTGCCAAGTAGTATGCCTATGTGGCCGAAGCTGTATACACCCAGATAGCCGACGACCTGCGCGCGCAGATCGCCGCGGGCATCCTGCGCCCCGGCGACGACGTGCCGACCGAAGCGGATCTCGCGGCTCGATGGCAGACATCGCGCGGTCCCATCCGCAATGCACTGGCGGCCCTGAAGAGCGAAGGACTCATCGAGACGGGCCGCGGGCGCCCCGCGCGAGTGGTCGCACGCAAGGCGAGCCAGGCGGTCGACATGTCGGTGCCGTTCACACGATGGGCGCGAGATCTCGGCGTCACCCCGGGGGCGCAGACGCAGGAGCTGAGCCTGCGCCGCGCGGGTGATCGCGCGGACATGCTCGGCGTCGCACCGGATGACACGATCGTCGGCGTCGTGCGACTGCGCCTGCTCGACGGACGCCCGACCATGCTCGAGCGACTCTTCTACACAGAGGCGGTCGGACGAAGACTGTTCGAGGTGGACACCGACGAGATCTCGATCACGGAGTACCTCGGCTCGGTCGGGCACCCCATCGTCGGGCTCGAGCACCAGATCGACGCGGTCGCCGCGGACGACCAGGATGCCGCGTTGCTGCGAGTCCCCCCGGGGACGCCGATCCTGCGGCTGAGCCGCATCTCGCGCGACGCGGACGGGCGCATCTTCGAGGCATCGGAGGATCGCTATCTCAGCGAGGTCGTTCGCTTCACGGTCGCAGCGTCCGGAATATCGACGGACGGTCACTACATGCGTGCAGTCGGCGGCTAGGAGCCGGGACAGCAGACTTCTCATCCGTGAGGGAGAGAAGCCGATCGCGAGCGCGATGGGGATCAGATTCCAAGGACCGCGCTCGCGATCACAGCGCTGGGGATGCGCTATTTCTGGGGTATACCCAATGTAAGCGTCCGGCTACACCATGGAACACAGCCTAATGTCGAGACATGACCTAGACCTTCGTCTAGTATTCTGCGATTAGGGCCCGGATTTCCGGGGTTTTCGGAATGAGTTCCGGCATTTCCCTGCCTCCGGAGAGGTTGGCGAGCACTCGTTGGTCAGGGCGTCGCGACGGACCGAGCGATCGGTAGACGTGCGGTCACGACCCACCGACCATCGACTTCTCCGGCACTGAACTCGCCGCTCGCGCCGAGCACCCGCTCGGCCATTCGGCCGATTCCGGTGCGGCTGGAGGAGAGCTCACGCCGCGGTGTCACCGACAGCGGGCTGCTCACAGTCATCCGTGCCATGTCGTCGTCGACATCGAGTCTGATCTCGATCTCGCCCTGACCGGCGTATTTGAGGATGTTGGTGGCGGATTCGCGCATGATGCGCGCGAGGATGATCTCGGCGGCGCGGGGGATGCGCTCGTCCCCGGGATCTCCGTCGAGCAGTACCGCGTGCCCGGCGGATTCGAATTCCTGCTTCGCCTCATCGATGGATGCGGCGAGGTCGCCGGTCGGCATGCCCTCGGAACGAGGGCCGTCGTCGGCGAGGTCGATCACGAAGCGGAGATCGGTCATCGCCTTGCGGGCGGCGATCCGGATCGCCTCTTGCGAATCGGTGCTGGTGCGATCGTCGTCGAGCATCTGCACGTGCAGCGACACGACGGTGAGGTGGTGCGCGATGCTGTCGTGCAGCTCGCCGGCGATCCAACGTCGTTCGGCGAGTACTGCTTGGCGCTCCTGCTCGGCCTTCTCGGCCAACTGCACTTCGAGGGTCCGCCCTCGGGCGAACGCGACACGAAGTGCGAAGCCGACGGCACCGGCGACGGTCGCGGAAATGAGGTAGATGCCGAGGTTGATCGGCGTGCTTGTCTCGCCGAAGGCAACGAGTGCCGTCGCGAGGAGGAAGACTCCCGCGTACGAGAGGATGAGTGCGTTCCAGCCGAGTCGCATGACCAGAGCCGCCGCGAGTGCGGCGACGGTCAGCACTTCAGTCTGGGTTCCCGTGAAGAACGAGAGCGCGAACACGACGGCGAGTGCGCACGTCGCGATGAGGGGCCACCAGAGATACAGAACGAGCACGGCGGTCGATGTGATGCTGACCGCGGCGACGAACGGGTCCACTCCTGGAGGGAGGAACAGTCCGACTATCCCGAAGGCGACTATCGTGCCGACGGTCGCGAGAACGGCGATGCGTTCGATCGTGCTGAGCTTCTCTCCCCTCCCGAGCCGTGAAACGACAGAGTCGCCAGTGCGGGGGGGACCAAAAGCCATGCTTCAGTATCTCCTAATAGCCAGGTAGATTAGCGAGTGAAGCCAAAGAACTGGTTGAATGCCTGCCAGAAAGTCATAGTGATTCACCTCCGTTGTTGGACTTTTGTGAAGTAATAAGTTCATCTTCTCGGTGATCTGCACGCTTCACATCTGTCACACGTCTAGACATCACTAGCCAAAGGTCTAGGTCTGAACGCCGCACAGCGACCCCAGTTAGGCTTCCCACATGCCGGAAATCCGCGTTCTCATCGTCGATGACGACCCACTGGTGCGTTCAGCACTCTCGCACTTCGTATCTCGCGACCCCGAGATCAACGTCGTAGGCGAGGCCGAGACGGGCCTGGAGGGCATCGCGGCCGTCGAGCGCGAGCATCCTGACGTCGTCATGATGGACGTGCAAATGCCGGAGATGGATGGCATCGAGGCGACGGCCGTGATCAGCGAGCGCTGGCCGGAGGTGAAGATCCTGGCCGTGACCACGCTGGATGGCAGTGACACTGTGCTGCCGATGCTCAGCGCGGGCGCCTCGGGGTACCTGTTGAAGGACTCGAGTGCGGCGAGCATCCTCGAGGGTGTGCGAGAGGTGTACAGCGGTGCGAGCTCGCTGTCTCCGCGGATCGCGTCGCTGCTGATCAAGCATGTGCGCGACACAGAGCCGGTGGGCAATGACGGCACGCTGGAGGTGCTCACCGAGCGTGAGCAGGAGGTGCTGCAGCGTCTGGCCCAGGGCATGTCGAACGCCGAGATCGCGCGGACGCTCATCGTCTCGGAGGGCACAGTGAAAGCCCACCTCGGTCGCATCATGTCGAAGTGGCACGTGCGCGACCGCGTGCAGATCCTCGTCACCGCAGCGCACGCCGGCCTGGTCGAGTTCCGCTGAGTCTCTGACCTGGTTTCCGCGGCTGCTGCTCCGGGCACCAAGAAGACGCAACGGCGACCACGGTCGCTGTGCGGTGCACGGCACGCAGAACACTTGGTGTTCGCGGGTTCCAGACGACGCGAGCAAGGTCGAGCCAGTGAGGACGGGCTTCAGCCGACGCGAGCGAGTGTCGGCGATCGGTGGCGCTTTCGCGGGAGGCTGAGTCTCGGTGTGCGCCATCGTTGCTCGGGGTCCCACCATCTCGGCCCCCGCACCTGCGGAACACCGTCATCCATCCGAATCTCCCACCCCGAGCTGCCGAGGGATCGGTGATGCCACCAGCACAACGGCACACCGTTATCCGTATGCGTCGGACCACCCCTCGCGTGCTCGACGACATGGTGGATCTCACACCACGACGCCGGAACATGACACCCGGGAATCAGACACTCTTTGTCGCGGGCGACGATCGCCCGCCGTTGATGCACCGTGAACACCCGGTCGGTGGTCGTGATCCCGATGATCCGCCCCTCATCCATGAGAACCCGCTGGATGGTGCCGGCGCATCCGACGTGCGCGGCGACGGAGACGGGCAGGTGGGCACCGGATCCGGGAATCGTCGCCCAACCACCGTTGCCGCCCGCTTCGCCGGCGAGGTCTTTCGCGTCGACGTTCACGACGAGCACCGGTGCCGCTCCACCGAGGGTGGGCATGTCGTTGTGACGGGCAGCGATCGCGAACAGCATCGCGAGGGCATCGTGGCGTTTCTGCGACGCGGTGCGATCATCGAGCACACACCGCGGGTCGGAGTTGAACGGATCCGCGTCGTCACCGCCTGCGCCAGCATACGCATCCGCATCCGCATCGACGTCGACGTCGACGTCAGCGTCAGCGTCAGCGGCAGCGGCAGCGGCAGAGGCAGAGCCCATATCCGAACTGTCACTGGGCGCGAAGAACACTCCAGGCATCGGCGGGCCATCGCCTTTGGGGTTGAGGATCGCGTCGATGATCAACTGCAACTGCGCCGCGACCTCAGGGGTCAAATATCCGCGGATCGCGTGCACGCCATCCTTGAGTCGCCCGATCGTGATGCCTCGCCGACGCTTCGAGTCCTCATCCTTCGGTTCTTCCCCATCCGGGTCGAACATCGACGCAAGATCCTCGGCAAGAGCTGTCAAGTCCTGAACGGTCGGCGCCGGACCCGGTGCGCCCTCGTCACCACCAAGTTCTGAGTCCGGGTCGGCATCTGGGTCCTCGTCATCGTGGGCCACGAGTCCGTGCCCGCGCGCGCAGCCCGCCAAGGCGACATCCGCCGCTAGGCGTTGATCGACCGTTAGGCGATCCCACACCTTCTCGATCGGCCCGGTCGCCGCCAGAAACCCCGCCACACCGACCACCCCATCCAACAACGCGAGCCGCAACTCCGACCACCGCGCCGGCATCCGCTCCCCCGCCAGACTCACCGGGCGCCGCACCAGATCGACGACCCTGTCGACCCGGGACGCACCGCGCACATCCACCCGCACCGTCCGCTGCAGCAACTCATTCAACCCCCGGCACCCCGCCGAGTGCGGGAAGTCACCCGGATCGCCCGTCGCGACCGTCTCGACGATCACCGCCTCCGCACGACGGAAGACCGCACCCGCACCCTGCAGCACCGTGATCCGTTCCGCGTCCGTCAACCCGGCCAGCGCATCGTCGGACAGCACCCTGTCGAGGTCGGCGATGACCCGATCCAGAAGCTCCGCAGTGCTGTTCATACCCATAAGTCAACCCGGGACCACCGACATTCAGGACCCGAAACCACACCGAATTACCCCAGATCAGAGCCGTATTCCAATCTCCCAGAATGATGCGATGAAGCGGGATCTGGGGAGCGTCGGGACGAAACGAGACCGCGCACACGTCGAGACCCGCGCGGGCGTCACGGCTCCGAGCGATTCGGCAAGACAGTCGATGGGAGCGTCGGGACGAAACGAGACCGCGCACGCGTCGAGACCGGGCAGGCGTCACGGCTCCGAGCGATTCGGCGAGACAGTCGATGGGAGCGTCGGGACGAAACGAGACCACGCACGCGTCGAGACCGGGCAGGCGTCACGGCCCCGAGCGGTCCGGAGAGACTCGGATGGGAACGGGAGTGAGGCCGTCGGCACGATAGGAGGATGACACCGAGCAAGACCCGCGGGCGGGTTCAGTGATCCCGAAGGACAGGTCCGGCAGGGGCGGGACCGGCGGGCAGGACGGGAGAAAGCGAGCAGGCCGGGAGAAAGCGAGCAGGACGGGAGAAAGCGGGCAGGGCCGAAAGCTCAGCCTCGCACCGACTCCGCCTTCAGGAACACGTCGACAGCATCCTCGCTCTCGAGCACGAAGCCGTGCCTCTCATACAACCGACGTGCCGCACTCCCCTGCAGCACGTTGAGGCGGAACGGCCGCTCATCGCCGTCAGAACGCTCCAGCAAGACGTCTGCGAGCACCGCAGAGCCCAGCCCGCGCCCCTGAGACCCCGGCGCGAGGTAGAAGTGCTCGATCCACACGGCGTCGGGTTCGCCCCGGACCGCGATGAGACCGACGTCCTCCCCGTCCATGACGATCACCCGCGTGTTCTCCGGAGCGAACGCATCGAGGAACCGCTGCCGCACGCGCACAGGGTCGTACCGGCCCAGGCGCTCGAGATCGGGGCGCATGACGATCGCCCGCAGCTCCGCCATCCACGGAGCATCCGAAGGACTGCTCGCTCGAAGACTCCACTCGACTGACACAGCATCCATACAATCACCCGATTCGCCTGCCGCACTCCACCTGCGTGCGGCTTCGAGCGATCCATACAATCACCCGATTCGCCTGACGCGTTCCGCCTGCGTCCGGCCCCAGGCGATCCGAGTCCCTACAGCGCGAGCAGCACGATTCCGGCGGCGACGACGGCGGATGCGGCGATCCGCCACCCCGGCCTGCTCTCCTTCAGCGCGAAGACGCCGAACAGGCTGACCAGCACGACACTGACCTCGCGCAGCGGGGCGACGAGGGCGACGGGCGCGATCTGGATGGCGGTGAGGACGAGGATGTACGACAGCGGCGACAGGATGCTGAACGCCACGATGCGTCGCCACTGCGTGCGGCCGAGCGTGCGGACGGCCGCCCACCGCCCGCGGACACCGATCGAGTAGAACGGGATCTCGAGCAGCATCGTGCCGACCATGAACGCGACGGGCGACAGGTTCCAGGTGCGCACGGCGTTGGCATCCCAGATCGTGTAGACCGCGATCGCGACGCCGGTGAGAAGACCGAACAGGAGTCCAGGGTCGATGGTTCGCCGCGAGCGGGACGAGCGTCCACGGTCGACGAGCCCGATCGCGACCACTCCGAGGATGATCGCGCCGACCCCGACGAGCGCGAGGGCGGACGGGCGCTCCCCCAGCAGCAACACGGCGACGATGACCGACAGGAACGGCCCTGTGCCCCTCGCGGTCGCGTAGACGGTGGACAGGTTGCCCTCGCGGTATCCGCGCTGCAGGACCGCCATGTAGATCACATGCAGCACTGCCGACACCCCCACGCCCAACAGGAAGCCGCGCAGGTCATCGGTGCCGAGCCCGCCGGTGAATGGGATGACCCCGATCCACACGACCGTGCCCCCGACGGCGCCCCACCACAGGAACGGCATGCCCGCCTTGCTCACCCCGTGCGCGATGACGTTCCACGCAGCGTGGGTGATCGCGGCGGCGAAGACGAGGGCGAAGGCGAGAGCGGACATGTGAGACCCTTCCGTCCGTCGCGAGGCGCGACGAACAGGGTCCTCCGGGCTTTTGTCCTGTCAGATGACGGCATCCCTGCGGAGGGACACCGTGGCGCCGCTCGGACCAGACGGGACGAACCCCGGAACCCTAGGCGCTATCGGCACTCACGGTACCCGGCGATGGTGACCGGGAGGTGAACAGCGCACGTGAACAGCGCTCGAGGCCGCACGAGGATGCCGGATGAGCAGTGAGGCGCCCGACACGGGATTCGTGCCGGGCGCCTCACTTCGACTCTCAGCTGGTCAGGGCTGCGGTCTCCCGGCGACGCACGCGCGAGATCAGGAGCACGAGCGCACCGATCGCGAGCAGTGCGAGCGCCCAGCCCAGACCGGTGATGACGCCGCCGGTCGTCGCGAGGACGTCGAGATCGACCGTCGTGGTGGCGGCCGCCGTGACGATGATCGTGCCCGCGGCACCGCTCACCGTCGCGACGTTCACGACCTGACCGTTCGCGACATCCGCCGTCGTCAGCGTGTAGCCGATCGGTCCGCAGGCCGCGGTGTCGCCCGGTGCGAGGTCGGGCACGTCGCACGCGAGCATCCCTCCGAGCTTCGGGTCGTCGATCGCGATGTCCGTCAGCGTGCGTGCTCCGGTGTTCGTCACGGTGAAGCGGAACTGCACCGTGTCGCCGGCATCCACCTTGCCGTTGCCGTTCGCGTCGGCGTACTCGCCACCGGTCTTCGCGAGCGCGATCGCCGGCTGCGCCTCGAGAGGCGTGATCACGGTGTCGTCCACGGTCGGCGGCACCGTGCCGGTTCCCGTTCCCGTCGCCGTGGCGGTGTTGACGATCTGCGCCGCGTCGATCTCGGCCTGGGTGAGCACCGCGGCAGGCCCCTCGCACAGCGCCGACTCACCAGGGGCGAGGTCGGTCGCGTCGCAGACGACGTCTCCGCTCAGGCGCGGGTCCGACACCGAGATGCCGGAGAGCGTCGTCGTGCCCGTGTTGGTGACGGTGAACGTGTAGGCGATGGTGTCGCCGGCATCCGTCCGTCCGTTGCCGTTCGCGTCGACGACGGCCGCAGCCGACTTCAGCAGCGTGAGCGCATCGGTGCCGACCACGGTCACATCCGCGTCATCCGTGCCCTCGGCGCTGCCGGCGACCGACTGACCGGTCACCGTCGCGGTGTTGCGCACGATGCCGGCGTCGATGTCAGCCTGCGTGAGCACGTACTCGACGGGTCCGCAGTCGACGTCGTCGGTCGGCACGAGGGCGAGACCGTCGAGCGCGGGGCAGTCCACGGCGCCGCCGAGCAGCGGGTCGTCGAGCACGATGTCGGTCAGTACCGTCGTGCCGGTGTTGCTGATGCGGAACGAGTAGGCGATGGTGTCGCCGGCCCCGATCATCCCGTCGTCGTTCGCGTCGACCGGCTCGCCCGGAGTCTTCGTCAGGGAGATGCCGGGAGTGCCCGCGAACAGCACCTCTGCGGAGGCGTCATCGCTCACGGCACCCAGCGGTCCGGTGCCGGTCGCGGTGGCCGTGTTCGGACGGCTGCCGTTCTCGATGTCCGCCTGCGTGAGCGTGTAGGTGAACGGCCCGCAGTCGCTGGAGGCGCCGACGCCGAGCTCGTCGATCGTGCACAGCACTCCGGCTCCGAGCAGTGGGTCGGTGATCTCCACGTCGCTCAGGGTCGTGTTGCCCGTGTTGCTCGTCGTGAAGGTGTACTGGACCGTGTCACCGGCGCCGATGAACCCGTCGCCGTTCGCGTCCTGCACCAGGCCGACGTTCTTCTGCAGGTCGATGCCGGCGGTCTGATCGATGTCGGCGGAGGCGGATGCCGTGTCCGACACCGTTCCGACCGGGGCATCGGCCGTGACCGATGCGGTGTTGCGCACGATCCCCGCATCGATGTCGTCCTGAGTCAGCGTGTAGTCGACCGGCGCGCACGTCACGGATGCCCCCGGGGCAAGCGAAGCCCCCGCGAGCACCGCGCACACGACCGGTCCGCCCAGCATCGGGTCGGTGATCTGCGCGTTCGTCAGGGTCGTGGTGCCGGTGTTCGTGACGGTGAACGTGTAGGCGATGGTGTCGCCGGACGTCACCTGCGCGCCGCCGTCGACATCGATCACCGTGCTCGGCGACTTCGTCAGAACGATGCTGTTCACTGCGGGAACAGTCACATCGGCCTCCGCGCCGTCGGTCGCCGCACCGAGAGCGGACTGGGCGGTCACGGATGCCTCGTTGTGCACCGTGCCCTCATCGATGTCCTGCTGCGTGAGCGTGTAGACCACCGGCGCGCAGGTCACCGAGGCACCCGGTGCGAGCGGTGCGCCGAATGCCGCACAGGCGACCGCTCCTCCGAGCAGAGGATCGGTGATCGCCGCACTCGTGAGCGTGACGGTGCCGGTGTTGCGCACCGTGAACGTGTAGGCGACGGTGTCGCCGACGTCGGTGCGTCCGTTCCCGTTCGCGTCGACCGGGGCTCCTGCAGTCTTCACGAGCTCGACCTGCGGGGTGCCCGACACGGGGACCTCGACCGTCGAGGTGTTGTCGGACGGATCGGGATCCGGCGTCGTCGACGTCACGGTCGCGGTGTTCGACAGCGTGGCGCTCGCGATCGCCGGGTCGACCGTGCCGCTGACCGTCGCGGTGAAGGCCGCGCCGACGGCGAGCGTGCCGACCGCGCAGTCGAGCTGCGCCCCGGTGATCGCGCAGCCGGCGGTGGGCGTCGTCGGGTTCAGCAGGCCGGCCGGCAGGGAGTCCGAGATCGCGACGGCGGATGCCGGGCTGGGTCCGTTGTTCGTCACGACGATCGTGTACGTGATCGGCCCGTTCACCGGTGCCGGGTTCGCCGAGCTCGTCTTCACGATCGACAGGTCGGCCGACGGCGTCACGACGACCGTCGAGGTGCCGGTGTTGTCGGACGGATCGGGATCGGGCGTCGGCGAGGTCGCCGTCGCGTTGTTGGTCAGCGTGCCGACCACGGTCGCGGTGGCCGTCACGGTCAGAGTCGCCGATTCGCCGGGGAGCAGAGTGCCGACGGTCCACTGGTGGTCGGCGGGCGACCAGGCGCCCGCGCTCGGCGTGGCCGAGGTGACCTCGAGTCCGGCCGGCGCGACCTCGGTCACGACGACGCCCGCTGCGGCGGACGGCCCGTCGTTGCGCACCGTGATCACGAAGCTCGCCACCCCTCCCAGCGGGATGCTCGGAGTCGATGTCGTCTTCACGACGCTGACGTCCGCGCTCGGAGTCAGCGCGACGTCGACGCTGGAGGTGTTGTTCGCCGGAACCGGGTCGGGCGTCGCCGAGGTGGTGGTCGCCGTGTTGCGGATCGTGCCCGAAGCGGTCGCCGCCCACGTGCCGCCGATGTTCACCGTGGCCGTCGCACCGGGCGCGAGATCGCCCACAGCGCAGTTCACCGTGCCGCCCCCGATGGTGCAGCCCGGACTGATCGACTCGAGGGTGAAACCTGCAGGGAGCGTGTCGGTGATCGTCACCGCACGCGCGACGGACGGGCCGTTGTTCGCGACCTCGATCGAGTATGTGAAACCGCTGCCCGGCGTGCCTGTGGGCGGCGCGGTCTTCGCGATGCTGAGGTCGGCGCTCTGCACGATCTCGACCTCTGCCGAGGCGGAGTTGTTCGTGGTGTCGACGTCTTCTGCCGGCGATGCGACAGAGGCGGTGTTGCTGGTGGTGCCCGCCGGGGCGTCGGCCGCGACCACGGTCGACACGACGACGGTGGCGGTGGCCTGATCGGCGAGGTCCGCCCAGGTGCAGCGAACCGTGGTGTCGGTGAACGAGCAGTCGGCCCCGGCCGGGGTAGTGACCCCCGTCACGGTGAAGCCGGAAGGCATGGTGTCGTCGAGCACCGCGTTGACGGCATCCGAGTCACCGTTGTTGGTCACAGTGATCGTGAAGTCGACCGCACCTCCGGCCGCGACCTGCGACACCGACGGTGTCTTCGTCACCGCGAGATCGGCGATGATGTCGGGCTGGAAGCTGGTGGAGTCGACGTTGTTCGTCGGGTCGGAGTCGGGGGTGCTGCTCGTGACGCTCGCCGAGTTCTGCACGACGGCGGCAGCGCCGGCGGCGATCTCGACGACGACGGTTGTCGTCACCTCGGCACCGGGTGCGAGTGTGCCGATGCTGCACTCGACCACGCCGAGATCGACGGCGCACTCGCCCTGGTCGGACAGGACGCTCACGACGGTGGTCTCGGGGTCGATCGGATCGGTGAGGCGCACATCGCGCGCCTCGGACGGACCGTCGTTGCGGGTGATGAGCGTGTAGGTGACGTTCTGACCGGCGACCGGGGCCTCCGGGGAGAACGTCTTGGTCACCGACACATCGCTGATCGCGGTCAGGGTGCCCGACGCGGTCGCGGTGTTGTTGGCGGGGTTGACGTCGAATCGCGACCCCGTCACCGAGGCGGTGTTCGTGAGTGCTGCTCCCGGCTCGAACGAGGGCGAGACCGTACCGGTCACGGTGATCGTCGCGCTGGCCCCGACCGCGAGGTCGGGGAGGGCACAGGTGATCGTGCCGCCGACGGTGCAGGATCCGCCGCTCGGCGTGGCCTGAACAGCCGTGAAGCCGGCAGGCACTGCATCCGTCACTGTGACTCCCGTGCCGGTCTGGGGTCCGTTGTTCGTGACCCCGATCGTGAAGGTCGCAGGCTGGCCCGCGACCAGCGGACTCGTGGCGAGCGTCTTGGTGATCGCGAGATCGGCCGCCTGGTTCACCGGCGTCAGTGCCTCCTGCGTCGTCGACGTGCGGTCGATGTTCGTGACCGGCTCGCGGAAGGCGACCCGCGCCTCGTTGACGATCGTGGTGCCGGCGGCCTCCGTCCTGACCTTGGCGTCGAACGTGTACGACGTGACCGCGTCGACGCCGACCGAGCCGCCCACCGTGGCATTTCCACCGTCGCCGAGGCGCACCCGCAGCGTGCGGGTGCCGCCCGTGTACTCGCCCCGGTCATCGCCCGTGGCGTCGGTGAGGGCGCCGGCTCCCGCGCCGCTCACGATGCGGATGGAGCCGGGCACGAAGTCGATCCCCGCAGGGAGGACGTCGGTCGAGACCGACTGGAGGGCCGGGTTTCCGCCGTCGTTGCGAGTGGTGACGGTGTAGCGCAGCGTGTCGCCGATCTCGGCCGAGGTACCGCCGCGGGTGAGGTTCGCGACCGACTTGGTCGAGATGAGGCAGGGTCCGGTGCCGAAGGAGATGTCGTCGAGCAGGTTGCCGACGGAGGCGTTGCCGGTCGCGCTGCTGACCGCCTGGAATCCGAAGCGCGTCGTGGTCTGCCCGGCGGGCACGGTGTACGAGCCCGTGTGGGTTCCCCAGGCCGCGGTGCCGTCGGTGAGCGAGCCGCTGACGTTGGCGAGGGTGCTCCCCGGAACGCCGATCACGACACGCATCGTGTCGTTGCCCTCGCGGCCGCGGTGCTTGAGCGACCAGTACAGGGTCTGCCCCGGCGTCGTGGCGACATCCTGGTAGAGCGTGCTCGCCTGGGTGGCGTTGAGCTCGGCGAACTGCGATCCCTGACCCGCCGGGTAGTTGCGGGGGTTGCCCGGGGAACGCCACAGTTCGATCTGGTTGTCCGTGGCGGTCGTCAACCAGCCGGGCACGAGCGCCTCGTCGGCGATGATGATCCCCGACGCGAACACGGGCTGCTCGAAGCTGCCGTTGTCGAGCGACAGCGAACCCGCGCACTGCGTGGGGTTCTGAGCTGCCGACGCCGACGTCGGCGCCACGGTGTCTGTGACCACCGTGAGTCCGACCGCGATCAGAAGTGCTGCCGTCGCACCGGCGATGGCGCGACGAATGGACGAGTGAGCGTGTGCAGACACAGCTGTCCCCTGTTTTCTCCCCCGAGGTCTCCCCGCATCGTTCGGAACGACACACCTCGCGCCTCGACCCTAGCGGTGGGGGTCGCTTGGATTCAGTCCCGTATCGAACGCCGATATCGGATCGATACCGGTATACCGGTCATATCGGAGTGGTCGGGTCGGCTCCGGCGACCGACCGACCGGCCGGCCGCGATCGACCACCGACCGAGCCGATTACGATCGAAGGACCCCCTTCAGGAAGGTCGCCCATGCCCGTCACCCCGGACGCTCTCGCCCACGCCGAGGACCTCGCCGACTTCGTCGCCGCCTCGCCCTCGAGCTATCACGCCGCCGCAGAGGTGGCCAGGCGACTGGAGGGTGCCGGATTCGCGCGCCTCGACGAGCAGGATGCGTGGGATGTGACGCCCGGCGGCCGATACGTCGTCGTGCGCGACGGCGCTGCCATCGCCTGGACGGTCCCCGCGGATGCGACCGCCATCACGCCGACGAACGTGCTGGGCGCCCACACCGACTCCCCCGGCTTCAAGCTCAAGCCGCAGCCGACAACAGGGTCGAAGGGCTGGCTGCAGGCTGCCGTAGAGGTCTATGGCGGCCCGCTGCTGACCTCCTGGCTCGACCGCGAGCTGCGCCTCGCCGGCCGCCTGGCCCTCGCCGACGGGCGCGTGGTGCTCGCCGACACAGGAGCGCTGCTGCGCCTCCCCCAGCTCGCGATCCACCTCGACCGCGACGCGAACACGAGCCTGGCGCTCGACAAGCAGTTCCAGACGCAGCCCGTCTGGGGCCTCGGCGACCCGACCCAGGAGGACATCCTGGCGGAGCTCGCAGGCTCGGCCGGAGTCTCGGCATCCGACATCCGCGGCTACGACGTCGTGATCGCCGACACCGCTCGCGGCGCGGTGTTCGGCAAGGATCGCGCGTTCTTCGCCTCAGGTCGCCTCGACGACCTCGCCTCGGTGCACGCCGGCGTGGTCGCACTCGAGTCGATCGACACCGCGGCGTCCGGCCCCATCGCCATCCTCGCCGCCTTCGACCACGAGGAGCTCGGCTCCAACTCGCGTTCCGGCGCGGCAGGCCCCTTCCTCGAGGACATCCTCGGACGTGTGTACGACGCGCTCGGCGCCGACGCCTCCGAGCGCCGTCGTGCCTTCTCTTCGTCGTGGTGCCTGTCGAGCGACGTGGGCCACTCGGTGCACCCCAACTACGTCCACAAGCACGACCCCGTGGTGCAGCCCGTGCTCGGCTCAGGGCCGATCCTCAAGCTCAACGCCAACCAGCGCTACGCGACGGATGCCCTCGGCTCCGCCGCCTGGCGCGGCTGGTGCGACACCGCCGACGTGATCACGCAGGAGTTCGTCTCGAACAACAACGTGCGATGCGGGTCGACGATCGGCCCGATCACGGCGACGCGCCTCGGCATCCGCACGGTCGACGTCGGCATCCCGATCCTGTCGATGCACTCGGCGCGCGAACTCGCCGGTGTCTCGGACCTGCACGACCTCACTCGGGTCGCGGGAGCATTCTTCGCCGGCTGAGCCCCGCGGGGCATCCGCAGTGCCAGGATGATGGAATGACGGACATCAAGCCTGCTCTCATCGAGCGCGCGGGCATCGAGATCATCCCAGAATCCGACCGCACGGCGAAGCCGAGCGACCTGTTCTGGCCGTGGTTCGCAGCCAACGTTTCGGTGTTCGGCATGTCGTACGGATCCTTCGTGCTCGGCTTCGGGATCTCGTTCTGGCAGGCGACTCTCGTGTCGGTCATCGGCATCGTCGTGTCGTTCCTGCTGTGCGGACTGATCGCGATCGCGGGCAAACGAGGTTCGGCGCCGACCATGGTGCTCTCGCGCGCCGCCTTCGGCGTGCAGGGACAGAAGGTGCCCGGGATCGTCTCGTGGCTGACGTCCATCGGCTGGGAGACGTTCCTCGCGATCATGGCCGTGCTCGCCACGGCCACCGTCATCACCCAGCTCGGCGGCGACGGCGACAGCATCGCGCTGAAGATCACCGCGACCGTCATCGTCGCGGCCCTCATCGTCGCAGCCTCCGTGCTGGGATATCACACGATCATGAAGCTGCAGTCGGTGCTCACCTGGGTCACCGGCGCCGTGACGATCCTCTACATCGTCCTCGCCGCCCCGAGCATCGACATCGCCGCTGTCATGGCCCGACCAGACGGCGGCATCGGACAGGTCATCGGCGCGCTCGTCATGGTGATGACCGGATTCGGCCTCGGCTGGATCAACATCGCCGCCGACTGGTCGCGCTATCAGAAGCGCACGGCATCCGACGGGGCGATCGTCGCCTGGAACACGATCGGCGGCTCGATCGCGCCCGTGATCCTCGTGGTCTTCGGTCTGCTGCTCGCCGGTTCCGACGACGAGCTCAGCGCGGCTATCGCCTCCGATCCGATCGGCGCGCTCGCGACGATCCTGCCCATCTGGGTCCTCGTGCCGTTCCTGCTGACCGCCGTGCTCGCGCTCGTCTCCGGCGCCGTGCTCGGCATCTACTCGTCGGGCCTCACTCTGCTGAGCCTCGGCATCCGGATCCCCCGCCCGTCCGCCGCGGCGATCGACGGCGTGATCCTGACCATCGGCACGATCTACGTCGTGTTCTTCGCCACCGACTTCCTCGGCCCGTTCCAGAGCTTCCTCATCACGCTGGGCGTGCCGCTCGCCTCCTGGGCCGGCATCCTGATCGCCGACATCCTCCGGCGCAAGAAGGACTACGACGACGAGGCCCTGTTCGACAGCCGCGGCAGATACGGCGCCTGGGACTGGATCTCGATCGGCACCATGGTGGTCGCCAGTGTGATCGGCTGGGGCTTCGTGCTCAACGGCTTCGCCGACGCCGCCCCCTGGAACAACTGGCAGGGCTACCTGCTCGGCCTCGTCGGCGGTGTCGACGGCGACTGGGCGTACGCCAACCTCGGGGTCTTCTTCGCGCTGGTGCTGTCGTTCGTCGTGACGTGGTTCGCCCGCGCCGGAAGGATCCGTCGCCAGGAGCAGACCGCGTGACCCTCGGCGCCACCGCCTCGAACGAGGATTCCTGGCTGGTCGTGATCGACCCGCAGGCGATCTTCGCGTCACCCGACTCGGCGTGGGGATCGCCGTTCTTCGCCGACGTGATCCCGCGCATCCGCGAGCTTGCAGAGTCGTTCCGCGATCGGGTGATCGTGACGCGCTGGATGCCGACCGCAGACCGCTCGACATCCTGGGGTGCGTACTTCGAGGCGTGGCCGTTCGCAGACCAGCCCGCGGACGATCCTCTGTTCGATCTCGTTCCCGCCGCGGTCGGTCTGTCACCGCATCCGACGCTCGATCTGCCGACGTTCGGCAAGTGGGGCAGCGACATCGAGGCGATCGTGGGTCGTGGCGCCCACGTCGTGCTCACGGGCGTCTCGACGGACTGCTGCGTCATCTCGACGGCGCTGGCCGCAGCGGATGCCGGAGCCCACGTCACTCTCGTCGCCGACGCGTGTGCGGGGTCGACGGCCGAGAACCACGCGGCGGCGATGCAGGTGATGGGGCTGTATCCGCCCCAGATCAGGGTCAGCGACACCGCAGCGGTGCTCGCGGCGCGCTGACGGATGCGTCCTAGACCGCGCGCACAGCCGCGGCGATGTCGGCGGGCGACCCTTTCCACGGCGCTCCGTGCCCCGGCAGCACCCAGGACGCCGAGACATCTGCCAGCCTGTCGAGGGAGGCCAGCGCCCGTTCGGGCTCATCCGTGAACGGCGCAGGTTGAGCACCGACTCGCCCCGTCAGCACGTGTCGGGTGGTCAGGGCATCGCCGACGAAGACCGCATCCGCACCGGGCACGTGCACGGCGATGCTGCCGGGCGAATGCCCCGGCATCCCGATGACCACCGGGGATCCGGGCAGGTCGAGGACCTGCCCGTCCTCGACCTCCACGACCTCCGAGACGTGCCGTGTGCGCAGCGCGTTCTTGCGCACCCCGTACGCGAGGAAGCCCAGCATCGGACCGATCCTGGCCGGCCCCATCGGAGTCTTCGGCTTCTCCCCCGTGCGCACCCGGTGCGCGTCGGCCGAGTGGATGAAGACCGGCACTCCTGTTTCGCTGCGCAGCCGCTCGGCGAACCCGATGTGGTCGCTGTCACCGTGAGTGAGGACGAGCCCTCGGATGTCGGACAGCGGGCGGCCGAGCTCTGCCAGCGTCCGCCGCAGGTCGTTCCAGTGCCCTGGCAGACCGGCGTCGACGAGCGTGATCCCCTCGGGCAGGTCGATCAGGTACGACGCGACGATGTCGTTGCCGAGTCGATACAGGTGCGGGGCGAGCTTCATGACCGTTCCTTCCAGAGGATGATTGACGATGGCTACCTTACGTAGCTATCATGGCTACTGTCAATAGCCATTAAGGAGCTCAGGATGCCGACACCCGAACGAACCTCCCTGGTTGCGATCGTCGCCGCCGGCCGCGACATCCTCGAATCCGCCGGACCCGCGGGCCTCACGATGCAGGCGGTCGCAGAACGCGTGGGCGTGCGGGCACCGTCGCTCTACAAGCGGATCCGAGATCGTGACGCGCTGATGTCCGCGGTCGCGGAGGCATCTGCCGACGAGCTCACGAGTCGCCTCGAGAGCGCCGGCGACGAACTCGCCGCACTCGCCGCCGTGTACCGCGGCTTCGCTCAGGAGCATCCTGAGTCGTTCCGTCTGCTCTTCACCGCCGCAGCTCCCGAAGAGTCGCTGCATCGCACCTCCGCTCCGGTTCTGCGCGCGTGCGCCCACCTCGTCGGCACCGAGCACGCACTGGACGCTGCCCGACTGTTCACCGCCTGGGCGACGGGATTCCTGCAGATGGAGCTCGCCGGCGCCTTCCGTCTGGGCGGAGACGTGAACGAGGCGTTCGACTACGCGCTGGGCCGCATCATCGTCGGGCTGACCGCCGCCTGATCGCCGCCCGTCACCAGGCGGTCCAGGCCTCCCACAGCTCGGCGTAGGGGCCGGGGGTCGTGACGAGATCGTCGTGGGTGCCGGACTGCACGACCCGCCCGTCGCTCATCACGAGGATCCTGTCGGCGGTCATGGCCTGACTCAGTCGGTGCGCGATCACGATGCCGGTGCGGTCGCCGATCGCACCCGACGACGCCTCGTCGAGCACCTCCGAGTCCGCTGAGCCTGCCTCGGCCGTCGCCTCGTCGAGGATCACGACGGAGGCCGCAGACAGCGCCACCCGCACGAGGGCGAGGTGCTGGGACTGCCCCGGCGTGAGCGGATGCCCCGCCTCGCCGATCTCGGTGTCGAGTCCGTCGGGCAGCCGCAGGATCCACCCCGCACCGAGCTGCGTGATCACGGCCTTCATCCGCTCGTCGTCGGCATCGCTGAACAGCGCGAGGTCGTCTCGGACGGTGCCGGCGAAGACGTGCGGCTCCTGGCTGAGCATCACGACGGCATCGCGCAGGTCATGCGGATGCCAGTGCTCGATGCCGACCCCATCGTGGCGCACGACTCCCTCGCCCACCGGGAGTGCGCCTGCGAGCACGCGGGCGAGCGTCGTCTTGCCTGCGCCGCTCGCCCCCACGATCGCGATCCTCTCGCCCGGCGCGGCCGACATCGACACCGCGTCGAGGTCGCGCTGGTCGGGGCGGTGGGCGAAGCCGAGCCGGTCGACCTCGATCGCACCCCGGCGCGCCACCGCGGCCTCGGACTGCAGATCGCCCTCCTCACGAGGCTCCGGCGACGGCATGCCGATGACGCCGAAGAGGCGCGCGAGGCTGGCTCCGGCATCCTGCAGCTCGTCGACGCGGAACAGCACCGCCCCCATCGGTCCGAACAGCCCGAGGAAGTACAGAGATGCGGCGGTTGCCGCACCCAGCTCGACCTGCCCGCCGGTCACCAGCAGATAGCCGACCACGAGCACCGCCGAGAGTCCCACGAACTCGGCGCCGTTGAGGAACACGTTGAAGTCGTTGCGCACCCTGGTGGCTCGCACCTCGAGCGCGATCGCCTCGTCACTCGCCTCCGCGATGCGCTCGAGATGCCGCTCCTCGGCGCGAAGAGCGCGGACCGTATCGACTCCCCGCACGGCCTCGATCGTGCGCTGACCGCGCTCGGCCACGACGACACGGTGCTCGCGGTAGACCGGCGCCGAACGCCGCAGGAACCAGCGGAGCGCGAACACCTGGATGGGAGCTGCGACCAGGGCGGCGAGCGCGAACCGCCAGTCCATGAGCCCCATCCCGAGCAGGCTCAACAGGATGCTGAAGAGCGCTGAGAGGAACGCAGGGAGCGCCTCTTCGACGACCTGCCCGACCGCACGAACGTCACCCGAGAGCCGAGCGACCAGGTCACCGGTGCCCGCGGCCTCGATTCGCGCCGTCGGCTGCGCGAGCGCGGTGCGGAAGGCCGCCTCGCGGACCTCGCGGATCGTGCCCTGGCCGAGTCGGGCGAGCAGCACGCGGCCCGCCCAGGTCAATCCGGCCCCGGCCGCTATCGACGCGGTCAGCGCCAGTCCGAACGGCAGCATCGATGCGCCTCCGGCGACGATGTCGTCGACCATGAGGCCGATGATCCACGGTGCCACGAGCGCGGCGCCGACTCCCGCGCACAGAGTCAGGACCGCGAACACGGCGAGCGCGCGCCGACGGCCGAGTGCGGCGAGCAGACCGCGGGCCGTGTCGCGACGCGTCGCGATGGGCAGCTTCTCGTCTCTCATGCGCCGACTCCTCTCAAGTCGTGCACGCGGTGACAGCTCGACAGCAGCGAGGCCCGGTCGGTGAGCAGCACGATCGTGCGCCCCTCGGCCGCGAGCCCCGCGGCCACCTGCGCCTCGGTGATGGGGTCGATCGCGGTGGTCGGCTCGTGCAGCACGATCAGCCGCTGCGGCTGATGCAGAGCTCGGGCGAGCAGAAGACGCTGACGTTGACCGCCCGAGAGTCGCAGCCCGCGCTCCCCCACCTTCTCGTCGAGTCCGTCGGGAAGGCGATGCAGAACCTCGTCGAAGGCTGCGGCTTCCAGGCGCGCGTGATCGATCCGCGCCGAGATGTTCTCGGCCGCCGTTCCCGTGAACACGGCCGCGTCGTGCGGCGGGGCGAAGACCTCGACGCGCAGCCCGTCGTGACCGAGGTGGGTCGCATCGATGTCGCCGATCACGAGCTCGCCCGCCGCGGGCGTGCGGAGCCCACCGAAGAGACGGGCGAGATCCACGATCCGATCGGGATCTGCACGGATGCCGGTCACCTTGCCCTGAGCGATGTCGATCGTCGTTCCCTCGACAGCCAAGCGGGCCACGACGACCGAATCGCCGCGGGCTGTCGTGGTCTCTCTCATCGACTCGGATGCCGGCGTCGCGACGGCATCCGTCACCGCGCCCGCCTCCGCCGAGAACTCCGCGATGCGGGTCGCCGATCCGTGCTTCGAGGCGATCTGCGCGGGCAGGTATCCGAGTGCTTGCAGGGGGCCGCGGATGGTCTGGGCCAGACCCATCGCGGTGACGAATCCGCCGATCGTGATGACGCCGTCGAGCGCCAGCCAGCCACCGAGCACAGCGATGCCGGTGAAGGCGAGACCGCTGATGAGCAGGTTCAGCGCAGTGAGACCCGCCGCGGCCTTCTCAGCGCGATACGCGGCCTCGGCGGCGACCGCGCTCTCTGCGACGTAGCGATCGGCCGCCCGCGACGCGCCACCGAGCGCGCCGAGAACGCGCAGGCCGGTGGCGAAGTCGGTGCTGACCGCATCCAGTCGTGCGGCCTGCTTCTGTGCCTCGTACCCTCGGCGTCGCAGCCCGCCGCTCACCAGCTGCACGAGCAGGGCCTGAACGAGCGTGCCGATCACGACGGCGACCGCGAGCGGCCAGGCGATCACGAGCAGGGTGATGCAGGCGACGAGCACGGCGGTTGCGGCGGCGGCCTGCTCGGCGATGACCCAGAAGAAGCCGGCCGTCTCACTCGCATCCGAGGAGGAGATCGTGAGCACCTCGCCGGCGGGCCGACGGGTGCGACGGCGGAGCGCGAGGCCGAGGATTCCCTGACGCAGGACATGCTCACCCTGCGCATAGACCTTGGTGCCCGCGCGGTCGCCGACCTGCCACGAGACGATGAGCACAGCGAACACCGCGACGAGGAGCGCCAGCGCCCACCCGAGAGCCACCGGATCTCCCGGCGCGATCGCGCGATCGATGACGACACCGACCGCCACGGGGACCATGACCTCGGCGAGCTGGTGCCCGCAGAAGCCGGCGATCGAGACGGTGGCGCGTGCGCGACGACCTCGCCCCCAGACGCCCTCGCGGAAGACCTTTCCGACGGTCGTGGTCACCGGAGCCTCGCCGCTCTCCGGCGATCGGTGCTTGTGCGGGGCGCGCGGAACCGCGGGTGCGCGGAGACGGAGCGCGCAGGGGCGAGGGGGGACATCGGGGACTCCAGAGACGTTCACGGGGTCACGCGTGCTTGCGGTGAGCACCCTGATTCAACATAAGCGCATGCGATGTCGCGCAGCGGACGAGCTGTGCCGGGCCTACGCCGAATCTCACCGGAATACTGCCAAGATGAGGCGCGGAGAGGGGTTTCCATGACCACCAGTGCGCCCGAAGTCGAGTCCGTCCACTCGAAGAAGGCCCGTCGGCCGTGGCACCGGACGAAGGTCGCTCTCGCGCTGATCGTCGCCGTCACCGCAGTGATCGCGATCATCGGGTCACTCACCCCGTGGCCCTCCGCGATGCTGATCCGTGCCGTGTTCACGAAGGGCGGCGACGAGACCGCCGCCGAGATGGACAAGCACGTCCCTGACACGAAGCTCACCGAGCAGCTCGATGTCGCCTACGCCGACGGCGGCGCCGACACCACGATGGACGTCTTCACACCGGCATCCGCCTCGGGCCCGCTGCCGACGGTCGTCTGGATCCACGGCGGCGCCTGGATCTCGGGGTCGAAGGAGAACGTCGACCCGTACATGCGCATCCTCGCCGCCGAGGGGTACACGACCATCGCAGTCAACTACACGATCGGCCCGGAGGGCGTCTATCCACTCGCGGTGCACCAGCTCAACGACGCGCTCGCCTACATCGACGAGCATGCCGAGGAGTTGAACGTCGACCCGAGCCAGATCGTTCTCGCCGGAGACTCGGCCGGTGGCCAGCTCGCCAGCCAGATGGCGACACTGATGACGAGCCCCGACTACGCCGAGATCCTCGGCATCACCCCCGCGCTGACGAAGGACCAGGTGGTGGCGACCGTGCTCAACTGCGGCGTCTACGATCTCGCCGCCCTCGCCGCTCTCGACGGTGTGGTCGGCTGGGGACTCAAGACGTCGATGTGGGCGTACGCGGGAACCAAGACCTGGGCGGAGGACTCGACGGGCTCCACGATGTCGACGATCGACTGGGTCACCGAGGACTTCCCGACGACCTACATCTCGGGCGGCAACGGCGACGGACTCACCTGGCTGCAGTCGATTCCCATGGCGAAGCGCCTCGACGACCTCGGGGTGGACGTGACGACGCTGTTCTGGCCCGCCCCGCACACGCCCGCGCTGCCGCACGAGTACCAGTTCCATCTGGACATGCCAGACGCGCAGACAGCCCTGCAGAAGACGATCGACTTCCTGAACGCGCACACCACGCGCTGAGCGCGGCTTGACGGCCTACTTCATCGTGTCGAGGATGCCGACGAGGTCGTCGAAGGTCGTCAGCGGGTTGAGTATCGCGAATCGCGTGTTCGGGCGGCCGCGGTGCGAGCTCGGAACGACGAACGCCCGCTGCGAGTCGAGCAGCTCGTCTGACCACCGGTCGTAGTCCTCGCGCTCCCACCCCTCGCGTTCGAAGACCACCACCGAGAGCTGCGGGTCGCGTACGAGTCGCAGCTCGGGGCGGGCAGAGATCTCGGCCGCGATCGTCTTCGTGAGGGTGAGGGTCGCACTCACAGCCTCGCGATAGGCGGTCACGCCGTAGGTCGCGAGGGAGAACCAGAGCGGCAGCCCGCGGGGGCGACGCGTCAGCTGGATCGAGTAGTCCGACGGGCTGAAGTCGCCTGCGTCGGTGAGGGTGTCGAGGTACTCGGCGTGCTGCGTGTGCGCACGACGGCCCGCATCGGGGTCGCGGTAGATCAGCGCGCAGCAGTCGAACGGCGCGAAGAGCCACTTGTGCGGATCGACGATGACCGAGTCGGCGCGCTCCACTCCCGCGAAGATGCCGCGAGCCTCGGGAGCGAGCATCGCGGTGAGCCCGTACGCGCCGTCGATGTGCAGCCAGAAGTCGAACTCGTCCTTGAGCGCGGCGATGCCGGCGATGTCGTCGACGATTCCGAAGTTCGTGGATCCGCCGGTCGCCACGACGGCGCAGATCTCATCGCCGTGCTCGCTCAGCGCCTCGCGTACCGCATCGGCCCGCAGCACGCCGTCGTCGCCCGCGGGCACGAGCAGCACATCGGCATCCATGACCTTCGCCGCCGACTTGTTCGAGGAGTGCGCCTCGACGCTGCACACGATCTTCCACCGGCGAGGCAGTTCTTTGCCTGCCTCGACGAGCTTCGCCTTCGCCGCCTCGCGAGCGGCGACCAGCGCCGACAGGTTGCCGATCGTGCCGCCCTGCACGAACACTCCCCCTGCCGTGTCGGGGAGGCCGAACTCGGAGGCGAGGAACGAGAGCACCTCGTTCTCGGCATGGACGGCGCCGGCTCCTTCGAGCCAGCTTCCGCCGTAGAGCCCGGACGCCGAGACCACGAGGTCGAACGCGATCGATGCGATCGTCGGCGCGGTGGGGATGAACGACAGATACGACGGGTGGCTCGTCGTCAGACACGCAGGGGCGAGGATGTGCTCGAACACGCTCAGGGCGCGCTGCGAGCCGAGCCCTGCATCCGTGATCGTCGTGCCCACCAGCCTGTTGAGCTCGGCCGGAGTCTGCGGCTTGTCGAGCGGCACGTCTGCCGCGAGCATCCGTCGTCGCGAGTAGTCGAGCACGGCGTCGACGATCGCCGTCGATTCGGCCGAGGCCGCATGCATGCGTTCTGCTCCCATGAGCTGTCCCTAACTGTGGTTCTCTGCGAGTGGTGTCGCTGCGAGTGGTGTCGTCTCGAGCGAACGGGGGGTGGCCGGCGCCTCGACCGGCACGTCGAGCACCGCCGAGAGAGTGCGGCGGGCGAGGTCGGCCCGATCACGTGGCGCCCAGTGCACCAGCGAGTGCGCGCTCATGCCGTCGACCATGGCCAGCAGCATCCATGCGGAGGATGCGGGGTCGACCCGCAGCGGGTCTTCTCTGAGCACCGGGTCCTCGGCGATGGCACGGGCGATGAGGTCTTCGAGGGCGCTGTGCCAGAGGTCCATCTCAGCCCGCACTCGCGCACCGAGAGCCTCGTTGCGCGCTCCGAGCGCCCACGACTGCACCCAGACCATGGCGACGTCGTCGCGTGAGTCGTCGAGCAGCGTCTCTATGAGTCGCAGCAGGTTCGTGCGCAGGTCGACGGCGTGGTCGTATGCGGCGATGACCTCATCACGCTCGGACGACACGATCGCGGTGAACACCTCGGCGACGAACGACTCCATCACGGGCCGGTAGTGCGCGACGAGGGCGGGCGTCACGCCCACTCGCGCGGCGACGGCACGCACCGTCAAGGCCTCGAGTCCGCTCTCGGAGGCCAGCGCAACGGCGCCGTCGAGGATCGAGCGCTCACGCTCCTCGGGCGGCAGCCGGCGAGGTGCGGCAGCTCTTGACGTCGTCTTCATCACGGGCTACCGTATCACCCGTTGGACACCTGTTCAATAGCGATCACGACTCCTCCTCAACGAGGTCGAGATCAGCAGCGAGGGAGACAATCATGGCCTGGCACATGCCCGCCGAGACCGCACCGCACGACCGCACCTGGATGGCGTTCCCCGCCGAGGGGCCGACCCTGGGTGAGACCGCCTCCGAGCGCGAAGAGGGCTATGCCACCTGGACGGCCGTCGCCCACGCGGTCGCCGAGTTCGAGCCGGTCACGATGATCGTCGACCCCGCCGAGCTCTCCCGCGCGCGGCGGATGCTGGGCAGCGGCATCGACATCGTCGAGGCGCCCGTCGATGAATTCTGGATGCGCGACTCCGGCCCCACCTTCGTGATCGACGACCACCGCCCCGGCGTTCTCGGCGCCGTCGACTGGATCTTCAACGGCTGGGGTGCCCCCGCCTGGGCACAGTGGCAGAAGGCGGCGCAGCATGCGCGCATCATCGCCGGTGCGGTCGGCGCAGAGCTCGTGAGCTCGACGCTCGTCAACGAGGGCGGCGGCATCCATGTCGACGGCGAGGGCACCGTGCTGCTCACCGACACCGTGCAGCTCGATCCACGGCGCAATCCGTTCGCCGACAGGCAGCGCGTCGAGGCCGAGATGGCCCGCACGATCGGCGCGACGAAGGCGGTCTGGCTGCCCCGAGGACTCACGCGCGACTACGACGACTTCGGAACGAACGGGCACGTCGACATCGTGGCCACCCTCGTCTCGCCCGGCCGACTTCTGCTGCACGATCAACAGAACCCCGACCATCCCGACCACGCCGTGTCGCGCGAGCTGCGCGCACACCTCGGGCAGCAGACGGATGCCGCCGGCCGCCGTTTCGAGATCATCGACCTGCCGGCCCCGGCGGCCCTGCGTGACGACGAGGGCTTCGTCGACTGGAGCTACGTCAACCACCTGGTCACGAACGACGGCGTCGTCGCCTGCGGCTTCGGCGATGAGCAGGCCGACGCCACGGCGAGAGCGATCCTCGCCGATGCGTATCCGGGTCGCCGCGTCGTCACGGTCGACGCCCGCCCGCTGTTCGACCGCGGCGGCGGCATCCACTGCATCACCCAGCAGCAGCCGAGCGTGGCGGTGCACTCGTGATCGACGTCGTCGAGGCCTCCATCGCCGACCTGCGGCGAGCGCTCGAGACGGGTGCGGCCACCGCCGTCGAACTCGTCGACGCGTACCTCGCCCGCATCGCCGCCTACGACGGCCCCGACACCGAGACGGCGTTGAACGCCGTCGTCGTCGCAAACCCCGATGCGCGCGCCGAGGCCGAGGCATCGGATGACCGCCGTGCACGCGGCGTGGCACTCGGCCCGCTCGACGGCATCCCGTACACGGCGAAGGACAGCTACCTGGTGCGCGGGCTCACGGCTGCCGCCGGCAGCCCCGCGTTCGCCGACCTCATCGCGCAGCGCGACGCGTTCACGATCGAGCGCCTGCGTGCGGGCGGCGCGATCTGCCTCGGGCTGACGAACATGCCCCCGATGGCCAACGGCGGCATGCAGCGCGGTGTCTACGGCCGCGCCGAGAGCCCCTATAACCCCGGCTTCCTCACCGCGCCCTTCGCGTCCGGATCGTCGAACGGCTCGGGCACCGCCACTGCGGCGAGCTTCGCGGCATTCGGCCTCGGCGAAGAGACGTGGTCGAGCGGTCGTGGCCCTGCGACCAACAACGCCCTCTGCGCCTACACGCCCTCGCGCGGCGTGATCTCGACCCGCGGCAACTGGCCGCTCGTGCCGACCATGGACGTCGTCGTGCCGCACGCGCGCACCATGGCGGATCTGCTCGAAGTGCTCGACGTGATCGTCGCCGATGATGCCGAGGTGCGCGGCGACTTCTGGCGCGCGCAGCCGTGGGTGACGCTGCCGTCCTCCTCCGAGGTGCGGCCGGCGTCGTACGCGGCCCTGGCCGATGGTGCGGGGTCAGGGCTCCGCGGCGCTCGCATCGGCATCCCCCGCATGTACATCAACGCCGATTCGGATGCCGGCACGGCTGACGATCCCGGAATCGGCGGCCCCACCGGGCAGCGCATCGAGACCCGCGCCTCGGTGATCGCTCGCTGGGAAGCTGCGCGCCGCGACCTCGAGGCCGCGGGTGCGACGGTCGTCGAGGTCGACTTCCCCGTGGTCTCGAACTACGAGGGTGACCGACCCGGTGCACCCACCATCGCGACGCGCGGACTCGTGTCTCCCGAGTACCTGAAGCGCGAGATCGTCGACCTGTCGGCGTGGGGCTGGGAGGACTTCCTGCAGGCGAACGGCGACCCGCATCTGCACACGCTCGCAGAGGTCGACGGAGCGTCGATCTTCCCGCATCCGGAAAGAGCACTCCCCGACCGCTACACCGGCTTCGACGACGACATCGCCGAGTATCCGGGCTGGGTGCGCGACAACCCGGGCATCGGATTCGAGGACATGCCCGAGCTCCCCGACGGACTGCGCGGGCTCGAAGAGACCCGTCGCATCGACCTCGAGGAATGGATGGACGACCTCGAGCTCGACGCCGTCGTCTTCCCGGCCGTCGCCGACGTGGGGCCCGCCGACATGGACGTGAACGCCGCATCGGCAGACCTCGGCTGGCGCAACGGCACCTGGATCGCCAACGGCAACCTGACCGTGCGCCACCTCGGCATCCCGACTGTCACGGTGCCGATGGGCCTCATGGCAGACATCGGCATGCCGATCGGCCTGACCTTCGCCGGCCGCGCCTACGACGACTCCGCACTGCTGCGTCTCGCCGCGGCATTCGAGGCGACGGGAGGGACCGGAGAGCGTCGCACTGCTCCCCCGCGCACACCGAGGCTGTGATGCAACGAGCTTTCGCAGAACATTTCACTATTGTGACGCTCGCCACGATCGTTATATGTTTGGCCTGTCCGTCACGACAGGAAGCGACCCATGAGCACCGAGAACAACGAGCGCGAGCTCGAAGCCGGCATCGTCACCGATCTGTCCGGACGCATGACCTACGGGTCGTACCTGTCGCTCGACCAGCTGCTCACCGCGCAGAATCCGGTGAGCGTTCCCGAGCACCACGACGAGCTGCTGTTCATCATCCAGCACCAGACCACCGAGCTCTGGCTCAAGCAGCTGCTGCACGAGCTGTCGTCCGCCCGCGAGCTGCTCGCGAGCGATGACCTGCGCGAAGCGCTGAAGCGCGTCGCGCGCGTCAAGCGCATCCAAGACGTGATGACCCAGCAGTGGGCGATCCTGGCGACCCTCACCCCCACCGAGTACGCGCAGTTCCGAGGCGCGCTCGGCAATTCCTCGGGCTTCCAGTCGGTGCAGTACCGTGCCGTCGAGTTCGCGCTCGGCAACAAGAACGAGAAGATGCTGAGCGTCTTCAGCGACCACCCCGCCAACCTCGCGCTGCTCACCGCCGAGTGGCACAAGCCCACGCTCTACGACGAGTTCCTGCGCTACGCGTCTCGCCGCGGCCTGCCGATCCCGGCCGAGATCCTCGATCGGGACGTGCGCCTCCCTTACCGCGAAACTCCCGAGCTCGTGCCCGCGATCCGCGAGATCTACCAGAACCACCAGCAGCACTGGGACCTCTATGAAGCCTGCGAAGACCTCGTCGACCTCGAGGACAACTTCCAGTTCTGGCGCTTCCGCCACCTCAAGACCGTCGCCCGCACGATCGGCATGAAGGTCGGCACCGGCGGTTCGAGCGGCGTGGGCTTCCTGCAGCGCGCGCTCGACCTGACGTTCTTCCCCGAGCTGTACACCGTGCGCACCGAGATCGGCGGCTGATGCACGCGGCGACCTTCTTCGACGGCGAAGGATGGCGCGACGGCATCCTCGAGCTCGTCGACGGACGGATGCTGCTGAGCGACGCGACACCCGCGCACGATCTGCCGCGCCTCGACGGCGTGGTCGTCGGCGGGTTCACCGACCACCACGTGCACCTGCAGCTGGTCGACCACACTCTGCTGCACGGGTCGACGCTCGGACGCGTCGTCGATCTGGGCGCAAATCCGGCGGTGATCGCCGCATACGCCGACGCGGCACGTGTCGTCTCGGTCGCTGGCGCTCCCTCGCTCAACGAACGACAGGATGCCGTACCCCGGCCGCACAACCAACAGTGCGACGCCGCACCCTGGTCGTTGAGCGAGCGAAGCGAGACGAAACGCCCGCACCCCGTCGCCGCACCCTGGTCGTTGAGCGAGCGAAGCGAGACGAAACGCCCGCACCCCGTCGCGGCACCCTGGTCGTTGAGCGAGCGAAGCGAGACGAAACGCCCGCACCCCGTCGCCGTCGAGTTCGCCGGCGCGTTCCTCACCCCCGTCGGCGGCTACCCGAGCGACCGGGACTGGGCACTGGAAGGGTCCTTCCGCGAGATCGCAGACACCGCAGCCGCCGAACGCGCTGTGGCCGAGATGGCGGACGCCGGAGCATCCTGCATCAAGGTCGCCAGCAACGCCGATGCCGGGCCCGTCTTCACCGACGATCTGTGCCGCGCGATCGTCGACGCCGCCTCCGCCCGTGGGCTCCCCATCGTCACCCATGCCCAGGGCAGCGGAGAGGCCCAGCGCGTCGCGCGGCTCGGCGTCGCTCGCCTGGCACATGCCCCGTTCACCGAGCGGCTCGACGATGACGAGATCGTCGCACAGGCCGCATCCGTCGCCTGGGTCTCGACTCTCGCGATCCACGACGCCGACAGCGCGGAGCGAGTCACGGCTGTCGACAATGTCCGGCGCTTCCATGCGGCCGGCGGCGCCATGCTCTACGGCACCGACATGGGCAACGGCCCGACGCCCGTCGGTCTGAACCCGAACGAGCTCGCCGCTCTCCGAGACGCCGGGATCACCGGCGCAGCCCTGCTCCGCACCCTCATGCCGCAGGACCCGCGCGACCCCGCATCCGTCCTCCTCCGGCTCCCCGGCACCGACGCCGAGCCGACACTCGCCCGCCCGCTGACCAGCGCAGATCTGAAGGCCTGACATGACCGACACCCGCGACTCCACCCGCATCGACACCGCTCTGTTCGAGGCCGCCCACGCTCTCGATGCCGCCGACCCGCTCCGCGCCCACCTCGACGCGTTCGCCGATGCGCCCGGCGTCGGCGCCTATCTCGACGGCAACTCACTCGGCCGCCCGCTGCGCGACATCCCTGAGAAGCTCGCCGCGTTCGTGCGCGATGACTGGGGCACTCGCCTGATCCGCTCGTGGGATGAGCAGTGGATGGCGCTGCCGATGGAGCTCGGCGATCGCATCGCCGAGCTGACTCTCGGGGCCGCCGCCGGCCAGACCGTCGTCGCCGACTCGACGAGCGTGCTGATCTACAAGCTGATGCGCGCCGCCGCGACCGCCGATGCGTCGCGCACCGAGCTCGTGATCGAGGCGGGCAACTTCCCGACCGACCGGTTCATGGCCGAAGGCGTGGCCGCCGAGACCGGCATGACCGTGCGCTGGATCGAACCCGACCCGGTGCTCGGTGTGGAGATCGCCGATGTGATCGCCGCGATCTCCGAGAAGACGGCCCTCGTCTCGCTCAGCCACGTCGACTATCGTTCCGGCGCCCTGGCCGACATGCCGGGGATCACGGATGCCGTGCACGAGGTCGGCGCCCTCATGATGTGGGACCTCTGCCATTCGGCGGGGATCATCCCGATGCAGCTCGACGCCTGGGGTGTCGACATGGCGGTCGGATGCACGTACAAGTACCTGAACGGCGGCCCCGGCTCCCCCGCGTTCGCGTATCTGCGACGCGAGCACCAGGGCGTGCTGCGCCAGCCGATCCAGGGCTGGTGGAGCGCCGCCGACATCTTCGCCATGGGCCCGGAGTACGTCCCCGCGGGCGACATCCGCCAGCTCCTCAGCGGCACCCCGCCCATCACCTCGATGCTCGCCATGCAGGGGATGCTCGACCTGATCGAGCAGGCATCGATCGAGGGAGTGCGCGTGAAGGCCGTCTCACTGACCGATTTCGCCGTCCGCGCGTACGACGAGCTGCTCGCCCCGCTCGACGTGCGACTGCTCAGCCCGCGCGACGCCGCCATCCGCGGAGGACATGTGACGATCGGACACCCCGACTTCCGCGCCGTGACACAGCGACTGTGGGCGGACGGGATCATCCCCGACTTCCGCTTCCCCGATGGCATCCGCCTCGGGCTCTCGCCGCTCAGCACATCGCACGCTGAGACACTCGCCGGCGTGCTCGCGGTGCGCGCGGCACTGGAGTCGCATGACCGCTGACGCCCTCGCATCCCCGGCACCGGACGTCATCGCCGGGCCCGTGCTCGACGACATCGACGCGCGTCCGGGAAGCACGGCATCCCTGCTCCGCACGATCGTCGGCCTGTACCTGCGTCCGCTCGAGGGATGGATCTCGGCGGCGGATCTCGTGTCGCTCGCGGACGACCTCGGGATCCCCGCCGCCCAAGCGCGCACGGGAATCACCCGCCTCAAGCAGAAGGGCCTGCTGCTCGCCGAGCGCCGACACGCGATCGGATACCGGCTGAACCCCGATGCCCTCACGATGCTCGAGCGAGGCGACCGGCGGATCTTCGAGATGCGCGAGATGACGGATGCCGACAGTTGGTGCCTCATCTCGTTCTCGATCCCCGAGAGCGCGCGCAGCATCCGCCATCAGCTGCGACGGCGGCTGCAGTGGATCGGCACGGGCGTCGTGTCGCCCGCACTGTGGATCTGCCCCGGGCACCTGCAGAGTGAGGTAGAGGTGATCGTCGACGATCTCGAAGCGAGCGAGTGGGTGACTCTGTTCCAGGCCGGCACTCCGACGACGGCGCGCACACTGCCCGAGGCTGCCGCCGCCTGGTGGGACCTCGAGTCGCTGTGTGCCGAGCACCTCGCGTTCCAAGCGTCGCTCGCGACGCTGCCGGCCGCACCGTTCGCCGCATATGTGCAGCTGCTCGACCGCTGGCGCGTTCTGCCCTACGTCGATCCGGGGCTGCCCCCATCGATGCTGCCGGCCGAATGGCCGGGTCGGCGCAGCGTCGCCGAGTTCCAGAGACTGTCGACAGAGTTGTCGGATGCCGCGTGGCAGCGCGTGCTCGACGTCACAGGGGCGTCTGCGCGCAGCGGCCGCGCGACCGGCGCCGAGGTCACCGAGGTGGCGCCGCCGTCGTAGCCCTCACGACGAGCCGGGTCGGCAGGATCACGTGCATCTCGTCGACTTCCCGGCCGGAGAGCAACGTGAAGACCATCTCTGCCGCGACGGCTCCGAGCCGGCGCATCGGCTGCTGGATGGTCGTGAGCGGCAGAGCGCGACGCGTGGCCTCAGGCACGTCGTCGAAGCCGACGACGGAGAGATCCGCGGGCACCCGCAGGCCGAGCTGGTGGGCGACGTCGATCACCGCGATCGCCGAGAGATCGTTCGCGGCGAACACCGCGGTCGGACGCGAGTCGGAGCTCAGCATGACCCTGGCGGAGTCGCGGGTCGCCTCCAGCTCGTAGCGCCCGATGCCGATCAGGGACGGATCGAGCGGGATCCCCGCGTCGGCGAGAGCGCGCCGGTAGCCGGCATCCCGCAGTCCTGCCGACCGCAGATCGGGGCGTCCGGCGAGGAATCCGATGCGACGGTGCCCGAGCTCGATCAGGTGCCTGGTGGCGGCGAGCGCACCCCCGAAACTGTCGGACTCGACAGTCGGCAGGTCTGCCCGACCGGTGTGCGGGTCGACGGCGACGACGGGAATCTCGGTGCCCGCGCTCACGACGGTGGGGGTCACCATGATCGCCGCGTCGATCAGCGTGCCCGACAGGCGGCTGAGCGACCTGCGCTCCCATCCGTCGCTCGCGCCGTGATGCGAACCGGCATACGCGAGGAGGTCGAAGCCCATGTCGTGCATGGCCGTGCCGACGCCCTTGAGGATCTCGGCGCTGAACGGCTCGAAGTCGGCGAGGAGCACCCCGATCACCCCGGTGCGCCGCGCGCGCATGCTGCTCGCGACGAGGCTCGATTCGTATCCGAGCTCCTTGACGGCGTCCAGCACGCGCTGCACCGTGGCATCGGCGATCCCGTATCTTCCGTTGACCGCCTTCGAGACGGTCGACACCGAGACTCCGGCCGCGTTCGCGACATCGTGGATCGTCGTTCGGGCCCCCATGAGACGCCAGCGTAGCGGGGCTCGAACCCGGATGGAAACTGTTTTCGAAAACGTTTGACGAACCTCTCCGACGACAGAAGACTGCATCCCACTGCGGTCTCACCCGAGCTGCCGCAGGCGCCCCGCAGTGACGCGGCGCGCAACTCGATGAGGAGAACGATCACATGAACAGCAGAAGGCTCCCCCTCGCCTCCGCGGTCGCAGCAATGGCCGTCGGAGCGCTCGCGCTCTCGGGCTGCACCGCAGACTCGTCCGGCAACGGCGGCGGCGACACCACGATGACTCTCTGGCACAACTCGACGACCGGCCCCGGAGTGGAGTTCTGGGAGAAGACGGTCGCCGACTTCGAGGGCGACAACCCCGGAGTCACGATCGAGATCCAGTCGATCCAGAACGAGGACCTCGACGGCAAGCTGCAGACGGCGCTCAACTCCGGCGACGCCCCCGACATCTTCCTGCAGCGGGGTGGCGGCAAGATGGCGGCGATGGTCAAGGCCGGCCAGCTCAAGGACCTCACCGACGTGATCGCCGGCGGGGCGAAGGACGAGATCCCGGATGCGTCCTACAAGGCGAACAGTCTCGACGGAAAGGTATACGCCATGCCGGTCGCGGTGCTTCCCGGCGGCCTGTTCTACAGCCAGGACCTCTTCGATCAGGCAGGCATCACCGAGAACCCGACCACGCTTACCGAGCTCGAGGACGCCACCGAGGCGCTGAAGTCCGCGGGCATCGACCCGATCGCCCTCGGCGCCAAAGACGCCTGGCCTGCCGCGCACTGGTACTACTGGCTCGCTCTGCGCGAATGCAGCTCCGACACGCTCGCCAAGGCCGCCGATGAGATGGACTTCAGCGACGACTGCTGGGTGCGCGCGGGTGAGGATCTGCAGTCGTTCGCCGAGACCGAGCCGTTCAACTCCGGCTTCCTCACGACACCCGCTCAGCAGGGTGCCGGCAGCTCTGCGGGCCTGATCGCCAACCACCAGGCCGCCATGGAGCTGATGGGCGCCTGGAACCCCGGCGTCATCGGATCACTGACCCCCGATCAGAAGCCGCTGGCCGACCTCAGCTGGTTCCCGTTCCCCGAGATCGAGGGCGGTGACGGCGAGCCGGGTTCGATGATGGGCGGCATCGACGGGTACTCGTGCTCGGTCGACGCACCGGACGCCTGCGTCGACTTCCTGAACTACCTCGGCACCTCCGCGGTGCAGACCGAGTACTACAAGGCCTTCAATGCCCCGCCGGTCAACACCGTCGCCCAGGAGGCCGTCACCGAGCCGTACCTGCAGGACATCCTCGCGGCGTACAACGCCGCACCGTACGCGACGCAGTGGCTCGACACCGTCTACGGGCAGAACGTCGGCAACGCGCTGAACGTCGCGGTGGTCGACCTGCTCGCGGGCAACAGCGACGCCGAGGACCTCGTCAAGGCTGTGCAGGATGCCGCAGCGAAAGCGTGACACGCGTGCCCGGCTGGAAGTGATCCTTCTGGCCGGGCCCGCCCTGCTCGTCTTCCTCGCCTTCGTCATCTTCCCGGTGCTGATGGCGGCGTACTACGGATTCTTCAGCTGGCAGGGCTACGGTCCGCCCACCGACTTCGTCGGATTGAAGAACTACCTCACGATCCTCCAGGATCCGCTGTTCCACGATGCGCTCGCGCACAACGGCTTCATCCTGGTGTTCTCCCTCGTGCTCCAGGGGCCGATCGCCATCGTGCTCGCGCTGCTGCTCAACCGCAAGATGCGCGGCCAGTCGCTGATCCGCGTGTTGATCTTCGTCCCCTACGTGATCTCCGAGGTCGTCGTGGGCACCGGCTGGAGCCTGATGCTGCAGACCAACGGCGCGATCAACGCGATGCTGACGAACATGGGTCTCGGCTTCCTCGCCACCGACTGGCTGTCGGACCCCGGCATCGCCATCTGGACGCTGATGGCCATCATCACGTGGAAGTACATCGGCTTCGCGGTCATCCTGTTCCTCGCGGGCCTCCAGGGAATCCCGGAGGAGCTGCACGAGGCGGCGGCGATCGACGGCGCGTCCTACTGGCAGATCCAGTGGCGCATCACGCTGCCGCTGCTCGCACCGACGCTGCGCATCTGGGCGTTCCTGTCGATCATCGGCTCGCTGCAGCTGTTCGACCTCGTCTACATCATCTGGGGGCAGTACATCGCGTCCACCGCCGGCACCTCGACCATGGCGACGTACATGGTGTCGGAGGGGCGCAACGCCGGCAACTACGGCTACGGCAACGCGGTCGCAGTCGTCCTCTTCCTCATCTCGCTCGTGGTCGCTCTCATCTATCAGCGCGCCGTGCTGCGCAAGGACACCGACGGCGCACTCACCGGCGCCTCTGGCCGCCGCACGCGCGGCTCTCGATCGCGCGCGCCGCAGGCTGCCGTGCCACAGGATGCCGCCGCAGACACCGCCGCAGGTGCAGACGCCACCACACAGAAGGAGTACGTCCGATGACCGCCACCTCGGTGCTCGTCACCCAGCGCCCCTCACGTCTCGGACGTGCGGGCCGCAACGCCAAGCCGCGGCTGCCGTGGGCGCACCCGACCGTGTACTTCGTCGCGCTGATCGCCGTCGGGCTCATGCTCGCGCCCATCGCGTACATCATCACCGGCGGGTTCCGCACGAACGCGCAGATCACGACGGACCCGTCGGGGTTCCCGTCTCCCTGGGTGGTGTCGAACTACCTCGACGTCCTCACCGGCGGCGTGTTCTGGCGGCTCGTGGGCAATTCCACGATCGTCGCCCTCGCGACCACCGTGGGCACCGTCGCCCTGGCTCTGATGGCGGCGTACGTGCTCGCGCGCTACCGGTTCGCCGGTCGCGGCGTGCTGTACGCATTCTTCGCCGCGGGGCTGATGTTCCCGCTGACCGTGGCCATCACCCCGCTGTACATCGTGGTGCGCAGCCTCGGGCTCATGAACTCGCTCGGCGGAGTGATCCTGCCGCAGATCGCCTTCGCCCTGCCGACGACCATCATCATCCTCGTGCCGTTCCTGCGGGCGATCCCCGACGAGATCGAAGAGGCCGCGTTCATCGACGGATGCAGTCGCATCGGGTTCTTCTGGAGGATGGTGCTGCCCCTCTCGCTGCCGGGAGTGATCACGACCGGCATCCTGGCCTTCATCGGCAGCTGGAACGGCTACCTGCTGCCGCTGTTCATCCTCAACGACGCCTCGGCGTTCACGCTGCCGCTCGGCGTGCAGTCGTTCGCTTCGCAGTACTCGGTCGATACGGCGAAAGTGCTCGCCTTCACCTCGCTGTCGATGATCCCGGCGCTGATCTTCTTCAGCCTGTTCGAACGGCGCATCGTGGGAGGGCTGACCGGTGCTGTCAAGGGCTGATGCGGTCGCCGTCGCGACGCCCCGCGTCGCTGTGAGTGAGAACGAGATAGAGAACGAGAAAGACAACATGATGTCGCAGTCCGCAGGCCCCGCGCCCCGCTCCCCCCGCGTCGAGGCGCTCCTGGCCAGAATGACGCTCGAGGAGAAACAGTCCCAGCTCGTCGGCTGCTGGATCGACCAGGGCGTCGAGGTCGTCGCCCCGATGTCGGGTGAGAAGAAGAGCTCCTCGCGCCATGAGGATGCGTCGGCGAACGGCATCGGCCATCTCACCCGTGTATACGGGACCAGGCCGGTCGACCCTGTGGAGCGGGCTGCGTGGCTCTGGGCCGAGCAGCGCCGACTTCAGCAGGAGACCCGGCTCGGCATCCCGGCCATCGTGCACGAGGAATGCCTGACCGGGCTCGCCGCGTGGAAGGCTGCGACCTTCCCCACCCCGCTCGCCTGGGGCGCGTCCTTCGACCCCGAACTGGTCGAGGAGGTCGGGCGTGCCGTCGGGTCGTCGATGCGCGCGCTGGGGATCCATCAGGGGCTCGCGCCGGTTCTCGACGTCATCCGCGATCCACGGTGGGGCCGGGTCGACGAGTGCATCGCCGAGGATCCGCTCGTGGTCGGAACGGTCGGCACCGCCTACGTGCGCGGCCTGCAGTCCGAGGGAGTGCACGCGACACTGAAGCACTTCGTCGGATACTCCGCCTCGAGGGCTGGCCGCAACCATGCGCCGGTGAGCGCCGGGCAGCGCGAGATCGAGGATGTGCTGCTGCCGCCGTTCGAGATGGCCGTGCGCGAGGGCGGCGCGCGCAGCGTGATGAACTCCTACGCCGACATCGACGGCGTGCCCGTGGCCGCCGACCCTCGCTACATCACAGGCATCCTGCGCGATCGGTGGGGGTTCGACGGCGTCGTCGTCTCGGACTACTTCTCGGTCGACTTCCTGCACAGCATGCACCGGGTCGCCGCCGACTCGGCCGATGCCGCACGCCTCGCGATCACCGCGGGGATCGACGTCGAGCTGCCTTCACCCGACGCCTTCCCGACCCTCGCGGAGCAGGTGCGCGACGGACGGCTCCCGGTCGAGATCCTCGACAGGGCCGTGGGGCGGGTGCTCGCGCAGAAGGAGGAACTCGGGCTGCTGGATGCCGACTTCGACGCCCCTCCGACGGCGATCGACCTGGATCCGGCCGAGCACCGTGCGCTCGCGCGTCGTCTCGCCGAGGAGTCGATCGTGCTGCTGAGCAACGACGGCTCCCTGCCGCTCGAGCCCTCGGCCGCCGCGAGGATCGCCGTGATCGGTCCGAACGCCGACAGCGCGGAATCGCTGATGGGCTGTTACTCGTTCGTCAACCATGTGCTCGCCCACCACCCAGGCACCCCCGCGGGGATCGAGCTGCCCACCGTGGTCGAGGCTCTGCGCGCCGAGTTCCCCCGCGCCGAGATCACCGCGACGATCGGATGCGATGTCGAGGGCGGCGATCGCTCCGGCATCCCCGCTGCGGTCGATGCCGCCAGGGCAGCGGATGTCGCGATCGTCGTGGTGGGTGATCGTGCCGGCCTGTTCGGACGAGGCACGGTCGGCGAGGGCAACGACGTCGAGGACCTCGAGCTCCCCGGCATCCAGCGCGAGCTCGTCGAGGCGGTCGTCGCGACCGGCACTCCCGTGATCCTGATCACCATGACCGGGCGTCCGTACGTCCTCGACTGGGCGCTGCCGCCACGCGCGGGTGCTGCCGGCACCGTGACCGGCCTCGGCGCGGTCGACGCCTCGACCGTGACGAACGCGGCCGCCGCCGGCATCCCTGCGGCTGTGCTGCAGACTTTCTTCCCCGGCGAGGAGGGCGGCCCAGCGATCGCGCGGCTGCTGAGCGGTCGGGTCGCGCCGTCTGGTCGCCTGCCGGTCTCGCTGCCGCGATCGGCGGGTGCACAGCCGTACTCGTACCTGCATCCCGTGCTGGGCGGGCTCACGGATGTCACGAGCGCCGACTCGACGCCCGTGCGGCCCTTCGGCTTCGGTCTCAGCTACACGACGTTCGCGCACGACCAGCTCACCGCACCCGCGTCCGTCACCTCAGGAGAGGTAATCCGGGCGACGGTGCGCGTGCGCAACACCGGCCGCGTCGAGGCGACCGACGTCGTGCAGCTCTACGCCAACGACGAGATCGCGAGCGTGGCGCGCCCTGTCGCCCAGCTGCTGGACTTCCGTCGGGTCACGCTCGCCCCCGGCACCGAGGCGCTGGTCGAGTTCGACGTGCCGATCGACCGGCTCGCCTTCACGGGACTCGACGGCGTGAAGCGCGTCGAACCGGGGACGATCCGCCTCTGGGTCGGCGACGCCTGCGACGACGAGGAGACCGTGACTCGGCTCGAGATCGTGTGAGATTCAGCGCACGCGCTCCTGTGCTGCCGCGGGCGCCGAATCGATCACCGTCTCCTGCTCGCCGTCGACGAGCAGCGCCTGATCGTCGTGGAGCGGGAGGAGCCGGTGGCTCGAGCCGTATCTCGCGATGGTCTCGTCGATGAGCGAGGCCGGATAAGGAGCGAGCAGACCGTCGGCGTGCGGGATCACCGTGCGGCCGATCAGCCCCAGGCCCGCGAAATCTGTCAGACCCCGGCCGTCTGCCGGGTCGTCCATGAGCGAGGCGGGGGTGATGTCAGGCCCCACGATGATCGACCCCGCACTGCACCCGATGTAGGGCATTCCGTCGCGTACCCGCTCGGCGAGAACGACATCGCTTCCCGTGACCTTGAGCGCTTCGAGCAGCGCGAAGGTACTGCCTCCGGCCACGTAGACGGCGTCGACGCCCGACAGCGTCTCCGCGAACTCGGATGCAGTGAGATCGCGCACCGTGATGTCGACGATCTCGTGCCCGATCACCTCGATCGCTCGACGCTCGGCGGCCACGAAGGGCGCTCCCGCATACGCGACCTGCGCATCACCGATATAGCCGACGCGTAGCGGGCCACCGGGGGTGGTGCTGTCGAGGAACGCGCGCATCGCGCCGGGATTCAGAGACAGGAGGAGGAGCTTCACCCGCCTATCGTACGGACGGCTTCCGACGTGAGACGATCAGCCCGAGCTACGTCTGCATCGATCCATCCGCGCAGACGCCGCTCGGCGCGAGTCAGCCCTTCACCGCGGCGATGAACGCGGCGACGTGCTCCTGCAGCCTGACGGTCCGCATCTCGCGAGCGAGCTCGCGGTCGTACCCGTCGTAGGCGAGGGGCGGCAGCACCCGGACGTTCTTCGAGCATCCGAATTCCGTGCACACGAGGGTGCCGATGGTGTCGCCCTTGCGTCCGGCCGGACCCGCCTTGCGGGCGACGTACAGCTGCACGTCGTTGCGCAGCGTGACGTCTTCGCACCACGAGCACTGGGCCCTGGCGATGACGCGCTGCTCTGCACGCTGAAGCATCACGCCGGTGAGCACGTCGTCGACCCACGCGACGACGTACGAGCGGCGGGGGAGCTTCGGGTCGACCCAGCCGAGGTAGTCGAGCTTTTCGAAGTCGACGTCGGCGAGACCGGGCGGCAGCGTGAGGTCGGAGACCTCTTTGCGGGAGGCGTTGAGGAAGGAGGCGCGCAGGGTGCGCTCATCGATGGGACGCATGAGGAGAGTGCTTTCGTGAAGGCCGCGAGTGCGGCGGGAGGAGAAGAGGAGACGGCATCCGAACGGATGCCGGGGTACGACGTATCTCCGGGGACGGGATGTTCCGCCTCCGGCCGATCGTCAGCCTCTGTCCGTGGCGCTGAACGCGCCCACGGCTCCATTCCGCGCTCGATCCGGCATCCGGAGAGCGCTCATCGACAACAGCACCCGGCGAGTCTACGCCCGTTTGTTTCACACCGTGTCGGCGCGGGTTCCGTCTCGCGCGGCCCCGACCTACTCTTGCCGGAACGTCCGCTCACGAAGGAGACCACCGTGTCCACGCCGCTGAACCACCTTTCGCCCCTCTCGGTGCGTGAGCGTTCTGCGTGCATGTGCCGTCACGGATTCGCCTGCTCCTCGTTCGCGGCGGGTCACGCTCTGCACCTGATCCAAGCGCGCATCGCCTCGGCGACGCCGAGCGAATGGGCCGACGCGATCGTCGAGCACTCCGACGCGACCACGGGCGAGCTCACCGTGCGCGCGCTCGACGGCGCAGCGCACACTCTGTGGAACGCCTCGGGTGCAGCACTCGAGGCCCCGGCGGGCACGCCGATCGCCCTGCACGTGCGTTACGGCGTGCTGGCCGTCGGCCGCACGCAGTTCAACGTCGCGGTCGGCTGAGGGCGTTTCGTCTCGTCGCTGCGCTCCTCGCTCAACGACCGGGGCAGCTGCTCAGGCAGCCGCCATCATCATGTTCTTGACGTCCATGCAGGCGTCCATGCAGGCCTTGCACGCCTGAGCGCACATCTTGCAGACCTCGCTGCTGTCGGCGTGCTGCATGCACTCGTCCATGCACGTCTGGCACATGGCGATGCAGGCGTCGAGCATCGCCATCATCGACGCGGGGGTCATGCCCTGCATCCGCATCATCGACCGCATCATGGTGTTGCACATGTCGGCGCAGTTCATGCAGGCCGGCGAGCAGTCCATCATCTGCGTCGAGCACACCGTGCACGCCTGTTCGCAGGCCGAACAGGCGTCCATGCACGCCTGCATGACGGACATGTCCATCATCGCCATGTCGGGCATCGACATCATGTTCGAGCGCATCGCGCCCATCATCATCGAATCCATCTCGTACCGCTTCCGTCGTCGGCCGCAGCCGAGGTGAGAGCGGGCAGGACCACCCGCCTGACGCCAGGTTAGCCGTCGAGATGGCCCGCGTCGATGCCCGGTCGCGTCCTGTCACGCGCGGTCGTCATTGTCAATCCCGTGTGCAGGATTCCGGGCCCGTGCGACGGTGGTCATCCATTGATCGACGGATGAAAGGAATCTCCCCATGAGTGGTGCAGACGACGTCAAGAACGCAGCCGAGAAGGCCGGCGGAAAGATCAAGGAGGGCCTCGGAAAGGCGACCGACAACGAGAGCCTCGAAGCCGAGGGTCGCGCCGACCAGACGAAGGCTTCGGTCAAGCAGGCCGGGGAGAACGTGAAGGACGCCGCTCGCAACGTCGGCGACGGCCTGCGGGACGCTTCCAGGGACTGATCCCGAAAACGGAGTGAGGCCCGCCGAAGCGGGCCTCACTGCGTGGGGTCAGCGGGTGCGGTTGCCGGAGATCGATCGGATCAACCAGGCGATGACCGCGATGGCCAGCAGCACCAGTCCGACCCACAGCAGGAACTGCAGGGACTGAACCAGTCCGCCGGTGATCGCCAGAATAATGGCGACGACGATGACGATGATCAGCAGGATGTTCATCGGAATTCCCTTCTTGAGGACGCAGGGGGGGCGCCCGTCTACGGTCAATCAACCTAGACCCGCGCCCCCTGCGCCCCAGAGCCCCTTGACGCGGGGGTTCCCGACGTGCGAGAGGAGCACAGGACATGCCAGGACGCAGGAACAACTCCCTGAAGGACCCGGAGCTGTACGAAGAGCTCCGCAGCGACGGCGCCTCGAAGGAGAAGGCTGCGCGCATCTCGAACGCCGCAGCCAAAGAGGGTCGCAGCGCCGTGGGCCGCCGGGGTGGAGAACACGGCGACTACGAGGACTGGACCGTCGAAGAACTGCGCACACACGCGAAGGAGCTCGGCCTCACCGGGTACAGCGGCAAGCGCAAGGCCGAGCTCATCTCGGCATTGCGCGACCACTAGGGCCACGCTCCGTGGCCCGGTTCGGCATCGAAGAGGAGTTCGTCCTTCTCGATGAGCAGACTCTCGTCCCCTCGGCCATGACCCCGGCCACCCGAGACCGCCTCACCGATGAGGTGGGCGCGGGCCTCACCCCCGAGTACCTGACCTGTCAGATCGAGTCTGCGACGGAGCCGATCGAGAGCAGAGCGGATGCCGAGGCGCAGTTGCGCCGCACGCGACACCTGCTCGGCACCTACGCCGCCGGCCAGGCTGCGATCATCGGCGCGACGGGCACGCCGTTCGTCTCCCCCAACCGCTTCACGGTGTCGTCCTCGGCGCATTACGACGCCGTCTCGGCCCAGCTCGTCGAGATCACCCGCGAGCACGAGGTCAACGGCCTGCACGTCCACGTCGAGGTCGTAGACGACGAGGAGCGGGTCCGCGTGGTCAACCGCGTCAGCGCCTGGCTGCCGGCGCTTCTCGCCCTCACCGGAAACGCCCCCTTCGCACATGGCAGGGACTCGGGCTTCGCGAGCTGGCGCAGCATCCTCATCCGCCGGCTCCCGTCGTCGTGGAGTCCGCCGCGCTTCCGGGATCTCGACGACTACCAGGCGCACATCGCGCAGCTCGTCGCCATGGGAGCGATCGCCGAGGCGAGCTCGCTGTCGTGGACGGTGCGTCTTTCCGAGCGGTTCCCCACGGTCGAAGTCAGGGTGTTCGACGCGCAGCTCACGGTCGACGACACCCTCCTCGCCGCCGCCCTGACTCGCGCGCTCATCGTGGGCGACGATCTCGACGGCCTGCCCGAGCTCAGTCTCGACGCGATCGATGCGTCTCTGTGGACGGCTGCGCGGTACGGGCCAGAGGCGCTGCTCGTCGACCCGACGAACGGCGACGCGGCGCCGGCCTGGACCGTCGCCGACGACCTTCTCCGGCGGCTGCGTCCGACGCTCGCGCACCTCGGCGACGAGGACTTCGTCAGGGAGGGGATCGCGCGTATCCGCACCGAGGGCACCGGAGCCCAGCGCCAGCGCGACGCCTATGCCGAGAACGGAACAGCGGGCCTCCGCGAGCTGTACCGCACGAGCACTGCGACCGGCTGACCGCCCGCGAGCCCCTCAGACGGCAGTAGTGTCGGCCTGTGGCATCCTCTCGCTTCGCACCCCTGCAGCGGCTCGTGATATCGGTCGCCGTGCTCGCGTCCTTCGTGACCTTCCTCGACGGCACGGTCGTGACCGTCGCCCTCCCCGCGATCAGCCGGGAACTCGGCGGAGGCATCACCACCCAGCAGTGGGTCGTCGACGCGTACCTCATCACGCTGAGCGCGCTCATCCTTCTCGCGGGTTCGGTCTCGGACGCCTACGGGCGCGTGCTCGTGATGCGCGTCGGTCTCGTCGCGTTCGGTGTGGCATCCGTCGCCGTGGCTGCAGCCCCCGATCCGCTGATCCTGATCATCGCCCGCGCGGCGCAGGGCGCGGCAGGCGCGCTGCTGGTGCCGAGCTCCCTCGCCCTGATCACCGCGACCATGCGCGCAGACGTGCAGTCACGGGCGATCGGCGTGTGGACCGCGTTCACGACCGCCGCGCAGCTCGTGGGGCCCCTGCTCGGCGGTCTCTTCGTCGACTTCCTGTCGTGGCGTTTCGTGTTCCTCATCAACGTCTTCCCGATCGCGGTGACCCTCCTGCTGCTCTCCCGGCTGAAGCTGAAGGAGCACCCGAGCGGGGTGCGCGTCGACTGGTTCAGCGGCGCGCTGTGCGCGATCGGACTCGGCGCTGTGGTGTTCGCGCTCATCGAGCAGCCCAACATGGGCTGGCAGTCGCCCGCGATCTGGCTGCCGGGCATCGTCGGCGCCGCGCTGTTCGCCTGGTTCCTGGTCCGCCAGCAACGGTCGTCGGCCCCGCTCATGCCGCTGTCGCTGTTCCGTGTTCGCGACTTCGCCTGGGGCAACCTCGCGACACTCTTCGTCTACGCCGCGCTGTCGCTCAACGGCTTCGTGGTCGGCGTCTACCTGCAACAGGGTGCCGGGCTCAGCGCCACCGCCGCCGGCCTCGCGAGCCTGCCGATGACGATCCTGATGATCCTGGTGAGCTCGCGCGCAGGTTCGTGGGCAGGCCGCTTCGGGCCGCGCATCTTCATGACCGTCGGGCCCCTCATCATGGCCGTGGGCGCCCTCATGCTCCTGCTCGTCGGCGAGGACTTCGACTACTGGTGGCAGGTGCTCCCCGCCATGATCGTGCTGGGTCTGGGCCTCTCGCTCACGGTCGCGCCTCTCACGTCGGCGATCCTCGGTGCGATCGACGAGTCGCGCTCGGGCATCGCGTCTGCCGTGAACAACGCCGTCTCCCGCGTCGCCGGCCTGCTGGTCGTGGCCATGCTGTCGACCATCATCGGCGGCACGCTCGACCTCGCGGGCTTCCACAACGCCGCATGGGTGACCGCGGCGCTGCTCGTTCTCGGCGGGGTCGTGTCGTGGATCGGCATCCGGCGCAATCCGGCCGAAGACCCGGCGCCGCAGCCGGTCGACGGTGCACCCTCGCCGATCGGTTGACGATGTCGGTGGTCGGGCGCACACTGGGGGCATCGTCTCCCCGAGCATCCGGAGGTCCACCGTGAGCACGACCCAGACGCCGCTCCCGCCCGTCGTCGACGCCGACACCTGGCGGCGCGAGCTCGACGAACTCCGCGTGCGCGAGAAGGCGGCGACACGAGAGCTCGATGCGATCGCGGCCGAGCGCAGGCGCCTGCCGATGGTCGAGCTGCCCGAGTACACCCTGGTCGGCGAAGAGGGGCCGGTGCGTCTCTCCGAGATCTTCGACGGCCACCCGCAGCTCATCGTCTACAACCACATGTGGACGGACGGCAACGAGTGGCAGTGTCCCGGCTGCACCGGGTTCACCTCGCAGTTCACGCGACTCGACTTCTTGGAACGGTATTACGACGCCCGGTTCGTGATCGTGACCAACGGGCCGATCGACGAGGCTCTCGCGTACCGCGAGAAGGTCGGCAACCGGATGACCTGGTACTCGAGCGCCGACAGCCCGTTCGGCGCCGACATGGATGCGGGGCCGAACGAGGGGTTCGGCGTGAACGTGTTCCTCCGCGACGGAGACACCGTCTATCGCACGTGGCACACGAACGGGCGGGGCACCGAGCGATTGAGCCAGCTGCAGGGGCTCGTCGATCTGCTTCCCTACGGCCGCCAGGAGGCGTGGGAGGACTCGCCGGCCGGGTGGCCTCAGCACGGCACGTACGATCAGGGGATGGGTTCGAAAGAGGTCGCAGAGCTGTACGGGGCGCGCAGCTGAGGCGGGCGACGGTCGCCCTCGCGGCGACGACGCTCCTGACTCTCGCTCTCTCCGGATGCGCGACGACGGCTTCCGATGCCACCTCGACGTTCGTGCTGCCACCGGCCGGTGCTGTCCCCGACTATCAGCTCGGCGGCGCCTACGATCCGGCCGACGGCGTCGGCATCGTCGGGCGCGACCGATCGGACGAGCCCGCAGAGGGGCTGTACTCGGTCTGCTACGTGAACGGGTTCCAGACCCAGCCGGGAGAGCTCGACGCCTGGCCGACCGACCTGCTGCTTCGGCGCGACGGCGAGACCGTCTTCGACCCCGATTGGCCCGATGAAGCCCTGCTCGACACCTCGACCGATGACCGCCGCGAGCGCATCGCCGACACGGTGGCGCCGTGGATCGAGGGCTGTGCGGATGCCGGCTTCGACGCCGTCGAGTTCGACAATCTCGACTCCTACACCCGCTCCGACGACGCGCTGACCCTCGACGACAACCTGGCCCTCGCCGCGCTGCTCGTCGATGTCGCTCACGATTCCGGTCTCGCCGCCGGGCAGAAGAACACGGCGGAAGACGCTGCGGTGCTGCACGAGCGCGCCGGGTTCGACTTCGCCGTGGTCGAGGAGTGCGCCGCCTTTGAAGAATGCCCGGCGTTCACCGAGGTCTACGGCGACGCCGTGATCGACATCGAGTACTCCGACGAGCTTCCGCGCACCTTCGCCGAGATGTGCGCAGACGACGAATCCCCCGCATCCATGGTGCTGAGGGATCGTGATCTCGTCACGCCGGGGCATGAGGAGTACGTGTTCGAGACGTGCCGCTGACCGCTCGGGCCTCGACGCGGTATGCGCTCTCGGTAGGCTGACCCCGTGAGCAAGACGGGGGATCACGACGGCGCCGCGCCGAGGATCGACGTGCGCGCGATCGTGTCGCGCTGGGGACACTCCCTCGTCGAGGTCCCCCGCTGGATCTGGGTCGCCGCAGCCGCCCTCATCGCCCTGATCCTCGTCGTGATCGCGATCGGCGGTTTCGCGCAGGCGAATACGGCTCCGGCGGAGCTCGGCCTGGACGACGAGGCGCGCGCCTCGGTCTATGCCGTCACCGTGCTCGACGCCGAGTTCACCGACGAGGTCGAGTCCGAGTACCTCGAGGCCGAGCCCGGCGAGAAGCTGCTCGTCATGACGATGCGCATGGAGAATCTCTCCGATGCCCCGATCGGTGTCGGCACGACGGCTGACCGCACCAAAGCCGGCCTCGTGAACACCGACGACCCCCTGATCGAGCTCGACGGAGCAACCGCGACCGACTCGGTGTCGATCTGGCGCGCCGACGGTTCGTCAGGTCAGGTCATCCTGCAGCCGGGCGTCCCGAGCGAGGTCTCACTCGCCTGGACGGTGCCGGACGACGCCTTCCCGGACGGCGTCGTCTTCATCGACCTGCATGAGGTCGAGATCCGCCGCGGAGCGGTCATCCTGTCGTCGAACGTCGTCACCTGGCGCGCGACCGACACGTTCGCCCGCATCAGCGTGACCCCGACGGGGGCGCCATGAAGCGCGCGCTGCCGTGGATCCTCGGCGGCCTGCTCGTGATCGCCGCGGGCGCGGTCACCGCCGTGACGCCCGACGACGAGTCCCTGGTCGGGCCGACCGTCCAACGCGGCTCGTTCGGCGAGGCGGTCGAATCGCGCACCCTCGTCGCGACGGCAACCGAGGCGACCTTCGCTGACGAGGTGGCCGTGCCTTCGTCCGACTGGAGCGCCGAGGGCAACTGGCTCGTCGTGACGGTCGTCGCCTCTGCGCCGACCACCGAGTCGGATACCGCGATCCAGCTCGCGACGCTGGTGGTCGGCGATCGGGTGTTCCAGGCCAGCGAACGGCCCTCGGCGTCGCTGAAGGCCATCCCATTGCGCGTCGGAATCGACACCGCCGGCATGTTCGCGTTCGAGCTGCCGCCCGACGTCGATGCGGGAGCGGCCGAGCTGCGACTGACGACCTCGTACTTCACTGCCGAACTCGACGACCTCGTCGCGATCCCGTTCTCCCTCGACGATCTGCCCCGCACACCGAGCATCGAGCTCTCCGACTCCGAGCTGGTCACCCCGTGACCTGGTGGCGCGAACAGCGCACGGCACTCATCGCCCTCGTGATCGCGGCCGCTGCGGTGGTCGGGGCGACCGTGTGGCTCGACGTCGTTCCGAGCATCCGACCGACCGACCGGGTCATCGAGGCCGAGTCGACCGTCGACATCGCGGGGCAGACGCTCTCACTGGGTCCCACCGAGTGGGGTGAGTTCGAGGCCCCCGAAGGCTCGCGAACGCTCAGCGTCCGCCTGAGCTCGACCGGAGGTTTCGACGCCTCGGTGTGCGGGCCGGCGACACTCACCGAGACCGACTCGTCTCGCACGTGGGTCAGCTCGCGAGCGGGCCTCGACGTGTCCTCCGACGAGGGCGAGAGCTCATGCACCATCGAGTCGGATCCGTACCGGATCCTGCTCGTCTTCCTGGTGCCGGATGACGCCGAGGGTCCCTTCCGTCTCGACATCGAGGGGAGCGACGCCGACGTCGCCCGCTTCGTCATCGAGCCCTGACGGACGGGTGTCGAGGCCCGCCTGCGGACGCCCGATCACGCCGTCGTAGGCCGTCGCGACGATCGCCACCCGCAGGGGCTCTGCCACCGCGGCGACCGCGACGGTGACGAGTGGGAAGAATCCGGCCCAGAACGCCGACTCGTGGCCGCCGACGAGCAGCAGCGCGCCGCGGCTGCCCGCCTGTTCCGCGAATCCCCAGGCCGCATAGGCCAACGCATAGACGCCGAAGAGCAGCGGCCCGCCACGCCAGATCACGGTGACAGCGGCCCAGAGTCCTTCGAGTCGCATCACGAGAGTGCGGGCGACGCTCATCGCGGCGCCGCGCGCCGCTCCCCCACCCCAGCGTCCGAACGACGGGGTCGAGTCGAACGTCGTTCCGAAGATCACACCGGCGACCGTCAACCACGCCGCCGGAACGATGAGGGCTGCGATGAGGATGCCGAACAGCCAGGTCGCGCCTTCCCAGACCGCGGCCACGGGCTGGAGGTTGACGGCGAACCAGTCTCCGACGCCTTGCAGCCAGCCGACCGCCTCGCGATCCGCGAACCAGTCGAGAACGCCGTTCCACCACCGGGCGACCATCGTGAAGAGCATGAAGGTCCACAGCACCTCGGCGTATGTGGCGAGGATGACCGTCCACCGCGGCAGCCGATCGGCGAATCGGGTGAACAGCAGGCGCGCGATCAGGGCGACGACGAGAACGGTCACCGGCAGCACGCCCACGGCGATCAGACCGCCGCGGTCTCCGATCTGCGCGAGGTCGTACCCCGAATCGGCCAGCGCGATCGCACTCGCGATCCGGAAGAAGTCGATCTGATCGACGTCGAGAAGACCCCATGCAGTGTAGAACGCGAAAAAGGGCAGGATAGCCGCGAGCGTGGCCGAGCCGAACTCGCGGATGCCGCCGGCATCCTCTCTTCGGCTGTGCGGCAGCGACGGCCGCACCGTGAGGTACATCGCGACATACGAGACGAGACGAGCGGCGACCGCGAGCGGCAGCAGCAGCAGACCGCCGAGCGTGGTGTGGCCCCCGACGAAGCCGGCGAGCTCGACGAGCACCCGGTGCAGAGCCTCGCCGCCGAGGTACCAGGCCATGAGCGCAGGCCAGTGCCTGGCGACGATGCGCCCGAACGTCCGGAGGGCCTGAGACATGTGCCCTACCGTAGCCGGTCGCGCTCGCCGGGCCCGCTCCTCCTCGCGGGTGCGACCGGGCACCGAGTCACCGAGTCACCGAGTCACCGGGTCACCGGGTCACCGGGTCACCGGGTCACCGATGGAAGGGACACCCGCCGGATGCCGGTGCGGATGCCGATCGCACCTTTCCGCCCGAGCGCGGCTTGGTGGGGAGTCGGCGGCGGTTGACGCCGAGTCCTTCGTCGAGGATCCGCAGGCCCGGGTCGCTCAGCACCGCGATCGCGGCGGCGAGGCCGGCGATCGCGAGCTTCTCTCCCGGGCAGCGGTGGCCGGTCGCCACGTCCGCGCCGCCGTGCGGGATGAATGCGGCGAGCGCCTCGTAGTCAGCGCCGACGTCGCGGAATCGCTCGGGGTCGAAGCGCTGGGGGCGCGCCCAGAACCGCTCGTCGGTGTTCGTGCCGAGGATGTCGAGCACGACACGTCCACCGGCATCCACCCGCTGTCCGTCGATCTCGATGTCGGCGATCGCCCAGCCGGGGAGCATCGGGACGAACGGGGAGATGCGGCGGACCTCCTGCGCGAACATGACCGACAGCGGACCGCCGACCAGGCTGCCCCGTTCATCGGCCTCGGCCGCGATCCGCTCACGCCAGTCGGGACGCTCGTGCAGCTCCTTCGCCGCGAACGCGACGAAGCGCGCGACCGCGATCATCGGACGGATGCTGTTCTGCAGCTCGACACCTGCGATGCGGGCGGGAAGCAGCTCGCCGTTCTGATCGCGATGGTGCGCCCACTGCTCGAGCGCGGTGCCTGCCTCGGCGCTCAGCGCGCCGTGGCGTACGGCCTCGATCAGTCGGGCGGAGTGGCGGTCCGACCACCAGCGGTTGGTCAGGGCCGCGATGTACTCCGGCGAGTAAGGGGACCCGAATCCGTCGACGATCTGCGCGAGCCGAGCCGCCCAGCGCGTCTTCGCGGCCGGAGTGCCCGGCACCCCGGCCCACCCCATGATCGCCCGGCCCAGCGCGCCGACCGCCGCGTCGTAGGCGCTGCGCGTGCCGCCGTGCAACCAGGCCTGCCGCTCGCTCTGCCACTCGCGCTCGAGCCACGGGGTCAGACGGTCGACCTGCGCGTCGTCGTAGGCGACCTCGACGAACGTGGCCTTGCGGTGCCTGTGCTCGTCGCCGTCGAGGCTGTGGACCGACCGATGCCCGAACAGACTCTCCTGCACGACCTGGGGCATGGCTCCGGAGCGCGCGATGCGGCTCTCGTCGTAGAACAGCTCCACGCCTTCGACGCCGCGCACGAGCACGGCGTCGTCGCCGAGCAGGCTCATCGGAGCCGATCGCGCGCCGGGCCGCACTCGGCGCCAGATGCGCGGGCCCAAGCCGTAGCCCCGGGTGAGCAGAGTGGGGGCGTCGTCGTGCGCGAGGGCACCGAGTCGGCGTGCGGCGCGCGCGGGAAGGTCGATGAGTGCCATGAACCGACGTTCGCAGAGACACCGCCGCCGTTCCAGGGGGAGGCGCGGATGCGGTGCGTGTGGTAGCGCTCTGCAGAGCGGGCGAACCTGGGCCGTCGTGCCGCGTCAAGCCCCTGGGCCGAACCACGGCGAGCGCGAGAGCATGCCGGAACGAGAGAGGGAGCCGTCATGGCGAAGAACATCCGCACGATGAACTGTCGACCCGCCGATGTGTTCGAGGTGCTCGCGAACGGCTGGCTCTACCCGGCATGGGTCGTCGGGGCCTCGCGCATGCGCGATGTCGACGAGACCTGGCCGCAGGCCGGCGCCGAGCTCCATCACTCTGTCGGCGTGTGGCCCGCGCTCCTCGACGACACGACGGTGGTCGAGGAGTGGTCACCGCCGAACCGCATGGTCATGCGCGCGAGAGGATGGCCGATCGGAGAAGCACGCGTGACGCTCCGCGTGCGCTCGTACGACGGCGGCACCATGGTGCGCATCGACGAAGAGCCCGTCACCGGACCCGCGGCCCTGCTGCCGAGCATCCTGACCGCGCCGATCCTGCGCGTACGCAATGCCGAGACCCTGTACCGGCTCGCCTATCTCGCCGAGGGCCACGCCTCCTGACCCGAGCCGTCACCCATATATTGGTCAGGAGCCGCGATCATCGCGGATGCGGAGGGATGCACGATGATCGATGTGACGCAGTCCGGCTGGCGGAGGTTCTGGGAGAAGGGCGGCTGGTGGCGTGCGCTCGTCCTCGTCGTCGTCTACTTCGTCCTCTACAACGGCCTGTCATTGCTGCTGACTCCTCTGGCAGAGCAGATCACGGATCCGCAGAGCGCAGAAGCGATCCTGGTCTTCTACGTCATCCCGATCTTCGTGGGCAGCCTGCTCCTCGTCGGGTTCGCCCTCTCGGTCGGCTGGTTGCGAGAGATCTTCGGCCCCCAGCCGATCCGCGGGCGGGGGTGGATGTGGATCGCGATCGCCGTCGTGCTCGTGTTCAACGTGCTGCGCATGCTGTCGATCGATTACGGCGCAGCCGGGTTCGAAGTCGTCGCGACGTGGCTGTTGGCCGGCGTGTTCATCGGATTCGCCGAGGAGGTGCTGACGCGCGGGTTCGTGGTGAACCTGCTCCGCAAGGCCGGGCAACGCGAGATCGCCGTCGCCGCGATCTCCTCCGCGCTGTTCGCCCTCCTGCATGCGGGCAATCTGCTCACCGGGCAGTCGCTGTTCGCGACGGCCATCCAGCTGGTCTACACCTTCGGATTCGGCGTCTGCATGTACCTCGCGATGCGGGTCACCGGCACGATCATCGCCCCGATCCTGCTGCACGCGAGCACCGACCCGAGCATCTTCCTGCAGACCGCCTACCCGGTCGAGGGCGGCCTCGGCGCGCTCGCGGGGCTCGGCAACCCGGCCGTCATCATCGTGGGCATCGTCCTGCTGTTCTTCATCCGCGGCGGGATCCAGCCGGCCTCGACCGCTCCGCAGTTCGACGCGAGGCGCTGACGCTCGAACGCCTTCAGACGCGCGACTCCTCAGACGCGCGACTCCTCAGGTGCGCGACGGCTCAGATGCGCGACGGCTCAGACGCGCGACTCCTCAGGTGCGCGACGGCTCAGATGCGCGACGGCTGGAGCACGACCTTGATGCAGCCGTCGTCTTTGCGCTGGAACGTGTCGTAGAGCGCAGGCGCATCCTCGAGCGGCGCGGTGTGGGTCGTGAGATCCATGACGCCGAGCGGATCGCTGATGTCCTCGACCAGCGGCATGAGGTCGTCGATCCAGCGCTTCACATTGCACTGCCCCATGCGGATGCTCACCTGCTTGTCGAACAGGGTCTTCATGGGCATGATGTCGGCGTCGCCCGCATAGACGCCACTCAACGACACCGTGCCGCCACGGCGCACGACGTCGATCGACGCGTACAGCGCGGCCAGGCGATCGATGCCCGCCTTGTCGAAGACCTGTCGGGCCGCCGCGTCGGGGAGCAGGCCGACTGCTTTCTGCACGAGCGAGACGCCGGGGTTGCCGTGCGCCTCCATGCCCACGGCGTCGACGACGGCATCCGTTCCTCGCCCTCCGGTGAGATCACGCAGCTGCTCGACGACGTCGTCGGTGAGCTCGAAGACCTCGGCGCCGTGACGCGCGGCCATCTCGCGGCGCTCGGCGACGGGATCCACCGCGAGCACCCGGTAGCCGCGGTGCGCCCCGACCCGGGCGACGAACTGCCCGACCGGACCGAGGCCCATCACCGCGAGCGTGCCGCCGTCGGGGACATCCGCGTACTCCACGCCCTGCCAGGCCGTGGGCAGGATGTCGCTCAGGAACAGGTAGCGCTCGTCGGGAAGATCTGCGGCGACCTTGATGTGGTTGTGGTCCGCGAGCGGCACACGCAGGAACTCGGCCTGCCCCCCGGGCACCTGCCCGTAGAGCTTGGTGTAGCCGAACAGGGATGCGCCGCTGCCGTATTCGGTGACCTGGGTCGTCTCGCACTGGGACTGCAGGCCGCGCAGACAGAAGAAGCAGTGGCCGCACGAGATGTTGAACGGCACGACCACCCGGTCGCCGACCTTCAGGTCGCGCACCGCGCTGCCCACCTCGACGACGACGCCCATCGGCTCATGTCCGAGGATGTCGCCCCTGTCGAGGAACGGGCCGAGCAGTTCGTAGAGGTGCAGATCCGAGCCGCAGATGGCCGACGAGGTGATCCGGACGATCGCATCCGTCGCATGCTCGATGACCGGGTCGGGCACCTCCTCGACCGTCACGTTACGCGTGCCCTGCCAGGTGAGTGCCCTCATGTTCTCCTCCTCGTCGGATGTCGAGTGCCCACCCTCCCCCGCGTGATCCGCAGATGACAGAGGGTTGACAGGCGAACGTCAGTGAGAAGTCGTGACTCCGATGTGCGCCCGCTGGTCCACGAGCGGACACGAGAAGACGTCGCGCTCCCCGAGACCCACACGGTTGATGTACCGGACGACGATCGCGTACGACGTGAACAACCCGACCTGGGTGTACCTGACGTCGTGCGCATCGCAGTAGGCCGCGACGATCGGCGCCGCCCTGCGCAGGTGCGGCCGGGGCATCGAGGGGAACAGGTGGTGCTCGACCTGATAGTTGAGACCGCCCATCACGACGTCGAGCACGCGGCTCCCCCGCACATTCCGGCTCATCAGCACCTGGCGCCGGAGGAAGTCCAGGGTCAGATCCTTCGGCACCACCGGCATCCCCTTGTGGTTCGGCGCGAAAGCGATGCCCATGTAGAACCCGAACAGGCCCAGCTGCACCGCGAGGAACACGACAGCGATGCCCGGAGACAGGACGATGAAGACCAACGTCACGAATCCGATCATCCGGATCGCGAGGAAGGCGATCTCGGCCCAACGCCGTTCCAGTCGACCCCGCGTGACCACCCGACGCACGCTGGACGCATGCAGGGAGAGTCCTTCGAGGAACAGGACCGGGAAGAACGCGAGTCCCTGGTGAGCCTGCAGCCACGTGATCGCCGGGCTGTGATGACGCGCCACGGTCTCGGCGGTGACGGCGATCACCGGAAGCTCGATGTCGGGGTCGGCCCCGAGCTTGTTCGGATTCGCGTGGTGGCGAGTGTGCTTGTGCTGCCACCATCCGTAGCTCATGCCCACGAGCAGATCGCCGAGGACGATGCTGACCCAGTCGTTCCACCGCCCCGACACGAAGATCTGCCGGTGGGCGGCGTCATGCCCGAGGAACGCGATCTGGGTGAAGACGATCGCGAGCACGGCGGCGGTGAACAGCTGCCACCACGTGTCGCCGATCCACACGAAGGCCGTGAGGCTGACCGCGACTACGAGCGGAGCGGCGATCAGCTTCGTCCAGTAGTAGCCGTACCGACGGCGCAGCAGGCCGCGTTCGCGGATCTGCTGCGCCAGCTCGGTGAAGGTGCTGGATCCGCCCCTGGCGCTGTCGCGTGGCCGGGTACGGACGGTCGGACGGATGCCGTCCATGATGACCTCTTCTCCGGTGTCGTCCGCTCTAGGAGCGGAAGGCACCGCCCTCTTCGACCCAGTCCTCGATGCGCGCATCGTCATCGAGGACGGCGGCGGTCGGTCGGCGGGCGAAGACCACCGATTCGGCGAGAGCCGCGACGGATGCCGCCCGCACCTGCTCACGGTCGGTGGCGTCCCGGAAACGCATGGCCGCGATCTCGCGAGCGGCCACGAGGGCCCCGCTGATCTCGGCGAGGCGTTCCGCGATGACGGCAGCGAGGCCGTCGCGGAGTTCTTCCAGGTTGGTGTTCGCGATCTCCAGACGACGATCGGCGACATGGAGCTCGACGGTCGGGAATCCGTTCGCGGACAGGTGGGCGCGCGTCTCGCTGCCCTGGATCGCGGCGACCTCGTCGCGATCGGTCTTGCGCGTGAACACCGCTTCGACGGTGTAGCGGTCGGGAGCGTCGTCGGTCATCAGGGCCGCCGGAAGCGAGCCGATGAGGATGGATTCCAGACCCAGCAGTTCGGAGCTCTGCCCCGCGATCTTCAATTGTGCGTTCATGTGCTGACGTTACGCCTGCATGCTGTGTGCGCTCACAGTCTCAGAGCCCTTTTCGCGCCCCTCTGCCGCCCGTTCCGCACCCGGCCCTCAGCGATATATGGGACACTGGACCCACCACCGATGATCATCCGATCGCGCCTCATCGCAGGGGTCGTGGCGAACCGAGGAGATCATCATGGGAAAGCTCGTCTACGAAGGAAGCGTCAAGGCCGATATCGAGGACCGCGCCCTCACGCACCTGCAGCTGGTCATGACAGCGAAGCTGCGCCGGGGCGAACCCTTCGCCTTCACCTGGCGTGAGGACATGAGCGTCGGCGGCGGCCGCACGACCGTCTGGGTGCACGCGGGAAGCTCCCTGGTCTTCAAATACAGCGGCAGCCGGCAGCCGTCGATCAATCGCGCCTGGGTCGAGGCCCTGGCGTTCACGGCGAGCGCTCCGAGCGGCCTGTACCTCGTGCACGAGCCCGCGGAGGGCAGCGCCCCTCCCGCAGAGCGCCTGGACGCTCCCGCGCACGCCTGACTCCGCGCACGCCGGACTCGGGGAGAATGGGGAGATGTCCCCGAATCCCCAGCGGCGACTGCTCGCCTCGGTGCGCAGGATCCTGCACACCGACCCCTCGACCGTCGCTCACACCGAGGCCATGCCCGTCATCGACGAGCGCACGGTGCCGCGAGTGCTCGACCTCGCGACCCGCATCGGCGAATCGATGTTCGCGGTCGGCGCCTCCGCGCACGAGGTCACGCTCGCCATCACGCGCGTGTGCTCGGCATACGGGATGCGCGACGTCCAGGTCGACGTCACCTACAACTCGATCACCGTCTCGTTCCACCTGAGTGGAGAGGTCTGGCCCGAGACCCTCGTGCGAGTCGTCCGCGTCGCGGCTCCCGACCACGCCAAGCTGCAGCGCGTGCAGGCCCTCGTCGCCGACATCGATGACGGGCTCGACCTCGAGTCGGCCCGCACCGCGTTCCGCGTGCTCCGACGTGTGCCCTTCCGGTATCAGCAGCCGGTCGTCATCGTCGCCCGTGCGCTGCTCGCGGTCGGCGTCAGCATCATGCTCGGCGCCTCGCCGATCATCGTCGGCCTCACCTTCGTCGCGGCACTCTGCGCGGCTCTGACCCAGGCCGGTCTAGCCAGGGCCCGGGTGCCCCTGTTCTTCAGCCAGATCGCCGGAGGCTTCGTCACCACGGTCGTCGCCGTCGCGGTGACAGCACTCGGCTCGGCCGGGATCGAGCCCTTCGTCGGCATCCGCCCGTCGATCATCGTCGCTTCGGGCATCGTGCTCATGCTCGCCGGCCTCACAGTGGTCGGCGCTGCCCAGGATGCGATCGACGGCTTCGCGCTCACAGCGGGCGGTCGCATCCTCGATCTGACGATGCAGACGCTCGGGGTCGTGATCGGCATCCTCGTCGGGCTCGAGCTCGGCAGCGTGCTCGGATTCACGATGGGGCTGCCCGATGACCCCGCCCCCTTCGGTCCGCTGCTCAACCAGTTCGCGGGGGCGATCATCATCGCGGTCGCCGTCGCGGTGTTCAACGGCGCCGGCATCCGGATCATCCTCGTGAGCGCGCTGCTCAGCGCCGTCACGATCGCCGGCTACTCGTTCATGGTCGGCCTGAACCTGCATCCCGCCGCGGCGAGCGCGATCGGCGCACTGCTCGCGAGCTTCATCGGCATGCTGATCGCGGTGAACCTCCACGTGCCGTCGGTCGCGGTGACGACCGCCGCGATCGTGCCGCTGGTGCCCGGCGTCGCCGTGTTCCAGGGGCTCCTCGAGATGATCCACTCCGCGGGTTCCACCGCCGGCGTCGTCGGGATCGGCGGATCACTCGTGGATGCCGTGGTGATCGGCATCGGTCTCGCCTCCGGAGCGTCGCTCGGCCTCTACCTCGGCACGCCCGTGCGCGCGACCCTCAGCAGCGTCGCGAAGACGCGGGCGCGCGCCGTCCGACGCTGAGGTCGATCAGGCCGGCCCGCCCGAATACGTCTCCCCCACCGGCACTGCGACCTGCAGCACGTTGCCCGGCTGTGCCAGAGGGCAGGCCCACGCCGGGTCGTAGGCGCACGACGGGTTGTAGGCGAAGTTGAAGTCGAGCACGATCGTGCCGCGCTCGGCATCGGAACCGAGGTCCGCACCCTTGATCGTGTCGATCAAGTAGCGACCACCGCCGTAGGTGCCGCCGGGGCGGCCGGCGAGGGCGTCGCGCACCGGGATGAAGAGTCCCCCGCCGTAGGTCGTCAGACGCCAGATGTCGAGCGACCCGGTGTCGGGGATCTCGACCTTGCCGACGCGCTCGAACGGGACGACTCCATCGGTTCCGGTCGCGAAGTCGAAGCCGCCCGGTTCGGCGGGCAGAATGGGCAGCTCGAAACGCCATTGCGGATCGTACGAGGCGATGGGCAGCCCCTCGAACATGGCTCTGTCTCCCGGCAGCAGCGGAGTCGCCGGATGGTGCAGCATCAGGTCGTCGCGCTCGATTCGCCAGAGCTCATGCGCCTCCTCCGGCGATTCCGCCTGACGGACGGCATCGTAGAGAGCGAACACGCGACGTCGCCAATCGACGACCTCGGCGGCGGTGCGGGCTTTCGTGAGCGTCATGAGGTTCAGGCTACGCGCCCGTGCCTGCCGGGTCGCTCAGGTTCGCGGCCGGACGGGGCTCTCGAATGACTCAGTTGTCGGTCGAGCGCGGCAGGACCGTCAGGACACGTTCGATGTGATCGCGGAACTCTGCCATGTAGTCGCGCAGGAATGTCGCGGTACCCGCATTCTTCACTGTGCCGTCGTCGTCGAAGGTGTCGGTCGAGAACTGGATGTACGCTTCGGGAGCCGTCATCTGTCGGGCATTGCAGAAGCTGAGCACACCGCGCAGGCTCTGCTGCGCGACCGCCGTGCCGATCGCGCCGACGGACGCGCCGATCACCGCCGCGGGGATGTGGTCGAAGGAGTTCTGCCCCCACGGACGCGATGCCCAGTCGATCGCGTTCTTGAGTCCGCCCGGGATCGATCGGTTGTACTCCGGGGTGACGAACAGCACCGCATCCGCCGAGTCGATGGCTTCCTTCAGCGCCACAGCGACCGGCGGGTAGTCCTCGTCGTAGTCCTGGCTGTAGAGCGGGAGGTCGCGGATGGGGATCTCGAAGAACTCCAGGTCGTCCGGCGCCAGACCGATCAGCGCCGTCGCGAGGACGCGATTGATCGAGGTGGACGAGAGACTTCCGATGAAGTAGCCGACTCGGTAGGTCATGACATCTCCTCTTCTCGTGTGGCGTCTCCTGCGACGCTGGCTTCAGTCTCGTCGCGCCTCGCATCCGCGTCCAGTGCCATCTGCGCGGATCGCTCGGCAGCGTGGGCCGCGAGCACGCGGGCCTGAGCGATCTCGAGCGAGCCGATCATGTCACCACCACGCCCTTTCCTCCGACGACACCCGCCTCCATGTCACGGTGCGCCTGCACGATCTCATCCATCGCGTAGACGCGACCCATCGGAATCCGGGCGGCTCCTGCGGCCACCGCATCCAGGTAGTCCTGCAGCACCTGCGCATCGAGGTCGGCGGCCTCACCCGAGTACGCCGTGAGCCGCACGCCGTTGGGCAGCCAGTCCATCGGATAGAACTCCGGGATGGTCCAGTCGTCCGACAGCATTCCGGTGAAGCACACGGTGCCCCCGGTGCGCACCGACCGGAGGGTGTCCCGCATGACGTTCACACCGACGAGCTCGATCGCACCGTCGACGCCGCCGGGCATCAGCTCTCGGACCCGGGAGGCCACCTCGCCGTCGTCGATGACGATGTGATCGACGGCGATGGATTCGAGCAGCGGGCGAGCCTGTTCGCGGCGGGTGGTAGCAATGACCGTGAGTCCGCGCAGCTTCGCGAGCACAGCTGCAGCAAGGCCGACCGACGACGTGCCGCCGCGGATCAGCACCGATTGTCCGGGCTGCGCCTGCAGACCGACCTCGAGCGAGCCGTTCGCCGTCTGCAGCATCTCGGGAACCGCTCCGAGCTGCTGCCACGGCAGTTCGCTGCGGAACGGGATCACCTGCGCGGCCGGCACCAGGACGTACTCGGCGTAGCCGCCGTCGAACTCCCGCCCCATGCCGCCCATCATCGTCATGACCTGCGTTCCGGGAGCCAACTCGCCTCCCGGGGCTTCTGCCACGACTCCGGTCGCTTCGATGCCGGGGATGCGCGGGAAGCTTCCGCTGTACGCGGCCCCGCCGCGGAAGTGCAGCTCGGATCGGTTCAACCCGAACGCCTTCACCCTGATCAGCACCTCGCCGTTCGCCGGCGTCGGCACGGCGACCTCACGGATCTCGAGCACCTCCGGCCCACCGGGATGCTCGACGACCACCGCTCGCATGGTGCCGCTCACGACTCGTTCCCCTCTGAGAGCGTGCCGAGTCGTGCCTGGAGTCGAGTGAGGAGTGTCGTCGCCGCAGTGAGGTCGACGCCGCCGAACAGTCGCTCCAGAGAACGGTCGAGAGCGCCCTCCCCCTCGCGCCTCGCCCCCTCCCCGGTCTGGGTGAGGGTGACGAGCGATGAGCGCCTGTCATCCGGATGCGGCGCACGTGCGGCGAGCCCGTCACGTTCGAGCCTGTCGACGAACTTGCTCGCCGCTCCGATCGTGATGCCGAGATCGCGGCTCAGCTCATTCACCCGAGCCACGGGCGTGTGGCGCGCGATCACCCGCAGAGCCTGCAGCGTTCCGAGCCCCATGCCCGTCTCACGCTGGATCTCGCGCTCTGCGGCGTTCCAGAGGTCGGTCTCGTAGCGGACGAGTGCGTCGAAGAAGTCCATACGATCTGTAACCGTCATCCGAGAATTATATTCCCGGGAAGCTACTTCTCAAGAACGTTCTTCAACGGACGGCGGGTGGCGGCCGAAGCCCCCACCCGCCGATCCGAATGCTCCGCTCAGGCGCCGGCGCGCACCGTCTCGAGCGAGGGGTAGTCGGTGTAGCCCTCGGCGGTGCGGCCGTAGAACAGCGCGGGCCGCGGCTCGTTGAGCTCGGCATCCTGACGCCAGCGCTCGACCAGGTCGGGGTTGGCGATCACGGGGCGGCCGGCGGCGACGGCATCCGCCCATCCGTCTGCGACGAGGCCCTCGGCCTCTTCCCGGCTCGTGGCGACGCCGAAACCGGAGTTGATGATCAGGGGCGCGCCCAGCATGCGACGGATGCGCTGCACGAGCTCGCTCGTCGGCGCGGCGTTCAGGATGTCGACGAAGGCGAGTCCGAGCGGGCGGAGCCCTTCGGCGACGGCGAGGTAGGTGGCGAGCGCGTCGTCGTCGTCCTCTTCGAGGACACCCTGGATGTTGTGCTGCGGCGACAGGCGGATGCTCGTGCGGTCGCCGCCGACCGCCTCGGCGACGGCGGTCGTGACCTCGATCGCGAAGCGCGCACGGTTCTCGGGCGACCCTCCGTACTGATCGTCGCGGACGTTCGACACCGGCGAGAGGAACTCCTGCACGAGGTAGCCGTTGGCGCCGTGCACCTCGACGCCATCGAGACCGGCGGCGATCGCATTGCGCGCGGCCTGCACGAACTGCTCGACGACCACGGGGATCTCGTCGAGCGTCAGGGCGTGCGCGACCGGCATGTCGGCCTTGCCCTCGGGCGTGTGGGTCTGACCGGGAGCCGCGAGCGCACTGGGCGCCACCACGCGGGGCTCTCCGGAGATCGCCGGGTGCGAGACGCGACCGCCGTGCATGAGCTGCATCACGATCGTGCCGCCCTCTTCGTGAACGGCGTCGGCGATGCGACGCCATCCCTCGATCTGCGCGGGCGTCACGATGCCCGGCTGCCCGGAGTACGACTTGCCCTCGGCCGCGGGCCACGTGCCCTCGGTGATGATGAGGCCCTGTCCCGCGCGCTGACGGTAGTACTCCACCATCGTCTCGGTCGGCACGCCCGCGTCGTCGGCGCGCGTGCGGGTGAGGGGCGCCATGACGACGCGGTTGGACAGCGGAAGGGCGCCGAAGGCGGCGGGCTCGTAAAGACTCACAGTGAGGGGTAAGGCGCACCGCTCGTCGCGTATTCCCCGATCAGGATGCCGGGGTCTTGCCGTCCGCCCGGTCGGATGCTCCGCCGCCGAGCTCCGAGAGCATCTCGGCGAAGCGATCGAGGTCTGCCTGCGACCAGCGGCCGAGACGCTCGGCGAGTCTGGCCTCGTAGCGTGAGCGCGCGGCCGTGACCCTCTCCTGCGCGAGCTCGGTGGCGACGAGAACGCGCGCTCGACGATCGTCGGGGTCGCGCACGCTCTCGACGAGACCCAGCTGTTCGAGCTGTCGCACCTGCCTGCTCACGGCGGTCTTGTCGGTCTGCAGCCGCTCGATGATCGCTCCGGCCGAGGTCGCCTTGCCCGTCGCGATCGACGTCAGCACCTGGTAGCCGAGGGGCTGCAGATCAGGGTGCACGGTCTGCGCCGCCTCACGCCAGCTCACGCGGATGCGGGCGAAGAGCCGCCCCAGCTCGTGCTCGACCCGGGACACCGCCTCGTCGATGTCGAGGTCGCCGTCAGACGCGGCGTTCTGGTCGGAGGCGTCGGGTGCGTCGGGTCCGGCGTGTTCGTCGGAAGAGGCACTCATGCTCGCCATGATACGGCGAAGCCCGGCTGCCGGTGCGACAGCGGGGCTTCGCCCCTCAGATCGCGGATGCGCGATCCGCAGCCACGATCACTTGTCGAGCAGGCCTGCGGCGGTGAGCCACTCTTCCGCTGCGGTCGCAGCCGACGCCTTCTCGTCGCCCTCGACCCGTTCGCGCAGATCGATCAGGTCATCGGTGGTGAGCTTCGCCGAGATCGCGTTGAGCACCTCTGCGAGCTTGTCGGTGTAGATGTCCTTCGAGAGCAGCGGGATGACGTTCTGCGCCGAGATCATGTTCTCGGGGTCCTCGAGGACGACGAGGTCCTCGGCCTTGATCGCCGGCGAGGTCGTGTAGATGTCCGCGACCTGCACCGTGCCGTCGACGAGCGCCTGCACCGTGTCGGGGCCGCCGAAGTCCTCGTATGGGACGAACGTGACCTGTCCTGCGTCCACGCCCACGCCGTAGACGTCGCGCAGGCCCGGGATGCCGTACCCCAACTCGCCGAACTGCGGGTTCGAGGCCAGCGAGAACGGCTCCAGCGCCTTCAGGTCGCCGATGGCCGTGAGGTCGTTGTCCTCGGCGGTCTTCTTCGTGACCACGTAGGCGTCCTTGTCCTCGGCCTCAGCCGAGTCGAGCACCTGAAGGTCGTCCGCGCCCACGGCATCCGGCAGCGCGGCGTCGACGTCCTCGGTCGTGCGCTCCTCGTAGGCCGTGTCGTAGTAGGCCAGCAGGTTGCCGTTGTACTCGGGGATGAGGTTGATCGATCCGTCCTGCAGGGCGGGGATCGTCTGCTGCCGCGGACCGATGTTGAACTTGGTCGACACGTCGAAGCCTTCGGCCTCGAGCGCCTGCGCGTAGATCTCGCCGAGGATCTCGCTCTCGGGGAACGCGAAGGACCCCACGATGATGGCGTCGCCGTCGGCGGCGTCGCCGCCGGACGACGTCGGGTCGGCGGTCGCGCAGCCGGCGAGTGCGACGGCCGTGCCGACGGCGAGCAGGCCGGCGGTCAGCCGGGTGGTACGGGCTCGAGAGGTCATGCGGGGGTCCTTTCGTCGAGGATCGGCGCCACGGCGGCATCCGATCTGTTTCGCTGCGCGCTGCGGAGAGGACGCATCGCCTGTCCCCGAGTACGGGTGAGTCGCTGGAGGAGCGCGAAGACGCCGTCGACGGTCAGCGCGAGGACGGTCACCAGGAGCGCCCCGCCGAGGATCACGGTGTAGTCGTTGAGGCCGATGCCGGAGGAGATGATGCGCCCGAGGCCGCCGAGTCCGACGTACGAGGCGATCGTCACCGTCGCGATGACCTGCAGTGTGGCCGAGCGGATTCCACCGATGATCACCGGCAGTCCGAGCGGGATCTCGACCTTGCGGAGGATCTGCATCTCCGTCATGCCGATGGAGCGCGCCGCATCGATCGGCTCGCGACCGACGCTCTCGAGCCCCGCATAGGCACCGGCGAGGAGCGACGGTATCGCCAGCAGGACGAAGGCGATGACGGAGCCGACGAGAACGGCCGGGGTGGTGCTGAGCCCTGAGCGCAGCACCATGGTGAGGAAGAACAGGAGCCCGAGCGTCGGGAGCGCGCGCATGCCGCCGGTGAAGCCGATGACGAACTGCCGACCGCGGCCGGTGTGCCCGATGTAGAAGCCGAGCGGCAGGGCGATGAGCATCGCGATGACGAGCGAGACGCCCGAGTACAGGAGGTGCTCGACGAGTCGGTCGCCGATGGGCAGCGGGCTCTGCGAGCCGGGCACCCAGTTGGCCGGGTCGAAGATCCAGGCGATGGCGTCGAGGAAGAAGTTCATCGGGCCACCGTCCCCGGAGGCGGAAGCACTCCGCCGCTGCCGGCATTCTCGGCGGCGGCACCGGTGTCGGCATCGGTACCGGTGGCGGTGTCAGTGGCGTCGCCGCGCCGGGTGCGCACACCGGCGGCGCGGCTCCACGGCATCAGGAGGCGCCCGATCGCCACCAGGATCAGGTCGAAGACGAGAGCGATGAGCAGGCTCATGACGATCCCGACGACGACCTCCTCGAGGATGCCCCGTTGCTTGCCGTTCTGGAAGAGGTAGCCGAGGTTCTCCGAGCCGATGATCACGCCCACCGAGACGAGGGCGATGGTCGACACCGAGACGACGCGGAGGCCGGCGATGAGTACAGGGCCCGCGAGAGGGAACTCGACGCGCCAGAACCGTCCGCCCCGTGAGAACCCGATGGCCTTCGCCGACTCGATGATCGCCCGATCGACCGATCCGAAGGCGTCTGTCGCCGAGCGCAGCATGATCGCGACCGCGTATATCGTGAGCGCCACGACCAGGTTCGTGTCATCGAGGATCCGGGTGCCGAGGATCACCGGCAGGATGACGAAGAGCGGCAGGGACGGGATCGTGTAGAGCAGGCTGCCCGTCGTGATGATGAAGGTCCTGGCGACGCGATTGCGACTGGCCACCCAGCCCAGGGGCACCGCGATCATGAAGCCGAGGACGATCGGGATGATCGCCAGGCGGACATGATTGATCGTGAGATCGAAGATCAGTCCGAGATTGGAGGCGATCCAGTTCACCGAAGCACCGTCCCGTCCGGTCTTGGTACGCCGAATCGCGCAGCCCAGACTTCGACTGAACCACAGAATATCGCGCTCGACAAGCCGCGATGACACGCGGGGTGATCGGCGGTACGGCGATCACACCTCGGCGAGAAGCCGGAACACCTTCGAGGCGACGTGGATCTCGTCGGGGGTGAGCTCGGCCACGACCGTTCGCAGTCGCGAGGCGTGATCACGGCGCAGTTCAGCGAGTGCGGCGCAGGCCGACGGCGTCGCCGTCAGCACCCGGAGCCGCCCGTCGCGCACGTCGGGCCTCGACTCGATCAGACCCAACTCCTCAAGCATCCGCACCTGGCGGCTGATGACCGACTTGTCCATCTCGAATCGTTCGGCGAGCTCGTGCGCATTGGCCGTCTCGGCCCGCTCGATGAAGGTGAGCAGCTTGTAGCCGCCAACCTGCAGCTCGGGGTCGATCCGCGCCGCCGATTCCTTCCAGAGCGTCCTGGTCCTCGCGAAGATGAGGCTGAGGTGGGTCTGGAGATCGCTGAGCGCGGTGTCGACGTCGGGAGACGTCGCCACCGCGTCTGAGGGGAGCATCGTCAGCGCCTCGAGTCCCGGTCCTCGCGATCGAGCACCGTCACCGAGTTCGTGTTCGTGTTCGACGACGCGGACCCGACGCCCGAGATCCGGATGGTGCCGGTCGACATCGTCGCACCGACCTCTGCCTCGGAGACCTCGAGAACCGACTCCTCGGCCTGCTCGCGCAGCTGCTCGGCGGCGTTCTTGGTCGACAGCGGCTTGTTGCGGATGAACGCGATCGCGATGATGGCGATCACCGCCAGCGGGATGGCGATGATGAAGGCGTCGGCGATGCCGTGGCCGTAGGCCCCCTCGACGATCGCGCGGATCGTGTCGGGCAGCTGCGTGACCTTCGGCACGTCACCCGACGCGAGGTGCTGCAGAGCGTCGACCTCTTCGGGAGTGGTCGGCGTGAATCCGTCGAGCGCGTCGGTGATGTAGTTCGCGACGCTTGTCGACAGCGTCGCCCCCATCACCGTGACGCCGATGGTGCCGGCGATCGTGCGGAAGAAGTTGACGTTCGACGAGGCCGCGCCCAGCTGCTGCGGAGCCGTGTCGTTCTGCACGATGAGGGTGAGGTTCTGCATGACCATGCCGAGGCCCGCACCGAGGACGAACATGTAGGCCGCCACCAGCGGGAACGGGGTGTCGTAGCGAAGCGTGGCCATGAGCGAGACGCCGACCGTGGTCAGCACGGAGCCCGTGAGCATCCAGCCCTTCCACTTGCCGAACCGGCTGACGAGCTGGCCGATGATGATCGACGCACCCATCTGGCCGATGATCATCGGGATCGTCATGAGTCCCGACTCGGTGGGTGTGGCACCGCGGGCGAGCTGGAAGTACTGCGCGAGGAACACCGAGGTCGCGAACATCGAGACGCCGATCGCGATCGAGGCGATGACCGACAGAGTGAAGGTGCTGTTGCGGAACAGCGACATCGGCACGATCGGTTCCTTGACGAAGAACTCGACGGTGATGAAGGCGGCGATCGCGACACCCGCGATGACGGCGAGCATGATGCTCGTCGAGGAATCCCAGTCGAACTGGCTGCCGCCCATCGAGACCCAGATCAGCAGAGTCGAGACGCCGACGGCGAGGAGCACGATGCCGAAGTAGTCGATCGACACCTTGGTGTCACGCTGCGGCTTGGGCAGGTGCAGGGTGAACTGCAGCAGCACGATGGCGAGGATCGCGAACGGCACGCCGACGAAGAAGTTGGAGCGCCAGCCCCAGACGTCGGTCAGGAGTCCGCCGAGCAGCGGGCCGCCGATGGTGCCGAGGGCCATGATGCCGCCGACGACGCCCATGTACTTGCCGCGCTCGCGCGGCGAGATGATGAGGGCGACGGCGATCATCACGAGCGACATCAGACCGCCGACGCCGATGCCCTGGATGACACGGACGGCGATGAGCATGTTGGTGTCGGTCGAGAAGCCCGCGATCACGGTGCCGACCGTGAAGATGATGAGCGACAGCTGCACGAGGATCTTGCGATCGACGAGGTCGGCGAGCTTGCCCCAGATGGGCGTCGAGACGGCGGTCGCCAGAAGGCTCGCGGTGATGACCCAGGTGTACTGGGACTGCGTGCCGCCGAGGTCGGCGATGATGACGGGCATCGAGGTCGACACCACGGTGCCCGAGAGCACGGCGACGAACATGCCGACGACGAGGCCGGAGATCGCGGTGAAGACCTCGCGCGGTGAGCGCACAGGCTCAGCGATGGAGGAAGAAGAAGGCGTGGTCACAGTGGAAGAGCTCCTGCGTAGAAAGTTGATTAGTGTCAACTATACGCTTATGGTTGCCAAAGTGCAACTATCGACCCGGGTCAACCATCCTGGGGGAGCGGATGGGCGACCCACGACGCGAGCAGCGCGAGGCGCTCGGCAGAGGGAGAGCCGGGTTCCGCGGAGTAGATCAGCAGCACGTTCCCGGGCTCCGCAGTGATCGCCAGCTCCTCGTACGCCAGGGTCAGCTCGCCGACGAGGGGATGCTGGAACCGTTTGGTCCCCGCGCCGTGGATGCGCACGTCGTGCGCCGCCCAGAGGTGCCGGAAGGTCTCGCTGCGCGTCGACAGCTCACCGACGAGGTCCTGCAGCCCCTTGTCGTGAGGGTCGCGCCCCGCCTCGGCGCGCATGATCGCGACGCACATCTCGGCGAACAGATCCCAGTCGGGATAGAAGTCATGCGACGCGGGGTCGAGGAACTGGAACCGGGCGAGATTCGGCGTTCGCCCGGCTTCGCCGATCACGGGTGAATAGAAGGCACGGCCCAGATCGTTCACCGCGACGAGGTTCTGTCGAGGGTCTCGCACGAACGCGACGGCATCGGTGATCGAGGCCAACGCCCACTGCAGGCTGGGTCTGGTGATCTCGGGCTTCGTCGTGCGGCGACGAGTGCGGCCGCTGGAGGGGATGCCGTCGGCGGCACGGGCGAGGTCGAGCAGATGCGCACGCTCGGCGTCGTCGAGCTGGAGAGCGGATGCCAGGGAGTCGAGCACCGCGGCGGAGGCACCGGCGATCGCGCCGCGCTCAAGCTTCGCGTAGTACTCCACGCTGACTCGGGCGAGCGCCGCCACCTCGCTGCGTCGCAGTCCCTCGACGCGCCTGTTGGCACCGCCGACGAGCCCCACCGCCTCCGGCGTGACGCGAGCGCGCCGGCTCATCAGGAACTCCCGGACCTCGGATCTGTTGTCCATGATGAGGACGCTACCCCGCGGAGAAGCCACAGGGGAGGCTCTCGCAGTACACCTCTCACCAGGGACTCCCCCGGGCTGACAGTCCGGCGGACGCTGGATGCATGACGACCGCCGCCCAGTATCCCGCCAGCAAGGCGCTTCCCGCGCTTCTCCTTCTGCTGACCGTGTTCGGCCCGATCTCGATGGATCTCTATCTGCCTGCGCTCCCCGCGCTCACGGCAGAGCTGGGCGCTGCCACCTCTGTGGCGCAGCTCACCGTGACGGCGTGTCTCATCGGCCTCGCCGCAGGGCAACTGATCGCCGGCCCGGTGTCCGACAGGCACGGACGTCGCGGCATCCTGCTCATCGGCATCGTCGCTTACATCGCGATGTCGCTGCTCTGCGCAGCGAGCCCGACGGTGGAGCTCCTGATCGCCGCCCGCTTCGTGCAGGGCCTCGCCGGTGGCGTCGGCATAGTGATCGCGCAGGCGGCAGGTCGCGACGTCTTCACCGGCCGACATCTGATCCGCTTCTACGCCCGCCTGACGGTCGTCGGCGGCTTCGCGGCGGTCGTGGGTCCGCTGCTCGGCGGTCTGCTCAACACCGTCGCCGACTGGCGAGGCCTGTTCGTCTTCCTGGCGGTCATCGGCGCAGGCGTCCTGGCGCTGACGCTGCGGCGGTTCGGAGAGACTCTGCCCGCAGAGCACCGCACGACCGGCGGGCTGACCCGCCTCCTTCACGACTACCGCACGCTGCTGAGCGACCGGGTCTTCGTCGGCGCGATCCTCAACCAGGGCTTCCTGTATGCCGCGCTGTTCGCGTATCTGTCCGGCGCGACGTTCGTGCTGCAGGACATCTACGGGCTCTCGCCGCTCGAATACGCGCTCGCCTTCGGGGCGAACTCGGCGGGCTTCATGCTCTTCGGCCATCTCGCGGGCAAAGCGTCGGAGCACGGGCATGTGCGGGCGACCCTCACGGTCGGGGTTGTGATCGTCGCGCTCGGCGCCGCAGGGCTGCTGATGGCGGGCCTCTCCCCGATGCCGCTCTGGGTGGTGCTCGCGTCCCTGTTCGCCCTGGCGATCGGAGTATCGATCTCCTCTCCGCCGGCGACGACTCTCGCTCTCGCCGGGTACCCGCAGATCGCAGGGACGGCATCGTCGCTGCTCGGCATGATCCGCTTCGGATTCGGTGGTGTGGCGGCCCCGCTGGTCGGCGTCGCAGGCTCGTTGAGCATCCTTCCGCTCGGCGTCGTCACCGTCGCGGCTGCTGCTTTCGCGGCCGGCGCCCTGCTCCTCACCCTGCGCGCCTCACGCTCCTCCGTCCCGGTGTGACCGAGGGGTGCGTCAGGCGCGGGCAACCCCGGAGCCGTCGAGGTCCAGATCCACGTCGAGGTGCCAATCGCCGTCGTCACCGTCGGCATCCTCGGCGGCGTCCCGCTCGGGGTACAGGCGGTGCGCTCGCAGACTCTGCGCCTGCGCACTGAAATCCGGCTCGGACCCCTGGAAATCATCGTGCGGACCGACCAGGAGATCGTTTCCGACACCGACGACGAGCTCGGCGCAATCGTCGCGGCCGTTCAGGATGATGGGGATCTCGACCGCATCCGACTCACCCTCGCTGGCGATGGCCGCGGCGAGTCTGACGAGCGAGTCCGCCACGTCATCCGTGGTGACCAGTTGCTGACCTGCATACGAGACGATCTTCATGAGTCGATCATCGCCCGATCCGAGGGAATCCGAATCGGGGTTGCACCGGGTGCCCGTCGTTCGATAGTGCGCAGAGCCGGGGCCGGAGGATCACATGCGGGCGTAACGGGCGCGGGCGAAGCAGAACAGGCCGTAGAGCACGAGCCCCGCACCGACGACCCAGAGGATGACCGCGCCGAAGGGCAGCCCTGCCAGGGTGCGGAGGGCCGAGTCGAGGCCGCCCGCCGTCTCGGGGTCGTGCGTGAGCGCGGCGATGACGAACAGCACACCCGCGACTCCGACGGCGATGCCCTTGGCGACGTAGCCGGCCACGCCGAACGCGACGATGCCCGAACGCGCCGCTCCCCGGGGCGCCGAGAGGTTCTTCATGAACGCCCGGGTGATGCCGCGCACGACGAAGGCGATGCCGATCGCGGCGACGATCAGGCCCACGAGCACCAGCAGCGCGACGCCTGCGGGCGCCGCCAGGAGCTTGGCGCTGAAGGACTGCGACGATTCGGACGATTGCGACTGACCGCCGAGGGCGTACACGAGGGCGGTGGCGCCGATCGCGAGGTACGCCCCGGCGGTGCCGAGGAACTTCACCCGATGCGCCCACTTCTTCTTCGAATCGGGGTCACGCTCGATCACGGCCTCCGCGATCTGCCAGATCGCGAGCGCCAGCAGCCCGAGCACGATCAGCCAGAGCAGGAACACCCCGGCGGGCGACTGCTGGATCTGCTGCATCGCGCCGCCCTGGTCGGCATTCTCTCCGCCCCCGCCTGTTGCGATCGAGATCGCGATGCCGCCGATGAGCAGATGCAGGATGCCGAGCACGACGTAGCCGATCCGAGCGAGAACTCGGAAGGTGGTGGAGTCCTGCGCGGCGTTGGCCGCCGAGGCGGCCGAGTCTCGAGTGTTCATGTGGTCACACTGCTTTCCATCGTCTCTCCGCCGGCCGATGCCGCTGCGGATCTGCTGGCGCGCCGAGCCCTGGCGGCATCGACGCAGACCCACACGAAGCAGGCGACGGCTATGCCTTCGAGCAGGCCGGCCACGACATCGCTCAGCCAGTGCGCGTGCAGATACGTGCGGCTCCACATCATCGTGACGACCCAGACCGCTCCCAGCGCCCACACGTGCCAGCGGCGGAACGTCAGGGCGAGGATCACCACGACCGTGGTCGCCACGGCGGTGTGCCCCGACGGGAACGACGTCGCCACACTCTCGGCGAGCGAGTCCTCGGGGCGGGTGCGTCCGATCACTGCGGCCATGGTGGCGCCGATCGCGACGACGGCGACCATGGCGATCGCCAGCGTCGCGGCATCCCACCTGCGTTTGCGCCACACCAGCCACGCGATCAACGCGGCGCCGATCACGATCATGCCCAGTGTGCCGCCGACGACGGCGGGCACCCAGGCCACGACGACCCAGACGTCGCTGGTCAGCGACACCATGAGGTCGTGCCACCAGACGTCGATCGCGAGCGGCTCGTGTCCGCCCATCGCCACGACGGTGCGGAGCACCACGAAGGCGACGGTCGCCGAGACGCCCGCGATCAGAGCCGAGGTGGATCGGGCGACGTCGATCACGCCCGGGTCAGGCGATCGGGTCGTTGTTGCGGATGCTGCGCCGCGTCACACGCTCGCCGGTGGCCGGGTCGACGGCCGTGCGGTCCACGGTCTCGGTGCGACGACTGCGCATCACGAGAACGAGGCTGATCAGGAACACGACGACGCCCGCGCCCATGAGGATGTAGCCGATGAGGTCGAGATCGACGTAGCCGCCGGTGTCGATGTTGATCGCGAAGACGAGGATCGCTCCGATGACGAAGAGCGCGATTCCGCTGCCGATACCCATGTTGTCCATTCCTCTCCGAGACCGCCCCTGCGGTCTCGCGACGACAACAGTAGGGTCAATCATGGTTGAGTCAATGGCCATGGACACATTCTTCGAAGCGTGGTAGTGATGAAGGCGATGACTGAGCTCGAGCGACGTGCGGGGATCTTCGCGGCCCTCGCCGATCAGACGCGACTGCGGATCGTCGACCTCCTCACTCTCGGAGACCTCTCCTCGTCCGAGATCGGGACGACGCTCGACCTGCGGTCTAACCTGATCGCCCATCACCTCGGTGTGCTCGAATCCGCTCGGATCATCTCGCGCACGCGCTCGGAGTTCGACAAGCGCCGCAGCTACATCGGCCTGCGCCCCGAGGTCTTCGACACCCTCGCACCCACGAGCGTGACGCCCCCTCGCCGGGTGCTCTTCGTCTGCACGGCGAACTCCGCGCGATCACAGCTCGCCGAGGTCATCTGGCGCGACGTGAGCGGCATCGATGCCGCATCCGCCGGAACCCGACCGGCCGCGGTCGTGAACCCCGAGGCCGCGGCGGCCGCCGCCCGTCACGGTCTCGCGATCGACCCGGCTCGGCCTCCCCGTCATGTCGATGACGTACGCAGCGACGGCGATCTCGTCATCACAGTCTGCGACGACGCGCACGAGCGACTGCGCATCCGCGACGACCTGCACTGGTCGATCCGGGACCCTGCCCGCATCGGCACGCCCGCCGCGTTCGACGCCGCCTTCGACACGCTGCTCCAGCGGATCCGCGCCCTGTCGTCTCGACTCCTCGCCGCCTGAGCTGATGTCCCCGGTGCGTGCGATCATCTGCACGTCGATCGGAGGACGGGATGCGGGGCGAAGCCACCGTGCTGCACGCCGACCTCGATGCGTTCTACGCCTCGGTCGAACAGCGCGATGCGCCCGAGCTGCGCGGCAGGCCGGTGATCGTGGGCGGCGGGGTGGTGCTCGCCGCGAGCTATGAGGCCAAGGCGCGCGGGGTGCGCACCGCGATGGGCGGCCGCCAGGCGCTCGAACTCTGTCCGGACGCCGTGGTCGTACCGCCGCGCATGGAGGCGTACTCGGCGGCGAGCAAGGACGTGTTCGCGATCTTCCGCGACACGACGCCGCTCGTCGAGGGCCTCTCGATCGACGAGGCTTTCCTCGAGGTCGGCGGTCTTCGGCACATCGTCGGCACGCCCGAGCACGTCGCGGTGCGGCTGCGCGAACGGGTGCGAGCCGAGGTCGGACTCGCGATATCGGTGGGTGTCGCCCGCACGAAGTTCCTCGCCAAGGTCGCGAGCGCGGTCGGCAAACCCGACGGGCTGCTCGTGGTCGAACCGGAGCGAGAGGAGGAGTTCCTCCTCCCCCTGCCGGTTGAACGGCTGTGGGGCGTCGGCGCGGTGACAGCCGAGAAGCTGCACCGCTACGGCGTGCGCACGGTCGGTCAGCTGGCAGAGCTCGAGGCAGCGACGGCCGAGCGGATGCTGGGCAGGGCCGTCGGCGCCCACCTGCACGCCCTGGCTCGGCTGCGCGACCCTCGCCCCGTCGACACGACCCGGCGTCGAGGATCGATCGGCTCGCAGCGTGCGCTCGGCAGCCGACCACGGTCGAGCGAGGAGCTCGGCCTCATCCTCACCCAGATCATCGACCGACTGGCCAGGCGCCTGCGCGACGGCGACCGGGTCTGCCGCACTGTCGTCCTGCGGCTGCGCTTCGGGGACTTCGCGAAGGCCACGCGGTCGCGCACGCTCGGCGCGCCGACCGACCGCACCGCGATCCTGCTCACGGTCGCGCAGGCACTGCTCGGAGCCGCGCAGGCCGAGATCGCCGAGCGGGGCATCACGTTGATCGGCATATCGCTCTCGCAACTCGACCGCGCCGAGAACATGCAGCCCGAGCTGCCGATCGACTGGGGCGACGAGCAGCGACTCGACACCGTGCTCGACACCCTGCGTGATCGCTTCGGCGCGGCATCCGTCTCCCGCGCGGCCCAGCTCGGTCGCGATGCGGGATGGTCGAGTCCGATCCTTCCGGAACACGAGTGATCGTTCGGCTGCGCGTCCTGGCGCCTCTTTGGAAGATCCGGCGCCTGATCTTAGGGTGGTGTGCATGGCAGGACCAGAGACCATGATGCAGACCGAGATCGTACTCGACGGGGAGAGCTACCTCCTCGCGCAGGTGCAGGATCTCGGCGACGTGAAGCGTCGCATCGAGGAGGCGGTGAAGACCCCGGGAAAGTTCGTCGACTTCGTCGTCGTCGGCAACCGCGAGGTCAGCGTGCTCATCACCCCGCGCTCCCGTGTGGCCATCAGCGTGTCGACGGTCCTCTTCGACTCGCGCGACACCGGCGACGTCGACTTCCCGTTCGGCGGGTTCTACGACGGTCTCTGAACCTCACCGACGGTGGGCCCGCTGTTCAGAGCTGATCGAGCACGAGCTCGCCCCGCGAGTTCAGCTGCTCCATCATCTGCGTCACGCGCTTCGGGTCGATCGTCGCGACCGTCGGCTGGTCGAACTCGAGGATCAGCGGGATGCTCGGATGCACCCAGATGGTCAGTCGACCCGACGGCACCTCGGGCTTCGGCAGCCAGGTCATCATGAAACTCTCGTTGCGGCGCAGCTTCGTCCCGATGACGATCTTGAGGTGCGCCAGAGTCACGTCTTCGATGTCGATCGCGGGGCGCGAGCTGTTGTACTCCAGTGTTCCCATGTGAGAACTGTACGCGGGGTAGGCCCCGCGCACCTCACTCGTCGATGCTCGCGAGCACCGACACGGCGCGGGGCCACGGACGGAATTTGACGGTTCCGCGATGACAGAATCGAAGGATGACCGATTCGTTCGACGCTCTGATCGAGGCCGGTTCGACCGCAGACGTCTCGGGCTGGGGCTTCTCCTGGCTCGACGGCCGGGCGACCGAGGAGCGCCCTCCGTGGGGCTACTCACGCCTGCTCGGCGAGCGCCTGAGCGTGGCATCCGCCTCGCTCGACATCCAGACCGGCGGCGGCGAAGTGCTGTCCGAGGCGTCGTCGTTCCCGCCCGTCGCCGTCGCGACCGAGTCCTGGCCACCGAACGTCGCTCACGCCACACGTCTGCTGCACCCGCGAGGCGTGGTCGTCGTCGCCGATCAAGACGAGCCGCCGCTTCCGTTCGCCGATGCCGCCTTCGATCTGGTCACGAGCCGCCACCCCGCCACGATCTGGTGGAACGAGATCGCACGGGTGCTCCGCCCCGGCGGCACCTATCTCGCGCAGCACGTGGGGCCTGCGAGCGCCTTCGAGCTGATCGAGTTCTTCCTCGGGCCGCAGCCGGAGGCGCGCCGCGGGCGACACCACGACGACGAGGTCGCCGCGGCCGAAGCCGCAGGGCTGGAGGTCGTCGACCTCCGCACCGCGAGACTGCGGATCGAGATCCACGACGTCGCGGCGGTGGTCTATCTGCTGCGCAAGGTGATCTGGTGGGTTCCGGGTTTCACCGTCGAGAAGCACCTCGACCGGCTCCGCGAACTGCACGAGCTCATCCAGGCGGAGGGCCCGTTCGTCGCCCACTCGACCAGGCATCTGATCGACGCCCGTCGGCGCTGAGCCGACTTCAGTCTGGCGGGCCGTCGCCTGATCAGCCGACCGCACTCAGTGCGGCGCGAACCACAGGACTCTCACGATCTCAACCCCCTGTTCCCGCGCGCGGGCATGTCGGAGTCTGTGGGCATGAGCCACCCCGATGACATCAAGCAGCCCCTCGACCATCTGCCGCCGCTCGATGAGCGCGACAAGGCGATCGACATCGACGAGCCGAGCTATCCGACCTCGGAGGCGCCGACCGGCCCGGCGCACGCATCACCCGAGACGGCTGCTGCGCCCGACAAGCCGAACCGCCACGGCGTCGACAAGCTTCCACCGACCTCGCGCTGAGTGCTCGGCGATATGGAGCCATCCGCCGACATCCCGACATCGATCCCGCTGGACGACTGGCTCGCGAAGCTCGGTCAGTCCACCGGAGCGCCGGGAGGCGGCGCCGCGTCGGCCGTGATGCTCGGCATCGCGGCATCCCTGTTGAGCATGGTCGCTGCGTACACGCCCGACGATCCGCGCGCAGCGGAGTGCGGTCGCCGAGTGGCACGCCTGCGCGGCGAGGCGCTTCAGGGCGCGGAGGGCGACGGAATCCTCTCAGCCGAATTCGGTGCCGCGCTCGCCCTCCCCGCCGACGACCCGGATCGCGACGCCCGGGTGCGCACTGCAGCCGTGCGCGCGGCGGAGTCGGCGGCGCGGCTCGGCTCATTCGGAACGGCTCTTCTGAGTGAGCTGCGCACGCTCAGCGAGATCGGGAATCGGAGCCTGTCGGCAGATCTCGCCGTGGCAGCCGGAGCACTCGCCGCGGGTCTTTCGGGCTCCTCCGTCAACCTGCGTGCGAACGTCCGGACCGCTCGGGCACACCACGCGTCGGCCGCAGAGCTGGCCGAACTGCAGGTCAACGCCGTGCTGCTGGCTGAAGCACACCGGAGCGCAGAGCAGATCACCGACGGGCTCTCCGCGAAGTTCGAGGACTGATTCGCCGGTCGGCTCAGGGCCGGTCTAGTCGACCTCGTACTCCGGCCCGTCGGGCGCCTCGAGGGGTGGACCAGAGGGAGATTCGACACCGCGGGTGAGTGACTGGAGCCGACGAACCAGCTCAGGGTCTTCGAGTTCCGGGCCGCTGTCGCTGAGCGCCTTCGCCACGATCTGGCTGGCCGGACCGATCAGGAACTTCGCCGTCACGACGGTGCCGTCGTGCTCCCGCACGGGTATCTCGACGATCTCGGCACGCTCCTCATCGCCCAGCGCGCGCCCGTACGCCAGCAGCGCGTCCGCGATGTCGTCACCGGTCAGGAACTCGTCGCCGCCATACAGGATCGATTGCATAGTGCCGTTCTATGCCACCACGGCCGGATACCCGCACCCCTTGCCCGCCCGACCGGTGAATGATAGCGGCGCCGCCCCTCGGCGCGCAGACGAGAAAAGGGTACGCCCACCCGAGAGCATCCGCCATGGGATGCCGTGGCGGGCCCATCGCGCGTATCGTCACTATCTGAGAGCCGGCACCGCAGGCGTCATGGGGATCGCCCCGGAGTGGCTCCGGTCGAGGGGCTCTGTGCCGACGGTTGCGAAACGCCCGTCGAGAGAGAGTCCCTCCACTGTGGTGGCGACGATCCGCGGTTCACACCCTGACGGCCGCGAGCTCCTCACGGAGCAGCGCGGCCCCAGCGCTGAGCGCACGCAGCTTGCCGCGCGCGACGTCACGAGGCAACGGCGCCAAGCCGCAGTTCGTGCTCGGGATCAGCTTGTCCGCATCGACGAAGCGGAGGGCGTCCCGGAGGGTGTCGGCGACCTCCTCCGGGGTCTCGATCTCGTGGCTGGCGACGTCGATGGCTCCGAGCATGACCTTCTTGCCCCGGATGAGCTCGATGAGGTCCAGCGGGACATGCGAGTGGTGGCTCTCGAGCGAGATGGTGTCGATGCTCGACTGCTGCAGCAGCGGGAACGAGGTCTCGTACTGCCGCCATTCCGCACCGAGGGTCGCCTTCCAGTCGGTGTTCGCCTTGATCCCGTAGCCGTAGCAGATGTGCACCACCGTTTCGGCGCGGAGCCCTTCTGCGGCCCTCTCGAGAACCGCGACGCCCCAGTCCTTCACGTCGTCGAAGAAGACGTTGAACGCCGGCTCGTCGAACTGGATGATGTCGACCCCTGCCGCCTCGAGCTCCCGCGCCTCCTGGTTGAGGATCGTCGCGAATTCCCAGGCCAGCTTCTCGCGGCTCTTGTAGTGGCGGTCGTACAGTGTGTCGATCATCGTCATCGGACCGGGCAGTGCCCACTTGATCGGCTGATCGGTCTGCTGGCGGAGGAACTTGGCGTCCTCGACGAACACGGGCTTCTCACGGCTCACAGCTCCCACGACGGTCGGCACGCTGGCGTCGTACCGGTCGCGGATCCGGACGGTCTCCCGCTGGTCGAAATCGACTCCGGAGAGATGCTCGATGAACGTCGTGACGAAGTGCTGGCGGCTCTGCTCGCCGTCGCTGATGATGTCGAGGCCTGCATGGCGCTGCTCCTCGACGGTGATGCGCAGAGCATCCTGCACGCCCTCGACCAGGGCAGGGCCCTCGAGCTTCCAGGGCGACCAGAGGGTCTCGGGCTGGGCGAGCCAGGAGGGCTTCGGCAGGCTGCCGACGATCGACGTGGGCAGAAGCGTGTTCATGGTGTGGAGTTCTCCGTCGGTCGGGCGAGAAAGATGGTCAGGCTACGGGTGCGAGGTCGTCGGCAGGCACCCGGTCGTCGGCGGTGGCGCCGTACGCGGCGGCCCACTGCTCGAGAAGGTGGCCGTGCGGCTGCATGAGGTGCTCGTCCGTGAACTTGCCCTGCTCGGCTGCGAGCCGACTGCGCTCGTCGCGGTCGTAGGCGATCTTCGTCACCGAGTAGTCCTGCTGCTCGAGGCTCGGCTGATAGACGCCCGCCGCGGCCGAGTTCGCGTTGTAGACCTCCGGTCGGTAGATCTTCTGGAAGGTCTCCATCGTGCTGATCGTGCCGATGAGCTGGAGGTTCGTATAGTCGTTCAGCAGATCGCCGCGGAAGTAGAAGGCCAGCGGCGCGACGCTGCCGCGCGGCATGAAGTACCGCACCGAGAGACCCATCTTGGCGAAGTACGCATCCGTCAGCGACGAGTCCTTCTGCTCGTACTCGACCCCGAGGACCGGGTGGTGGTTGTCGGTGCGGCGGTACGTCTTGCTCGTCGAGACGCTGATGCAGATAACCGGCGACAGGGAGAACCGCTCCTGGTAGGCCTCGGAGTCGAGGAAGTGCTGGAAGAGCTTGCCGTGCAGATCGCCGAAGTCGTCGGGAAGAGCGAATCGACCCGCGGCTTCGCTGGCGGCCGGCAGTCGCACGCTGAAGTCGTAGTCGCGCACGTACGACGAGAAGTTGTTGCCGACGATCCCGTGGGTGCGCTTTCCGGTCAGACGGTCGACGATCTGGATGTCCAGAACCTCGAGCAGGGGGAACTCCCTGTCTTCCCCCTCCGCGGCGAACTGCACCGCGACCGAGACGATCTCGAGCTCGAGGGTGTACCGGTCGGCGCCCGGGTTGTCCCAGCGGGCCAGGTCGTTGAACCGACGATCGATCATCGTCAGCGCGTTGCGCAGGTTCTGCTGACGGTGCTCACCGCGCGCCAGGTTGGCGAAGTTCGTGGTGATGCGGGAATCGTGCGACGGCGAGTAGTCCTCGTCGAACGGGGTCGTCGTGATGCGGAACGTGAACTCGTGTGCCATGAGGTGCCAATCGGTGCGCTGATCGGCCGGGCTCGGCCTCGCGAAAGGGGATGCCTCCATGGTGTGCGGAAAGCATCCCCATCGGGTAATGCTCCGCGACTATGCCATGACATAGTCTGAAGCTATGGCCAAGCGTTCGAGCGGCATCACCCTGCAGCAGCTCACCTATTACATCGAGGTCGCCGCAGAGGGGTCGATCAGCGCGGCGGCCGACCTGCTGTACGTCGCGCAGCCCACCATGTCGGCGGCGATGAAGGATCTCGAGAGCAGAGTGGGGCGCGACCTGCTCCTCCGCTCGGCGCGGGGCGTGACGCTCACCACAGACGGCGTGGAATTCCTCGGATACGCCAGGCAGGTCGTCGAGCAGGTGGCGCTGCTCGAGCAGCGCTATCTCGGCCGTCCGCCGTCGCGACGTCTGCTCGGGGTCTCGACCCAGCACTACTCGTTCGCGGTCGACGCGATGGTTCGGATGGTGAAGGCGAGCGAGGCCGCCGAGTACGAGTTCTCGCTGCGGGAGACACGCACCTGGGACATCATCGAAGACGTCCGCACCCTCCGCAGCGAGCTGGGCATCCTGTACCGCAACGACTTCAACCGCAACGTCATCGACAAGCTGCTCCGCGACTCCGGGCTCGCGTTCCGCCCGCTCTTCGTCGCAGATCCGCACATCTTCATCTCCCGCAAGAACCCGCTCGCCGCCCGGGATCGAGTGACTCTCGCCGACCTGGCCGACGTGCCGCGGCTCACCTTCGACCAGGGTGCGAACAACTCGTTCTACTTCGCCGAGGAGATCCTCTCCACCCTGTCGAGCACGCGGGAGATCCGGGTCTCCGATCGCGCGACCATCTTCAACCTCATGATCGGGCTCGACGGGTACACGATCTCGACCGGCATCATCAGCGACGACCTCGACCCCGAGATCGTCGCCATTGCGCTCGACGTCGACGAACGCATCGAGATCGGCTGGATCGGCCACTCCGCGATCCCGCTCACCGAGCAGGCGCAGCGCTACCTCGCGGAGCTGCGGGCCGTCGTGTCGGGTTTCGGGGTGGAGCTGCTCGGGTGAGCGCAGCACGACACCGCCGCTAGCACCTCGCGACCACCGTGCGCAAGAGCCACGGCTGTTCCCGATGCACGTGCCACGATCGGGATATGAGCATGAGCCGCGTTCCTCCCCGCATCGGCGGGGATGCGGTGTGGGGTGCCGAGGCCGATCTGATGATGCACATCGCGTCCGGCAGTCAGACGGCTTTCGCCCAGCTGTACGACCTCACGTGCACTCGCATCTTCGGACTCATCCTCAGCGTGATCGACGCTCGGGAGTCGGCCGAAGAGGTGCTCGAGGACACCTACGTCCACGTCTGGGCGCACGCGCGGGAGTTCGCGACGTATCGAGGAACCGCGAGCGCGTGGATCTCGGAGATCGCGCGACGTCGCGCAGTCGAGCGCGTCCACTCGACCGCGGACGCGACGGCGACCGGCGTCCGCGACGGGGACTTCGACGCGCCGCTCGGACTCCTGTCCGCGTGACCCGGTAGGCCTCAGCCGGCCGACGCGATCTCACCCACGCGCCCCTCGACCAGCGGGATCGTGTGCTCCGCATCGCCGATGACGGCGGGGTCATGCGAGACGCAGACGACCGCGACCCCGCGTGCCGCCTCCTCGCGCAGCACCGCCCGGATCCGAAGGGCGCTCGACGCGTCGAGGCCCGTCGTCGGCTCGTCGAGCAGCAGGAGGTCGGCATCCCTCGCCAATCCCTGAGCGAGCAGAGTTCGTTGCTGCTGTCCGCCGGAGAGCGAGGAGAACGGTTCACGGGCCAGCGAGAGGATCTCGAGGCGATCCATCGATGTCTCGACGAGCTCGCGCGCGGCGGCATCCATGCGCCGCCACAGGCCGAGGCGACCCCACGCGCCGACGCTGACGACGTCTCTCACCGATACGGGAAGGCCGTCAGGGATGGCGGCTCGCTGCGGCACGAACGCCACGGCACCACGCACGCGGCGGATGCCGGAGGTCATCGCCCGCGTGCCGCCGAGCACCTCGAGAAGAGTCGACTTGCCGGCACCGTTCGGCCCGGTGATCACGGTGACCGAGCCGGAGGTGATCGAGACGTCGACTCCCGCGAGCGCGGCCTGATCACCGAACGAGACGTGGACGTCGGTGAGATCAGCAGTCGCACGTGGCGAGAAGGCGAAGTCGAGCACGTCCCCATCTTATGAGTTTGATAATCATTCTCAAAAAGCCCTAGGCTCACTGAGTGTGACCTCCCATCCCTCCGGCGTGCTCGCCCCCTTCGCCCTCGACTTCCTGCAACGCGGGATGATCGGTGGCGCACTCGTCGCGATCCTCTGCGCCGTCGTCGGCACCTGGGTGGTCATTCGAGGCATGGCGTTCCTCGGCGAGGCGCTGGCACACGGGATGCTCCCCGGCGTCGCCCTCGCCACCGTGCTCTCGCTGCCGGTGCTGGTCGGCGGCGCACTCAGCGCCATCGCGATGAGCCTCGGCATCGGCGCGCTGCAGCGCCGAGCACGACTGTCGTACGACACGAGCATCGGCCTGCTGTTCGTCTCGATGCTCGCGCTCGGGGTCATCATCATCTCCCACTCCGGCAGCTTCGCCACCGACGCGACGGCGATCCTCTTCGGAGACATCCTCGCGATCAGCCCCGCCGACCTCGTACTGCTCGCCGCCGCCGCGGCCATCGGGCTGATCGGGGCCGTCGTGCTCCACCGCTCGTTCGTGGCCCTGTCACTCGACGCGCGGATCGCGTCGGTGCTGGGACTCCGCCCGCAGATCGCGCAGGCCGCGCTCGTCGGACTCGTGACCCTCGCGGTCGTCGCCTCGTACCAAGCCGTCGGATCGATGCTCGTGGTCGGCCTGCTGCTCGCACCGGCCGTCGCCGCAGGGCACTGGACCACCCGCATCCCGACCCGCATGGCGCTCGCGGCACTCTTCGGCGTCGCCGCGGTCTTCCTCGGACTGCTCGCCTCGTGGTACGCGGCGACGGCCGCCGGGGCATCGGTCGCGGCATCCGCCATCCTGCTCGCCTGCCTCTCGTGGGCGTGCCGCGCAGCCATCGACTCATTCGGGTCACGGGCGCGACGCGCCTGAACCCCCGTCGCGACGACGCGACCCCGCACGACACACGACAGGAAAGGACCCCGTGCGCTCTCGCATCACCCTCTTCGCCCTCACCGGCGCCCTCATCGTCTCGCTGGCCGCCTGTGCCCCAGGATCCGCAGGACCGTCTTCGAGCGGATCCTCGGATGCCGGTCATGGCGCCGTCGCCGGCGCAGAGGAGGTGGCTGAGCCGCAGCTCGGGCTGACGTCGATCGACTCCGACGGCGCCGTGCGCCACCTGGACCTGCTCGACGAGAGCGTGACGGACATCGGCGAGGTCTCTTCCCCCAGCGCTCTGACGACCGACGGTCGCTACCTGTTCGCGCAGACCGACGACGGCATCGAGATCGTCGACAGCGGGGTGTGGACCTGGGACCACGTCGATCATTTCCACTACTACCGGGCAGATCCGGCCGTGCTCGGCTCGGTGCCGGGCGACGGCACGGCAGCAGTCGCGACGACCAACCTGTCGACGACCGGCGGCACCGGCATCTCATTCGCAGACTCGGGCGACGCCGTGCTGCTCGACACCCAGGCGCTGTCGAAGGGCGAGATCCGCGAGCTCTTCCGCATCGAACGTGAGCCGCACGAGGGTCTCGTCGTGCCGGTCGGCTCGTTCGCGCTGGTCACCGAGGCGTCCGACGGCGTCGGAACGAGCGTTCGCGGGTACACGGCCGACGGCGAAGCGACCGGTCTCGCAGAGCCGTGCATGGCTCCGGCCGGCACCATCACGACACGGGTCGGCGCGGTCATCGGATGCCAGGACGGCGCCCTGCTCGCGCACGTCGACGGCGACGACCTGCGAGTGGAGCGCATCCCCTACCCTGCCGGCACGACCGCCCCGCCCGCGCAATCGTTCGACAACCGCGAGGGGCGCCCCACTGTCGCGGGTCTCGCCGGCTCCGAAGGGATCTGGATGCTCGACACCCGCGCGCGGTCATGGACTCTCCTCCCCTCTCCCACCCCGCTCGTGCACGTGACCGCGGTCGACGACGAAGAAGGCCATCTGCTCGCACTCGCTCAGGACGGCCGCGTGCTCGTGCTGAACGGCGACGACGGATCGACGCTCGCCGAGACGGCGCCGCTCGTGGCCGAATCCCTGTCTTCAGACTCTGCGCCGACACTCATCGCCGATCAGCATCGCGCCTATCTGAGCGCGCCCGCCGAGCACCTCCTCTACGAGATCGACTACGCGGATGCCGCGCGCATCGCCCGCACGTTCGAGACCGCCACCGAACCGGCGTTCGTCGCCGAGACAGGACGCTGACATGCGCGCCCCACGGATCTTCGCGACCCTCGCCGTGAGCGCACTCGCCGCGATCGGCCTCACCGCCTGCTCGACGACAGACGACACTCGCCCGACCATCGTCGTCTCGACCAATATCCTCGGCGACGTCGTGGGCGAACTGGTCGGAGAGCAGGCGCAGGTCGTGACACTCATGAAGCCCAACGCCGACCCGCACTCGTTCGAGATCTCGGCCCAGCAGGCCGCGACCCTACGCAGCGCCGACCTCTTGGTGTCGAACGGCCTCGGCTTGGAAGAGGGTCTGCAGCAGCACCTCGACGCGGCCGACACCGTGCCCGCGTTCGTAGCCGGTGATGCGATCGAGGTGCTCGACTACAGCGAGGGCGATGCCGCCGGGATGCCGGACTCGCACTTCTGGACCGACCCTGAGCGCATGATCGACGTGGTCGACGCCATCGAACCCGTGCTCGCAGAGATCGACGGCATCGACGCGGACGCGCTCGACGCGACCGTCGAGGACTACCGCGCCGAGCTCCAGGCGCTGGACGCGGAGATGACCGAGGCGTTCGCGACGATTCCCGACGAACGCCGAGCGCTGGTCACCAATCACCACGTCTTCGGCTACCTCGCGGAGCGCTTCGACTTCGACATCGTCGGAGCGGTGATCCCCGGCGGCACGACGCTCGCCGCGCCCTCGGCATCCGATCTGGCAGACCTCGTCGACGCGATCGAGGAGACGGGCGTGCCCGCGATCTTCGCCGAGTCGTCGTCACCCGACCGCCTGGTCCAGGCGCTCGCGAGCGAGGCGGACGTGCAGGTCGAGGTCATCGAGCTGTTCACCGAATCTCTCACCGGCCCCGACGAGGGCGCCCCCGACTACCTGACCATGATGCGCATCAACACCGAGCGCATCACCACCGGTCTCACCCCCTGAGACCCCACCACAGAGAAAGAGGAATGCACATGCGAACCTCCCCCCTTCGTCGCGCGCTGATCAGCGCCGCGGCCCTCGGCGCCGTCGTCACCCTGGCGTCATGCGCCGGCGGCTCGACCGCGCCGGCATCGACCTCAGACGGCAGCGCGTCCGACGCGCAGCCGGGCCCCCGTGTCGCGGTCGCCTATGAGGGCGGCATCCTCGTGCTCGATGGGGAGACCCTCGAGACCGTCGCCGACTTCGACTCCGAGCCGTTCACTCGTCTCAACCCCGCCGGCGATGACCGGCACGTCATGGTCACGATGAGCGAGGGCTTCCAGGTGCTCGACACGGCAGCCGGAACGACCGACGAGCCCGAACTCACCGATACGGTCTTCGAGGCCGACACCCCCGGTCACGTCGTGCGGCATGCGGACAAGACCGTGCTCTACGCCGACGGCACGAGCGACACGACCATCTTCGACACGGCAGACCTCGCGAGCGCCGACGGCCTGCCCGAGGTCGAGACGATCCCGGGCGTCGAGGCGCACCACGGCGTCTCGGTCGTGCTCGAGGACGGCACGTTCCTGACCACCGTCGGCAACGCCGACGGGCGCAACGGCATCGTGGCGAAGGATGCCGAGGGTGCTGAGATCGTCTCGTCCGACCAGTGCCCCGGCGTGCACGGCGAGGGCACCGCGAAGGACGAAGCCGTGGTCTTCGGCTGCGAGAACGGCGCGCTGATCTACCAGGACGGCGAGATCACCAAGCTCGAGGCCCCCGACCAGCCGTACGGACGCATGGGCAACGCGTACGTCAGCGAGACCAGCCCCATCATCGTCGGCGACTACAAGAACGACGTCGACGCCGAGGGATACCTGCTCAGCGCCGTGACCCTCATCGACACCGAGGCCAAGACGCTCGAGGTCGTCGACCTGCCTGCAGGCGTCGAGTACACCTTCCGCGACGTCGTGCGCGGACCGGACGACCTCGCGTACATCCTCAGCAGCGACGGCGCGATCCACGTGCTCGACCCGGAGACCGGCGAGATCACCGACAGCTTCCCCGTCGTCGAGGCGTGGGAGGGGCCGGCCGAGTGGCAGGATGCCCACCCCGCGATCGTCGTCGCCGGCAACGTCGCCTACGTCACCGAGCCCGCCTCGAACAGCGTGCACGCGGTCGATCTGACCACGGGTGAGGTGCTGGCGAGCACCGAGCTCGATGTGACGCCGAACGAGATCGCCCCCGCCGCGGGCTGAGGCTAAGCGCAGTGAGAGGGGCCGGGGCGCAGTTCGGTTCACTCGCCCGGCCCCTTCGGAGCCTGCATTCCGACATCCAGCGCTTGATAACCTTATCAATCTGGCCCTGTGCTGATAATGTTATCAAGATGCGTGATGCACTCGACAATCCCTTCAGTCCCGGCTCGGATACCGTCCCTGACGTGTGGGCGGGGCGCACCGAACAGCTGAGCGACTGGCGAGACGTCGTGCGTCCTCGTCGCCTCGCGGGACTCCCCGAGCGTGGCCGAACCATTCTCGGGGAGCCTGGCCTCGGAAAGTCGACGCTAGTGCGGCGCATCGCCCAGGAGGCCTCCCGCGCCGGAGACTGGGTCACGCCCCAGCTGCGCGTCCCCGCGGGTGCCGACCCGCTGAAGCTCGTCGCTGAAGCCGTTCTGGCCCTTGCCGCCGACGCAGGCCTCTCGTCATCGCGCGAGAAGCGTATCGGCGACGCGATCGCGCGAGTGCAGGCTGTTGCCGTGTCAGGCATCTCCCTCACGCTCCGCGGCGCCGATGGCCGCGAGCCATTCACAGCCCTCACGGCGTTGCTGGTCGAGGTCGGCCTCGCCGCGATCGCCGACGGCCGCGTCATGGCGCTGATCCACATCGATGAGGTACAGAACATCACCGACGAGAAGGCGCTCTCTCAGCTGCTCATCGCGCTCGGTGACGCCCTCACGCACGAGGTCGAGGTCAGCGTGCCCGGTGGCGCACGCGTCAGCCGCTCCCTGCCGATCGCCGTCTACCTCACCGGACTCCCCGACTTCGAAGACATGGCCGGTGCGCGCATGGGAGCGACATTCGCCCGCCGCTTCAAGACCACCACTCTCTCGGCCATCGACGAGGAAGATCTCGCCGAAGCACTCCAGGAGTTCGTCCTCGAAGGCTGGGCCGTCTCCGACGATGCCGGCGGATCCGCCCGCGTCCGGATGACCCCCGACGCGGCGGCGCTCATCATCGATGTCTGCCGGGGAGAGCCATTCCTCTTCCAACTCGCCGGTGAACAGTCCTGGTACGCGGCATCCACCGCGACGATCACCGCCGACCAGGTCCGCCGTGGCTGGCAGGGCGCACAGCGAGAAGCGACAGCTCACGTCGAGCGGATACTCGAGCGTCTACCCGCCCGTGAACGGCAGCTGCTCCAGGCGATGTCAGAGCTTCCCGCTCCTGAGCGCACGGCGACTCGGATCGCAGAGGCAATGGGACTCTCGAAGGTCACCGAGCTCGGACCGACCGCCCAACGTCTCGACACCGTTCGCGGCATCATCGATCGCGGCAAGCCGTACACCTTTCGGCACCGCGCCGTCGAGGCCTACCTGACGAGCGACTGGCCGAGGGTCTGAGCGCCGACCATCTTCAGCTCTCGGCCGGTTGCCGAGTGGCCGACTCACGCACTCGGAACCACAGCGTCAGCTCCATGATCGCCCGCCCGATCATGTCGTGATCCCCCATACGCAGGTCATCGAACGAGTCGCGATATCCCGATGCCATCCCTGACTCCGCCGCGACCAGGGACTGATACCCCATCGTCCACTCGTCGAACCGCCGCTCGTGCAGCGGCTCCTCGATCAGCACCCGCACGTCCCTGTGGCGCGGATCCCGACCGATCGCCTCCATCAGTTCTTCGACGTCTGACCGCGGTCCTTCCAGGATCTGGACGAACTCTCCCCCGCGGTAGAGCAGCATCCCGGTGATGTCCCGAGCACTGTTCCGAGCACGGCTCACCTCCAGCAGCCGGGCGAGCTCCTGCTCGTCGAACGGCCGCGTGGCGCTGCTGCAGTACACGAGCGAGACGAGGGGGTTCGCTGCGGTCATCCGGCATCCCCCGCGCGAGTCCCTGTGTCGCCGGAATCGGCCTCGGCGGTGACGGCAGCCATCGCCCCGTGGTGATCCGCATGGTCGCCGAGCGCGCGCGACGCGGCATCGAACGCACGCCAGAGGCCGTCGGCCTGACGGTCGATATAGCCGAGGAACGATCCGTCCCGGCTGCCGACGTAGAACCCGTCGGCGACGCTCGCCCACAGGGGACGGACGGCTGGCGGCGATTGATCACCCATGGCTTCAGCGTACATTCGGGAATGCCGGTGGGCTCGGATCATCAGCGGAGTGATCGATCGGGGCGCGCAGCGTGAGACCGTGGCGCTCCACCGTTTCACGACATCGGTCCTTCTGCGCGAGACTGTGCTCATGCGCACCACGCGATTCGCACCACTCCTGGCACTGCCTCTCGTCCTCGCCGCTCTGGCCGGATGCTCTCCGAGTGCTCCCACCGACGTCGAGCCGCCGAAGTTCGATCAGAGCATGAACGAGGTGAGAGACACGGCGGATGACGTCGTCGACAAGCTCGTCGACGCGTTCCCCGCGGGTGAGCGTTACGCCGAGGCCGACGCCAACGCGTACGCGTGCTCCGGAGAAGACGACGGCATCGGACACTGGCTGTGGGCGCTCGGCATCACCAGCACCGACATCACGGGAACCATCCCGGACCTGCAGGCCGAGTACGGCGATGCGGTGACATCCACGGGCACCTCCTCACAGGACGTCGAGTACTCCGATGGCACGACCTGGCCGGTGACGGGCGGGCATACGCTCATCGAAGACGAGACCGGCTCGTACCTCCTGAGCTACCCGATGTCGGCGGAGGGCGTGGTCACGCTGCGAGTCGACACGGCCTGCGGCGTCCTCCGCTGATTCCGGAGAACCCTCCGCTGTTCGAGCCGAAGGGCACCGTCAAAACCGGCGACGCCGGCGGCGACCTGACCTCGGAGCTTCACGAGCTCGGCTGACGCGCGCCCCGGCCGCGTGCTCTGACAGGATGAACGACATGATCACCGTTCACCTGCGCTACGAGATCGATCCGGACAAGCTCGACGACTTCACCGAGTACGGCCGCGCGTGGATCCGGCTGGTGGCGAAGCACGGCGGAACCCACCACGGCTACTTCATGCCGAGCGAAGGCGACAGCGACGAGGCGTTCGCGCTGTTCACATTCCCATCGCTGGCCGACTACGAGGTGTACCGCACGGCCTCGAAGACCGACCCCGAGTGCGTGGAGGCCTTCGAGCTCGCACGCAGAACCCAGTGCATCCGCCGCTACGAGCGCCGATTCCTCAGCCCCGTCTTCTCGGCCGACGCCGACTGAGCTGACTCCGGGTCACTCTGTCTCGGATCGAGCGAGACTGCTGAGCGCGACGGGATTCAGCCGAGCATCAGCGAGTGAGGGTCCTCGGGCGAGACGCGAAAGGGGAGCACGGAGCCCGGCTGCCAGTTCGCGCGGGCGCTGTCCGCGATCAGCGTCTGGTAGCTGGTGCGGTACGCATCCTGCCCGTCTGTCTTGAAGTCGAGCTCCACGACGTAGATGGGCGTGCCCTCCACTTCAGCGCCGGTGGGCGCGAGACTCACGACCGTGCCCGATCCGCGACGCATGGTCGCGAACGCCGCCATGTTCGTGAAGGGATTGGCCGTGGCGGCCCCGTGCGTGCCGCTCGGAGTGTTCGGGTCGTAACCGGCGTACTGCTCGGCGAGGTCTGCCGAGTGCTTCAGGTTCGCCGCATAGTCGGTGTTCGCCGACTGCTTCGCGCCGGCTTTCATCAGTCGACCGATGTCACCGAAGATGCCCATGTTCAGCTCGTGAAGGCGATGTTCTGGGCGTCGGCGGGGTCGACCTTGACCGTGTGACTGCTTCCTGCCGCGTAGTTGGCGATGAACTGCGGCGCCACCATCTCGCGCTTCGACACGAGGTACGGCGCAGCGCCATCGGGCGTCACCTCCACCTCGAGCTGGAACCACGGGTTGCCCGCGATGCGTTCGCCGGTGTCGACGGCCGCACGGATGACCGCGGTGCCGCTGTGCCCGATGGCGATGATCCGGTTCAGCTCGTTGCCGTATGCCGTGAGCACCTCACGATCGGCGTACATGTCACCGCCGACCTGCCCCGCGTTCGCCATGGTGACGGGAGAACCGTCGGTGTAGCCCGCATCCCGGAGATGCTGACTGGCGAGTTCCTGAGCTGCCGCGGCCTGCGCGGCCCAGTCCTGCCCGCCCGCGACGTTACGCTTCGCACGATCAAAGAGGCCCATGGATCCCCATCTCCGGTGTCGGCACAAGCCCCCCGACCGGAAGAGCCCCGATGGAGTCGATGCCGGGGCCAGTCTGTCAAAGAACCCCGGTCACCGCCAGGATTCCGCACCGATCGGCGTGCGGCGGACGAGACTGACGCCGACTGACTCGTGGTCGAAGCCATCGAGGCCGCACGCGTGTCCCCCGAACGGCCGATACCGGCGGCCGCGGACATCCACGAGGATGGTCTTTTCTGTGGATTGCGAGCGACAGGTGGGGCGCGATGAGGGGCTCTCGATGACGACACCCGGTCAGCCGGTGGATGGGCTGACCTATTTCGCCGAGCTCATGGAGCACGAGCAGGAGTTCAGCGGCGATCAGGTCGACCCGGCGGTGCGCACAAGACGCCGGCCGCGGGGGCTCATCATCACCGCCGTCTGCATCGTCCTGCTGCTGGCCGTGACCGGAGGCTACATCGGGTGGGCGCTCACGGCGCCGGTGAATCCGCCGGCGGTGACCACTCGCACACCGGAGGTTCCCGTGGGTGACGCCGTTGCGATGGCCGCACCCCCGGTCGCAGCATCCGCGATCAGCATCGCCGGAGCCGATGCCTATCTGGGTGCGACGGCGAGCGGGACCTGGTCGGCGACAGGCACGGGCGAGCCGTTCCCGATCGCGAGCATCACCAAGCTCATCACCGCTCTCGTCATCGTCGACGCGTCGCCACTCGCATCGGCGGATGACCCAGGACCGACCATCACGTTCGGCAAGTCCGACCACGATCTCTACGACGTGTACTACGTGCAGGGCGCGACCATCGCTCCGATGCCCACCGGCACCTCGATGTCGTTGCATGATGCTCTGGCCGCCATGCTCATCCCCTCCGCGAGCAACTACGCCGAGGCTCTGTCACGGCAGATCTTCGGATCGCAGGACGCGTTCCTCGGCGCGACGCGTGCCTGGCTCGCATCCCGCGGACTCACCGGCACGACGATCACGGAGCCCACGGGCATCAGCCCGAGCAACACGAGCACACCCGCCGACCTGCTGGCCATCGCGAAGCTCGCCGCCGCGAATCCGGCGATCGCTCAGATCGTCGCGACGTCGTCGATCACGATCCCCGGCGCCGGGCAGCTGCACAACACCAACGGCCTCCTCGGCACCGCCGGGATCACCGGTCTCAAGACCGGAAACCTGGGCGAAGGCACGCACAGCCTGCTGTACACGGCGACGCTCGACGTGGGCGCGGGAGCTCCGCTCTCGGTCACCGGCGTCGTCCTCGGAGGAGCATCGCGCGAGTCGGTGAACCTCACCGTGGTCGGCGCACTCGAGAGCATCCGCTCCGGCTTCCACCAGGTGCCCGTCGCGACCGCCGGCCAGGAGGTCGGATCCATCTCGACGCCCTGGGGATCCTCCGCCACGCTCGTCATCGCCGAGACCGCGTCGATCTTCACCTGGTCGGACACGCCCATCGAGCTGACGATGGACATCGACACGCCACCCACGTACCGCGACGGCACGGTCGTGGGAAGCGTCACCTGGACGGCCGGGCCGAACACCGTCACCGCTCCCGTGAAGATCATGGGGAGCATCGAGCCACCCACCGAGTGGTGGCGGCTCACCCACCCGTCCGAGCTCGGATCGTTGATGTGAGCATGGGGCTGACGCTGATCCCCGGACATCTGGGAATCCCGTGCGAATCGACGGGCGCCGCTCGGCCGCGCCGTTAGCGTCGAAGCATGGATATCGACACCAGACAGCCCCGGGCTCGCCGTGCACGCATCCTCTCACCCCTGGTCGGGATAGCCGTCACCGGCGCTCTTCTGGCCGGGTGCGCCGCCCCCTCGTCGCCCACCCCGACGGTCACGCAGACGGTGACGGCACCCGCCGACCCCGCGCCGAGCCCGTCGCCCAGCGCGTCTGCCCCGGCGGCGGACGCCAGCCCGACGGGCATCGGAGATGTCGAACTGGGCGCGCCTTTCGACGAAGCTGTGGCGGCTGCGGGTGCGACTCCGGTGGAAGCGTGTCCCTGGCTCGCGTCCGCTGAGGATGACGGATACATGCTGACCGTCCAGCGCCCCGAAGTCTCGGAGCAGGATCCCGCGGTGGTCGTCCTCGTGCAGGCGTCCGCCTCGCCCGTCGACCTCGAGGGCAAGCCGGCCACAGGCCCCGTGACAGCCGAGGGGATCGGTCTCGGTTCCCGGGTGGACGAGGCGCTGGCCGCGTACCCCGACGCGGTCGAGATCGAGAGCGTCGGCGATCGCCGGTATCTCGCGGTCGAGTCGGAAGCCGGCGCCGGTTCTGTCTTCCTGACCTACACGGCCGGAACCGACATCATCTGGGCAGTGACGGCGACGACCCTCGAAGAGCCGCCGTACGAATCCTGCGCGTGAGCGGGCGCTATGCCGGACCATCCAGAGTCGGGCGGCAGGCGAGTGCATGTCGCCCCTGTCTCGCACTCCATGTGGCCGACATGCATTGGAAGGGCTTCCCATGCGTTCATGGCTGATCTGCATCATTCTCGTCATCGCTGCGCTCGCGTCCCTGCCGCTGCGTGCAATCGCTCTTCCATCGATCGCCGCGGGACTGTTTCTCGTCGCGACTCCGTCGTCATAGTGGCGGCAGGGCTGGGAGCGAAGTACGTCCAACGCAGGAGCAAGCCAGCCCGCACGAGGACGCCCTAGAGGCGAACCGCCGTCGCGAAGAAGACGCCCCCACGAGCATCGGTCGTGGGGGCATTGTGGCGTTCCCCTGTCTGGCCGTTAACGACGATAAGACCACCTATCGCAGCTATTCGGCGGGGCCCCGCCCAGTAATCCGGCCGTCGTCGCGGCGCATCTGACCTGGACGCTGAAAACGATCAAGCGTCGGAGCACCGCAGTGCGAACTGCGCCATCGCTCCGGCGGCCCAGTCCAGGTGCGCTCCTACAGCTTGACCAGACAGTACCGTCATACCCGTCCTCCGGGACCGACGTGTTTCAGATGAACATCTCACCAGTCATGCCGCTATCTCGCGTCAGATAGCGCTAGCTGATTGCGTCGCAGATCTCGCGAAACAGCACACTGTGCAGCCGGTTCCAGTCCTCTGTCACAGGTTCTGGCCACGAAGAGAATTTGACGATGACCGTGCGCGTCGCCGGATCGACCCAGATGAACTGACCGTGGATGCCGGCGGCGTAATAGTCACCTCGCGCACTGCCGGTGATCCACCACTGGTTCGAATACGATCCTCCGGGATGAATTCGTTGGAAGACGGTGCCTGAAGCTGCGCTCGGCTTACCGCCCTCAAGTGTTTGTCTGATCCAGTCCTCAGACAGCACTCGTCTTCCGTCGATAGTTCCGGACCCGAGCATCACCCGGCCGACGCGCGTCAGGTCTCTCGCGGTGCACGCGATGCCGCCGTTCGCGAATCCGAACCCACCGGAGTCGACCGTGATCTGCGCGTCCTGATCGCACCCGAGCTGAGACCACAGTCGTTGCGATACCGCCTCGTGGTAGCGAAGCCCGGTGACGTTCTCAACGATCCACGCGAGCACGTCGGTTCCCGCCGAGCAGTATCTGAACCGTTTACCGTGGTCCCCGCCTCCGCGAAGGGAAGCAAGAAAGGCGTACGTGTCCTGGGGATCTTCGGGGCGGCGCGGACGCCAGCCCGCAACGCGATCTTGCGCTTGCACTTCCGAGGCCGGATTCCTGTAGTCCTCGTCGTAGTCGACGTCGACGGTCATGTCGAGCACCTGCTGTACCGTCGCCGCACCGTAAGCGCTGTGGGTGAGGTCAGGCACGTAGTGATCGACGCGACGGTCAGGGTCGATTCGCCCGTCAGCGACCAGAGTGCCGATTGTGAGACCACAGATTGACTTCGAAACGCTCATCAGCAGGTGCAGGCTATCGGGGCCGTGTCCCTCGTGATAGTGCTCGGCAATGACTTCATCGTCGCGGACGACGACCAGTGCGTCGGTGTAGCTCTCTTCCAGCCGCTCGCCGAGCGTCGGCAGCGCGGCCAGCGCGCCCAGTCCGACCACCGAACGCTGGGAAGTTTCCATGGTGCGGTGGGCGATCCGCGCCGTGGGCACGAACTCAGAGACATGTCCGAAAGCCCACCGGTTGTGCGGAGCATCCTGCCAGGTGTCGAGCGTCGGACCTGCTTCGGTAACGGCATGATTGCGGGACACGCGGCCTTCGTTGCCGAGGGATCGAGGGATCAGAGATGTCACGACAGGGTCCTCTTTGCGTCGGATCGTGGTTCTGGTGTGGAGAGTCGATTCACAGCTGCTCAGCGCCTTTCGGCGTCGTGACCAACGTGCCCCGTTCGGTGATCGGTACGGCACCGGGGGTCTCGGGCATGGCCGCGATCAGTCGTTGCGTGTATTCGTGGCTCGGGTTGACGAGCACCTCTGCTGCGGGCCCGGACTCTACGAGCTCGCCTTTCCTCATGACACCCGCCATGTCACTCATGTATCGCACGACGTCGAGATCATGCGAGATGAGTAGATAGCTGAGCGAGTACTCGCGCCGAAGCTCCTGCAACAGATTGAGAACCTGTGCCTGCACCGAGACATCGAGTGCGCTTGTCGGCTCGTCGAGCACCAGAAGCTTCGGTCGAGTCGCGAGGGCCCGGGCGATTCCGACACGCTGGCACTGACCGCCGGAGAGCTGGTGTGGCAGTCGTTCGGCATGGGATTGCGCGAGCCCGACCTCATCCAGCAGTTCCCTCGCTCGCGCAGCGAGTACTCGTCCGCGCAGTGCCGTATGCGTGCGCAGTGGTTCCGCAATCGACTGCTCGATTGTGAGCCGAGGGTTCAAGGCTGCGACTGGGTTCTGGAAGACCATGCCCGTACTTGCGCGCAAGCTCCTTAGCTGTTTGCCGCGTAGGCCGGTGATCGGTCGCCCGTCGACGCTGGACGATCCGGAGGTTGGCTCAATGAGGCGCAGGGCGCACCGCGCTATCGTGCTCTTGCCGGAACCGGACTCGCCGACCAGCCCGAAAGTCGTACCGGCCTCCACTTCGAAGGACACACCGTTCACGGCTCGCACCTCGCTGCGATAGGAGCGATAGACCTTGACGATGTTGTCCACGGTCAGCATGGCGGTCATCGGATACTCCTGTCACTGGAGTCAGCCCGAATACACGCAGCCTCATGGAGCGGCGAGACCGGTACCAACATGGGGTCGATATCCGCGCATGCCTCGACTGCGAGTGGACATCGGTCGCGAAAAGAGCACCCGGACAGGTTGAGCAGGTTTCCCGGCACCGATCCTGGAATCGCCTCGAGCTTCTGTCCCGGGCGGTGTCGGGCGGGCAGCGCTTCGAGCAGGCCGCGGGTGTAGGGGTGGGACGGGTCACGCAGGACGGCTTCCGTCGAACCGGTTTCGACCACGCGCCCGGCGTACAGCACGGCGAGACGGTCACACACTTCCTGCACCACACCGAGATTGTGGGTGATGAGCAGGACACCGAAACCGAAGCGGTCACGCAGCGCCAAGATCAGCTCGAGAATCTGTTTCGCGATTGTCACGTCGAGCGCAGTCGTCGGCTCATCCAGGATCAACAGCTTCGGCTCGCACACCAGAGCCATCGCGATCATCGCTCTCTGCAGCATTCCCCCTGAGAGTTCATGCGGATAGCTTCGATAGACCCGATCCGGATCAGGCAGCCCCACCTGCTCGAGGTAGTGGAGGATGTGTGCTTTCGCGGCAGCGCGTGACAACTTCCGTCCCGCGACACGACGATGCCTGTCGATGACATCCTTCATCTGCTGACCGAGCGTGAAAACAGGATTGAAAGCGGTGCCGGGGTTCTGGAACACGATTGAGATCGCGTCGCCGCGTGCCGAACCGCCACCGCCGAAGGGCTGCTCAACGCCGTCGAGTATCACGCGCCCACTCGGAACTGCGCCTTTCGGAAGAAGCCCCAGGACGGCGAGCGCCGTCAGGCTCTTGCCACAACCCGTCTCGCCGACGATGCCTACCACCTCGCGAGGAGCGACAGACAGGGTGATTCCTCGCACGGGGCGGTTCGTGAGCTCGCCGCGCTCCTCGAACGCGACCTGGAGGTCCTCGATGCGGAGTAGGTCGGTGGTTGTCATCGCTTCACCTGCCGGGGGTCGAAGAAGTCGCGCAAAGAGTCGCCGAGAAGATTGAACCCGAGCACGGTCACGAAGATGGCCAACCCGGGGAACGCGGAGATCCACCACGCAGTGAAGATCTGTCCGCGCCCCTCCGCGACCATGAGGCCCCAATCGGGCGAGGGAGGTTGCGCTCCCAGGCCGATGAAGGCGAGGGAACCTGCGGCGAGCACCACGGCGCCGATGTCGACCGTGGCTTGAACCAGGATCGGTGTCAGACAGTTGCGCAGGATGTGCCGCGGAAGGATTCTCCAGGCGGGGACGCCGGTCGCGCGCGCCGCCTCGACAAATGGGCGGTCACGCAGAGCCCGTGCTTCCGCGCGGACCAGTCGGGCGTACCAGGGCCACCAGGAGATCGCCAGTGCGATGCCGGCGTTCGTGAGACTCGGCCCCAGGATCGCTACGGTCACCATCGCAAGCAGCAACGGAGGGAAAGCCTGAAAGATCTCGGTGACGCGCATCAGGACGGTGTCGAGCCATCCGCCGCGGTAACCCGCGATCGCGCCGAGAGGGACGCCGATGAGGGCGGCGATACCGACGACGAAGAGGGAGATCGTGAGCGCTGGGCCGGTGCCGATGATCACGCGGCTCAGAATGTCCCGCCCGAGTTGATCCGTACCGAACCAGTGCACGGCGCTGGGAGCCAGCCCGCGATTCTCCACGCTGGTCTCGCCGTATCCCTGTTCGGGGAAGGGCGCGATCCAGGGCCCGAAGAGTGCCAGGATCGTGACGAGGATGATGAGCACGAGTCCGAGGAGCGCGAGTCGGTCCGTACGGAGGACGCGCATGATCCGCGAGACGGTGCTGCCCCCCACAGGGACGAAAGTCGGGAGTATTGCGGTGGAGGTCATGAGAGCCTCACTCGAGGATCGAGTCGTGCCTGAGCAAGGTCCACGACGAAGTTGGCGATGAGGTAGCCGGCGGCCCCGAGGAGGGTGATCGCCATGATGGCCGGGTAGTCGACCGCAATCATCGCGTTGGCGGCGAACTGGCCGATACCGGGCCAGTTGAAGACGACTTCGATGAAGAACGTGCCGGTGAGCGCGTACGCCGAGGCGAGGCCGATGATGGTCATCGTGGGCGGCAACGCGTTCTTCAATGCGAGTTTCCAACGAATCACACCACCCCTCAGCCCGTACGCGTTGGCAGTGAAGATGTAGTCCTGTCCGAGCACTTCGAGCATCGAGGCTCGAGTCATCCTGGCGATGAGGCCCATCGGATATGCGGCGAGCGTGATGGCGGGAAGAATCAGATGAGCCAGTCCGTCACTGTATGCGACCCAGTTCCCGGTGATGAAGCTGTCGAACAGGGGAAAGCCGGTGACGCGGGAGATCGGCGACACATAGTCGACCTCGGTGCTGAACTGGCCGGTGGCCGGGAGAAGCTTCAGCTGACCGACGAAGAGGACCTGAAGCAGCAACCCGAGCCAGAAAGCCGGCATGGATACTCCGCCGATGGCGAGAAACCGGATCGCGCCGTCGAGGGCCTTGCCCGGCTTCTTGGCCGCGACGACGCCGAGTCCGATCCCCACGATGATCGCTATCAGGATCGCGGCGAAGAGCAGCTCGAGCGTTGCCGGCAGACGTGTGGCGAACTCATCGAGTACGGGACGCTTGGTAGCGAGGGAATTGCCCCAGTCGCCCGTGATCAGTCCTCCGAGATATCCGAGGTACTGCACGATGAGCGGCTGGTCGAACCCCAGCTGTTCGCGGATGCGTGCGAGTTCCTCGGGTGGGGCTTTCGGACCGGCGTACACGACGGCGGGGTCGGTGGGGATGACCCGTGCCAGCACGAACACGACGAGCGTGAGCACGAAGAGCACGAGCACCGCGGTCCCGAGCCGGCTGGCGAGGAAACGCAACATAGATGACTCCAGAGATCAGGCGGTGGATCAGTATCCGGTGGACCGAGCTCGCCGGTCCACCGGATACTGACGTCCGGCGTTTCAGCTCGCGGGCTGAATCGGTGCGAAGAAGGTTGTGAAGGGGTAGTTCTCGTTGAAGTCTGCGACTTCCAGTCCCTTCGGAACCACGCTCACCGCCTGCGCGTCGTAGAGGAAGACAGCGGGTGCCTGGTCGACGAGCAGCTCCATCGCCTCCTCATACTTCGCCTGGGCCGCGGGGCGGTCGCTGCCGGTGAGCGTCCCCGCCTCATCGATGAGGGCGTCGTATTCGGGGTCGTTCCAGTAGCTGAGGTTGAAGAAGGGCTCTTCGCTCGAGTGGAACAAGGAGTAGAGGTTGTCCGCGCCGGCATCGCTGTATGTGGGCCAGTAGTACAGAACGAAGATGTCCTGGGCGGTAGCAGGGTCGGCCTTCGCGTTCTCCCACTGCTGATTGAACAGCTCCGCCCGCACGTCCAGAGTGACGCCGATCTTCGCGAACGCATCTTTGATGAGCGGAACGAATCGGGCCTGAGCCGGGTTCTCTGATGCGAAGGTGAGAGTGAGCGTGAGCCCGTCGGCATGGCCGGCTTCTGCGAGAAGTGCTTTGGCCTTGTCCAAGTCCTGGGTGTACTGCGGAACGTCCTCGGAATAGGGGAAGATGCCCTTCGGTACCGGACCGCGCGACTGCGTCCCGTACCCAGCGCCACCGACATCGATGATGTCCTGGTAGGGCACTGCATAGCTGAGCGCCTGACGCACCTTCGGGTCGTTCAGTGGCGCTTTGGCCGTGTTGAAGAGCGCCAGGAAATTGAACGGCGAATTCGAAGTCTTCACCGACGACTCCAGGTCGGCCGCCACCGTGTCGATGTTCTCCAGCGGGAGGTTCGTCGCGAGATCGACCTCGCCGGAGGTCAGCATCTGCTGCGCCGTGACCGCATCCGGCGTGATCGCGATGTCGACGATGTCATAGCTCGGGGCGGCATCCTCGTTCCAGTAGTCGTCGTATGCCTCCAGGACCACCTTCTCCCCCGGGGTGTAGGACTTGACGGCGTACGGTCCGGAGCCCGCGTCGATACCCTGCTCGAAGTACGCCTCATCGTCCGCCGAAGCCTCGAGCGCTTTGGGCGACACGATCCATGCACCGTAAGTAGAGGCGGCGATGAGATCCATCGGCGCCGAGTAGGAGAGATTCATGACCACTGTGGTGTCGTCTGGTGCCTCGACGGACTCGAGCGGAGCCCAGATGAAGGATGCACCTGCGTGGTCCTGTGCGGCTTCGATGCTCGCCTTGACGGCTTCGGCGTCGACGGTCTCTCCGTCATGGAAGGTCGCGCCTTCGCGGATCGTGAAGGTCCAGGTGAGTCCGTCCGAGCTCACTTCCCATGACTCGGCGATTGCTGGGGTGAATTCCTCCGCGGCACCGTCAGCGTTCTTCCACAGGAGGGGCTCGTACACGTTGCCGAGGTAGAGAGCCTCGGTGGAGAACGACCGCACCGGATCCCAGGTCGTGACAGCCGCTGACGCGGCGACGCTGAGTACGGACGAACCCGAGTCGTCGTCTGCTGTGCCGCTGCCTACCGTGCATCCGGCGAGAGCGAGCGCGGCGACGGTGCTGAACACAAGAACTGATGGTGCGCGAAGTGACCGCGCCGGTGGGACTGCCATGGCTGCCTCCTGCTGTGTGATCGCCACCGGTCGGGTGCGGCGGCGAATTTTTGCCAGTCTATGGACGCCGACCAATAACGCGCCAATACTTAGATGCGGCTAACTCGATACCTCGGAGGCATCAATGGATCTGCGTCTGCTTCACTACTTCCTGGCGGTGTGCTCGACCGGAACGCTGCACGCAGCTTCGGCCGTCGTTCATGTCGCTCAGCCATCCCTGAGTCGCCAGATTCGGCGACTCGAACAAGATTTGGGCTTCACTCTCTTCGACCGCTCAGCGCGTGGGTTGTCTCTCACCGCCGCCGGCAGGATGTTCCTTCCGGTCGCTGAGGACCTTCTCACCAGAGCGACTCAGGCGCAGTCGACCGCGCGTTCGATAGCACGCGGAACCGTGTCCGACCTCGTCGTCGTCGCAGCTCCGACCACGATGGCCGACATCATCTCCCCCTTCATCGTGCGCTCGGGGGCGTCAGGGATCATCGGCAACGCGATTGAAGCGATGCCGGAGAATGTGTACAGCGTCATCGAACGTGGCGATGCTGACTTCGCCGTCGGCACGCGGATTCCGCCCGCCGAACTCAGTTCGATGGTTCTGGGGCACGCCTACCTGTGGGCGCAGATGCCGGCGTCACATCCCCTGGCGAGCCGCCCGAGTGTTCCCATCGCCGAACTCCTTCAGGAATCTCTTATCGTGATGAGTCCAGCTCATGGGGTGAGGCAGATGCTGGATTCCGCCGCCGCACGCGCCGGACTCGCCTTCACGGCCTCTGTCGAAACATCCTCCCCCGTGCTCGCCCAAGCTCTCGCTGCGGCAGGCCGTGGCGTCTGCGTGCTCTCCGACGACCCGCAACACGACCTCGTTGCTGTTCCGATCTCAGCCCCGGGAGGCGAACTCATCATCACCCTCTTCGGCGTGTGGGACGAGCTGCACTATGCGAGCGCGCACATTGCCACGTGTCTGAAGGAACTGAGTTCCTTCAACTCTGAGCTGTACCCACAGACGACGAAATTCAGCGCCAAGGAAGCGATCCGTGAGGATGTGACGATGCCGTGATGCCTGGCGAGCATCAAGGAGGAGCCGAACTGGTCGTGGACTGATCGACGGGATGCCGTTCACACTGACTTCCACCCGCTCAACAGATCCTGGAGTCCACGTGCGTCGCTCACTCTCACTGCTGCTGTGCGGGGCCGTCATGGCCACCGCGCTCACATCCACGCTCGGTGCTGCCCCGGCACCGAGCGCAGACCCCGTCCCTGGAGACCCATTGGCTGGTTCAGGAGCGGTGACGCGTACGGTGCTCACCGCCGCAGAGCTCGCCTCCACGACGGCGCCAGCCGGCACGGTGCCCAACGACGCGTTCGCGCTTCCGGCCGAAGCGATGATGCCGAAGCACACCTTCGAGGGGACGCTCACGCTGAACGACGTGGGCAGCTCTGGCGGGCTCACCGCCCTCAAGGACCCTTACGGCTACGCCACCCTGGCGCCGCTGAGGCACTTGCCTCCCGTATCAGTACAGCTGGTGCAGAACGGCAGCCACCTGGTGCCGGTGGTTCGCGGCGTGCAATACACCGGCAGCCCGTATTGGAATCTTGCCATCGGAGCGGGCCGAGCGTGGAGCGAGAAGGGTGACCGCGGCCAGTCTCGAGCCTCTCTCCCGTTCGCGCTGGTGGAACGCAACGCCAACTGCGTGCACAATGGCGTCCTCACCTTCCTGTTCAAGAAGAACAAGGTGTCGAACGTCCGCTATCAGATCACGAGCGAAACCTGCCAGTACTTCCAGTTCGACATGTGGGGGCAGGTCAGCGCGAGCTACACACCAGGCGGCATCGTGAACGCGGCAGACATCCGGAATGCGTACGCGACGGAGGTCGCCGACCGGCTGCCATCGAAGCCGATCTCCACTCTTGCCACGGACAATCCGGGAGCGGGCATCGATCTGTCCGCATTCGGGAGAGGTATCACACCGAGCGCCCTCAGCGCGTACGGGTTTGTGTACGACGGAGTGAACTACGTGGGTGACTGCCCCACCCGTCAGGGCGCCTACCCGTTCTGCAGTCAACTCCTATTGCCCTCGTACTCGACCGCCAAATCTGCATTCGGCGGCCTGGCGCTCATGCGCCTCGCCCAGAAGTACGGCCCCGACGTCTCCGAAGAGTTGCTGGAGGATCACATCCCGGAAGCGTCGGCCTCTTCGTGGGATGACGTCACCATCGATCATGCTCTCGACATGACAACCGGCAACTACTCCTCCGCCGGCTACCAAGCCGACGAAGCCGGACCCACGATGTCCTCGTTCTTTCTGGCAGAGACTTATACGGACAAGCTGACGGCGGCGCTCTCCTACCCGCACAAGGCGGCCCCAGGGAGCATCTGGACTTACCACACCTCCGACACCTTCCTCGCGGTCCGGGCGATGGACGACGTGCTCAAGGAACGGGAGGGCGCCGGCTCCGACATCTTCGCAATGCTCCGTGACGAAGTGCTCGAGCCCGCGGGAGTCGGACCCGACTCCCTCACGACACTGCGAACCGACAACGCACCGACAGGAGAGCCGTTCGGCGGGTACGGCATGTTCTGGACCCCGGACGACATCGCGAAGGTGGCGAAGCTCCTCGTCGCCGATGATGGCGTCGCGGGCGGCACCCAAGTGCTGCATCCCGGGCTCCTGGACGCATCGCTCCAGCGGGACGCTTCAGATCGCGGCATCACGACCGGTGGGCCAACCCCGTTTCACTACAACAACGGTTTCTGGGCGCGAGACTTCAGCAGCGCTGACAACGCGGCCTTCACCTCAGCGTTCTCGGTTCCGTTCATGTCGGGGTTCGGAGGGATCACCGTCGCACTCATGCCCAACGGGTCGAGCTACTACGTCTTCAGTGACAACGACGAGTTCGCGTGGCGAGACGTCGTCACAGAATCCAACAAGCTTGACTCGATGACCGGCGGCTGAGACGTGCACGCGAGTCCGTGGCACGTGCGCTCGGGCCACGGACTCGTCAGGCGGGCTGATCTCAGGCGAGCAGCGCACCCATCTGCTTCGCGATCATGGTCGTCGCGAACTTGGGGTTGAGGCGCGACAGGCGATCCATAGTCGCAGCATCCGAACCGATCGTCGCCCGGAAGCGGCCCTTGCGGATCGCGTCGACGATCACTCGGCCGGCCACTTCCGGTGTGGTCGTCTTGTAGGCACTGTTCTCGGCCGACGCATCGCCCCCGAGATCCACGCCCGAGTTCGCCGCGATGCCGGTGCTGATCGCGCCAGGGAAGATCACCGTCACGTGCACGTTCGTGTCAAGAAGCTCGGCGTACAGGGCTTCGGTCAAGAGCTTCACCGCCGCCTTGGACGCGCCGTAGACGGCCTGACCGGGCACCGGTGCATACGATCCCATGCTCGCGACGTTGAGAAGCGACGCCTCCGGTCGGGCGAGGAGATGGGGCAGGAAGGCCTTGCACACGTTCATCACGCCCCAGAAGTTGACGTTCATCACCTTCTCGATCTCGGAGAACGGCAGGTCGTTGACCTTGACGAACTTCTGGATCACACCGGCGATGTTCGCGACGCCGTCGACCTGGCCGTGAGCCGCGATCACGGCGTCGGGAAGCGCGTCGATCGCATCCCGGTCGGTGATGTTCACCGCGTGCTGAGTGAATCGCGTGCCGACAGCCGCGAGCGCCGCCGTCGCTTCGAGCCCCGCGGCGTTCAGGTCGACACCGGCGACCGAGGCGCCATTCGAGAGCAGCCGCAGCGTCACCTCGCGTCCGATGCCGTTCCCTGCTCCCGTGACGACGAAGACCTTGCCAGAGATGTCCATGCTGTTCCTTCTGTGGGTGGGCTCCGGTCGCGATCAGCGCGACTCGGAGGAGATGTCCGCGAGAATGCGGTCGAGAGTCCGGGCGATCGAGACCGTGGTCGCCGCATCGTGCCAGGGGTGCTCGCGCAGACCGGATTCGATCGCGACAGCCACCGCCTCGAGCATCGGGCCGTAGCCGTTGCCGACACGCGGATGCCGCACCTGCTCCGGCTCGCGGAAGATGCGCTCCGCCGACCCTGCATGCACTCGAGCATCACTGCCCGCCCAGAACATGGGATCGAGCGTGATCCAACCTCGCTCGCCGCTGATCGCCGCCGAGAGATCGAGAAAGTCCACCCCTGACCAGGCGAGCTGCGCGAAGACTCCACCGGAGTGTTCGAGCGTCGCGTGCCCTGAGAGGTCCACTCCCTCCGAGATGACACCACGGGCGTCGAGAGCACGCGGCTCGCCGAGGAACCAGTGGGCCAACGTGACCGGATAGATGCCTCTGTCGCGCAGGATGCTGCCGCCGTCTTCCGGCCGCTCTTTGCCCGGGCGCGGGAAGAACGGGGTGCCGAAGCTCGCCCGCACGTGTCGGATCGCACCGAGCTCTCCCGCGGCGATCCGGTCGATCACCTCGACGTGCAGCGGGTTGAACCGCATCCACATCGCCTCCATGAGGAAGCGGTTCGCCTGAGCGGCGCGGTCGAAGAGCAACTCGGCGTCGGCGGCCGAAGTCGCGATCGGCTTCTCGACCAGCACGTGCTTGCCCGCGTCGAGGGCCTCGACCGTGATCGCGGTATGTGTGACGGCAGGGGTGGCGATGTAGACGACGTCGACGTCGTCACGAGCGAACAGCGCTGCCCGCTCGGCGGTTGCGAACGGGATGCCGTGCCGCGCGGCGAAGTCCGACGCACGGTCGGCGGTTCGCCCCCAGACGGCTGAGATGTCAGCGCCGATGGCGAGCAGATCGGACACGAGACGATCGGAGATGTCGCCGGTGCCGATGATCCCCCACCTAGGCATCGACGGCCCTCCGTTCGCGGATCGGCGCCACGGTGAGGGTCGCGAGGGCGACGAGCACGAGAGCGGCTCCCCAGACGAGCTGATAGCCGCCGGTCGCCGACACGACGATCGCGGCGAGCGCCGGTGCCAGCGCCTGACCGAGGTTCATGGCGACGATGGCCAACCCGAGATCCCGCCCTGCGCGTGCCGGATCGGGGAGCACGTCGATGAACATCGCGTTGTCGACCGGCAGGTAGATGCCGAAGGCGAGACCCGTGATGATCACCTGGGCGAAGAGCGCCGGGAGTGTCGGCGAGATCAGGGGGATCGCCATCGACACCGCCATGAGCAGCGATGCGACGACGATGAAGGGCTTGCGACGGCCGACGCGGTCGGAGAGCCGCCCCGAGATCGCCACGGCGATGAGCGTGAAGGGGATGCCCGCGAGCCCGAGGACAGGGACCATGGCCGATGCTTCTGCGGCGCTGAGCGCCGGGGAGATGTAGCTCTGCAGCATGTAGAGATTGAGAACCGTCGACGTGCTGTAGCCGAAGAAGAACAGCACGCGCGAGATCCACAGCCACCGGTAGTTGCGGGCCTTGAGAGCGCTCGCGTAGCCGAGTAGGAAGGGCTTCCAGGCGAAGGGCTCACGCTCGACGTCGACGGAAGACGCATCACGGTTGCGGGTGACGAAGAGGACCGTCGCGATCGCCACGAGCAGGCCGAGGATCAGATAGAAGTCCAGCCCGACGAGTCCGAAGAGGGCCCCGGCGCCGATGCCACCGAGGATGCCGCCGATGATCGCGCCCATGCTCGTCCACGACGTCACGCGGCCGCGCCGGTCGCGCGGCACCCGGTCGGCGACCGTGGCCTGCAGCGGATTGCCCGCGACGTTGAGCGCCAGCTCGGCGGCAGACCACAGCACGACGAGCACCACGAGCGACGGGGCGTACCGGACGGCGACCAGCAGCACCGCGCCGAGGAGACCCGCGTAGAGGATCCAGGGGGCTCGACGCCCCAGGCGGGAGCGCGTGCGGTCGGAGAGCACTCCGATCACCGGCTGGAGGATCATCACGATGATGGCGCTGGTCGTGGTGACCAATGCCAGCCCGTTCGCTCGAGCCGCCTCGAAGTTCGAGAGCAGGTCCAGCTGTCGCGTCTGTTCCGCGGTCGGCGTGACGTCCCCGGCTGCGACAGCGCGGCCGAGCTCGGTGAGAGCCTGCAGGTCGACGCCGGCGTCTGCGCCGCTGAAGAAGGATCCGAACTCGAGCATCTGGATCTGGTTCGGCATGAGGATGCCGTTCGTCGCCGCCCAGACTGCCGAGACGGCCAGGGAGAGCAGCAGGTACCAGCGGATGTATCGAGAGAGCGGCTTCTTCGCGTCGTAGTGCACACCGATGTTCGAGGTCCACCGGGATTCCTCACCGGTGGGATGCGTGATCTGCTCGCTCATGATCGCGGCTTCCCCAGCTGTGCTTTCGTCATCGAAGTCTCCAGACCGTCTCACTGTTGAGACAGTTACATCAAATCAGAGATCGATATATTCGGCAACCGATTGCCAATCGAATGTGAGGACCTGCGCCGTGCGTCGACCGGCGCTCAGCTGCGAGGAGCGGAGCCCGTGCTTCCTCGCACGATGAGGGTCGTCGCGAGAGGATCGTCGCTGACCGGCTCCGTGGCGTCCCCCAGGGCGTCGAGCACCTTGCCGACCGCACGCTCTCCGGCCAGCTGCAGCTGGGCACGGACGGTGGTCAGTGCGGGGACGATGAGCTCGCTGCCGAAGATGTCGTCGAACCCCGCGATGCTCAGGCCGTCCGGTACGGGGATGCCTGCGGCTGTCGCCGCCTGGATCAGGCCGATCGCCATCAGGTCGTTGAAGGCGATGACAGCGGTCGCTCGTGACGCCTGCACTCGGCGAAGGGCTTCGCGCCCACCCTCGATCGTCGGCGTGTGCGGACCGATCTCGACCACCGCCAGGCCGCGCCGTTCGGCGGCATCGAGCATCGCTTCCCACCGTCGTCGACTGATCCATGACGTCTCAGGACCGGAGAGATACGCGATCGAGCGGTGGCCCAGATCGGCAAGGTGGGCGACGAGATCCGAGACGCCCTGATCTACCTCGGGAAGGACACCGACGACACCGTCGACCTGACGATTGATGAGGATGACGGGCTTGCGCTCCGCCAACCGCAGGATCCGCTCGTCAGCCAGACGGGTCGTCGCCAGGATCAGGCCGTCGACGCTCGGCAGCAGCCGCGAGACCGCCTCGGCCTCCGCCTCACCGGACTCCTGCGATTCGGCGATCACCAGCGTGTACCCCGCAGCTGCGGCGGTGTGCTCCGCGCCGCGGACGATTCCGAAGATCACGGGGTTGGTGATGTCGGCCACCATCAGTCCGATGGTGTGGCTGCGTCCGGTCGGCAGGGCGCGCGCCATCGGATTGAACTGGAAGTCCAGCCGGTCGGCCGCAAGGCGAATCCGCTCCTCCGTCTTCTTGCTTATGCGACCGGGCTTGCTGAGCGCACGAGACACCGTCGACGGGTTCACGCCGGCGAGCTCCGCGATGTCGTAGATGGTCGCGGCGCCGCCGCGTCGCCTGATGCGCTCCGCGAGTTCGCCGGGCAGATCGTCGTCCATGGTTCCTCCCAGCTCCCAGCGTGTCATGTCCGGCGCGATTCGAGCCATTCGACGGCGGTGCGGGCGAGTTCCGCGGGCGGCCGAGAGACATCGACGACCACTCCGGTTTCGTCTGCGTCGAGCATCTCGAGGGTGTCGAGCTGCGATCTGAGGAGCGAAGGCGGCATGAAGTGATCTGTCCGGCCGGTCGCGCGTTCTGCGAGCAGAGCGTCGTCGCCGTGCAGGTGCACGAAGACGACGCCCGGCACCCGCTCGCGAATCCGATCCCGATAGACCCGCCGAAGAGCCGAGCACGCGATCACTGCCCCCGAACCCGACCGCGCGGCGAGTTCATCGCTCACGCGGTCGAGCCACGGCATCCGGTCGTCGTCCGTCAGCGGCGTGCCCGCACTCATCTTCGCCCGATTGGATGCGGGATGCAGGTCGTCCGCGTCGAGGAACGCGAGGCCGAGATCTGTCGCGAGCAGCCGCCCCACGGTCGACTTGCCCGCAGCCGACACCCCCATCACCACGATCTGGGGCGATGCGTGTGCGCTCACCAGTCGTGGACAGTGCCGTCGAGCAGCCGGTTGTACGGCAGATACGCCTGCTCGTACGGGTACTTGCCCGCCTCGTCGACGTCGAGATCGACACCGAGACCGGGCTTGTCACCGGGGTGCAGGTAGCCGTCGGTCCAGGTGAAGGACTGCTGGAACACCTGGTCGGTGCGCGAACCGTGCTGCATGTACTCCTGGATGCCGAAGTTGTGGATCGCGAGGCCCAGGTGCATCGCCGCCGCCATGCCCACCGGCGAGATGTCGGTCGGGCCGTGCATGCCTGACTTGATCTGGTACATCGCGGCATAGTCGAGCGTCTTCTTCAGCGCGCTGATGCCGCCCATGTGGGTGACGGCCCCGCGGACGTAGTCGATCAGCTGATCGCGGATGATGTCCTTGAAGTCCCAGACCGTGTTGAAGATCTCGCCGATCGCCAGCGGCGTCGTGGTGTGCTGACGAACGAGGCGCAGCGCCTCCTGGTTCTCGGCGGGCGTGCAGTCCTCGAGCCAGAACAGGTCATAGGGCTCGAGATCCTTGCCGAGACGTGCGGCCTGGATCGGTGTCATCCGGTGGTGGCCGTCATGCAGCAGCGGGATGTCGGGGCCGAACTCGTTGCGCACGGCCTCGAACACACCCGGGAGGTGGTTCAGGTACGCGCGGGTGTCCCAGTCCTCTTCCACCGGCTTCGCGCCGCGGCGGGCCGGCTCGTGGTCGTACCGGGCCTCTCCTCCGCCGGTGTCCGCCGATTGCGAGGCGATCCCGTAGATCGCCTTGAGCGTGGGCACCCCGGTCTGCACCCGGATCGCCTTGTATCCCTGCTCCTGATGAGCACGGATGGAATCGAAGAGCTCGGGGAGTTCCTTGCCCGAGGCGTGCCCGTAGGCCATCAGACCTTTCCGACTGGCTCCGCCCAGCAGCTGGTACACAGGGAGCCCTGCGACCTTGCCCTTGATGTCCCACAGCGCCATGTCGACCGCGGCGATCGCCGCCATGGTCACGGGTCCGCGACGCCAGTAGGCGCTGCGGTACAGGAACTGCCAGGTGTCTTCGATGCGCGACTCATCGGCGCCGATCAGCAACGGCACGACGTGCTCGGTGAGGTAGGCGACGACGGCGAGCTCGCGCCCGTTCAGCGTCGCGTCGCCGAGACCCGTCACACCGTCTGCGGTCGTGATCTTGAGTGTGACGAAGTTGCGGTCGGGACTCGTGACGATGACGTCTGCCCTGTCGATGGTCATGTGTGTCTCCTGGTCGTGAAGGCGGTCGGTCAGGCGTCTGCGCTGGCGTCCGTGCCGGGCTTGCGTCCGTCGAGTCCGCGCCATCGCTGACGCAGCGCGAAGGCCGCGGACTTCGGCCGGCGCTCACGGGTGAAGATCCCCTTCTTGTTGCCACCCACCCGGTGCAGGCCGTTGGTCGTGGCGAAGTCCGCGAAGTTCCAGATCTGCTCGCCCACGAACTGCGGGAAGCGATCGAAGACGCGGTGGTACATCGCGAGCAGGTCGGTCTGGTACTCCTCGGTCCACACCTGGTCCCAGACCGAGTGCAGCCCCGGCATCGTGTCTGCGCCGTATTCGAGCATCATGATCGGCTTGCCGGTGCGATCGATCCAGCCCTGGATGTCGCCCTGCAGATACATCTCCGCCGTGGCGAGATCGCCGGCGTTGATGTACCAGCCGTAGTAGCGGTTGAGACTCACGACGTCGAAGAGATCGATGATCTGGTCATTCTTGAAGGTCGCGAACATGACCATCGAGTAGGTGATCGGGCGCGTCGGGTCGAGCTCGCGCACCAGATTCACGAGCGGCTCGAAGTACTCGCGTGCACCGTCTTCGTTCGAGGCGGGCTCGTTGGCGATGCACCACAGCACGACGGACGGGTGGTTCTTGTCGCGTCCGATCAGCTCACGCAGGTGCTGCGCGTGCGCGGCGTGCGTCTCCGCCCCCGCATACTGCTCCGAGAAGGTGGGGAACGGCGGCGTGCCGCTGAGACCGCCTACGACGCCCATGTTGAGACCCACTGCCGCGGTCTCGTCGATCACCAGGATGCCGTGGCGGTCGGCGAAGTCGAGGACGTCCTCGGCATACGGGTAGTGCGAGGTGCGGAACGAGTTCGCGCCCGTCCACTCCATCAGCTGGAAGTCGTGCACCATGTACGCGTCGTCGTGCCCCTTGCCGCGCACGAAGGTGTCTTCGTGCTTGCCGAAGCCGGTGAAATAGAACGGCTCCCCGTTCACCAGGAACTCCTCACCGCGCACCGCCACCGTTCGCACACCGACGGCCAGCGAGTACGTGTCGAGCACAGTCTCGGCGTCGACGGCCTCGACCGTCAGTTCGTAGAGGTAGGCGGCGCCCGGCTTCCAGAGCACGACGTCTGCGATCTCGAGACGCCCCTCCGGACCGGAAGACGTAGCCACGACGCTGCCGGTGGCATCCGCCAGGCTGACACGCACGTCGGCACCGCCGACCGTTTCGACGCGGTAGTCGACGAAACCGGTCGAGCCCTCGAAGGTCGTCACCACCGTGACGTCGTCGACGTGCACCTGCGGCAGCGAGTACAGCGACACCGACCGGGCGAGGCCGGCGTAGTTGTAGAAGTCGTGGAAGTAGGTCTGGGTCTTGGCGCCGGTCATGCCGACCTCGATCTTGCCCGGCGGGATCGTGGTGTTGCTGAGGTCGGGGCTGACCGCGACCGTGAGCCGGAACGCGGTGCCCGGCTTCACGACATCGGTGACGTCGATGTCGAACGGCGTGTACCCGCCGATGTGACCTCCGACGAGCTGGTCGTCGACATAGACCTTCGCCGAGTGCGTTGCCGCGTCGAAGCGCAGCAGGATGCGCTCCCCCGCCCAGCCGCGCGGCACCTGGACGGACCGCTGGTAGTAGACCCAGCCGACGTGGTCGCGAATGGCCGGATCGGTGAAGAGATCGTTGTAGCTCGCAGGAACGGCGGCTTCGAGAGGCGTGTCGAGGCCTGCGAGCCAGGGCTCCTCCGGGAGGCGGGAGTCGATTCCGAACTTCCAGACTCCGTCGAGCTTGACGAGGTCACGGGTTGCGGTGGCGATGGGCTTGAGCATCAAGGGCCTTTCGTGCGCTTCTTTGCGTTCTTGGTTTCAGTACAGCAGAGTTCAAGGGAAATGGCAACCGATTGCCAGTCAGATGGTCTCGCCGGCATCCGCGAGCAGCGTGCTGCCGGTCATGACCATCGAGAGGTCGCTGGCACAGAACAGCACCACACGGGCGATGTCATCGGGGGTCCCCTGGCGACCGATCAGGCTCTGAGACATGGCCGCCGGCATGGTGGAAGGATCGATGCCGGCCGCCGCCATCTGCTCCATCGCCGCGGCCGCCATCGCCATGTTCCCCTCGGTCGGCACATAGCTGGGGGCGACGCCGAGCACGCGGATGCCCTGGGGCGCGAGCTCCAGAGCGAGCTGCTTCGTCAGCCCCCGCACCGCATGCTTCGACGAGACGTAGGCCGACAGGCCGGGGGCGGTCCCCCGGAAGCCCGCGGTCGAGACGATGTTGACGATGACGCCGCCCTGCGGCATACGACGGGCCGCTTCGCGTGCCCCATTGCGCACACCCCGGGTGTTGACCGCGAAGACCTGCTCCCAGGTCTCGTCGCTCATCTCGAGAAGGGACTCGCTGGGGAAGATCCCGGCGTTGTTCACCCAGATGTCCGGGGCGCCGACGTCGGCCGCTGCGGAGTCCGTCGCCGCGACGACCGATGCGGAGTCGGTGACATCCATGCGTACACCCACCGCCCGCACCGAGAAACGTTCGGCGATCTCGTCTGCCGCCGCTCGCGAACGGCCCTCGTCGAGGTCGGCGATCACGATGCTCGCACCGGCTTCGGCGAGTCGATCGGCGACCGCTCGGCCGAGACCCTGGGCGCCGCCCGTGACGAGCGCGGTGCGGCCCGCCAGATCGATCAGCGAGGCGAGGGGGGTCGATGAGACATCAGGGAAGGGAAAGGACATCATTGCTCCGTTTCGAATGGGCGGTGATCAGCGGACGCTGCGCACCGAGAGGGTGATGACGAGCCCGCCGGCAAAGGCGAGCGCGGCAGCGAGGAGGTACAGCGCGGTGAAGTTCTCGGCGCCGACGCCGGCGCCGGCGCCGATCGCCAGCACTGCCCCGCCGAGCACCGGCGCGAAGACGCCCGGGATCTTCTGGGCGAACAGGGCGATGGCCATGTAGCGCCCCGCCTCCCTCTCGCGATCGGGAAGCACATCGAGCAGCAGCGCCTGGGCGACGGCCGAGAAGGTTGCGATGCCGAGGGAGTTCAGCAGGGTGCCCACCATGAGCGTCGGCAGGTCGTGGGCGAACGCCGAGACACTGCATCCCGCCGCGAAGAGAACGGCGCCCGCGAGGATGAACGGCTTGCGCCTGCCCACCCGATCGCTCAGCCATCCCCCGCCGAGCGAACCGACCGTGGCCGTGACGATGCTCGACGCCGAGACGATCGCGAGCACTCCGGCGACATCCGGCACGCGCAGCTCGAGGCGCTGGGCCACGAAGAACACGGTGAAGCTGGTGGTGAGGGTCAGCCCCGAGAAGAAGATGAAGCGGCCGAGCCAGTTCCAGGCGAAGTCGGGGGCTTTGCGCGGATCGAAGCCGTAGCTCCGCAGCAGTCCGCCGACCGTCAGCCGGCGGTCGAGCACCATTCCCCTGCTGTCGGGATCGCGCACGACGGCGAGGAACGCGACCACCAGCACGACACCGACCGCCGCGGGCAGCGCGAAGACGAGGAGCACCTGGTCTCGGAAGAATCCGACGAGGATGATGCCGACGACGGGCGCGACCTGCATCGTGACGCCCGTGAGGCCGGAGACGCGACCGCGTTGATGCGGCGGCAGGCGATCCGCCTGCCAGTTGCCGAGCGAGGCGGCCGCGGTTCCCCACCCGACGGTCGAGAGCGTCCATCCGATCGTGAGCACGCTGAGATTCGGGGCGAGTGCCATGACCGGCACCGAGGCCGCGCCGATCAGCAGACCGATCACGGTGAAAGGACGCCGCCGCCCCCAGCGGCTGCGCAGGCGATCACTGAGGATGCCGGTGAGAGGAGCGAGCACGAGCGTGGCCGCCGAGCCGACCGCGAGGACGATGCCGAGGGCTTCGGTGCGCCCGGGGGCCAGTTGGTCGAGTCGCACGGCCAGCGAGTAGGCCATCGGCACGATCATCGCCATGCCGGCCCCGAAGGTCGCGGCGACGAGCAGCACGATCGATCGCAACGGGACATCACCCGCCACGCCTCCGCCGGAGGACTCCGGAAGAGGCGCGGCGAGAGGCTGCGGGAGCGCGAGGTTGCCCTCGGGAACGCGCCCCGCAGCCTCCGCAGGGCCTTCGCCCTGGGGATCGTCGACGTCGACGGTCATCTGCTCGGCCTCTGTGTGCGGCTTCTGTCAGGCCAGACCGTTGCGCTTCGCGACCTCGCCCAGCCAGCCGAGGCTCGGCTTGGGCGTGCGCACGAACGTCTCACGATCCACGGCGATCAGGCCGAAGGTCGGAGCCCAGTGGCCCCACTCGAAGTTGTCGAGCAGGGTCCAGTGCAGGTACCCGCGCACGTCGATGCCCTCGTCGATCGTGTCGGCGAGTCCGCGCAGCGCCTCATCCGTGTACCGGATCCGCTGGGTGTCATCGGCCGTGGCGATGCCGTTCTCGGTCACGATCACGGTGACACCCTCGGAGACCTCCCACGCATGGCGCACGGCCATGGCGAGCGAGTCCGGGCGGAACGCGGTTCCGACAAGCGTGTTGTCGGGGTGCGGGGGGTGCGGAACCAGACCGTTCGCATCGACCTCCTGCGACGAGTACGCCTGCACGCCGACGAAGTCGTCGCCACGGGAGCCCTCCCAGTAGACGTCTTCCTTGCCGTAGCGGATCTGCTTCAGCTTCTCCTCGCCACCGGGGGCCGCGGTGAGAGCGCCTGCGGCGATGGTCCAGCCGACCTTCGCGTTCGTGCGGGCACGCACGATCTCGCGGGCGGCGTGGTGGATCTCGACGAACGCGCGGCCGATCTCGGGGTCTGCGTCCTGCAGGAACGAGCCGTGCTGCTTCTTCTCGTCCTTCTTCTCCGCGGGTGCCTCACTCTCGGCCGCGTCCGCCTCGACCGTGGGACTCTGCCACTGTCCGCCCTGAGCGGCCATGCGGCGCATCGCCGTCATGATGGCCGCCTGCATGTTCGGCTCATTCATGGTGGCCACCCACTCGACGCCGTCGAGGATCGTGGTGGCCTGGGTCACGAAGCTCAGGAAGCGGTCTTTTGCCTTCGGCGACGTCCAGCCGCCGTCATTCGCGAACCAGCGCGGAGTGGTGAAGTGCTGCAGGGTGACGAACGGAGTGACACCGCGCGAGAGGCAGTAGTCGATCACACGGCGGTAGTGCGCGAGCTCTGCGCGAGAGAACTGGCCTTCGACCGGCTCGATGCGCGACCACTCCAGGCTGAAGCGGTAGGTGTCGAGGCCGGCATCGGCGAGCAGGTCGATGTCCTCGCGGAAGCGGTGGTAGCTGTCGACGGCGTCGCCGGAGGGCTCCATGCCCGGCATGGTCAGCTCGCGCTCCCACCAGTCGCTGTTGACGTTGTTGCCTTCGATCTGGTGTCCGGCGGTGGCGGCGCCCCAGAGGAAGCCGGTGGGGAAGTTCGTCATTGAGGGATCCTCTCGATCGTGAGCAACCGTGACAACCGATTGCCAGCTAACGGTAACATAAAATAGTAAGTCCTCACTATTTTTATCGCCGGAGGTATCGATGGCCCAGTACGCCAAGACCGCAGCGGTCCGCCGCGGCATCCTGGATGCCTGCCTCACGATCTTCGGCGAGTCCGGGTTCCACGGGGCCTCGATGGCCGAGATCGCTCGTCGGGCGGGCATCAGCCACACCGGGCTGCTGCATCACTTCCCCCGTAAAGAGGACCTGCTCATGGCCGTTCTCACGCTGCAGGACGAGCGCAGCGCCGACTACCTCGCACGCAACGAGGTCTTGAGCACCGGAGCCGATCCGCTCGATGTGCTCCGCGGCATGGCCACGACGTTGATCGAACGGGATCAGCGCGTCGGCCTGGTGGAGCTGAGCGCCGTGCTCACCGGTGAGGCAACGGCGCCCGCTCACCCGGCGCACGACTACTTCGAGACGCGCTACCGCAACATCCGCTCGTTCGTGACCCGCCTGTTCAGCCGGCTCGGCGATGAGGGGCGCCTGTCGACGGACCTGCCCCCGGCACACCTCGCAGCGATCACCATCGGCGCGATGGACGGGCTGCACACGCAGTGGCTCTTCGACCGTTCGGCGATCGACGTCGATGCGTGCGTCACGTCGCTGATGTCGACCTTCGTGCCTGAGCTGAAGCCCGACGCGCAGGACTGATCACTCCGCAGCAGCACCCGACTCGTACTCGAACCTGCTGACGACGACCTGCTCTCCGAGAGCCTCGACACCGATGACCCGTCCCGTGAAACCACCTGCGACCTCGGTCGACAGATACCGACCGTCGAGGGTGGCGAGCTCGACGAAGCCCTCCGCCGAAGAAAGACCGGCGCGCAGCAGGTCGGGACCGCGACGCGCGCCGCGCTCAGCTTCGAACTCCGTGGCTCGGATCTCGAGCACCGCATCCGCCAGAGCCTCTGCCCGCGCGACCACGTCGCTCAGCGGCCCGATGACGATGCGTGCGCGCACCTCTGCGCCGCGGCGTTCGATCAGCAGCTGGTGCGCGTCATCCATGCGCACCGAGAGCGCGACGTCACCCGTAGCGTGCAGGCGGGCCGACCAGAGCTCATCTTCGGCGCGCACCGCGAGCAGCCTTTCGGCACTCTCGGCGAGCGCGTCCCTCCCCCGCTCGAGGAGCAGGCCGTCGGTGCTCGTGCGGGCGAACGACGACGGCGAGGTTCCCGGCGAGATCCACCGCGGATGCAATGACTCGTCCTTGAACTCCTCGACGAACGAGGTCTTCGCGAGCGGGACGTCGTAGCGCTCCTCGTCGATCACCGGCCAATCATCGACCCAGTCCACCCCCGCGAGGAACGTCTCCCGCCCGTTGGTGTGCCAGCGAGGGAAGGTGCCGCGCGGCCGCGTCGCGAGGAACACGAGCGCCCACGATCCGTCGGCGAGCTCGACGAGATCGGAGTGCCCCGTCGACTGCACGGCCGCGCTCGTGCTGCGGTGGGTGAGGATCGGGTTCGTCGGTGCGGGCTCGAAAGGTCCGCTGATGCTCGACGAACGCGCGATCGTCACCATGTGGCCGGGCCCGGTGCCACCCTCGGCGACGAGCAGGTACCACCACTCTCCGCGGCGGATCAGATGCGGTCCTTCGGCGTGCGCTCCGCCGGTTCCCGCCCACAGCGACCGCGGCTCCGACAGCACCTCGCCGGTGAACGGATCGATGACCGCCTGCGAGATGCCCCCGCGCATCACGTCGCTCCAGGTCACGAAGCAGGTGCCGTCGTCGTCCCAGGCGATGTCGGGGTCGATGCCGATGAGTCCTGCGACATAGACGGGTTCGCTCCACGGGCCTGAGGGGTCGTCGGCATGAGTCAGGATGTGACCGCGGCCGACCTCGTGGATGTTCGTCGTGATCATCCAGAATCGGCCGTCGTGGTGCCTCAGCGTCGGAGCGTAGATCCCGCCGCTGGCACCCGCGAGTCCGGTGCGCACGTCGAGGTGCTCCGGTCGGTCGAGGATGTTGCCGATCTGCGTCCACGAGACCAGGTCACGGGAGTGGAACAGCGGGACGCCCGGCGAGTACTCGAAGCTCGAGTTCGCGAGGTAGTAGTCGTCGCCGACGCGGCAGATCGAGGGATCCGGGTGGTAGCCGGGGATGATCGGATTCTGGGTCATGATGCCTCCATGATGCGGCGGCGCTCGAGTCGCCGCTCGCGCTGACGGGCGGGGTCGGCGACCGGCGCCGCGAGCAGCAGCTTCTGCGTGTAGGGATGGTCGGGGGTCGAGGTCACATGCTCGGCAGGTCCCGTCTCGACCAAGTCGCCGCGGTACAGCACTGCCACCCGGTGACTGATGTGGCGGACGACGGAGAGATCGTGCGACACGAAGAGATAGGCGACCCCGGTCGCCCGCTGGATCTCGACGAACAGATCGAGCACGCGCGCCTGGGTCGAGAGGTCGAGGGCAGACACCGGCTCGTCGCACACGATCAGGCGAGGCTCGGGAGCCAACGCGCGCGCGATGGCTACCCGCTGACGCTGACCGCCCGAGAACTCCCGGGGCAGCCGCTCGACCGCATCCGAGGGCAACCCCACCTGGTCGAGCAGGGTCTTGACCCGCGAACGGGCATCCTTCGCCGTCGCGCCCTGGATCACCAGCGGCTCGGCGAGGATGTCTCCGATCGTCATCGAGGGGTTGAGCGATGTGTACGGGTCTTGGAACACCACCTGGATGTCGCGAGACAGGCGACGTCGATCGCGAGGTGAGATCCCGGCGATCGACGTCCCGTCGAACCGGATGTCCCCGCCGGACGGCTTCACCAGGCCGAGCACCGCGCGTCCGATCGTGGTCTTACCCGATCCGGATTCGCCGACCAGGCCCAGGGTCTCCCCCGGCGCGACGTCGAGCGAGACGCCGTGCAGCACCTCCACCGGTTTGGCCCGCCATCCCCGTCCGGGGAAGGCGACACGAAGCTCATCGACCTCGAGGAGGCTCATCGCTCGGTCCTTTCATCGGGGGCGGCGACGGGCGGATCCGTGCGGACCGTGCTCTCGTCGAGGATCGCACCGAGCAGCATCTTCGTGTACTCGTGCGTCGGGTGCGAGAACACGTCCGCAGCCGTGCCGGACTCGACGATCACGCCGTTCTGCATGACCGCGATGCGATCGCAGAGGTCGGCGACGACGCCGAAGTTGTGCGTCACCAGGAGGATCGCCATGTCGAGCTCGGACTGCAGATCTCGCAGCAGGTCGAGGATCTCGGCCTGCACCGTGACATCGAGTGCGGTCGTCGGCTCGTCGGCGATCAACAGCTTCGGCCGACTCGCGACCGCGCCCGCGATCAGCACACGCTGCGCCATGCCACCCGAGATCTGATGGGGGTACGAGTCGAAGGTGCGCTGCGGGTCGGCGATGCCCACCCTCTCCAGCAGTGCGAGCACGCGAGCGGATGCCTCTGCGCGTGTCACGCCGAGCGCCGACCGCACGCCCTCGACGAGCTGTGCGCCGACCTTGTAGGACGGATCGAGGTTCGACATGGGTTCCTGCGGGATGTAGGCGATCTCCTTGCCCCGCAGCGGACGCATCTGGGCGTCCGTGAGTCCGACGAGCTCGCGCCCGTCGAAGCGGATCGACCCGCGGGTGATCACCGCCTCGTTGGGCAGCACCCCCAGCGAGGCGAACGCGGTCTGCGACTTTCCCGATCCGGATTCGCCGACCAGCCCGACGATCTGCCCACGGGCGATCGACAGGTCGACGCCGCGCACGACCTCGTTCAGGCCGCCGCTCGGTCGCGGATAAGCGATGGCGAGGTCGTTGATCTCGAGCAGCCCCGTCCGCGCGGCCGTCGCCTCTCCGGCGCTGTCGAGCACACGCTGACCGCGACCCACCTTGGCGGGCTTCGGCATGGACCCCTCGAGGATGTCGCGCAGAGCGTTGCCGAGCAGCACGAGCGAAGCCGTGATGACGCCGAGCAGCAGGCTTGGCCAGAGGAACTGCGTCGGAGCGATGTAGAGGTTGCGGAAGCCCGAGGAGATCATCGAGCCGAAGCTCGGGATCTGCAGCGAACCGACGCCGAGGAACGCCAGACCCGACTGCACGGCGATCGCGGAGCCTGCCATGAAGGCCGCGGCGATGATGATCGGCCCTCTCACGACGAAGAGCACATGGCGACCGAGGATGCGCAGGTTGCCGAGTCCCGACACCCGGGCGGCATCGACGTAGAGCTCGTTCTTCACGCCGAGCACGAGGTTGCGGACGATGCGGTAGATGCCCGGCGACAGCAGCACGCCGAAGATCAGCATCGTGAAGCGGTAGTCGCCCCCGGTGACCGGCATCAGGATGATCAGCAGCAGGATGCCGGGGAAGGTCATGATGAGGTTGAACAGCCACTCGGTGGTCGCTCGCGTCACGGTTCCGAAGTAGCCGCCGATCAGGCCGGCGACGACTCCGACGAGCAGAGCGACACCGGCCCCGATCAGAGCCGAGATCGCTGCCGTGTTGATCGAGTGGAGCAGCCGCGAGAGGATGTCGCGCCCGGCTTCGTCGGCACCGAGCAGGTACCCCGGCGTGCCGACCGGCGCGTTGATCATCGAGAGCTCGGCGTCGTTCGGGCCGTGCGGCGCGAGCCATGGTGTGAGCAGCCCGAGCAGGAAGATCACCGCGAGAAGCCCGAGTGTCACGACCGCCTGCGGGTCGCGCAGGATGCGGCGCCAGGTCGACGTGCGGGTCTTCGCGGCGTTCTCGAGGGTGACGAGCAGCTCGGTGCTGGGAGGCGTCACTGTGCCGGTGTTGGTCTGGGGTGGGCGTTCGTCGCTCAATGGACTCTCGCTTTCGGGTTCAACCAGCCGTTGGCCAGGTCGGTGAGGAGGTTGACGACGGTGACGAGCAGCACACCGAAGGCGGTGATGCCCATGATCACGGGGATGTCGCCCTGAAGAGAGGCGTTGAACGCGAAGCTGCCGTAGCCCGGCAGAGCGAAGACGTTCTCGATGATGAGCGCACCGCCGAACATCTGGATGAACTCCAGCGACATCACCGTGAGCGCCGGGCTCGCGGCGTTGCGCAGCGCGTGCTTGATGACGATCGACGTCGTCGACGATCCCCGCGTGCGCAGGGTTCGGATGTAGTCGCGACGAAGCTCGTCGATCATGCGGCCACGGACCTGAGCCGCCATGTTGGCCACACCGCCGATGGTGAGCACGATCACCGGGATCGTGATGCTGCGCACCCATGCAGCGGGATCTTCCGCGAACGGAGTGAATCCCGTTGCCGGAAGCCACTTGAGCTGCACCGCGAACACGACCACGAGGACGATCGCCAGCAGGAGGCCGGGAACGATGTAGCCGATCAGGGAGATCCCCTGGGCGATGCGGTCGACGATCCCGCCGCGCGATGCCGCCCAGACTCCGAGGAAGACGGAGAGGATGACCGTCAGGATCAGCGCCGGGACGATGATCGAGAGCGTGACCGCGAGCCGCTGCAGCACCGACGGACCGACCGGCAGTGAGGTGTACACCGAGACACCGAAGTCGCCCTGCACCGCGTGGATCAGCCAGTCGAAGTACTGCACGAGGACGGGTCGATCCCACCCCTTGGCAGCGATCAGATCGTCGACCACCTCGGGCGTCGCCGACGTACCGAGGATCGCCTGAGCCACGTCGCGGAACGAGGTGCTGAGGAGGAGGAAGGTGATGAGGGTGACCAGTATCGCGAGCACGATGCCGGCGCCGAGTCGGCGGAGGATATAGCTGAGCATCAAGAGACTCCTGGTGTGCGGTGGGGATGCGGCGGACCGCACCCCCACCCGTCACTCACTCGGTGACGTCGAACTGTCGGATGGTTGCGAGGGTGTTCGCCTTGCCGACGTAGGTGATCCCGTCAGCGGTCGCCCAGGTCGCGCCGATGTAGGCGATGGGGGCGACGAGCGCCTGATCCACGACGTACTGGTTCAGCTCCTTGTAGACGGGGAGAGCATCCGCGAAGTCGACGGTGTTGTTGATCTCGTCGAAGTAGCCGTCGAGCGTCGCATCGGTGTACCCGGTCGGGTTGCCGAAGCCGGCAGCACCGATCGTGGTCGCGAGGTCAGCGGAATCGGAGTTGAATCCGAGGATCTGGTAGTAGAGCCCGTAGTCGCCGGAACGAGCAGCCGCCTGGGCCTGCTGCGGCGGAACGGTGACCCACTCGAGCGTGAGGCCGATGTCTGCGAACGCCTGCGTCAGCACGGGCTCGATCGTGGTGCTGAGGAAGGTGCTCGGGATCTGGAAGGTCTCGCCGGCGTAGCCCGCCTCTTCGACGAGCTCCTTGCCCTTCTCGGGGTCGTACTCGTACTCGTCGTTCAGCTTCTCGTCGTAGACCTCGCCGAACGGGCTGACCAGCTGCGTCGTGGCGATGCCGACCCCGCTGAAGATGCCCTTGAGCACGCCCTCGCGGTCGATCGCCATGTTGATCGCCTGACGCACCTTGACATCACCGAGCGCCGGGAACTTCTCGCCGGCGCGATCGAGGATGTTGAGGTACCCCACGGCCACCGCATCGTTCACCGTGATGGTGAACTTGCTCGAGTCGAGCTGCGAGACGACCTGCGACTGCACGGTCGCCGCGTTGAGCTCGCCCGCCTGCAGTGCGTTGAGCGATGCCGTCGGGTCCTGCAGCACTTTGACGGTGAGCGTCTTGAACGGCACGTTGTCGGCATCCCAGTAGTCGTCGCGCTTGACGAGGACGTAGCTGCTGCCCGGGACGGTCTTCTCGACATCGAGAGTGAACGGGCCGGAGCCGACCGGATCGGTGGCCGTGCGCTCTTCGTCCATGGTCGCCGGGTCGCCGATGGCACCGGGGCCCTGGGCGAGGTTGTCGAGGAACTGCGGGTCGAACGCCGAGAAGGTGATGACGACGGTCTTGTCGTCCTCCGCGACGACATCCGCGACCGCGGCGAGGCGGCTCTGCACAGCCCCCGGAGTGGCCTTCGAACGCAGCAGCGTGGCAGTGACGGCGGCAGCATCGACCGGGTCTCCGGAGCTGAAGGTCATGCCGTCACGCAGAGTGAGGGTCAGCTGGGTGCCGTCTTCGTTGTACTCCCACTTCTCCGCGGCGCCGGGAAGCAGCTCCCCTGTCTCAGGGTCCTTGCGCAGCAGGGTGTCGAGGACCGAAGACCAGACGAACATCTGCTGACCGTCGACGATCTGGGCGGGGTCGAGCGAGTTGGGGGCCGACACCGCGGCGACCGCGAGGTCCTTCTCGACGACGGCGGTCGTATCGCCCTCGTCCTCGGGGGTGCTGGACGAGCAGCCGCTGACGACGAGCGCCGTGATCAGCAGCGCGGCGGGCAACGCGACGCGGCGCCCTACGCGGGTGTGCTTACGGGTGTTCCACATTGTTCATACTCCTTTGGATGAAACGACTTGATGCGCAACCGCTTGTCAGTGAGGGTGAAGCGGACGAGGACGGCGGCGTCTGGTGTCAGTAAAGCAGGGTTTTGGACGAATGACAACCGATTGCCAACTTGTTACCGAAGTGTGAGATCGTCGACCGATCGTCGGCTAGCGAGCACCGCTTCGACGAACCCCGCGTCAGCGCCGAGCACGGGGCTGAGGTCGGCTATCGTGCTTTCGACGGACGAGCGGTCAGTTCCCCGTCCGTCGATCGCCAGCCATGCGGCGACGACCTTCGCACACGCGTCGGCGGAGCGTCCCGCGCTGCGTTCACGCTCGGCCACCGGCACGATACGCACTCGCATCTTGGTATCGGCGTCGAGACCGATCTGCGCGAGGAGGTGCCGGATACGAGGGTTTCGGAAGCGGTCAAGAAGCGCCAGTCGGTACTCCCGCAGTCCGAGTTCCGGGGGAAGATGTCGGCAGGCTTCGTCCCAGTACGCCTCGACAGCACGAAGACAGTCCGCGTCTGCGATGGCGTCGGAGACGGTGTGATGTCCGTGAAGCCGACCGAGCGAGGCGAGAAGGGTGTGAGCACCGTTCAGCAGCCAGAGTTTTCGCGCCTCCCACGGTTCGAGCTCATCGGTGAAGCGCACTCCCGCGGCCTCCCACTGCGGTCGGCCCGCGGGGAACTCCCCGGCGATGACCCAGTCGGAGAACGGCTCGGTGACGACCGGTGCGCGATCTCCGTAGCGCTCCGCGAGCTCAGCCACCTCATCGCCCGAGAGTCGAGGCGTGATCCGATCCACGGAACTCGACACGAACGACACGTGGGCATCGATCCAGTCGACGAGACCTGGCACCCCGGCTGCCACGGCGCGGACCGCATGTCGGAGCACTTCCCCGTTTTCAGGCAGGTTGTCGCAGGAGACCAGCGCGATCGCCCCGGAGTCCGCGCGGCGGCGCGCCTCGAGACCGAGCACCAGACGACCGATCGCGGTGACAGGGCGCACGCTGGCGAGGGCCTCGCCGACCGAGTCTGCGAGCAGGGTTCGATCGAGAGACGCCTGCTCATCGGCGTAGGCGGCCTCGGTGATCGTCAGACTGACGATGCCTGTCGTGGGAGCGGCGACGTCATTCACGAAGGACGGGATGTCGGTGCCCGGATGGGCCCGGACGATGCTGCCGATCCGTTCGGCTTCGTCGCCTGCCGGCGAGCGCACGATCAGTGTGTAGAGGCCGTCCTGGGCGGTGAGGTCGTCTGCGAGTCCCGCGCTTCGTCCGGTGTACGCCGCGATCCCCCATTCAGCCGCGTCCGACGCGTGGGCCGTGTACCAGGCCAGATGCGAACGGTGGAAAGCGCCGAGCCCCATGTGGACGATTCGCACGGGCGGGGCCGGCGACTCGCGCACTCCGAGTGTCGTGCCGCTCACAGCTTGAACACCCGCTTCGGCTGCGGACCGACGATGTCGTCGATGATCGTGGCCGCCGATTCTTCGCTCACCCGGCCCTCGACCACGAGGCGGGCGAGGAATGCGGCATCCGCTCGACGCGCGGTGTCGTGCCGGGCGGGGATCGAGAGGAACGCGCGGGTGTCGTCGATGAAGCCCGACCCCCGTGAGAATCCTGCGGTCTCGGTCACGGCCGACCGGAATCGGGCCACGGCGTCGGGCGCGTCGAGGAACCACCACGGAGCCCCGATGTAGACGCTCGGGTAGAAGCCCGCGAGCGGCGCGACCTCCCGCGAATAGACGGTCTCGTCGACGGCGAACAGCACGAGATGCAGATCGCGCTCGAGCCCGAACCGCTCGAGCAGCGGCCGCAGACCGCCGACGAAGTCGGTGCGCCGGGGAATGTCGTGGCCCGTGTCGGGCCCGAACCTGCCGAACGTCTCCGCATTGTGATTGCGGACCACGCCCGCATGGATCGTCATGACCAGACCGTCGTCGACGCTCATCCGGGCCATCTGCAGCAGCATGTGGGCGCGGAAGGCGTGACGATCGGCCGCATCCGCACCCCCGGTCAGGACACGGGCGAACAGCGCCTGCCCCTCGACGGCATCGAGATCGAGGGTGTCGGGCGCCTCGACGCCGTGGTCGGCCGAGACGGCTCCGTGCTCGATGAAGTACCGCCTCCGCTGTTCGAGCGCTGCGAGGTAGCCGGCGAATGTACTCGGCTGCCCGGTGGCCTCGAGCAAGCGCTGCACGTTCTCGGCGAAGCCCGCGGCGTCCGGGTCGAGGTAGCGGTCGGGCCGGAACGTGGGCACGACCCTGCCGACCGCACCCTCGGCGGTGAGCGCCGCATGCCCTGCAAGGTCGTCGAGCGGATCGTCGGTCGTCGCGAGCACCTCGATGTTGAAGCTCTCGTAGAGCGCGCGCGGTCGCATGCTCGGATCGGCGAGCTTCGCGGCGATGTGATCGTAGGCATCGTCTGCCGTTGCGGCCGTGAGCGGCGTCCGCAGATCGAGCACGTTCTCGAGCGACTCGCTCAGCCAGTACCCCGACGCAGTGCCCGCGAACAGGGTCCACCGTTCGGCGAACAGCCGCCACACCTCGCGCGGGTTCGCTGTCGCCCCACCGACGCCGAGCTCATCGAGTCCGATGCCCGAGGCATGCAGCAGCCTGGTGACGTAATGGTCGTGCGTGATCAGCAAAGATGCCGGGTCGGCGAAAGGACGATCGTCGACGAGCCACTCCACCGGCACGTGGCCATGCGGGGAGACGATGGGCGCAGCTGAGACGCTCTCGTACAGGGATCGTGCGACGGAACGCGTCGCCGGGTCGGCAGGAAGCAGGCGGTCGCGGTCGCGGCGTTGCGGCTGGAGCATTCCTCTATCAGACCGGTTCCCATCGATTTTGTCAATCGGTTGCCAAAGGCACCCAGACCGTTGTGCACCCGCGCGAAGCGACTCCTGCCCTACGATCGAGGAACCGGATGCCGGTCGCCACGATGGAGGGGAAGACACTCGATGTCGCCAGACGAGACACACGCATCCGACGAGGCACCGGATGATGACGGACGCTCGGCTCGCCGACCCACCATCTACGACATCGCGCAGCGGGTCGGCCTCAATCCCTCGACGGTCTCCCGCGCTCTGAACAAGCCGGGCCGCACGAACGCAGCGACCGAAGAGAAGATCCGCGCGGCGGCCGCCGAGCTCGGCTACCGCGCCAACCCCATGGCACGGGCACTTCCCACCGGCCGGTCGGGCACCTACGCCGTCGTCCTCCCCGACATCACGAACCCGGTTCACTTCGAACTGATCCGCGGCGCTGAGCAGGTCGCCCGCGCCGGCGGCTTCACCCTCGTCGTGTCGGAGACCGAAGCCAGAGCAGACATCGAACGGGAGACCATCGAGGCTCTGCAGCCTTCTGTCGACGGTCTGCTCGTCGTCGCCTCGCGCCTCGACGATGCAGCCCTCGCAGACCTGGCTCGCGTGAAGCCGATCGTGGCGGCCAACCACTCGGCGCCCTCGCTGCCGAGTGTGATTCCCGACCTGGCGATGGGGCTGACCGCTGCCATGGATCACCTCCGCGATCTCGGACATCGATCCGTGGCCTACCTCGGCCTGAGCGGCCTGCAGATCAATCGCTCCCGGTGGGAGCTCACGCTCGACCTGGCGACGTCGCGTGACATCTCTCTGGTGGAGATCGCCGTGGAGGCCCCGACCGTAGAGGCAGGGGCGGATGCACTGCGGCGCGTGCGCGCCAGCGGCGTGACCGCCGTTCTGGCCTACAACGACCTGGTCGCTCACGGTCTGCTCCGAGCGGCCCGCAGCGCCGGCCTCACTCTGCCCGAAGCCTTCAGCGTGATCGGGTTCGACGACATCTTCAGCGCCGAGCTCGCCGTGCCGGCGCTCACGACGCTCCGCTCGCCGCTGCGCGAGATCGGCACACGGGCGATGGAGACACTGATCGACCCCGAGCGGAATCGACTCCCGTCGAAGGTCGTGCTGCCGCTCGATCTCGTCGTGCGCGAGTCGACCGCGCGACCCGTCGAGTGAGGCCCCACTCCGCCGAATGCCCTGCGGTCAGGCCGCGGGAGCGGCAGAAGGCACGGCGAGCTCCCCGGTGAGGTACTGCGCGCGCCCGAAACCGAACGACCAGTCCTGAGGGCCGTTCTCGACGTACCCGATGAAGACGTCCTCGCCCGCGACACCCACCGCAGCGAGTCGGGCTGCGATCTCGGCGTACAGGTTCTGCTTCATCTGGTCGCTGCGCCCGCGCTGGGTGAAGATCTGGATGATCACGGGATCGGTCCGATCGAAGCCGAGGCCGGCGTCCTCCGCGATGATCGTGGTCGCCGATCGCGAGGTGACCACCTGGAATCGGTCACGGACCGGAATGCCGTACACCTCGACGATCGCGTCGTGGATCGCTTCCGAGATCTCCTGGGAGTTCGAACGGGTGTCGCTGTGGTCGATACGTACGAGTGGCATGATTCCTCCTGAGGATTTGTCCTGACATTCTCACATTTCCCGGATCGGTTCGTCAAACTCTTGCGCCCGATCTTTCATCCATGCAAGAATGTCTTTACATGGAACCCCGTGTTGTGTTCCTCACTCTCACTCGCCGCAGCCCACCGCGCGGCGATTTCACGCAAAGGAGCGTCTTCGTGTCGAATTCCCGCATCACCAGACCGTCGTCGGTTGTGACCGGCGGCACCGCAGGGCGGGGGTTCCTCGCTCGCCTCACGGTGATCTCCACCCTCGGCGGCCTGCTCTTCGGTTACGACACCGGAGTCATCTCCGGTGCGCTGCTGTACATGCGAGATGACCTCGCGATGTCCACGGGAGAAGAGGCCTGGGTCGTCAGCGCACTCCTCTTCCCCGGCGCCGCCTTCGGCGCGCTGCTGGGTGGGCGCATCGCCGATGCGCTCGGGCGCAAGCGCAGCCTTCTCGTCTGCGCCGTGATCTTCCTGATCGGAGCCATCGCCTGCGCGATCGCCCCGAACGTCACGATCATGGTGATCGCGCGCATCTTCCTCGGGTTCGGAGTAGGCGCCGCCGCCGTGGCGTGCCCCCTCTACCTCGCAGAGATGGCGCCGGCCGACAAACGCGGCCGCATGGTCACGATCAACGAGCTGATGATCGTCACGGGTCAGCTGCTCGCCTTCGCGATCAACGCGCTGCTCGCCGTGCTGATCAGTGACACGCACGTCTGGCGCATCATGCTGGCGGTCGCATCCGTGCCCGCGATCATCCTGCTCGTCGGCATGCTGCTCCTGCCCGAATCGCCCCGCTGGTTCGGCGCCCGAGGCCGACTCGATGAGGCACGACTCGTGCTCAGCAAGAGCCGCACTCCCGACGAGGTCGAGACAGAACTTGCCGAGATCGCGCAGAACGCGAGCGTCGAGGGCGATCAGCGTCGCCACGCGTGGCGGGCGCTGCGCGACAACCGCTGGATGCGACGGCTCCTGTACGTCGGCTTCGGTCTCGCGACGGTGCAGCAGGCCACCGGCATCAACACGGTCAACTACTACGCTCCCAGCATCCTGACCCAGACAGGTCTCGGCGACCAGGCCGCCCTCATCGCGACGATCGGCGTCGGGCTCACCAGCGTCATCATGACCATCGTGGGGATCTGGTTGATCGGATTCATCGGACGACGCAGGATGCTGGCCATCGGATTCAGCGGCGTGGTCGGCTCGCAGATCGTGCTCTCCCTGGTCTTCCTGCTGCCCGAGTCGGATGGGGTCAGCTACCTGATTCTCGCGGCGATGATGCTCTTCGTCGCCTTCGTCCAGGGCTTCATCGGCACCGTCGTCTGGCTGCTGCTGAGCGAGATCTTCCCGCTCGCGATCCGAGGTCTCGCCATGGGTCTCGCCGTGTTCGTGCTGTGGACGGTCAACGCGTTCATCTCCTTCGTGTTCCCGCAGATCGTCGAGGGCATCGGATCCACCTGGACCTTCGCTCTGTTCGCGGCGATCAACGCCGTATCGCTGTGGTTCGTGCTGACGCAGGTCCCCGAGACCAAGGGCCGCTCGCTCGAGACGCTCGAGACCGACTTCCGCACCCAGGCGATCCGCACCATCCCTCGTCGGGAGCGCCTCGCGGGTCGTTGATGCATCGCCTCTGAGAGGGGGTGGGGAGCCTGACCGGCTCCCCACCCCCTCTCTTCGTGCGCCCTGGCCATGGAAAAGCCCCCTCCTCGAGATCGAGGAGGGGGCTTGTCTGCGCGATGCGCGGCTCGTGCGCGGGACTCAGCCGATCAGCTCGCGCAGCCTCTGCAGCTGGAAGCGCGAGACCTCGTCCGCCCGCTCATCCTCGGCGAAGACGTTCGAGACCAGCAGCGCATCCGGGTGATCGAGATAGCCGGTCGTCCGCAGCGTGTCGAACAGCTCGATCCAGTTCACGTCGCCGTCACCGATCTGCAGGTGCTGGTGCACGCGGGCCGCATTGCCGGGCGGGTTCGAGATGTAGCGCAGGCCATGAGAGCGATGGTGGTCGAAGGTGTCGGCCGCGTAGACCGCGCCCAGTCGCTCACCGATCTCGGGAAGCAGGGTCGCCGCACGGTCGCCGTAGTGGAACGTGTGCGAGGCGACGTACACGAATCCGACGGCCGACGAGTTCAGCCCGCGGATGACCCGCCAGGCCTCGAGCCCGTCCTCGACGAAGTCGTCGGGATGCGGGTCGATGTTCAGCCGCACCCCCTCACGCTCGAGCAGGGGCAGCAGCTCTTCCATCGAGCGGTAGAACGCGTCCTCACTCTCCTCCTGGAGCTCCGGTCGACCCGAGAACTCCGTATTCAGCACCGGGGCGTCAAGAGCGACGGCCAGCTCGATGATGCGCCGCATGTTGCGCACGGCCGCTGTGCGCTCCGCCTCGACGGGAGACGAGATGCGCTGCACCGGGAGCAGCGCGGGGATCGTCACACCGGCGTCCGCCGCGCGCTTCTTGAGCGCGGCGGCGAGCGCGTCGTCGGCCTTCGGATGCCGGAAGAACGGAGCGAAATCGGCGTGCGGCGTGAGGTGCAGATGCTCGTACCCGAGACGCGCGGCGACGTCCGGGAAGTCGAGGAGCGCGTGATCGTGGTGGTACGGCGTGGGGTCGAGTGCGATGCGGACCATGTCGGTTCCTCTCCGGCTCAGGCGTAGAACGCAGGACGCTCAGCAGCCTCGACGGGAACGATACCGCCGTCGAGCGCCTTGACCCCCGCCTCGCACGCGAGCGCGACCAGGTATCCGTCCCAGGCATTAGGACCGTCGACGAGGCGGCCGTCCTTGACGGCGTTCACCCACCGCTGGATCTGGCGGTCGTACGCCTCCGCGAAGCGCGTCGTGAAGCTCGTGTGGTCCTTGACCGAGAACTGCCCGTCGCGCCACTGCTGCAGGCCCGACGGCTGCCCGATGCGGGCGATGCCCTTCTCGAACACCGCCTCGGTGCCGACCTGGTAGCCGAACTGCACGCTCACGTTCATCTCGACGTCGACGAGCACACCGTTCTCGAGCTCCATGATCACGAGGATGGGCTCGCGCAGGTGCTCGGGGGTGAGGGTGTTGCGCCGCGGGAACTTGATCTCGACCGACTTCACAGCGGATCCGGCCAACCACGGGATGACGTCGAACTCATGCACGACCGAGTCGGTGATGAGCATCGTCTGCGTGTAGCTGTCGGGCACGGAGGGGTTGCGGTGCACGCCGCGCACCATGACCAGATCGCCGGCGTCGCCCGAGGCGATCAGTTCGCGCAGGGCCGCGTACTCGGGGTCGAAGCGGCGCATGAAGCCGATCTGGATGTGCGGCTTGTCGAGCTTCTGCTCGCGCTGGATGATGTCCCACGACGTGGCGGAGTCGGGTGTGAGCGGCTTCTCGCACAGGATCGGAAGACCGGCCTCGAGTGCCGGCACCAGAACCGGCTCGTGGAACTGACCCGGGGTCGCGATCAGCACGGCGTCGAGTGCCCCTGCGGCGATCGCGTCTTCGACACGGCTGAAGGTCACGGCTCCCGGAGCCTTCTCCGCGGCCGCCGCCGCGCGCCCGGGATCGGGCTCGACGATCGCCGAGACGACGGCGCCCGAGATGCGATGGGTGATGCGCGCGATGTGATCGGCGCCCATGAGTCCGGCGCCGACGACGCCGATACGGAGGTCAGAGGTCATGAGTTCAGTGCTCCAGAAGAGAAGGGATCAGTGGATGCGGGCGAGATGGGTGCATCCGAAGATGTGCTCGCGTGTGCGCTGGGCGATGGGGAAGGGGTAGTCGACGTCGCAGCCGTACATGTCCTGCTCGACGATCGCGAAGATCTCGGAATCGATCGCGGCGACCGCGTCGATGATCGGCCCGAGATCGGGCACGCCGTGCGGCGGCTCGATCATGATGCCCTGCGTGACGGCATCAGCGAAAGGAACGTCGTTCTTCAGCACGTCGAAGAGCAGCGAGGTGTCGACCTGCTTGAGATGCAGGTAGCCGATGCGCTCGGGGCGCTCCTGGATGAGCTTGACGTTGTCGCCGCCGTAGTAGGCGAAGTGGCCGGTGTCGAGGCACAGGTTGGTGTACCGCTCGTCTGTCTCGTCGAGGAAGCGCACGACCTCACGGGTGGTGCCCACGTGGCTGTCCGCGTGCGAGTGGAACTGCTGCTTGACACCGAATTCCTCGAGCAGAGCCTTGCCCAGGCGGTCGTGCCCTGCGGCGAGCTTCTTCCACTGCTCGTCGGTGAGGGTCCGCGCCTCGAGCACCTCGCTGGTCGCATCGCTGCGCCACAGGTCGGGGATGACGACGAGATGCTCGGCGCCCAGCTTCGATGCGAGGCCTGCGACGGCGAGCGCCTGGTCCCAGGCGCGCTGCCACTGGTCGTCGCCCTTGTGGAATCCGGTGAAGACGGTGCCCGCAGACAGCTTGAGCCCCCGCGAGCCGAGTTCGTCCTCGAGCTGATGCGGGTCGGTCGGCAGGTACCCATACGGGCCCAGCTCGATCCACGAGTACCCGGCGGCGACGACCTCGTCGAGGAAGCGCTGCCAGGGCACCTGCTTCGGGTCGTCCGGGAACCAGACGCCCCAGGAATCGGGGGCGGTGCCGATGCGCAGACCCGGGTTGGCGCCTGCTGCCGCGGCGGCGGGAGTGGTGGTGGTGTCAGTCATGTCAGTTCTCCGTTGAAGTCAGCCGAGGAGCGGACGCTGGTGCGCCTGCTGTGCGAGGTACTCGGTGCGCGCCTGCTGCGTGCTGGCGAGCGTGGAGACCTCGGGGACGGGCACGTCCCACCATCCGTCGCCGTCGGGCGCATAGATGAGTGGGTCGCTGTTGATGTGGATGAAGGTCGAGGTCGCCGACGCCTTCGCCTCGGCGACAGCCACCGACAGCGCGTCGATGGCCCCGGCTCCCGGCTCGATCTCGATCACGTCGAGTCCGTAGCTGCGGGCGTTCGCGGCGAGATCGATCGGCAAGGTCTGCTCACCTTGGAAGTTGCGCGCCTGAGGGTCGTACTCGCGATACCACGTGCCGAAACGGTCGGAGCCGACCGTCTCGGAGAGGTGCCCGATCGACGCGTAGCCGTGGTTCTGGATGAGGACGAAGATCACCTTGATGCCCTCGGCGACGGCCGTCACGAGTTCGGTGTTGAGCATCAGGTACGAACCGTCGCCCACCATGACGATGACGTCTCGGTCGTCGCCGTCGGCGACCAGCCCGCGCTTCGCACCGATTCCGCCCGCGATCTCGTACCCCATGCACGAGAACGCGTACTCGACGTGATACCCGAGGGGGTCGCGCACCCGCCACAGCTTGTGCAGGTCTCCGGGCAGCGAGCCTGCGGCCTGCACGATGACGTCTTCCGGTGCGGAAGCCGACTGCACGGCGCCGATGATCTCGGACTGCCCGGGCAACGCGAGTCCTGACGGCGCGAAGGCCGCATCGACGCTCGCATCCCACGCTGCCTTCTCGCGGGCGATGCGCTCGGTGTACTCGGAGGTGATCTCCCAGCCCTCGAGCTCGATGGCGAGTTCACTCAGCGCCTCGCGTGCATCCGCAACGACCGGCAGCTGCGAGCCGTGCTTGTAGGCGTCGAACGACGCGATGTTGATGTTGACGAACACCACATCGGGGTTCTGGAACGCCGTGCGGGAGGCGGTCGTGAAATCGCTGTAGCGCGTGCCGATGCCGATCACGACGTCGGCCTCGGCCGCGATGCGGTTCGCCGCCAGCGTGCCGGTCGCCCCGACGCCGCCGAGGTACTGCGGGTGATCCCAGACGAGCGAGCCGCCACCCGCCTGCGAGGTGCCGACCGGGATGCCGGTCGCCTCGACGAGTGTGCGCAGGTGATCTTCGGCACCGGAGTACAGCACGCCTCCCCCGGCGACGATGAACGGACGCTTCGCCGAGCGGATGGCGGCGACTGCACGAGCGAGCGCCGCGCGCTCGGGCAGAGGCCGACGCAGGTGCCATTCGCGATCCTGCAGGAACTCCAGCGGCACGTCGATGCGCTCGGCCTGCACGTCCTCCGGCAGCGCGATCGTGACCGCTCCGGTCTGCACCGGGTCGGTGAGAGCGCGCATCGCGCCGAGCGCGATCGAGTACAGCTGCTCAGGGCGCTGAACCCGGTCGAAGAACACCGACAGCGGCCGGAAGGCATCGGTCACCTGGATGCCGGGGTCGTGCGGGTGCTCGAGCTGCTGAAGAACGGGATCGGCCACGCGGGTGGCGAAGGTGTCGCTCGGCAGCAGCAGCGCGGGAAGCCGGTTCGAGGTCGCCAGGGCGGCCGCGGTCAGCATGTTCGCCGCACCCGGTCCGACCGAGGCCGCGGAGGCGAGAGTGCCTCTGCGCCGGTGCATCCGGGCGTAGCCGACGGACTGGTGGACCATCGCCTGCTCGTTGCGCGCCTGGTAGTAGGGCATCAGGTCGGGCTGCTCGACGTTGAACTGCTTGAGCGCCTGGCCGATGCCGGCGACGTTGCCGTGTCCGAAGATGCCGAACATGCCCGCCACCGTTCGCTCGCGGATGTCGCCGTCGACGGTCCACTGGTGTCCGAGGAACTCGACCAGCGCCTGGCTGACGGTCATCGTCTTCGTGTTCGCCATCAGGGCTGGCCTTCCTTGTCGTTCTCGTTCTCGTTCTCGTTCTCGTACGGCAGCCGGGAGTCGAACTCCTGACCGTCCCAGGTGTCGCGAACCCACGCATGAGCGGGATCGTCGCTGATCAGCCACGTGCGTTCCGGGTCGGGACCCGCCATGACGTTGAGGTAGTAGAGGTCGTACCCCGGGGCGGCGACGGCCGGGCCGTGATAGCCATAGGGCACGAGTGCGATGTCACCGGTGCCGACCATCGCATTGATGTCGATCTCACCTGCGGGCGAGGAGTAGGTGCTGAACATCCCGAAGGCGCCGTCGGCCGCGTCCGGGTTGCCGCCCGAGCGCGACGGGGCGCTCTCGAAGTAATAGATCTCCTCGAGGCGCGACTCGTGCCCCGGCTTGTGCTCGTCGTGCTTGTGCGGAGGGTACGACGACCAGTTCTCGGCCGGGGTGATGACCTCGCAGACGATCAGCCGAGCGGCGTCCAGCGCCTGCGGAGTGCCGAAGTTGTGCACCTGACGGCTGGAGCGCCCCGCCCCGCGGAGCTCCACGGGCGTCTCCTCGGCGGCGATGTACTGCCAGTCGCGACGCTCGGCGGTCGGCGCTTCGGTGACCGCGACGCGGCCTTCGCCGCTGATGGTCGCCGTCGTGCCGATCGACAGATAGAGCACGTCGGTCGGCCCGTCGAACACCGACGCACGACCGTGCAGTCGTGTGTGCCACTCACCCGGGTGATGGTGATGCGCGATGCGGAACGATCCGGCCAGCGGCACGATGATCCGCTCGACGTCGAGGGCCGTGAGCTCGAGCTCGTCGCCATCCGTCAGCTCGGCGATGCGGATGCCGGTGTGCTGCCAGCCGGTGAGCGAGGCGTCGACCACGCTCTGCCATCCGTCGCGCGCGAGCGCGCCCCGACGGTGGAACCAACGTTCTTCTGCAGTGCTCATCTTCGTGCTCTCAGAGACAGGGATGCCGCCCCGCTCCCCCGCGGGGCGGCATCCGGATCGTGTCAGTTGTTCTGCGGGAATCCGAGGTTGATTCCGCCGTGCGTGGCCGGGTCGAGCCAGCGGCTGGTGATCGCCTTCTCCCGCGTGAAGAAGTCGAACCCGTGCACACCGTACGCCTTCGCGTCGCCGAAGAGCGAGGCCTTCCAGCCGCCGAAGGAGTGGTACGCGACCGGCACGGGGATCGGCACGTTGATGCCGATCATCCCGACCTCCACCTCGCTCTGGAAGCGCCGGGCGGCGCCTCCGTCGTTGGTGAAGATGGCGGTGCCGTTGCCGAACTCGCCCGAGTTGATCAGGTCGAGACCCTCCTGGAAGGTCTGCACCCTCACGACCGAGAGCACCGGGCCGAAGATCTCCTCGGTATAGGCGCGCGAGGTGATCGGGATGTCGTCGATCAGGGTGGGCCCGAAGAAGAAGCCGTCTTCGTGGCCGTCGATCTTCAGGCCACGGCCGTCGACGACGATCTTCGCACCGTCGGCTTCTGCGATGTCGACGTACGAGGCGACCTTGTCGCGGTGCGCATCGGTGATCAGGGGGCCCATGTCGGGCTCGACGCCGTCGGCACCCGCGCCGTTTCCGATGCGCAGGTTCGCGATGCGCTCCGAGACCTTGGCGATCAGTTCGTCGGCGACGGGCTCGACGGCCAGCACGACCGAGATCGCCATGCACCGCTCACCGGCGGCGCCGTATCCGGCGTTGACGGCCTGATCGGCGACCAGGTCGAGGTCGGCGTCCGGCAGCACCAGCATGTGGTTCTTCGCGCCGCCGAGAGCCTGCACCCGCTTGCCGTTCTTCGACGCCGTCTCGTAGATGTACTGCGCGATCGGCGTCGAGCCCACGAACGAGATCGACTGCACGACCGGGCTGTGGAGCAGACCGTCGACGGCGAGCTTGTCGCCCTGCAGCACCGTGAACACGCCGTCGGGAAGACCGGCTTCCTTCCAGAGCTGAGCGAGCCAGAGGGCAGCCGAAGGGTCCTTCTCGCTGGGCTTGAGCACGACCGCGTTGCCTGCGGCGATCGCGACCGGGAAGAACCACATCGGCACCATGGCGGGGAAGTTGAACGGGCTGATGATGCCGACCACGCCGAGGGGCTGCTTGAGCGAGTAGACATCGACTCCGGTCGAGGCGTTCTCGCTGAAGGCCCCCTTGATGAGGTGCGGGAATCCTGTGGCGAGTTCGACGACCTCCTGGCCGCGGAGGATCTCGCCCATGGCGTCGGAGACGACCTTGCCGTGCTCGGCCGTGATGATCTCGGCGAGCTCGCGCTTGCGGGCGTTCAGCAGCTCGCGGAACGCGAAGATGACGGTCTGCCGCTTCGCGATCGAATAGGTCTTCCAGACCTGGTACCCGCGCTGCGCGGACTCGATGGCCGCATCGATCTCGGCCTGATCGGCCAGCGCGACGTGCGCCTGCACCGCTCCGGTGGCGGGGTTGTAGACGGGCGCGGTGCGTCCGCTGCTCGACGGACTGTCGGCGCCGTCGATCCAGTGGGAGATGACGCGAGGTTCAGTGGTGCTCATGGGTGATCCTTCGTGGAGGCAGTTCAGCGGATGGAGGCGGCGGCGCCGCGGACGAGCCCGGCTGCGGCATCGACCGCTGAGGCGACGTCACCATCAGGGGGATAGAGGAGCGTGCGGCCGACGGTGAGCCCGCGCACGCCGGGAAGGGTGAGAGCGTCCTCCCACGCGGCGAACGTCTGGTCGGGATCGGCGCCGGAGTCGCCGCCGAGAAGCAGCGTCGGCATGGTGGTCGCCGCCATCACCCGCTCCATGTCCTCGACGACCGGGAGCTTCATCCACGTGTACGCAGACGACGCGCCGAGGCCGGCCGCGATGGCGATCGAGGCGATGACGGCATCCGTCGAGAGATCGTTGACGATGTGGCCGTCCTTCCAGCGGCTGAGGAACGGCTCGAGCATGATCGGCAGCCGAGCTCTCGCGGCGGCGGTGACAGCATCGGCCGTCGCCTGCAGCGTGGGTGCGGTTCCTGCATCGTCGAGATTGATCCGGATCAGGGTCTTCGCGAAATCTGCGCCGATCGCTGCGAGCTCCTCGACCGTGTAGGCACCGTACCGGTCGTCCATCTCGAAGGTCGCGCCCCGCAGGCCGCCTCGGTTCATCGACCCGACGACGATCTTGTCGTCGAGCAGCCCGAGGGCGGCCAGGTCGTCGATGATGTCCGGGGTGCCGAGCACGCCGTCGACGCCCGGGCGCTTCAATGCCGTCGCGAGCCGATCGAGCAGGTCGTACCGATCGGCCATGGCCATGGGGTCGGAGCCCACGGCGAGAGCGCCGCGGGCGGGGTGGTCGGCTGCGACGATGAACAGCTTCCCGTCGACCCCGAGCAGGTCGCGGCGGCGGCGGTTGCGCAGTCGCGTCGCGATCTCGTGCGGCGCAGATGCGCGCAGGTCACGGAGACGGGAGAAGTCGTCTGCCGAGAGGGTGATGCCGGTCATCCTCGGGCTCCTTCGAGTAGTTGCTGCACCTCGGACGCGGTGGGCATGGCGGTCGAGCATTCAAGTCGCGAGGCGACGATCGCGCCGGCGACGTTGGCGAATCGGAGGATCTCCTCTAGACCCCAGCCTGAGAGGAGCCCGTGACACAGGGCGCCGCCGAACGCGTCGCCGGCGCCGAGGCCGTTGACGACGTCCACGAAGTGGGGCGGCACCTCGACCGTCTCGTCGGCCGTCTTGGCGAGCACGCCCTTCGGTCCCTGCTTGACGATGGCCAGGCGCACACCGCGCTCCAGCAGAGCATCCGCGGCTCGGAGGGGCTCGGTCTCGCCGACGGCGACCTCGCACTCCTCGCGATTGCCGACGGCCACGGTCACGTGCTCGAGAGCGCGACCCACCTGAGCGGTCGCCTCACTCGGGTCGGCCCAGAACATGGGCCGGTAGTCGAGATCGAGGACTGTGTGATCTGCGCGACCACGCATCGCCCAGGCATCGAAGTGCGTCTGGCGGCTGGGCTCCTGCGAAAGACCGGTCACCGTCGCCCAGAGGACGCCGGCTGCACGGATGGCGCCCGCATCGAGCTGGTCGGACGTGATGTTGAGGTCCGGTGCCTTCGGCTCGCGGTAGAAGTACAGCGGGAAGTCATCGGGAGGGAAGATCTCGCAGAAGGTGATGGGCGTCTTCAGATCCGGATCGACTGCGACGGCGGAGTCGTCCACGCCGAGCCTCGTGAGCTCCCGATGCAGGTAGCGGCCGAAGGGGTCGTCGCCCGTCCGGGAGACGAGCTGCACGGCCCGACCGTAACGAGCGGCAGCCACGGCGACGTTCGCCGCGCTTCCGCCGAGGTACTTGCCGAACGTCGATACGTCCTCGAGACCGACGCCACTTTCGAGGGGGTAGATGTCGACGCCGAGGCGCCCGAGGGCGACGACGTCGAAGGTCTTTTCTCCGGTCATACTCCTGTGTACAACTTTCCTGATCGCGATGGACGGGATATGTCTTAACAATAACACAAGGGTCGATTCTTGCAAGGGGTCCGCACTCGCGGCTCTCACGCTCTGAGGTGACAAAGTCGGCGGGAGGTAATATTGTCGCGACAAACGAGGGAGACCACGAGATGGCGACGACGGACGGCGTATGGCCGGACCACCTGTTCCACGATCTGGATCGCACAGGGCCGATTCCCCTGTACTTCCAGGTGTCGAGCAGGCTCGAGGCGGCGATCCGATCAGGCGAGATCCCGCCGGGTGCGCGCCTCGAGAACGAGATCGCGATCGGTGAGCGCCTGGGACTCTCTCGCCCGACCGTCAGGCGAGCGATCCAGGAGCTCGTGGATCGGGGCCTCCTCGTACGTCGCCGCGGAATCGGCACGCAGGTGGTGCAAGGACAGGTGACCCGCCAGGTCGAGCTGACCAGTCTCTTCGACGATCTGCAGAGCACGAAGCACAACCCCGGAACGACGGTGCTGCTGCACGAGCTCTCCCCCGCCCCCGAGAACGTCGCCGAGCACCTCAGCGTCCCCGTGGGTGCCGAGGTGCTGCACATCCGCCGCCGTCGCACCTCCGACGGCAGCCCCGTGGCGATCCTCGAGAACTGGTTCCCCGCCGATATCGCCGAGATCACCCGGGAGCAGCTGGAGGATCAGGGCCTGTACCAGATTCTGCGCAGTCGAGGCGTGACGATCCGCGTCGCGAAGCAGCGGATCGGCGCTCGACGGGCTCACGACGATGAGGGCAAGCTGCTCGACATCGATCGTGACGGGCCCGTGCTGCAGATGGAGCGCACCTCGTTCGACGGCGCCGGCCGAGCGATCGAGTTCGGGGTGCACATCTACCGACCCGACCTCTACAGCTTCGAGACCACGCTGGTCGCCAAGTAGCGCGACCTGCTCGCCCTCACCGCAGCAGCATGCTGATGGTGTTGCGCAGCGTCGAGGCGACGAGCTCGTCGTCGAGCTCCGCGACCTTGTCGCAGAAGATCTCCGAGCAGTACCAGCTGTCGTACCCGGTGGAGCGGACAGCGTCCACCCACTCCTGCAACGGGATGTCGCCCGCTCCGGTCCATACGTTGCGAGAGACGCCCTGATCGGGGATCTCCCCCGCGGGCACATGCAGGCCGTCGCAGACGTGGACGGCCGCGATCAGATCGGCAGGCAGCGCGGCGACGTCCTCCGGCTCGTCTCCCGAAGCCCAGAAGTGCCAGAAGTCCACGCACAGCCTCACGTTCGCGCGGTCGATCCGCTCGAAGATCTCGAGCGCCTGCGCCACGCGATTGATCGGCGACCACGCCAACGGCTCCAGATACAAGCCCACCCCGTGATCGGCTGCGATGTCTGCGGCGAGCGCGACCCGGCGCGCCGTCTCGGCGAGCGACTCGGCGTCCGTCAGGCCGAGCGAGCCGCGATAGCGCAGGTCGCCGGGCGTCAACGTCCCCGCACGGAAGTCCTTGACGACCTGCACATCGACCGGCCCCGTGCACATCTGCACGAAGGGAGCGCCTACCACCTCCGCAACCTCGGCCAGCCGGGTGGCATCGCGGACGAACCGGTCGTGAGGTGCCTCCTGGATCGCTCCCACTCCCGAGACGGCGAATCCGTCGAGCGGACCCACGAGGTCGCGCGCCGTGAAGCCGACGTCGAGGAACCGGAACAGCTTCGGCGTCTGCAGCTCCACCGCATCGAACCCCGCCGACTTCGCGACGGCGATGTCTCGCAGGGTGGTGCCGTGGAAAGAAGCGGTGGAATTCATCGAGATCTTCACTGGACCACCCTATAGGTCCGAATGTCAGAACATTCTATTGACTTCTTGCCAGGTGCTGGATACGCTCAGCGCACCAATGACGGTAGCCGGAACCCGCCGGCGCAAGAAAGGATCACGACGTCGTGACACTCACACACAGCTCCCGCACCGGGATGGCACTCGTCGCCGTCGCCGTGTCGGCCCTCGCCCTGGCGGGTTGCTCCGCCGCCGCCTCCGACGGTTCGACCGACGCGTCCAGTGGTCTCGAGAGCGGCTACGGCTCTCTTGCAGAGAACCGCAACGCCTACTTCTTCACCTACTACAACCCCGCGGGCGATCCCTTCTGGGCCCAGATCCTGCAGGGCGGCGAGGATGCCGCCGAACTCGGAGATCTGACGCTCACGCACCAGACCGCCGAGGGCGACCCCGACAAGATGGTCGACCTCGTGCAGACGGCGATCGCCACCGATCCCTCCCTGATCTTCATGCCCTTCAACGAGGGCGAGAAGTGGGTGGGCGTCGCCTGCGACGCCGCCGAGGCGGGCATCACCGTCGTCGCCTACAACGTGCCGGCCCCCGAGTCGGCCGCCGATTGCGTGTCGGGCTTCGTGGGGCAGGACTTCTTCGAAGTCGGGGAGATCGTCGGCGAACGGCTCGTCGAAGAAGCAGGTCTCGGAAGCGGAGACAAGGTCCTGCTCCCCGCCGAAGAGCCCGAGCAGGCCTACGCGATCAACCGGGGCGGCGGCGTGCAGTCCTCGCTCGACGAGGTCGGCGCGAAGGGCGAATTCCTTCGCACCTCGGGCAACGACGAGGAAGCGCTCAACTCCCTGACCGCCTGGCTCACGGCCAACCCGGATGTCGCCGCGATCGCTCCTCTCGGCGGCACCCCGCACCGGAACATCGTCGCCGCGATGGAAGCGGCCGGAGTGAAGGTGCCGGTCGTCGGCTTCGACACCTCGCCTCAGGTCGTCGCGGGCATCAAGAGCGGCGACATCATCGCGACCGCCGACCAGCAGGGGTATGTGCAGGGATTCCAGTCCGTCACGCAGGGAATCCTCTACATCGACTTCGGCCTCTCCCCCGCCAACATCAACTCCGGCGGGCGCGGCCTGATCGACGAGTCCAACGTCGATCTGCTCGAGAACGACAAGCTCAAGGGCGTCCGTTTCTGAGAGTCCGACTCGCGGGGGCCGCAGCCTGGGGCGCGGTCCCCGCCTCCTTCTTCCTCACTTCCCGAAAGGCATGAGATGTCTCAGCCCACAGAAAGACCGCGCGAGCACGTCCTGACTGCTCCCGCCCCGACCGAGACCGTCGTCACCGGGCGGATGCTCGGCGACAGCACCCCGCGGACGTTCGGCGATTCCCTCCGCGAGAGCATCCGCTACAGCCGGGGCCGCGGCGCACTCGAGATCGGCGTGATCGTCGCTCTGGTGCTCGTCGGCTTCATCATCGCCGGCTCGGTGGCCCCCGCCGCCTTCCCCTTCCTCTCTGCGAGCAATCTGTCCGGAGTCATCTCGCAGAGCATCCCCGTGCTCGCCCTGCTCGGCCTCGGCGCCGGCATCCTGATGGTGGCCGGCGAGTTCGACCTCTCGCTCGGCGCGAACGTCGGCTTCACCGCGATCGTCTTCATCAACGTCTCCGAGAGCGTCGGCTGGGGCTGGGGCATCGTCGCCGGACTCGCCACCTCCACCTCCATCGCCCTGATCAACGGACTCATCGTGGTGCTCACCCGCATCCCGTCCTTCATCGCCACACTCGGCATGGGGTTCTTCTGGGTGGGCGCGAGCATCTTCGTCAACGGCACCTCTCCCGCCATCCTCGTCGACGGCAAGGACGACGTTCTCGTCACGGTGTTCGCCGGCGACTTCGGCTTCTTCCGGTCGCAGTTGGTCTGGCTGGTCCTGATCGGCCTCGCCGCGTGGGCGTTCCTGCATCGCCACAAGCTCGGCAACCACATCTTCGCGGTGGGCGGCAACGCGTCTGCGGCCAAGGCGATCTCGATCAAGCCCAACTCCGTGCGTCTCCTGGCCTTCGGAGTCTTCGGCCTGCTCGTCGGTTTCGCGTCGATCCTGATCTCCGTCCGCACCGGCTCCATGCAGCCGGGCAGCACCGATGACTACACGCTCATGGCGATCGCTGCGGCCGTCGTCGGCGGCACCTCTCTGAACGGCGGTCGCGGGTCGGTCATCGGCATGATCATCGGCGCCGCCCTGATCCGACTCATCGAGAACGGCCTGATCCTCGCCAAGGCACCGGGCTTCTACATCCAGCTCTTCGTCGGCCTCATCATCGTGATCGCCGCCGTCTTCAACAAGCTCATGGAAGGCAAGGCATCATGACCTCCGACTACCTGCTGCGTCTCGAGGGCGTGACCAAGAAGTACGGCGCGAACACCGTGCTGAAGGACGTCTCGTTCGACATCGGCCGCGGCGAGGTCGTCGGCCTGCTCGGCGACAATGGCGCAGGCAAGTCGACCCTCGTGAAGATCATGTCGGGTGTCGTGCCGATGACCTCGGGGGCCTACTACTGGGACGGCACCGCCGTGCCGACCGTCAACCGACCGACCACCGAGTCGCTGGGCGTCGAGACGATCTTCCAGGACTCCGCCCTCGTCGATCAGATGTCGATCACCCGCAACATCTTCATGGGTCGGGAGATCACGAACCCCCTCGGCTTCATGAAGCTGAAGCAGATGGATGCCATCGCGACGAACATCCTCGACACCGTCGTCACGATCGAGGGCATCAAGAGTTCGAAGCAGCTCGTCTCGTCGCTGTCGGGAGGACAGGCGCAGGCGGTCGCGATCGCGCGCGCGGTGCACTTCAAGCGCAGCCTGCTCATCCTCGACGAGCCGACATCGGCCCTGGCCGTGCGTGCGACCGAGGCTCTTCTGGACTACCTCCGACAGCTCAAGACCGAGGGCGTGAGCTCGGTTCTCGTCACCCACAACCTGCACCACGCCTACAAGGTCTGCGATCGGCACATCGTGATGAATCACGGCAGGAAGATCCTCGATGTGCGTCGCGAGGACACCAGTGTCGAAGAGCTGACCGCAGCCGTGGTCGAGGGCCAGATCGGGGTCGACCGCTTCCGCGCCGGAGTGGGCATCTGACCGGCATCTCCACAGGTGAGGCCCCGCGCTGCAGTGCAGTGCGGGGCCTCGCTGTGCCCGGCAGTACCGATGATGCGAAGACGCTACTTGATCGCCCCGGCGCCGATGCCCTTCACGATGTGGCGCTGGGCCATCAGATAGAAGATCACCACAGGCACGATCGAGATCGTGGTCGCGGCGAGCAGGATCTGCTGCTGCGGCGTCTCTGCGGACGTGAACGCGGTGAGACCTCGCTGGATGGGCATCAGTGCGTTGTCGTCGAACAGCACGAGCGCCATCAGGTACTCGTTCCACGCTCCGAGACCCTGGATGACCGCCACGGCTGCGAGCCCTGGCTTCGCGAGCGGCAGGATCACGCTCCAGAAGATGCGGAGGGGCCCCGCGCCGTCCAACGCCGCGGCCTCTTCCAGGTCTCGAGGCTGGCTCACGAAGAAGCTGCGCATGATGAGGGTCGACATGGGGATGCCCGATGTGATCAGGATGAGGACGTAGCCCACCGGGTTGTTGGTCAGACCGAGCGAGATCAGCAGCTTGTACTGCGCGAGGAACATCGCAGGAGCCGGAATGATCATCACCGCCAGGATGATGAACGTGAAGACGCCCTTGCCTGCGAAGTCGAGGCGCGCGAGCGCGTAGCCCGCCAGGCTCGACACGATCAGGATGCCGGCGACGGCGCATCCCGTGTAGATCACGCTGTTGCGCAGATACGTGCCGAGGTCGCCCTGCACCCAGGCGGTGATGTAGTTCTGCCACTGAGGGTCAGCCGGCAGGAAGGTGTCGTTCGACAGCAACTCGGTGAGGCTCTGCAATGACCCCGAGAGCATCCAGAGCAGAGGCAGCAGCGCTGTCAGCGCCGCGATGATGAGGAGCCCGTAGAGCCCCACTCTGTCGGCGCGGATGCGACGACGCGGTCGCGGCCGGGGCTGGTCGATCGTGGTCTCCGCCTCCTCGACCGGCGGTTGGGTGATGAGTGTCATGCGCGGGACCTCCGCCCGGTGATGGCGAGCTGGAGAACCGAGAGCAGCACGAGAGCGCCACCGAAGACCACGGACATCGCGGCCGCACTTCCGTAGCGCCAGTTCACGAACGCCTCGTTGAAGATCGCCAGCGTGGGAACCATCGTGTGATAGCCGGGACCCCCGTTCGTGAGCACCTGCACCGTTCCGAAGATCTGCAGAGCGGCGAGCAGGGTCAGCAGGCTGACGATCGAGGTGACCGGTGCGAGATGCGGCCAGGTGATGTAGCGGAACTGGGTCCACGGACTCGCGCCGTCGAGCTCCGCAGCCTCATACAGCTCTTTGGGCACGTCCTGCAGCCCCGCGAGGAAAAGCAGGAAGCCGAACCCCCAGTGGAACCAGACGAAGACCGCGGCCACCGCGGGAAGCGCGACGGACGGATCGCCGAGCCAGTTCTGCTGCAGAGACCCGAGACCGACCATCTCGAGAACACGATTGAGCACGCCTGAACCCGGCGCGAGGATGAAGGAGAAGAGCAGACCGACGACGACGACCGAGAGCACGCCGGGCAGGTAGAAGACTGTGCGGAAGAAGGTCTTGCCCCGAGTGATGCGGTTCACGGCGAGCGCCATCGCCAGAGCGACGCCGTTGCCCACGAAGAAGCCGACCACTCCGAAGAACAGCACGTTCCTCATCGACGCCCAGAAGACGGGATCGCCTGCGATGAACTCGTAGTTCGCGAATCCGACCCAGGGAGTGTCGGGGCTCACGCCGTCCCACGACTGGAAGCTGAGGAGGATCGCCTGCCCGAAGGGGACGATCGTGAAGATGCCGATCAGCGCGATGGCGGGGGCCAGGAACAGCCAGCCCAGCAGGTTGGCGCGCAACGAGCGCTTCCTGCGCGGCGCCCGGGTGGGGCGCCGCGCAGCAAGCGGGAGAGAGGAGGTCGTCATGACACTCGGTCTTGGGCGGCCTGGATGTTGGCGAGAGCCTCATCGATCGTCGCCTCACCCAGCACGACCCGCTGAGCCTCGGCGACGATCGCGGTGCGCACGTCGGTCGCGAATGTCGCCGACATGACCTGCACGGTCTCGACTCCCGAGGCGAAGCCCGCGAGCTGCGTCGGCACGTCGCCGCTCAAGAGCAGCTCGGGGTTCGTCGGCAGGATGCGACCGACCTCGGCGAACACCGCCTGCTGCTCGGGCTCGGTCAGCCACTTCACGAACGCGAGGGCCTCTTCGGGGTGCTCACCCTTCGGGTTGATGATCGCGCCCTTTCCCGGGACGCCCGGGGAACGGGGATCCTCGGTGCCGCCGTCGACGACCGGGATGCCCACCGAGAAGTAGTCCTCGAACTCGGGGTTCGTGCGAAGGCCCACGGAGACACCGGGAGACGCGTCGAAGATCGACCCCATCGCCTGGGTGAAGAACGACGATTCCACGTTCGGGTTGTCGTCCTGACCCCCGACGAGCGCGTCGTTGGCGATCACGCCGGCATCCTTCATGTCGACGAGCACCTGGAAGGCCTCTCGCCAGGCATCCTGCTCCCAGCTCTCCTCGCCGTTGAAGGTCGCGGCGATCTCGTCGTCGGTGAGCCAGTTGGACGCGATCGCCTGCAGGAACTGCGGCGTCAGCGACGCCGCGACCGAGAAGCCGGCGGCCCCGTCATCCGCATCGGCGAGCGCCTCGATGAAATCGTCGACCGTCGACGGGGCGTCGTCCAACGTCATGCCGGTGAGCGTCGGGTTCACGAGGAAGCCGTACGTCTGCGTCTCCCAGTGCACGGTGTAGATCCCCGGGGGAACATCGAGATTGTTGCCTTCCTCGAAGGTCGACATCTCGATGATCGCCGGGCTGAAGTCATCGCTCCACTCGCCCTCGAGCTCGGACGACAGGTCCATCGCCCAACCGGCCTTGTAGAACGGCGCCATGTCGGTGGCCTGGAAAGACGAATAGATGTCGGGCATCGAGTTCGACTGCGCTCGCGCCTGCAGCTTCGGCAGGTAGTCGGCGGGTCCGGGCGAATCGATCGTGACAGTGACCCCGGTCTCTTCCGAGTACTGCTCGGCGAGCTGCGTGAGAGCGGCTTCCTGTCCGCGCGACTGGTTCATGAACGTCAGTTCGACGTCTCCTGCCTCTTCCGGGGACTCCGCCGGCTCTGGCGAAGAGCACCCAGAGAGCGTGAGCGCCGTCGCGAGGGCGATGCCGCCTGCAGCGAGCGTCAGGCGGCGTGGGCTGCGAGAAGAGTGTGTGTAACGCGTGGTCCTCATCATTGAAAATCCTTCGAACGATGAACCGTCTGGCGGTTCAGAATCGGTTGCTGCGGGGGGGCGATACGGCGCTGGTCTCGACCAGTGTCAACCGGTTGCCCTTTACAAGATCATCCTCTCTCTCATGCAGTGCGTGGGAAGGTCAGACTGCGGCGGCGGCCGCGTGAGATGGCGATGGCGATGGCGATGGCGCACCGTCATAGGTCACCCGCCACCCGTCCGGTTCGCGATCACCGGCGCGGATCGCGCCGACGATGTGCGCGATCGCGGAGAGCAGCCCGCCGTTGGCAGGCAGGTACAGCGACAGGAAGCCGGGGATCTGCGGGTTGTGTCCGTTCGCGAGGAACTCGTTCTTGGGCGACGGCAGCAGGAGAGCGTCGAAGGCGAGCGCAAGGTCGCCGAGTCGAGCCGCGGTCATGGCCATGACCGGGTAGTCCCACCCCCAGCTGGACTGGAGATCCCACCGATCCCACACGGCGTCGAGCGTCTCGCTCATGATGTCGGCGTCGATGATGTCGGTCGGCGGGAGCCATCCGAGTCCCATGAGCATCGACGGGTGGTCCTTGCGGATCAGATGCGGCGGAGTGCGCAGCGCGGCGTACGTTCCGTCGTCGAGAAGCGTCGGCATGGTCATGTTCTGCGCGACCCGCTCCCACTCAGGCTGCACCCCGAGCCCCAGCTGCGAGCGCCACTCGTTGGCGACCTCGAGAGCCCATGACCAGTACGCCAGTTCGAAAGTCGGGTCGGCGTTCGTCCTGCGGTCGGCGAGATAGCTCTCCTGAGCGGGGATGATCGGTGGCGGCAGGTGGAAGGCGCCGTCCCGCTCCTCGACGAAATCCGCCATGAACTCCGCGGTCGCCTCGACAAGCGGGTAGTGCGTTCGCAAGAACTCCGAGCCCCGGCCCTCCTGCCGCAGCAGCTCGAGAAGGTGGATGATGTGGGGCTGCTGCCACACCAGGAAGACGCCGATGTTGCTCGGCGACTCGGCCGCCGAGGGGTCGGTCTGCTTCGGCCAGCGGGCACCGCGATACCCCTGCCAGTCGGCCGTCGAACGCGCGGCGTCGAGCGCACTGTGGTACCAGCCGAGACTGCGCTCGAGCAGGTGCCCCCGCCCCCACAGGGCGAAGTGCGCGGCATGCCACCAGTGCATCTCGAGGTGGAACTTGCCGGTCCACGTGTTGTAGGTCAGCCCGGTCTCGGCAGGCGGGGTCGATCCCGCACTGTTGACGGCGGCCAGATACTGCGACAGGACGACGCGACGCTCGAGTTCGGTCGCTCGCTCGTCGTCGCTGCCCTCGAAGGAGACGGCGACGCCGCTCGACCAGTACCCCTCCCACCATGTCTCCGCGGCACGGGCGACCTGACCATACGTCGGCTGGCGCAGATCGTCGACCGAGTCGTCGGCATGCAGGGAGACGACGACCTCGAGCCGCTCTCCGTCCGATGTGGCGACGGTGGCGTCGGCTCCGCGGAGCGCGAGCCCACCGTTCGTCGACATGTCGACCCGATACGCCGTCGTCTCGATGCGACGGCGAGCGGTCCAGTGCCCGGGGGTATGGCGTTCCCAGTGCGTGGACTCCTCCAGCGGCAGCTCGAATGTCGCGAAGTCGTCCGGCTGAGTGTCGAAGATCCACGCGACACCCCATCCGTGCTGAAGCAGTGGCGATTCGACCGACACGGCGAAGACGTCCTTCTCGGGATGAGCGACCGTCGTCACGGTGACCGACTCTCCCTCGAGCACGAACTGCGCGTGCACGCGACCCGACCAGAGATCCAGTTCGGTCCTCGGATCCCTCACCGCGGTGACGTCGATGCGATCGGGTCGACCGACCGGCGGTGTGAGGGCCAGACGTCCGAGGTGGGCACGCCGCGGGTTGTAGTGGAACCAGGCACCGGCGGCGAACTCGTCGGCGATCTCATCGCCAGCCCTCTGGAGCCCCATCCGGTCGAGATACGGAACCGCACCTCGCGCCGTGTCGTACCGGGTGACCGTCTCGTCACGATCGAACTCTCGCGTCGTCCTGGTGCGGTACCAGCCCCACGACGACTGCGTGCGCAGCGGAATCTGGAAGTCATCGGCGTCGAAGACCCGCACGCGCTGCTCGGGCAGCCCGTCGATTCCGGCGACCGCGACCCGGTGAGGGTCGGGAACAAGCTCATGGGCGTCGGGGAACGTCTGAAGCCCCGTGATGTCGACCGTCAGCGCTGCGTCGCCATTGCCGAGGGTGAGAGCCGCGGTGGGATGCGCGGCCGTCAGCACAGGATTGTGCCGTCGCACGAGGCGACGGCGATCGACGGTCGACGCAGGCATCTTCACCTTTCCCTCGACTCAATTCTGAGTCGACTATTACTTTGGCCGGATGAGCATAACATTGCCTGAGCGCCACACTCAAGAGCAATCGGAAGGACGCTGATGGCCCAGAAGAGAGGTCCGTACGCGAAGTCGGACCAACGACGCCAGGCACTCAGCAGGGCCGCACTCGATCTCGTGCGCCGGCACGGCCACCGCAACGTGTCGGTGTCGGACATCGCCGAGCTCGCCGAGACGAGCGAGGCGACCGTGTTCTACCACTTCCCCACCAAGGAAGCGCTGTTCATCGCCGCACTCGCACAGCACGACGAGGAGAACATCCGCGCGCGGGGGGCCGAAGCAGGCGCGATCGCCGAGATGGGCGAGCGCGCCGAAGCGGGGGTGCGGCGCACGAACTATGCCCGCCTCTACAACGAGCTCGCCGGGGCCTCCGCCGACCCCTCGCACCCGGCGAACGACTTCTTCCAAGCGCGCTGGGCGCGATCCACGGCTGTCGTGGCCACAGACATCCGCCGGCTGCAGCAGGCAGGGCGGATCGACGACTCCATCGATCCGGATGCTGCGGCGCATCTTCTGCTGGCAGCCTGGGAAGGTCTGCAGCTGCAGTGGATGCAGGGTCCGCCGTTCGACATCCGCGCCCGGGTCGAATCGCACATCCGCGCACTGCTCGGAGCGGGCGCACTGGACTGACGCGCCCGCCTCGACCACTGCGAGCCCGGCTCACACCGCGCCGTCGCCGCTTCCCCCACGGTTCCGCCTCGCGACATTCCCGAGCCACCGCAGGCTGGGCTTGGGATGACGCTCGAAGGTCTCCCGATCCACGGCGACGAGGCCGAAGGTCGGATCCCAGTGACCCCACTCGTAGTTGTCGAGAAGGCTCCAGTGGATGTAGCCGCGAACATCGACGCCGTCGTCCATGGCCTCCGCGAGGGAGCCGAGGGCCGCGTCGGTGTAGGCGATCCTGCGCGCGTCGTCGGACGTGGCGATGCCGTTCTCCGTGACGACGACCGGCACCTGCGGGAGCACCTCAGCCGTGTGGCGCACTGCGATCCCGAGGGCATCCGGACGGTAAGCCGTGCGCACCAGCGTGTTGTCGGGGCGCACGGGGTGCGGCTCGATCCCGTCGAGACCGACCCACTGAGCCGAGTACGCCTGTACGCCGATGTAGTCGTCGTCCACCGCAGCTTCCAGATACAGGTCTTCCCAGACATGCTCCAATCGGCGCCGCACCTCTTCGGCCCCGGGACGCGTCTCGAACGCACGGTTGGCGACCGACCACCCGATGCGGGCATCGGTGCGCGCGCGAAGGATCTCTCGCGCGGCGTGGTGCGCCTCGATGAGGCGTCGACCGATCTCCTCCGACGGCGCAGGCTTGACCGGGCGCGGGGTGTCGGCTTCGAGCGTCGGGCTGAGCCACTCGGTCTCGGAATCCGGATCCAGAGCCGCCTCGGCCTCGCCCACCATGATCGCGAGCATGTTCGGCTCGTTGATCGTGCAGACCCATTCCACACCGTCGAGGATCGTCGCCGCGACCTCGACGTACGCACGGAATCTGTCGATGGCCTGCGGCGAGCGCCATCCTCCCTCTTCGGCGAACCAGCGCGGCGAGGTGAAGTGATGCAGCGTGACGAAGGGCCGCACTCCTGCCGCCAACGCCGTGTCGATCATTCGCCGGTAGTGAGCGAGCTGCACACGCGAGAACTGGCCCGGAGCCGGCTCGATGCGGGCCCATTCGATCCCGAACCGATAGGTGTCCAAGCCCGAGTCGGCGACGAGAGCGATGTCCTCGGGGAAGCGGTTGTAGCTGTCCAGCGCGTCGCCGCTGCGATCGGCCCCGGTCATGTGCGCCTCCTGCATCCAGAAGTCACTGTTGACGTTGTTGCCCTCCACCTGGTGCGGCGCGCTGGCCGCACCCCAGAGGAAGTTCTTCGGGAACGTGGGCATCGATGCTCCAATTCTGAGTCAACTAGTAATTTCAGAATACTAGCCGATACGTCGAGGAGTCCCCAAGCACAGGTCTCGGCGGGCGCCCTTCGCCCGCCGAGACTCCCGCGGGTGGCTTCACCCGCCGTTGGACTGACGGATGCCCTCCCCGTAGGCCTCGAAGGTGTGCACGAACCCGCCCGCCGGCCCGCTGACGACGAGGTATCCGTCGGTCGTGCCGGGTGCGATGGCGATGTTGGTCGCCGACTCCAGCCCCTCACCCGGCACGCGGATCGTGCCGATCTGCTCACCGGTCTTGGCGAAGACCACGATCTCGGCCTTCTCGTGGAACATCTGATAGATGTTCCCCTCGGCGTCGACCGCGGTCGAGTCGATGCGTCCGATCCCGCCGTCGACGTGGATCGCGGGATACGCCGAGACGACCCGGGTGCGCGTCTCGTCGAGGGCGAAGTAGTCGATCCGGTTCGCGTTGTACTGCGCGACCCAGAGCCCCGCATCCTCCTCGTCGAAGACGATGCCGTTCGGGGAGGGAAGGTCGCCCGCGAGGGTCGACGCCTGCCCGTCGGTGCCGATTCTCACCACACGCCCCGGGGTCTCCCATCCTGGTGCGTCCATGCCGCGGGTGTCGGTCACGAACATCGTGCCGTCGGGATGGAACGCGATGTCGTCGGGCAGCATCGCGATGCCGTCGACGTCGCCCGAGAAGTGCACCTGCGGGTCTTCTCCCTCAGCCGTGATGCTCATGACACCACCGCCGAGGAAGTCGGTGAGGTACAGGCGGCCGTCACTCGGGTGGAACTGCGCCGAGGTGAACGCACTCGTCTCGTCGGTGAAGACCTGATCGACCGTGCGCTCCGCCACGTCGACACTCAGCACCTTGGCCTCCCCGGCGGGAGCCATCACGTCGACCAGGAAGAGCGAACCGTCTTCGTGGAAAGTCGGCCCCTCGAGCAGCGTCCCGCCGGTGAGCTCGTGAGGCTCGGTCACCTGGAGCAGCTCGTCCGAGATCTGTTCCGCAGCGGGCCCGTCCGATGGAGCGTCGGTCTGCGACGCATCCGAAGAGGCGGGCGCGCAGCCGACCAGCAGAGCCACCACCCCGATCGCACCTACCGCGGTCGCCAGCGCCGGCCTCATGCCGAGACTCCGATCTCCGACGACTCGCGCATGCGTTCGTCCGCATCATCGACGACGAGCAGTTCGGCCATGTCTCCCTCACGCCACTCGCGCAGCAGGCGATGGAAGGCGACCGGTCCCGGCGAGTATGTGAGCCCGCCGATCGTGCGCGAACCCTCTCCGTTGTAATAGCCGGGCGTGCACTGGGCCTGGAACTCCGATACATCTCTCGAGGTCTCCACGACCGTGCGGCACCAGGCGTCCTCGGCCTCGGCGGTCGGCTCGATGCGGCGAGCGCCGACCCGCTCGGCCCGCTCGATCACCGCGGTGATGTGCAGCGCCTGCTCCTGCAGGATGTGCACGAAGTTCACCGAGTTCGCGTTCTGCATCGGGCCGAGCTGGAACAGGTTGGGGAACCCGTGGGTGGTGAATCCGTGCAGCGTCCGCGGCCCCAGCCCCCAGGCCTCGAGAAGCGCACGCCCTCCCCGCCCGGACACGGGCAGGGTGCCCGACACCACCCCTGAGACCCCGACGTCGAATCCGGTGGCGAAGATGAGGCAGTCCACCTCGTACTCCGCCTCGCCGACGACGATCGATGTCTCGGTGAGTGCGGTGATGCCGTGGGTGTCCGCCGTGTCGACGAGAGTGACGTTCGACCGGTTGAACGCCTGCAGATAGAGGTCGCTGAACCCCGGCCGCTTGCACATGTACCGGTACCAGGGCTTGAGCGCGGCCGCGGTAGACGCGTCGTCGACGATCTCGTCGACCCGGGTGCGCAGCGCATCCATCTTCGCCGCGTCGTCGAGCTCCTCGCGCAGGAGGCGGTCCTCGTCCGGCACAGAGCCGTCGACACTTCCCGAGAGGATGCTCCGCTGCAGCCGGTGCGTCGAGGTCCACCCGTCGTCCACGAGGGACTCGACGGGCTCACCGGCCAGCACCTCGAGGAAGTTGTCCATCCGCTCGCGCTGCCACCCGGGAGAGAGCGTCGCCACCCACTCCGGATCCGTCGGGCGGTTGTCGCGCACGTCGACGGTCGAAGGCGTGCGCTGGAACACCAGGAGTTCGCGTGCATGCTCGGCGAGGTGCGGGATCACCTGCAGCCCCGTCGCCCCCGTGCCCACCACGGCGACCCGCTTGTCGGCGAGCTTCGTCAGCCCGCCGTCCGCCGATCCGCCCGTGTAGGCGTAGTCCCAGCGGCTGGTGTGGAAGGTGTGCCCGGTGAAGCGCTCGATCCCCGGGATGCCGGGGAGCTTCGGCTGCGTGAGCGTGCCCGAGGAGGTGATCACGTAGCGAGCGCGGAACACGTCGCCGCGGTCAGTCTCGACGACCCACTCCGCGGCCTCCTCGTCCCACGTGAGCCCTGTCGCCCGCGTATGCCCGACGAAGTCGCGGTAGAGGTCGTAGTGCTCCGCGATGCGCACGGCGTGCTGACGGATCTCTTCGCCCGGCGCGTACCTCGTGCTCGGGATGTAGCCGGTCTCTTCGAGGAGCGGCATGTAGACGTACGATTCGATGTCGCAGTGGATGCCGGGGTATCGGTTCCAGTACCAGGTTCCCCCGACGTCACCCGCCTCGTCCATGAGCCGCACGGATGCGATCCCCGCATCACGCAGCCCCGCGCCGGTGAGCAGCCCGCCGAAACCCGCTCCGATCACGAGCGCCTCGACACGGTCTCGCAGCGGCTCCCGGTCGAGCCTCGGCGTGTACGGATCCTTCGCGTAGTAGCCGTATTCGCCGAGAGCCGATCGATACTGGGTCGCTCCGTCGGGGCGGACCCGCCGCTCCCGCTCCTGCGCGTACTTCTCTCGCAGCGCCCGGAGATGCTGGGTCTCATCCTCGATGCCGTGTGCGTCGTCCGCCATGGTTCCGTCCTCCTGTCGCCGGGGCGCGGGCACAGGTCGACGCGAACCGGGGACGCCGTTCACCTGAGCCCGACACGACCCCGGATCGGTTCCTTGTCAGAAGGTTAGCTTGAAGCTAAGTAAATGTCGCTGGGAATACCCCCAGAGCGCGTTACGGTACAGGTGTGAGCGATGACCGGAGGCGTGCGGAGGCACTGGAGAACATCGATGCCCTCACCCTGGCGGTCTCGGTGCGCTCACTCCCCCGCATGATCGGCTCCCTGCTGAGCACGCAGCTGACGATCCAGCAGCTCAAGGTGCTGACATCCACCGTCGTGTCGGATCGCAGCACGATCAGTGGCCTCGCGTCGTCGTTCGAGGTGTCACTCGCCACGATGTCGAAGCTCGTCGAGCGGCTCGTCGACCAGGGGCTCGTCGAACGGCTCACGGATGCCGTCGACCAGCGCGTGCGACGCTTGATCCCCACACCTCTCGGGCGAGACGTGATCGGGAAGATCATGGCGGCTCGCCCCGAGATGGGCGCGGACATCCTCGACGGGCTGACGATCGACGAGCTGGAATCGCTCGCCGTCGGCCTGCGGGCGATCAATCGACAGCTGCAGGCCGCGGCGACACACGACGACTGATCCGCGCCCTCAGCGAGCCCCGGCGCGACCGCCCGTGCCCGAGAAGGAACCGGGTCCGGCCGCTCGCGTCGTCCCGTCGGGGAAGACCACGGTCGCGCGACTCCCTGCCGGGATGTCCGCCTCGACCACCAGCTCGTCCCCCTCGATGCGCCACTCCACCCGGATCCGCCCCTGAGGGCTGTCGAGGTGTCCCTTCGCCCACGTGACCCCGCCGCCCGGGAGCGGCGCGATCGTGAACGACTCCCAGGCGATCGACCCCGGATCCTGACGGAGGCCGAGCGTGTGGGTATGCAGGAAGCGGATGACCGCGCCCTTGCTGTAGTGGTTCAGTGACTCATGGGCGACACCTTCGCCGTCGATGCCTTCCCAGTCTTCCCAGACCGTCGTCGCACCCCTGTCGATCATGTACATCCATGAGGGTGCGCTCCGCTGGAAGAGCAGGTCATAGGCGACATCCGCATGCCCGCTGTCGGCGAGCACCGGCAGCAGGTCTCCCGTCGAGAGGAATCCGGTGCCGAGATGGGTATCGGCGTCGCGGATGAGTTCGACGAGGCGCTCCGCAGCGGTGGGGCGAAGCGATTCCGGGATGAGACCGAACGAGAGTGCCCGCACATAGGCGGCCTGAGTGTCCTGCACCGTACGCCCGTCATCCGTGACGAACTCTGCCCGCCACGCGTCGAGCACGCGCTCGGCGATCGCGGCATACTTCGCCGATTCGCCCGTTCGGCCGAGCACGGCCGCGGCATCCGCGAGGATCTGAGTGGAGCGATACAGGTAGGCGGTGCCCACCTCTCCCTTGTCGGCCATGAACCAGGCCATGGGGTTCGTCTTGATCGGGTCGAGTCGAGACCCGTCCTCCGCCTTCGCGACGGGCTCGGTCCACTCGCCCCAGTGGAATGTGCCGTCCCACAGATGCTCCTCGTGCGGCTGCGGGTCGGCAGAGCGCTCGACGCGAGAATGATGCCGATTCGCACGGGCGGCCCCGAGCTCCCACTCCACCCACCGCACCATCGCGTCCCAGTTCTCTTCGAGAACTCGAACGTCGCCGTATGCGGAGTACATCTCCCACGGCACGAAGGTGATCGCGTCACCCCACCCGGAGGAGCCCGTCATCATGGCGAACTGGTCGTCGAGCTTGTGCTTGATGCGACGGCCGTCGGGCGAGAAGTTCGCGATACGCCCGTCGTCGAGCTGATCGTCCCGCACCGACTGCAGCCACTTGCGGGTGAAGCCGAGCACGTCGTACAGGCGCGCGGCGGTCGGCGCGAACACCTGGTAGTCGCCCGTCCACGCCAGACGCTCACGGGTCGGGCAGTCGGTCGGCACATCCACCGCATTGCCGCGGAAACTCCAGTCGGCGATCTCGTGCAGCCGGTTGAGGTCGGGATCACTCGACTCGAACGATGCGGTGCGACGCAGATCCGTCTGCACGACCTGCATCTGCGCGGACGCCGGTTCGAACGGAGCACCCTGACGCGTGATCCTGACGAACTGGAAGCCGTGAACCGTATGACGTGGCTCGAAGACCGCGCCCCCTCCGTCCGAGACCACTTCGTCGTGCTGCACGAAGACGACGTCGGGCTCTCCCGGCTTGGTGGAATCGAGGTGTGCGGTGCTCACATCACCGTCAGGCCCGACGTACTCGCCGTAGTCGATCGCCGTGCGCGTTCCCGCCGGACCGAGATCGGTGAGCCGCAGCCAGCCCGAGGCGTTCTGACCGAAGTCGAGCACCCAGGTGTCGTCCGCGAGGCGGTTCGCGTTCACCGCGTCGCGCGTCTCGACGACCCGGACGGGCGGAGCCGGCGACCAGGAGATCGGCGGACCTTCGACCGCGCCGACGATCACGGCTTCCGCAGACCCGGCATCCGCACGGAAGTCGGTCGTCTGCCCATCCATCAGGTCGGCGCGGATCACTCTGGACCGAGCGCTGGTCCAGTCTCCGTCGGTGCGGATCACCTGTCGCGAGCCGTCGGAGAGCTCGAGGTGCAGTTCAGCTCGCGCTGCGAGAGTGGTGCCCCACCCGGCCGGCAGACGGAACGCCCCGACCTGCCCGCGGTACCAGCCGTCGGAGAGCTCGATCTCGAGCGAGTTCGTGCCGTCGGCCAGCAACCGCGTCACGTCGGCAGCCTGGGAGTAGAGGGTGCGGTCGTACGAGGTCGACCCCGGCGACAGCTCGGCCGTGCCGACACGCTCGCCGTTGATGCGAGCGTCGTAGACGCCGAGAGCAGTCGAGTACAGCCGCGCCGAGGCGATGCCACCGGTCTCGAAGGTGTGAGCGAGCGTGTGAGCACCCCGCGCGCCGTATCCGGGCTCATCGTGCTCGACCGGGCTGATCCACTCGGCGGTCCAGTCCGCGTCCAGCAGTCCGCACTCGAAGGATGACCAGTCCGACCATTCCGAGACTGTGTCGCCGCTCACGGCGCGCGCCCGCCATCGCACCCGCTGACCGCTGGACAGCGCGAGCCACGGCCACTCGATGAAGAGGTGCGCGCCGGTCTCGAGGGACGCTGAGGGCTGACGTTCGCCGTCGACGATCGCCTCGATCTCGAACCCGGTCTCCGCACCCGCCCCCATCGGAACGGTGAACGACAGCCGCGGCGCGCCCTCAGAGACGGTGAACTCGTCGCCGCCGCTGTCGATCCGCAGATCGTAGGGCGCGGTGGGCACGGATGCCGGGTTCGATGTGAGCGTCATCTCAACGCACTCCCTTGACCTTGAACATGATGATCAGACCGCCGATGAGGGCGAACACCGCGCCGATCAGGTAGAGCAGCGTGTAGTTCTTCTCGGCGCCCACGGCCCCGATCGTGATGATCAGCGGAGCGATCAGCGGGGCGATCGCGCTGGGGATCTTCTGGGCGAACGCCACGACGGCCATGTAGCGGCCGGACTCGGCGCGGTCGGGAATGATCGCGTACACGATGGCCTGGTCGACGGTGGCGAACACGGCGATCGCGAGCTGCATGAGCACCGCCCCCACGATGAGCTGGGGCAGCGACCATGCGAACGCCTCGGCGAGCGCTCCCCCGATGAAGATGAAGGCGGCCGCGAGCACGAAAAGCCGACGGCGCTTGAGCTTGTCGGACAGGAATCCACCGAGCAGCGCGCCACCGGCAGCAGCGACGACTCCGAGCATCCCGACGGTGGCGACGACACCCGCGACTTCGCGGACCGGCAGGTCGAGACGCTGGGCGTAAAAGAACGTGCCGAAGGTCGTGTTGAAGTACAGGCCGATGAAGAACACCATGCGGCCGACCCAGTTCCACGCGAAGTCCGGGTACTTGCGGGCGTTGAAGCCGTAGCCGGCGATGACCTTCTTGAGCGTCACCGACGAGTCGACGACCAGGTCCTTCGAGCTTCCCTCCTTCTTGAAGGTCGGCAGCAGGACGAGCAGTACGACGCCGATCACGGCGGGGACGAAGAACACCAGGAAGGTGCTGTACGACACGGCGTAGGCGATTCCGATGCCGAGCACCGGCGCGACCTGCGTCATCAGACCGGTGAGGGCCGAGACCTTGCCGCGCTGCTCCTCGGGAAGCTTGTCGGCCTGGAGGGTCTGGATCGCCGCGCCGGCGGTCGACCAACCGGTCATCGCGACGACCCACCCCGCACCGACCAGCAGCAGGTTGGGGGCGAAGCCGATGATGACGGCCCCGACGATGCCGAGTGCGGCGCCGAGGAACAGGAACGGGGTGCGACGCCCGAAGCGCGACCGGGTGCGGTCGCTCCAGATGCCGATCATCGGGCTGAGCACGAGGAAGATGAGCTGCGCGGTGCCGGTGACGTAGCCGAGCACCTCTTCGTGCCCGGGGGCGAGCTCGGTGATGCGCAGTGCGAGGCCGTAGGCCAGCGGGACCATCATCGCGATGGACGCACCGAAGTTGGCCAGCATCAGCCAGAAGATGTATCCGCCGCTCACTCGCGCGGTCGGCTCCGCGCCGACGGCGGTGCCTTCGACGGGCGTGCTGTCTGGCGTATTGCCGCCTACCGGCTGCGCCGCGGCGATCGAGTCGATCGTGTCGCTGCGGTCGAATTCACTCTTGGTCACCTGGACTCCTTCATCGTTCAGTGATCCGCGGCGCCCATCAGTGGGCGTCGTCGCGAGATGTGATCTAAATCCGTTTGGCAACCGATTGTCGATCCTGAGCGATAGTAACCACTTTGGTAACAGAAGGCAAAAGTGAGAGGGTGAGGATATGACGTCACCGCCGACCGCCGAGCCCGCCCCACGCCGCCGAGGACCGAGCGCGACCACCCCGGCGAGACGCGCCGAGATCGCTGAAGCCGCTCTCGCGAGCTTCGCCGAACACGGCTACGAACGGGCGTCACTGCGCGACATCGCCAGCCGCGCCGGCCTCACCCACGCCGCACTGCTTCGACATTTCTCCGGCAAGGAGGAACTGCTGCCCGCCGCCCTCGCCCAGCGCGAGGAGCACGAGGAAGACCTCGCCGCTCGGATCATGACGGCGCACGTGCCCGGCGAGCAGATCCTGAGCGCCGTGCTCGCCGACGAATTCGCGCACCCCGACTTCCAGCGCAACTGGATGGCGCTCACGGTGGCCGCCACGAACCCGGAGCATCCGGCGCACGACTTCCTCCTCGGGCGCCGCGAGCGCATGCGGTCCCGCTTCACGGACGGGCCCCTCCCCACCAAAGAGGACGAACTCCTGACGGCAGACGAGAAGATCACCCTCGTCCTCGCCATGGTCGACGGCCTGCGCATTCAGGCGCTGCTCGACCCGTCTCGAGATGCCCTCGGACTGCTGACGATCTTCATGAAGCTCATCGCCGCCCAGCCGCCGACACGACCGGAGTCCGACGGCGCTGCCTGACCCCGTGCCGCGGGCATTGTCCTCTCTTCCTCCGGCTCTGGGAAGGCCCTGAGTGGACCGACCTCAGACGCGCACGATTGCCGCCTTCATACCCGGATACCGAGGAAGGCGGCAGGACGATGACATCAGAGAGTCGTGGGAGTCCGAGACGGCGCCGGAACTCGGCGGAACGAGCGAGCCCTGGGCGCGCCGTGGCATTCAGCGATGCGATCATCGCGATCGTCATCACCCTCCTCGTCCTCGACCTCAGGCCACCCGAGACCGAGCCCGGCGGTCTGCTACGGGGGCTGCTCGAGGAGTGGCCGACGTACCTGGCGTATGCCGCGTCATACGTCTACCTCGCGGTGATCTGGATGAACCACAAGGCGGCCTTTCTCCGGATCAAGGAGATGGACGTCGGGCTGCAGTGGGCGAACCTCGGACTGCTCGCCGCGCTGGCCCTCATACCCTGGCCGACGGCGGTGATCGCCGAGACCGCTCGGACGGGCAACCTCGACGACGAACGCGTGGCGGTCGCGCTCTATGCGATCGTCGGCGCGCTGCTGTGCACGGCCTGGCTGGTGTTCTTCGCCTACTTGGCGCGTCATCCCGACCTCACCCATGACGAGGTCGACGAGCTCTACTTCGCAAGGGAGCGCCCCCGCGCCCTCATCGGGGTCGTCCTGTACCTCGCCGCAGGAGCGGCCGGAATGCTCGTGCACCCGCTGGTGGCGTCGGTCGTCTTCCTGATCCTGCCCGTCTTCTACGGCCTGACCAGCCACGGCCAGCATCGCTGGCGCCGCGCGCTCCGGATCGACGACGGCGCCACTCCGCGAGCAGGGAGGTGACCCCCTCTACGCGGAAGCACCAGGATCGGGGGCTTCCGCGTTCGACTCCAGCTCGCGCAGCCGCTTGAGCTGCGCCCACGGCCAGAAGGCGATCCAGCCGATCGAGACGATCGAGGCACCGATGATCATCGAGGGGATGTCCATGGAATCCACGCTACGGCAGGGCTGAGGGGGATTTTGGTAGCACGCACGTGCTAGCATAATCGGACCGTCGACCGAGAGGACCGTCCATGATCCTTGCTGCGATCATCGCGTGCGAGGTGGGCTTCTGGATCGCGATCGCAGCCGGCCTCATCGCCCGCTACGCCTTCGACCGCCCGAGACTGGGCCGGATGCTGCTGCTCGCGGCGCCGATCATCGACCTGGTGCTGCTGGCGCTCGTCGCTCTCGATCTCATGAGCGGGGGAACGGCCTCGTGGCACCACGGTCTGGCCGCTCTCTACATCGGCATCTCGGTCGCATACGGCCATCGGATGGTCGCATGGGCGGACGCGAAGTTCGCCGCGCGCTTTCGTGGGGCGGCGCCTCGACCGCGTCTGTTCGGCTCTGCATACACGATCGCCTGCTGGAAGGACGTCGCGAGGACGATGCTGGCCGCCGCGATCGCAGCGGGGCTCCTCGGGGGCCTCATCGCTCTCGTCGGCGACGCGGCGCGCACCGCCGAGCTGCTCGGTTTCTTCCCGATCCTCGGCGTGATCGTGGCGATAGATCTGCTGTGGGCCGTCAGCTACTCGATCTGGCCCAAGCGGGCACCCGTCACTGCACGAGAATGAGGTCATGCCCCGTCTCATCGACCACGACGACCGCAACGACGAGATCGGGGCGGCGGCCTTCCGCGTACTGGTGCGCGATGGCATCGCCGGGTTGTCGGTGCGCAAGGTCGCGGAGGAGGCGGAGATCGCCACGGCGTCGCTCCGACGCGCGTTCCCGACGCAGGACGCCCTCCGCCGGTTCTGCTTCGACCGCATCCGACACTCCGTCGCAGCCCGCCTGCGCGCCGTCACGGGAGAAGGTCGCGAGAGAGCGATGCAGTGGATGCGGGAACTGCTCCCCCTCGACGACACACGACGCACGGAGCTCATCGTGCAGCTGCAGCTGAGCCGGCTCGCCCTCACCGACGAGAGCCTGAGGGGAAGCGCGGCCGACCTTCACGACGGCGTCCGCCGAGTGTGCTCGTCCGTGCTGCGACAGCTCTCAGAGGCGGGAGTGACAGACCCGGCTCTCGATGCCGATCTCGAGACGGCACGACTACACGCCTTGCTCGATGGACTTGCGCTCCACCTGCTGTGGAACACCTCAGACGATCCGGCCGGCCAGGCCGACCGGGTGCTGCAGCGACACATCGACACCCTCTCGGTGTAAGCCTCGGCTGGGCGTGGGGATTCGCCCCCAGCTCGGCCATCGGCTCGGGGCGACGCATGGGCCAGTGGGCCCGCATGGGGCCACCGAGCCCGCACGGGGCGGCCGACAGGATCGCCGGCAACCCCGTCGATCACCCGATCAGGCGAAGGCGGCGGCCGTTGCGGCGGTGTCCTCGAACAGGTGCATCCGGGTGACGGCGCCGTCGACGACCGTCAGACGGAGGGCGACGTCGGTGTGGAAGGGGCGTCCGGTGGGAGCGGCGACGTGATCGAACACGGCGAAGATCACGGCCTCGTCCCCCTCGGTGACGACAGCGGTGACGGAGACGACGCTCTTGCCGGGGACGAGGGCGGACCACAGGTCGCGGAAGTGGGCAGGAACCTCGCTCCGGTGCGTGCGGCGGCCGGCCCACGGAGTAAGGTCGGGGTCGCCGGGCACGATCCAGTCGATATCCTCGGCGAACAGCGCACCCAGTCCTTCAGCATCCTGCGCTCCGAGTCGCTCGAGGAACGCTCCGGTGATCTCTGCGGTGGTGGTCATGATGTCCTTTCGCGGCGTTGATCCACGCCATTCTGTAGCGATCGATACAAAACGATAGCACATCTGTAACAAGCACTATAGAATCGAGTCATGGGACGGCCGCGGAGTTTCGACAGAGAGCAGGCGCTGGACACTGCGATGCGAGTGTTCTGGGAGCGCGGATACGCCGAGACATCCGTCGCAGACCTCACTGCACGACTCGGCATCTCGGCCCCGAGCCTCTATGCGGCATTCGGCGACAAGCGCACCCTCTTCGAAGAGGCGGTCGCTCGATACGAGGCCAGCCCCGAATCGGTGACCACAGCCGGAACGACAGGCACGACCCCTCGGGAGGTGCTGGAGAAGATGCTCGACAGCGCCGCGCGCGAGTACGTCAGCGACGATCACCCCCGGGGCTGCCTCGTCAACAGCTCTCCCGAGCTCGCAGCCAACCGCGAGCACAACCGGGAGATCACCGCGACGCGGCTGCGGGAGGTCGCCGACGACGACGCTCTCAATGCCGAGGCGCTCTCCTCCTACGTCCACTCCGTGCTGATGGGCATGTCCTCCCTGGCTCGCGACGGCGCCGGAGAAGATGAGCTCCGGCGCGTTGCCGACGTGGCGCTCCTGGCAGCGCTGCCCGCCGAGAGAGCGAGACGGTAGGCGGAGCGGAGCCACTCGGGTAGGTTTTCCTGGCAACGCCTGCGCGTCCTCGACGACGGCACGCCGCTGCGAACGATCGTCTTCAGCGACTCATCAGATGAGCGTCGAGAGCAGCACCATGGCGTCGGCAGACGGGGTGCCCGGTTCGGCGTGGTAGATCCACAGAACAAGGGACGCACTGCCGAGGACTGCGAGTTTCTCGCGGCGAAGAGTGAGGTCTTCGACGAGATCGTGCGCGCCGTCAAGGCGCGTCGAGACAGCACTGTGCGGTCAGTCAGTCATTTGGCCGACGGAATCTGCAGTCCGTCGGCGACGGACCAGGAGCAGGACTCCCCCACCGACCAGCAGCGCCAGTCCGGTGATCACGACCCAGGTTGCGACTTCCCAACCGGTGACGGCGAGCGGAGTCCCCGGAGTCTGGACAGTCACGACAGACGGGTCGGAGGTGAACGGGTCCCCGCCGGGGGTGTTGCCACCCGCCGTCGCCATGTTTCGGATCGTGCCGGCGTTCAGATCGGCCTGCGTCACGGAGTACGTCGCCGTGCAGGTGATCTGCGCGACGGGAGCGCAGCGAGAAGGTCGTCGATGCGGGCTTCATTGAGGGTGTACCGGAACCGGCGGGCGCTGCTTCGTTTGTCGAACGGTAGATCAACAACAAGCACGTTGAGCTCGGCGAGAACCCGAAGGACGCGGCCAAGTGTTCCCCGAGAGATCGCTGTTCCCTCCAGAATGTCAGCGACGTGGGCACCAGGGTTCTCGCGAACGAAGTCAATGACGCGGATGTGGACGCGGGTCCTCACGAGCGCTGCCGCGTCAATGTATGAATCGGATTCTGCGGACATACGAGATGTCCTCGCGCACCTGGTGGAGGAGAGTCGACGCACGATCCGATCTGCGCTCATTCAGGAGGCACCGAAGCAACACAAGGATGTCCACCTGCTTCCCTGCCCACAGCCCCAACCCGGCCGCCGCAAAGACGCCGCGAAGACGCGGAACGCGACTACGCCGAAGCCGGCACCGGCGACGTTAACACCGCGATCGAGAGCTACCGCCGCCACTCCGCGGTCTTCCGGGCTTGGTCCCGCATACACCCCAATTCGCGATCCAACTACCTCGGCTGACGCCACGTCTTCGCCCTCAAAACCCGCACCGGCGGGACCACCCCTCACCCCCTGACTCGGACCCGCCGCCCCCCCAGGAGCCTCCGCAGCACTTCCCGCACGACACCCTCTCTCCCCGGCCGGTGGACCGACATCGAACAGGCGTTCACTGCCGTCACTGAACTTCAGCAGTAGCTCCGGGACGCCGAACTCGCCGCCTTGCCCTCGCAGCAACCAGGTGGCGTCCGCTGTGAGCGGACGGTACCCGCCCAGCCCTCGGCAGGAGGCGGGGCGGCTGCTAACGTGCGGGGGCCGTTCTCTTGCTCGCACTGGTCAGAGGCGGCCACAGGCCGACGTCAGATACGTCACGCCTGGGGGTGCCCTCCCAATCCTGTGGGGGACAGGGCACCCCACCATCGGGCAGACCAGAGCAGGATGCGGTGGTCATGTCGGCGGCCGAGAACGAGCTTGGGTCGGCTGGGTTTGAACCGGATCCTCGACAGTTCGACATGGAGCGGTGGGAACTCCCCGACGGGGCGACCCGCGCCGATTATGCGGCGGCGGTCGAAGACCTTCGGATCGCGGTGCGTGGTACCGGGACCCGGTACATTCATGCCCGGCTGGTGGGACAACCCACAGCCGCGGCAGTCCGCTCTATCAGCCAGAGGCTGAGCGATGCGTCCAACATGGAGCGTCCGGAAACCGCGCCTGCCGTGTCCGAGCGCATTGCTGTCATTGAGCTCGGTGAACTCCCCTCGGTTTCGGTGGTGGTACGGGCGGCGCTGACGCTGCTCTCCCCCCCTCGAGGGATACGCGTCCGCTGCACGTGCTTCCCGTTGTGCACGCGGGGCCAGCGTGGGGGCGAGCGACAGATTCGAGTGTCGCTCTCGTCTGTTTGGAGTGAATCCCGCGTTCTGCGGGTCGCGTGTCCTCTCCCCAGGGGGTGCGCGGTCGACATACCCGGTCGACGGGGCGGAGGCCTCCCCCCTCCGCCCCCCTTCCCAGAGCCGGCCACTCACCAGGCACGGGACCACTCGGCGAGCTGGGGTTGGTCACTGCGATGGTGTTTGTGTCGGAGCTCGTGCAGCTGCCTAACGGATGTCCTGCTGCTACCGGTTGGTGTTTCCCGAACGGCGGACATACAAGCGAGGTGACTCGAAGTACGCGTTTGTCACGTCGGGGCCAGTTTGTGTTCTCGGAACCGTGAATTTCAGAATGAGTCGAGACGAAGTTGCTGCGGAGGTGGATAATCGGACGCGTAGCGTCTGATTTGGGGTGCTGCCTCGTCTATCTCTAAGGATCGGCATGCGTGCTCGGCGCGAGAGTGACAGCGATCCTAACCCTTGAGANTCGGACGCGTAGCGTCTGATTTGGGGTGCTGCCTCGTCTATCTCTAAGGATCGGCATGCGTGCTCGGCGCGAGAGTGACAGCGATCCTAACCCTTGAGAGGAAACCCGTGAGGACCACAAGCCACGCTTCGAGGCCGCGACGGAACACCGCTGCGGCCGTACTCATCACCAGTCTGGCCGCGATGTTGGCGAGTGGGATCGCGGCAGCTCCCGCATCCGCGGTCGTCTGCACCGTGACGGTGAATACGTGGGCGGAGTTGGAGAACGCGTTCCAGACCGCCCCCGCGTCCGGCGCGGGGATCTGCCTCGGAGCTGACATCACCGCTGACTCCCCGAGTTCCAGCGCATCGGCGCCTTCATGNGCGGCAGCTCCCGCATCCGCGGTCGTCTGCACCGTGACGGTGAATACGTGGGCGGAGTTGGAGAACGCGTTCCAGACCGCCCCCGCGTCCGGCGCGGGAATCTGCCTCGGAGCTGACATCACCGCACCCCCGACAGGATTTCTCGATGTCCCGGCGGGGACGAGTCTGACCCTCGACTTGAACGGTCGTGCCCTCGACATTCCCCAGAACGGGGTCAACCGTGCAGGGATCGGCGTCAGCGTGGGCGAAACCCTCATCATCGACGCGACAGGCGGAGGGTCCCTCTCGGTGTCCGGGGATGGTGGCATCGGCGGAGACGACCTCAACCCGGATGCCGGGACCATTACGATCAACGGTGGCACCATTGAGGCCACCGGCAGCAATAACTCCGCCGGGATCGGCGGCGCCCTCAACGGCGCCGGCGGCATCGTCACCATCAACGGCGGCACGGTGACCGCATCCTCCACGAACGCAGGAGCGGGCATCGGCGGCGGTGAATCAGGCGCCGGCGGCAGCATCACCATCAACGGCGGCACCGTGACCGCCACGGGCAGCCTCGGCGGCGCCGGGATCGGCGGCGGAGCCAACGCCGCCGGTGGAACAGTGACCATCAACGGTGGCACAGTGACCGCGACCGGAGGAAACCCAGACGCGGCAGGGATCGGAGGAGGAGCCCTCGGAAACGGAGGCACAGTCGTTCTTACTGGTGGCGACATCACCGCGACCGGATACGGCACCGGTGCCGGCATCGGCAGCGGCGGACGCGGATTCTCCCCGATCTTCTCACCGGGAACCCTCACCATTGAAGGAGTGGGTATCCCGACGGTCGGCTCGGGATCCGTACCAGGACAATCTTCGTCTCCGACAGCGACCGTCGTCCCTGGGCCACCCGGCGTCACGTTCACGCAAACTACCCAGGACGGCACCGGGACAACCCCTCCTGCTTCCACCCGTGTTGTGTTCGCGACGGTGGTGCCTGTCACACCGCCGGTGATTACGACGTTGACGCTCCCTGATGGGATTGTGGCGGACGCGTATGCCTCGCCTGTGGTGGCGACCGGCACTGGCCTCAGGATGCCGGCAGCAGNAGCAGGAAACCGGCGACGATCATGCGTTCGATCCTCTCAAGGCGGCCCAGGACGGCACCGGGACAACCCCTCCTGCTTCCACCCGTGTTGTGTTCGCGACGGTGGTGCCTGTCACACCGCCGGTGATTACGACGTTGACGCTCCCTGATGGGATTGTGGCGGACGCGTATGCCTCGCCTGTGGTGGCGACCGGCACTGGTCCGATCACTTTCGCCGTCACCGCCGGCGCGCTCCCCTCAGGGCTGACGATCGATCCGGCGACGGGTGTTGTTTCGGGAACTCCGACGACGGCGGGAACCTTCACGTTCACTGTCACGGCGACGAATGCAGGTGGGTCTGACACGCAGGRGTACACGGTGGTGATTCGTGAGCGGCCCGTCATCACGACGTTGACTCTCCCCGACGGCACCCAGGGTACGGCCTACAGCCAGCAGGTGGATGCGACGGGTACTGGTCCGATCACCTTCGCGGTGACCAGTGGGACGCTGCCGGATGGGCTCACCCTTGACCCGGCCACCGGGATCATCTCGGGTACCCCCACTCAGACGGGCACGTTCCCGTTCACGGTGACCGCGTCCAACGCGGTCGGGGACGATACCCAGGAGTACACGATCACCATCGGTGAAGGGGGGACGCCGGTCGACCCGGAAACGCCGAGCACCCCGGTGACGCCACCCTCCACCGGGAACCTCGCCTGGACCGGTGGCGACGTCCCATTGCCCTGGATCATCGGCGGTGGTGCCCTGATCCTGGCCGGTGCAGCGTCCATGGTGATCACGGTGATCCGCCGCCGCACGGTCTAAGCCTCACCACGCCACAAGGGTGGGTGTCTCGCCATGGCGAGACACCCACCCTTATCTATT
>NZ_LMOD01000004.1 GCF_001423485.1 Microbacterium sp. Leaf320
GGCGTGATCCCGTGACGCGGGCCCGTCGCAGCGATGCGTCGGGCCCGCGTCGTCTGCTCTGCCCTCCGCCCTGGTCGGAGGACGGTGCAGACGTCAGGGGTTTCAGCGTATGAAGGAGGGGGTGCGATGAGAGCGCGCTCCTTGGAAGTCCACGGCAGTGCAGTGCAGGGCGGATAGGGTGCAGGTGTGGCAGTCGAGACGGTAGAGCGGCGTCGGATCGTTCTTCAGAGTGAGGATCGTCGCTTCGATCTCTCCCTTCCCTTCGATGAGACCCTCGACGACGCTCTCATCCTCAGCGGACTGTCGACGGCCGATCGCTTCGTGACGATCGGCCCCGGCGGCTTCGAGATCCCGGGTGAGACCGAGTGCGAAGACCTCATCGACGGCGGACTGTATGCGCTCATCGACCGCACGGCGCTCGCCCCGCAGGCCCGGCGCGCAGGTGCGCTCCCGGCTGCCACGCGTGCGGATCACGGCGCCCGATGGTGGATGCTGGCCGTCAGCGGTCTGCTGCTCGTCGCGGTGTTCGCGCAGGGAGCAGGCGATCCGCTGCTCAGGCTGCTGATCGGTCTGCTCCTCGTCGTCGGAGCGATCAGCGGTGCGGTCGCGTGGGCTCGTCGGGACTCGGCGGCAGGAGTGCGTGGCATCCTCGGTGTCCTCGCCCCGATCCTCCTGTCGTTCGCGGCCGGGGCGCTTCTGATCCCGGCGGGGCTGGAGGAGAGCGCTCATCTCTCCGCAGCCACCGGTCTCCTCGCGGCCGGGATCACCACCGCCGTGATCGCCGTGTCCGCTCGGGCCCGTCCGATGCGGGCGGCCGCAGGAACGGCGACAGTGCTGCTCGTCGTCCTCGCCTCCGTCTGGGGGCTCGCGCTGCTCCTGCGCTGGGGACAGGCCGAGGCAGCCGCCATCTCGCTCGGATTGGTCCCGCTCGGGCTCCGCGCTCTGCCGAGCAGCCTGGTGAACCTCCCAGAGGGCTACTTCATCGACTACAAGCACTTCATGACCAGCCGATGGACCGTTCGCGGAGCGATTCCGGAATCGGTCGGGCTGCTGCGCCCTGAGCGCATCACAGCGGTCGTCGATGACTCCTCCGCGCGGCTCATCGCCGGGACGGCCGTGCTCAGCCTCGTCGCGGTGCTGATGACTCCGCTGGCCTTCCTGCGCGAGTGGCCGGACGATCCGATCGTGCTGTCGGGAGGAATCGCCCTTCTCGTCTGCGTCGGCCTCGCGCTGCTGCTGACTCCGCGGCACACGACCTCACGCATCCTGCGCTGGCTTCCGCGTGCGGCGGCTGCCGTGGTCTTCGTGATCGCCGGCATCCAGGCCTCGGTGGCTCTCGGCGCAGGTTTCCAGGTACTCGGTGCGGCAGCGCTGTTCGTCGTCGGTCTCACCGCGGTCGCGGTCATCATCCCGATCTCGCGCGGTGCGAGCTCGCTCATCTGGTCGCGATTCGGCGACGCGTTCGAGTGGCTCGCCGTGGCGCTGGCGCTGCCGGCCGCACTGCTCTACGCGAATGCGCTGTCGCTCGTTCGTGGAATGATGGCGGGATGAGCGGGAACGGCGAACCACAGCCCTGGCCGGCGGGTGGACTGATCCCCCCGGTGCAGCCGGGACCCGGTCAGCATGGTGAGATCCCGGCACTTCCTCCGGCACTGATCGCGGCGCCTCCCGGAGTCGACGGAGCGCCGCTGCGCTCCGCACCCACACCTCCCGCACCCACGCCGATCGTCTCGACGCGCGCACGGACGAGGCAGCCCGCAGACGGTCTGGGGCCAGCATTCGTCGGCTCGCCGGCGGGCACAGGTCTGCGGATCGCCGCCTTCACGCTCGATGTGGCCGCCGTGATCCTCGTCGCGGCCATCGTGCTCGTCACCACGCGCAGCATTCTCCTCGCCGGCCTGACCGTCGCCGAGCTCGCGATCTTCCTCTGGGTGCTCGAAGCCCGCACGGGTCTCACCCTCGGCAACGCCGTTCTCCGGTTGCGCGCGGCACGAGCCGACCGCCCGTACTCTCCTGGCATCGGGCGGCAGTTCGTGCGCGGCGTCGTCACCGGTGCGGGGTTCCTGGTCGCTGTGGGCAGCTGGGTCGTCGTCGCCTCCACCGCCTGGGACCGCGGCGGGCGTCGGCAGTCCTGGGCCGACCGCATGGCCGGCACCGTGGTGGTGTCGGTTCCGCGCGTGGCCGCAGACGTCGACGCGGTGGTGCCTGTGCCGCAGGCGGCAGCTCCACTCGCGCCTCCTCAGATCGTCCCGCTGGGTGCGCACCCCTCGGCGGTCGACGAGGACTCCGAGCCCACCGATGCCCGCGCGGCCTCGCACCGCACCGAGACGGCCGCCCCCGTGCCTCAGGGCGAGGACCGGCCGCTCTTCACGGTCGCCCCTGCCCCGGCGCAGCAGTCCGGCGGCGACGCTGCCGGACCGGCATCCGAGTCCGGCGCCCTGCTGCTCATCTTCGACACGGGGCAGCGGGTGCAGCTCGGGCTCCCGGTCTCGGTGAACCTCGGTCGTGCCCCCGTGGCCAGCGTCCATGACGACCGGCTCGTCACCGTGACCGATCCTGACTCCTCGGTGTCCAAGACGCACCTGCGCATCGAGCATTCCCGAGGCCGCACCTGGGTCACGGACTTCGGATCCACCAACGGCTCCGACGTCCGCTCCGACGACGGGCAGATGACGGAGCTCGTCGCGGGCGAGCGGATGCTCCTCGACGACGCCGACCGTGTCCGGATCGGAAACCGCAGCTTCACCATCAGCCTCCTGCTGGCCACCGACAGCAGCGCCGGAGAGAGAGCATGACAGGACCCCGTCTCGCGCCGCCCCGCGTCCCCTCCGGAAAGCTCCCCGTCCAGGCGCCGCCCGAGCTGCAGCCGAACGAGGGCGGGATGGGCATCCTCGGATCCCTCCTGCCGATGCTCGGAAGCGTGGGCGCGATCGTCATGGTCACCATGTCGAACCAGTCGGTGACGGGCCTGCTCACCGGCGGCATGTTCCTGCTGTCGTCGCTGGGTTTCGTCGCCGTGAACGGCTGGCGTCAGCGGTCGCAGCGGCAGGCGGCCACGCTCGGCTCGCGCCGCGAGTATCTGGCCTATCTCACCGAGCTGCGCCAGACCGTGCGCGTCGCCGCGAGGCAGCAGCGGAGAGCAGCGAACTGGCACCTTCCCGCGCCCTCGGCGCTGCCGTACATCGCCGAGGAGCGCACCCGTGTGTGGGAGCGCGGGATGAACGACCCCGACTTCCTCACCGTGCGGGTCGGCACGAGCGACCAGCCGCTGTGCATCACGCTCGAGGCGCCTGAGCTCCCTCCGCTCGCGCAGCTCGACCCGGTCGCGGCGTCCGCCGCGCATCGATTCATGCTGACCCACGAGCTCCAGAAGAACCTGTCGCTCGGCGTCACCCTGCGCGACTACGCGCGCGTCGAGATCACCGGCGACGAGAACGAATCCCGCGGCCTCGCGCGAGCCATGCTGCTGCACCTCGCCACGATGCACGACCCGGACATCGTGCAGATCGTCATCGCCGCCGACTCCGCCGTCCTGCCGCAGTGGGAGTGGGCCAAGTGGATGCCGCACACGCACTCGCGCACCGTGAGAGACGGTCTCGGTGCTGCGCGCATGATCGGCTCCCAGCTGTCCGAGCTCGAGGACATGCTCCCGGCCGAGGTGCGGGAGCGGTCGCGCTTCTCACGTGACGGGTCCGGCGCCAAGGTTCCCCACATCGTGATCCTCACCGACGGCGTGAGCACGTCGTTCAACGACATGCTGGTCAGCGGCGACGGCGTGCAGGGTGTGACCGTGATCGACCTCCCCTCCCGGTGGAGCGACCTCGACGACCCGAACGCGCTCCGCATCGCCTTCGAGCCCGGAGACAAGGGCAGCCGTGCCGAACTCGTGAGCCTGCAGGTCCCTGCGCGGCCGTTCGAGGCCGACGCGATCAGCATCGTCGAGGCCGAGGCGACCGCGCGGCGACTCATCGCCCTGTACTCCGGTGGCACGACCATCACGAAGAAGAAGAGCGCGACCGATCAGGCCGAGCTCGTCGAGCTGCTCGGGCTCCCCGACGTGCGCGACCTCGACCTCGACGCGGCCTGGGCTCCTCGGCTCGAACGCGACCGGCTGCGTGTGCCCATCGGTCAGACGGAGGACGGCAGCCCGCTGATCCTCGACATCAAGGAATCCGCGCAGCAGGGCATGGGTCCCCACGGTCTCATCATCGGTGCGACCGGTTCGGGTAAGTCCGAGGTGCTGCGCACGCTCGTGCTCGCCCTCGCGATGACCCACTCGCCCGAGCAGCTCAACTTCGTGCTCGTCGACTTCAAGGGTGGCGCGACGTTCGCCGGCATGGCGGACATGCCCCATGTCTCGGCGATCATCACGAACCTCGGCGAGGAGATCTCGCTCGTCGACCGTATGCAGGACGCCCTGCAGGGCGAGATGGTCCGTCGGCAGGAGCTCCTTCGCGCGACCGGTCCGTTCGCGAACGTCGCCGACTACGAGAAGGCGCGTCGTGGCGGACGCACCGACCTGGCCCCTCTTCCCGCTCTGCTCATCGTCGCGGACGAGTTCTCCGAGCTGCTGTCGGCCAAGCCCGAGTTCGTCGACACGTTCGTCAACATCGGCCGACTCGGCCGTTCGCTCCAGGTGCACCTCCTGCTGTCCTCGCAGCGCCTGGAGGAGGGCAAGCTCCGCGGCCTCGACACGCACCTGTCGTACCGCATCGGCCTGCGCACGTTCTCGGCCGCCGAGTCCCGCACGGTGCTCGGCGTGCCCGACGCGTACCACCTGCCCACGCAGCCGGGTGCCGGAATCCTGAAGTCCGACACCGAGACCATGACGCAGTTCCGTGCCTCCTACGTGTCGGGGCCGCCGCCCCGTCGCAGGCGCCGCGCGGCGACAGGCACCTCCCAGAGCACAGGCTCTACCGCGGTCGAGCTGTTCACGGCGGCTCCGGTCTGGCGTGCAGAGGCCCCTGTCGACGAACCAGAGGTCGTGGTCGACGCCGAGCCCGAAGAGAAGCGCAACACGTTCGAGATCGCTGTCGAGATGATGAGCGGTCGCGGTCCGTCCGCCCACCAGGTCTGGCTGCCGCCGCTCGAGACCCCGGCCACGCTCGACCAGCTGTTCGGCGACCTCGTCGAAGACCCGGCCCTCGGTCTGATCTCGCCGCGGTGGCGCGGCGCCGGTGCGCTCACCGTTCCGCTCGGAATCGTCGACGTGCCGCTCGAGCAGCGCCGTGAGAACCTCGCGATCTCGCTCGGCGGTGCCGCGGGTCACATGGCGATCGTCGGTGCACCGCTCAGTGGCAAGAGCACGCTCGCGCGTACGGCCCTGGTCGCTCTTGCTCTCACTCACACCCCGCAGGAGGTGCAGTTCTTCGTCATCGACTTCGGCGGCGGCAGCTTCACGGGTCTGCAGAGATTCACGCACGTCAGCGGCGTCGCGACGCGTTCGGAGCCCGACATCGTGCGACGCACCGTCGCCGAGATCACGAGCCTGCTCAACGCCCGCGAGGTCTACTTCCGCCAGAACGGCATCGACTCGATCGACACCTACCGTCAGCGCCGTGCCCAGGGGCTGGCGGATGACGGCTACGGCGACATCTTCCTCATGGTCGACGGCTGGGGCACGCTCCGAGCCGAGTTCGAGATGCTCGAACCGCAGATCCAGGCGATCGCCGCTCGCGGTCTGACCTACGGCGTGCACGTCGTGATCACGGCGGCGCGCTGGATGGAGATCCGCGCCAACATCAAGGACCTCATCGGCACACGCATCGAGCTGCGGCTCGGCGACCCGACGGACTCCGAGGTCAACCGCAAGGCGGCGGAGAACGTCACGGCGATCCCCGGTCGCGGCCTGAACGAGAACGGTCTGCAGATGCTCACGGCGCTGCCGCGCATCGACGGCGTCGACGAGGCATCCTCGCTCGCGGGCGGCATCGACGATCTCGTCGCGCGAGTCGCATCGGCGTGGCACGGCCCGGCCGGACCCAAGCTGCGTCTGCTGCCCTCGCGCATCGGTCACGCCGACCTGCGCGGAGTCGCCGCGGCCGCATCGGCGGACGGTTCGGAGCCCCGCGAGATCCTCCTCGGCATCGACGAGGCGAACCTCGCTCCGTTCTCGATCGATCCTCTCGAAGAGCCGCTGCTCTACCTCTACGGCGACGCCGACTCGGGAAAGTCCTCGATGCTCCGCGGTGTCGTGCACGAGATCACCCGCCTGTACGGCCCGTCCGAGGCGAAGATCTTCGTGGTCGACTACCGCCGTGCGCTGCTCGGAGAGATCCCGCAGGAGTACCTCGGCGCCTACCTCACGTCGCACGAGATGACGGAGGGCGGCATGAGCGAGCTCGCCCAGTTCTTCCAGAGCCGCATCCCCGGCGCCGACGTCACTCCCGACCAGCTGCGCACGCGGTCGTGGTGGAAGGGCGCTGAGGGCTTCGTGCTCATCGACGACTACGACCTCGTGTCCACGTCGCAGGGCAATCCGGTGGCCGTGCTCGCCCCGTTGCTCGCGCAGGCGGCCGACCTCGGTCTGCACGTGATCCTCACGCGTCGTACCGGTGGAGCGAGCCGTGCGGCCTATGACCCGATCATCCAGCGCATGACCGACCTGGGGGCCACAGGCATCCTTCTCTCGGGCAACCCGGAGGAGGGTCAGCTGATCGGCAAGGTCAAGGCGATCCCGGCCATCCCCGGTCGCGCGCAGATCGTCAGCCGTGATCGCGGCCTGGTCGCCGCGCAGCTGCTGTGGGTGCCGCCGAGCTACCAGTGACAGCGACGCAGAAGGTCGCCGTCGAGACCGTCTGGGTCCCGGGTCTCGCCGGATGGCAGGGTCAGCAGGGTTCGACGACCGGTCTGGTCGCGCTCGGCGTCCTGCTCGCCGCCGCGGCTGGGCATGGAGCGTCTTCGCGGTTCCCGCAGAGCGGATGACGATGCTCACCCTGCTGGGCGTGCCCGTGATCGGGCGACACTGCTCATCGCGGATCACTCGTGATCTCGCGAGTGATCCGGTGATCCTCGCCGCGCTCGTGTCGTTCTACGCGCGGCATCCTGCGGCGCGAGCCGAGATCGGCGCGGCGACGCTCGCGCGTCTTCGGTCCGGAGACTTCTGAGATCCGGACCTCAGCGATCCGGCGCGCTGGCCGAAGGCGTCAGCGCGTGGCGTCGGCCAGGTGGCGTGCGTCGTGGCTCAGCACCTTGACGATGATGCCGTGGCGGCGCAGTTCCTTGGCCGTGCGGGCGCCTTCGTCGGCGTCGCGGCCCAGAGCGTGGATGTTCGCGACGACGAGCACGTCACCCGTCTTCAGGGTGCCGATGAGGCGGGAGAGCCGGTCGCTCCAGCTCTCGAGGATGTCGGGCGAGGGGTGACGGAACCCCTCGATCGGCACGCCGAAGCGGGTGAGGTCGTCACGCTGCTCGACCACCGAGGGCATGCCCTCGCGCGAGACGACGAGTCCGACAAGGCGGGAGCCGTCGGGGCGGGCGAGCCAGAAATCGCGGTTCTGCTGCAGCTCGGTGAAGCACTTCGGACACTCCGCTGCCGCATGCGGCAGGTGCAGCGGACTCGTCAGGGCCTCGTCGACGGATGCCGTCGCCTTCATGGGATCGATCGTCTCGCTCATCGCGCACCTCCGGCATCCATTCTGCCCTGATCCGAGGCTGCGCGGTGACCTTTCAGAGCATCCCGAGGGCTCGCACCGCCTCGCGCTCCTCGACCAGCTCCGCGACGGAGGCATCGATGCGGGCGCGCGCCCAGTCGCTGACCTCGAGTCCCTCGACGATCTGCCATTCGCCGTCGATCGAGCGCACCGGGAACGACGAGATCAGTCCCTCCGGAACCCCGTACTCGCCGTGCGAGACGACGCCGGCCGAGGTCCAGTCATCGGTGCCGCGCACCCAGTCGCGCACGTGCTCGATCGTCGCGTTCGCGGCGGAGGCCACCGACGACGACCCGCGCACCTGGATGATCTCCGCCCCGCGCTTCGCGACCCGCGGGATGAACGTCTCGTCGAGCCACGCGGGCACGTCGCCGACGATGGCCTCGAGGGCATCGGCCACCGGAGCGCCGCCGACCGTCGCATGCGAGACATCGGGGAACTGCGTCGCCGAGTGGTTTCCCCAGATCGGCACCCGTCGCACGGTGTCGACGGGCGCTGCCAGAGTCTGCGCCAGCTGAGCCCTCGCCCGATTCTCGTCGAGGCGCGTGAGTGCCGTGAAGCGCTCGGCAGGAACTCCGTCCGCGGATGCCGCGGCGATGAGGGCGTTCGTGTTCGCCGGGTTGCCGACCACGGTCACGCGCACGTCGGGCGACGCGTGCGCGGCGATCGCCGCTCCCTGGGGCCCGAAGATGCCCGCGTTCGCGGTAAGCAGGTCTCCCCGTTCCATGCCGGGCCCACGCGGACGCGCTCCGACGAGCAACGCGAGGTCGGCCCCGTCGAAGCCCACAGCCGGGTCGTCGGTGACCTCGACGTGCTCGAGCAGCCCGAAGGCGCCGTCCTGCAACTCGAGCGCCGCGCCCTCGGCGGCACCGAGACCCTGGGGGATCTCGAGCAGTCGCAGTCGCACCCTCTCCTCAGGGCCGAGCAGGTCTCCGGCTGCGATGCGGAAGAGCAACGCGTATCCGATCTGTCCGCCTGCACCGGTCAGCGTGATCGTGGTCGTCATGACTCGAGCCTACGACCGTGACGAGCCCTCGGCGCAGAGTACCCTCGTGGCATGACCTTCAACCCAGATGCCGATGTCTCCGGCAACACCGCCCGCCGACGCGGTCGCGGCGCCGTCGTCGCGGGAGCCGGCGGCGTCGGCCTCCTCGGCATCATCGCGCTCATCGCCGGGCCGCTGCTGGGGATCGACCTGACGGGCCTGCTCGGCGGCGGGGGAGCCACCGGCGGCGGATCGGAGCCCGAGGGCGGCAGCGTGATCGAGAACTGCCTCACCGGTGAGGACGCCAACGAGAACGTCGACTGCCGGGTGGCGAGCTCGCAGCTCGCGCTCGACGGCTACTGGGAGGACCACGTCGACCCCTACCGGGCTCCGCAGCTCATCATCGTCGACGGTGCGACCTCGACCGCGTGCGGCACGGCCTCGAACGCGGTCGGTCCCTTCTACTGCCCGCCGGATGAGACGGTCTACATCGACCCCACGTTCTTCGACCTCATGCAGCAGCAGTTCGGCGCATCCGCCGGCAACCTCGCCCAGCTCTACATCGTGGGGCACGAGTGGGGCCACCATATTCAGTACATCACCGGCGTGATGGATCGATACCCGAACAACGGCACAGGGCCGGACAGCAACGGCGTGCGCATCGAACTGCAGGCGGACTGCTATGCCGGCGCGTGGATCGGGCAGATGACGAAGGAGAAGGACCCGGACGGCGTCCCCTACCTGCAGGAGACGACGGAGGCCGAGCGCCAGGATGCGCTGAACGCGGCGAACACGGTCGGCGACGACAACATCCAGCAGCAGTCGTCGGGTTCGGTGAACCCCGAGAGCTTCACGCACGGCACGAGCGAGCAGCGCAAGTACTGGTTCGCGAGCGGCTACGAGAACGGGCTCGACGTGTGCGAGCAGCCCCTGACACTGCCGGGAGACCAGCTCTGATCACGCCGACGTGATCACGACGGGCTTCTGAGGGAGGAAAGACGATGGACCTGGACGCGCTGTATCCGCCGATCGAACCGTACGAGACCGGTGAGCTGCTCGTCGGCGACGGTCACCGCATGTACTGGGAGGTCAGCGGCAACCCGGACGGCAAACCCGTCGTGTTCCTGCACGGCGGACCGGGAAGCGGAACATCCGCCTGGCAGCGCCGCTTCTTCGACCCCGACGCGTATCGGATCGTGCTGCTCGACCAGCGCGGCTGCGGACGCAGCACCCCGCATGCGAGCGCGCCCGACGCCGATCTCCGCTTCGTCACGACCGCGCACCTGATCGCCGACATCGAGTTGCTTCGCCGTAACCTCGGCGTCGAGCAGTGGCAGGTGTTCGGCGGATCGTGGGGGAGTGCGCTCGCGCTCGCCTATGCGCAGGCGCATCCGGATGCCGTGAGCGAATTGATCCTCCGTGGCATCTTCACGCTGCGGCGGGAGGAGCTGGAGTGGTTCTACGAGGGCGGCGCGGCGGCGCTCTTCCCGGATCTGTGGGAGGAGTTCCTCGCGCCCATCCCCGTGCTCGAGCGGTCGCACATGATCGAGGCCTATCACCGTCGCCTCTTCGACCCCGACCCGGCCGTCCACGAACCGGCCGCGGTCGCCTGGTCGCGGTGGGAGGCGTCGACGGTCACCCTGCGACCGGATGCCGCGCAGATCGAGGCGATGTCGGATCCGCGCGCAGCGACGGCGTTCGCCCGGATCGAGAACCACTTCTTCGTGAACCGCGGCTGGTGGTCGGAGGGACAGCTGATCGCCGGGGTCGACGCCATCCGCCACATCCCGACCGTCATCGTGCAGGGGCGCCACGACGTGTGCACCCCGATGATGACCGCATGGGACCTGCACGTGGCGTGGCCCGAGGCGGACTTCGTCGTGGTCGACGATGCCGGCCACTCGGCCACCGAACCCGGCACCCAGCGGGCACTGCGCGCGGCGACCGACCGCTTCGCGAGCTGAGAACTCGCGGCGGACGGACCGCTCAGAGGCTGAGGTGCCTCAGGCGCGCAACGCCTGGGTCAGCGTCTTCAGGAGCCCGATGATCCCGCCGTCCGCACGGAACCGTGTGAGGCCTTCGCTCACCGCGGCACCCGTGCGTGCAGACACGAACCATGGCGGCTTCGGGAGGATCGTGAGGCGCCCGCCACCGTTGGCGACCGGCAGTGACCGCGGGAACGGCCGGAAGGGGCCCCGGATCACCGAGCGCTCGACGCCGTCGAGCAGCAGCGCATTGTGGACGACCCCGATGCCGCTGCCGACGTCGTCGATCGTGCTGCCGGGGAACGCCCCCCAGGTCAGGGTCGGTGTGATGAAGCCGAAGGCGGTCCACCCGTTGATCGCGATCGAGCCGTAGCGCAGCGCCGCGATGGCCCGGTCGAATCCGGCCCCGAGCGTCTTCTCGGTCGGCGGGTCGATCAGCAGATTGGCTCCCAGCGTGCCCTGCAGCTGCTCGTTCGCGTAGGCGACCGCGGAGTCGAGGAACTCCTGCCCGGTGCCGGGGATCGCGACGACCCCGAGGACGGGAGCGAAGTACTCGGTGCCCTGCAGCGCTGCGGCGTCGTCGCCCTGCTCGATCTCGACCAGCAGGCGGTCGCCGAGCACGAGGGCGTCGGGGTACGCCTGGGTCGCGAGGTCCATCCGCGAAGGCGAGCCGGGGTACCAGATCGGCCGCTCGGGGGCGTTGGCGTAGGCGCGACGCAGGGCCGCCCGGAAGTCGTCGGCCTGCGCCCAGTCCGACGACATGATGACGACCTGGCCGGCGATGCAGTTGTGGCCGCTGTTCTGCAGGCGCATGGTCGCGACATGCTCGGCCTGATAGGTGAGGTCGGCGGCCGTCCAGTCGCCCGGCACGATGATGATCGGCGAGACTCCGCCGAGCTCGGCGGTGATGGGCTTCTTCAGCTGCGGCCGGTTCTCTCGGCGCCGACGCGTGGCGGCCGATCCGGTGCCCCAGACGATCGCGTCGAACGTCGCGGCGGAACCGGTGATGTGCACGTGCGCGAGATCGGGGTGACCCGTCAGGTACACGCCCACCGCGGGCCCTCCGCGCACGATGCGCAGCAGGCCGAGGGCGATGAGCGGGGCGAATGCGCGCTTGTACACCGGCACGAGAGCATCCTGGGTCGGATTGACCTTGAGCAGTGCGGTGCGGTTGTGGGCGAGCAGCTCGTAGAGCACGTCGAGCACGGGGATCGAGGTGATGTTGCCGGCGCCGAGCACGAGCCCCACGCCCCCGGATTCCGACGGCGTGCGCTGGGCGAGGCCCGCCGCGGCCCGCGCGCCGTTCGGGGTGATCCCGGGTTCCAGCCACACCTCGCCCGTGTAGCCCGAGAGCAGGAACCGGTCGATGCCCGTCAGCGGGAAGGCGTGCACGCGAGAGCGTCCGCCGGGTGCTCGGTCGATCCTGACGCCGTCGAGTGGATTGGTGCCGTTCGCGAGGCGAGTGAGGGTCTCGATGTACGCGTCGAGAGCCCCGAGCACGCTGTACGGCCCGCTGAGCCATTCCTCCCCGCGCAGGGGATGCCGGCCGTCGAGGCCCTTGGATGCTGCGGCCGTGTTCGCCCAGTCCTCCGCGGTCGCAGCGACACTCGTGCGGACGCCGTGCAGCAGGGTGACGCGCTGTGCGAGGGTCAGCGCAGACCAGGTGCGACTGCCGACGTGGAGCTCCGCGATCGCGGCATCGAGGCGTTCGCGTTCGCCCTCCGGCAGGTCGGTGGTGGTCGTCGTGGTCGTCGTCTTGGCGGCGGGCGTGGTCGCAGAAGTCATCGGCGTCTCCTTCGGACGGGATCCCAGCTTAGGCCGGGCATCCGCTCACGCGTCGATGTCGGCGCGACGCAGCCGGTACCGGCGAAGGGTCAGCAGGCTCGCCGCCATCAGGAGAGCGGGAAGGATGCTGAAGCTCAGCACGATCCCGGTGATCGCCGCGTCCGGCTGCTGCGTCGTAGCGCCCGCGACCGTCGACACGTACCCGGTCGCCGCGAGGGTGAGCGAGACCGTGGTGGCGCCGAGGGCGAACCCGACGGTCTCGCCGGCCGTCCACACCCCCGTGAACGTGCCTGCCCGGCCCCTGCCGCTGATGCGCTCGTCGTGCGAGATGACATCGGGGAGCATCGCCATCGGAAGGGACTGCAGGCCGGCGTATGCGATGCCGGCGAACCCGATCGCGCCGTACATCCAGATGCCGGGCATCCAGGCGGCCAGGACGAGGGTCGCGGCGGCGGCCGTGAACAGGATGCTCGCGATGGCGAACGCCCGTTCCTTGCCGATCCTCCGCGCGACGACCGTCCAGACGGGGGTGGCGATGAGGGCAGGGCCGACGAGCGCCAGGAACACCAGCGTGACGGCGTCCTCGCTGCGCAGCACCCAGGTGGCGACGTACTGCGCGGCCGCGAGCATGGTTCCCGTCGCCAGGGCCTGCAGCAGGAACGTGCCGAGCAGCGCGCGGAAGGGCTGGCTGCGGCGCAGAGTGCGCACGCCGGCCGCGTACTGCTCGCGGATTCCGGCCGGCGCCGCGAGCGTGGGGCGATCGGCCTCGTCGGGGTGGTGCGCTGCCGCTGCGCGGTGCGCGGCAGCATCCGCCGTGCGCGAGGCGATGAGCATGCCGACGCCGATCGTGAGGCCCGCGACGACGCCCATCAGCAGGTATCCCGCGACCGGGTCCGGCCCGGCGCTGCGCAGCTCGGGCCCGCCGGCGCCGAAGAGCAGGATCGCCGCGGTGAGCACGACCACGCGCCACCCGAGCAGGCGGGTGCGCTCGTCGTAGCCCGAGGTGAGCTCGGCGGGCAGTGCGACGTACGGCACCTGGAACAGACTGAACGACGTGGCCGTGGCGAGGAAAGCGAGGAGCACGCAGATCGCGCCCGCTGTCGGTCCCCACGACGGGGGCACCGCGAACGTGAGTGCGAAGAACAGTGGGAGCGTGAGGGCGCCCAGGACCATGAAGCCACGACGGGAGCCCGTCTTCGCGTACTGGCGGTCGGATGCCGCACCGATCAGCGGATCGATGATGACGTCCCAGATCTTCGCCGAGGTCACGATGAGACCGGCGGCGAGGGCCGCGACACCGAGGTTGTCGGTGAGGAAGTACGTCAGCACGAGCCCCGGGAGGGTCGCGTAACCGCCCGTGCCCAGCGAGCCGATCGCGTACAGCGCGACCGTGCGGGCGGACAGGCGGGCGGATGCTCGTTCAGGCCGAGCCGCGGTGCTCATCGCGCCAGTGTATCGGTGCGCGAAGTGCCCCCAGCGGTGCAGATGGGGGGGGCAGACGAGCGGGATCAGATGAGGGAGAGCTCGCGCAGCTTCGACTCGACGTCGGCATTCGACGGCTCGACGTGGTGCGAGGAGTCGGGGTAGACCACGACCGGGATGTTCGTGCGGCCCGAGATCTCCTTCGCGACGTCGGCAGCCGACGGGTCTGCGACGAGGTCGACGTAGGTGTACTCGACACCGAGGCCGTCGAGCTGCTTCTTGGTGCGGATGCAGTCGCGGCACCAATCGGCGCCGAAGAGCGTGATCGCGGATTCTGCAGGAGAAGTCATGTATCCAGGGTAGAGCCGCATAGCTGGACGGGCGCCGAGTCGCACACGGTCTACGCTGACCGTTGCTAGGTAAGGCTAGCCTTACCTATACTCGATCCCATGAACACTGCGTGCGAGCACCTCGAGGATCCGGACTGGGAGCACATCGAGGGAGTCGTGCTGATCGCCGGAGACTCGACGGATGCCGCAGCGATCGCGGCCATCGCCGCTCGCCTGCCCTGGGATGCGGAGGGGGTCATCATGCTCGAAGCGGCCGCACGCATACAGTTCCGCCACATCGATGTGCCCGAAGGCGTCTCGGTGCGCTGGCTGCTGCGAGGCGACGGCATCCGGCAACACGCGAAGGGTGAGCGGCTCGCCACCGCGGTGCACTCGTGGTGCGTCGAATGGACCTGCTCCGAACCGCCGCTGCAGTGGACGGTCTGGCTCGGTGCGCACACTCCGCCGCACGTCGCGCGCATGGCTCGCAGCCTGCTCGGCGTGGCCAACTGACCACGATATCCGAGAGAGTGTACGAACCGTCGCGCCCGCGCCCGCGACGTTGAGGGCGCGGGCGCGCGGAGTCAGCGCGTCGCGAGCGCCGGAATGCCGGTGGCTGTGGCGCCGGCGGTGATCGCATCGAGCGCTCGCCGCAGCGACGAGCTCGACGTGTGCGCCGTGTACGGGAAGTAGACGACCTCGACGCCGACCTCGGCGAACTCGCGTTCGAGCCGCAGGCCCTTGTCGGTGCCGCGCCAGTCGTCGCCCTTGAAGAAGTGCGTGAACTGCACGTCCCGCCACGAATCCATCTTCGACGGAGTGGTCTCGACATACACCTCGTCGACGAACGAGATGTGGCGGACGATCTCCGCCCGCTCTGCGGTCGGGATGACGGGCTCGATGCCCTTCACCTGCCGCAGCATCTCATCGCTGACGACACCGGCGACAAGGATGTCGCAGTGCTGTTTGGCGTGACGAAGAAGGTTGAGATGCCCGACGTGAAACAGGTCGAAAGCACCCACGGCATAGCCGATGCGCGTCCCCATGATCTCCCCAGATCAGTAATTCCCCAGAAGGCGGATCCCCATCCGCCCAGCGACTCCCACAGCCGCATCCGCACAGCCTAGCAGGTGCCGGGTTTCCCGCCCATAGGAACACATGGAACTATGGATGCCGCAGCAATCGCCGGCGCACGTGAAGGGGGAGGGCCCGTGGGGACAGCGGTCACCGTCATCGTGCCGACCTTCAACGAGCGCGACAACGTCGCGGAGCTCGTGGCCAGGACCGCCGTCGCGCTCGCCGCGTACGACGCCGAGATCCTGTTCGTCGACGACAGCACCGACGACACGGCGTCCGAGGTCGAGCGCGTGGCGGCGGATGCTCCGCTTCCCGTCCGCGTCATCCACCGCGCGGACAACACCGGTGGACTCGGGGGAGCGGTCGTGGTGGGGCTCGAGGCATCGGCATCCGATCTCTGCATCGTGATGGACGGCGATCTGCAGCATCCGCCCGAGCTGCTTCCCGCCCTGCTGGCTCGTCACGAGGAGGGCGATGCCGACGTGGTCGCGGCCTCGCGGTACGTCGGCGGCGGCGACACCAGCGGCCTCGGCACGGCCGTGCGCTTCGGGGTATCTCGGACGGCGACCTGGCTCACGCGCGCGATGTTCCCGATCCGGCTCGCGCGCAGCTCCGACCCGATGACCGGCTTCTTCCTCGTCTCCCGCGCCAGGCTCGATCTCGCGACCCTCAAGCCTCAGGGCTTCAAGATCCTCCTCGAGATCCTCGCCCGTACGGATCTGCGCATCGCCGAGATACCTATGGAGTTCGCCGAGCGAAGGCACGGCACGTCCAAGGCGAGCCTGCGGCAGGGTGCAACGTTCCTCGCGCACCTGACCCGACTGCGCTTCGGCAAGATGTCGCTCTTCGCGCTGATCGGCGCGATCGGAGCCGTGGCGAACCTCGGCATCATGTGGCTGCTCACGCTGGCCGGTGTGCCCTACATCTGGGCGGCCATCATCGGGGCCGAGATCACCATCATCGGCAACTTCATCCTGCAGGAGCGGTTCGTCTTCGCCGACATGCGCACGGATGCACGCGGTCTGGGCGGGCGCTTCGCCGCCTCGTTCACGTTCAACAACGTCGAGGCGGCGCTGCGCATCCCCGTCATGGCGCTGATGGTCGAGACCTGGCACATCTCCAGCGTGCTCGCCACGGGGCTGTCGCTCATCGTGGCCTTCTTCGCGCGCTTCCTCTTCCACTCGCTCGTCGTCTACGCGCCGAAGAGGCGTTCGAAGGCCGATGCGGCGGATGCCGAGCCGAAGCCGGACACCGCGGCTCTGCGGGTGATCCGGGCGATCGACGCCGAGGCGATGAAGCCGGGCGAGCTCTAGCGATCCCGTCCGCCGCACCGGACTCCGACGCGACGAGTCGCGTGCGAGGATGTCAGGCGGGGAGGCGACATGAAACGCAAGGCTCTGGGGGCCGTGATCGCGCAGGCGGCGCAGGCAGGGATCGGTCTGCTCCTGCAGATCCTCGTCGCGCGACTGCTCGGCATCGAGGAGTACGGCCGTTTCGCGATCCTGTACGGAGTCGTGATCGTCGCCACAGCTGTCGTCACCGGCCTCGTCGGCGACTCCCTCGTCGTGCTCGACCGCTCGAAGCGCACGATCAGGGCGGGCCTCGAGGCCATGCTGCTCATGACATCCGTGCTGCTCGCGATCGGTTCCTTCCTGATCGCCTGGCTCACCGGATTCTCCGACGCGTGGGAGTCGGCCCTGTTCGCCCTCGCGCTCGCGGCCTTCGCCGTCGAGGAGATCGTGCGGCGGTTGCTGATCGCGCACATGTCGTTCGTCCGCACCGCGATCACCGACGTCGCAGGCTTCGTCGTCGCGCTCGCGGTCATCCTCACGGTGCACTTCACGGGAACCCTCTCGCTCGCCGCGTTCCTCGGCGGGATCGCGGCGGGGCAGGTCGTCGCCACGTTCATCGGCTGGTTCCTCGTGCCTCGTGCCGACCGACATCTGGTCGGCCTCCGCGGCGCGGACATCGCCGCGGTCTGGCGGTACGGCATGTGGCGGGGTCTGCAGCAGGTGCTGCGACCGAGCCTGTTCACCGTGCTGCGCCTGCTCGTGCTCGCCGGCGCCGGCCTCACCGCCGTCGGTCTGCTCGAGGCGGCTCGCACCTACACCTCGCCTCTGATCCTCGTGATCGGCGGTCTCTCGTCGTTCCTCTTCGTGCGATTCGCCGATCAGCACAAGGCGGGCAAGAGCGGCTCGGTGCGCGAAGCCGACCGCGTCGTGGTCTTCCTGCTCGCCGGCACTGTCGTGATGAGCGCGATCGCTGTCGTGCTCATCCCGTGGGTGAGTCCGCTCCTGTTCGACGTCGAGGTCGATCCGCTCGCGGTGATCGCCTGGCTCGCCTACGGCATGTCCGTCGCGATCGTGACACCGTACGGGGCGCTCGGGGCGGTCGCAGGACGCCAGATCGCGGTGTTCCTCATCCGCCTCTCCGACACCCTCCTCGCCGTGATCGCCGTGGTCGTGATGATCGCGTTCGGCGCGCAGCCGTCGACCCTTCCGTTCGCACTCGCCGTGGCATCGATGCTGGGCGGTCTGGGTCTGCGCTGGCTGGTCGTCGCGGGCGGTCAGCCCGAGCGCCCCGCTCGGTAATCGTCCACGGAGCGGCCAATGATAGGTTTAGGCCCTGTCTTCGACTGAGGGGGTTGGCGATGGAAGATGTCCCTTACGGACGTATCCTGCGCGAGGGATGGATTGTCATCGTCGTGCTCGCGGTGCTCGGTGCCGGCATGGGGTGGCTCGTCACCAAGGCGCTTCCGGAGACCTATGCGGCGACGTCGACGCTGCTGCTGCGCGTCGACTCGACCGAGGCATCGCTCTTCGAGCGAAATCAGTTCAGCCTCGCGCGCATCAAGTCGTACCCGCCGCTGGTCGACAGCCCAGAGGTCATCGACGCGGTCCGCGCCGACCTCGACCTCGATGAGGACGAGTACCCCGATCGCGACATCCGCCGCATGCTCTCCGCCGAGAACACCGCCGACACCGTGCTGCTCGTCGTGCGGGCGGATGCTCCGACGGCGCAGCTCGCCACAGACATCGCCAACTCCGCGGCGACCCATCTCTCCGAGCTGATCGGGGAGACGGAGAACGACGAAGACGACGCGCGCTACACGGTGGCGCTCGACCAGGTGCTGCCCGCGGTCGCCCCGCTCGCGCCGATCTCGCCCCAGGTGACCGCGATCACCGGCCTCGGCGGCATCGCCGGGCTCGCTCTGGGCGCGATCGTCGCGGTGTACCGCACGACGACCAACCGTCGCCTGCGCACCATCTCGGACGTGCGGCGCTCATCCGGGCTTCCGGTGATCGGTCAGATCCCCCGGCGCAGTCGCCTGCACCCCGAGTCGAACACGGGCGCGATCGTGGCGTACGAGGAGGCAGCCGGAAACCTCGTCGCGCTCGCCGGCGGTGGCATGCGCACGCACATCGTGGTCCCCGCCTCCGACGGCGCCATCGACGACGATGCGATCGCCGGGATGCTCGAGGCCCAGCGCCTGATCGGAGCGACGGCCTGCGTCGTCGACACCCGGGAGACGCATGTGACCGGGCGCGGCCACACGCTCAACGAGGTGCTCGGCGGCGAGCCGATCGCCGACGGCGACGAGGGGAACGCGATCTTCGTCGCGGATGAGCCGATCGCACTCGAGACTCTCGTGACCGAGCTCCCCGACGTCATCACGGCGATGCACGAGGACTTCGACGTCGTCGTGGTCATCGTCGAGCCCGGAGCATCCGCTCTGATCGAGCAGCTGGTGGGGCCCGGAGCCGGCGTCATCATCAACGTCCGGCACAATGCGACGTCCGCGACCGACCTCGTCGCGGTGACGACGCGTCTGCGGGTCATGGGCCTGCGGCCGGTCGGCGTCGTGATGCTCCACACCGGGACGAAGTCCCTCGGCTCCATCGCGGAGTCCTGGCGGGTCTCCGACCGTGACCCCGTTCTCGCGGGCACGGGAGTCTCGCATGCCCACACCGACTGACCCCGCGCGTCAACCCCGACAGCAGTCGGCGCACCACCCCAGCACCGCCAGGGTGACGGCGGTGGGCGGACTCTACGTGCTGCTGATCGTGAGCGTGATTCCCTGGCGCAGCGCCACGATCTACAGCGGTGGCGTGGATGCCGTCGTGATCGCGAAGGCACTCATCGCGGTGATAGCGCTCGGCGCGACGCTCGCGCTCGCGGTCAGGACGCGAGAGCGGGTCGCGGTGGGGATCGCTCCGGCCGGGGTCATCGCTGTGGTGCTCCTGGTCAGCGTGCTCGGTTCGGTCCTGGCCGGCAATGACTCTTCGACGATCGTGCTCGTGGGCCGGATGTTCGTCGTGATGGCGACGATCCTGCTTCTCCTGACGTGCGTCCCCTGGGTGACGAGCATCGTCTGCCTTCTGGCGGCTATGGCGAGCGTCGCCGTGGTCGCGGGGGTCACCGGCGTCCCGACGCTCGCATCGACCGGTCGCCTGGGCGGAGGCATCCCCGAGATCCACCCGAACGAGCTGGCGGGCCTCGTGGCCGCGCCCATCATCGGCCTGGTCGTGCTGATGCTCCGCAACGGAGTGCGGGTCTGGCGTCTGACCGCGACGGTCATCCTGGTCGGCATCGCGGTCGCCAGCGGATCGAGGACGGGGCTGCTCGCGATCGTGGTGGGGATCGTGGTCGCGGTGCTCGTCAACGGCATCCGGGATCGCAGCGTCCTGTACATGCTCATCGGCGTGCTGCCGCTCGGTTACGCCATCGCCTCGTTCACCGACGTGTTCAGCAGTCTTGCCACCAGAGCGGGCTCGAACGACACGTCGACAGCCCTCGACTCGCGCTTCGACGTCTGGCGGGTCGTGCTCGGGTGGGACTGGGCTGAGTGGCAGAAGTGGATCGGGATCGGCCTGTCGGCCAAGAAGATCCCGGTCGACATCAAGTGGCGGGACGAACAGGTGCTCGACAGCAGCTGGGCATCGCTGCTCGCGCAGACCGGTCTCATCGGCACCGCATTGATCGCGGCGCTGATCGTGTGGTGCGTGGCGAGCGCTCTCATATCGTCGCGGCGGCGCTGGCTCGTCGCCCCATTGCTGACCCTGGTGATCATCCGCTCGGTGACGGAGAGCGGACTCGTCGACAGCGCCACGGCCTTCATCCTCTTCTTCACGGTGGCGTCTCTGCTGACCCACAGATCCAGACATGCCGACGACCCGGTCGGGCCACATTACGACGTGGTCGAAGGCCGCCGCTCTCGGCAGGCGAGTCTGACCTAGAATGGCGGAATATTAGGGTCCTGGATGCAGCGCGCATCGTCGGGCGGAGGAGGCAACCATGACGGACTCTCTCGACGAGCCGCAGCGGCGGATGGGCTGGCGGGGTTGGACTCTCGTCGGAGTGATCGCCGTGCTCCTTGTCGGCGGAGTCGTCTGGGGTGTGCTCGCGAACAACAGCGCTTCGCCGGCTGACCCGGGTGCATCGACGAGTCCCGGGCCTACTCCTACTCCGCAGCCGAGCGAGTTCGAGACCCCGTCTCCCGGGGCGACGGACGGCGTGGCCAAGCCGGACAGTGGAGACGAGGTGCCGATCGACGAACCCGCACCCGCTGTCGAGGGCGTGGTCGCCGAAGTCACCGCGATCGAGTCGACCACGGCGGGCAATGACATCCCCGGCGAGCCGAGCGGCCCGGCGATCCAGGTGACCGTGCGCCTCACCAACGGATCGGATGAGCCCGTCGACACCGCGGGTGCGAATGTCACCATGACCTACGGCGGCGACGATCGGCTCCCCGCTTCGGGGGTGACGGGCGAAGGCACCACGCTGTGGCCGGCATCGATCCCGGCGGGCGGCCAGGCAGATGCGATATTCCAGTTTGCCGTTCCCTCTTCTCCTGACGGGGACGTGCGTGTTATCGTCGATATATTGGCCGCTGCGCCAAACGTCGTGTTCGTCGGACCCCGACCTTAGGTCGAGTGCGCCGGACGACGGATTACTGGGGAATCATCGTTCGGTGCCAATGTAGGGGTTGAGCGCGAACGGTCCATCATCTGGGGAGATGAACGATGGGCAATACAGCTCTGTCTTGGGGACGCCGCGTACGCGGAGCATCGATCGCGATCGTGATGACGCTCGCCGTGGCATTCGGGTCACTGGTGGCGATCTCGCCCGCCCAGGCTGACGTGAGTCCACCCGATGGCGAAGCGTCGACGGTCACCGCCGACTCGCTTCCGACGGTCCAGATCAACGGCATCGTCTGGGATCAGGCCGTCGTGGGCAACGTCGTGTATGCCGCGGGCAAGTTCACCAGCGCGCGCCCCGCAGGGGCCGCTGCCGGAGTGAACGAGACCCCGCGATCGAACCTCCTGGCCTACGACATCCGCACCGGTGTGCTGATCGCCTCATTCGCGCCCTCGATCAACGGTCAGGTGCGTCAGGTCGAGGCCTCGCCCGACGGCACACGCCTCTACATCGTCGGCGACTTCACGACGGTGAACACCCAGACCCGTAACCGCGTCGCCGCGTTCGATCTGCCCGGCGGAACGCTCTCGGCGTTCAATCCGAACTCCAACGGCATCACCTCCGGAGTCGCCGCGACGAACGACACCGTGTACATCACCGGCACCTTCGGCCGAGTCTCCGGCAGCGACCGCTCCGGCGCCGCTGCGTTCACCCGTGCGGGCGCCCTGCTTCCCTGGGCCCCTGTGCTCGAGCAGCGCCAGGGCCGTGTCGTCACCGTCTCTCCCGCGGGTGACAAGGTCGTCCTCGGCGGAAACTTCCAGACGCTCAACGGCAGCTCGAACCCCGGTTACGGCCTCGCCATGGTCTCCGCATCCGACGCGTCTCTGCTGCCGTTCTCGGCGAACAACGTCATCCGGAACGCAGGTCTCGACGCCGCGATCCTCTCGCTCAAGTCCGACGGCGACGACATCTACGGCACCGGCTACGTTTTCGGTGCAGGCGGCAACCTCGAAGGCTCGTTCCGAGCCTCGTGGTCGAGCGGAAACCTCGTCTGGGTCAACGACTGCCACGGCGACCAGTACGACGTGGAGCCCATGGGTGACACGGTGTATGCGGCCGGTCACTCGCACTACTGCGGCAGCCTCGAAGGCGGTTTCCCGCAGAGCGACCCGTGGACGTTCTACCGCGGTCTGGCCGTATCGAAGGACGCCGGACGGATCATGCCCTACGGGCTGAACCTGGGCTACCACGACTTCGGCGGCAACCCCTCGCCCAAGCTGCTGCACTGGTTCCCGGCCTTCAACGCCGGCAACGTCAGCGGCGCATCGCAGGGTCCGTGGTCGGTCTCGTCCAACAGCGAGTACCTCGTCTACGGCGGCGAGTTCACGCGCGTGAACAACACAGGACAGCAGGGGCTCGCGCGTTTCGCGGTGACCGAGAAGGCGCCGAACGCTCAGGGCCCGATCCTGTGGAACACCGCCTGGCCCGCCTCCTCGATCGCCCTCACCGGTGGATCGATCCGCGTCAGCTGGCCTCTCAACTACGACCGCGACAGCGAGTTCCTGAAGTACGAGGTGCTCCGCGACAACGTGGTCGTCAAGACCTACGAGAACGTCCGGTCGAAGTCCGCCGACTGGGGCCTGCCTCCCATGGCGTTCGTCGACACCACCGTCACGAACGGCACGAGCTACACCTATCGGGTGCGTGCGACCGACAACGAGGGCCACACGATCCTCGGCGGCACGACGACCGTGACGGCATCCGGTTCCGCAGCCCCGAGCGCGTACCGCACCGCGGTGCTCGGCGACGCGCCCCTGAGCTACTGGCCGCTCGACGACTCATCGGCCACGCTCTCGTACGACTGGGCCGGAGCATCCGACCTCGCCGTCCGCAGCGGCGTGACGCGCGGAACCTCGGGGGCCATGCTGTCCGATTCTCGCAGCGCGTCCGACTTCGACGGCTCGAACAACGGCTTCGCCTCGACGACCTCGGCGATCGCCGGTCCTGACACCTTCGGTGTCGAGGCCTGGTTCAAGACGACGAGCACCGACGGCGGCAAGATCGTCGGATTCGGCAGCAGCTCCACCGGCACGTCGGGCAGCTACGACCGGCACGTCTACATGGAGCCGAGCGGACGCGTCACCTTCGGTGTGTATCCCGGCTCGTCGCAGACGATCAGCTCGGCCAGCGCGTTCAACGACGGCGAATGGCACTACATGTCGGCCGGTCTCAGCGACGGCGGCATGGTGCTCTACATCGACGGTGTCCGCGTCGCTCAGCGCACGGATGTCACCTCGGCTCAGCCGTACAACGGATACTGGCGCGTCGGTGGCGACACCTCGTGGGCCGGTGCCGCGTTCTTCGACGGGCAGATCGACGAGGTGGCCGTCTACGGTGCCCCGCTGACCCGTGAGCAGGCGGCGGCTCACTACACCGCATCCGGTCGCGAGCTCGAAGGCGCGACCGCACCGAGCGACGCATACGGCGCAGCCGTCTACGCCGCCGACCCCGCGCTCTACTGGCGACTCGGCGAGTCGACGGGAAGCACCGCGGCCGATGCCTCCGGCTACAACCAGAAGGGCACGTACTTCGGCGGCATCAGCAAGGGCGCCGAAGGGGCTCTCGCCGGTGTGACCAACAAGGCGGCGTCGTTCGAGGGCGGCCAGGTCATCAGCCAGAACTCCTACACGAACCCCCGCTCGTACTCGCTCGAGGCCTGGTTCAAGACGAGCACGACCACCGGTGGCAAGATCATCGGATTCGGCAACAGCTCGAACGGCAACTCCTCGGGTTACGACCGCCACATCTACATGACGCCCGACGGCAAGCTCATCTACGGCGTCTGGGTCGGCTTCGCCGACACGCTGCAGACGTCCGCGTCGTACAACGACGGGCAGTGGCACCAGGTCGTGGCGACTCAGGGCTCGACCGGAATGCGGCTCTACGTCGACGGCGTGCTTCAAGGCTCGAACGGCCAGACCAACGCTCAGGACTACACCGGCTACTGGCACGTCGGCGGCGACGTCACGTGGGGTCCGGGGGACTGGGAGTTCGACGGATCGATCGACGAGGTCGCCGTCTACCTCTCGCCGCTCACCGGAACGGCCGTCTCGCAGCACTACGCGCTGGGAACCACGGGAGCACCCGCGAACGTCGCACCGACGGCGAGCTTCACCAACGCGGTGACCAAGCTCGGCCTCGCGGTCGACGCGAGCGCCTCCACGGATGCCGACGGCACGATCGCCAGCTACAGCTGGAACTGGGGCGACGGAACGCCTGCGGGTTCCGGCGCGACGGCGACGCACGCATACGCGGTCGCGGGCTCTTACACGGTGACCCTCACGGTGACCGACGACAAGGGCGCGACCGACACCGAGACGGCCATCGTCGAAGCCGTGGCCAACCAGGCTCCGGTCTCGTCGTTCACCTCGGCCGCGGCAGACCTCAAGGTCGATGTGGACGCGAGCGCATCGCAGGACAGCGACGGCACGATCGCCGGTTACGCCTGGAACTGGGGTGACTCGACCGCGACCGGGACGGGTAAGACAGCGACGCACACGTACGCGGCGGCAGGCACCTACACGATCACCCTGACGGTGACCGACGACGAAGGAGCCACGTCGCAGACGACGGCGTCGATCACGGTGACCGCGCCCGTGGGAGCGGTGACCTACGCATCGGATTCGTTCAACCGCACCGTGGCCAGCGGTCTCGGCACCGCCAACACCGGGGGAGCCTGGACGCTGTCCAACACGGCATCCAACTACCTCGTCAGTGGCGCCTACGCGGCGTTCCAGCAGCCTGCCGGCGGATCGCAGCGGTACGCGTACCTGACCGGAGTCTCGGCGACGGACACCGCGGTCGACGTCGATGTGGTCCTGCCGCAGCGGCCGGTCGGAGGCAGTGCGTACTACACGGTCTCGGCGCGGCGCGTCGGAACGGAAGACTACCGGTCGCGCATCATCGTGTCGCCGACGGGTGGGGTGCAGCTCCAGCTCCAGCGGACCGCCACGGTGCTGACCACTGCGTCGACGGGGCTGACCGTCAACGCCGGTGACGCGCTCCACGTGCGCACCGAGGCGACGGGAACGTCTCCGACGACCATCAGGGCCAAGGTGTGGAAGGTGGGAACGGTCGAGCCCGCGACGTGGACCTCGACCACGACCGACTCCACGGCGGCTCTGCAGGCTGCAGGTCACGTCGGACTCGGCGTCTACCTCGGCGGCTCGGTCACGAACGTGCCGTTCCAGACCCGCTTCGACAACTTCTGGGCAGGTTCCACGACCGGCGGTCCGACTCCTCCGGCGAACCAGGCGCCCGTCGCGGCGTTCACCAACTCCGTGAGCGGCCTCGCCGCAACGGTCAACGGATCGACGTCGACGGACGCCGACGGAACCATCGCCTCGTACGCCTGGGAGTTCGGAGACGGGGCGACGGGATCGGGAGTCACGCCCGCCGCACACACGTATGCCGCCGCCGGCACGTACCAGGTGAAGCTGACGGTCACGGACGACAAGGGCGCGACCGGAACGGTGACCAACGCGGTCACGGTGACGGCGACTCCGGGCAACCAGAACCCCGTCGCCTCGTTCACGGCGACACCGACCGACCTCACCGTGGCTGTCGATGCCTCGACGTCGTCGGATCCGGATGGCTCGATCGCCTCGTATTCGTGGAACTTCGGTGACGGGGCGACCGCCACCGGTGCCACGGCCTCGCACCCGTATGCCGCTGCAGGCACGTACACGGTGTCGCTGACGGTGACCGACAACCTCGGCGCCGTGAACACCGTGACGAAGTCGGTGACGGTGGTCGCCCCGGCTGGTGCGGCCTTCGCCGCCGACGACTTCGGTCGGGCCAACGGAACGCTGGGCACCGCTCAGACGGGCGGCGTCTGGACGCAGACGAGCGGGGCCGCGAACGTGTCGATCGAGAACGGAGCCGCGAAGTTCACGACGCAGGCCGCGGGACAGACCCGAACCGCGTCGTTGAACGCCGCGACGTCGACGAGCACCGACCTGACGTTCACGGTCACGGCACCGGCGATGCCGGCGGGAGCCCGGGTGTACGTCGCAGCACTCGCACGCGTCGTCGGACCCGATGACTACCGGGCGCGGTGGCTGATCGGCGCCGACGGATCGGTGACGGCGCAGCTGGCTCGTGGCGGCACCGCACTGGTGTCGCAGAACATGACGGGCTTCACGTTCGCCACCGGAACGATATATAACGTGCGGGTGCAGGCATTCGGGGTCGGAACGACCACGCTCCGCAGTAAGCTCTGGGCGGCGGGGTCGCCGGAGCCTGCGGACTGGCAGCTCACGACGACCGATTCCACCGCCGCACTGCAGAGCCCCGGGCACATCGGCATCTCGACGTACGCCGGATCCGGATTCAGCAGTGTGCCGTACACCCTGACATTCGATGACTTCCGCGCACGAGGAGTGACGCCCTGACTTTCACAGATTCGTACCGGAGTCTCTCTGCAGCGCAGAAGGGACGGGCCCGTGGGGCCCCCGCCTACTCGGTCTTCATCAACCGCCCTGTCGGGCGCGTGATCGCGGCGGGGGCGTACACGGTCGGCCTCGTGCCGAACCAGGTGTCCCTGATCAGCGCGGCATTCACCTTCACGGGGATCGTCCTGCTGGCGACGGTGCCTCCGTCGATCGTCCTCGGCATCGTCGTCTGGCTGCTGCTCGCGATCGGTTACGCGTGGGACAGCGCGGACGGCCAGGTGGCTCGTCTGCGCGGCGGCGGATCCCTCGCCGGCGAATGGCTCGACCACGTGCTCGACTCGACGAAGCTGGTCGCACTTCCACTCGCTGTGACGATCGGCTGGTATCGGTTCTTCCCGCTGCCGTCGGATCTCTGGCTCCTGGTGCCGCTCGGGTTCGCCGTCATCTCGACGGTCACGTTCTTCGGAATGATCCTGAACGATCTCCTCAAGGGCAAGCGGGGTGTGCCGCAGGCGGCGGAGTCCGGCGGGTTCTCGCTCGGCCGTTCCCTCCTCGGTCTTCCGACCGACTACGGAGTCCTCTGCTTCGCCTTCGTGCTGTGGGGGTGGCCGCCCGCATTCATGCTGGTATATAGCCTTCTCGCCCTCGCCGCGGCGCTGTACCTGGGTGCCGCGCTCGCCATATGGTTCCGGAAGATGTCTGCGCTCGGCTGACCGGAAGGCCGACCGATCGCTGACAGTTATCCAATCGATATCAGCAAATCCTCAGGAACTGCCCAGGAGATTCAGGATATGGTCTATCATCATCCGCCACCGAAGTCGGATGTCGACGCTGCCTACCCGACCCTGCAGTGACGAGAAGCACATCGGAGAGCCTCCCCCTCATGCGTAAACGTACCCTCCCCCTGATCGCATCCTTATCCGCACTGTTACTCCCGTTCGCCGTTGTGGCACCCGCTGCGGCGGATGCGACCGACGAAGTCCTGATCCAGGACTCCATGGACCGCACTGTCGCCGCGGGCCTCGGCGCCTCCGCTGACGGCGTCACCTACGACGCGTCTCCGGCCACGTCCGTCTCCGTCGCGAACGGCTCGGCGAAGCTGAGCGCCGCAGCCCCCGGGGCCACTGTGACCGCGCGTCCGGTGGGCCTGTCCGTCGGCGATTCCACGCAGTCGACGGAGTTCACACTCCCGGCCCTGCCGAAGTCCGGCTCGGGCGTCTACATGAGTCTGCAGTCGCGGCTGACGACCGACGGTTTCTACCAGACGCAGGTTCGCGTCGACCCGAAGGGCGTGGTGCTCCTCGAGACGCTCCGCGTCAACGCCGGCGTGCAGACGACGCTCGGCTACACCTGGGTTCCCGAGCTCCGCGTCAAGGCCGGGGTCCCCTTCGTGCTCGAGACCCGCCTCGTGGGCACGGACAAGGTCACCATCGATGCGCGGGTGAGCGCTGTCGGCGCCTCACCCACGACGTGGAAGCTCTCGGTGTCGGATCGATCGACGAAGCGTCTCTCAGCGGATGGGCGCACAGGTGTGCGGCTCTACGTCTCGCGGAGCACACCGGCGCTTCCGGTGCTGTTCGACGATCTTCGGGTGACGTCGCCGGAAGAGGTGGCTCCGCCGACGACTCCGACCGTCCCGACGACTCCGACCGTCCCGACGACTCCGACCGTCCCGACGACTCCGACCGTCCCGACCACTCCGACGGTGCCCACCGCTCCGACGGTGCCCACCGCTCCGCCTGCAGGTGGGGCGCCCGCGTGGAACGTGACCGGTGCACGCACCTCGGCGGGTTCTGCGCTCGTCGGGACCACCAGCTATGCGGTTCCTTCGGGTGCGCTGTTCGTCAGTGCCGGGGGAGCGACGACCGGAACGGGAACATCGGCGGCTCCATTCGCCACGGTGCAGTCCGCGGTCGACCGCGCAGCATCCGGCTCGACTCTCGTGCTCCGCGCCGGGACCTATCACGAGTCCGTCGTGATCCCTGCGGGCAAGAAGATCACGATCCAGTCGTACCCCGGCGAAGCGGTCTGGTTCGACGGCGCGTCGACGCTCAAGAACTGGCAGGCGTCCGGCGGCAGCTGGTTCAGTCCCGACTGGAAGTACGACTTCGACTCGACGCCGTCCTTCACCAAGGGTGAGGCAGACGGCACGGCCGCCGGATGGCGCTGGCTGAATGCCGAGCATCCGATGGCGGCCCACCCGGAGCAGGTCTGGATCGACGGTGTCCCGCAGGTCGAGGTGTCGACGCTTGCCGGCCTGAAGGCGGGAACGTTCTTCACGGATGTCGCGAACGACCGCCTCTACCTCGGCAGCGACCCGACGGGGCACTCCGTCCAGACCTCCACTCTGACCAAGGCGCTCTCGCTCCGCGGTGAGGGTGCGGTGATCCGGGGGATCGGCGTCCGCAACTATGCGACATCCGTGTGGATGATGGGTGCGGTGACCGTCGAGGCACCGAAGGCGACGATCGAGAACGTGGTCATCTACGACACCGCCTCGACCGGACTTTTCGTCGGCGCCTCGAACGCGACGGTTCGCGATGTGACTCTGGCGCGCAACGGTCTCATGGGGCTCGGCGCCAACTACGCGGATGCGCTCGTGATCGACGACCTTCTCGCAGTCGAGAACAATGCGGAGCACTTCAACACGTCGCCCGTCTCGGGTGGCGTGAAGATCGCCAAGTCGCGCGGTGTCACCGTGACCGATTCGGCGCTGCTGCGCAACGACGGACCCGGGCTGTGGCTCGATCAGTCGGTGTACGACGTGCGCATCACCGGTTCGGACCTCATCGAGAACAAGGGCGCCGGTGCGTTCCTCGAGCTGTCGCAGAAGATCGACTTCGTCAACAACCTCGTGCTGCGCAACGTGGGCAACGGAGTCAAGATCAACAACACCGGCGGGGTGAACCTGTGGAACAACACGATCATCGGCGGTGACCGCGCCGTCAACATCGTGCAGGACAGTCGCAGCTCGACGGATGCGTCCGTACCGGGGCACAACGCCCGACGTCCGTTCCCCGACTCGACGATGCCGTGGCTGATCCGCGACATCTCGATCGGCAACAACGTGATCGGCGAGAGTGCCGGCAACTGCACGGTGTGCGTCGAGGACTACACGCACCGCTTCACCCCGGCCGAGCTCAACATCGGCTCGGATGGCAACGTGATCCAGCGCAACAGTGCTTCGGCGCCGTCCTGGTTCGTGATCTGGTCACGGGGCACGGCCAACGTGAACCCGTACGTCTTCACTACCTGGGACGCCTATCGCAGCACCACCGGCCAGGACGCGAACTCGACGGCCGTCGAGGGACGCCCCGCGACGGATGCTTCGGGCAGGCTTGTGGCAGGGGTCACGGCATCGGCCCGGAGCCTTCCGGCGCTGGTCGCGACGATCCTCGGATCGACGACGCCGACGATCGGTGCACGTTTTCCCTGATCGGGATTCAGGTTAGGTGAGAGGCCCGGATGCGCATGCGCGTCCGGGCCTCTCACTGTCTGCATCGCCCTCCGATGAGGTCGGTGAGAAGAGAGGGGTGACTCCGGAGCTTCGGGCCGGGCAGATGGCGTGAGGAGGCGTCCTCGGGCGAGTGGCAACGTGTGCGCGTCTGCCATGCAGGGAGCGTGTGCTCGAAGCCTGTCCGCCCGCCCTCGTCAGCCGCCCTCGTCAGCCGCCTGGGTCAGCCGCCTGGGTCAGCCGCCTGGGTCAGCCGCCCGGGTGCGGCGCTCAGAGGCTCCCGGCTTCCACTTTCAGCGGCCAGGAGACATCAGGGATCTCCCTCTGAGACCCAGAAGGGCCGAGGCGGTGAACGCCTCGACCCTTCCATGTCCGTGCTGACTACTACTGCGCGGGGCCCGCCCAGAAGTCGTCGTAGGTGTAGACGACCGGAACAGCCGTCGCACTCGATGACAGGTAGCTGTTCACGCCCACGTAGCCGGGAACCTGGAGCGAGGCCGTGGCATCCGTCGTCGTGAGAGTCCACGCCGTCGGTTCCGTGGTCGCGGTGCGCCAGACCTTGGCCTTGAGGGTCGTCGGGTTCGTGCCGGTCACCTGGAACTTGACGCTCAGTTGATCGGCGGTGGTGATCGTCAGCCCGGGAACGGCCGTCGAGGAGATGACCGTCTCGACTCCCGCGATCGTCTTCGTCAGCCAGAGGGACACGACGCCATTCGATGCCACGCGGAACTTCGCGCGGTAGTCGTTGGCGTTGTCGATCTGTCGTCCGAGAGCGGAGAAGTAGAATCCGCCGCCCGTCGAAGGCTGGTTGAACGCCACCGTGAACCGCTCCTCGGTGTTCGTCGACGGCGTCGAGCCGGCGAGCGATGCCGAGTAGTTGTTCCCGGGCGACAGGGTGACCGTGCCACCCGTGCCGTTGACGGCGAACTTGCTGAGCGCCGTCGCACTGCTCGGGAACATGGTCCACGCGCCGCCGGTGATGGTCGCGGTGCCCCAGCCGTTGGTGCCGGTCCTGGTGAAGGCGTCCTGCGCCCAGACCTGGGGAGCCGCGACAGCGACCGACTTCGTCGTGGTGGCTGTCGCCCCGCGATCGTCCGTCACCGTCAAGGTCACGGTGTACGTGCCCCCGGCTGCGTAGGTGTGGGTGGATGTCGCCCCGGAACCGGTTCCGCCGTCTCCGAAGTCCCACGCGTATGCCGAGACCGTTCCGTCCGCGTCCGTGGAGCCCGTGCCGTCCACGCTCACGGCCAGGTTCGCCACCGAAGTGGTGAAAGCCGCGACCGGAGCCTGGTTCGGAGCGACGGTGACGTCGTGAGTCACCGACGAGGTGCCGCCCCGGTTGTCGGTCACGGTGAGCTTCACCGCATACGTCCCCGCAGCCGCGTAGGTGTGCGACGTCGTCGCGCCGGTGCCGGTCGCGCCGTCGCCGTACTCCCACGCGTACGAGGCGATGGTTCCGTCGGGATCCGTCGAGCTCGTGGCATCCGCGGTCACCGCGAGCTGATCCGCCGCCGTGGTGAAGGCGGCCGTCGGGTCCTGGTTCGGCGCCAGCGTCGTGGTGACGGTGCGCGTCTCGGTCGCGGTGGTGCCGTTGTCGTCCGTGACGGTGAGCGTCACGGTGAACTCGCCGGCCGACGCGTACGTGTGCGTCGCCGTCGCTCCGGTGCCCGTGGCTCCGTCTCCGAAGTCCCAGGCGTACGAGGCGATCGTTCCGTCGGGGTCGGTCGAGGTGGAACCGTCGAGCGAGACATCGAGGTGATCCGTGGTCGCGGTGATCGCGGCCGTGGGTGCCTGGTTCGGAGCGACCGTCACCGAGCGCGTGAGGGTGTTGACCAGCGAGGTGCTGTCCGTCACCTTGAGCGTGATCGTGTACGTGCCACCCGCGGTGTACACGTGCGAGGCCGTCGCGCCGGTCGTGACCGTTCCGTCTCCGAAGTTCCATGCATACGCCAGAGGGCCTCCGTCGGCATCGGTCGAGGTGCTCGCGTCGACATCGATCTTCAGCTTGTCGGTCACCGAGGTGAAGGCAGCCACCGGGGCGCGTCCGGGTACGGTGCGACCGCTCGCGGCGAAGTGATCCCGTACCCGCTGCTCGGAGAGCACCGAGGAGTACACGGCGACCTCGTCGAGTGTTCCGGCGATGTAGTTGCTCGAGGTGCTGCCCCAGGTCCTGTCGCCACCGATGCGCCAGTAGCCGCGGTAGTTCTCGGACCCCGCCATGGAGTTGCTCCCGACCAACTGCGTGTCGAGCCACAGCTTCATGCCGTCAGCTCCCTGCGTCGCCACGACGTGGTGCCACTGGCCGTCGTTGTAGGCCGAGGGGGTCACCAGCGTCGTCTGCGGCTGACCGCTTCCGAACTGCAGCTTGCCGTCGCTCTGCATGATGACGTGACGGTCGTACGAGGCACTCAACCCGCTGGTCGTGTTCCCGAACCCGATCAGCGTGCCGCCCTTGTTGGTCGTCGTCTTGAACCAGAGCTCGGCGCTGTAGGTGGTGGGCGCGGTCCACGCCTCCTGCGCGACCACGATGGCACTCGTGCCGTTGAAGGTCGTCGCCGTGCCTGTCCCGATCGCGGGCGTCTGCCCGCGGGTCACGGTGCCGGCGAGGTTGCCGGTCGATCCGCCTGCCGCGGAGTCCGCGATCGTTCCCGCCGCGGTTTCGTTGAGACGCCAGAAGACGTCGGGCTTGTCGGTCGAGACCTCCGCGCCGTAGACATCCGTCGGAGCCGTCGTCCACGCTGCAGAGCGACCGCTCGCCAGGTAGTGCGACTGGATGTCGGTCGGCGTCAGCGCCGACGGGTACACGGCCACGTCGTCGATCGTGCCGGCGAGACCGGCGTTGGTCGGCTTGTTGGTGAAGCCGTTCGTCTGGTCTGCGCCGATGCGCCAGTAGCCGTTGTAGATCTTGGGCGATGTGCGGGCCTGATCGCGGTCCACACGCTTGCCGTCGACGAAGAGCTGCATGCCCTCACTGCCCACGGTTCCCACGAGGTGGTGCCAGTTGCCGTCGTTCACCGCCGTGCGGCTGAAGATCGTGCGGTACGACCCGTCATTGATCGCGAAGTTCACGCGCCCGGAGGTGTCGAGGTACAGCACACGGTCGGTGATGCCCGAGGTCGACGTACCCGTCGCGGAGTCGCCGAATCCGACGATCCGTCCACCCCTCGTGTTGGTGGTCTTCACCCAGGCCTCGACCGTCACCGCGGACGGCGCTGCGCTGACGTCCTGCGTCGTCATCTTGGGGGAGCTGCCGCCGGCCGAGGTGATCGAGGCGTTCGCATCGTTGAGCATCGCGCCGCTCGATCCGAGAGTGAGGCCGGTCGCTGTGCCCGGGGCATCTCCGACGTCGTCGTAGAGACGGGTGCCCGTCGCCTCGTCGAGGCGCCAGTAGTGATCGGCTCCGCTCGCGCGCACGGCGGAACGGTAGGCCGCGGGCGGCGTGCTCGACACCGTCACGTAGGGCGACCAGGCGCTCCATTGCACGTTGCCGTCGGCATCCTTCGCCCTGACCTGGTAACGCACCTGGGCTCCCGGCGTCTGGCCGCTGTCGGTGATGCTGAGGTTCGGCAGGTTCCAGAAACGGCCGTCGGTGCGCGTGATCGTCGCGATCTTCACGGACGGGCTGCGGAAGACGTCATACGTGATCGTCGCGTTGTCGCGGTCCCACACGCTGGTGAAGGGAACCCTGACCACGCCGGACTCGTTCGAGTACGGGGCGGGAGTGAGGCCCGCGTTGTAGACCGGGCCGACAGCATGAGGTGAGACGTTGGTCTTGCCGAATCGCACGAGACCCTGCTGGGCGACGTTGTTGACCTTCGGGAACTCGCCGCCGAGGACGACGTAGTTCGCGTTGCCTGTGACCGACCATGCTGCCTGACGAGAGCTGGTGTAGGTGCCGAACTCGAGGTCGGGGTACCAGTTCAGCTGCTCGGTGTACGGGAGCCCGGTGAAGTCCCACCCGTAGGCGTCCTTCTTGGTGATGACCCCGGACGGCGTGGTGCTCTCGGCGAGAGCTTTCGTCCACCGCGAGCGTGGGTTCGTGTCGCCGAAGGCGCCGACCACGCTGCAGTCGTGCTTGTGCGAGACCGAGTAGAGCACACCGTCCTGCGGGAAGCTGCCGTAGGTGTCGCCGAGGCAGTCGTTGACCCAGTTGATCGACCCGGTGTACGGGTCGGCCGCGAAAGTGCCCTCGAACGAGGCTCCTGCACCGAACGCGTAGCCTGTGCCGTAGACCTGCGTGCCGTCGGTGCTGAGGCTCGAGATCGCGCCGTTGAGACCGGCGGTCTTGATCCGATCCGTCGCCGCCCACGGGAGGGGGGTGCCGGTCGCGGCGTCGATCGACGCCATGCCGTAGGCGGATGCGCCGTTGAGGGTCGTGAAAGACCCGCCGATGATGATGCGAGAGGCATCGGGAGACGTCACCATGTCCCAGACGAACCCGTCGCCTGCCGCCGACGGGGCCCAGGATGTGAGCGACTTGGTCGTGGTGTTCCAGGCGGCCAGCTCGCTGCGCGGCTGCCCTCCGCTGGAGCGGAAGTTGCCGCCGACGTAGACGGTGTCGCCGGCGAAAGCGAAGCCTCTGACCTGTCCGTCGGTGCGAGGCGCCCAATCGAGCATCGCGCCCGTGGCGACGTCGAACGCCGCGACGTGTGCGCGGGCCTGGCCGTCGACGGCGGTGAAGTCCCCGCCGAAGTACACGGTCTTGCCGTCGGGGGTGACTCGGACGACGAGGCCCTGCCCGTCGAACGAATGGCTGAAGTTCGGCACGGGGTTGCCCGTGGTGATGTCGAACGCGAACACGTTGTTGGCGTCGATCTCACCGGCACCTCCGACGGCGACCCCCGGCGGACGCGCCTTGGTGAAGCTGCCCGTGACGTACACCGTGTTCCCGGCGACGACCTGGCTCCACACGACGCCGTTGATCTGCCAGGTGGGCAGGACGTCGGCGGTGACGGTGTCGGGTTGGCCTGGCGTCTCGGCGCTCGCCGACTGCGCGGGAAGGGCGACGAAGGCGATGGTGGCCAGCGCCGTCGCCGCGACGGCGAGTGCGGCGATCACGCGGCGGAGACGGTCTGCTCCGCGGGCGGTGCGTGTCATGGAGGTTCCTCGGGTCGAGAAGCGGTCAGATCGGGTGGTCGCGGATGAGCTCGAGATGGACATCAGTCGAGCCCTCCGCGGAAGACGGCGGATGAGTGGTCGCCGTCGAAGTCGACGACGACGGTGACGGCGTCGCGCGCAGCCGCAGGGAGGGCGTACGCGTAGGTGGCGGTGGCGCTGTCGCCTGCGGCGAGGACGCCGGAGAAGTCGGTGACCTCCGCTTCGGCCGCGTACACGCGCACGGCTGTCGCGCCGTCGGCGTCGAGCAGGGTGAGCACGGACGTGCCGAGATCGATGGCATCGGAGGAGCCGTTGTCGATCGTGATGGTCAGGCGGGCGTACTCGCGGTCAGGGAAGCTCCCCGGCCCCTGCGCCGTCTCCTTGCCGAACGAGACGTCGTCGATGCGGACCGTGACGCCGTCGCTGTACGACACGTCGCCCGACGTGTCGGCTGGTTCGGCCTTCACGGTCGGCGCGGTCGACTGCCCGGCGCGTTCGATCTTCGCGACCGGCGAATCCGGATCGGACGACCCTGAATTCGCTGATGGCGACGAGCCCGCCGTCGGATCAGGAGCAGGAGTCGACGACGTCGTCGCCGTCGGTTCCGCTCCGCTCGGCGGTTCGGCACCGCCGCTGCAGGCGACCAGACTCACGCAGAGCGCGAGGGCCGCGATGGACATGCATGTACGCGCAATCACCATGATTGTCGATTCCCCAGATTCCCCAATCAGGGTTGCCGACGACGACCCGTTCAGAACGAGTCGATCGGCTTGCGTCATCCCCAAATGACGCTATCCCCAGTGAGCGCGATCCTATCATGTCCACCGGAAGGGGGACAAGAGTCCTGTGGGCAGACCTCGGCAGACCTTCAGTCAAGAAGTGCGGCGAGGATGCCGTCTGAGTACCGCGCGGTCGAGAACGCCTCGGCCACCGCGGACGAATCCGCCACCGCGAGCTTCGCCTGGGCCGGCCAGTCGTCGATCTTCGCGGCGATCGCAGCCGCCAGTGCCCGGGCGTCACCGGGTGGCACGAGCGTCGCGCTCTTCGACGCGCTGACGGCTTCGGGTAGTCCGCCGACCTCGCTCACCACCGCAGGGCGCGCGGCGAGCGCGGCCTCGACGGCGGTGTTGCCGAAGGTCTCGTCGACCAGCGAGGTCATCACGGAGATGTCAGTCCGCGCGAGGTCTTCCCATACCGAGGCCTTGAAGCCGAGGAAGGACACGCGATCGCCCAGACCGCAGCGCTCGACCTGGGCATGCAGTTCGTCGAGGTACGACTCGTTGCCGGGGAAGACCGCGCCGACGACGTCGAGGGTGGCATCCCGACCGTCGCGGATGAGGGCGTCGAGCGCATCGATCGCCACATGCACGCCCTTGCGGTGCGACAGGCGACCGACGTACAGCAGCCGGGTCGGCGCGGCGAGCGGAACGCGCGGAGGCACGACCTGCTCCGGGCCGGCGACCGCGTTGTGCACGACCACGGTGCGGTTGCGCACCTGAGGTGCGGCTGAAGCCAGGACGCGTCGCGTGAAGTCGCTGTTCGCGATCACGCGATGCGTGAACGCGAGGGGCAGATAGAGGGCGCGACGCACGATGCCGGCGACGGAACCTTCTCCTTCGTGCACGTGGCACACCGTCAGGCGTCTGCTGAGACGACCCAGGAGAATCCACAGCGGGGGAGTGATCGTGTTGACGATCACCGCGCCGGGATCGACCCGACGGATCAGCCTGAGCCCGGGGCCGACGGATCTGATCGATGTGACGACCAGGTCCACCAGTCCGCGGGGGTTGAGAAGACCCTTGCGCACCACCGGCGTCGCGCATTCGACGACCTCCGCGCCGGCGCCCTCGAGCAGGGGCACGAGAGGACCCGCGTGCGGCACCGTCACGACCACTCTCCGGCCGGCCCCGACGAGTGATCGGACGGTTTCGAGCACCATCCGATCGGAGCCGTACAGGTCGGCGCCGGGGTTGGCGATCAGGACCGCGTTCGGGTCGCCCTTCGTCATGTCAGCGCTGCGGCCAGTACTCGTCCACGAGGCTCACCGTGGACGCGATGTTCGCGCGGCTCGATGCGCCGAAGACGATCGACTCGAGATTCGGCAGCGAGGTCACCCATTCGATGGCCTCGCGCGGGGGGATCGCCCCGCTCGCGTACACCGACATCGCGACGGCGCGGAACGGGCGCTTCTCCATCGCGTCGCGGTATGCGTCGACGCCGCCCGACATGCGGAAGCCGAGCTTGTTGATGTTCGAGCACACGATCGGGTTCTCGACGCCCGCCTTGTCGAGGTCGTCGAGCAGACGCGGCAGGTTCATGGTGATGAAGCCGGGCTCGGCGTTGTAGCGCTTGCGCACATGGTCGGCGAAGATGCGGAACGCGTCGGTGAAGCCCAGGCCCGACAGCAGATCCACGACGACGTTCTGCAGCCAGATGACGGGGGTGTTCAGCCCCTCGAACATCTTCATCTCGGCGTCGATGAGCAGCGTGGTGACGCCCTCGATGTCCTTGCGGGCGAGCGAGGACGTGCCGCGGGCGATGCTGTCGAGCAGTCCCTCCTCCGGGAGGAACTTGCGGATCGCCCCGAGGAAGCCGTCTTCCGTCACAGCGTTCGCGTACTTGTGCGCATAGGGCATGCAGGGGAAGAAGGTCATGTCTGCGTAGCGATCGGGATGGGCCCGGACATGATCGGTCACCTCCGCGATCCGATCGTGGGTGGTGCACATGAACGTGTGCACGCCCTCGTCGTAGGCGGCATCGAGCACCCCCATGATCGCCTCGGTGTCCTGGAACCGCATCTGCTGCGCGCGGGCCTTCTCTTCCGACATGTGGTTGACGCCGAAGAACTGGTTGTCGCCGAACAGCAGGCGGTCCATCGTGCGAGTGGATGTCGTCATGGTCATTTCCCTCCACGCAGAGCGCTCAGCGCTGCCGCGATACGCCCCTTCGGTGCCGTCTGCACGGCGAGATCGGATGCTGCTTCTGCGGTGAGGCGCGAGTCCTCGCGAAGCGCATCCTCACTGATCATCGAGATCACCCTGTCGGTGACCGCTGCCGATGCGAAGTCGTTGGTCCCCGCCGATGCGCCGGCCTGGGCTCGCTGCACGAAGGAGTCCAGCTGCGCGCTGTACTCCTCACCCCGCAGATAGAACCAGGGCGCTTCGGTGAGATCGGTGGTGTATCGGACGTTCCAGCCGACGCGGTAGCCCTCGGGGATCGTGGCGGTGTCGCGCAGGTAGACATGGATCTCCTGGCGGTCTGCGTAGATCCGACCGTTCGTGCCCCAGAGGGTGATCTTCGTCGTCATCTTGCGCTGTGACTCGTCCGACCAGTTCGAGATGATCTGCGCGGTGCCGTCGGCGTAGTGCAGGGTGCTCGCCACGGCGTCGTCGATCTGTGCCGAGAAGATGCTGGTCAGCTGGCTGCCGCTGACCGACTCCGGCGTGCCGAGATACCAGGTGAGGAGGTTGAGCGGGTGAGCTGCGTAGTCGTACAGGCATCCTCCGCCGGTGGCGCGTTCGCTGCGCCAGGTGCGGCCGGCCGGCTTGAGGACGACCGGGCCGTAGGCCTCGGCGAGCGCGGTGTTCACAGTGCCGATGGCGTCGAGATCGAGCAGGCGCTTGACCTCGAGGAACGCGCCGACGAACCGGTTGTGATAGCCGACCTGGGTGACGAGACCCTTCTGCTCGGCGAGGGCTGAGAGCTCGACGCTGTCAGCCGGGTCGATCACGAGCGGCTTCTCGCAGAACACGTGGATCCCGCGCTGCAGCGCATTGCGGATCATCCCCGCGTGCAGGTGGGTCGGTGTCGCGATGATGATCGCCTGAGGGCGGGCCTCGTCGAGCATCTTGTCGAGGTCTTTGTATGTCTTGACCCCGGTGTACTTCGCCAGGATGTCGAGCAGATACCCCGTGGCATCGCACACCCCCACGAGGTTCACGTCGGGGTGCGCCTTGATCATCGAGAGATGGGACAACCCCATCTTCCCGAGTCCGACCACTGCCACATCGATCATGCGTTTACCCCTGTCTGCTGCTGCGCGTGCCCTCGCCGCGCGAGCGCGGTGCGAAGGGCCTGTTCGTACTCGGCGCCGATCTTGGCCCACGTGAACTCCGCACGGAACCGGTCGCGGCTGGCGGCGCCCATGCGCCGTCTTCTGCTGTCATCGGAGAGCACATCGTCGAGCAGGCCGGCGAGATCGTCGGCTCCGGTGAAGTAGGCGTTGTCGGGTCCTGCGACCCACGTGTTGTACGGGTTGTCGTGGGCGATGACGGCGTTGCCGGCACCCATGGCCTCCACAAGCGACGGGTTGGTGCCGCCGACAGTGTGCCCGTGGAGGTAGAGGGCGGAGTGGAACCGGAGCGACTGGATGCGGTCGGGTTCGAAGATCGACCCGGGGAAGATCACCTCATCGGATGCCGCGGCGCGGACGGCCACGTGATACGGATCGTCGTCCCCATAGGGGCCGACCACGACCAGCGGCATGCCGCGTTCGGTCGCGGACCACGCCTGGACGATCTCGAGCACCGAGTTCTCGGGGATCGGTCGGCACACGATCATCGCGTACTCGTCGGGAACGAGACCGAGCTCTTCGACCGGGGCCGTCGGGGCGTCCAGCACCTCGTGCGCGCCATACGTGATCGTCTGCACGCGGCGCGAGCCGAAGTGCCGGCGCAGGTATGTGGCGATCACGGGGTGGTCGGCGATCAGCACGTCGCCGACCCAGCCGGCGAGCCGCTCGTTGGCGAGCAGAATGCCCTGCTTGACGATGCCCCAGCGCTTGCGGGTCCACTCCATGCCGTCCATGTTGATGACGTTCGGGATCCGGCGGAGCCGCGGGATGATGTCGAAGACGCCGGTGTTGTAGCCGAACGTGAGCCAGACGTCTCCGTCGACGTGCTCGCGCATCGCGTGGCGGATGGTGGTCAGGTCGAACGCCGACGTGCCCTTCCAGCCGTCGCGGGGCTCGTGCACGAGAACTCGCTGCAGGCCGTTCCATTCGTCGACGGTCGTCGGCCCGTCGCCGGGAAGCTGGCAATAGACGATCACGTTCCAGCCCTGATCGCGCAGGTACAGACCGACGTTCTCGGCGGCCGTCTCGAAGCCGCCGTATGCGGCCGGAACGCCGTGGGTTCCGAGTATCCGGACGGTTGATGGCACGTTGATTTCCCCCTCATTTCGGATGCTCCCGCATCCATTTCGCTGCATGTCGGTCCCGCATCCGCCTCCCCGGCGGACCGAACCACAGCGTTCTGTGACTAGTATGCCCCGCTGGGCTGCACCATGACCTTGGCAGTTCGCCACATGATCTGCAGGTCGTTCATCACGGACCAGTTCTCGACGTAGCGCAGGTCGAGACGCACGCTCTCATCCCATGAGAGGTCGCTGCGACCCGAGACCTGCCAGAGACCCGTGATGCCGGGCTTGATGTACAGGCGGCGGAAGACCGTGCCGTCGTATGCCGTCACCTCAGAGGGCAGCGGCGGACGAGGGCCCACGACGCTCATGTCGCCGATGAGTACGTTCCAGAACTGCGGGAGCTCGTCGAGCGACAGCTTGCGCAGGATCCTGCCGACGCGGGTGACCCGGGGGTCGTCCTTCATCTTGAACAGGAGGCCCGCCCCTTGGTTCTGCTCCTTGAGAGCGGCGAGCTGCTGCTCGGCGTCGGTCTTCATCGAGCGGAACTTCATGATCTTGAACGTGCGTCCGTCACGCCCGACGCGTTCCTGGGAGAAGAACAGAGGCCCAGGGGAGTCGAGCTTGACGAGCAGCGCGAGGAACGGAGTGATCAGTGCGATCGGGATGAGCGCGATGGATGCGACAGCGATGTCGAGTGCACGCTTGAGCACATGCTGGCCACCCTCGTACGAGGGGATCTGCACCTGGATGAGCGGAAGGCCCTCGACCGGCGCGAACGAGATGCGCGGACCGGCGACGTCGGTGAGGCGGCTCGAGAGCACGAGCTCTGCGGCCGTGCCTTCGAGCTGCCAGCTCAGGTGCTTCACGAAGTCCGGGTCGCCGTCAGGACGGCTCGCGACGATGATCGTGTCGGCGCCGAGCTCTGCGGCGACCGTCGAGACCGAGTTCACGTTGCCGAGCACCGGGAAGTGCGCGTTCGCGACCTCGACGTCACGGGCGTTGCCGTCGAGCAGCGTGGCACCGACGACCTGGTACCCGGAGGCGCCGATCGGGTGCAGGGTGCGGATGACGTACTCGACGTCGTCCCTGTTGCCGACGACCAGCGTGCGGGAGGCGAACCGCCCCCGCGCACGCTGAGCCGTCAGCCAGTGCCGCCACGCCCATCGCGTGACGAGCAGCGTGAGGACACCGAGCGGCAGACCGACCAGCAGCAGGAGCTGCATCGTCTGCCAGCCGAGTACGACGCCGAGCATGGCGATGATCCCGAACGCCAGCCCGCTCGCATGGGCGACGCCGCGGTACTCGGTGGCGCTGGCACGGAACAGTGCTGCATCACGTGTATGCAGAGCACTGAGCATCAGGTACCAGAGCGTGGCCAGCAGAATGCCGTTGCGCAGGGCCTCTTCCCCCGCGACACCCGTCATCAGCTGGACCGCTGCTGTGATCCCGACGGCGAACAGGATGACCCCTGCATCCGTGATCCGCAGTCTCATCCGATAGCGCCGCTCCCACTGGCGGCGCCTCTCCAGCGTCGCGGACACGCGCGGTGTGACCACCGTGTGCGTGACCGACTTGGTGGCTCGCGGTGCAGCGACCGGCGTGAAGACCGAACCCGCGCGAGTGATGCTCAGGGCATCCTCGACGGAAGTCATGCCGAGGCTCCTTGAGCCGTGTATGTACGCAGAAATCCCCAGTGCGCCATTATTTTCCCCAGTGTTTCCCCAGACCACGGACCCCACGTCCATGGCATCGTCTGCATCCCGACCCCTCGGGTTCCTGCTGCATCCGTGATCCCACATCACGGGTTGCGATCACCGTCCCACACGGTGGTGCTGGCAGCAGGCACTGCAGACTTCGTTCACTCTAGCGGAACCGAACGTTCAGCGGAAGATAATTCACCCGAGTGGACGAACCGATATTCCGGTACATGCGCTGGGCCGCGGAATCTCGGCGATATTCTGACCGCGTGACCACAACTTCCGCACCGCGTTTCCACCTGAGTCGCATGCTGCCGCGTGACCCTGCACAGCCGCATCGGGCGGCCAGCATGCTCGAGCTCTTCTTCGACCTGGTCTTCGTCGTGGCCGTGAGCATCGCCTCGGCGCAGCTGCATCACGCGCTGAGTCACGGCGACTTCGTGCACGGCATCACGTCGTATGCGATGGTCTTCTTCGCGCTGTGGTGGGCGTGGATGAACTTCACGTGGTTCGCCACCTCGTTCGACACCGACGACTGGCTGTATCGCGTCACCACCATCGTTCAGATGGGCGGGGTGCTCGTCTTCGCCTCAGGAATCCCCGCCGCATTCGAATACGGCGACTTCACCGTGCCCGTGCTCGGCTACATCGTGATGCGCGTCGCGATGGTCGCGCAGTGGCTTCGTGCATCACGGAGTGCGGGCGAGCTGCGGTCGGCGACACGTCGGTATGCCTTCGGGATCGCCGCGGTGCAGGTGCTGTGGGTCCTGTTCCTGCTCATCCCCGCGGGCACCGCCCAGCTGCTCGCCTTCGTGGTGTTCGCGCTGATCGAGGTCAGCGTGCCGGTGTTCGCCGAGTACCGGCAGCAGACGCCGTGGCATCCGCATCACATCACCGAGAGGTACGGGCTCTTCACACTGATCGTGCTCGGCGAGAGTCTGCTCGCATCCGCGAACGCGATCATCGACGCGAGCCATGAGCTGGAATCGTTCGTCCCCCTCATCTCCATCTCCGTTCTGACGCTCGCCGTGACGGCATCGCTGTGGTGGATCTACTTCTGGCCGCCGCACCACCGCGCGATCACGACGTTCGGCCGGTCGCTCCGCTACGGCTACACCCACTACGTGGTGTTCGCCGCCGCCGCCGCGTTCTCGGCCGGCATCGAGGTCGAGCTCGACGTGCTCACGGGAGAGAGCCACCTGTCGAACGTGGTCGCCTCGTTCACCGTGACGATCCCGATCGTGATATTCCTGCTCGGCATCTGGTGGGTGGCGATCCGCGAGAACGCCGACCGCGTCGTGAACGCCGTGGTCCCGGTCGGGGCCGTCGTGGTGCTCCTCGACCCGATCCTGCCGATCCCCGTGGCCATCACCGCGCTGGTGCTCGTGGCGATCGTGGTTGTGCTCGTGCTGCACCCGCCCGTCGATAAGAAGGCATAGCTATCGCATAGACGAGGCATAGCTCGCTGATCGGCTCCTCCGTGACCATGGGTACATCGACACACGCATCGACACCCGAAACCATCGAGAGGAGCACGATCATGAGCCGCATCCCCGAACCCGTCCAGACCCCTGAGGGCCCCACCTATGAGGGGCTTCTGCTCGACAGGGCCGACGAGGAGGTCGTCGATCAGGGCGCGGCCTTCGACATCCGCACCCTCGTGACCCGTCGTGGAGTGCTCGGTCTCGCAGGTCTCGGCGTCGGCGCGGTCGTCCTGGCCGCCTGCGCCCCCGCGGCGACCGGCACATCGAGCACGAGCAGCAGCGACCCCACGGCGACGACCGAGAGCGATGCGTCGACCAGCACCACGACAGCGGCGGGGGAGATCCCCGACGAGACCGCCGGCCCGTACCCCGGAGACGGATCCAACGGCCCAGACGTGCTCGAGGAGTCCGGCATCGTCCGCCGGGACATCACGACCTCGATCGACGGCTCGGCCACGGCCGACGGCATCCCGCTCACCTTCGAGTTCGAGGTGCTCGACCTGGCGAACGGCGGCGTGCCCTTCGCGGGTGTCGCCGTCTACGCCTGGCACTGCACCGCCGAGGGGGAGTACTCGATGTACTCCTCGGGGCTGGAGGACGTCACGTATCTGCGCGGCGTGCAGGTGGCGGATGCCGACGGCAAGGTCTCGTTCGCATCGATATTCCCCGGGTGCTATTCGGGGCGCTGGCCGCACATCCATTTCGAGGTGTATCCGGATGTCGCCTCGATCACCGACTCCGCCAACGCGATCGCCACCTCGCAGATGGCGCTCCCCGAAGATGCGTGTGCAGCGGTCTACGCAGACTCCCGCTACGACGGCTCCTCGCAGAATCTGTCGCAGACGAGCCTGTCCGGAGACAACGTCTTCGGCGATGACTCCGCGGCCCTGCAGCTGCCCACGATCACGGGAGACGTGGCCGGTGGCTACACGGCGACACTCGTGGTCGGCGTCGACACGACGACCACCCCCACCGCAGGCTCCGCCCCCTCGGGTGGCGACGGCGGCCCCGGCGGCGGCGGCCAGCCGTCCAACTGACGCTCTCAGGAAAGGAGAGAAGACATGCTTCAGAACCTCACCGGGTGGCACGCCCTGGTCATCCTCGCGATCGTCGTCCTCATCTTCGGCGCCGCCAAACTCCCCGCCCTCGCCAAGAGCGTCGGGCAGTCCATGCGCATCCTCAAATCCGAGGTCGCCGAGCCTGCGGGCGACACCGCGGACGAGCCGCACGCCGAGTCGCGGCCGGTGACAACACGGAACGCCCGCGCGTACGTGGACGCCGTCGGGTCGGACGACCCGACCCGACCCGTCGCGCGCACCCCGGAGTAGATCATGACCGTGCTCGCCTCTGACGTGGTCGAGGCCTCTGCCTCGGCCACGCCGGCCGGTGCCTCTGCCTCGGCCACGCCGGCCGGTGCCTCTGCCTCGGCCACACCGGCCGGTGCCTCTGCCGGGATGCCGCTGTCGGCGCACCTGAGGGAGGCCCGCACGCGGTCCCTCCGGGCGGTGGCGGCGCTCCTCGTCGGGGTGGCGGTCGGCTACGTCCTCTCCGACCAGATCATGGAGGTCGTGCGGGCGCCCATCACCGCGCTCGCCGAGTCCCGTGACGCGAGCCTGAACTACGACAGCATCACGGGGGCGTTCGACCTCACGCTCAAGATCGCGCTCTTCTCGGGCGTCGCGCTGTCGAGTCCGATCTGGATGTACGAGCTCTTCGCGTTCCTCGCCCCCGGACTCGACCGGCGCGAGAAGAAGTACACGTTCGGCTTCCTCGCCGCAGCCGTTCCGCTCTTCGCCGGCGGCTGCAGTGCAGGGTTCCTGCTCTTCCCGCACATGGTGGAGCTGCTGGCGGGCTTCGCCTCGACCGAGGACAGCACCCTGCTGCAGGCCTCCTACTACGTCGATTTCATCCTGAAGATCGTGCTTGCGACCGGTGTCGCCTTCGTGCTGCCGGTGTTCCTCGTGCTGCTCAATCTGCTCGGCATCCTGCCTGCGCGCGCGATCGCACGCAGCTGGCGCATCGTCATCGTGGCGATCGTGCTCTTCAGCGCGATCGTGACTCCGGCGGCCGACGTGCTGTCGATGTTCCTGATCGCCGTGCCCATGACCGCACTGTTCCTCGTGGCGCTCCTCATCGCCTGGCTCCACGATCGCGCGGCGGAGCGTCGGTTCTCGGCGGGCACCGCGCGCACGGCCGCGCCCACGACGGCGACTACGACGGAAGCATGACCCGTGTTCGGACTCACGATCGAGAAGCTGTTCCTGGTCGCCCTGCTGGCCGCGGTGATCATCGGTCCCCGCCGTCTTCCGGAGTACGCCCGGATGCTCGGCGGGTTGATCCGTCGACTCACCGTGCTCGCGGGCGATGCCACCCGTCGCGCCGAGCAGGAGACCGGGGTGGCCACGATCCGACAGGACTGGAGAGCCTTGGACCCTCGCCAGTACGACCCTCGGCGCATCATCCGGGAGGCATGGGCTGAGGCCGAGATCGCGGAAGTCGCGGCTCCCCGAGGCGAAGCATCCGTCGACGACGCCGCTGCCCCCGCCGGCACCGGAGCCCCTGCCGGCACCTGGGTCGTCGCAGGATCGTCCGGTCATCCGCGTCGCGTCTGGGTGCCCGCGGAAACTGATCCTCGCCCTGTGGATGCCGATCTGCTAAGCTGATGGCGCAGCGTGTGTTCTGGCCCCCCTCTAGGCCACCACGAAGCCACTGATCAGGGCCATCACGGACCAAGCGCATCGATGCGCGCGGCATCCGCCCTCGATCTCATCATCTTGCGGGCCGCGACAGCGCGTGCCCGTCACACAGCAATGAGTATCACCATGAGCACGACCACTTTTCCGCCTTCTGACCCCTTGACCTGGAAACAGGCCGACACCGACGTGCACGTCGCGACCCGAGCCGGCGAGTTCGCCGGATTCGTCGAGTTCGACGGCACCACGCACCTCGCCCGCGACCAGCGGGGCACCGAGCTCGGCTCGTTCGAGTCCCTCGACGACGCCCGCGATGCTCTCGAAGGCGCGACCACTCCGGAACGACGTCCGTCGGCGTTCTCGCGACGGCTGCGTCTGGTGCTGCGTCGCGGCCCGCACCGAGGGCGCGCCTGACCATAGCCTGTGACCTCACACAGAGTCGTCACAGAGTCGCCGACGTATTCCCCACAGCGCATGTGAGGGGGGTTAGGTTGAGGTAAGCGTTGGGCGATCTGCCTTGGGCTTTCCACAGCTCAAGGGCTCCAATCGACAGGAGAGCATCATCTCCATTGCACAGGTCGAAAAGACCGCAGCCACCCTCGGCCCCGTACGTCAGACGTATTCGGGCAACGCAGAGATCCCCCCGATGACGCACGCCTACAAGCAGGTGTCGCAGGTCATCCGCGAGACCGGACTGCTGCAGCGGGCCGGATGGTTCTACATCTTCGTGGCCGCCGGCATCGCCGTGGCCCTCGGTGGAGTCATCACCGGCTTCATCCTTCTCGGTGACAGCTGGTTCCAGCTGCTCATGGCCGCAGCTCTCGGCATCATCCTCACGCAGGTGGCGTTCCTCGCTCATGAGGCAGCCCACCGCCAGATCCTCTCGACGGGCCCGGCGAACTTCCGCCTCGCCCGCATCCTCGCCGCGGGCGTGGTCGGCATCAGCTACTCGTGGTGGGATTCCAAGCACACCAAGCACCACGGAAACCCGAACCAGGTCGGCAAGGACCCCGACATCGAGGTCGATACGATCTCGTTCCTCGAGACTGACGCCGCGCAGTCGCGCGGCCTGGTCCGCCTGATCACGCGCAAGCAGGGATGGTTCTTCTTCCCGCTGCTCACGCTCGAGGGCCTGAACCTGCACTACCTCGGTGTCAAGCACCTCGTGACCAGCAAGAAGGCCAAGGGCCGGTGGATCGAGCTCGGGCTCATCGCCCTGCGCTTCGCGATCGTGCTGGTCCCGGTCTTCATGATGCTGCCGCTCGGCATGGCCTTCGCCTTCATGGGTGTCCAGCTTGCCGTCTTCGGCGTCTACATGGGCGCCTCGTTCGCGCCCAACCACAAGGGCATGCCGATCATCGACCCGAGCGCTCGCCTCGACTTCTTCTCGAAGCAGGTGCGCACCTCCCGCAACATCCGCGGCGGATGGTGGGCCACCTGGCTCATGGGAGGGCTCAACTACCAGGTCGAGCACCACCTGTTCCCGAACATGCCCCGCCCGCACCTCTCGAAGGCCCGCGAGGTCGTGCGCGACTACTGCGCAGCCAACAACGTGCCGTACACCGAGACCAGCCTCGGTCAGTCGTACGCGATCGTCATCCAGTACCTCAACCGCGTCGGTCTCGCCGCGGGTGCCGATCCGTTCGACTGCCCCGCTGCCGCGCAGTTCGTCCGCGCGTAAACCTCTCGCGGCTCACGAGCCGTCCTCCGCATCGAACGGCCCCATCCTCCGGGATGGGGCCGTTCGCGTGCCGGGCCGTCAGTTGCGTCTGATCCAGCGGAACGTCGCGCGACTGAGGATGAAACCCGCCACGAGCCATGCGGTGAGGGCGATCGCCACGAAGCCGAGCTCCCACGATCCGCTCGGCTCGGCCGCCGAGAACGACTCGGGCAGTATCGCCGCGCGCATTCCCTGAGCCATCCACTTCAGGGGGAAGACCGCAGCGACGTTCTGCAGCCATTCCGGCAGTGCGGTGAAGGCGATATAGACGCCGGAGATGAACTGCAGCAGCAGCACGACCGGGATCACCACCGCAGAGGCGGTCTTTCCGGATCGTGGCACGGCCGAGAGCGCGATGCCGAGGAGAGTGCACGAGAGCAGCCCGAGCACGAAGACCCAGGCGAAGCGCCCCCAGGCCTCAGGATCGGAAGGCAGCTCCACCTGATACAGAACCACCGCGACGCCCAGCAGGAGGGTGATCTGCAGAATCGCGGTGACGAAGACCTCGCCGACCTTCCCGATGAAGTACGTGGCGGGTGAGATCGGAGTGCTGCCCAGCCGCTTGAGAGTGCCATCGCTCTTCTCCACTGCGATCTCGATCGACAGCCCCTGCATGCCCGACAGGAAGATGCCTCCCGCCACGAGACCGGGAAGGTAGTACGTCGCCATGCTGATCCTGTCGGCACCCTCGCCGATGTCGCCCGTGAAGATCGTCGCGAAGATGAGGTACATCAGCGTCGGGAACAGGAAGGTGAAGAAGACCTGGTCGCTGGCGCGGAAGTACTGACGCAGTTCGAACGGGATGCGGCGGACCCCGAGGCGGATGGTCCGAGCGAGCCCGAATCCCTGGGTGGCGGTCGTGGCGGTCGTGGTGCTCATGCGGACTCCCTCGCATCGGCCCGCAGGTCGTCGACCGTCGGATCGGCATCGGCGCCGACTCCATGCTCGCGGATGAGGCCGAGGTAGATGTCCTCGAGCGTGGGACGCACCACCTCGAGGCTGTCCGGCTCGCCGCCCGAGCGCTGGAGCTCGGAGACGACCGCACCGGGAGTCGTGGTGCGCTGTTCCTGGCGCACCCCCGCGGCATCCCTCCACCGCACCATCGGCGTCCGCGCCTCGGGTCCGCCGATCTCATCGATCCGACCGATGGCCACGATCCGACCGTCCGTGATCACCGCAGCTCGATCGCCGAGACGCGCCGCCTCGTCGAGGTAGTGGGTCGTCAGCAGGATGCTGGTGCCCTCCGCCTTCAGGGTGCGGATGAGCTGCCAGAACTGCTGCCGTGCCTCGGGGTCGAAACCCGTCGTCGGCTCGTCGAGGAACAGCAGTTCTGGTCGGCCGATGATCCCGAGGGCGACGTCGAGACGTCGTTGCTGACCGCCCGACAGCTTGCCCGCTCTCGATCGCTGCTTGTGCTCGAGCCCCACCGCGGCGATCACCTCGTCGACCGAGCGAGGGTCGGGGTAGTACCCGGCGAACTCGGTGAGCAGCTCGCGCACGGTGAAGTTCCCGGCCTCGCCGGTGGACTGCAGCACGATTCCGAGTCGTGCCTTCCACGCCAGACCGCCGCGCTGGGGATCGACCCCGAGCACGCGTACGTCACCGGAGGTGCGGTGTCGATAGCCCTCGAGGATCTCGATGGTCGTCGACTTGCCCGCGCCGTTCGGGCCGAGGAGGGCGAAGGTCTCTCCACGGCGGATGTCGAAGCTGATGCCGTCGACCGCGACGGCGCCGCCGTACTCTTTGCGGAGGTCTCGCACCTCGATCACGCTGTCTGTCATAGGTACAGCGTGCACGCTGAAGGGCCGGAGCGATAGCCGGGGGTAGGCCACGAAACGGGGGCGTGTGCGGATATCCGCCCACGCCCCCGTTCGTCAGTCAGGAGAGGATGCTCAGCGCGATGCCTTCTCGTCGGACTCGACGACCTCGATCGTGATCTTGCCGTCGATGGTCTCGGCATCGTCGTCGAGCAGCTCGTCGTCCAGCGCCTCGTCGCCGCGGAACTCCGAGGTCGGCTCGTCGGCCGCATCCGTGTCGTCGGCCTCGGTGTCGTCGATCAGCTCGGCGTCGATGGCCTCGACGGTGTCGACCTCGTCGTCCTCCTCGGCGTCCGCTGCGGTCGCGACGGTTCCGACGGCCGGCGCTTCGTTGCTGAAGATGCCGTCGGGGCGGATCAGCTCGCGCACCTCGGCCATGAAGCTGGCGAGCTGCTGCTGCTGCCAGCGCAGCTGCCTGGCCTGGTCCTCGGCGTCGCGCAGCACCGTGGAGGTGTGGCTCGTCACGGAGTCGACGATCTTCTGCGACTTCACGCGGGCGCGGTCGAGGGTGTCGCGCGCCCGCACCTGGGCATCAGCCTCGATGGTCTGCGCCTGCGAGCGCATCAGGCGCTCGTAGTCGTCGGCCTTGCCCGAGATGCGCTGTGCGTGGTCGAGCGATGCGGCGACCTGCTCGTTCGCGTCGGTGGTGATGCGCTCGGCGTGGGCGACGGCCTGATTGTGCAGCACCAGGAACTCCTGCTGTGCGTCGTCCTGGCGGCGGGTGAGGGTCTCTTCGAACTCGAGCACGCGGGCGTTCATCTCGCGCACCTCGCGCTCGGCGTCCGCGCGCAGCTGCGTGGTCTCCCGCGTGACGAGAGAGCGCAGCGCCGCAGCACCCTTCTCGGCCTCGGTGCGGATGGCCGTGGCCTCCTGCGTAGCCTGATGCACCTTCTCGGCCGCGTGCGCAGCCTCGCGCTCGAGCGTGGCCTCGTGTGCGGTGTACTCGGTGTCGATCTTGAGACGCACCTGATCGGCGTCGTGCTGAGCCTGCGCGATGATGCGCGTGACGTCGGCGTCGGCCTCGGCGCGCTGCGTCGTGACCTCTTCGCGCGCGGCGGCCATCAGACGGTCGGCCTGCACCGCGGCGTTCTGGATGAGCACGTTCGCCTGCTCCTCGGCGACGCGGAGGATCGCCTCGAACTGCTCGCGGGACGGCGCTTCCTGGCCGTCGGCCCGGGGCGTGTCGACGAGTTCGTTCGTGAGGGTGGCGACCTGCGCCTCGGTCTCGGCTGCCTTCGCCTTGGCGGCGAGCAGCTCGGCCTCGAGCTCTTCGCGAGCGATGCGCTCTTCGTCACGGAGGGCCTCGACGGCATCCTCATGACGGGCCTCGGTCGCGGCGAGATCGGCCTTGGCCTGCTGCAGCTGGTTGCGCAGCGTGCTGAGAGCCGAGTCGACCTCGGCCTTGTCGTAGCCGCGGAACGAGGCGGTGAAGCCGGACTGCTCGCGTGCGTTCTCGCGAGGAGTCTCTTCGATCAGCTTGTCGAAGAAGTCGGGGGTGCGGTCGTTGTCGGGTGATGCACTCATGGGTCAGCCTTTCCGGCGCAGGTCACAGAGACTGAGAACTGTGATGAGAAGTGGTGCCGTCGCTGTCCGGCTGCAGGGCTGGTCGGGGCGTCATCGGCAATACCACAGCCTAGTTGCGGCGGCTGTGAGATGCACCCGGTCCTGTGCGGAACGGGAGCTCGTGACCCCGTTCGCGAACATCGACTACTCGAGTGACCAGGTGCCGGAGGCATCGTCACGCCGGTGGCGCAGCGTAGGCCCGGCGGTGGTCGCGACGCCGCGAGCGCTCGCCGCGGAGGCGATTCGGGAGCACAGGTCCGCCCAGAACTCCGTGGTCTGCGGCCTCCCCAGGTACTCCCGGAACCGTTCGATCTGCACGCGAGTGCCGCCCTGGTCCTCGACGAGGCGGACGAGGGAGTCATCGGGTTCGACGAAACGGATGCCGTAGCCGCCGTCGGGAAGCACGGTGAACTTGCGAGGCTGCTGCAGTGCGACGCCGTCGACGATCTCGCGCGCCACGGGTTCTGGCGCGTGAAGCACGAGCGTGGAGCCGAGCTCGCCGAGGAGCTCTTCGAGGCGGGATGCCGTGACGCGCTGCTCCGCGCGCTCTCCGGCTGTCCGGCTCGACCGTCGGACCCACCGCGGCAGGAAGATCGCGAGAACGATGACGGCGGCGATCAACGCGATGAAGAAGAGCGGGTTGTCCACGCGTCCAACCTACGGGGCAGGCGTCGCGGAGGAACCCTTGGAGGAATTTAGCTACAGTGCTATCTTCGGAACATGTCGATCATCCGTGATGTCCGAGCGCAGCTCCGAAGGCGACTCCTCATCAGCTACCGTGTCGACCCGGTGGTCGCCGCGACAATGCTGCCCGACGGCTTCCGACCGCAGATCATCCGCGGGACGGCGCTCGCCGGGGTGTGCGTCCTGGGGCTGGAGTCGATCCGGCCGAGCGGGGTCGATCGCCGATGGGGCCTCCGGTCTGAGAACGCCGCGCATCGGATCGCCGTCGAGTGGGACGGCCCGGAAGGCGTCGAGCAGGGCGTCTTCATCTTCGAGAGGCACAGTTCGGCGTGGCATCCGGTGCTGTTCGGCGGGCGGATGTTCCCCGGAGTCCATCGCAAGGCACGATTCCGCATTCGGGAATCGGGCGACCGCTACGTCCTCACGATGCAGGCGGGGGCGCACAGTCTCGACGCCGATGTCGAGGTGGGCGGCGAGTGGACGAGCGGGGTCTTCGGCTCCGTCGACGAGGCGTCGGACTTCTACCGCGCAGGTCGCATCGGATGGTCGCTGGGCCATGACGGACGCACCGTCGAGCCGGTGGCGCTGTCGACAGGTGAATGGAAGATCGAGGGGGCGCAGCTGCACCGCCTTCGGTCATCCTTCTTCGACGCGCTTCCCGCAGGGTCCGCGGTGTTCGACAGTGTCGTTGTGATGCGGGACCTGCCGCTGGTGCTGACGGACGCTCGACGGCTCGCGGACGCCCAAAGGCTCAGCCCAGCAGGAACATGATCAGGATCAGCACGGGCAGGCACCCGAGCGTCGTGAGGAACACCGTGTCGCGCGAGATCGTCTCGCCGATGTCGTACCGCTGCGAGTAGTTGAAGACGTTCTGCGCGGTCGGCAGGGCGGCGAGGACGACCACGATCAGCACCTCGGTCGACGAGAGCCCGAACACGAACTCCGCGACGACCCACGCGATCAGAGGCATCGCGATGAGCTTGAGCACCGTGGCGAGGATGATGTCCCGGCGGTGGCCCGGAGCGCCGAGCACCCGCTGGCCGTGCAGGGAGATGCCGTAGCTGATGAGCAGTACCGGCACCGCTGCGTCGGCGATGAGCTGCGCGGGCTCCATGACGATCAGGGGAACGGTGATGCCGAGCACTGAGACGAGTGTCCCGAGCAGCGAGGCGATGATGATCGGGTTCGTCGCCGTGCGTACGAGCGTCTTGCCCAGTGAGACCCTGTCGCTGGTGACCGCATCGAGGATGGTGAGCGAGATGGGTGTGAACACCAGCAGCTGCATGAGCACGACGGGTGCGGGGTAGGCGGCGCTGCCCAACAGGTAGAGCGACAGGGGGATGCCGATGTTGTTCGAGTTGACCTGGCCAGCAGAGAGGGCGCCGATCAGCGTCTCGCCGACGGGGCGCTTCCACCACAGGCGTGCGACGAGGGTGTAGACCGCGATGATCGACACGGCGGCGATCGCCGAGACCGGCAGGAGCGCCGAGAACAGCATCTTCGCGTCGGCGTGAGCGAGCACCGTGAAGAGCAGGAAAGGCGAGAGCACGAAGAAGATGAGGCGGCCCAGCACCTGCCGGGCGTGTGGGCCGAGCAGGTCGATCCGTCCGAGCACGTAACCGAGGGCGATCGCGACTCCCACGACGGCGAATCCGGTGAGAGTCTCGAGCATGGTTCGAGCGTACCGAGGCCGGGTTCACGTCGTCGTAACGAGCTGAACACGCGGACACGGAGGGCCTAGCAGGTCGAGCGACTCCGCGTCAACGGTCAGGCCCCGACGAGCGTCAGGAGACCCGTCGCCATACGCTGGGATCACGACGAGCCGCAGTATGCCGCTCTCCGTCGGTCGAACCAGACGGTGCCCTCGAGTTCTCTCGGTCTTGAGCGCCCACATGGGGGTGGGTGCGCTTGCGGACCTTCTCAATCGGCTGCTCCGGTCCTCCCCGTTCGGGCGAGGGAGGGCCGGGACCAACTCCGTCGAGTCGATCCGGCTACTTGAAGCGGAGCATCCTCTGCACGGCCTTCACGCCGGCATTCGCACTACGGGCGCGCATCGCCGATTCGAGCTCCTCGAGGGAGTCTCTTGTATTCACGCGCGGCTCGACGAGGTAGAGGTCGCGGAAGACCAGGTACCAGAAGTCGCTCAGCATCAGTCGGTAGAGATCGTTGAGCGCGCGGTCCGTGAGGAATTCGAAGAGCTCGACGTGCCTCTCGATCCAGCCCTCGCCGGACTCGACCGATTCGATCGCGTCGTGGATCAGCTCGCAGGCGATGACGAGGTCCTTCTCAGACAGTGCGAGCGCTGCCTCGCGAATGATCTCGCCGCCCTGAGACGCGGCGAACTCGCGGGTGATGCGCGAGCGCTCATCCGTGATGTCGGTGACCATCGAGTAGCGGTTCGCGTGCACCTCCATCAACCCGGCGCGCGCGAGACGCTGCACGGCCTCGCGGACCGGTGTGCGCGTGACGCCGAGGTCGTCGGCGATCGCCTTGTCGCTCAACTTCGCCCCGGGCGCATACGTGCCGTCGGCGATCGATGTGGCGAGGCGGCGGAAGAGCTCGTCCGGCCCCAGGTTCCGCTGCGCCCCAGGCGCAACGGGAAGTTCAGGTCCCATATCGATATATTACGGTGCTTAACAAAGGAAGCGTGTTTTTCCTAGGGGTCTCCTAAGTAAGGGGAGCAACTTCAGACGTCTGCGGAGCGTGCCTCGCGGCTGACGCGGCTGACGCGACTGTTGCTGAGGCTCAGCACGATCATCGCCGCGACGGGGCCGGCTGCGACGACCACTGCACGAGGTCACTCGCTCCGACGGTCGCGCTTTCGCAGCTGCTCCCAGACGATCGTGATGATCAGTCCGATCATCAGGCCGCACGGGGCGCCGATGGCTGCACCGAGTCCCGGCTGGTCGCCCAGTGCCCCGATGCCGAGGCCGACGAGCGCGCCCAGAGGGAGGCCGAGGAGGAGCGGGGCGGAAGCTGCACCACCTCGGGGGTTGTGTCGAGCATGCATGCGCTCAACGTTAGAGCAGCGAGCTCGCCGTGCGACGCGGAATCGCATCTCGCCTGGGGAAAGGGGAAGCCCCCGCCATGTCGAAGTTGGACGAGGGTTCCGGCGGTCACTGGTGGCTCGGCGACACAGGGTTGTGCGTTATAAGTCACTTCCTCTTGTGTGCGTTAAAAGTCACATGTAGGATTGTGCGTTATAAGTCACTTGTGAGGTGGAGATGGAAGTACGCGCTGCATCCGACTTCGGGGCACTCGTTGCTGAGCGCCGCGAAGGTCTGAGTCTGTCTCAAGCTGAGCTCGCGCGCCGCGCCGGCGTCACTCGTGAGTGGGTCGTGCGGCTGGAGAACGGGTCCACGACCGTCACGCTCTTCCGGCTGATGCGTGTTCTGAGGGAGCTCGGCCTCGTCGTCGACGTCAGTGAGGTCGCCGATGTCGAGTGAACTGTTCGCGTATCTCGATGGCGAAGCGATCGGCGTCGTCGAGCAGTCGGCCGGCGGTGCCCTGTCTTTCACCTACGACGATGACTATCGGTCCCGGCGCGACGCGACGCCGCTCTCGCTCTCGATGCCGCTTGTGCGCGCAGTGCACAAGAACAAACCGGTACGCGCTTTTCTGCAGGGGTTGCTTCCCGACAGTCCGGGCAGGCTCGCGGAGTTAGGACGCGAGTATCGTGTCAGCGCCAGCAATCCTTTCGCGCTGCTTTCGCACATCGGTCGTGATGCTGCCGGTGCAGTGCAGCTGCTTCCGCCGGGTGAGGCGAGCGCTGACGCAGCCGAACGTCACGGCGATGTGAGGGAACTCTCCGACGCCGACTTCGCGGAGCTCGTGGCGGATCTTGTCCGCAACGGTGACACCTGGGGCAGGCGTACGGATGACGCGCGCTGGAGTCTTCCCGGTGCGCAGCCCAAAGTCGCGCTGTTCCGCACTGAGCAGGAACGATGGGCGGTGCCGCAGGATTCGACGCCGACCACACGCATACTGAAGCCGGCAGTCGCGCCGTATCCGGATCATCACATCAATGAGTTCATGACGATGGCCGCGGCGAGAGAGCTGGGGCTTCACGTCGCTGACGATTTCTTGGTGACCACCGAACGTGGTCACGCGGTGTTCGTCTCCACGCGCTACGACCGCCGGCTCGAAGACGGGCGTTGGCATCGGCTCCATCAGGAAGACCTCTGTCAGTCGCTGAGCGTGCCGCCGGACAAGAAGTATCAGCTCGAGGGCGGACCAGGTGTCGCAGCGATCGCCCGCCTCATCAACTCTCTGCCCGACGCCGAAGACCGCCGAGGCAACGCAACCCAGTTCTACGAGGCTCTTGTGTTCTCGGTGGCGTCTCTCGGCACCGACGCGCACGCGAAGAACTACTCGCTTCTGCTGCGGCGTGATCGCGCTGCGCTCGCCCCGCTCTATGACCTCGGCAGTTACGCTCCGTATCTCGCCGCAGACGGCGCTAACCCGAAGCTGGCCATGTCGATCGAGGGCGAGTACAGCGTCGGACGGATCAGCCTCGATTCACTGGTCAGGGTGGCGGCGCGGGTCGGCCTCGATCGCGATTGGGCTGAGGCGCGCGCCCGTGAGATCACGGACGGCATCGTGATCGCCTACGCCGCGGCGGCGGATGCTGCGCGAGCGCAGCTCGGCGACGACCCGTTCGTCCGACGCATGGTCGACAGCATCCATGAGTATGCGTCGTCGCGTGGCTGGAACGCGTGACGACCGGCGCAAAGTCGACACGAGCTCCCGAGGAGCGCGCTTCGTCTCGGAGCGCTCGCTCAACGATCGGGAGTTCTGCTCGTTCGGCGACCGGGCCGGAACGCCCCAGGGCGAGTCGGAGGTCTCGCCTGGAAAAAGCGGAAACCCCCGCCATGTAGAAGCTAGGCGAGGGTTCCTAAGGTGACTGTAATGATCACCCTGTGGCTCCGACGGGCGTCGATCCCGTGACCTCACGATTTTCAGTCGTGAGGAACCTGTCGAAAACGACTTGCTTTACGTCGAAAACGCGTGCTAACCTGTCCTCACCGGTCGTCAGCGGAAGCTAACAACCGGTAGCGATGGAGACACCATCGGGTACACCTACCTTGGCCGGAAGGGACTAGCTGTGGCATACGCCGTAAGCACGAGAAGAAGACCCGCAGACAACGGGGTCTGCGACGCACAAGCGACGAGACATCATTGAAGGAGAGAGCCCATGAAGGTCAACGGATACCTGCTGGACGTCAAGTGGGATGTGGATAACATGCCGCGCTACATCGGGCCGTTCGAGTCCGCTGCCGAGGCGGAGGACTTCGCCAAGCTCAACGTTCCGAATGGAACGTGGGAGATCGGCTCGCTCGCAGCTGCGTACACCACCCGTAGCTGATGCGCGGCAAGGGTGAGGGCGCGGTCTTCAAGGACCAGCGGACCGGGCTCTGGACGGGAGTCATCGAACTCCCGCCGCTGAACGGTGATCGTCGGCGAAAGAAGATCCGCCGCAAGAACAAGAAGGACCTGCTCGCGGCGATGTCGGCGGCGAAGGCTGAGCTCGAGCGACTCGGCGACCTCCCGACCGCGAATCAGACGGTCGAGCAGTGGTTCGGCTACTGGCTCAAGCAGACCGTCAAGGAGGTGCGGCCGAACACGTTTGACGGATACCGGCGCACCGTGACGAATCACATCATCCCCTCGATCGGGAAGGTGAAGCTGGACAAGCTCACCGCGACTCACGTGCGCCGCGTGCACGACGGCATCCTCGCGAAGGGACTGTCGTCCACCACTGCACTGCTCGCACACCGCACCATGTCAGTGTCGTTCAAGATGGCCGTGCAGGAAGGCCGCATCAGCCGCAACCCCTGCACGCTCACCGCGGCGCCACGCAAGGCCCGCGCAACCCTCGAGGCACTCGACCTCACCGAAGCTCTGCGCTTCCTCGAGCATGTCCTCCAGGAGAACCCACGCGCCGCCCAATGGGCCACGGCGCTGCTCACCGGCGCGCGCAGGGGCGAGGTGATCGGCCTCGAAATCGACCGCGTCGGCGAAGCCCTCGATCTATCGTGGCAGCTGCAGCGCATCCGTTGGCTACACGGATGCGGCGGCACCTGCGACCGGAAGCGCGCCGCGGAGTGCCCGAAACGACAGACCGACGACACTCCCGCCGACTACGAGTACCGTCACATCAAGGGCGGTCTGTACTGGACGCGGCCGAAGTCGTCGAAGTCCTGGCGCATTGTCCCGCTCGTTGACCCGCTCAAGGCGATTCTCGAGCAGCATCTGTCGGCGATGACCCCGAATGAGTGGGGTCTCGTGTTCACCAACAACGGGCGACCGATCAGCCCCGATCAGGCCTCCCGCGACTGGCGGACGGATCTCGCTTCCTCAGGGATCGAGAAGAATGTCCGCCTCCACGATGCGCGGCACACGACGGTCGACCTCCTCTACGAAGCCGGCCTGCCAGAAGACGTGATCGGTGACATCATCGGGCACTCGGTGCGCGCAACCACTCGCGGCTACCGGTCACCTCAGAACATGAAGCGCCTGCTGCTGGCGATGGAGCAGTTCTCGGTGATGCTCACGCAGCCTGAGACAGAACGTACGCGCGAAATAGCGTAGTCGTCACGCCGAGCTCAGCGACGATCCGTCGCTCGTCAGGACACCACTCGTACAGGTCGGCCAGTTCGTCCGGACAGATCAAGTTCCGGGCAGCGAACTGGTCGGCCTGTTTCTCGTGCTTCGGACGGTCGTCCGGATGCAGGAGCGCCGCATGCCCGACCTCGTGAGACAGGACCAGACGCTGTCGTCCGACGCGGAGCTTGTCGCTGATGAGGATCTGCCCGTACTCGGGAAAGTATCGTCCGTTCGCCGTGCGGAGCCGCCGGACGACCACCTCGATACCCAGCTGCTCCGCGTGCTCCCAGGGATCGTACGCGCGCCCCCTAGGGAGATTCAGGCTCGTCGTATCCCATCTCTGGGTCGGTGTTCGCTGCACTGGGAACCCCCTCAAGCTCCTCGTCGGTCATCGTCGCCGGCGTCTTCTTTTCCCGATGTTCCGAGATGCTAGGGATAGCCGCAGACATTCGCGCTTCCTCAGCCTCAGCTTCCTCGACAATCTCAGCCATGACCTTCGCGGGGTCGACGCCGATCGCGCGCGACAGCATGACGAGATCGGTAGCCGTGATCGGCGCGCGCGCCTTGAGCTTCTTCTGCAGTGACGTGAGCGGGATGTCCGCATTCACTGCGAGCTCTTCCTGCGTCATCCGCTTCCTGCGGTAGTAGCCCGTCAAGACGTCTGCTGCTACTCGGCTGATCAGTGGCTGGTCGGAACGCATACCCACCAGTCTAGATCGGCTACCTGTCTATTTCGGCAGAAAAAGTTCCGTTTACGGGTTGCACCAACCGCTGACGGCATGTAGCCTACCGATATGGACAGGTTGAACGCCGGAATCGGCATCGCAAGAAGAGTCAATCTCGCTATCTGCGAGGCAGGCTCTGACGTCCTCAGCGTCTCACAAGCCGCCGACATCACCATTCCCGAGCTCGAAGACCGCCTCTCGGGGCGCGTCGACTTCGAGCTCGACGAACTGGTGCGTGTCGGCGGCTTTCTGCATGTACCCGTGTCTCGATTCATGGAGGTGGCCGCGTAATGGAAGCGCAGCTCGACAAGCTCAGTTACTCGATCCCCAACCTCGCGATCGCGAGCGACCTGTCGGTCGACTCGATCCAGAAGGCGATCAAGCGTGGCGACCTGGTGGCGAACTACTTCGGCACGAAGCCGATCATCACCCGCGACGAGGCCAGGAGATGGATCGAATCCCTCCCCACCGAAAAGCCGGAGCGTGCAGCATGACCACCCTCGACATCATCCAGCGCGACGGCAGGTTTGTTGTGACGTCCGAGACTGTCGCAGACGGCTCGGGGGTCCAGCACAAGAACGTGCTCGAGTTGATCGATGCCAACCGTGCCGACTTCGAGGACTTCGGACAGGTCGCGTTTGAAACGCGACCTGGTTACAACAACTCGCAGGTCCGCGTCGCTCTGTTGAATGAGCACCAGGCCACACTGCTCATGACTTTTCAGCGGAACACGGATCAGGTGCGGGCGTTCAAGAAGGCTCTCGTGAGAGCGTTCTTCAACCTCGGACGCCAGGCTGTCCCGCAGACTCTGCCCGATGCCCTGCGTGCGTACGCGCTTGAGGTTGAGCAGCGTCAGGCGCTGGAAGCCAAGGTCCAGGAGGACGCGCCCAAGGTGCTGTTCGCGGACTCGGTCGCCACGTCGGACACCACGATCCTTGTCGGCGACCTCGCGAAGATCCTGCGAGGAAATGGAATCCCGGTCGGCGCTGTCCGCCTGTTCGAGATTCTTCGAGATGAGGGATACCTGATCAAGAGGAAGGGTACGGATTGGAACATGCCCACTCAGAAGGCTATGGAGCTCGGCCTGTTCAAGGTCAAGGAAACAGCGGTCACGCATTCGGACGGGCACATCACAGTCTCGAAAACGCCGAAGGTCACAGGCAAGGGCCAGTCCTACTTCGTCAACCGATACGCCGAGCGGGCCGCAGCATGAACGTCATTGACTCCCTGCCGCTGTGGTTCTGGTTGCCGCCGGCGCTCGTCGGGTGGGCGTGGCTGATCAGCTCCGCAGTCCTGCTCTACCGGGCGGTCACACGCCCATCGGTCTCTCCGGATGAACCGTTCGCTCTGGACGGTCTCGAGAAGACAGGCGTTCATCGCCACGGCTGATCCCCGCTAAACGATCCGCCGCGTTCCCGGCTTGCCGCTGGGGCCGGTACTCGGCGTACCCGGAGACGGGTGCGCAGACACAACTTCATCCCCGCATATCCCGGTCGACCACCGGCAGAAATGAGCGGGGCGAACTCAATAGAGACGAATCCCAGCAGGGTTCTGTTCGCGGTGACGTGGTGGTTCACGTGTGCCGATCGCAGTGGCTGGGGGAGACCGCGAAGGCGAGAAGCCGAGAAGCAGGTCGAAGGGAAAGACGCACCCTCAGGGTGCGCACAACAGTTTGGTTCGAGAGCTACGACGGCAGCACTGCTCACTTGGTGCTGCTGATTCTCTCCGGAGAACGACCGCTAGTGCATGAGCGCACGCACGCGGTTAGGAACGGCTCGGACCCGCGCGAACCAGGTAGTACACCGTGGGCCAGTCCACGGCGCGCACGAGCGAATGACCACGACAGAAGGAGGACGCTCATGTCTGTAATCGAAGAGGCGCGCGCAGCGCTGGACATCGACCCGGCGCGCATCGCGCAGGTCGCGAAGAAGCACGGCATCGACACGCAGGAGGCGGTCGAGAAGATCGCCTACAGGCGCTCGGTGCTCGACAAGGGCGGGAAGGCGGCGGCGCAGATGGCTTCCGTCGTCCTCGGCCGCACGTTCAAGGGAGCCGGCGCGTGAAGCGGGTTCTCGCCGCCGCTGTCATCGTCGGCGCGATGCTCGGCCTCGCCGCCTGTACGAGCGACGCAGACAAGGCGTCCGAGAACATCGCCACCGCGGCGGAGGCGTTCGAGGTGCAGCGGTCGATCGTGGGGATCAACGGCATCACGGGGGAGACGATCTTCTTCGCCGAGGGTCGATGCTCGTTCGAGTACCCGTCCGGTGGCCGCGTCGACGTGACCTGCAAGTACGGTCCGAGCGAGTACCGCAAGCACACGTTCATCCTCGGCGATCAGGACTCGGTCGTCGTCACGCAGGAGAAGCCGATCGACGTGAGCGAGTACCACACACGCATCGTGCTGAAGCCTCAGAACGTGATCCCCGAGTTCGACATCATGGTCGGCGAAGACGAGTAGCCGACCGGCCCTGTGATCGCTTGAGGCGGTGCCGACGTCATGGTCGGGCAGGGCACTTGGGGATCGGTTCTGAGGCTGTAGGCGGTAGGAGTGCCGCCGTGACTCCCGGTATGTCCCCTGGGGTCGGTGTTGTCCGCACCGACCCCACCTTCTCTTCCCGCACTGGGGTGCGGGGACACAGCGACCCCATGCGGGGTGTGGTCGCTCAACGGCATCTGGGGTGCCACGCGGTTCTGGGGAACCGCGACGAAACAGGTAGGGCCCGGACGGTGGGGATCGTCCGGGCCCTCCTCCATTGACATCGAAACGAAGGAGTTCGGCATGGACCTTTTTGGCTCTCTGAGCTGCGCCCTATCCGGGCACGACTGGATCTATCGCAAGAAGTTCCGGGTGTGTGACTACTGCGGAAAGAAGCAGAGGCTCTGATGGGATCTGAGTTCTTCAAGCATCCGGCGAAGCGTCTTGATCGGGAGTTCCGTGCGATGGGTGCGGACAGGGTGGAGCGCACGTCAGCGAATGTGACGTACCGGTTCCCGGATGGGGCGAGACGCCTCGTCCCCACGAACATCACCGCGGGGAAGGCCCGCCTGATTCTCCGGTCGATGCAGGACCGGTACGGGGCGACGAACTTCGACCCGCTCGGGTTCACCGAGAAACGACCAGGCGCACCAGTCATCGACCTCGAACGCCTTTCCACGTCGGAGCATGCGCGGGAACGGTTCGACCTGATGAGACGCCAAGCTGACCTCACCTTCCAAGAGGTGCTCATCGCCCTCCGTGCACCAACCCGTGTCCTGTGGGCCACCAACCATGCTGCATGGCTGTACGTCGGCGACCGCATCGCCGTATCCGCCGTCACCGACAGCACAGGGTTCGCGTGCATCCGCACCGTCCTCTGGACCTCCCAGGAGCTCTGGGACCAGAACCCCAGACCCGAGAAAGGCGAACGATTGTGACCGGTGAAGATGCATGTCCGTTCTGCGGGTACTCGCCTTATCACTACATGACCCACATCTGCCGCGGCTGCGAGTGTCACCACCGCGAGGTCGACATTCCCGGGGAACCGCAGTTGGGGACTTACTACGAAGCCGAGTGGGAACCCGATTGCCCGATACACACGCTGGAAGCGATCGGTCATGCCTGAGCGCGTACGACTGTCCCGGAAGAAGGGTTGGCGGAAGCCGGAGAACACGGTCGTCGTCTCGCGCCCGTCGCGGTGGGGGAACCCATTTTGGATCACCCGCGAGGCATGTGACGAGAGCACGGACGACGGCTATTGCTGGGTGGTTCGTCCATACGACAGGCGATTCGATGTCGCACACGCGCAGACCGAGAGTGAGGCCCGCGCATCAGCTGTCGATGAGTACAAGGTGTGGGTCATGTACGGACGCACCGCGTACAACCCGCATCAGGTGAAGGCGGAACTTCGCGGTAAGAACCTCGCGTGCTGGTGCCCGCTCGACCAGCCCTGCCATGCCGACGTACTACTCGAGATCGCGAATCGCGATGACTGACAACACTCCTCCCACCCTCTGCAGATCCTGTGACGGCTTCGGGAGTTACCTCATCAACAAGACCACCGACATGGAAGACAGCGTCAAGTGTCTCGACTGTGGCGGAACCGGCCGCGAAAGGAACCAATCATGAACACGAAGACCATGTCCCACTCGAGCGACCCGGACACGTCACGGATCGCTGCCGAGTCGGTCGACCCGCACGAGTCCGCACGACTCAAGCTCGCGATCCTTGACCTGCTCGGTGAAGCGCCCCGCACGGCCGACGAGCTCACCGCGGTGTACTTCCGCCTCGGCGAGATCAACGGGTGGCCGCGCTTGCACGATGCGCATAACGTCAAGCGCCGCCTGTCCGAGCTGCATGCGAAGCACCACGTCGTCCGCGAGTCGGGAGACAGGAGACCTTCAGCCCACGGCAGACCGTCGACCGTGTGGGAACTCGCTGTCCCGCTCGACGAAGCACGAGCGGTGGTGAACGCAGCATGAGCATGGCGAACGGCGCAGAAGAGTCCGTTGCGCGCTACATCGACAAGGTCGTGCGGGAAGCGCGTGCGGATGAGAGGCGAGTTGCACTTGTCGACGCGCGCGCAGCAGTCAGAGCCGAGTTCAACGGGCAAAAGGTTCCCAATGGCCTCGATGCGATCATGCGTGCAACCCGCGCCATCACTCGACTGATTGGCGACTCATGAACGGCATGTGGCGTCGGTGGGCGCAACGGAAACGACTCGTCGGGGTGGCTTACCTCGGTGGTGCGGCGATCGCTCTGGCGGTCGCCTTTCTTGTGTGGGCGGTCGGTGGCGGGTGGCTGGTCGGTTTCCCGATCCTCGCGTTCGCTCTCCTCATCGTCCTCGCCGGCTACGCGTTCATCGACGCGCACCGGTACGCGAAGCAGGTGAGCTGACATGCCCATCGAGTGGGAGACGTTCAGCCGCCGCGAGTTCGACGTCGTGTTCGCCGCGATCGGACGGATGCACGAAGACCTCATCAGGCAGGTCGGTGACGAGGAGACCCGCACACCAGGACTGTTCGCCGCCTGCCACCACATCACCAACGAGATGCACCGGGCCAACGACGACCTCGCACGTCGCGAGACTGCGGCCCTGAAAGGAGACCTCAGTGTGCTCCGGTAACTGCACCTACTGCCACGGCGTCGGCGCCGTGGTCGTCACTCACAACCCGACCGTGTGGATGGACTGCCCACACCTCATCTGGAAGGACGCAGCATGATCGACTTCGAAGCAAGCAACGGTGCACAGGTCGTGCTCACGAACGCGGGCGCGACCGGCTACATCCTCGTCGAACGCGATTCGGATTCGGCAACCTCCGTCTCGACCGCGTACCTCGGATTCGAAGAGATGGTCGCCTGGCGCGAGTTCGAGCAGCAGCGTCGCGATAAGGAAGTCGGTCGCTGGCGGTGGCCTGAGAACTCGGACTTCGTCGTCTACCCGGGAGAGCGCGGGTACGTCAGCGCGATCAACGAGCGCACCGGCGCATGGGCCACCGCGTCGCGCGCCGAAGGCTACGCCGACACTGGGCACGGCACGATCCACAACGCCATCGCCGCCTACTTCGCTGCTATCTCGGAGCCGAAGCCTTGGCACCAGGCGATCCCGGGACAGGCCTGGGTTGTCGAGTGGACAGCGGACGATGAGTCGTTCGAGAAGGCACTACTCGTGGCGGATTTCTCGGCGGAAGGTCGCGTGTTCGCCGACGCGGAAGAGACGGTCACCCTTCCCATCTCGTCGGGAATGATCACGAACGCCCGTCGCATCTACCCCGAGGTCGCATCGTGACCGCCGCGTGTGAGGACAACTACGCAGTGTCCTGCAACCCGGCACCCAAGACACCCGTCGCTGAGGTCATCGTCATCCGCCACGAACCAGACCTCGCCGCGACCGGCGCCCAGCTCGATCCCACACTCACGATCGCCGGATCGGCCGCGATCATCATCGGCGCCATCATCCTCGGGCGACGCGCCAAACGGAGCAACCATGACTGACCAGCCGTACGACGGACTTGTGTACGGACTCAACGAAGATCTGTACCACAGGCTCCCCGGGCTCAGCTCGACCGGGGCAAAGAAGATCCTCAAGTCCCCGGCGCACTACCGCCACTACGCCGAGCAGCCACAGGAGACGAAGACCGAGTTCGACCTCGGCTCCGCCGTCCACTCCAAGGTCCTCGGCGTCGGGGCACAGATCGCGATCTACCCCGACGGCACCGGACCCGAACGGTTCGAGTTCGAGGGCAAGGAACTCGACAACGTCCTCGCCTCGAACGGAGCAATCAGCACCAAAGCGGCGAGGGCGTTCGAGGTCGAGAAGCGTGCCGAGGGACTCATCCCCGTCAAGCGGGTCACCGGCCGGGTGGTGAACATCATGGTCGAGTCTGTCCTCGCGAACCCGACGGTCAAGGCTTTGCTCGCATCGGGCGACCCGGAAGTGTCGATGTTCGCCACCGACCCAGATACGGGCGTGCCACTCAGAGGTCGCCTCGACTGGCACGGGCCGCGGCTCGTGGATCTCAAGACAACAGCGGGAGACGCGTCAGAGAGCGAGTTCGCAATCCAAGCGTTCCGCCTGGGGTACGAAGTCCAGCAAGCGCACTACGAGCACATCTACCACCTGATCACGGGTGAGACGAGACCGTACCTGTTCGCCGTCGTGGAAGCACACGCGCCGTATCTGACAGCCGTGCATGTCCTCGGCTCGGACGAGCTCACCATGGCGCGCAGACGGGCGCGAGAGGCCCGCGAAAGGTACGCGCGCTGTGTCGAGTCGGGGGAGTGGCCGGGGTACAAGACCCGCAGCGGTTCCCCTATCGGCATCCTCCAGGCACCTGTCTGGAACGTGAACCAGTTCATCGACGAATACGAAGGATCAGCAGCATGACCGCATTCCCGCAGTATGCGAGTACGACCGACCCTCGGGTTCTCGCTGTCATCCAGCGGAACAAGGAAGGCTTTCAGGCGTTCCGAGAGCGCGCATTCGCTTTCGCTACGGCTCACGGCGCTCCCGACGGAGCCTACTTCGGCTCGTCGTTCGCCGGTGGACACGCAATCTCCGCCATTGGCGGCGACGAGAAGCCGACCACGGGCCAGTGGAAGGAGGGATACCGGCGCGGCTGGTTGCCGTTCAAGAACAACCCGCTCGCAAAGCAGCTGGAAGCGATCCGCTTCGACGAGGAGCCCGTCCCGGGCCTGCCGCAACTCCTGGAGTCTGCGACCCGTGACGGATCTCGCCGCGTGGCATCACCGCTCGTCTTCGTCCTCGACGAGGTCGCATACTCGGGCGTGAGCTTCCTGCCCGAGGACGACGGAGGCAAGGTCAAGCCTGAAGATGGCGGCTGGGAAGAGATCAAGGCCAGCGAGTTCCACAAGGGCCTTGAGACTTACAACGAGCGGATCGGTTCAAAGAAATGACCGACATCGAGATCCCAGAGGACAACAGGAGATCCCGCCTGCAGCGCGCACCGAAGGCAGACAACATCGATGATGTCGCGACAGCGATGGAGAGGGTGGAAGCGTTCTGGGCGAAGTACCCAGACGGCAGCATCCTCCCCGAGGTAGAGGTCAGCGAGAACGCCGACGGATACAAGGTCTACACGGTCAGAGCGTTCGTGCGGAAGAACAGCGCATCAGACGGTCCCGATGCGGTCGCGCACGCTACCCGTGGGGAGAACGACGAAGACGACCTCGTCCGCGCCTACCCGCAGGAATCGGCCGAGACCTCCGCGATCTCCCGCGCAATCCGCAACCTCGGCATCCTCGCCACACCGACCAAGGCCACGCCGGCGACGCTCAGCGCACCACAGACCGACGTCGAGATCGGTTCCGCCCTGACCGCTGCCCGCGAACGCGCAGAGCTGTCCCAGAAGGACCTCGCAGCTGCGATGACCGACCGGCAGGTGAAGTGGTCACAGACCACCGTCTCCTCGATCGAGAAGGGCACCCGGTCACTCCGGCACAACGAAGCCCAGCACCTCGCCGAGCTCATCGGATTCGGGGGAGCGCGATGAAGCCGCTCGTGTGGCGCGGCAACATCACCGGCCGATGGTGGGCATCCGCCGGGCCAGAGCTGGAAGCACTCGCGGGAGCGAGCACTGACGGGTACGAGACATGGCGGGAAGCGTACGACGCGACCTGCCGTGTCATCGCCGCCGAACCCGCATGAGCGGGCAGATACCGGCGAAAGTGCGCAAGCAGGTCCATGAACGGGCGAAGGGCAGATGCGAGGGGTGCGGGAAAGTCGCACCCCTCGAACTGCACCACCGCAAGTACCGGTCCCGTGGAGGCAAGCACACCGCAGCGAACATCGTCGGGCTGTGCGGGTGGGGGAACCACACCGGATGCCACGGTCTCGCACACAGCGCCAACCCACCACAGGGGTGGTCGCTGCCTTCCGGCCGGTGCGATCCGGCGCAGGAACTCTTTCTCCACTACTGGGGACTCATCTATCTCGAGGACTGAAGATGACACGCATCTACGTGGCCGGACCGATGACCGGTTTGCCCGATCTGAACTACCCGGCGTTCCGCGCAGCCACCACGCAGCTCGAAGCACTCGGACACACGGTCGAAGACCCCTCTACGAACGTGAACCCGACGCCGGACGACTATCACGGCTGGTTGAAGGCCGGTCTTGCGCAGCTCATAACCTGCGACGCGATCGCACTCCTTGACGGCTGGGAAGCATCAGGAGGAGCCCGCCTCGAAGTCAACGTCGGCGCGACTCTCGGCATGCGCGTCGCGCCCCTCTCCGAATGGATCGAAGCATGAGAATCCTCACCGTCCGCCAACCATGGGCCTGGGCGATCATCCACGGCGGGAAGACCGTCGAGAACCGGGTACGCAACGTGGCCGGGGGCTACCGTGGGCCGGTCGCGATTCACGTCGCACGCGCCGACGCTGAGACCGCACCCGAATCGCTCTGGATGCAGCACTCAGACTGGTACCGCGACCGCACGGCCCAGCCCAAGAAGTTCGATCCGGCGTGGTCTGACCGAGGGCACATAGTCGGCGTCGTGGATCTGGTCGACGTGCACAGCGCATCGGTCGTCGGCGGGTGCGGGTGGATGCAGAACGACTGCGACGAGCATCCGAACGGATGCCGTCACCACTGCTCACCGTGGGCGATGGGACCCGCACCCGAGGGCTGGTATCAGCACCTCGTGCTCGAGAACCCCCGCGCACTCGCCGAGCCGATCCCGTACACGGGCGCGCTCGGCCTCAGGACGCTCGACGACGCGACTGTCGCTCTGATTGAACGGCAACTCGCATGACACCGGGGCATGTGTTCCCGGCCCGTTACGACGGCGTCTGCGCCGCCGGATGCCCCGACCGTATCCACCCGGGCGACCCGGTCCGATACGACGACCACGACCAGCTCAGACACGACCAGTGCACACCGAAACCGTCGAAGTTCGACATCGGGCCACGCGAGGTCCTCTGCTCGGATTGCTGGACCGTGAAGCCGTGCCGCTGTGACGACGACTAAGAGAGGAGACCCGATGGCCCACCCAGTGCTCGACCCGGCTTCCGGGTCACGAATGTTCTACTTCGACAAAGCTGACGACCGGGTTCTGTTCGGCGACATCCGCACCGAGGATCACATCCTCGTCGATGGGCGCGCCCTGAGCATCGCCCCCGACATGGAGATGGACTTCAGGTCACTGCCGTTTCCGGACGACACCTTCCGGGTAGTCATCTTCGATCCGCCACACCTCGTGAGAGTCGGAGACAACGCCTGGATGGGCAAGAAGTACGGCAAGCTCGACCCGCTCAACTGGCGGCACGACCTCACCCTGGGATTCAAGGAGTGCTTCCGAGTCCTCGCGCCGAACGGCGTCCTCATCTTCAAGTGGAACGAGACGCAGATACCTGTCAGTCAAATCCTCGCGCTGACACCGCACAGGCCCCTCGTGGGGCACCGCAGCGGCAAAGCAGCGAAGACTCACTGGGTCAGCTTCCTCAAACCAGAGAGGAGATGACGTGAGAATTCGCAGCACGAAACCAGAGTTCTGGAAGTCGCGTCGGATCACATCTGTCTCGTGGGATGCCCGACTCGTTCTGAAAGGCCTCGAGTCTTACGTGGACGACAACGGCGTCGGCATCGACGACATCGAACTGATCGTCACCGACGTGTTCCCGCGCGACATGTTCTGGAACCCTCGCGAGACCGTCGCGAGGGTGTCCGAAGCCATCTCCGAGCTGTACCAGGCCGGATTGGTGCACCGATACGAGGTCGAACGCGATCATCTGCTCTACATCTCCTTCTGGGAGGAGGTGCAGCGGATAGACAAGCCGGGCAAGGGTAGAAAACCCAGGCCAGACGGCACAATCGACTATAAGGAATCGTCGATTCGCGAGAGTGTCGCGAGGCCTCCTGGAACCCTCGCGCCTGGAACAGGGGAACAGGGGAACAGAGGAACAGAGGATCAGGGGATCAGGGGCAAGAAACTCAGTAGCGATCAAACAGATTCTCAAGACTGTAACGCGCGCGAGTTTTCACCAGAAGAGATCGATGAGGTCAAGGGGATTCTCGGAGAAGCAGTCGGTCACCCGATCGACGACCTCGAGACCTCGGTAGCAGTCGAGATCATCACCGAAGCAGCCGCGGAGCCCATCGAGAACCTCGTCGCCTACATCCGCGCATCAGCCGCATCATCTCCTGATCGGATCAGCGGTCTCTGCCGCGAAGCAATCCGACAAGTCGCACGCACGCGGACAAGCTGACCGCACCAACCATCCACAGGCCACTGACCCAGCAAAACGGGTAGTGGCCTTTTCCATTGAGAGGAGTCATGTCGATGATCCCAGTGACCATCAACCTGCCCCCGGCGACGTTCAACAGGCTCGAGAAGATCGCGGCAGCGCGAGGGGTGACGATGCGGGACCTGATCGCCGCCAGCCTCGAACCCAGATCGAAGCCGAAGGTGACCGGCAACGTCGCGTCTTCACGGACGGACGGGTACAGCCATCTCACTGATGACGAGTGGGAGGAGATCCTCCGGCTGCGTGCGGCGAAGTGGACTGTCGCACAGATTGCCGTCCGGTTCGGGTGCTCGAGCTCAACGATCTACAAGCACCTGCAGAGAATGAAGGAGGGCGCATGAGCGCCGATATCTTGTCCGACCCCACCTACCCGCACGGCACGAAGACGGGGTTCCAGTCCGGCTGCCACGGCTCCCATTGCCCGGGTGCGATGACGTGCCGTGATGTGCACACCCGGTACCAGGGTGACTACGGGTTCCGGAAGCTGATCGACGCCGGTGTGACACCGGAGCAGATCATCGACCAGGAGCGGAGAGCGGCGAAGGCAGCTGAGGAAGCCGCACGGGCTGCTCTCACCGCCAAACGGTCCCGCACTCAGGTGCAGGCACGGGAGCGAGCGAATGCGTCCCGCAGGGAACGGATCGGGAGATCGGTGAGAAGGTCGGTCGCACCCGTGACCAGGCATCCGCAACACGGTTCCACCTCGGCCTGAAAGCAAACCCCGGGAAGACAACGAACGATCGCATCCGGGAACTCCACGCCCAGGGCCTCGACGATATCCAGATCGCCCGTGCCCTCGGGAAACGCGACGAGTACATCAACGCATGCCGGCGCCGCATGAACCTTCCACTCATCCGAGCCGTACCGATCAAGGTCTCCTCCGACGAGCTCCGCAAGCTCCACACCGAGGGCCTCACCGATGGGGAGATCGCGTACCGGATGAACGTCGACGCCCGGTACATCGGGAAACGCCGACGCAAGCTCAGCCTCACACCCAATTCAGCCCTCGCCTCGGCGGGGGCTTCGTCGTCTCACCAGGAGAGCGCATGACCGCCACACTCGAGCGAACCGTCGGATACCAGCGACCCGACGTGGCATGGAACGGCCTGACCGTCACAGACCTCTTCTGCGGCGCGGGAGGCTCCAGCTCAGGGCTCGTCGAAGCCGGGTACAGAGTGGTGATCGCGGCGAACCACTGGAAGCTCGCGATCGACTCGCACCAGATCAACCACCCCGACACGGATCACTCGCAGGCGGACATCTCGCAGGTGAACCCGGCGTACTTCCCGAAGACGCACGTTCTCTGGGGGTCTCCGGAGTGCACGAACCATTCGATCGCGAAGGGGGTGAAGCGGCAGCGGCAGCAGGATCAGGCGCTGTTCGAGATCGACGGCACCCGCCCGCTGCCCGACGAGGCCGCGAACCGGTCCCGCGCGACGATGTGGGACATTCCGCGATTCGCCGAGCACCACCGGTACATGGCGATCATCCTCGAGAACGTCGTCGACGCGTACCGGTGGGACCAGTTCGAAGCATGGCAGCTCGCGATGAAGTCCCTCGGCTACCGGATGCAGTTCGTGTGGCTGAACAGCATGCACGCGCAGATTGGTGGCCTCCCCGCTCCGCAGTCGCGCGACCGCATGTACATCGTGATGTGGCGTGAAGACCTCGCGACGAAGCAGAAGGGCGTCTCCGGCCCGAACATCGGGAAGTGGACGCGGCCGATGGCGGTCTGCCCCGAGCACGGCGAGGTCCAGGCCGTGCAGGCGTTCAAGAAGGCCGAGCAGTGGGGCCGCTACCGGGCGCAGTACCTCTACCGGTGCCCGGAGTGCTTCCAGGTCATCGAACCGGGCTGGCTGGCCGCTGAGTCGATCATCGACTGGTCGCTACCCGCACCCCGCATCGGAGACCGGGCGAAGCCTCTCGCCGAGAAGACCCGAGAGCGTATTCGCCGCGGCATCGAACGCCACTGGGCGCCGATCATCGCGAAGGCCGCTGGCAACACCTACGACGGCGTGACAACGGGATCGAACTACCTTCGAGTGTCCGAGCTTGACGCGCCGATGCCCGCGCAGATGGGCACGGCCGAGCACGGCCTCGCGCTGCCACCGGCGTTCCTCGCGCAGTTCCGTCAGCGCGAGCGCACGCAGACTCTCGACGACGCTCTGCCCACGGTCGTCGCCGATGGCGCAAACCATGCGCTGATCGTGAACAACCTCAGCGGCAACGACGAGTCTCGGTCGCGTCGCGTCTCCGAGGTGCTGCCGTCGATCGTCGCCGGCGGCCTGCACGCCTCGCTGCTCGTTCCCGTGGAGGGGCGAGAAGGCAAGAGCGCGGCATCCGTGGCAGACCCAATGCGCACCCAGTCGACCCGGAACGAGACGGGACTCGTGGTCCCGCTACGGAATCACGGCGTCGCGAAGCCCGCTACGCACCCGATCGACACCGTCAGCGCGGAGGGCAACCACCACGCACTGGTCATGCGCAACAACCACGGAGGTGCAGAGATGTCCACACCGGTGACCGAAGTGATGCGCACGCTCACGACAGGCGGGCACCAGTCGGTGATCCAACCGAGTGCACCTATCAGCCTCGACGTCGACGACGCGGGCTTCCGAATGCTCGAACCGCATGAGATCCAGGCAGGGATGGGATTCGCCCGCGACTACCTGCTCCTCGGTTCGAAGCGGGACAAGGTCAAGCAGGCAGGCAACGCGGTCACTCCGCCCGCCGCGCGCGACCTCGGTCACGCGGTCGCCGAGTTCCTTCTGGCGGTGGCAGCGTGACGGTCGTCTACGAGGACGAATGGGTGACCCTCCACCACGCCGATTACCGGGATCACCTCGGCGGTCTTCGCGCCGACGCCATCATCACGGACCCGCCTTATGGCGAGACCAGTCTGGACTGGGATCGGTGGCCGTCCGGATGGCTCAGCGACGCGGCCGGTGTCTCGAACGCTCTCTGGTGCTTCGGGTCGTTCCGCATGTTCCACGAGCATGCGCATGAGTTCAGGACGCTCGAACCTCTGTGGCAGCTGTCGCAGGAGATCGTCTGGGAGAAGCACAACGGCTCTGGATTCGCGAACGACCGGTTCAAGCGCGTGCACGAGCTCGCGGTGCTTTGGTACCGCGGGGAGTGGTCGGAGCTGCGTCACGAGACGCCGACCACAGCCGATGCGACTGCCCGCACGGTACGTCGAAAGACGCGACCGACCCATACCGGGAACATCGACGCGTCGTCGTACGAGTCCGAAGATGGTGGGCCTCGGCTGATGCGCTCTGTGCAGTACGTGAGGTCAGAGCACGGGCGAGCGATCCACCCGACGCAGAAGCCGGCGGGGATCATCGCACCGCTCATCGAGTACAGCGTCCCGCCGGGCGGGCTCGTGGTCGACCTGTTCGCAGGCTCGGCCACTACTGCGGTCGTCGCGAGACAGATGGGGCGCAGATGCATCGCCTTCGAGGGCCGCGAGGACTACGCCCTCAAGGCGGCCGCACGTCTGTCGCAGCAGATGTTCGTCTTCGAGGACGGTGCAGCATGACCTGGACTCTTGAGCTCCCGTACGAACGCCCGCCGAAGGGTCTGCACGCGAACGACCGTGTCCACCACATGGTGAAGGCGCGTTCGGCGAAGGAGATTCGGGAACGAGTCGCTGTCCTGTGTCGCGTGGCGAAGATCCCGAAGTTGCAGCGCATTTCGGTGCAGGTCGTGTGGGTGGTGCCGACGCGGCACAAGCGTGACGAGGACGGGCCCGATCCGCTCTGCAAGGTGATCTACGACGCGATCGGTTCCGACCGCGGCGTGAGCGCCCGCATCGTCCAGGACGACACGAAGGAGTTCATGGACAAGCCGCGGCTCGTCATCGAACACCAACCAGGTGTGACCGCGCACTTCCGTGTGCAGATCACCGACATCTCGAACCCATTCCGACCCGAAACGGTCGATCAGATCACAAGGAGGCTCTGATGAGCACCACACCCGCACCGGAGCTGTCCGCTGAGGAGAAGGCTGAGGTCGCAAGATTCGGTATCCATGATGAGGGTCCGGGTCTGCCGGAGGTCACCTATGAGTGACGATCAGACGTTCTGCATCAGCAACCACGCGGAGGCGATGAGCGTCCTGCACAGGTCGGATCGTCCGTACCCCTGCCGGCGCCGGGGGATGACCCCGGCGGGGGAGCGCATCCCGGAAGCGCACTACGCGACGTGTGAGGACGAGGCGTGCCGTGGGTGCATCCCCAGGTCGGCAACCCACGGGTACCTGTGTGGGCCGTGCTACTTCCAGGTGCGTGATGCTCTGGGGCGTCTCGCATGGTTGATCTCCCACCTTCGATCCATAGACCGTCCTGCGACGGCGATCGGTGAACGGGTGGACACGTCGATGACGAAGTCGATCCTGATGCCGGACCCGTGGATCGCGGCCGATCAGCTCATGGAAGCACTCGGTGCCCGGGTGATCCCGTCGTCCGCGTCTATCGATGAGGCGATCCGTCTCGCGCATGCCGCTGTGTTCATCGACGTCGATGAGTGGGTGAACACGATCGAGGGTGCGACGTGGGCTGTCGTCCTGTTGAGACGCATGAACACGGCGCTCCGTCGATGGCAGGACTCCGAAGCACAACTCCGACCCATCCCTGGGATTCGTTGTCCGACGTGTAACGAACCGCACCTGATGCGACGTGCACCGGAACAGTTCGGCGACGACCTACTCGTCATCTGCCGCACACCCGACTGCGGGTTCTCCCTCACCTGGGACGCGTGGGTGAAGCTCTACGCCCCCGCCATCGAATGGTTCGCGAACGACATGAAACGCCGCGAGAAAGCGGCACGGAAGGAGAAGGCGAAGTGAGCATCTACTCGTCATGGCCGCTCATCGGCGAGACCGAGGACGGCGATCGCGACGGCACAGTGCTCCTGTACAGAGGCTCTCACCGGTTCCCATCACCGACAGACCCAACATCCATCGTGGAGCTCGCCACGATCCCCGCATGGTGCGTTCCGGGATGCGACGACGAGTCGGGGGACACGGTCGCGGCATACCTGCGCCTGAGCGTGTCGCTGAGCGACGCCGTCCTCACCGAAGCATCCGCCACCGAACTACGCGATCAACTCAGCGAGTGGATCGCCCGACCGAAGGAGGTTCCCCGTGCCTGAGCGTGTTCAGCTCTCCCGCCGGCGCGGATACCGGAAGCCCGAAGGGGCGGTCGTCGTCGCGCGACCGTCCCGGTGGGGCAACCCATTCACCGTCGAAGAGTTCGGACGGCACGAGGCCGTCCGCCGGTACGAGCAGATGATTCGGTGGAAACTCGGCGACGACCCGACTCTGCTCGACCCGCTGCGGGGGAAAGACCTCGCGTGCTGGTGCCCGTTCGATGGCGAACCGTGCCATGCCGACGTGCTACTCAAGCTCGCATCCGAAGGAGAGACCGATGACTGACAACAAGCCGCTGATCGCACAGGCATACCGACTTGCGATCACCGACCGCATCTCGAGTGAGCCGGTTGTCGCTCTACTCGTCACACTTGCGGGTGCCCTCGAAGCTGCCGAGAAGACACACAACGCCACTGGACATGCGAAGGAATCTGACACGTCCACGGAACGTGTCAAGAACGGGGCTGATTCTTCACACGTCACCCCGACCGACGACGAGGTGAACGCTGTCGCCCTTGCATACTGGGGGCCGAGCGTGACCTATGACCGGGAGCGGCTTCGCGCGGCTCTCGCTGGCTTCCGTCGTTCCGAGCCCAGCGCGATCGCGCAGGCGAAGACGGCACTCTCTCGCGCACTCTCACGGAAGCAGTGGCGCGAGGATGGGTGGGAAGCGCCCGCGATCGATGTGCAGGAAGCGCTTGATGCACTGTCGGGTTCCGAGGTGCCGGAGCCGAGCGCCGAGGACGAGTTCGCGCCGGGTGAGTGCGACGGCTCAGGAAAGTGCTCGGCACCACGTCACATCCATGGCTGCTACACGCTGCACCGCGCCGACCAGTGCGATGCGCCGGATGAGTACGGGCATCTGCCCTCGGAGCCGCAGGGTGAAACGTCCGACGCGCGGGGCATCATCGCACGTCGACTCATTCGCGAGGCGCGGATGGACAGCTTCAGTGCCTGGGATCTGGCGGACGACATCATTGCCGCTCTGCGTGCTGCTGGTGTCGTCGGACAGGAAGGGGAGAGCCATGGCTGAGCGGCTGTACTCGGTGAGCATCACTCAAGCGATGGAGATGATCCACATCGTCAAGGCTTCGAACAAGCGCGAGGCGCGACGCATCATTCAGGAACTCGTCCGGGGACGCCTCGAACGGGAAGACCCGCGGCTCGTGGAGTCGTATCCGAGCGGCGCTGTCGGCGCCGAGAAGGTCAACACGTTGGTCTATCGAGAGGGCCAGGAAGGGCAGGTAGAGCGATGAGCGACTACCCGGAGTTCACGCCGACGACGGAGCAGGTGCGCTCGGCATATGCCCACGATCCTGAGGCCGAGTATCGCGATCCGGTCGGTTTCCCGGCGATGCAGAGGGAGAACCTGCGAGCGTTCGACCGCTGGCTGGCCGCTCACGATGCCGAAAAGGACGCGACGATCGCGGAGCTACGCCTCGAACTCGCGAAGCAGGAGGACTCTCTGGCGCTCGCGCGGTTCGACACGGAAGAGCTTCACCGCATCCGCACCTCAGTCGAAGAACCGGAGCCGAGCGATCAGGTCAAGCAGCTCATCCGAGACATGACCGATCCGGACGACTGCTCGTTCGACCACAACGGCGGATGCCAGGCGCACGGCTACCTCTCGCTGCAGCCTGGCGAGAAGTGCCCGCATGCAGAAGCCAAGGAGCTTCTCGCGTCGTGGGTGCCGGTGAAGCAGGAAGGAGCGGAGAGCGATGGCTGAGCGCAACCAGCACAACCGGTGGCGGTGCACCGTCGTCGGATGCAACCCGAAGCTCATCGGGCAGGCTGCGGCGGACGCTCACGCCGCCACCGGACACCGGGTCGCGAAGTGGCCGATCCGGTCACCGCAGGGCAAGGCGAAGGCCCGGGAGAGGAACCGCACGGGCTACTACGACCAGTACAACGTCGGCGCGAAGTCCGCCGAGGCGCGCGGCATCGGCCGGCACCACGGGGGAGGCGTCGTCCTCACGGGCGATGACTTCTCGACCGACAACGGAGGGCCGTTCGGTGGCTGACCTCACGAGCGTGTCGACATCGGCACTCAACGCCGAGCTCGCGCGACGCGGCGCAACGCCCCGCTGCCAGTGCGGGAAATGGGGGACGCGCATGTCCGCGTGGGACCACGACGGCTACGCCCTCCGGTGTGCCGGTTGCTTACGCATCGTCCGGCGGTGCACATGCTGACCGAAGGGAAAGAAGAAGTGACCGAGAAGCCGGGAATTGCTGAGGCGACAGAGCGCCTCGAACGCGCGAAGGCCGCGCTCAAGAGCGCACGCGTCCCCTACGATGCCGCGCTCAAGGAACGCGACGACGCACTCCGTGACCTCGAACGCCTCCGAGCCCCGAAGCCGCGCACCGACTTCCCGTTCTGCGGGTGAGGCGGAACATGCCCATCCGAGCAGAAGAACGAGCCCGCTACCCGGAGGACTGGGACACCATCTCAGCCCAGACGAAGCACCGAGCCGGGTGGCGGTGCGAATGCGAGGGGGAGTGCGGACGCGGCACGCACGAGGGCCGGTGCCCGAACCTGCACCACCTGCCGGCGTACGGCACCGGCTCTCGCGTGGTCCTCACCACCGCGCACCTCAACCACACCCCCGAGGACTGCCGCCCCGAGAACCTCAAAGCCATGTGCCAGGGATGTCACCTGCACTACGACAAGGAACACCACGCCGAGACACGTCGGCGCCGAACGGAGCTCGTCGAGGAAGCCCGCCGAGAGAACAAGGCGCGGTACGACGCCGAGGTGACTGCGGTGTTCAGCGCAGCTCGCCGAGCAAATAACGCCCGAACCCAAGGAGACACACGATGACCACGTTCGATGACCGTGTGAACGAAGCCGAAGAGCTCGTCCGCAGCACCCAGTTCGGCTCGACATCGATGCTGCAACGCAAGATGCGGATCGGGCTGGTTGAAGCCGGACGCGTGATGGATGCCCTCGAGCAGCGCGGCGTCGTTAGCGCCGCCGAGGGCGCACGGGCGCGCGAGGTGCTCATGCCCCCACCGACGCCACCGACGCCGGCAGAGATCCTCGCGCGATCCGTCGCCCGACTGATCGCATCAAGTACGCCCTCCGACGCACCAAGCACTGAGCAGGTGAAACAGCGGTACACCGAGCACCGATACGGCTACGGCGCCGACTTCGACGCATGGCTCGCAGCGCACGAACGCGAGGTCGCCGCATCCGCGCTCGAGCGAGCCGCCGAGCACCTCGATGCAGAGTGTCAGAACCTCCCGCACTGGCCCGGGAGAACCCGCGACCCGGCCCGCATCGAAGCGTTCGCGAACGGCGTGGTCGACTCGACGATCGCCCTCCGCGCGCGCGCCGCCACCATCCGAACCGAAGGAGAGAAGAACCATGCCTGACGCCGAACCCACACGGATCATCTTGCACCCGGGGACCCCCGTCTACTCCGAGCGGGCCTACTACGTGCGACGACTGAAACGCGACCCGCACGACCGACAAAACCCATCGCGACCGTTTGAGACGCCACCCTGGCCAACGGGCGACGTGGCAGAGATCCTCGAAGACGCCGAGACAGGTCTGCTTGTCACCAACGCTCCACGGTTCGAACGGTGGATCGCGGGTCTCACAGGATCGAACGCATCTGATGGCTGACATCCTCAGCCCAGACTGCAGGGACGGGAAGTGCGCCGCCTGTATCGGTGACGCATGGAACGACACCACCGACGAAGCGACCGTGTGTGAACACGCATGCCACGACATCGAGAAGGACAGCGATGACTGAATGGTGGCAGCTAGTTTTCGCGTCAGCGCTCGGCTCCATCCCGGGCTTGATCTTGATCTTCACTCTCGGGTGGTACTGCCGAGGCAGATGGGAGGACTCGTGAAGGGGATCGGGCTGGGGCTTCTCTTGGTTGCCCCGTTCATGGTCGTGTGCTTCTGGCTCATGGCGATCGACCTGATGCCTATCGGCATCGCCGTGTTGCTCCTTCCCGCCGTATGGGGGCTCGTCAGCATGTGGCGAGACGAACGGTCAGCGAAGCGGAAGGTGAAGGAACCAGCCGGTATGGCGAGAACCGTCCACCTTGACTCCACTCACGGGGAACTCGAGCAGACGCCAGAGTGGTGGGACCGCCAGTACCAGGCCCTCGAACGGAAGCACATTCCCCGCGACGCGGCCAGCCACGACGGACACAGCATCGTCGACCAGCGCACGTACGCCAGCACGACCGCGCGTCGTCACTGCACGGACTGCTGCATCGAGATCGACCCCTATGAGGAGGATCGGTGATGGCGATCATCACGCACTACACGCAGGAGCAGCGCAACAACCAGGCCGAACGCATCGGCGCCCTGTTCGTCCTCCCCGACGCAGGCATGAAGATGACCCGCGAAGGGTGGCGAATGGAGGGATGGGGCGATGAGGTCCAGCTGACCGTCGAGCTCGTGACGTTCATCACTAAGGAGGAAGCAGAAGCGATCCTCAACGCCACCCCAATCGCCCAGGACGACCAATGAGCACCGACACCATCGAGAAGCCCGACACGATCACCACCGACGCCGGCGACCACGACCTCTTCGCGCACTACGCCCGCAAGCAGGACATCGAACGATCTATGTTCGAAGGCGTGGAGATCACCGCGCTCTGCGGAAAGAAGTGGCGGCCGGCGCGCGACTTCACGAAGTACCCCGTCTGCGGCACCTGCAAGGACATCCTCGAAAGGATTCCCGAGTGACCACCCAATCCGACTACATCAGATCCGACGAGCTCGACGAAGCGGCCGTTCCGATCGCCTGGCTCCCGAAACTCTTCAACGTGTCCGAGTCGACGATCCGACGGTGGATACGCGCCGATGACATCACCACATTCGACCACCCAACGGAACAGACCCGACCGGGGATGCCGGATCGGGCGATTCGATATGGGGATATCCCATCGAAAGAATCACATTCGACACGCTGGCACCGTCGAACAGAGTGACCGCTAGCCTGATAGAGTTCATCTAGGTTGAGTTCTCTCTACCCACCACCCTCGGATCACATCCGGGGGTTTCGTCGTTAAGAACCCCTCCCGTCGTGCCGGTTGATCCCCAGTCCTGGCTAGCGCGGTCGCAGGGCAGCCGCACAGCAACGCGGCGCACAACCCCGAAGAGCCGGACTACATCGCCGGAGCGCACCTGTTGGCGTGCATAGGGGTGACAACTACACACGCCCGAGCCAGTTCGGCTGCGGCGGGCACATTCCGGGATAGCTCAGATGGCAGAGCAGCGCACTGTTAATGCGCGGGTCGTAGGTTCGAGCCCTGCTCCCGGAGCAATGCGAGGTCAGACGGAAGCCCAGGCAGTCGGACGGTGCACCCCTCGCAGAAGACCCTCGGCCCGGTTGGAGAAACCGGAGCAACGCAGTCTGCTGTCTGCGGCCCAGGGCAACCTTTCACACTTTCCCTTCGACCTCACCCTCACCTTGAGGAGACGATCGTGCATGTCATCAGCGTTGATGCAGACGAGTGCGACGCCTGCCCCTCGGAAGCGCACGTGAAGGCGTACCTGTACGCACGCATGCCATCAGGCAACACGGTTTCCTACTGTGCACATCACGGAACCGAATACCTCGAACAGCTGACCCGCCAAGCCTCAGCGATCATCGACCTTCGACACCAAGTCCACGCGTGATAACCGCACAGGGCATTAATCCCGAATCATGCACGGAGACGGAATGAAGATCACGTTCGGCATCGCCGCCGGCATCACCCTCTCGATCGTGGTCTACGCGATGAAGCAACCCACACTCGACCACGTCCGACACTTCCTCCAATGGGTGTTCACCCGCGTGGAGGTCCGGACGCATCCCGACTGCCAGCCGCGCTTCCGCAGCTGGCACAAGGGAGTCATGACGGAAGGACCGTGGTGAGCGACGTACGCGAAGTGACTGAATGGCACGAGGCCGCGGCCGAACGCCTGCGCGAGCGCATCATGGACATGACTTACGCGGCCAGCATCCCCGCCTTCACCCAGCGTTTCACGACAGGCCTCAGTGATGAGCGCTAACGATAAGGTCGCTGCCGCGCTCGGCCCGAACCATGACGCGGTACGCAACGACCTCATCAGACGCCGCGAGCTCAAGAAGCTGACCAAGCCCGAGCTGATCACCCTCGTCGTGAAGCTCGAACGCCAGCATGGCCACTGAACTCAGATCATCGAACTGCGCACGCTGCCACCGACCCATCACCTACCCCACCACCGGCACAGTGACGTGCCCATGCGGTGTCCGCATCCACGCCACCACCCCACTCACCGAGTGGGAAGCGGCTCTACTCACACGCGAATGGGCACGATGAACGCATACGAGTGCGAAGGCTGCCAAGAGGTCTACACCTCGTACCGGGCCATGATGCTCTGCGAAGAATCAGACTTCGCCGACGCCGTCGCCGCGAGGAAGAACCACGTCAGCCCCCGCATCATGCGACCCATGCACGCATGGGGTGACGGCTGACATGCGTGTCTGCTCCGAGCCAGGATGCCCAACCCTCATCCCGAAGGACGAGGGCATGCGCTGCAAGACACACCGCAGCGCACACGAGAAGCGTCGAGGCACACGACAGCAGCGAGGCTACGACGCCGGCCACGACCGCCTCCGCGCACAGTGGGCACCGAAGGTAGCAACCGGCAGCGTCACATGCTGGCGCTGCGGTGAACCCATCACCCCCACCGAACCATGGGACCTCGGACACGACGACAACGACCGTCGCCACTACCGCGGACCAGAGCACGCCAACCGTTGCAACCGCAGCGCAGCCGGACGCAAGTCCCACGAACAGTAGATCGCTCACCTGTCGGGGTGAGAGCCCACGCACCGGACTGATCCCCGGTGGCGGTGGGCACTACTCATACCCACCGACATGGGAGACGAAGCCATGCCACACGGCTCAAGCGACAGCAAGACCGCACTGTGCACCATTGACGGATGCGGCAAGCCGCGGCGTGCACGAGGACTCTGCATCGGCCACTACAACGCCGAGCACCGCACACCGAACCCGACCGCTCAGTTCGCCTGCGCACACTGCGGCTCGGCTTTCATCACCGAGCGGGCACGTGCGAACAGGTACAAGAACCTCTACTGCTCAGACCAATGCAAAGGCGCGGCGCTGACCAGCCCTCGAACCGAGCTGCCTGCCGATCACTGGGCGCGATGGTACGGGCGCTCATCCACACTCTTCGTACGCGAGTGCATCGGATGCCACGACCTGTTCGCCACGGCCGTCGAGACGAAGCAGCGTTGCGCCAGAGGGTGCGACGGCAAGAACCCGCTCACACGATTCACATGCGGAACCTGCGTCGACTGCGGCATAGCGTTCACCGCTGAGACCAACGGCTCACCAATCCGATACTGCTCAGACCGCTGTGCACGGCGAGTAGCAAGGCGCCGTCGCCGAGCACTCGAGCACAACGCGCCCGGTGACTTCCGGTACTCACAGATCATGCGTCAGTACCAACGCCAGGGCAACGTCTGCGCATACTGCAAGCAACCAGCCGACGGCCTACCAGATCCCGAGCACGTGCTCGCGCTCAGCCGAGGCGGACGCAACGACATGAGTAACCTCGTGGCTTCATGCCGAGCCTGCAACGCAGACAAGATCGACCTCACCCTGAGCGAGTGGAAGATCAGCCGTGAACGTCGCGGACTCCCACCTGTAGACACAGAGCTACACGCACCCGAGTACCGACACCTCGCACACAATGAACCGACCTCGCCGGCCTACTCTCTCGCCGCCCAAGCGGCATAGGGGGGTTGACCTCTAGGGCATCCCTTACCGAACCGCCGGAGAAGCCTTTCTATGGTGCGGAGGGTTCAGAAGTTTCCATTCGGGCCGTCCGCGGCCGTTGACCTGTGAGGTGGCGTGCTGATGGCTAAGGGTGGTGCACGGAATCGTTCTGGCCCTCAGGCTGACCCGAATTCGGGTCGTTCTGATCGGCGTGGGTTCAAGCTGACGGCTCTGCCTTCGGAGGGTTACACCTCGGAGGCGCCGGAGTTCCCGCTCGAACCTATCCAGCTCTTCACGGAGTACAGGGTCGACGGCGAGAAGGTGAAGTCGTTCGACGAAGGTGGAACGAGCGCGTTCCGGTCTCGCGAATCCGCGGTGTGGGCTGAGGCATGGCGCAGCCCGCAGGCGTGTGCGTGGTCGATGCAGTCTTGGCGGTGGCCGATCGTGGCTGAGTACTGCCGTCTCAAGACGGTTGTTGAGCTCGACCCGTCCGCTTCAGCGTCTCTGGTGGCGCAGCTGCACCGGTACCGGGATCAGATCGGTTTGACGCCGGCTGGTCTGAGGGAGAACGGCTGGGCGATCGCTGTCGACGAAGTTGGCGTGAAGCGTGACGAGAAAGTGGAAGCGGCACCGGCATCCTCGAGGGCGCCGCGTCGCCTGAGGGCTGTCGATGGAGCAGGCTGAGTTCGTCGTTGACTTTCCGACGCTCGGTGATCTGGGTGATGCGTGGATCACGCGTCATTGTCGGGTTCCGGATGGTTTCACCCGTGGTCGTGCGTTCCAGATGGCGGACTGGCAGTTCTGGTGCCATGCGAACCGGTACCGCATCCGCCGGGATGCGTCGTTCGTTCCTCCGGAGCTGGTCGGTCCTGACAAGCCCCCGGTGCTGAACCAGGCGTTCTTCTACCAGCAGACGCTCGTCGTCGCCCCGCAGAAGACAGGCAAGGGCCCGTTCTCGGCGTCGCAGGTGGCGTTCGAAGCAGCTGGCCCGTCCGTGTTCGGCGGGTGGGCGGCTGGTGGTGAGGTCTACTCTTGCGCTGACAACGGCTGCCCCTGTGGGTGGGAAGACGCCCCCGATCGGTACGTGTACCTCGAGGGTGAGCCGATGGGGATGCGGCATCCGTCGCCCCTGATCCAGATCACCGCGAACTCGGCCGAGCAAGCGGACAACATCTACAAGCCGCTGCGGGCGATGATCAACCTCGGGCCGCTCCGTCACCTGTTGGCGGTGCGTGAGGGGTTCATCCGCATCCTGGGGCTGTCCGATCAGGACGACCTCGACCGCATCGACGTTGTCACGTCCTCTGCGCGGTCCCGACTCGGTAACCCGATCTCGGATGCTGAGCAGGACGAGGCGGGCCTGTACACGAAGTCGAACAAGATGGTCGACGTCGCGGACACGCAGGCGCGTGGTGCCGCAGGTATGGGTGGTCGCACCCACCTGACCACAAACGCGTGGGACCCGTCCGAAAACTCGTACGCGCAGATGATCTTCGAGGCGCAAGAGCCCGACGTGTTCATCTTCTACCGCGACCCCGACAAGGCGTTGCGTGGTGAAGACGGACGGCCGCTCGACTACAAGAAGGTCGCTGACCGTCGCCGCATTCACGAATACGCCTATGAGGGTTCATGGTGGGTGAACCTCGATTCGATTGAGGCACTCGCGCGGAAGCTGATGAAGCGCGATCCGGAACAGGCTGAGCGGTTCTTCGGTAACCGGCTCGTCGCCGGCCACGGCAAGTGGCTTGAAGACGGGCAGTGGGAAGCGAAAGCCGCCCCGGGCCGGACGCTCGCGAAGCGGGCACCGGTCACTGGTGGTTTCGACGGGTCGAACAACGACGACTACACCGGCATTCGCCTTGAGTTGCTCCCGGATCTGTTCCAGTTCACCCCGACGTACGGTCCCGACGAGCGGAAGACGCTCTGGAACCCTGCCGAATGGGGTGGTCAGATCCCTCGCGGTGAAGTGATGGTCGCGTGGCGGGAGATCGCGAAGCGGTTCGACCTGATCCGCGTCTACCTCGACCCGTTCCTCTACGACAGCGAAATCGACTCGCTTGCCGCGGAGTTCGGTGACGACGTGTTCGTGAAGTGGGCGACCAACCGGCCTGTGCCGATGCATGCCGCTCTCGAGCGGTTGAAGGTCGACCTCGACAACGACGACTCGGACTTCACCCACGACGGCGACGAAGAAGTGCGCACGCACATGCGGAACGCTCGAATCCGCCCCACCACGGTCGACAAGACCAGTGGCGTCAAGCGGTACGTGATCGGGAAGCCCTTCGGGGAAGACCACCGAAAGATCGACTACGCCATGTCCAGTGTGCTCGCCCACGAGGCGGCGATGGATGCTCTCGCCTCCGGGTGGAAGCCCAAGAAGTCCAGCAAGGTCCGCGTCTGGCGGTGAGAGGGGGACGGTCGTGACCGATCTCGATGACGCAATGCGACTGTCTCGAATCCTCTCCCGGGAGAAGAGGCCGCTCGAGAAGAACGACCTGTACTTCGAGGGTGAGCAGCCGCTGCGGTTCCTGTCGCCGATCCTTCAGCAGGAGCTCGGGTTCCGGCTGTCGCCGATCGTCATCAACCTGGCACTGTTCGCGGTCGATGTGTACGACAACCGCCTCGACATCGAGGGGTTCCGTGTGCAGTCGACGGAGCGGACCACGGTCGGCGCTGACGGGCTGTTCACCAAGTCTGTGGTCGCGAACTCGTCTGCTGATGCGGACGTGCGTGACACGTGGCAGGAGAACGACGGGCCCTTCATCTCGCAGCAGGCGCATCGCGAGAGCCTCGCGCTCGGTCGTGCGTACGCGATGGTCGGTGGGGGAGACTCCGCGGGCGACGCACCGGTCATCACTATCGAGTCGCCGTTCGACGCGATCCACGAGGACGACCCGCGGACGAAGAAGGTTCGTCACGGGTTGAAGAAGTGGACTGACCCGGACAAGACGAAGTGGATGACGTTGCTTCGTGGCGACGGCAGCACGGTCACTTGGTTCCAGAAGGGTGGCACGTGGGTCGAAGAGACCGACGACGCCACCGACGCGAACGATCAGAAGCTGTGCGCTCTCGTCCCGCTCACGAACGACGTTCGAGTCCTGGGACGGTCTCGGCCTGGGAAGTTCGATCAGCGGCTCGGGCGCTCTGTGTTCTCGCCGATCATCTCCCCGCTGGATGCTCTGAACAAGATCGCCAGCGACATGATGGTGTCGGCTGAATTCCACGCGCTCCCGCGGCGTTGGGCGACCGGGCTCGACGAGGGAGACTTCGTCGACGAGAACGACCAGCCGATGGACACGTTCTCAATGATCGCCGGCCGCATGTGGGGCACCAAGAACGACAAGGCTCACTTCGGGCAGTTCCCCGAGGCTGAACTGTCGAACTTCCACAACACGATGAAGCTGCTCATGCAGGTCGTCGCGATGCAGCTCGGCCTCCCTTCTCACTACCTCCTCTTCCAGGGTGACAACCCACCTTCGGCGGATGCGATCCGTTCGTCGGAAGCGCAGCTGGTGAAGCGTGCTGAGCGCAAGCAGCAGGCGTTGTCGACCCGCTGGGAGATGGTGCAGCGTCTGGCGCTGATGGAGCTCGGCCGGTCTGAGGACGCACGTCCGAAGATGATCGAGACGACGTGGCGTGACCCTTCAACTCCGACGATCGCTCAGAAAGCCGACGCGATCGTGAAGCTCGTCCAGGCCAAGGACAACTCGGGCCGTTCGATCCTCCCGATCGAGCAGGCACGCGAGGACCTCGGGTACACGGACATCGAACAGGACCGCATGCGGGACTGGGATGAGAACGCCGTGCAGGACGCTCAGATCGCCGCAGCGATGAGGGGACTGGACAATGTTGCCGGAGGCGTCAGCTAACCAGTACCGGGCGCAGCAGGCCATCACCGGGACCACTGCGAAGGCAGTCTCTCGGCTCTGGTCTCGCATGGGCGCCGATTTCGACGCGTCCTGGTCCAGCATCGGCCCGCAGATGCTCGAAGTCGTCGAGACGGGACGCGCTGCCGCTGTCGCGGTAGCCGTCCCCTACACGACCGCCGTTCTCACCGAGACTGGACAGGTCGCCGAACCCATCGGTGTGCTGAGCGCATCCGCGTTCCTTGCATCGGCCCCCGACGGTCGGCCTGTCGATTCCCTGCTCGAGCAGTCCGTCATCAAGGCGAAGGTCGCCGTTGGCTCCGGCATGACCACTGAGCGTGCACTCACGGGTGCAGGGCAGTGGCTGACCATGGCCACACTCACAACACTCGCCGACACCCGCCGGATGGTCTACCAGGCCGACATCATGCAGCGCCCGACGCTCACCGGGTTCATGCGCATGCTGAACCCGCCGTCGTGCAAGGACTGCATCGCCCTCGCCGGGAAGTGGTTCCGGTGGAACGAAGGGTTCGAGCGTCACCCGAACTGCGACTGCATCCACATCCCCGCAGCGGAGAACGTCGCCGGGGACTTCCGCACCGACCCGAACGCGATGTTCGACTCCATGACCCCTGCCGAGCAGGAGCGGGTGTTCGGTCGTAGTGAGGCGCGAGCGCTTCGCGAGGGCGCCGACATCTACAAGGTCGTGAACCAGTCGAACCGGAAGCTGTCCACCGCGAACTCCGCGATCGACACGATCTACCGCAACGCCGGCACCCGCACCAACGCGATCAAGATGCTGCAACAGCAAGGGTTCATCCTCGACCGCGGGCGCGTCGTCGTCCCCCGGTCGCCGGGGGTGCTGACTGACGCGCAGGTCATCGCTGCCGGACGCGGCAAGGGCGCGGTGACCATCGCAGGGCAACGGGTCACGACCGCTCGAGCGACACGCTTCGACGCCGTCACATCCGGTACCCGCGACCCGCTCGCCCGATCCACGATGACGGCCGCGGAACGACGCCTCTACGACGCGAACTACCGGCTCGACTACGCACTCCGCACCGGCAACGTCCCGCGTGCGATCGGCACCTCGTCGGCCGACATCTACGCGCAACCGATAGTGGCGACGCCCGCCCGCATCGCCGAGCTCCGTGAAGAGCTACGCCTGCAGGTCGCGCTCCTCAACCGCACGAGCACCCCGGACTCTGTCCGCCGCCTCGCGCGACTCCTGGGCCTCTGAGCCCCCACACACTTCCTGCCGCACGGTGGGGACGCTACGCGAGCGTGTCGCGGTGCCCGACGGGGTTGAAACGGTGCACGACGGTGCCTAAACGGAAAGGTCACGCATGAAGCGCAACGCATTCGGTCAGCTGGTTCCCGCAACCCCCCGACTCCGGTTCATTGTCCCCACGGACGACACCGGCACGGGCGGCGACAGCGAGTTCAAAGCGCCGGAGTCGCAGGAGGAGCTGAACAAGCTCATCAACGGTGCCGTGGCTCGCACGCACAAGCAGTACGAGCCCCTCAAGGAGAAGGCCAACAAGTGGGACGCCCACGAGGCCGAGTCCAACAAGCCGAAGCCCAACGAGAAGCCCACGGACAAGAACGAGGACAAGCCCTCCAGCCTGTCCACGGACGACGTCCAGAAGCAGATCAACGACGCTCTGGCAGCCGAACGCAAGGAACTCGCTCTCGAGCGGGTCTCCGACCGTCTCGACAAGGCACTCGAGGGACGCAACGTCTCCGCGTCGAAGCTCTTCGCTCTCGATCGCGAGCAGTTCATCAAGGACGACGGCAAGAACGTCGACCAGGACGCGCTCAAGACCTGGGTCGAAGAGAACTCGACCGAAGTCGCCGGCCCATCTCCTCGCCGTCTCCGCGGACAGGGCGAACGCGATTCAAACGCGACCGGAGGAAGCGTCCAGGCAGGACGCGAACTCTTCGACAGCGCCAAGAAACCCACTCGAAAGGAATAACCATGCCTAAGCTCCGCACGGAGAACTTCGGCCCCGGTGACCAGTCGTGGCTCGGGTCGACGCACGGAATCCGTAACGCACGGACCGGCATCATCGACATCTCCACGTTCACCGCGGGAACCCACTACCCGGACGGATACCTCCGCTCCGGAACCCCGGTCGCCCTCGTCGGCGGCGTCTACGTCCCGTACGACGTCACCGTGGGCACCACGACCGGTGCTGGCATCCTCGCCGGCCACATCCTGACGGACCAGCAGGTCGTCGGAACGGCGGACTTCGGTGCCCCGATCCTCGACCACGGCCGTGTGAACGTCGCGAAGGTTGCGGCGATCTACACGGGGTTCGTGAAGCCCATCGCCGCGAAGCTCGCGGCCACGATCGTCTACATCTAAGAAGGGAGTAGATCATGGCACTTTGGACTGATCTGATCGACCCGGCCACACTGACCGGGTACGCTCGCCGCTCCCTCGAGGAGTACGAAGCCGAGAAGGGCTCGCTCGCTCGCTGGCTCCCCAACCGCGAGGTCGCCGACACCGTCGTGCGCTTCGTGTCCGGCCAGAAGGGTCTCGTCGAAGAGGCACGATTCCGTGCCTACGACGCCGAGCCCGAGGTCGGCAAGGGCGCACCGGGCAAGCGCACCATCCTCGAACTCCCCGCACTGGGACAGAACATCCCCGTCTCGGAGTATGAGCAGCTGCGCACCCGCAACTCCTCGGACGAGATCGTGGAGAAGTCGATCCTCCGCACCACGGATCGCGTCGTGCGGGCCGTCGCAGACCGCATCGAGCGTCTCCGCGGCATCGTCATCAACACGGGCATCGCGACCATCCCCGAGCTCGCCGCGTCGGACAGCTTCGGCCGTTCGGTGACGCACGACGTCACGGCGCCGACCCTGTGGTCGGACCCCGCCGCGGACCGTCTCGCATTCCTGGAAGGCATCATCGATGTCTACCGGGAGTCGAACGGCGTCGACCCGGGCGCGATCGTCGTCACGAACCGTGTGTTCCGCGCCCTCGCGGCCGGTACGCAGTTCCGCACCCAGCTCATCAACGGAGCATCGCGTCCCGCGACCGAGGCTGACGTGCGTGGCATCGTGACCGGTGCTGGCCTGCCGGACATCATCCGGTACGACCGCCGCACCTCGGCGGGCAAGGTGCTCGACGACTCCAAGCTGTTCCTGCTCCCCGCGCCGGTCGACCCGACCGACTCGGAGGGCACGGAGCTCGGCGCAACGTTCTGGGGTCAGACGCTGACCTCCACGGACGAGCGCTACGGCATCGAAGAGTCGGAGCAGCCGGGTGTCGTCGCGGGCGTGTACCGCGGCGAGAAGCCCCCGCTCATCGCCGAGGTCATCTCGGACGCGATCGCCCTCCCGGTGCTCGCCAACGCGGACCTCTCCCTGGCGGCGAAGGTCCTCTAAGCAGTCGGGCGGGGCGCCTACGGGTGCCCCGCCCCCTCTAGAAGGAGAACAACGTGGCGAAGATCCGCGAAGACCTCATCGGCGTCACCATCGTTCGAGACGATGCTGGCGAAGATCACATTCTCAGCGCCGGCGCAGAGGTCCCCAAAGGGCTGACGGTCGGCGAACACCTTCTCTCGGATGAGCCGAAGGGCAAGCCGTCGAAGAAGGACGCTGCCGCTTCGAAGTCGGTCGAGGTCATCATCCCTCCGAAGGGTGGGCCGGGTTCGGGTGCCGACGCATGGCGCACGTACGCCGTCGCGGAGGTCGAGCAGCGTGGCCTGAACATCGAGATCCCTGACGACGCCTCGCGCGACGACATCATCACGGCCCTCGAAGAGGCCAAGATCCCCACGGAGTGAGCATGTGGCCTGACGTTGATACCGCAGACATCACCGACCGGTGGCGTCCTCTCTCCCCGGAGGAGGAAGTCACCGCGCCTCAGCGGATCGCTGACGCTCAGGCCGAACTCAACACCGCACTCCGCCTCCGTGGTCTCGACGGCACACCAACGTTCGAGACCACGGGGGAGCTCGCCGACTGGGAGACGCTCTACGTCGCCACGGTCGTCGCATCCGTCCGCCGCTACTTCCTCAACCCTGAGGGTTGGACGGAAGAGCGGGAGTCGCTCGACGATTACGACGCCACCAGGAAGCGTGAAGCGGGCAGCGGGAACTTGTTCTTCGTCGATGCGGACATTGACCGCCTGGTGCCTCGGCGCCGGCAGCGTCGTGGGGCGTTCACGATCCGGTTGGGGCAGACGTGATTCGCGCGGAGGACGTCGCGGCGACCCTCGAGCGGGGGCGGCGCAACGCTGAGGTGCGGATGACGGAGACCGTCGAGGTGGGCACGTTCAAGGACGATGTCGACTCCGACGGTGCACCGATCCGTGTGCCGGTGGTTACGCGCTATTCCGGCATCGGCCGCATCAAGTATGAGTCGCTCACGCTGACCGACACCGACAAGTCCGCTCAGGTCGTCGCCGTGCAACGCCCGCTGCTGAGCATCCCCGTAACGTCGCCGCGACTGCACGACGGTGATGAGGTGAAGGTCACCGCATCCGCATCGGACGGCCTGCTCGTCGACCGTACGTACTCCGTCGAGGGTGCACCTCAGGCAGGGCAGACGACGTCTCACCGCTACCCGTTGAAGGAGCTGTCATGAGTGACTTCTCCGAGCTGTACGAGCTCGCCGCGGACCTCACGGACGTCCCGGCCGAAGCGAACCGGAACATCGACAAGGCCATGAAGTTCACCTCGGTCGAGATCAAAGACGACTGGCAGCAGGGCGCCGAGGCTACCGGCCTCGAGGGCTACGCCGCGTCGATCGACTTCGACATCAAATATCCGGGCGGCGCGATCGAATCCGAGATCGGCCCGAACCTCGGCAAGCGACAGGGAAGGTTCGGTCTCGTCGAGGCCGGCGGCGGGAAGGTGCGATCCTCCCCGCAGCACGCAGGTAGGGACGCGTACGAGGCGAACAAGGACGACTTCTTCCGCGGACTCGAGATCGCCGCCACCGATGCCGTGATCGACAAGGTCGAGAAATGACCCTCGCTGACCACTACGAAGCGTTCAAGGCGCAGCTCGCGCGCGGCATCCTCGCCAACAAGGTGTCTGACGTCGTCCGCTACAACGGCGATACCGCCGTTCGTGACAACTACGCCGTCCTGTATCCAGGAGCCCCGAAACGCGAGGACGATCGGTTCACGGTGATCAACTCGGTCCTCTCCGACTCCCTGTTTCGATACGACGTCCGCTACGTCGGAACATCCGTGGCCGCAGTGCTCCTGTGGCAGCAGCGCGGACAAGAGAACCTCATCCCCGAGGGTGGTGTGCACCTCAGCGTCCAAGGGCGTCGGTGCGAGCCAATCCGACTCGTCGACCCGGTCGAAGAGGGCGCGTACGAGCACGATCGCGACGCGAACCTGTTCTTCGTCGACGAGACCTACGAATTCATGTCAAGGAGGGCCTGATGGCTGAACTGGTGAACGTCCGATCCGCAAAAGGCAAGCGCAAGCAGTTCCTGGTGGACAAGCGCCTCGTCGAGAAGTACCCCGATGACTACGAAGTGGTGGAGCCGAAGAAGCCTGCCACGAAGCCTGCGGCGAAGACCGCAGAGTAACCCGAACTCGCGAAGGCCCGCACCGTCCGGTGTGGGCCTTTTGCATGCCTGGACACCGGCCGGTGCTGGGTACATAGCCCCTCCGAGGGGCATTCCCTCAAGGAGAAGAAATGGCAAACGAACCCGTACAGGCAGGTACTGCCTCCGATGGCAACGGCATCGTCATGTGGGTCCCCGGCTACGACGGCGGGCCCCTGGCGGTCGCCGATGTCAACAACGTCGCGAACAAGCGCCTGACCTATGGTCTGTCCGGCGACGGCTTCGACCTCGCCGTGACGATCAACTCGATCACCTCAAGCCGCTACACGCTGGCACAGGCACTCAAGCTCGAGGGCACGAAGGACTTCACGCTCACGACTCGCTACGTCTACAACCGTGAAGAGCCGACCGACGCCGAGCTCGTCCTCGGCGCGAAGGGAACCGCGGGAGCCTTCGTGCACATCCTCGGCTACCCGAACGGTCACACCTTCGTCGCCGGCGACGTTGTGAACGCGATCATCCCGGCGCGCATCGGAACGTCCACGGACGTGCCTCCGACCGCGAACACCGAGCTGATGAAGCAGATGATCCCCGAGATCACCGGAGAGATCCTGCTCGAGTCCGCGATCGTCGCGTAACAACCACCGGGGCGGGATGCCCTCACCCATCCCGCCCCGGTCTTCCTTCTGGTGAGAACACGGTGAGAGGTGAGAATGAACAACGAAGACTTCGATCTCGACGCGCTGCTCGCAGAAGCAGACGACCTGATCGCGAACCGAGAGCCCGAGCTCGTAGACGTCAAGCTCGGAAAGCGCATGGTGGGCGTCCGGTACATGCCGATGTCGGGCACCGACTGGCGCACGCTGACGCTGAAGCACCCACCACGCCCCGACATCCGCCAGGACCTGAACCTCGGCTACAACGTCGATGCTGTCGCCGCGGCCTATACCGACGTCGTCCTGATCGACGGCGACAAGGTCGTCAGCCTCATCCGGAAGGACGCCGAGGGCAACGACTATTCGGTGTGGCCGAAGGTGTACGCACGGCTGACGAAGACCGGCCTGGACGACGTCACCGCGTCGATGTGGGCAGCACACGAGCGAGCCCCCGAAAGGCTGGTCGTCGACGCGGGAAAAGCCTCACCGGGCTCGCGGAAGAAGAAGCCCAGCTAGCCCGAGAGCTGCACGTCACCCTCCGTGAATTGCACGGGTGGACGCCGCGCACGGTGACCCTAGACGCTGGCGGGAACGTGATCTCTGTATCTGTCACAGAGTCGCGATTTACACCGCTGGAGGTAGCCCGGTTGCTTGCCTCGCGGCGCGCGGAGAAAGCGCCCCGCGGCAGTCACGGCGTCCTGATCTCCGACGCAACCGACCCCAAGAACAAGGACGCATTCACGGTCCCGCTTCCCATCACAGACTTCGCAGGAAAGGCACTGCGCAAGACGCAAGATGCCTACGAGAAGCGCTGGGGCAAGGAAGCGATGCACGACACGTTGTGGCGCGTCGAGATGAAGGACTAGTCGCTGGTCGTGAGCTGCACTGCGATGTCGGCGCCTGACGCCGCGCATGCTCGCTCGATATCGCCGAGCATGCGGTTCGATTCGTCGAACTCGTGCCAGATGAAGAAGTCACCCATCTCGGGCCAGTTCGAGACGAAGGTCTGAATCCGGGTCTTCACATCCCCTTGAGCGGTCAGCGAGATCGCGTCGATGGAATCGCGAGTTGCCTCCCAGTCAGCGAGGTACTCGGGCATCTCCAGAGCGCCCGCCAAGAAAGTGCTCTCAAAGTCAGCGCAGGCCGCGATGTTCGGGTCCGCTGAGGGCGTCGGAGTCGGGGTCGGCTCAGCGCTGACGCCCGCAGCACACCCCGTCAGCACGAGTCCCGCGCCTACTAGCGCGATCAGTTTCTTCCGCATGCCCGGATCTTATCCCGGCACCTGCGACATCGGAGGTTCCAAATGGCGCAGAGGGTCGTATCAGTCAAGCTCACCGCACAGGTGTCTGACCTTGAGAAGGGCATGCTCGACGCCGCACGTGCCGTCCGGACGGTCGGCACCGAGGCAGAGAAGCTCGAGCAGAAGAAGCAGGCATTCGAACGCGTCGGCCAGGGACTTGTCCTGACCGGATCGGCGCTCACTGCTGTTACGGCGCTCTCGGTGAAGGCCGCACTGGATTGGGAGTCGGCATGGGCGGGCGTCACCAAGACAGTTGACGGCAACGAGCAGCAGATGGCGGAGCTCGAGGACGGGCTTCGCTCGCTCGCTCAGACTCTCCCGGCTACCCATCAGGAGATCGCTGCGGTCGCAGAGGCAGCGGGCCAGCTCGGCGTCAAGCGCAAGGACGTCGTCGACTTCACCAAGACAATGATCGACCTGTCAGAGACCACCAACCTGTCCGCAGACGAGGCAGCGACGTCGATCGCGCAGCTGATGAACGTCATGCAGACCGCTCCCGAGGACGTCGACAACCTCGGCGCCGCTCTTGTCGCGCTCGGCAACGACGGCGCATCGACTGAGCGAGACATCATCCAGATGGCTCAGCGAATCGCAGGTGCCGGAGCGGTCGTCGGCCTGACCGAGGCTCAGGTTCTCGGGTTCGCCAACGCACTGGCGTCGGTGGGTATCGAGGCTGAGGCTGGTGGATCGGCAATCTCACGCATCATGACGGACATCGCAATGTCGGTCTCTTCCGGTGGCGAGAAGCTCGACGAGTTCGCGAAGGTCGCCGGGATGTCGTCGACCGACTTCCAGAAGGCTTTCAAAGAGGCTCCGGCCGACGCGATCGCCACCTTCGTCGAAGGGCTCGGACGGATCAACGCTCAGGGCGGCGATGTCTTCCAGACTCTCTCGAACCTCGGACAGACGGACATCCGTGTGTCTCAGGCGCTGCTTGGGATGGCCAACTCGGGAGACCTGCTGCGCAAGTCGCTCGAGCTTGGTTCCGAGGCGTGGGATGAGAACACTGCTCTGGCAGAAGAGGCCGCGAAGCGGTACGAGACGACGGAGGCGAAGATTCAGATCGCGGGCAACGCCGTGCGTGATGCCGCGATCGACTTTGGCCAGGTGTTCCTCCCGGCCGTTGCCGGCGCCGCGGATGCCGTCGCGGCATTCTCGGGCTTCATGGCGGACCTGCCGGACCCCGTCCAGGGCGTGATCGCAGTTCTGACGTCGTCGGTCGGCGTGGTGGCTCTGCTCGGCGGAAGCGCGCTACTCGCCGTTCCGAAGCTCGTAGAGCTGAAGATTGCACTCGAGACGCTGAGCATCACCGGGGCATCGTCGAAGGCAGCACTCTCGTCGATGTGGCAGTTCCTCACGGGGCCTTATGGGATCGCGATGATTGCAGCTACGGCCGCTGTCGTCGGACTGTCCGTGGCACAGGAGAAGCTGCGCACCTCAACCGAGGTATTCCAGAACGTCCTCAAGAACGCGACGTCCTCAGCCGAGCTCTTCGAGGCAGGCGACTCCGCCGTGCCGTTCTTGTCCCGTCTCAACGAGGCAGTGTCGTCGGCTGAGAAGTTCCGGGAGAACCTGGACATCATCGCCCACAACGACTTCCTTCGGGGCCTGCGTGGCGAAACGAGCCAGCTCTCTGCCGTCCTCACCACCATGGGCGAGGAGATGGGAAAGCTCGCCAAGACCGATGCGCCGGCCGCAGCCCGCTCCTTCCGGATGCTGTCGGAAGAGATGGGGCTTTCGAAGTCCGAGCAGATCGATCTCCTCAACGCGATGAAGCCGTACCGCGACGAGCTCGTGCGCGTGGCTGACGCGCAGCAGCGGGACGTCACCACCAAAGACGGCCAGATCGACACGACGGCGCTCCTCGCATTCGCGATGGAGGACTCCGCAGAAGCTGCAGACACTGCCGCTGAGTCATACATGAAGCAGGCTGATGCGGTCGCTGACCTGCACTCAGATCTGACGGACCTGATCGAGCAGATCAACGAGGCGAACGGCATTGCTCAGGACGCAGTGACGGCGAACTCGAACTGGCTCACCGCGTTGTCGGGGATCTCTGAAGAGGTTCAACGGCAGAGGGATCAGTACGAGGAAGCTAACGGAACCCTGGATGGCTTCATCCTCTCTCTGGACCAGGCGACTGTTTCAGGTGCCGCGAATGCGGCCTCGTTGTCAGATGTCGCTGCCGCTGCGATCGACGCTGCTGATGCTCAGCTCCAGCAAGACCTGAACACGATGAGCGCTGATGAAGCGACCCAGAAGTACCTCGGCACTCTCGCGAGCCAAAGGCAGGCATTCGTTGATGCGGCTCTTGCCGCGGGGTACAACGCGGACGAGGTGAACGCACTCGCTGGCGAGATCTTCAATACGCCTCCTGAGCACATCACTCGGATGCTCGTTGAAACAGCTCAGGCGAAGTGGAATCTGCAGGATCTGAACAACGCGTTCAACAGCCTGCCGAAGTCCCTCAATATTCCGGTCACTACGACGGTGGTGGGGACGGGAACCGTTCTCAAGCCACCGGGCATGTCGACGGGAGGGCCAGTGATCGGGCGCGGCACGAAGGGTGTCGATTCTGAACTTCGCATGGTCGCTCCCGGCGAGCATGTGATCCCCGCCAACGAGGTAGACGCTGCAGGCGGACACCAAGGGATCGAAGCGTACCGAGCCTCACTCCGGGGTGGCGGTTGGGTTGCGCCCGCAACGGGCGCGTCTGCTCAACAGTCGCAAGGAGCGGTTGAGGTCTCGCTTGCTGGGGCCCAGTTCACGATGCTCGTCGACGGCCGTCCCGTTACAGCGATCGTGCAAGAACAGATCACTCAAGCGTCATCAGCGCGCGGCACGGGTCTCTCGAACGGAAGGCGGAAATAGCTCATGGCTGCACCTTCATTGTCGGTCGACGTGTCGGGCAATCCCTTCGTCGAGGTGTTCTTCAGCAGCGTTGCCCCCGGCACCTCCTCGCTGAAGATCTATCGTCTCAGCGAGGATCGGCAGTGGGTGGTCCGAGGGGGCATCGGCATCGCCACTGGCGTCGCCGCCCTCGACTTTGAGGCGCCGTTCCAAACGCCGGCGACGTACCGCGCGGAGCAGTTCGACGCGCTTGGTAACTCGCTCGGGTTCACTGACTCGGCCACGACGTCGGTCGACTACGCGGGGACGGTGGTTCACAACCCACTCGTCCCCGCGTCGTTGTGGGCCTCGATGCACATCACCGGTGATTCGGTCGCCCCGTTGGTGCGGCCCACCGACGGAGAGATGGTCTACGTCGAGGGCGCACCTGTGGGCAAGTGGATCGGGACTCGGCGGCAGGGACTTCGCGATGTCGAAGTCTCGCTCGAAACACAGACTCTTGCTGACGCCAACCGCGTCCAGGCGATGCTCGGAACGTACGAGACGCAGCAGGTGGGCGTGTTGTGTATCCGAACGAGCGCGCGCATCCGCTGGCCACGAACGTTCTTCGCACGCGGTGATCTGTCGGAGAAGGAACTCAACGTCCGCTTCGGTGGCGAACTGGTTCGATTCGACTCTCGGATGGACGAGGTCGAGCCTCCGTTCCCCGGCCTGGTGACGCCGCTGCTCACGTACGACGACCTCGACGCCTTCGGTAACTACACGGCGCAGGATGCCGGCTGGCTGACCTACACGGACCGTGACCGGGCGTATGAACTTGCCGGACTGTCTGGATAGCGAGGTGACGACATGGCAGCTCTGAATCTCGGTGACGAGTTCGAGCAGGCGATCATCTCTGCGGCCGGGCTCGAGGGCTTGAACCTCGACCCCGGCTCCATGGAGATCGGTCTACTCAACGACCCCACGACGACTGTGCGATTCACCTTGGTCGTCGATGTTCCCTACGAGGCGGTGCGAGCGGCGATTGCCGACGCTATCGAGTGAGGAGTCGCTGTGCGACGTTCGACAGACCTTCTCGGTGGTGTGCTCACTGGCGACTTCGATCATCACTGGTCCGCTGACCTGATCTACAACGGGGAACGTCGGCTGCAGGATGTTCCCCTCACCGATGTCAGGTTCGGCGAGGACGCGGATGCGGAAGTGCAGCAGTCTGGGTCATGCCGGATCATCTGGACCGACACCTTCGGTAAGGCGATGGCCCCGCGCGAGATCACCGATGCGTTCACCCCCTTCGGGGCGCAGCTGCGCGTCTACTCGAACATCACCTCCGGTCCTTTCTCGGAGCGGATGCAGTACGGGGTGTTCGAGATCACCGATGTTCCCTCCGCCCGCGACGAGGACATGTTCTTTCGTGGATCGATCATCACCATCGGTTCAGAGATCGAGCTGGAACTCAAGGAACTGCTCGCCGGTGTCGGTGAAGAGTCCTTCGACGTCCCCTCATCCCCGTCAGGGCTCTCCTCAACCTGGGATGAGATCGGCAAGGTGTCGGGCCTTCAGCTTGCCCGTGAAGTCGCCGATCAGCCGATCACGCGCACCATCATGTACCCGGATTCCAAGCTCGAAGCTGTCTACGAGCTCATGGACGTGATGCTCGACTGCGTCGCACATATGACGGCCGATGGTGCTCTGGCCGCTCGTCCGAACGCATGGCCGGCCCCGGTCCACACGATCCGGCGCGGCGAGGGTGGTCAGCTGGTCCGCATGGGGCGGAAGATGTCCGCTGATCGTGTCTACAACCGCGTGGTCGTCCGCGCGACCTCGGGCGACCAGAAAGCGGTTCTCGCGATCGCAGAGATCACCGAGGGTCCTCTCCGTGTCCGAGAGCCGAACGGCGCTCGCTCCCCGTTCGGTGCGCGCACATTCCGCCAGTCGAGTGAGTACGTGACGACAGCCGCGCAGGCGCAGGCGTGGGCGGACTCCACCCTTCCGACCGTGTCGACGCTGAAAGCGTCCGTCGTTCCAGTTGAGATGACGTTCGACCCACGTATCGAACGTGGCGACGTGATTCTTATCCAGCAGCTTCGGGGCACGGTCACCGGCCGAGTCCGCACGATCACGCGATCTGCTCGAGCCCGGCAGTCGTTGACCGTGGAGATCGAATCATGACCAACGAGACTGATGCGATCTTCGACATGTTCGGCGATAAGTCGAACGTCCGTATGGTCGCCGGAGCGTACCGCGGTCTCGATGGCCTCCGAGCGGTGGTCGACTTCGACGGGGGCCGGGTGCCCGCATACTTCGGGTCCGCCTGGCGACCCGTCGTCAATGACGCGGTCTGGGTGCAGATCATCGACGGCGTCGCCTGGCTCATGGGGCCGACAGCGCCGCTCGCCTCTGACGGAACGGTCGTGTCGGTTGCGGGTGGGCTTGCGACGATCTCTACCGACATCGGGAACATCGTCGCGACCTACAACACCGGTGCGACGTTGACGGCGGGTCTGCCGGTGAAGCTTCTCGCCCATGGCGGCTATCACGTGGTGGGCGTCAAAGCCTCGACGCCAGTAGCCCCGACGCCTGATCCCGGTGGCGGTGGCGGTGGGACCGTCGTCACGCAGACATTCACCCCGATCGACTCTGGATCATTCCAGAGCGGACGCTGGTGGACAGGGCAGGTCGTCGCCGGTGACAGCAACCAGGGTTGCTGGTTCTACGACCTCAAGATGCCCTGGACCATTCCCGCATCAGCGGTGGGTAGCTCGCTTGAGATCTACCTGAATCCTGTCCGAATCAGCGGCGCCGACCCGATCTTCACCACGCACGCGCACGCCACGAAGCCAGGGGGTTCCCCGGGTCTCGTGGGTGGCGCACCCGTCGACGTCACCGGCGCCGGGTGGTACCCGCTGCCGCTTTCGTTCTTCACCGCTCTGAAGTCCGGCGGTGGCTCCGCTGGCGTCGGCCTCAACCACGGCGGTTACAACATCTTCGCCTCTATCGCTCAAGACCCACAGTGCGGTGCAATCCGCACGACCTACCGGTACTAGGAGGCCCCGATGGGTTTCACCAACGGAGCGGGCCCTGAGGGCACGCCGACCATCAACAACACCCCGCAGACGGTAGCGGACCTAACACGGCTCCGTGACCTCGTCATCGAACGGGGCAACCGTTTCAAGGGGACGACCACGCAGCGGGACACGTTCACGACAGCAGGGTTCGCTGTCGAAGGGCACGAGTGGTTCGACACGACCATGGGTTGCTCGCTCATCCGTCGGGGGAGCTCGTGGAAGCGAGAGATCTCGTTCCGCATCTTCAACCTCGCTCGAGGTGGCATGACGGACGGGTCGGCGTTCTTCCAGGTGCCCACTGAGGACACCGCGAAGGACACCGAGCCCGCGTTCACTTATTCGGTGTCGCTGGAGAAGATCAAGCTTGAGGCTGGCATCTATCTGGTGTCGGTGAAGGCCCACCCTGGCTCCGCCACGACCGGTCAGTCGTTCGTCGCGCTGAGGGGGTCCGTGCAAGGTGTACTGCCTGGCGGGCGCGGTGCCGTGGCGCTGAATGCCGACCCATGGATGACCGCGACCGCGACCTTCCGGGCCGATGGATCTGAGGACCTCATCGTTGACATTCAGAAGACCACTGGCAACACGTCGAATGGTTCTGGGGTGCTCACCATCACGAAGCTGACCACGCTGTGACCCGGTGGCCATGGCGCCGGCCGCGCGCTGTCTTCATCGGCAGCTCGAACGCTACCCCGGGAACGTGGGTGGAGTCGTTCCTTGCGCAACTGGGATGGACGGGTCATAACTATTCGATCGGCGGCGGCAGCTTCACAGGCTGGGGACCGGGTACGTTCCAGAACCAGCTCGCGAATGCGATCGCCGATACGTCCTACGATCACGCCGACGTGGATTACTTCCTCGTCTGCGACCTCGGCAACGACATCCGCGCGACGTCGAACATCCACAATCACGCGAAGACGATGTTCGAGATGGTCGCCGCGGAGTACCCGCGCGCGAGGATCATCGTGCTCCCCGCGGTCTGGGGAAACGCCCCGGGCAACAACAGCGGCGGGTGCATACAGTCGATCGCTCAGCGCGTCGAGGAGATCACGAACGCGGCATTCGGCTTCGACGTCGATATCGTCCCGGAGACCTGGCTGTGGCTGGCGGACGCGGGCGGATGGATGAAGCCGAACGAGGTTCACCCGAACGCTGCAGGGTACGCCCGCATCGCGGACTTCATGGTGAAGCACGTTCGCGGCCTGCATGTCTCGACGGACCAGCCGCTTCGCCTCATCGCGCCGCGCGGTGGGGTGAACGGGGATAGCTCGTACTGGTATGCCGGTCGCTCGGGCGACCTGACGAGCATTCACGGTGTCTTCGAACTGCGGAACAACGTAGGGGTGGACACGGAGCTCGGGCAGCTCGACTACGGCATGTGGCCGATCTCGACCCCATACATTCCCGTGGTCTCCCCGGCATCCCGGCAGGTTGCCGGAACGCTCGTGGTCTTCGGGAACGGTCTCATTCGAACGCTGAGCGGTCTTCCCGCCGGCGCATACAACATCAGCCACACGTGGCGATCGTTCTGAGGAGGTAACCGTGACTGTTTGGCCGAGCGGAACGAAGTCGAGGCCGTACGTGTCGAGCTCCTTCGGCCCACGCGTCGCCCCCATACCTGGCGCATCCACGTATCACCGTGGCACGGACTTCTCGCACACATTCGACCAGATACGTGCGGTCGAGGCGGGACGCGTCGTGGCGGTCAACGTCTGGCCCGCGCTCGGCAACTCGGTGTGGATTCAGCATGACGGGTACTTCTCGAAGTCCGGCCACATGAAGAACCGGACTCTGCTGCGAGTCGGTGAGGACGTCGACGAGAACCAGTCCGTCGGGGTGATGGGCAAGACGGGGACTGCGACTGACACGCACCTTCACTTCGAGATCACGCCGGGGAAGTTCCACACCTCGAACACGGGCCAGGTGGACCCGGTGGCATTCATTCAGAGCCGACTGGCTGGCACTGCTGGCGGCGGATCATCCCCTTTGGAGGAAATCATGGCAAAGCTCGATGACGAAGACCGCGCGTGGCTGGATCGGCAGTTTGGCATTGTCGTGGAGCTACTTCGCGTTCCCGGCCAGGTGTATGGGTGGCCTCAGGCGACCTTGAACGACCTGCGTGATCTCGCACCGCTCATCCGGGACACCCAGGATCGCGTGCGTGGTCGTGACCCGCGAGGGGACATGCTGCAGCTGATCCGCGAAGACCTCGGCAAGCCCATCACTGCGGAGGTGGATGAGGCGGCGCTGGCGAAGGAGCTCGCACCGTTGCTTCCCGCCTACGTGGGCACGCTGAGCGACTCCGATCTGTCTCGGATCGCAGATGCCGCCGCAGACGAGCGGGATCGCCGCGAGCGGGAACGACTCGCGAGCTGATGCCGTACCGGTATCTCGAGAACGTGGCCCCGCGTTCTCGGCTTGCAGTGTGGGCGTGGGGGCCGGTCGTGGTGCTCCGCGTCGCGCTCGTCGCCGTGTATCTCGGCTACGTGTACGCGTCGGTGATCGCGTTCCTTGCTGGTGTGCCCGTGTTCCGTTTGACGGCGCCTGAGGGGTACACGGCTGTGTGGGCGGTGCTGCTGGGGTTGGCGGCGATCCTGTCTGCGATTGGTTCGATCACTGACCGGTGGCAGCAGCTCGAGAAGTGGGCGTCGCTTGGTTTGGCGTCGATGATGGGCGCCTACGTGGGTGGCCTGAATGGTGTTGGTTTCGTCGAGGGGGATCTTGACCGGCAGTTCATTGGGGCCATTGCGTTCATCGCTTTCATCCTTCCTGCTGTGCGATTCGTGTACCTGGCGGCGCAGAGCGGGAAGAGGAAGCATGCTCGCGGCTGAGTTGACGCTGACGGAACAGATCACCCCGTACATCCCGCTTCTGACGGCTGCGATCGGCGCGATCATCGTGGGTGCTTTTGCGATGTGGAATCGGCGCAAGGGGAACGTGGAGACGAAGGCGCCGAGTGTGTCTGAGATTTGGGCTCGCGCTGATCGTCTTGAGCGTCGAGCTCGGTGGGCGTATCGAATCCAGGATGCGTTTCGTGAGTATGTGTCGCGTGTGCGTGCTGGTGGGTCGACGGAACTTGATGCGGCTGAGCAGGCCGCGCATGACATTGAACTTTCTGACAAGGAGTAACACACATGAGTAATGAAGTGATTCCCGCTGCTACGAAGCTTGCGGCTAAGCGTGGGTTCATTCGCACGTTCACGCAGACCCTTTCGTCGGTGATTCCGATTACGGCGATTGCGATTCCGACGACTGGTGATGCACTGCTGGGTGTGGCTCTGGGTGTGGGTGGCGCGCTGGTGTCGTCTGTGCTGTCTGGGGTGGCGTCGTACCTGCAGATCACGTCTTCGGGTATCCCGGATGACTACACGAATGCTGGCGTGAACCAGCAGTTCCGTTCGAACTCGGAGGTTTGATCATGGCTGTTTCTGCTTTTGTCTTCGGACAGTTCCTGGATCACCTCGCCCAGAAGCGTATTGATCTGGATACGGACACGATCAAGGTTGCCCTGGCTACGTCGTCGTGGACTCCGAACCAGGACACGAACGACTACTTCGATGACGTGACGAATCAGGTGACGGGCACGGGGTATACGGCTGGTGGTGCAACGCTGACGGGTGTGACGTGGGCGTACACGGCTGGCACGAACACGTGGAAGTTTGACGCCGCGGACGTGTCGTGGCCGTCGTCGACAATCACTGCACGGTACGCGGTCATCTATGTGGACACTGCGGGCGCGGCTTCCACTGACCCGCTGATCGCCTATGTCGACTTTGGTGCGGACGTCGCAACGACTGCTGGCACGTTCTCGATCGTGTGGGACGCGGCTGGAATCTTCACGGTAACGGTCGCTTAGGCCGATGGGGATTGACGCCTGGGTGACGTTGGGCGTGCCGTGGGCGGCTGACGAGCAGATGCTTGGTGTCGGCCCCCTCGGTTCTATCCCTCTCGGAAGCCAGTCGACCACGAGGGAGTGAGTGATGCCAAGGATTCGAGACACCGCCCTGCCCACCGCAGGGTCAACGAACTGGTACTCGCATTATGCGTCGATGGATGCGACGTTGCGGGGGATGGCTGCTGAGTCTTTCCGGCTGGATGACTACACGGGCACTGATGATGAGAAGTTGACGGCTGCGATCGAGGATCAGCAGGCGGCAACGGATCGCAACATGCCGGTGATTGTGTTGCCGTCACGACCAATGACTTTCACGACCCCACGGGTGTTGTATTCGGGGTTGAAGATCATGGGGTCGGCTGAGTATTCAGGTCAGAAGAATCCGGACATTTCGGGTGGCTCGAGGTCTGGCCCTGAGTGCACGTTGGCGGGGTCGATCGGTTCGGGTACTTCGTCGTGGTGGCGTTCACCGGGCGGCGATGTGAACAACGTCCTGTTTGCGAACTTCCAGGTGCAGGGTTCTCAGGGCGCGTCGACACACCAGTTTCTGGACTATGCGGGTGGCGGGTCGATGTACCCGGCGAGCTTCCACAGCCTGTCGTTCAACTTCATGCGTGGCGTGTTCGGTCGCAGCGACCGGAAAGCGCTGATGACACAGGTCACGATGACTGGTGACTGGACGATCAACAACTGTTGGGACACACCCATCCACGTCGGCGGTTCTGACTTCAACATCTCCCCGTCCATGATGAACATCGGCGTCTCACAGTCTGCTGCTCAGACGGGTGACGTCAACCGGTACTTCCTGAAACTGGACACCGCTGAGGTGACGTTGGGGGAGAAGATCTACATCTCCGCGATGAACGGGTGGCGGGGTGTGCTCATCTCAGGCAACTCGTCTGTTGACTGGCATGGCGGGATCATTGAGGGTTTCAAGCCGACACGCACGAACGGCCTGCTTGCTGGCCCTGGTCCCGGTTCGCTGGTGAAGATCACAGGCGGCTCGGTCAACTTTTTCGGTACGAAGATCGGGCAGGGGATGGATAACCCGGATGCGTCTGAGGGTGCCCTGATCGATATCAGTGGCGCGACGACCGGTGAGGCGACCACTGAGGTTGGGTTGCATGGTGTGCAGCTGTACGGGCGCAACCTGGGCGCGGTGGCCGCGATCCGTCACACGGGTGGTCGCCTGTATGCGACGGTGACACGGCGCACCTCGGAGACGAGTGTGTGGTCTGGTCGTCCACGGGTTGCGACGGCGGCTCTGCTCAACACTGGCGCGTATTCGTATGTGAACCCGGATCAGTCGCTGCGGGTTCTGTGATTCCCTTTCGCGTCGGCCTTCCACCGGCTGATGGTGTTGGTTGACATGCCCGTGAAATCAGCCAACACGCGAACCGATGAACGCGCAGACACCTCGACGATCGTGTTGCGTAGGTTCTCGTCGGCCTCATCGCGTGCATCCATGGCTTTGAGGATTGCAAGCTCGTCGTGGCGGTTGAGGACACGTTTCGGGTTCGGCGACACGCGTTGAAGTGTAGCGGTCATGACGCTGCATCAGGGCCAACGTGCTTGCGATAGATCGCCAGCGCAACGCGGGCCTTCTCGAGCCAACGGCTCTTGACGATATCCGCTACGCCCCACCACTCGACGTTCGGATGATCCACGGCCAGCATTGCTTTCGCGGCTTCCTCAATCATTCCAGATTCTGTTTCGCTCATAGCAACAGTTTAGGCTCCCGTGTCGACAATCGCAACACTTGAGTGGAGGCCGGATGACGCTCTCATATGTAGACCACGGCGGTGCAGTCGCGGTAACAACATCAGCCGCACCCGCATACCCGGCCACCGTTCTCGCGAACGACATACTCGTCTACTACGTTGCATCCGATTCCGCGACAATGCCGTCCACGCTGTCTGGTTGGACTGCACTGGGTACTCCGGCGCGTGCGGGTGGGATCACGTCGATGGCGTTCCTGAGGATCGCTACTGGTGGCGAGTCGGGCACGGTCACTCTCACGGGTATCACGGGTGGTACTAAGGGGTGGGCTGACATCATCCGGTCGCGCTCCAACGTGTCCGGTGCGACGATCCTGTACGACATCCAGTACGGGTCAGACTCAACAGCCACGGCGACCACGTATCAGGCGGTCGGTGGTTCGTGGACTATCGCAACCGGTGACCTGCTGGTTGCGCCGTACTCGGGTCTCGCGGCCACGGGTTCGTTCTCCGCGTCGCCATCCGGTGTGTCGATCAGCCACACCACGGCCACGATCAGTTCGACGGCGGCGTTCGGTTCACGTACCGGCTCGAACACCATCGGTTACGGTGCCGCATACGCATCCGTCACCACTGGTGGAACTGGTGTGCCGACGATCAACGGAACGTTCACGGGTGCGAACGTTGGTGGTACGGGTGCGATCGTACGTCTGCGCGAATCCGTGTCCACCCCTGCAACCGTCAATGCTGTTGTTGCGACGGTCACCATTGGGATGGTTGTTGCCGCACCGTCTACGTCACAGGCCGTGGATGGTGTTGTCGCTACGGTCACGCTGGTGGCATCTGCTCCTGTGGTTACTGCTTCCGCATCGGCAAGCGTCACTGCGGTTGTTGCTACGGGCACCAGCCAGGGTCTTGCTCCGGTCGTCACTAGTTCGGCATCCGTGCAGGGTGTCATTGGGGTGGGCTCTGTCGCTGCACTCGCTCCTGTGGTTGCATCCGGTAGCCAGGCCACTGCACCTGCTGCATCGGTGAGCGTGACTGGGATTGCTCCTTCCGTGTCCGCTGGTGCCGTCGTGTCTGGCATCCGCGCACAGACGAACGTGAGCGCACTGGCACCGGTCGTACAGGCTGGTGCATCAGGCATCGTCAATGCGCCAACCAGTGCCGTTACGATCACTGCTCGAGTCCCCGTCATCACGGCAGGGGCATCAGCAACAGTCACCGCGGTACGTGCACAAGCAACACTCACCACACCCGCACCACTCGTATCCGCGGGCGCACAAGTCCAAGCCGTACCCGCACAACTGCAACTGCTCGCACACGTCGTCCAGGTCGCGGCAGGATACGGCGCAACCATCCAGCCACCACCCGCAACCATGACCATCGGCGCCGGAACACCAGACATCATCGGCACACAAACCGCAGTCATGTACGCCGTCGCAGCAGCCATCATGGTCGCCGCAAACCCACCCGAAGTCACAGGTGGCAGCGGTGGTGGCGAACCATTCGAACGAGTGCTCACCCTCACCGCAACCGTCGAACCACTGACACTCGCCGGCGCAACGGAACAGTTCACGCTCGAGGCCACAGTGCCAGCACTCACATTGGAGGCCACATGGTGATCTCGATCAAACGAGGCGACAAGTTCCCGGTGACATTCACTGTGAACCACGACCTCGCCTCCGCAACAACCCGGCTCATCGTCCGCCACCTCACCCGTGATGGTGTATTCGCACAACTCGCACACACCGTCACCGACGCGGCGACCGGGCAAGTCCGATACAACCTCGACGGCACATGGGCGATCGGCAAACACTACATCGAGCTCGAAATCACACAAGCCGGTGAGATCCGCACAGCGCCATCAGTTGACCAGTTCGTGATCCGTATCGTCGAAGACCTCGACACGCACTGAACAACGCCCCGCCATCGTCCACGAGACGGGGCGGGGCGTTTTGTCGTACCCCCAGAGGAACATGAATCCCATGACGCCCGCACAACTACTCGCCTTCGAACGACAACACCCAGGCGCAACACCCACCAAACACGCACGCATCCGACACGAACTCGGCATCAGCGAAATCCGCTACTACGTACTCCTCGAACGCGCCGCAACATCCATCGACGGGATCGAAGCAGACCCCATCACTGCACGGATGGTCAGGGAACGGGTCGAAGCTCGCGCCGCGATCCGAGCTCGGAGGACTGCTGCTTGAGTCGTGAGTTGCCGTTTGCCGCGATGGGAGACACCCTCGGATACACTCGGCAGATCGGGCCCGTTTACGAAAAAGCCGCTTCCCCAGTAGAAGCCTAGGGAAGCGGCAGTGGCTCCGACCAGGATTGAACTGGTGACCTCACGATTTTCAGTCGTGCGCTCTACCAACTGAGCTACAGAGCCATGCGACCGGCTGAACCTGCCGCATCTAGACGAAAGGCCCTTCTCGAAGAAAAGGGCCCGTCGCTTAGAGCGACCCTGACGGGACTTGAACCCGCGACCTCCGCCGTGACAGGGCGGCACGCTAACCAACTGCGCTACAGGGCCATACTTGTTTTCAATTGTACCGGAAGGAGTGACCCCAACGGGATTCGAACCCGTGCTACCGCCGTGAAAGGGCGGCGTCCTAGGCCGCTAAACGATGGGGCCGAAGTCTGTCCCGGAGGACTTCCTTGCCGACGCTCAAGCATAAGGGAAGATTCGAGCAAAACGCGAATCGAGGGCGAGCCTGCTGTCGCCCGGGCGTGTTCGGGGGGACGATGGAGTCGTATCACTGTGCCCTCGAACCCTGTCCGCTACCTGTTGCGGATGTGAAGGATGTTGTTAGTGTGGCATTTGTGAAACCGGCGGAAGGGGCCGTGTGAACGACAAGCACTCCTCGAAGGATGCTGCCTCGGCGGCATCCGACGATTGCGGCTGCGCGCCCACACCTGCAGAAAGCCGAGCATTCTGGAAGAACGGCTCGGTCACTCGTCGGAGTGCGCTCACGATGGGCGCACTCAGCGTCGTCGCGCTCAGCGCCTTCGGCGTCTCCTCCGGGGTGACCGCCGCATACGCGGCGACATACCCCAGCTGGGACGACGTGCAGCGTGCCATGGCGAACCAGTCCTCCAAGGCCGCCGAGGTCACGCGCATCGAGGGGCTCATCCAGTCGCTCACGCAGCGGGTCGCCGACGCTCAGGCGAAGGCACAGCTCGCAGGTGAGGAATACAACACCGCACAGCTGGCGTACTTCGACGCGATCGCCGTCGCCGAGGAGCTGCAGGCTCAGGCCGACGCGCAGGCCGTCGTCGCCGACGACGCGACCAAGAAGGCCGCCCAGCTCGCCGCCCAGCTCTACCGCAACGGCGGCGACGACACCGCCCTCGAACTGTTCTTCGCCGGCTCCGCAGACAACGCCGACGAGCTGCTCTCGCGCCTCGGCTCGATGGACAAGGTCTACCAGTACAACCAGACGGTCCATGACAACGCGGTGGCTGCACGCAACTCCGCGCAATCGCTGACCGATCAGGCCGTCGTCGCCCGCACCGAGCGCGACCGTCTGCAGCAGATCGCCGAGCAGAAGATGATTGAGGCGCAGGCCGCAGCGGATGCCGCTCAGGTCGCCCTCGACGAGCAGACGGCGAATCTCTCCACGATGCAGGCTCAGCTCGCAGCCCTCAAGGATGCGACGGCCACGACCGTCGCGGGCTACCAGGAGGGCGTGCGCGTCGCCGAAGAGCAGCGCAGGCAGCGCGAGGCAGCCGAGGCCGCAGCGGCCGCAGCCGGGAACAACGGCGGCGGCGGCGGAGGAGGCGGTGGGGGCACCGGAGGATCACCGGGAACCGGTGGGTGGGTACGCCCGCACGGTGGCCACCGCAGCGCCGGATACGGCTCGCGCCCCAAGCCCTGTGCGGCCTGCTCCGGCTACCACTACGGGGTCGACCTCGCCAACGGCTGCGGAGCGGCGATCTACGCGGCGAACTCTGGGACCGTCGACTACGCCGGCCCGCGAGGGAACTACGGCAACTACATCCGCATCCAGCACGGCGGTGGCGTCTCGTCGGGCTACGCCCACATCCGCGACGGCGGATTCGCCGTCCGCAACGGCGCTCGGGTGAGCTCCGGCCAGGTCATCGCCTATGCGGGCAACACCGGAGCATCCGTCGGGTGCCACCTGCACTTCGAGGTCTACCTCAACGGGGCGTACACGAACCCGATCACCTTCCTCGCCGACCGGGGCATCTCGGTCTGAGACGAGCGTCTGCGACGAAGAAGACCCCCGGCCGCTGAGCGGAACCGGGGGTCTTCTTCGTGAAGCCTGGGATCAGTGACCCTGCTCGCCGAAACGGACGATCGCCTCGTCGAGGATGCGCTGCGCTTCTGCGGCGTCGCCCCACTCGTCGACCTTGACCCACTTGTTGGGCTCGAGGTCCTTGTAGTGCTCGAAGAAGTGCGCGATCTCCTTCTTCGTGTACTCGGCGATGTCGTCGATGTCCTGGATGTGCGCCCAGCGGGGGTCCTTCGAGAGCACGGCGACGAGCTTGTCGTCTCCGCCGGCCTCGTCGCTCATCTTGAGCACGGCGACGGGACGCACCTCGACGACGACGCCCGGGTAGATGGCGTGGTCGAGGAGCACGAGCACGTCGAGCGGGTCGCCGTCCTCGCCGAGGGTGTTGTCGAAGTAGCCGTAGTCGGCCGGGTACCCGAAGGTCGTGTAGAGCACGCGGTCGAGGTGCACTCGTCCGGTCTCGTGGTCGACCTCGTACTTCACGCGGCTGCCGCGCGGGATCTCGATGACGGCGTCGTGTGCGCCCATGCGTGTGCTCCTCAGAAAAGACGGTTGGATGCCGCGCACTAGCCTACCCGCGGGCGGCCCAGCGCCTCTGACGTGTTCCGCAGCGAGACGGTCAGCCCGCCGCGCGGCGGCGCAGTGCGACGCGGTCCAGCAGCTTCGTCACGACGCCGCTGAGCAGCAGGACGAGGAGCCCCGCATACCCGTAGGGCTGGACGAACACCGCGATCGCCAGGGCGATGAGAAAAAGGATGATGGCGGCGAGATCGCCGATGACCCCCGCCCGCAGCGTCTCGACCGGGGTGGTGGTGAAGTCGGGGTGGCGAAGCAGATAGAGCCATCCGGCGAGCGTCGTGACCTGCGTGAGGATCAGGGTGCCGATGTAGACCACCGGCTGCAGCAGGTCGGTGTCCATCTGACCGATCATCGCGGTCGGCACTGGCAGCCAGACGATGGTCGCCATCCACGCGATGTTGATCCACAGCAGCGGGCTCGTGATCCACTCCACGTCGCGGTACTGGCGGTGATGTCCCATCCAGAACGTCGCGATGAGGACGAAGCTGAGCCCGAAGCTCAGCAGCTGGCCGGAGTGCTCGTCGAAGAACTCCGCGGTGCTCAGCCTGTTCGAGGCGGCATCCGACACCGACTCCATGAGCGGCAGGATCAGCAGCGTCATCGCGATCGCCACCACCGCATCGACGAACGCCTTGAACCGCTCGGTCCGGAACCGCACTGTGTGTTCTCTCATGTCGTCAGGGTGTTCTGCCACGGCGTCAGGTTAGGACCACGCGCGTGCTCAGCGCGACCACCGCACGGCGATCCTTCGTCGTGATCTACCGTGGAGCTGTGCCCTCGCTCTCACCCGCCATCGCCGAGATCCGCCTCGCCGTGCGCACTGCGCTCGCCGATCTGCCCGAGGGGTCGGCTGTCGTCGTCGCGCTCTCCGGAGGTGCCGATTCGCTCGCCCTCGCCGCGGCGACCGCGTTCGAGGCGCCCAAACTCGGCCTGCGAGTGGGGAGCCTCACGGTCGACCACGGTCTTCAGGACGACTCGGATGCCGTCGCCGAGCGCGCCGCGCAGACGGCGACAGCGCTCGGACTCGGCGCCCTCATCGTGCGCGTCGAGGTGGGCGACGAGGGCGGCCCCGAGGCCGCGGCACGCGATGCCCGATACCGGGTGCTGAAGGATGCGGCAGCGGATGTCGGCGCGTCGGCCGTGCTGCTCGGACACACTCTCGATGACCAGGCCGAGACCGTGCTGCTCGGGCTCGCCCGCGGATCCGGCGCCGCGAGCCTGCAGGGCATGGCGCAGGTGCGCGAGGACGACGACGGCGTGCGGTGGATGCGCCCGCTGCTGGGGGTGCGGAGGGAGACGACGCGCGCGTTCTGCGCGGCATCCGATCTCGAGATCTGGGACGACCCCCACAACTCCGAGGACCGCTTCGCGCGGGTGCGCGTGCGCGAGCGGGTTCTGCCGGTTCTCGAGTCAGAGCTGGGACCGGGCATCGCCGAGGCCCTCGCCCGCACAGCCGAACAGCTTCGCGAGGATGCGGAGGCGTTCGACGAGATGATCCACGAGACCATCGAGGACATCGTCGAGCATGCCGAGGCGGGGATCTCCGTGAGCGTCGCCGCTCTCGCCGCCAACCCGGCCGCTCTCCGCAACCGGATCATCCGCCTCGTCGTCGACAGCGAGTTCGGCGTGAGCCTGACGAGGCTGCAGACCCTCGAGGTCGCGCGTCTCGCGACGGACTGGGCGGGTCAGGGCCCCATCGATCTGCCCGCGTGCTCCGCGGCCCGGCTCGGCGGACGGATCGTCTTCACCGCGCGCTGAGTCGGAGCATCCGTTTCGTCTCGCTTCGCTCGCTCAACGACCGGAGCCTGGCTCAACGACCGGGGCCTGGCTCAACGACCGGGGCCTGGCTCAACGACTGGGCCTCGTTCAACGAGTGAGGGCGCGGAGCGACCGACGCGGCGCGCGTCGACCGCTCCGCCGGGTACTACTTCTTGCCTCCGCCGAGCAGGCCGCCCAGCAGGTCGCCGATTCCGCCGCCGCCCGAGGAGTTGCCTCCGCCGAGCAGCCCGCCGAGCAGGTCGCCGATTCCGCCGCCGCCCGAGGAGCTGCCTCCGCCGAGCAGCCCGCCGATCACATCGCCGATTCCGCCGCCGCCGGACTGCGCCTCTGCCGTCTCGGTCTTCGTCGACTTGCCCTTGGCCGCGTTGGCGATCAGGCCCATCACGATCGGGGCGAGGATCGGGAGCAGCTTGCCGAAGTCGATGCCTGCGGTCTCCTTCGACTCGGTGAGCTTCTGCGTGACCTTCTTCTCGTCGGCGCCGAGGATGTGCGAGACGATCTTGCCGCCGTCCGCCTGGTCGATGTCGTCGACCTTCGAGGCGCCGGCCTTGCCCTCGTGGCGCTTGAGCGCGCTCTCGATCGCGGAGGAGCCCTCGGCGGTCGAGGCGTTCTTCGCCAGGCCGCCCAGCAGCACAGCGCCGCCCTGCTCGACGGCAGACTTGGCGACCTCGGGGGAGACTCCGAGCTTCGCGGCGATGTCGTCGATCGGGACCTGCGTGAGGATGTCGTCGAGAGCCATGGAGATTCCTTCCGTCTGGGGCATCAGCCCGTGTCACCGCCCAGAGTAATGCGGATCAGCCCACCGCGCGCAGTATCCTGACGTGCGCCCTCAAGGGCCTGATGCAAGGGGAGCAGAGGATGCCGAGAAACTCATCGCGATCATTCGTCGGACGGTCGGACGTTCGGGACGCGGCCACGACGCTGATCTCTCCAAGGGCGTCGGGCGGCGCCGCCGTCTGCATCATGCTCCTCGCGGCGATGACCGCGTGTGCGCCGACGGGCGACACCGCTCCGCAGACACAGGCGCAGACGCTGACGATCACGTACGCCGACGGCGATGCGCCGACGGCTGACGACATCGACGTCGACGGCATCCAGTGCTCGGAGACCCAGGAACTCAGGTCATTCATCGGGGGCGGTGACGTCGAGGGGCGCGCGGCCGTGACGATCTCGATCCTCGACGGCCAGGCCACCGTCGCGATCCACCTCGAAGACGACCGCTGGTTCGTGAGCAGCGGCGGCGCCGAGCCGGACGGCGACTCGGTCACGTTCGAGGGCTTCGAGGGATCGGTCGTCGAACAGGGCGCCGACCTCGACATCCTCGACGTCGTCGATGAGGCCGCCACGCTCTCGGGCACGCTCACCTGCAGCTGACGCACCTGCCCGGACGGGTGCGTGCACCGGCACGCCGCCCGGTTGTGGCGGTGGCCGTCCGACGACGTAACATCGATCCATGCGCGCCGCGGAAATCCAGGACGACCTTGCCCAGATCCTCGTCACCGAGGAGGAGATCATCGCGAAGCTCGACGAGCTCGCGACTCAGGTCGCGGCCGACTACGAGGGCAAGGAGCTCGTCCTCGTCGGCGTCCTCAAGGGTGCTGTGATGGTCATGGCCGATTTCGCCCGTGCGCTGCCCTTCCACGCGCCGATGGACTGGATGGCCGTCTCGAGCTACGGTGCGAGCACCAAGTCGAGCGGCGTCGTGCAGATCCGCAAGGACCTCGACACCGATCTGAACGGCAAGCACGTGCTGATCGTCGAGGACATCATCGACTCCGGCCTCACCCTCAGCTGGCTGCTCGAGAACTTCGAGTCGCGCGGTGCAGAGTCGATCGAGGTGCTCGCACTGTTGCGCAAGCCGGAGGCCGCGAAGGTCGTCATCGACTGCAAGTACGTCGGCTTCGACATCCCCACCGACTTCGTCGTGGGCTACGGCCTCGACTACGACGAGCGCTACCGCAACCTCCGCGACGTCGCGGTGCTGGCACCCCACGTCTACAGCTGAGCGCGTTTCGTCTCGTCGCAGGCTCCTCGCTGAACGAGCGTGGCGGCGTTCCGATACGCCGTGGGTGAACGCACAGCGGCCACCTAGGGCGCGCGCGATACGCTGATCCGACCATGGATGTCAAGAAGCTCACGCGGAACCCGCTGATCTACGTCGCCCTGATCGGCCTGCTGCTGTTCGGCGGCTTCCTTCTGATCTCGAACCTCGGCGCGCCCAAGCAGATCACTACCCAGGAGGGTCTGAAGCTGCTCGCCGGCGAGTCCGTCACCGAGGTCGTCAACACCGACGGCGACCAGCGGGTCGACATGACCCTGTCGAAGGCGTTCGAGGGCTCCGAGAACGTGCAGTTCTACTACGTCGATGCGCGTGCCGACGAGGTCGTCAAGGCGATCAACGACGCCGACCCGAAGGACGGCTTCAACGACGCCGTTCCGCGTGCGACCTGGTTCGACGGCATCCTCTCCCTTCTTCTTCCCCTCGTGCTGCTCGGCCTGCTGTTCTGGTGGCTGCTGTCGTCGATGCAGGGCGGCGGCGGCAAGGTCATGCAGTTCGGCAAGTCCAAGGCCAAGCTCGTCAACAAGGAGACCCCGACGGTCACCTTCGCCGACGTCGCCGGTGCGGACGAGGCGATCGAGGAGCTCCACGAGATCAAGGAGTTCCTGCAGGATCCCGCCAAGTTCCAGGCCATCGGCGCCCGCATCCCGAAGGGCGTGCTGCTGTACGGCCCTCCCGGAACCGGAAAGACGCTGCTCGCGCGCGCCGTCGCCGGCGAAGCCGGAGCGCCGTTCTACTCGATCTCCGGTTCGGACTTCGTCGAGATGTTCGTCGGTGTCGGCGCATCCCGAGTGCGCGACCTGTTCAACGTGGCCAAGGAGAACTCTCCCGCGATCATCTTCATCGACGAGATCGACGCCGTCGGCCGTCACCGTGGTGCCGGCATGGGCGGCGGAAACGACGAGCGAGAGCAGACGCTCAACCAGATGCTCGTCGAGATGGACGGCTTCGACCCGAACGCGAACGTGATCGTGATCGCGGCGACGAACCGCCCCGACATCCTCGACCCTGCGCTGCTCCGCCCCGGTCGTTTCGACCGCCAGATCGGCGTCGACGCCCCCGACCTGCGCGGTCGCCAGAAGATCCTCGAGGTGCACAGCAAGGGCAAGCCGCTGTCGAAGAGCGTCGACCTCGAGGTCGTCGCCCGCAAGACACCCGGCTTCACCGGAGCCGATCTCGCGAACGTGCTCAACGAGGCCGCCCTGCTGACCGCTCGCTCGAACGCGCAGCTGGTCGACAACCGTGCCCTCGACGAGGCCATCGACCGCGTGATCGCCGGTCCTCAGCGTCGCACCCGCGTGATGAAGGACAAGGAGAAGCTCATCACCGCGTACCACGAGGGCGGTCACGCTCTCGCAGCGGCGGCGATGAACTACACCGACCCTGTCACGAAGATCACGATCCTGCCTCGCGGCAAGGCTCTCGGCTACACGATGGTGCTGCCGCTCGACGACAAGTACTCGGTCACGCGCAACGAGCTGCAGGACCAGCTCACGTACGCCATGGGTGGCCGCGTCGCCGAGGAGATCATCTTCCACGACCCGACCACGGGCGCATCGAACGACATCGAGAAGGCGACCTCGATCGCCCGCAAGATGGTCATCGAATACGGCATGACCACGCAGGTCGGGCCGGTCAAGCTCGGCTCCGAGGGCGGCGACATGTTCGTGGCGCGCGACATGGGGCGTGGCCGCGAGTACTCCGAGAAGGTCGCCGAGCGGGTGGATGCCGAGGTGCGCGCGCTCATCGAACAGGCCCACAACGAGGCCTATGAGGTCATCAGCGCCAACCGCGACATCCTCGACAGGCTCGCCCTGGCCCTGCTCGAGGAGGAGACCCTCGATCACAACCAGATCGCCGAGATCTTCACCGAGGTGAAGAAGCTCCCCGAGCGTCCGCTCTGGCTGTCCAGCGAAGCGCGTCCGGTGTCGGAGCGGCCTCCGATCGAGGTCCCGAAGAAGGACGTCTCGCTCGCCGCATCGGTCGAGGCTCCGTCGGCGGCTGCGCGTACGCAGCAGGGATCCGCGAACGCCGGTCAGGCACGACCCGCGACGGCCTGACCCGTGTCCTTCGACCGTGCACGTGTCGAGCGACTGACACGCGAACTGCTCGAGGCGATCGGGGAGGACCCGGATCGACCCGGTCTGAAGCAGACTCCTTCGCGCATGGGCGAGCTGTACGCCGAGTTCTTCGCCGGTGTCGGTGAGGACGCCGCGGCACCCCTCGCGCACACGATCAGCGTCGCCCGCGGTCCTGCACCGGACACCCTGCCCTCGGGTGCTGTGCTGCTGCGTGACATCCGGTTCCGGTCGGTGTGCGAACACCACCTTCTGCCGTTCGCCGGGCGGGCGCACATCGCCTATCTTCCGGGGGAGCAGGTCGTCGGTCTCGGCGCGCTGGTACGGGTTGTCGAGACTCTCGCTGCCCGCCCGCAGGTGCAAGAGCGTCTCGGAGAGCAGATCGCCGACACGATCGCCGAACATCTCGACACCCGCGGAGTCCTCATCGTGCTCGACGCGAGCCACGGCTGCGTCACGATGCGCGGTGGGCGCCAGCCGGAGGCTTCCACCCTGACGATCGCCGCGCGCGGCGAGTACACGGATGCGGTCGCTCGGGCCGAGCTCATCGCGCTGATCGGCGCATCGACGGGATCGGCGCACGCATGACGGGCATCTGGGGCATCGTCAACATCACCCCCGACTCGTTCAGCGACGGAGGGCGGTACTTCGACGTCGACCGAGCCGTCGCACACGGTCTGCAGCTGAGGGCCGACGGAGCCACGGTGCTCGACATCGGCGGTGAATCGACCCGGCCCGGCGCCGAGCGTGTGGGGGCGGCGGAGGAGCAGCGGCGCGTGCTCCCGGTGATCGAGCGCCTGGTCGCCGAGGGCGCCCCGGTCAGCATCGACACCCTCAACGCCTCGACCGCCGCTGCCGCAGTGCGAGCGGGGGCGCGGATCGTCAACGACGTGTCGGGCGGTCTGGCCGACCCCGACATGCTCGCGGCGGTCGCCGAATCCGGCGCCGACTACGCGATCGGACACTGGCGCGACGCCCCTGACGACATGTATGCGAACGCCGTCTACCGTCGCACTGCCCGCGAGGTGGCGGGGGAGCTGCAGGAGCGCATGGGCGAAGCCGCGGCATCGGGCATCGCACCCTCGCGGCTGATCCTCGATCCGGGCATCGGGTTCTCGAAGAAGGGCGGCCAGAACTGGGGCGTCCTGCGCGGACTCGACGAGATCGTCGCCCTCGGACCTCGGGTGCTCATCGGCACGTCGCGCAAGAGGTTCCTCGCGGAGACCATCGGAGTGAACCCCGCAGAGGTCTCGGAGGCGCGACGTGATCTCGCGACTGCGGTGACCAGCGCGCTGGCCGCGCGAGCGGGTGTGTGGGCTGTGCGGGTGCACGACGTCGAAGCCACCCGCGATGCACTCGTCGTCACCCACGCCTGGGATGGGAAGTAGGACCATGGATTTCATCGATGAGATCGTCCTGACCGGACTCACCGTGTTCGGCCGACACGGCGTCTACGACCACGAGCGCGAGAACGGTCAGGAATTCACGATCGATCTGCGCCTGATGATGCCGCTGCGTGATGCCGCGGCATCCGACGACGTCGCCGACACCGTGCACTACGGCGAACTCGCCGAGAAGGTGGCCGCCGTGGTCGGGGGAGAGCCCGTCAACCTCATCGAGACATTGGCGGAGCGAATCGCCGACGTCGCGCTGGCATATTCCCGCGTGAACGCCGTCGCGGTCACGGTGCACAAGCCGCACGCCCCGATCGCGCTGACCTTCGGAGACGTCGCAGTGACAGTGCATCGCGCCCAGAAGTACTCCGCCGTAGAGGTGTCGCGATGAGCCGCAACCTGGCGAACCCGCCGAGCATCCCCGGCCCGCGCCCCGGGAGGGACGAGGCAGTGGCCGTCGTCGCCTTCGGGGCGAATCTCGGTGACCGTGAGAGCACGATCCGCGCGGCGTCCGAGCGCATCGCGCGGCTGCCTCTGGTCACCGACGTCCGCCTGTCTCCGCTCTTCGAGACGGTCGCGCTGCGTCTCGACGGCCCCGACCCCGAGGCCCCCGGATACGTCAACGCCGTGGCCCTCGTGACCACGCGACTCGCGCCGTCTATCCTCCTCGGGATGCTGCATGCGATCGAAGACGAGCACGGCCGGGAACGCCACGAGCGCTGGGGCGACCGGACCCTCGACCTGGATCTGATCGCCTACGGCAACGAGTCCTCCGACGACGAGCGCCTGCAGCTGCCGCATCCGCGGGCCTTCGAGCGGCTGTTCGTGCTCGAGCCCTGGCTCGAGCTCGATGCCGATGCCGAGCTGCCGGGCCGCGGCAGGGTCGCTGACCTCGTCACTCGCCTGCGCGCCTCGGAGCAGTGATGAAGCGCACCTCTGTCGGACTGCTCGTCGTCCTCGCACTCCTCGCAGGGGCCGCGGGGTACGTGCTCGACCACATGCTCACGGCCATGGGGCGCACCACGTTCACGCCGTCGCTTCTGCTGCCCGTGCTGCTGCTGCTCATCGCCGCCGCGTCGCTCGGCGTGGCCTGGCCGGTGCGCTCGAGCGTTCGCCAGGGCGTCCGCATCGACCCGTTCCGCGCGACGCGCGCCGTGACTCTCGCCCGGGCATCCAGCCTGGTGGGTGCGATCATGGCGGGGTTCGGAGCGGGCCTCCTGGTGTTCCTTCTGTCGAGGCCAGTCGATCCCCCGGTAGGGTCGACTGTGGCGATGCTGGCCCTGATCGGAAGTGCGATCGTGCTCGTGGTCGCCGCGCTCATCGCCGAACAGTTCTGCATACTTCCGAAGGATCCTGATGACTCAGAACCCAGAGATCGAGCCGGGGATCCCGGCCCCGCTGAACTCGGCGGAGGTCACTGACCTCGCGGCTCTCGACCAGGGCACCTACTCCCAGCTGCGCACCGCGCGCAGTGAAGCGCGGCTCGAGCTCGACGGCAGCTGGCACCAGATCTCGCCGAGATACGTCGTGTCGCAGATCCTGCAGAACCTGATCTTCGTGGCGTTCGTGCTGGCCGCTGCGCTGGTTCTCGCGCTGGTGCTGCACCAGACGTGGGTGTGGATCCCCGCGGGCGTCGTCGTGCTGATCACGCTGATCACGCTGATCATCCTGCCGCGGCAGGCGAAGGCCATCGGCTACATGCTCCGCGCCGACGACATCGTCTTCCGCAAGGGCATCCTCTGGCAGCGCATGATCGCGGTGCCGTACGGGCGCATGCAGCTCGTCGACATCACGCAGGGACCGCTCGACCGCGCCTTCGGGGTCACGCAGCTGAAGATGGTGACGGCGGCCGCGACGACCGGTGTGCAGATCCCCGGGCTGACCCAGGCCGCGTCCGAGGCCCTGCGCGACACGCTCATCGAAGTGGCCGAGACCCGCCGGACGGGCCTGTGAGCGAGCAGCAGTTCCCGCCGCCACCCGCGGCGAACGTCGAGCCGCGGGCTGAGTCGACCACCCTCGCCGACGGCGAGTGGCATCGGATGCATCCGCTCACCCCGCTGTTCAAGGGCGGGCTGGCGCTCATCATCATCGCCGGTATCGCGATCGCGAACCTGCGCGACCGTCTCATCGCCTGGTTCGTCGATCTCTTCGCTCCGGAAGAGGCGCAGTACGACTACACGGGCGGCGACCCCGTCGACTGGGTGCTGGCCAACAACCTGATCCTCGTGGTGCTGCTCGGCGTGCTGGCGCTGGTCATCGTGCTGGTGGGGATCTTCTGGTTCGTCTGGCGCTTCCAGCAGTTCCGGATCACGGGCGACCACGTCGAGGTGCGCAAGGGCATCGTCTTCCGCTCGCACCGTCGCGCGCCACTCGATCGCGTGCAGGGAGTCAACCTCACGCGCCCGTTCCCCGCGCGCATCATCGGACTCGCGAAGCTCGAGGTGGTGGGTGCCGGCACCGACTCGAACGTCGAGCTCGAGTACCTCGCCACGCCTCGCGCCGAGTCCGTGCGCTCCGACATCCTGCGTCTCGCGTCCGGGGCTCGCGCCGCCCGGCAGACGGCAGCGGATGCGGCATCCGGCGGTCGCCCGGCGAATCCTGCCGCAGCCGTTCCCGGCGTGCCCGGATCGGCTCGGGCTCAGCTCGTCGGATCCGTGAACGACGGTGTCAACGGCCTGATCGGCGGCGTCGACCTCGCCGACGTCGAACCCGAGAGCGTGGTCAAGATCCCGGCCGGGCGTCTGATCGGGTCGCAGCTGATCTCGAGCGTGCTGTGGGTCGTCTTCTTCGGCGTGATCTTCGGCATCGCGGTCGGCGGCGTCGCGATCGGCTCGCTGATCGACGGCGACCCGATCGGCGGTTTCCTCGGGCTCGGGATCACCCTCGGCATCGGAATCCCGATGGTCATCGCCGTCGTCGGCATCACCTGGGCGCAGATCTCGAAGTCCCTGCGGTACTCGATCGCGCCGACCCCGGACGGCGTGCGGATCACCTACGGGCTGCTGACGACCGTGACCGAGACGCTGCCCCCGGGCCGCATCTTCGCCGTGGAGGTCACGCAGTCGCTGCTGTGGCGTCCGTTCGGCTGGTGGACCATCAAGATCAACCGCATGAGTGGCAAGAGCGCGGCACAGCAGTCGTCCGGCTCGGCCCAGCAGTTCAACGTCGTGCTGCCCGTCGGTAAACGCGCCGACGTCGAGCGAGTGCTCGCGCTGATCCTGCCGGATGCGCCCGTCGCCGACATCCCGCTCGTCTGGGAGCACGGCATCCTCGGCCCGGTCGAGGGCGACCCGTATCGCACGATGCCTCGTCGGGCGTGGTGGCGGAGGCCGCTGTCATGGAAGCGACACGGCTACGTGCTCACTGACTTCGGGCTGCTGTTGCGAAGGGGAACCGTCTGGCGCAAGCTGGCCGTCTTCCCGCTCGCCCGACTGCAGGGGGTCTCGCTCTCGCAGGGGCCGATCGACCGCGCTCAGCGCGTCTCGGGGGCGCAGGTGCACTCGGTGCAGGGCCTCATCACCGGCTACCTGTCGGGGCTCGAGCGGGATGACGCGCTCTTCCTGCTCGACGGTGTGAGCTCGGCCGCGGCCGCCGCTGCGGCGCGGGACCATACTCACCGCTGGGGCGAGTACGTGACGGACGCCGAGGGAACTCAGGTTCCCGGCGGGTATCCGGGAGCCGGCGCCGAGGCCGAGCCTGGTGTGCTCGGAGCTCCTGCTGTGCCGCCTGCGGGTGCGCCCTCGACGGTGACCCCGCCTCCGCCGTACGTGGGCCCGGGTGCGCCGACTGCGGCTCCGGCCGCGCCTCCCGTCGCGCCGCCAGCTCCGCCGGCGACGTCTCCTGCTCCGCCGGTGACTCCGCCTCCGCCGTATGTTCCGCCGGGTGCCGCGCCGGTAGCTCCTGCTGCGCCGGTCGCGCCGCCTGCTCCGCCGGTGGCTCCGCCTGCTCCGCCGGTGGCTCCTCCTGCTCCGCCGGTGGCTCCGCCCGTGTCTCCGGCGCCGAACGGTGAGTGATCCTTCGCGCCGCGACGGGCGCCTCGGAGTCGGCATCGTCGGCGCGGGGCGCGTCGGCCCGGTCATCGGTGCGGCGCTCGCCGGCGCGGGTCACGCGATCACGGGAATCACGAGCGGCTCGGACGACGATCGTGCGTCGGCCGTGCTGCCCGACGTGCCCATCCTCGACGCACTCGAGGTCGTGCGGCGCAGTGAGCTCGTCGTCATCGCCGTTCCACACGACCAGCTGCCGGATCTCATAGCGGGCATCGCCGAGGTGGGCGGCTGGCAGCTCGGACAGCTCGTGCTGCACACCGACCCCGGCTACGGCATCGACGTCCTGCGACCGGCCGCCGAGAGCGGTGCGATCCCGCTCGCCGTGCACCCGGCCATCACCTTCACGGGCACGACGATCGACCTGCGCCAGCTGCAGGCGAGCTACGCAGCGGTGACGGCGCCGGCTGCGGTGCTGCCCATCGCCCAGGCGCTGGCGGTGGAGATCGGATGCGAGCCCGTGGTCATCGCGGAAGCCGATCGGGCGGCATACGCTGACGTGATTCAGGCGGCGACCGAGTTCTCACGGTCGATCATCGTGCAGTCGACCACGCGTCTCGGCGAGATCGGCATCGAGAACCCCGGCGGGTATCTGTCGGCGCTCGTGCAGTCGACCGTCGAGCGGGCGCTGCGGGATGCGTCCGGTCCCTCGCCCCTGCTCTGAGGTCAGCGGCCGCCTGCGGTCAGAGGCTACCGAGGTCAATGGCGCACCGAGGTCAGAAGCCCACCGAGGTCAGCGGCCGCCCGAGAAGCCGCCTCCGCCGCCTCCGCCTGAGAAGCCGCCTCCGAACGACCCGCCGGAGCTCGACGAGGTGCCCGCGCTCGGGGCCGAGTAGCTCGCGGCCGCGTTCGACGAGGCGGCGAATGCGACCAGCTGGCCACTCACGAAGGGAGCGCCGGGATCGCCGATCCACGCGGCCCCGCGATGTTCCGCGGTGTAGGCGCTCTCGAGCACCCGACCCCACTCGTCCTCCATGCCGAACAGCATCGCGTAGGGGAGGAGGCGTTCGTAGACGACGATCACGTTCGCGCTGCCGTCCTGACGACGTTCGGCGCCCGAGTACGACTGGAGCATCTGCAGTCGGTCTGCCTCGGCCACCCGGATGAACTCCTTCACCCCCATGAGGTACTCGTATTCTCGGGCTCCCTCGGCGGTCAGCACTGTGTGCTTCGAGAAGCTGTAGAGCGAGGACAGCAGCACGAGGAACAGGCCGAATGCGATGGCGATGAACGCGGGCAACGCCGTGACCCTGCCCGCGATGATGCCCCACAGGCCGAGACCGAAGCCGACGACAGCGACGGCGATCGCACACCACTGCAGGATCATCGCGCCGCGGCTGCGCGCCTTCGTCACCAGACCCCGCGACGCCGCCGTGTCGGCGCCGCTCTTCGCCAGGGCCGTCATGCGTGCGGCGAAGTCCTCGCTCGAACCGGGGAGCTCGGCGACACCATCGGCGTCGGCATCCGTGAACAGGGCATCGAGCGCCTCGACGTCGAGCTGGTCGGGGATGCGGCCTCCGGGGAGGCGTCGGAGCCGAGGGGCCTCGGTCTCGGTGCCTTCCTCGATGCGCAAGGTGCCGCGCACGGCGAGATGGACGATCTCGGCGGGGATCGCATCCTTCGCCCCGGGCACGATCACTGCGGCGAGCAACGGCGGCATCGAATCCGGAACGTCGTACTGGGCCACGATGATGCCGCCGGATGTACGGCGGGACCGTCTGAACGACGAGACGGCGAACCAGCCGCCGACCGAGAGCCCGAGTCCGCCGAGTGCGGCGATCGCGGGCACCGTGTCGGTCACGGGATCGGGCTGGCGGGCCGCCGGCTGTGCGACGGTGCCCGAATCGAACCCGACTGCGACGGTGACGCCTTCACCCGCGGACAGTTCGTTCGCCTCGACGTGGAACTCCGAGCCGTCCGAGGACGTGGTGAGAGGACATTCGCTCGTCGAGCCCGCGACGCCGACGTAGCAGCGCGCGCCTCCGGTCATGCTGGCGGTCATCTCGTCGTCGAACACCACATCGGCACGGAACTCCTCGATGGGCTGGGTGCTGTCGAGGGGAAGGAGGTCCCAGTAGAACTCGTCGACGCCTGTGTCGGCCGCCAGCACGACGTCGCGCATCTCGTATTCGATCACGTAGGTCGTGAGCCCCTGCACGTAGTCGTCGTCGCCGGTGAGGACGTAGAGAACCCCGTCTTCCTCATCGGTCTCGTAGGGCACTTCTGCGCCGGTCTCGTCGGTCACCGACAGCACTTCGAGCTCGAGCCAGGCGTTCTCGTAGCTCGTCGGCAGTCCGCGGACGATGCCCTTGTTCTGGTCGGAGTCCGGGAATCTCGCCGTCAGTGACTCGGTCACGTGCATGCGCGAGCGGCCCTCGTCGTCGAGGCTCACCTCGAACCGCGCGTCCCATGAGGCATAGGAGAAGTCATCGACGTCGGCGTCGGCGTTGGCGCTGGTGTTGGCGCTCGCCGCGGTCGCGGAGGCGGCCGGCGCCAGCAGGGCAGTGGCGGCGAGACCGACCGTGACGAGAGCGGGGGCGAGGGCGATGGCTGCCATGCTTCGAGGCTACCCAGACTCGACCGCGGGGTGAGGGACGCGACCTCGGTAAACTGGAGACGACTTTCAAGGAGCCCCCGAATGACTGACGCGTCTGCCGCGCCCGAGACGGCCACCGCCGCCACCGAAGAAGACGTCCACGAGCAGAAGGCCGTGCGTCTCGCCAAGCGCGAGCGCCTGGTTGCGAATCGGGCGGATGCCGCGGGCGGGGCCTTCCCCGTCAGCGTTCCGGTGACGCACCAGATCCCGGCTCTGCGCGCGGAGTACGACGATCTCGAGGCAGGCGCCGAGACCGGTGTCGTCGTCGGCGTCGCCGGCCGCGTCGTGTTCAGCCGCAACACGGGCAAGCTCTGCTTCGCCACGCTGCAGGCGGGCGACGGATCGCGTATCCAGGCGATGATCTCGCTCGCCAACGTCGGAGAGGAGTCGCTCGCCGACTGGAAGGAGTACGTCGACCTGGGCGATCACGTGTTCGTGCACGGCGAGGTCATCTCCAGCCGTCGTGGCGAGCTGTCGATCATGGCCGACGGATGGACGATCGCCTCGAAGGCGATCCTGCCTCTCCCGAACGCCTACTCGGAGCTCAGCGAGGAAGGCCGCGTCCGCAGCCGCTACCTCGACCTCATCGTCCGCGAGCAGGCGCGCACCACCGTCCGTGCCCGTGCCGCGGTAAACGCCAGCCTGCGCGCGACGTTCGGCAGCCATGACTACCTCGAGGTCGAGACGCCGATGCTGCAGGTGCAGCACGGAGGAGCGTCGGCGCGTCCGTTCGTGACGCACTCCAACGCGTTCGACACCGAGCTGTACCTGCGCATCGCTCCGGAGCTCTACCTGAAGCGCGCGGTGGTCGGCGGCATCGAGCGGGTCTACGAGATCAACCGCAACTTCCGTAACGAGGGCGCCGACTCGACCCACAGCCCCGAGTTCGCGATGCTCGAGGCCTACCAGGCTTACGGCGACTACAACCAGATGGCCGCTCTGACGCAGGAGCTCGTGCAGCAGGCGGCGATCGCGGTGTCCGGTTCGACCACCGTGACGTGGGCCGACGGCACCGAATACGACCTCGGCGGCGAGTGGGATCGCATCTCGATGTACGAGTCGCTGTCGGCGGCGTCCGGTCGCACGATCACACCGAGCGATCCGGTCGAGGACCTCATCGCCTTCGCCGAGGCCAACGGTGTGGATCTCCCTGCCCAGGCGACGCACGGCAAGCTCGTCGAGGAACTGTGGGAGCACTTCGTGAAGGGCGACCTCGTGCGCCCCACCTTCGTGATGGACTTCCCCGTCGACACGTCCCCCCTGGTGCGCGAGCACCGTTCGGTCGCCGGTGTGGTCGAGAAGTGGGACCTGTACATCCGCGGCTTCGAGCTGGCGACCGGATACTCCGAGCTCGTCGACCCGGTCATCCAGCGCGAGCGGTTCGTCGAGCAGGCGAAGCTCGCCGCGCGCGGCGACGTCGAGGCGATGCCGGTCGATGAGGAGTTCCTGCGGGCTCTCGAGCACGGCATGCCGCCGTCCGGGGGTATGGGCATGGGCATCGATCGCCTGCTGATGGCGATCACCGGGCTCGGCATCCGCGAGACCATCCTGTTCCCGCTCGTCAAGTAACCGGCGTCGCGCCGCGTCGGAACGCCCACTCCGGCAACATCGCTGCGCTGATCATCGTCTCGAGCAGAGCAGCGAGGCCGTACTCGGGGTCGATCTCGCGCACGAGGTCGAGGTAGTGCGCCGCATGGCTCGCTCGGCCGAGCGCCCAGGAGAGCCACGCGGCTGCGGTGAGTGGACCGAGCCGAGACGTGCGGGGTGCGCGGGCGGCAGCGGCGCGCACCAGGGTGAGCGCACCTCGGAGTCGTTCGGGGTCGGGCGTGGGGCCCCGGCCGAGGAAGACGTCACCGAGGTCATCGGGCACGGTCGACCTCGTGTCGGCGAACGCGAGCTGCGCCTCGAGCGTGCGCGCGCCGCCCAGAGCATCGGTGGCCCACTGCGTCAGCGCCACATCGCGGAAGAGCGGGCGTTCGAGGCACCAGAGCAGTGCGGCCGTCGCGAACGGCGGGAGGTCTTCGGGCGAGGCGAGCACCGCCTCGAAGAACGCAGGGAGGTCCTCGAGAAGGACCAGGGCCGCGAGCGCCTGGGGGTTCTCGACCCCCGAAAGATCGCCCGATCTGCTGCGCTCGAGGAGGTCGGTGACGTCGCGCAGAGCTCTCGCCACGCGTTCCTTCGTGGCGAGATCGACGCTCGGAAGTGTGGCACCCGCCAGCTGATCGCCCGACACGTCTCCGATGCCCGGCACCTCGGGAGCCGCATGTTCGATCGAGTGGAGTTCGGGCTCGCCGTCGAGGTAGCTCGACCAGCCGTCGGTCGTGACGCAGAGCGCGTCGACGATGCGGAGGCCCGCGTCCTCCGCGCGCCCCAGCACCTCGTCGACCTCGACGGCGAAAGGCAGGACGAGCCCGTCGCGCGTCGAGTGCACCTCGTCGCCGGTGTAGACGACCACGGCGACGGCATCCGTCCTGTCGACCCGAGATACGAGCCCGATCGCCGCATCCGCGTAGTCCCGGAGATCGACGTCGTCTCGGGGGAGGTCGAGGCGCATGGCACCGCAGGTGCGTGAGCCGTGGAAGGGCAGCAGGACGAGGCTCTCCGTGGGGGTGAAGCCTGCGAGGGACGGGACGATGCTGAGGAACTCAGCGGAGCCGGAGGCTCGGAGCACTGTTGTCATGCTGCGAGTGTCATCGCGCAGCCGCCGCCGCGGGGCGACTCCACAGCCGCAACCCCCCCCTTGTCCCGCGGGCTCTCGAATGTGGAGGAGCAGTGGGTCGCGTACCATGGAGACATGGAGAACTTCTGGCTCGCAGCCGCATGGTCGATCATCCCGACCATCGGAGTGAGTGTCGTGTTCTTCTTCGTGCTCCGAGGCATCCTGCGCTTCGATCGCACCGAGCGCAAGGTGCATGCGCGCATCGAGGCAGAGGAGCGCGCCGCGCGCGGTCTGCCGCCGCGTTCCTGAGCGCCGTCCGACCCATCGGCTACTGTGTAGCCAGCGCACCTCCCAGGTGCCCACTGAGGCGCACCGTCGAAGTGCCGACCGGCCGAGAGGACGAGGGATGACGCCCGAGACCTGGGCCTGGTGGATCACGGCGTTCCTGCTCGCCCTCGACCTGGCGATCCGCATCACGGCGATCATCATCATCCCGCGCAACCGGCGCCCCACCGCGGCGATGGCCTGGCTGCTCGCGGTGTTCTTCATCCCGTTCGTGGGCGTGTTCCTCTTCCTGCTCATCGGAAACCCGCGCCTGCCGCGTGCGCGTCGGCGCAAGCAGGACCAGATCAACGAGTACATCGCCGAGACGAGCGAGCACCTGCACTTCGGCACCCTTCGACCGAACGCTCCGAGCTGGTTCCCCCCGCTCGTCGAGATGAATCATCGGCTCGGCGCCCTGCCCATCTCCGGCGACAACGGAGCGCACCTGATCTCCGGATATCAGGACTCGCTCGATGCGATGGCCGACGAGATCCGCAAGGCCGAGGACTACGTCCACGTCGAGTTCTACATCCTGCAGTCCGACGCATCGACCGACAACTTCTTCCGCGCGATGGAAGAGGTCGCGGCGCGCGGCGTGCACGTCCGGGTGCTCCTCGACCACTGGGCGAACCGGTGGAAGCCGAAGTACCGGCAGACGATCGCTCGACTGAACCGCATGGGCGCGAACTGGCATCTGATGCTCCCGGTGCAGCCGCTCAAGGGCCGCATGCAGCGACCCGACCTGCGCAACCACCGCAAGCTCGTCGTCGTCGACGGCAAGGTCGCATTCCTCGGTTCGCAGAACGTCACCGACTCGACCTACAACCTCCCGAAGAACATCAAGCGCGGCCTGCACTGGGTCGACCTCATGGTGCGCATCGACGGCCCCGTCGTCCTCAGCGTCAACGCGATCTTCCTCAGCGACTGGTACAGCGAGACCGACGAGGTGCTGCAGGAGATCGACATCTCGCACGCCGAAGCAGGTTCGGGAGACCTCGACTGCCAGGTCGTGCCGTCGGGGCCCGGGTTCGAGGTCGAGAACAACCTGCGTCTCTTCCTCGGGCTGCTGTACGCGGCCAAGGACAAGATCATGATCGTCAGCCCGTACTTCGTCCCCGACGAGGCGCTGCTGCTGGCGGTGACCGCCGCGGTCGACCGTGGCGTCGTCGTCGAGCTGTTCGTCTCGGAAGAGGGTGACCAGGCCATGGTCTACCACGCGCAGCGCAGCTACTACGAGGTCCTGCTGAAGGCCGGTGTCCGCATCTGGATGTATCGCAAGCCCTACATCCTGCACACCAAGAGCCTCACGATCGACGATCAGGTCGCCGTGATCGGGTCGAGCAACATGGACATGCGATCGTTCGGTCTCAACCTCGAGGTGTCGATGCTCGTGCGCGGCGAGGAATTCGTGACCGAGATGCGCGAGGTCGAAGACCACTACCGATCGCTCAGCCGCGAGCTCACCCTGGAGGAATGGATGCAGCAGCCGCTGCGCTCGACCGTCCTCGACAATCTCGCGCGACTCACGTCTGCGCTGCAGTAACGCGTCGGTCGCCCGGGCTGGGGTGCCCGCCGATCGCGTCGGCCGGTACCCTGTTGTCCATGGCCACCCCCACACGCCTCATCGCCGCTCTCTCCGCCCTCGCAGCCGTCGCTCTGATCGCCGGATGCACGTCGACTCCCGGTGCGGACGCGCCCACCAACGCGCCGTCGACCTCGCCCTCGGCGGGAAGCGACGACGACTTCGATGACGTCGAGGGCGCGCTGCTCGACGACGGCCGGATGTTCGCTGTCGTGACCTGGGGATCGTCCACCTGCGTCCCGCAGGTGGACCAGGTGTCGGCGGACGGCCAGACCGTGTCGGTCGAACTCGTCGACGCCGACGCCGACGCCGCGTGCACGGCGGACATGGTGCAGCGCGCGAGCGTCGGAGCGCTTCCCGAGGGCGTCGACCCGACGAAGGAGATCACGCTGCAGGTGACGTACGGCGATGTGTCCGACGATGTCGACCTCGACGGAGACCCGTCCCTGTCCGGCACGCCGGGGACGTCGACCGAGTACACGCCGAGCGCGGGGTGGATCGGTGACGGCTCGCTCGTGCTGCTCACGTGGGGCTCCTCGAGCTGCGCCCCGGTCGTGGAGGGTGTGGAGGGCGCGGGCGCGACGGGAACCGCCACCTTCGTGACCGATGACACCCAGGTGTGCACCATGGATATGGCACCACGCGCGACCATCATCGCCTTCGGCGATGATGCCGTGGACGACGACGCCTTCACCCTCACGCTCGTGGGCGGCGGGCTCGACGGCACGGTCGAGGTCCGCGGCTGAGCTGAGGACGCACCAGGCGTGGCGGGCTGAGGGTCAGAGCCCCGAGACCGGATGATCGGCGGGGAGAGCCAGCAGCAGGGCTCCGGGATCCACCCGGCAGGTGATGCGCACGGCGGTGCCGAACTCGTCACCGTCGAGTTCGATCGGGGTGGGTGCGCTCGCGGCCGCTTCAGCGACGTTCCCGCGGAAATAGTGCACCGATGCATCCCGGCCCCGGCGTTCCAGCACGCGGCGACCTGCGCGGGAGCGCCGGAGCACCGAGTTGTCCCACCAGATCTTGCGCCACACGCCGAGCCACCCCAGCATCCCCGTCGGCTGGATCACCGCGACATCGAGGATGGCGTCGGTGATGGATGCGTCGGGGATCAGCGAGATGCCCGCAGGAAGCAGGCCGCAGTTGGCGAAGAGGATGCTGTGCACCTTGGTCGAATGCAGCCGCCCGTCGTCGATCTGGAACACCGCGCGGAACGGCTCGGCCGTCACCAGAGACCTTGCGGCGCCATCGACGTAGGCGATCCACCCGACGGACTTCTTGAGGTCCGATCGCGTGTTCGCGATCATGTCGGCATCCAGCCCGACGCCGGCGAGGACGACGTAGGCGTGCTCCTCGTGCTCGCCGTTCTCTCGGGTGAGCCGCGCCCAGCCGATGTCGATCGCATGGCGGAAGTCGCCCAGAGCTGCGCGGATCATCTCGTCGGGGTTGCCCAGCGGAAGCCCGACGTTGCGCGCCAGCAGATTGCCCGTGCCGCTCGGGAGGATCGCGAGAGGAACTCCGCTGTTCGCGATCGCCTCGGAGACCGCGCGCACGGTGCCATCGCCGCCCGCGACGAGCACGACGTCGACAGCACGTGCGAGCGCCTGAGCCGTCGCCTGCTGGCCCGGGTCCTCGATCGTGGTCGGATAGAACGCCGGATGCTCCCAACCGGCCTCGCGCGAGAGTGCGCGAACCCTGGCACGCAGGTGCTTCTCGTCGACCTTGATCGGGTTGTACACGAGCGCCGCCTGTCGCCTGGCGGGGGCGCTCATCGTCATGGCGCTACTCTAGCCCCGGCATCCGCCCCATCCGTTCGCGGAGGACTCGCCCGGCCCGCACCATAGACTTGGTGGATGATCGACCTCGCACTCCTCCGCGACAACCCGGAGATCGTCCGCCGCTCTCAGGCCGCCCGTGGCAACGACCAGGGCACCGTCGACATCGCACTCGAGGCCGATCGATCGCGTCGCGCAGCCCTCGCCGCTTTCGAAGAGCTGCGCGCCGAGCAGAACGCGTTCGGCAAGCAGGTCGCGAAGGCCCCGAAGGAGGAGAAGGCGGCGCTCGTCGCGCAGGTCAAGGATCTCTCCGAGCGAGTCAAGCAGGCGCAGCAGACCGCGAACGAGGCGTCCGATGCGGCATCCGCCGCGCTCGCCCGCATCGAGAACGTCGTCGTCGACGGCGTGCCGGCCGGTGGCGAGGCCGACTTCGTCGAGCTCCGTCGCGTGGGAGAGGTCCCCGCCTTCGACTTCGAGCCCCGCGACCATCTGGAACTCGGCGAGATCCTGGGTGCCATCGACATGGAACGCGGCGCCAAGGTCTCGGGTGCGCGCTTCTACTTCCTCCGCGGCATCGGCGCGCGTCTCGAGATCGCGCTCATGAACCTCGCGCTCGACAAGGCCCTGCAGAACGGCTTCGTTCCGCTGATCACGCCCACTCTGGTGCGCCCCGAGATCATGCAGGGCACCGGATTCCTCGGCGAGCACGCCGACGAGGTCTACCACCTCGACAAGGATGACGACCTGTACCTCGTCGGCACCAGCGAGGTCGCGCTCGCCGGGTACCACAAGGACGAGATCCTCGACCTCGGCAAGGGCGCGCTGCGCTACGCCGGCTGGTCGACCTGCTACCGCCGCGAGGCGGGCTCGCATGGCAAGGACACCCGCGGCATCATCCGCGTGCACCAGTTCAACAAGCTCGAGATGTTCGTGTACACGAACCCCGAGGATGCCGAGGCGGAGCACCTGCGTCTCGTCGCGCTGCAGGAGGAGATGCTGACTTCGCTCGGCCTCGCCTACCGAGTGATCGACGTGGCTGCCGGCGACCTCGGATCGAGCGCCGCGCGCAAGTACGACATCGAGGCGTGGGTTCCGACTCAGGGCGCCTTCCGCGAGCTGACGTCGACGTCGAACTGCACCACCTACCAGGCCCGACGCCTCGACATCCGTCACCGTCCGGAGGCTCAGGACGGTCAGACGACGAAGACCCAGCCCGTCGCCACGCTCAACGGGACCCTCGCGACGACCCGGTGGATCGTCGCTCTGCTCGAGACCCACCAGCAGGCGGACGGCTCTGTGCGCGTGCCCGAGGTGCTGCGCCCCTACCTGGGCGGCCTCGAAGTGCTGGAGCCTGAAGCGTGACGGCGCCCTGGCTGGTCGGCCTCGACGTCGACGGCACGATCATCCTGCAGGACGAGACGATGAGCCCCGGTGTGCCCGAGGCCGTCGCGCGGCTGCGGGATGCCGGTCACGAGGTGACGATCGCCACAGGGCGCAGCTGGATGGCGACGCGTCGCTACGTCGAACTGCTCGGTCTGACCGCGGAGTTCGTCGTGTGCTCGAACGGCGCCGTGACGATGCGTCGCGTCGGTGACGAGTGGGAGCGGTGGCACATCGAGGTCTTCGACCCCGCGCCGGTTCTCGCGCTGCTGCGCGACCGACTGCCGGATGCGCGGTACATGGTCGAACTCGGATCGGGCCTGCGCCTGTACACCGAGCATCTCGACGACTGGACGCTGGACGGCGGGCGCCAGGTCGGGTTCGAAGAGCTCGTGGCCGAACCTGTCTCGCGCGTCGTGGTGGTCTCTCCTGGGCACGACGAGGACGACTTCCACCGCCTCGTCTCGGATGCCGGGCTCAACGAGGTCTCGTACGCGATCGGCTGGACGGCCTGGCTCGACATCGCCCCGCAGGGCGTCGACAAGGGCACGGCACTGGAACGAGTGCGCACCGAGCTCGGCTTCGAGCGCGGTCAGGTGCTCGTCGCCGGCGACGGCCGCAACGACATCGGGATGTTCGGCTGGGCGCTCGGGCTCGACGGGCGTGCGGTGGCGATGGGGCAGGCTCCCGACGAGGTCAAGGATGCGGCCGGCGAAGTGACCGCGAATGTCGAGGACGGCGGTCTGGCGGCAGCGCTGAACACGCTTCCAGCACCTGCCCAGGTCAGCGCGGGAGAATAGAACTCGGCTAGACTCACGGCTTGTCGGCAGATTCGTCTGTCGGGAGGGTTGTCCGAGCGGCCGATGGAGCTGGTCTTGAAAACCAGTGGGCAGAGATGTCTCGTGGGTTCGAATCCCACACCCTCCGCTTTACAGGGAACGGTGTATCCCCGCACCGCACGCTGAACCGAAAGGCCCCGAGTGAGTCCGAACACCCGACGCCGTCGTACCATCGCGCGACACGGTCAGCTGCGCACTCCCGGACCACTGAACCAGCTTCTGAAGTTCATCGCGATCGGTCTCGCCGTCGTCCTCGTCAGCGGCGCGAGCGTCGCCGCGTACGTGGTCTACGACCTCTCCAGCACCGTCACCGCGAACGCGGTCGAACTCGAGACGAAGACCGAGCTCCCGCCGGACATCGGCGAGTACAAGGAGGGCTTCAACCTCCTGCTCACCGGCGTCGACACCTGCGAAGAGGCATATGCGGCCTACTTCGGCGAACGGTGCAGCGGCTCGGACGCCGAGGGCACCCTGAACGACGTCAACCTGCTCGTGCACGTCTCTCAGGAGCCGCGCCGCATCACCGTCGTCAGCTTCCCCCGCGACCTGATGCTGTCGATCCCCGAGTGCGAGGACGCCGAGGGCAACGTCCACTCCGCGATGAGCAAGCAGCCGCTGAACACGGCATACACCGACGGCGGGCTCAACTGCGTCGCGAAGACCATCACCTTGCTCACCGGCCAGGAGATCCAGTTCGCGGCTTCGGTGACGTTCGGCGGTGTGATCGAGATCACCAATGCGATCGGCGGCGTCGATGTCTGCCTCGCGACCCCGATCAAGGACCGCTACACCGGGCTCGACATGGCCGCGGGCACGCACACCGTGCAGGGCCTCGAGGCCCTGCAGTTCCTGCGCACCCGCCACGGCGTGGGCGATGGCAGCGACCTGGGCCGCATCGGCAACCAGCAGCAGTACATGTCGAGCCTCGTGCGCAAGCTGATCAGCAGTGAGACCCTCGGCAACGTTCCGATGATGCTGAAGCTCGCGAACACCGGGCTCAGCAACGTCGAGGCCAGCACCTCGCTCGCCGATCCGATGAAGATCGTGCAGATCGCCCTGGCCGTGAAGTCCGTGCCGTTCGAGGACATCGTCTTCCTGCAGTACCCGACAGGAACCGACGCGGCCAACCCGAACAAGGTCGTGGCGAACAAGACAGCCGCCCAGGCCATGTGGGACGCGATCAACGCGAACGCGCAGCTGCAGGTCACGCACGAGAACACCGCGAACGACGGCGTCGTCGTGACCGATCCGGCTCCGGCGGCTCCCACGGACGCGGCGGCGACGCCGGATCCTGCGGCGACCCCCGACAACGTGGTTGCTCTGCCCGACTCGATCAAGGGCAACTCGGCTGCCCAGCAGACCTGCTCGAACGGAAACGTCCGCTGATCCGCGAGATCACTCGCTGAGAGCCGCCCCTCCCCGTACCGGGAGAGGCGGCTCTCGCGTTCAGGCCTCGGGTGTCGGCTCCGCCGGCGGCGGCGTCGCCTCTGGGGCCGGCGGGTAGAGCACGTCCATCAGCGCCTCGATGATTCCGGGCATGTCGACGCTCGGGTCGATCATCCACTGCAGCTGGAGTCCGTCGGAGACGGCCTGGATCACTCTGGCCATGGTGTCGGGGTCGAGCGTCGCGCGACGCTCCTCGTCGCGCTCGAACGCGACCGCGATGCTCTCCCGCAGTCTTTCGCTGCGGTCCAGGAAGTAGCTGTGGGCGGGATGCGTGGGGTCGACGGCATCGACCGAGAGGCGGGAGAACAGCTCGACGACCCCGGGGACCTCCGCGTTGCGGCGGATCACGTCGACGAAGGCGGCTTTCGCGTCGGCTGGATCCGACGGCTGCGGACTCATCAGATCGTGCTCATCGCGGGTGCGGAGCACCTCGGTGAACAGTTCCTCTTTGCTCCCGAAGTAGTGCAGGAGCGCTGCGGGGGTGACTCCGACGACGTCGGCGATCTGCTTGAGCGAGGCATTCTGATAGCCCTTGCGCCCGATCACGTCGAGCGCGCTCTCGAGGATCTCTCCGCGTCTGGCGACGCCCTTCGCATATGAACCTCGTCGTGTCATCTCTCGAGAGTAATCCTGAACAACGTTTGAAATCCAATACCTACTCGCATATAGTTTTCGCTAGACACCGCTGTCGCCTGCGAAAGGAAGACCATGACCGAGCCCTCGGCATCCGACCTCACCCTCGAAGAGAAGGCTTCGCTCACGAGTGGAGCGGACTTCTGGACGACCAAGGCCATCGATCGCATCGGCCTTCCGTCGATCATGATGACCGATGGCCCGCACGGCCTCCGCAAGCAGTCGGGTGGCACTGACCACCTCGGCCTCGCCAGCAGCGTGCCCGCAACCTGCTTCCCGCCCGCCGTCGGTATCGGCTCGTCGTTCGATCCTGAGATCATCGAGCGGGTCGGCGCGGCCATCGGCGTCGAAGCCGCGATCGAGGATGTGGCGATCGTGCTCGGCCCCGGCATCAACATCAAGCGCTCGCCCCTGTGCGGACGCAACTTCGAGTACTTCTCAGAAGACCCGATCGTGTCGGGCATCCTCGGGGCGGCATCCGTGCGCGGCGTGCAGTCGCAGGGTGTCGGCACGTCGCTCAAGCACTTCGCTGCCAACAACCAGGAATTCGACCGGATGCGCGCGAGCTCCGACGTCGATCCGCGCCCGCTGCACGAGATCTACCTGCGTGGCTTCGAGCGCGTCGTCAAGGACGCTCAGCCGTGGACGGTTATGTGCTCGTACAACCGTCTCAACGGTGTGTACACCTCCGAGGACCCCTGGCTGCTCACCCAGGTGCTGCGCGACGACTGGGGCTTCGACGGCCTCGTCGTCTCGGACTGGGGCGCGGTGAACGACCGGGTCGCCGGCGTCGCCGCCGGACTCGACCTCGAGATGCCGTCGTCGGGCGGACGCACGGATGCTCAGCTCGTCGCCGCCGTGCGCGCAGGTGATCTCGCCGAGAGTGTGCTCGACACCGCAGCCGCCCGGGCGATCGACCTGGCGCGCAAGGCCGGCGAGCGGCCTGCCGTGTCAGGCCCGTTGGACGTCGATGCCCACCATGCGCTCGCGAGGGAGGCCGCAGGCCGCTCGATCGTGCTGCTGAAGAACGACGGCGATGTGCTTCCGCTCGCAGCGGGTCAGAAGATCGCGGTCATCGGAGCCTTCGCTGCCGAACCGCGCTTCCAGGGCGCCGGCTCGTCTCTGATCAACCCGACCCGGGTCGACAAGGCGCTCGACGAGCTGCGCGCGGTCGGAGGCGACGACGTGTCGTACGCGCCGGGCTTCGCCGTCGAGGGCGGCGCCGTCGCGGCATCCGGGCGCTCCGACGACGACCTGCGCGCCGAGGCGGTGGCCGCAGCATCCGCAGCCGACGTGGCCGTCGTCTTCCTCGGCCTTCCCGCCGCGGAGGAGTCCGAGGGCTTCGACCGCGAGCACATCGACCTCCCTGCCGACCAGCTCGCGGTGCTCGATGCCGTGATCGCGGCGAACCCCGCGACCGTGGTCGTGCTCTCGAACGGCGGCGTCGTGGCGCTGCCGTTCGCAGACCGCGTGCCGGCGATCGTCGAGACCTGGCTGCTCGGTCAGGCTGGCGGCGGTGCTGTCGCCGACGTGCTGTACGGTGCGGTGAACCCGTCGGGCAAACTCACCGAGACCGTCCCGGTGCGCCTCGAGGACAACCCCTCGTTCGGCAATTTCCCCGGGGAGTTCGGCCACGTCCGCTACGGCGAGGGCGTGCTGGTCGGCTACCGCTGGTACGACGCGAAGGGCCTCGACGTCACGTTCCCGTTCGGACACGGACTGTCGTACACGACGTTCTCGTACGGTGAGACCTCGGTGACCGCTGACGCGGATGGCGACATCGTGGTGCGGGTCGACGTCACGAACACCGGAGCCCGCGACGGGCGAGAGATCGTGCAGGTGTACGTCGCTCCGGTCGCGTCGTCGGTGCAGCGCGCACCGCGTGAGCTCAAGGCGTTCTCCTCCGTGGCGCTGGCCGCGGGGGAGACCCGCACGGTCGAGCTCGTGGTCCGCCGGGAGGACCTGGCGTACTGGGACGTCCGCGTCGACCGCTTCATCGTCGAGAGCGGCGAGTACACGGTCGAGGTCGCGGCGTCGAGCCGTGACATCCGCTCGTCGTCGACTGTCTCGGTCGAAGGCGACGTCGTCTCGCTGCCCCTGACCATGAACTCCTCGATCGGCGACGTCGTGGCCCACCCCGTGGCCGGACCGATCGTGATGGGCGCCCTCGGCGGGCTGATGGACGGACTCACCGGAGCCGACTCGTCTGCGGCGTCGATGATGCCGAACGACGAGGCGATGGAGAAGATGATGGCGTCGTTCCCGATCGGACGCCTGATCGGATTCCCCGGTGTCGACGTGACCTACGAGCAGATCGAGCAGCTGCTCGCCGGCGCGAATGCGGGAGTCCTGGCGCAGAGCTGACCTTCGTTCGCCGCATGCCGAGGCGCCCTCTCCGTCCTGCGACGGGGAGGGCGTTTCGATCTCGTCCGAGGGGCGCTCGCGCTGAGATCAGGCGGGAAGTACGAGCACGCCATTGCGGCGATGGGGGAGACGCGAGAGAGCGTCTTCCCGGAGCACTTCGGGGAGCAGCGCCTCCGGCGCGTCCTGGAACGCCAACGGCCGCAAGAACCGGCGGATAGCGGACGCGCCGACCGAGGTGTGCAGGGAGGTCGTCGCGGGCCAGGGGCCGCCGTGCTGCTGCGACCAGGTCACTGCGACGCCGGTCGGCCAGCCGGAGAACAGTACGCGTCCTGCGCGCTCCTGCAGAAGCTCCAGGGTCGCGGCGGAGTCTTCGCCGGGCTCGGCGTGCAGGGTCGCTGTGAGGCTCCCCGGCACGGCGGCGAGCGCCCCATGCAGGTCGGCCGCGGAGTCGTAGCGGACGATGAGGGTGACCGGCCCGAAGCACTCCTCGAGCAGCGTCTCGGGCCGCGCGGCCACTGCACGCGCATCGGTGAGCAGGGCGACCGGGCGCACACCGTCGACCTCGACGCCCTCGGCGAGGATCGACACCGAGGGATCGCCCTCGAGGTGGGCGAGGCCGGCGGGGAACGCCGCGGTGATGCGGTCGGTGAGCAGCGGGCCGCCCGAGATCGCGGGCACGGCGGCCGCTACGGCATCCTCGAATCCCGAGCCTGCGGGAACGAAGACCACACCCGGCTTGGTGCAGAACTGGCCGACGCCGAGAGTGAAGGATCCGACGAGCCCCTGAGCCAGGGAGTCACCGCGTGCGGCGACCGCGGCTTCGGTGATGACGACCGGGTTGATGCTACCGAGCTCGCCGTAGAACGGGATCGGGTCAGGGCGCCCCGAGGCGAGGTCGAACAGTGCGCGTCCGCCGGACACTGAGCCGGTGAAGCCGGCGGCCCGGACGAGCGGATGCTGCACGAGCGCGTTACCCGCGTCGCGACCCGCCACGAGCGCGAGCGAACCGGCGGGGGCCCCTGCGGACTCCAGTGCCGCCGCCACCAGCTCGGCGGTGCGCGCCGACAGCCGAGGGTGGCCGGAGTGCGCCTTCACGACGACAGGGTTTCCGGCGGCGAGGGCCGAGGCCGTGTCGCCGCCGGCGACCGAGAAGGCGAAGGGGAAGTTGGACGCCGAGAAGACCGCCACAGGGCCCAGGGCAGTGAGCAGTCGGCGCAGCTCCGGTCGCGGCGGGGTTGCTGCCGCATCCGCATCATCGACCGTGAGTTCGAGGTACGAGCCCTCCTCGACGACCGTCGCGAAGAGGCGGAGCTGGCCGCTCGTGCGGGCCACCTCGCCGGTCAGACGGGTCGCGCCCAGGCGGGTCTCCTCGTCGGCGATCGCGACGAGCTCGTCGAGGTTCGCGTCGAGCACATCGGCCGCGGCACGCAGCCAGCTCGAGCGGTCCGAGGCCGGCGAGCGACGCCAGATCGGGGCAGCGGCGGCTGCGGCGCGGACGATCGCGTCGAGATCTTCGGGAGACGTGGTCACGAGGGGTCCTTTCCTGCGCGGAACGCGGGGTCGTCGGTGCGCGCTGCGGCGTCGGTGAGCAGAGGGGAGAAGCGGATGCCGAGGCCAGCGTGCGCGTTCTCGGTGAGCCAGCCGCCGGCGATCGTGACGGGCGACGGGTCGACCAGGGCGCCCAGCGCGCCGAACCCGGCGTCCTCGACGTCCTCGACGAGCACCTCGGACGCTGTGTCGGCAAGCGCGAGAGCGAGTTGTCCGGAGAGCTCCGGCAGCAGGTGCGGGTGCAGGGCTGCGCCGTGAGACGCCGCCAGCTCGGCGATGCGGAGGAAGGGCGTGATGCCGCCGACCCGCACGACGTTGGGCTGAACGATCTGCGCCGCACCCGCGCGCAGGAAGTCGCCGAAGCGGTGCACGGTGTGCAGGTTCTCGCCGAGCGCGATCGGCACATCGATGCGCCGTGCGAGTTCGGTGTGGCCGTCGAGGTCGTCGGCCCGCAGCGGTTCCTCGATCCAGGCGAGGTCGAACCGCGACAGCGCTTCGACCGAGGTCGCCGCCCGCTCGAGATCCCACCGCTGGTTCGCATCGATCATCAGCGAGGGAGCGGGCCCCAGCAGGTCGCGGACGGCGGCGACGCGATCGAGGTCCTCGGCGAGATCGCGCTTGCCGACCTTGATCTTCACGGCGGTGAACCCCGAATCGATCCACCGCTGCACCTGGGCGAGCAGCTCGTCGAGCGAGTAGTGAAGGTTCACTCCCGAACCGTAGGCGCGTACGCGCTCGCGGCGGCGGCCGATCGACTCCGACACCGTGCTGCCGTCCGACCGAGCCTGGGCATCCCACAGCGCGAGGTCGAGCCCTGCGAGCGCGATCGTCGTGATGCCCGCGCCGCCAGCTTCGTGCAGGTGCTCCCACAGGTCCTGCCAGGTCTCGCCGGGCACGGCTGATCGTCCGACCGCGGCGGGCCCGATGTCGTGTCGGAGCAGAGCCTCCACCGCGTGCGCCCCGATCTGCGGGGTCCACGAGAAGCCCCAGCCCTCGACTCCGTCGGAGCGCACGAGATGCGTCGCGATGACGCCGACCGAGGTGACGTCGGCAGCCCACGGGCGCGCCAGCGGCACCCGCTGCAGACGCGTCGTCAGACTCCGGATCGTGGTCACAGCAGCGCGCGCCCAGCTGCGAGGATCTCGGCGAGGCGTGCCTCCTGGGCGGGCGTGGGGTCGACGAGCGGTGCGCGCACCGACCCGACGGCGAGTCCCGAGAGCCGCAGCCCCGCCTTGATCAGAGAGACGCCGAATCCGGGGGTCTCATCGCGCAGCTCGACGAGAGGGCGATAGAAGCCGTCGAGCAGTGCGAGGCGCCGTGCCTCGTCTCCCTCGGCGTACGCGCGGTAGTAGGCGTTCGCGATGTCGGGCGCCATGGCGAAGGCGGCCGACGAATAGAGGGGAACGCCGATGCCGCGATACGCGCCCTGCGTCAGCTCGGCCGTGAGCAGACCGTTGAAGAAGGAGAAGTCCGACCGGCCCTCCTCGGCGACGGCGCGGACGATCAGCTGCGTCGCACCGATGTCGCCGGTGCCGTCCTTGAAGCCCACGACCTTCGGGTTCGCGACGAGTCGGCGCACGGTCTCGACCGAGTACTGCGCGCTTCCGCGGTGATAAATGATCACGGGCAGGCTCGCCGCCTCGACGATCTGCTCGACATAGGCGGCGAGTCCCGCCTGTGTGCCGCCGACGAGATAGGGCGGCAGCACGAGGAGTCCGTCGGCGCCGGCATCCGCTGCGGCCTTCGCCACCTCGATCGCGTGGCCGAGCGGCCCACCGGCGCCGGAGATCACCGGCACGCGTCCGGCCACAGCGGTGACAGCCGTGCGGGTGACCGCGGCCGCCTCGCTCGCCGACAGGGCGTGGAACTCTCCTGTGCCGCACGCGGGGAACACCCCGCCGGCTCCGGCCTCGACACCGGTCGCGACATGGGTCGCGAGCAGCTCGTGGTCGATCGTGCCGTCAGCGGTGAACGGGGTCACCGGGAAGAAGAGGATTCCATCGAAGTCGATGTCGAGCCTTTCAGGAGACGGATGGGGCGCCGGATGGGGCGCCGGATGCGGCGGCGGATGCGGTCGAGGAGGCGAGCTCGGTGCGCCAGCTGCGGGTCGGCCGCCAGCCGAGCAGGCGGGCGGCCTTGGCGGACGAGAAGGCGGGGGCGCTGCCGGTCAGGGCCGCGGCCGCGTGCTCGGTGCCGGGGTGGAACCGGGGCAGAAGCTCGTTCAGGGGGCGACGGGCGAGCGCGTCGTCGGCGCCGACGAAGAAGACCTCGCCGTTCGGGATGTCGTCGAGGGCGGCGAGCAGCGTGTCGGCGAAGGCTGCGACGTCACGGGCATCGACGTAGTTGAACAGGGCCGGAGCCGACAGCGCCGGGTCGTTCAGTCGATCGAGCACGGTGTGGCCCTGCTGCGTCTGAGCGCCGGCCCACTCTTCGGGGGCGATCACGTAGCAGGGGCGGAACGAGGCGAAGCGCACGTCGTCGCCGGTCTGACGCCGCAGCATGTCGACGGTCTGCTCGATCAGCAGCTTCGACAGGGCATAGGCGTTCCACGGCTCCGCGGGGGAAGCCTCGTCGAGCGGCAGTCGCTCGGGCGTCCATCCGCGGGGAGCGCCGTAGCCGATCACTGTGGGGCTCGACGCAGCGACCACCCGATGGATGCCGGCGCGCACCGCTCCGCCGAGCACCGACTGCGCGAGAGCGCCGTTGGTGCGGAGGATCACGTCTTCCGGGGCGCTGAACGGCACCGCGATCGCCGCGAGGTGGATCAGCGCGTCGGCATTCGTGCCCGCGAGTGCCGATGCCGTCGCATCCGCATCGGTCAGGTCGAGGGAGAACTGCGTGATCCCGGGGCGATCGAGGTCGTCCGTCGGCTCGCGATCGATCGACACGATCTCGTGCCCGGCATCGGCGAGGCCCGTCACGAGCGTGCGCCCGAGCCTGCCGGATCCGCCGGTGACGACGACCCTCATCACCGCTCCAGCAGTGCGATGCCGAGCTCGTCGACCTTCACGGGCAGTCCCGTCTCGAGCGAGCGGTTGCCGGCGATGCCGACGGCGATCGAGCGGATGCCGTCGGTCCAGTCGGCCGGGCGGGCGAGCGGGTCGTCGCCCGGGCCCTCGAAGACATCCGAGAGCAGCAGCTCGTCGCCGCCGCCGTGGCCGCCGTCACCGCCGTCGATCGGCACCTCGTAGGCCTCTTCCCAGTGCCGCTGCACGATCAGCCGCTCGCCCTCGGGGCGCAGCGAGGTCGTGCCGTAGCTGCCCGAGAGGCTGGGGTCGATGTGCGGATGCAGGCCCTCGCCCGCGAGGACTGCGCCCCGCTCGATGACCTCGAGCTCGACCCGGCCGAGCGTGCCGTTCACCGCGACGCGGTAGCCCTCCCACGGCGCGTGCGCGTTCAGCGAGTACGACATCGTCGCTCCCGAGGCGTAGTCGACGACGAGCGCGAGGTTGTCCTCGATCGTGATCCCCTCGCTGAAGACGTCGAGGTCGCGCCGGTATCCGTCGTGCTCCTCGGCGTCGAGATAGAGAGCGGTGAGGCGCTCGTCGGTGCGGAGATCGAGCTCGAACAGATCGCCGTCGTCGTGGGTGCCTCGGGCGGGGCGCTCGCCCAGCCCGCGGGCAGCGGCGTTGTCGGCCCCGTAGAAGCGCAGACCGCCCGAGGCGAAGACGCGGGTCGGCTGCGAGCGGATCCACCAGTTCACCAGGTCGAAGTGGTGACTCGATTTGTGAACGAGCAGACCGCCCGAGTTCTTCTTCTCGCGGTGCCAGCGGCGGAAGTAGTCCGCGCCGTGGTTGGTGTCGAGCATCCACGAGAAGTCCACCGAGGTGACCTCTCCGATCGTGCCGTCCTGGATCACCTGGCGCAGCGCGCTGTTGCGTGGGGAGTAGCGGTAGTTGAACGTCAGCACGACCTGACGGCCGGTGCGCTCGACCGCGTCTTCGATGCGCGCCGCGCTCGCGGCGTCGATCGTCAGCGGTTTCTCGACCACGACGTCGGCGCCCGCCTCCAGCGAGCGGACGATCAGCTCGGCGTGCAGGTCGTCGCGGGAGCAGATGATGACCCGGTCGACGCGTTCGTCGCGGATGACCTGTTCGAGCTCGTCTGGGGTGGCGAGTCGGGGCAGCGGGGCGCCGACCTCGGCGATGCGGTCGGCGTAGAGCTTGGCCCGCACCGGGTTCGGCTCGATGATCGCCACGAGCTCGGCGCGGTCACGGTGCGTGCCGATGATCCCCTCGACGTACATCTGGGCGCGGGCTCCGGCGCCGGCGAGGGCGTAGCGGGTCTTCGTCATCGTGATCCTTCGGTGATCTCGAACTCAGGAAACGTTTTCTCGACGATAGCACAGGGTGCATGTCGAGTCGTCGGGATGCGGACGCTCAGCCTTCGTGCAGCGCTGCGGTGCTTCCGCGCACGACGAGAGTCGGCGTCAGCGTGAGCGTCGGGGTGGGGTCACCGCCGGTGAGCTGAGCGTGCATCGCAGCCCAGGCGGCGGCTCCGATCTCGACCGCGGGTACGGCTGCCGTCGTGAGCGGAGGCGAGGTGTAGGCGGCGAAGGGGATGTCGTCGAAGCCGGTGATCGACAGCTGACCCGGAACCTCCACGCGGCGCACGGTCAGTGCCGAGAGGAGGCCCATCGCGACGAGGTCGTTGTACGCGATCACGGCGGTCGCACCGCTCGCGAGCACCTGATCCGCGACCGCGGTGCCGCTGTCGAAGTCGACGCCGGCGGAGATCTCCTCGACCTCCAGTCCCGGTGTTCTCGAGGCCGCTGCGGCGATCGCGTCCTGTCGAGCGCGATGGGTCACGCTGCGGGTGGCGCCGGCGAGATAGACCAGGCGACGGTGACCGAGCGACGTCAGGTGATCGACGATCTCGCGCATACCCGATCCGTAGTCAGCACCGACGACCGGGGCGCTCGGCTGTGGGCCGCGGTTGATCACGACGGCGGGGGAGAGCGCGGGGAGCAGCGTCGCGAGCTCTTCTTCGGGCATGCGCGGAGCGCAGAGGATCACGCCGTCAGTACGCAGTCTGGTGGCCCTGGCGAGCGCGTGCTCCTCGCCGAGGTCTTCACGCGAGTCGGCGACCAGCACGTGATATCCGTCGGCGGTCGCTGCCCGGCTGAGGCCCCGCAGGATCGCCTGGAACGTCGGGTTCTCGAGGTCGGGGATCACGACGGCGACGGTCTGCGTGCGACCCAGCACCAGGCTGCGGGCCACAGGGTTGGCGGTGTAGCCGAGCTCGGCCGCGGCCGCCTGAACGCGCTCCGCGAGCGCCGGATCGACGGTCGGGTTGCCGTTCATCGCGCGCGACACGGTCGACAGCGAGACGCCGGCGAGCTTCGCGACGTCGGTGATGCCAGGGCGTGACGATTCGCGTGCCATCAGCATCCCTTCGTCCCGCGATCGGTCGCGGCTGTCGTCATACTACGAGAAAACGTTTTGCAGGGGAGAGTCGCATGGCCGGAGCATCCGAGGACCGCATCGAGAAGCAGGATCGTGTCGCCCGCGTGCGGCGGGAGTTCGGCGGCGCAGCGCTCGTTCTCGAGTCGCATGAGGCGGTGTCGTGGTATCTCGAGGGCGTGCGCACTCACGTGTCGCTCGCGGGGCCCCCGGTGCTCGCCGTGCGCGCGGAGAAGGGCGGGGACGTGCTCTACGTCGCCGACAACGAGGCCGACCGGATGATCGCCGAGGAGCTGCTGCCCCAGGATGCCGAGCGCATTATTCGGGTGCCCTGGTGGATTCCGCCGGCGGTCGCCGCCGCCGAGGACGCGGCGGTGCCGGAGTCGCAGGCGGCGCTTCAGCTGCGTGCGGCGAGGGCGCGGATGCTGCCTGCTGAGCGAGCCAGGTATCGGTCGCTCGGCCAGGAGACGGCCGAGACACTGACCGATGTGCTCAGCCGGGTCGGGCCTGACCAGACCGAGCGGGCGGTCGCGGCGGTCGCCGCCGCCGAGCTCATCGCCCGGGGCATCGATCCGCTCGTCGTGCTCGTTTCGGGCGTGGAGCGCGATGCGTTCCGGCATCCGCTGCCGACCGCCGGTCTGCTCGGCGATCGCGCGATGATCGTCGTCTGCGGTCGCCGCGACGGGCTCATCGCCAACGCGACACGATGGGTCGGCGCATCCGTCGACGAAGAGCCGATCCTCGGGGTCGAACGTGCGTTTCTCGATGCCTCCGTTCCCGGCGCTCGTCTCGATGACGCCTTCGCGGCGGGAACCGCGGCGTACGCCCGCTTCGGGTTCGACGCCGGCGAATGGCAGCGGCATCACCAGGGTGGGCCGACCGGCTATGCCGGACGTGACCCTCGGGCCACGGCATCCACGACCGATCTGCTCGTCGAGAATCAGACGTTCGCGTGGAATCCGACCGCACCGGGGGTCAAGGTCGAGGACACCATGCTGCGCACAGAGACGGGCTGGGAGGTGCTGACGGTCGACGAACGCTGGCCTTCGGTCGAGTACGAAGGCCTGCGGCGTCCGGTCGCACGCGCGTACGGGGCCTGATCGGCGCAGCCCGATGCCGTCTCAGCCGCCGGTCGAGCGGCGCACGATCAGCTCGGGCGGGAACACGGTCTGCCTCGGGATGCTCTCGGGGTCGGCGGCCTCTTCGAGCACGATCCGCAGCGCCGTGCGACCGATCATGCGGCTGGGCTGACGGATGGATGACAACGGCACCGCGGCGGCGGCCGCGAACGGATTGTCGTCGAAGCCGATCAGCGCGATCTCGTCGGGGACGAGCAGGCGTCCGCCCGACACGAGCGACTGCAGCAGGCCGAGGGCGAGCAGATCGTTGGCGGCGAAGAGCGCGTCGGGCCACTCGCGCCGAGGGCGGGTGAGCAGGCGCGCTCCGGCGGCGACGCCCTCTTCGACCGTCATCGCCGCCGTCGGCACGACCTCGAGCTCGACGTGCACCGCCGCGTTCTCGGCCGCCGCGCGAGCGCCCGCGAGACGGTCGGTGACCTGACGCATGTCGAAGGGGCCGCCAACGAAGGCGATCCGCCGCCGACCGCCCTCGATGAGGTGCTCGACCGCCAGTCGCCCACCCGCGACGCTGTCGACCGACACCGACGAGAACCCGCTGTCGGCGCTGAATCGGTCGACGAGAACCGTCGCGATCCCGCTCGCTCGGAACTTGCGCAGCTGCGTCATGACGTCGCCGTAGGGGGCGATGAGCAGGCCGCGCACCTGCTGCTCGCGAAACAGGTCGAGATAGACCTTCTCGCGGGACGGGTCGTCGTCGGTGTTGCCGTACAGGATCGCGATGCCGTGGCTCGACGCCTCGTCTTCGGCACCGCGCACCACATCGTTGTAGAAGGGGTTCTGGCCGTCGAGCACGACGAATCCGACGGTCGTGCTCACGCCGGCTCTGAGCTTGCGGGCGGCGTCGTTTCGCACGTAGCCGAGCTCTTCTATCGCCTGCGTCACTCGCTCGACCGACTCGCTGGAGACCTCGTCCGGTCGGTTCAGGACGTTCGAGACGGTGCCGACGGAGACGCCAGCGCGAACGGCGACATCGCGGATGCTGACCGGCATTCGGCAGTCCTCTCGTCGTCGGGCGGATCACGCTTCGGCATCGGGGGTTGACCTGAGACCGGCATCACATACACTAGCCTGAAACGAGCTTGAATCGATTCAGGTAAAGTTCATTCCGATCATCATCCCCCTCAACGGAGAGGAAAGCCAGTGGTAGACGCAGCCTCCGCCCGCAGCGCTCCCCCCACCGCGCTCGAGCTGCATCGGGTGGTGAAGTCCTTCGGCCCCGTCGTCGCACTCCGCTCCGGCAGCCTGACGCTCCGCCCCGGCTCGATCCACGCCCTCATCGGCGAGAACGGCGCGGGCAAGTCCACGCTCGTGAAGATCATGGCCGGTCTGTACCGCCGCGACTCGGGCGACTTCCGTCTGCACGGCGACGATGTCGATTTCACCAGCACCGCCCAGTCGAAGGCCGCGGGCATCGCGGTCATCTACCAGGAGCCGACGCTGTTCCCCGATCTCTCGGTCACCGAGAACATCTTCATGGGGCGCCAGCCCACCGGCTTCCTCGGCCGCATCGACCGCAAGGCCATGCGCACCGAAGTCGACCGGATCTTCCGCCGCCTGGGCGTGACGCTCGACCCCGACCGCATCACCGAGGGTCTGTCGATCGCCGACCAGCAGATCATCGAGATCGCCAAGGCCATCTCCCTCGACGCGAGCGTGCTGATCATGGACGAGCCGACGGCCGCACTCAGCGGCGTCGAGGTCGACCGACTCTTCGCGGTCGCGCGGAGCCTCCGCGACGAGGGACGCGCGATCCTCTTCATCTCGCATCGCTTCGACGAGGTGTTCGACCTGTGCGACACCGTCACCGTCATGCGTGACGGGGCATACATCGACACCACTCCCATCGCCGAGACCACGGTCGACGAACTGGTGCGCCAGATGGTCGGCCGCGACGTCACCGAGCTGTTCCCCAAGCAGGAGGCCGCCATCGGCGAGCCGCTGCTCGAGGTCACAGCGCTCACCCGTCCCGGCGTCTTCCATGACATCTCGTTCACGGTGCGCGCGGGCGAGATCGTCGCACTGGCAGGTCTCGTCGGTGCCGGTCGCTCGGAGGTCGCCCGCGCGATCTTCGGCGTCGATCCCTACGACGAGGGAGAGGTGCGGATGCTCGGCGCGGGCGTCGCCCGCCGCAACCCGACCGCCGCGATGCGCAGCGGACTCGCGCTCGTTCCCGAGGACCGCCGCAAGCAGGGCCTCGTGATCGACGCGAGCGTCGGAGGCAACATCACGCTCGCCATCCGCCGGCGCCTCTCGAAGTGGGGACTCATCACGAGCGGCATCGAGAACCGTGCGGCGAAGGAGTGGGCGTCGCGCCTCGAGGTGAAGACGCACGCGCTCGACACCGTGGCGTCCACGCTCTCGGGCGGCAATCAGCAGAAGGTCGTGCTGGCCAAGTGGCTGGCCACCGACCCGCGCGTCCTCATCATCGACGAGCCGACCCGCGGCATCGACGTGGGCACCAAGTCCGAGGTGCACCGACTGCTGTCGCAGCTCGCCGGCGAGGGCATGGGCATCCTGATGATCTCGTCCGAGCTGCCCGAGGTGCTCGGCATGGCGGACCGAGTGCTCGTGATGCGCGAAGGACGCATCACCGCCGAGATCTCCCGCGACGACGCCACCAGCGAGAACGTCATGTTCGCCGCCACCCACTCATCGGAGCTGCACTCATGAGCACCACCACCGCACCCGCGGCCGCCGCTCCGGCGATCGCGAAGAAGCCCGGCGGCATCGGCCGTGCACGCGAGTTCGGCATCCTCGCCGCGCTCGTGCTCGTCGTGATCGCCGCGACCGTCAAGAACCCGGCGTTCCTCTTCAGCTCCGACGGCTGGCGCGATCTGCTGCTCACGCCGTCGATCCTCATGCTCGTCGCGGTGGGCCAGGCGATCGTCATCATCACGCGCAACGTCGATCTGTCGGTGGGCTCGGTGATGGGCCTCACGGCCTACCTGACCGGACGCCTCTTCGTCGACGTCCCCGGCATCCCGATCGTGGTCGTCGTGATCGCGGCCGTCCTGCTCGGTGCCTTCCTCGGCCTGGTCAACGGCGCATTGGTCGCCTTCGCGAAGGTGCCGGCCATGGTGATCACGCTCGGCACGCTGTATGCCTACCGCGGCATAAACGTGCTCTGGACCGGCAGCGATCGCATCAACGCCTCCGACATGCCGAAGGACTTCCTCGGCCTCGGCACGCAGCAGATCCTCTTCGTCCCGGTGCTGACGATCATCGCGGTGATCGTGCTCGCGCTCGCCGCCTGGTATCTGCGCAACATCCGCGGCGGTCGCGAGTACTACGCGATCGGTTCCGACCCCGCGGCCGCCGAGCTCTACGGTCTCAAGGTCACCCGCCGCGTGCTCTCGGCGTTCGTCCTCTCGGGCGCACTCGCAGGTCTCGCCGGCGTCTTCTACGCCGCCCGCTACGGATCCATCAGCTCGCAGGCAGGCAGCGGCTGGGAGCTGGATGCGGTCGGTGCCGCCGTCATCGGCGGCATCGCGATCACCGGCGGCGTCGGCACCGTCTGGGGCGCGGCCATCGGCGCGATGCTCCTGATGACCATCAACCGTGCGCTGCCCATTCTCGGCATCCCGGACTTCTGGCAGCGCGCCGTGGTCGGTGTGCTGATCATCGGGGCCATCGTGCTCGACCGGGTGCTCGCGGTCAGACAGAGACGCCAGCTCATCGAGGCGAGGGACGAATCATGACCACGACAACGACGACCACGTCGACGCGCGTCATCCGCGACTACGACCGTCCGCTCTGGCGGCGCATCTTCGTCAACCGCGAGTTCGCGATCATCGCCCTGCTCGTGCTCGTGACCATCGTCGCCGCGGTCTCGATCCGCGGGTTCGCGCAGCCGATCACAGCGAACTACCTGCTGCTCGACGTCGCGCCGATCCTGCTCATCGCCCTGCCGATGACGCTCGTCATGATCACCGGAGAGATCGACCTCTCGGTCGGATCGATGGTCGGACTCGCCAGCGTCGTCACCGGTGTGCTCACCGAGTCGGGTGCCCCGTTCGAGGTCGCGGCTCTCGCCGCCCTGCTGGTCGGCGTGGTGGGCGGTGCGTTCAACGGCTTCCTCGTCACGATCGTCGGCCTGCCCTCGCTCGCCGTCACGATCGGCACGCTCGCGCTCTTCCGCGGTCTCGCGGTGGGCCTGCTCGGAACCACTGCCGTGACCGACTTCCCCGAGACCTGGACCGCTCTCGCGAAGGCGAAGATCGCCGGAACCACGATCCCGTACATCGTGATCCCGTTTCTGATCCTGCTGGTGCTGTTCGTCGTGCTGCTGCACTTCACGCCGTTCGGCCGCGGCGTCTTCGCGATCGGCCTCTCGAAGGACGCCGCGCGGTTCTCGGGCGTGAACGTCGAGCGGACGAAGTTCATCCTGTTCGTGCTCTCGGGCGTCGTCGCCGCCTTCGCGGGCATCTTCTACACGCTGCGGTTCGGCAGCGCCCGAGGCGACAACGCCACGGGGCTCGAGCTGCAGGTGATCGCCGCCGTCGTGCTCGGCGGAGTCTCGGTCTTCGGCGGACGCGGGCACCTGCACGGTGTCGTCGCCGCCGTGCTGCTCATCGGGGTGCTGGGCAGCAGCCTGCGTCTCGCCGGCGTCACCTCCGACGTCATCAACATCATCACCGGCGGTCTGCTGATCTTCTCGGTCGTCGCAGCCAGCGTCCTCGCCTGGGCGCAGCGCGTCCGTGCGAAGGCCGGTCCGCCGCTCCGCGTAGCAGCCTCTCCCGCACCATGAGGCAGCCTCACATCGCAGGCACCCGCCAGCGGTGGTCATCACGAAAGGAAGAACAATGACGTTTGCACGTAAGAAGATCGCGGGGTTCGCGGCGGTCGCCGTGGCCGCAGCGCTCGTGCTGACCGGCTGCGCCGACACCAGCGGCGGCTCGGGCGGCTCGGGCTCGGAGGGTGGAGGATCCGACAACCTGTCGATCACGTTCCTGCCGAAGAACCTCGGCAACCCGTACTTCGACACCTCGAGCGAGGGCGGCAAGACCGCCGTCGACGAGTTCGGCGGCACGTTCGCCGAGGTCGGCCCTGCTGAGGCCACCCCCGACGCCCAGGTCAGCTACATCAACACCGCGACGCAGCAGGCCGTCGGTGCGCTGGTCGTCTCGGCCAACGATCCGAAAGCGATCTGCGACGCGCTGAACGAGGCGCGTGACGCGGGCGTCAAGGTCGTCACCTTCGACTCCGACACCAACCCCGAGTGCCGCGACCTGTTCATCAACCAGGCCGACTCCGAGGGCATCGCCAAGGTGCAGGTCGACCTCATCGCCGACCAGATCGGCGGAGCCGGCGAGGTCGCGATCCTGTCGGCATCGGCCAACGCGACCAACCAGAACGCCTGGATCGACCTGATGAAGGAGTACGTCGCCACCGAGTACCCCGACATCACGATCGTCGAGACCGTCTACGGTGACGACGACGATCAGACCTCGTTCGACAAGACCGCGGCCCTGCTGCAGAGCCACCCGAACCTGAAGGGCATCATCTCGCCCACCACGGTCGGCATCGCTGCCGCCGCTCGCTACGTCTCGACCTCGGACTACAAGGGCAAGGTCGCGATCACCGGTCTCGGCACCCCGAACCAGATGCGCGAGTACGTCGAGGACGGCACCGTCACCGCGTTCGCGCTGTGGAACCCGGCCGACCTCGGCTACCTGGCGGCATTCGCGTCGAAGGCACTGATCGAGGGCGACATCACCGGCGAAGAGGGCGACACCTTCGAGGCAGGCGAGCTCGGCGAGTACACGGTCGGCGCCGACGGCGTCGTGCTGCTCGGCGACCCGTTCGAGTTCAACGCCGACAACATCGGCGACTTCGACTTCTGAGTCGGATTCGTGTGGGGCGTCGGAGCTTCGGCTCCGGCGCCCCTTTCGTGTGTCCGGTGCCATTGCCGGTGCTATGGCGCGGGCTCCCGGCCCTGGGCGGATGGCTGGCGAAAGCGCGGATGGATGCCGGGACAGGGTGTTCTCGGCATCCATCCGGGGACCGGCCAGCCAGGTGTGCGGCGGGCTGCCCGCGGACGGGACGGCACTTCGGGGCGGGCGACGGGTGTGAGTCAGCGCGGGTCGAAGCGCTCCGGCTCGTGGGTCGCGGCGACGAGGGCGCGCAGCTCCTCGAGAGATGCGGGGGCCGCACCGAGGGCTCGCGCCTGCACGAGCACGTTGCCGAGAGCGGTCGCCTCGACGGGGCCTGCGAGCACCGGAAGACCGGTGCGATCGGCCGTCGCCTGGCACAGCAGACGGTTCAACGATCCGCCACCCACCAGATGGATGCTGTCGAGCTCGCGCCCCGAGAGGCCGGATGCCGTCTGCACCGCATCCGCGAACGCCGTGGCGATCGACTCGACGATCGAACGGGCGAAGGCGGGCCTCGTCGAGGGAGCCTCCGATCCGAGCAGCGCCGCGATGCGTGCAGGCATGTCTCCTGGTGCGCTGAGCGACGAGTCGTTCGCGTCGAACAGCGGCACGTCGCCGGTGACGGCGGAGGCCGCGGCCAGCAGCTCGGGCAGGTCGATCGAGGACCCGTCCTCTGCCTCCCACGCCCGCACGGTCTCGCTCAGCAGCCAGAGTCCCGTCACGTTGTGCAGGAAGCGGTAGCGCCGGTCGACCCCGAGCTCGTGCGTGAAGTTCGCCTCGCGCGCGGCATCCGTCAGCACCGGGTTTGTCAGCTCGACGCCGACCAGGCCCCAGGTGCCGCACGAGATATAGGCCGAGTGCGGGGTCGACAGGGGTGCGGCGACGACGGCGGATGCCGTGTCGTGCGAGCCGACCGCGATGACGGGCAGCTGCTTGCCGATGCGTTCAGCCAGCTCGGGTCGCAGCGTGCCGATCGTCTCGCCCGGGTCGACGAGCGAGGGCAGGATGCTCGACGGGATGCCGAGGCGTTCGGCCAGCTCGCTGTCCCACTCGCCCGATTCGACGCCGAGCAGTCCGGTGGTCGAGGCATTGGTGCGTTCGGCGACCTCAGTTCCGGTGAGCAGGAACGCGATGAGGTCGGGGATCAGCAGGGCGTTGTCGGCATCGGCGAGGCGGGCGTCGACACGGTACTGATAGAGCGTGTTGAACGGCAGGAACTGCAGTCCGTTCCGCTGGTACAGCTCGGCGAACGGCGCCTCGGCGTGCACCTCGGCGACGCCCCGCGCCGTGCGCTCGTCGCGATAGTGGAAAGGCTCGGCGAGAAGCTCGCCGTCTTTCAGCAGGCCGTAGTCGACTGCCCACGAGTCGATTCCGATGCTCTCGATGCCCGGCTCTCGGCGCACGGCCTCGGCGAGCCCCGCGACGACATGCTCGTAGAGTGCGCCGAAGTCCCAGTGCAGGCCGTCCTCACGTTCGACGGGCCCGTTGGGAAACCGCGAGACGAGTTCGAGGTCGAGCCGGTCGTCGCCGATCCGCCCGATCATGACGCGACCGCTGGTCGCCCCGAGGTCGACGGCGGCGACGGACCGGACCGTCATGAGTCGCTCCGGGAGCTGTCGTGGAGTGCCATGGATCGGGCGATGCGTTTCGTCTCGTCGCTGCGCTCCTCGCTCAACGACCGAGGCTCCTGGTCGTTGAGCGAGCGGAGCGACACGAAACGCCCTCGCGCCGTCATCGCAGGAACGCCGCGGCGACGCCGGAGTCGACCGGGATGTGCAGGCCTGTGGTGCGGCTGAGCTCGGGGCCCGTCAGCACGTAGACCGCATCCGCCACGTTCTCGGGAACGACCTCGCGCTTGAGGATCGTGCGGTTGGCGTAGAACTGGCCGAGGTCCTCTTCGGCGACGCCGTAGGTGGCTGCGCGGTTCGCACCCCAGCCCGAGGCGAAGATGCCCGAGCCGCGTACGACACCGTCGGGGTTGATGCCGTTGACGCGGATGCCGAACTCGCCGAGCTCGACGGCCAGCAGTCGCACCTGGTGCGCCTGGTCGGCCTTGGTCGCCGAGTAGGCGATGTTGTTCGGACCGGCGAACACCGAGTTCTTCGACGAGATGTAGATGATGTCGCCGCCGAGCTTCTGGTCGATCAGCACACGGGCCGCGGCCTTCGACACGAGGAACGAGCCCTTGGCCATGACATCGTGCTGCAGGTCCCAGTCCTTCTCGGTGGTCTCGAGCAGGGGCTTCGACAGCGAGAGTCCGGCATTGTTGACGACGAGGTCGACGCCGCCGAACGCGAGCACGGCGTCGTTCAGCGCGGCCTGGATCGCAGCCGCATCCGCGACGTTCGCCGCGACGCCGATCGCGACGTCGGTGTTCCCGAGCTCGGCCGCGGCGGCCTGGGCCTTCTCGAGATCGAGGTCGGCGATGACGACGCAGGCGCCCTCGGCCGCGAGACGGGTGGCGATGGCCTTGCCGATGCCGCTGGCGGCTCCGGTCACGAAGGCGATGCGGCCCTGGTGCGACTTCGGCTTCGGCATGCGCTGCAGCTTGGCCTCCTCCAGCGCCCAGTACTCGATGTCGAACTTCTCGGCGTCGGAGATGGGGGAGTACGTCGACAGCGACTCGGCGCCGCGCATCACGTTGATCGCGTTGACGTAGAACTCGCCGGCGACGCGGGCGGTCTGCTTGTTCGCCCCGTACGAGAACATCCCGATGCCGGGCACGAGCACGATGAGCGGGTCGGCTCCGCGGATCGCGGGCGACTCCGCGGTCGCGTGGGCGTCGTAGTACGCCTGATAGTCGGCGCGGTACTCGGTGTGCAGCTCGTGCAGGCGGGCGATCTGCTCGTCGGCGGATGCCGTGACGGGCAGGTCGAGGATCAGCGGCTTGACCTTGGTGCGCAGGAAGTGGTCGGGGCAGCTGGTGCCGAGAGCCGCGAGTTCGGGGGCGCGATCCGAGGCGAGGAAGTCGAGAACGACGTCGGAGTCGGTGAAGTGGCCGACCATCGGCTTGTCGGTCGACGCGATGCCGCGGATCGTGCCGGCGAGGGCCGCAGCGCGCTCGCGGCGCTCGGCCTCGGGAAGCGCCTCGAAACCGGCGCGGACACCGCCGAACGGGTCGGCCTTGCCGTTCGCCTCGATGTAGGCGGCTGCGGTGTCGATGATCCACAGTGAGTTCGACTCGGCCTCCTCCGACGTGTCGCCCCAGGCGGTGATGCCGTGGCCGCCGAGGATCGTGCCGATCGCCTGCGGGTTCTGTGCCTTGATCGCGGCGATGTCGAGTCCGAGCTGGAAGCCGGGGCGGCGCCACGGAACCCACACGACCTTGTCGCCGAAGATCTTCGCGGTCAGCGCCTCGCCGTCGGCGGCGGTCGCGATCGCGATGCCCGAGTCGGGGTGCAGGTGGTCGACGTGCGCGGCGTCGACGAGGCCGTGCATCGCGGTGTCGATCGACGGGGCGGCGCCGCCCTTGCCGTGCAGGCAGTAGTCGAACGCGGCGACCATCTCGTCTTCACGGTCGAGCCCCGGGTAGACGTCGACGAGTGCGCGCATGCGGTCGAGGCGCAGCACGGCGAGGCCCTGCTCCTTCAGCGTGCCGAGGTCGCCACCGGATCCCTTGACCCACATCAGCTCGACCGGCTGCCCGGTGACGGGGTCGGTCTCGGTGCCCTTCGCCGACGTGTTTCCGCCGGCGTAGTTGGTGTTCTTGGGGTCGGCGCCCAGGCGGTTCGACCGCTCGATGAGGGCGGCGGCGGTGGGGTTGGTCATGGCTGTTCCTTGTTCTCGGGAGAAGTGGCGAGGATGCGTGCGGCGAAGCGGTCGATCGATGCTGTCGCCGCCGCGTGTTCCGGACGGTTGAGGTGGCCGTGGCGGGTGCCAGGCTCGGTCGAGATGTCGAGGGCGACACCGGCGGATCGCAGCGAGGCGCCGAAGGCCTCGGCGGAGACGCGCAGCTCGTCGACCTCGTCGTTGATCATGATCGTGGCGGGGAAGCGTGAGAGGTCATCGACCGACGCGGTGCCGGGCACCGCGTAGACGTCGGCGTCGTCGACAGGCCCGCCCAGGTAGTTCTCGTACATGACTCGCACGGGTTCGGGCCCGAACGTGTCGGCCTCAGGATCTGCGTCGAGCGCCGCGCGCAGGGCCGCATCCGGTGTGTCCTGCACAGCGTGCAGCGTCGGATACGCGAGCACCGCGAGAGCGGGGACGGGACCGGAACCGTGGCTCAGGCGCAGGGCTGCGCCGGTCGCGAGGTTGCCACCCGCGCTTGCTCCGCCGATCGACCACGGGCCGCGTGCGAGGCCGGAGTCGACCGCCCAGCGGAACGCGGCCTCGAGCTCGTCGGACGCGACCGGATAGTGCACGCCGGCACGTTCAGGGGCGCCGGCCGCCGCGGCCCAGGTGCGAGGAAACGGCGCGAGCGAATAGTCCACCGAGACCACGACGATGCCCCGGTCGGCGAAGCTCCGTGCGACCCAGTCGGCCTCCGGCATCTCGAGCTCGCCGGCGGCGAACCCTCCGCCGTGCGCCCAGACGAGTCCGGGTCCGGCAGGCTTCTCCGGCTCGTACACGCGCACGCGCAGCGGTCCGTGAGGTCCGTCGAGCAGCTGGTCGCTCACAGCATCCGTCCTTCTGTCGGTGGGGCGTCGGGATGCGGGGATCGGCTCCCGCATCCCGACGGGTCTCATGGGGTCAGCGGTCGAGGTTACGCGCCCCAGCCGGCCTGCACGCCGCCGACGCGCTCGGCGGCGATCTGCTGCTGGTAGCCCGACTCGGCGTAGGCCGCCATCGGGTCGGCGGCGAGTCCGCGCGACTCGCGCCACTCGGCGAGAGCCGGGCGCACGTCGGTGTAGAAGGCGTCCATGAAGACGGCGTTCGCGGCGAGCACGTCGCCGGACTTCTGCGCGGCGGACAGGGCGTCTCGGTCGACGATCAGCGCGCGCGCCGTCATCTCCTGGACGTTGAGCACCGAGCGGATCTGACCGGGGATCTTGTCTTCGACGTTGTGGCACTGGTCGAGCATGAAGGCCACGTCGGGGTTGTTGAGGCCGCCGCCGCGGACGACCTCGAACAGGATGCGGAACAGCTGGAACGGGTCGGCCGCGCCGACGATCAGGTCGTCGTCGGCGTAGAAGCGCGAGTTGAAGTCGAACGAGCCGAGCTTGCCGAGGCGCAGCAGCTGCATGACGATGAACTCGATGTTGGTGCCGGGGGCGTGGTGGCCCGTGTCGAGGCACACCATGGCCTTGTCGCCGAGGGAGGAGACCTGAGCGTACGACGTGCCCCAGTCGGGAACATCGGTGTGATAGAACGCCGGCTCGAAGAACTTGTACTCCAGCACGAGGCGCTGGTCGTCGCCGAGGCGGGCGTAGATCTGCTGCAGCGACTCCTGCAGGCGGTCCTGTCGGCCGCGCAGGTCGGCCTGACCCGGGTAGTTCGAGCCCTCGGCGAGCCAGATCTTCAGGTCGCGACTGCCCGTGGCATCCATCACGTCGATGCAGGCGAGGTGGTGGTCGATCGCCTTCTGGCGGATCGTGGGGTCTTCGTGGGTCAGCGCGCCGAACTTGTAGTCGTCGTCCTGGAAGGTGTTGGAGTTGACCGTGCCGAGGGTCACGCCGAGGTCTTCGGCATGCTTGCGCAGATCGGAGAACGAGTCGACGAGGTCCCACGGGATGTGCAGCGCGACCGAGGGAGCGAGCGCGGTGTACTTGTTGACCTGCGCGGCATCCGCGATCTTCTCCCACGGGTCGCGCGGGGTGCCCGGCGTTCCGAACACCTTGAAGCGGGTGCCGGAGTTGCCGAACGCCCAGCTGGGGAGCTCGATGCCCTGCTGCTCGAGAGCTGCGAGATTGTCGGACGAGAGGATGCTCATGAGGCGCTGCCTTCGGTGTCGTTTCGGTTGTCGGTGTCATCGATGTCGGATGCTGCGGAGCCGCCGGCGTCGGCGAGCTGGTCTTCGAGGTGGAACACCTCGGTGAGTGCGGTGGCGGCCTGGTCGGGGCGCCCGTCGAGATCGACGAAGAAGCGGCCCATCTCGGCCTCCCAGCGCGCGGCGACGGGGGATGCGGCGAGGTAGGCCTGCGCCGCGGCATCGTCATCGGTCTCGTAGTAGCCGACGAGAGTGCCGCCGTCTGCGAGGAACAGCGAGTAGTTTCGACGGCCGGCGGCGGCGATCTCGGCCAGCATCTCGGGCCACACGGGCGTGTGACGGGCGAGGTATTCGTCGAGCAGCTCAGGACGCACCTGCAACTGGAACGCGACGCGAGTCATGGATGTTCTCTCTTCATCGAGGTTTTGAATCGTTTCATTCAATGTCTCAACACTAGCATGGCCGGTCGCTCTGTCAAGCGACCGGCCATGCCTCGGGTGGATCGCCGGATCACCTCACCGTCACAGTCACGCTCCTCGAGGCGGTCGTGCCCGCGGCGTTCGAGAACTCGGCCACGTATGCGTACGTGCCGGGTGCGCGACCGGTGATCGCCGTCTGCGCGCGCTGCGCCGAGGGGGACGAGGCCACCAGAGCCTGGGTGTCGATCAGGACCCCGTTCTCGTAGAGCCGGTACTCGGTGCCGTTGGTGCCCCACCAGAGGTCGGTGGTCACCGTGTAGCTGCCGTCGCGATCCCAGTTGTCGTGACTGACGACGGGCACGCCGGGGGAGGCGTCCTTGACCTTGACCGTGACGGATGTCGTGGCCGTCGTGCCCTTCGCATTGACCAGCTCGCCCGTGTACACATATGTGCCGTCGGTGCGGCCGCTCACCGAGACCGTGGTGAGCTGGGCTTCAGGCGAGTCGGCATCGAGCAGCTTCGTCGCGATGAGCGTGCCGTTCTCGAAGAGCCGGAACACCGAGCCGTTCACGCCGTGCCAGAGGTTCATCGACACGGTGAACGCACCGTCATGCAGACCGGTGTCCCAGCCCGAGTCCGTCGACAGCGTGCCGCGGGCGGGCTTCGCCGTCGGTCGCTCGTCGTCGTAGACCAGGATCTGAGCCTCCGCACGGGTGACCAGGCCGTCGTGGTTGACCGCGTTCACCGTGACCGTGTGGGGTCCGACGAGGTCGACCAGGTCGATCGTCTGGCCGGGCGCGACAGGTTCTCCGTCGAAGGCGACGTCGAGCGTCCGCACCCCCGACTCGGGATCGGCGGCCGTCACGTCCACGGTGAAGGTGGACGTGCTGGCGAACAGGGTGCCGTCCGCAGGCATCCCCGACACCACGGGAGCCGTCTGGTCGACTGCCCCCGACGGGTCGCCGGTGACCGCGATGCGCGGCGCCGACGGCTGCTCCATGCCGTCACCGAGGAAGAAGCTCGTCTGCGGCGGCTGGTTGTATCCGGTGTTCTGCCACGCGACCGAGAGTCGATACACGGGATCGTGCATCAGGGTCCGCAGGCGCAGGTCCGTCTCGTCGGTGGTCGAGTAGATCCGCAGCTCGGTCGAGTCGTCGGAGCGCCAGGCGATCTCCTCGCGCCAGTCTCCGAAGAGGTCAGCCTGCAGGTTCGGCGTGCCCTTGGTGCTGTTGTTGGAGAGAGCGCCCGCAGCCGTCAGGATCACGTCGCTGGACTCGGTCTCCCAGTTCCACTTCGACACGGTCGGCACGCCGGTGGACGTGTCGGCGTTCCAATCGTGGTCGACGATCTCCCGCAGCGGGTCTCCGTCGAACCAGGCGAGGAAGTTCGCCGCAGGGATGCGCTCGCCGATGAGCTCACCGGTCGACGAGCGCAGCTGGCCGACGGGGGAGTTCCACGCGGCGTCACCGCCGATGGCCCATCCTTCGGCGCCCTCATGCCGGGGGTCGATGTCGGCGGAGGCGGCACGACCGGTGTCCTTGGCCGCGGGGATGGACCACAGAACCTCACCCGTACGCGCGTCACGCATCGTCGCACCGGCGTTGCCCGAGGCATTCATCTCCTCGTGTGCGGCGAACACCTCGAGGCCGGGGTTCGATGGGACGAGGTCCGAGACGTGGATCGCGTCGCCGTGGCCGAGCCCTGTCGAATAGAGCACCGTGCCGTCGTCGTCGACCGTGGCCGACCCGTAGACGATCTCGTCCTTCTGGTCGCCGTCGACGTCGGCGACCGACAGGTTGTGGTTGCCCATCCCGTAGAAGCCCTCGTTTCCCGCGTCGTTCGAGTCGAGCACCCAGCGCTGAGTGAGCGTCGTGCCGTCGAAGTCGTATGCCGCCATCACGGCCCGGGTGTAGTACCCGCGGCTGAAGATCGCACTGGGGTGCTCGCCGTCGAGGTACGCGGTCGCCGCCAGGAACCGGTCGACCCGGTTGCCGTAGGTGTCGCCCCACGAGCCGACGTCGCCTCGGGCCGGCACGTAGTCAACCGTGTCGACCGCGGCCCCCGTCAGTCCGTTGAAGACGCTGAGGTACTCGGGGCCGGTGAGCACGTAGCCCGTGCTGTTGCGGTGGTCGGCGCTGGCGTTGCCGATGGGCTGCCCCACGCCGTCGATCGTGCCGTCGGCGGTCTTCATCATCACCTCGGCGCGGCCGTCGCCGTCGTAGTCGAACACCTGGAACTGCGTGTAGTGCGCGCCTGCCCGGATGTTCACGCCCAGATCGATGCGCCACAGGCGCGTGCCGTCGAGGCGGTAGGCGTCGAGGTACACGTTGCCCGTGTAGCCCGACTGCGAGTTGTCCTTCGAGTTCGAGGGGTCCCACTTGACGAGGATCTCGTACTGACCGTCGCCGTCGAGATCTCCGACGCTCGCATCGTTGGCGCGGTACGAGTACGGCTGGCCGTCCTTCGTGTACGCGTCGGCGGGCTTGTCGAGAGGGATCGAGAGGTGGTCGCCGTCCTGCACTCCGAACTCGTCGGTCACCGTGACCTCTCGATCGTCGAGGAGGCTCGTGACGAAGTACGTCGACTCGTCCGAACCGTCGGCGTCGAGAAGGTTGGTCGAGTCGGTGATCGGCTCGTCGGTGATGCGGGTGCCGTCGCGGTAGACGTGGAAGGCGATCGCATCCGGGTCGGTGCCGAGCATGCGCCAGCTGACCAGAACGCCGTCGTCCGTCTGCACCGCTGCGGGCGCACGGTCGAGGTACTCGGCCTGGCGCTGCAGCACAGTGGCCGCCTCGGTGGTCAGCTGAGCGGAGTCGGGCCCCGCACCGCCGGCATTCACCGCGACAGCGGTGTAGTGGTACGGGATCGTGGTCAGCACGGCGGTATCGACGAAGCGGTTCGAGCTGGCGAAGCCGGCGAGTTCGCCGCGCTCACCCTCGATCTCGGATCGGAAGACCATCGTGTACACGGCGGTGCTCGGCTGCGCCCATGAGATCTCGACCTCGCGCTTCTCGAGCCGGTCGACCGCGAGTGCAGTGGGGGCCGACGGAGCGTCGACAGCAGGGTCCACCAGCGACACGTCGACGGATGCCGAGGGCACCGACTCGAGTCCGGTCTGGTCGACCGCGGTGACGTGATACGCGTAATCGAGCCCCAGGCGGGCGCCGGCATCGACCAACGAGGACGTCGTGGTCTCACCGACCAGCGTCGACGACTTCTCGAACACCGAAGTGCGGTACACCTTCCAGGTCATCCCCGGCTCGGCGGTCCAGGCGAGGGAGACGGTCGGCGCAGCGGGATCCGCGTTCACGTCGGTCACCTCGAGGCCGGCCGGGCCGAGCAGGATCGGGGTCACCTCGATGCCGTTGAGGCGTGTTCCTGCGGCCGCACCGTGCACCCGCACGGTGAGCTGACCGTCGGTGACGAGCACAGGGCCGCGGACCGACGCGTTCACGGATCCGGATCCGGCGTTGCCCGTGCCGAATGCCTTGCCCTCGATGTCGAAGTTCGTCCGGGTGGAGCCGATCCAATCGCCCGAGTAGGTCTTGACCGAGTAGGTGCCGTTCGGCACGTCGAGGAGGAACTCGCTCGAGTCGCCCGGGAGGACGAAGTCCCGCTCGAGGTCGCTCGCGCCACCCGCGGTTCCGCGGTCGCGCCCGGCGTTCGCGGCCAAGGGGGCCCTGAAGCCGAATCCGGCGTCAGCCGTGTATCCGTCGTCGGGGTTCACCTCGGTGTAGCCCGGCATCACGGCCCCTCCGGTGAGCTGGAAGTCGAACTTCCACTTCGCCTGCTTGGTCGAGAAGCTCACGGTGTTCGACGCGTCCGAGACGCCCCGGCCGTTCACCGCGAACACGCGGTAGCGGTACCCAGCGCCTTCGGCGAGGCCCTGCACGATGGCGCTCGTCTGCGTGGTCGTGGTCACCAGCGACCAGACCTGCTCCGGATCGGCGGTGGCCTGGCGTTCGATGCGGTAGATGTCGGCGCCCGAAGACGCGTTCCACTGCAGCACGGCGCCGGCATTCGAGATGGAGCCGGCCACGAGATTCGCGGGCGCGGCCGGCACCGTGGCTGGTGGCTCGACGTCGACGACCTTGGCGGCGAGGGGATCGTCGAGGGCGGCGACATCCTGGGCGATCAGGCGCGCCATCTGGATCGCGCCGTAGTCCTGGAAATGCGTGTCGTCCTGGGTGCCCGACGGGCGCCCGGGGAAGATACCGGGATCGACCCAGAGGAATACCGACTTCGCGGCTTCGGGGCCGATCTCGTCGAGGTAGGCACGGCTCGATGCCGACAGATCGACGAGCGCGACGCCTTCCTCCTGCGCGAGCTCGATCATCTTCGCCACGTACTCGGGGAAGCTCACGTTCGCAGCCCCCGTCGCGGCGTCGAAGCTGCGGCGCGAGACGGGCGTGACGAGCACGGGGGTGGCGCCGCGCTGACGGGCTCCCTGCACGTAGCTGCGCAGATACTCCTTGTAGTCGGCGGGAGACGCGTAGCGATCGTCGACGCCCTGGGTCGCGTCGTTGTGGCCGAACTGCACGAACAGGTAGTCGCCCGGCCGGATTCCGCGCAGGACCTCGTCGAGACGCCCCTGGGTGATGAAGTTCTTCGAGGATCGTCCGCCGATCGCATGGTTCGCGAACGCGACGTCGTCGGCGAAGAAGCGGTCGATCATCTGCCCCCAGCCCGCCTGCGGTGCGAACGTGTCGGTGTATGTCTGGACGGTCGAGTCGCCGGCGAGGTAGACCGTCGGCAGCGCTCCGGGCGCGCGGCTCGCCTGTCGGGTGATGGTGAGCGCGTCGAGAGCTGCGGCCGAGCCCGCGATCTGAAGGGTCAGGCGGCCATCGATGAGAGCGATCGGGAAGGCCATCTCGAGATACTCCCCGGCGGGCTTCGCGGTCGTCTGCACCTTGGCGATGCCCTCCGCGGTGATCGCGATCTCGCTCGCGGCACTGCGGTCGCCCGCGATGACGTTCACGATGTAGTCGCCTGCGCCGAGCTGCACCTCGAAGGTGCCGCCGTGGGCTGCGACGTGGTCTCCGCGCAGCGGGTCGTCGCCGCCGCGGTCGACATCGGGCTCAGCGGAGGTCGGAGCAGTGCTGAAGCCGTATCCCCATTCGTCGGAGAACCCGACGGTCGAGGTGACGCCGACGGCGCCGTCGGCGAGGGCGCCTGGGCCGAAGTCGAAGACGATCCGGTCGCCGGCCGGCAGGGGCGCGGGCGCCGCGTAGACCGCGGAGTCGACGGTGACGGATGCATCGGAGGTGCCTGCCGCGTTGCGTGCCGTCACCCGGTACGACCACTTCTCGGACGTGTCGACGGTGTCGGTGAAGGCAGGTGCGGACACGGTGGCGACGTCGGAGAAGAGTCCGTCGGCATCCGCGCGCTCGACGACGTACTCATCGGCGTTCGGCGTCGCGGTCCAGGTCAGCGCTACGGCATCCTTCGTCACCTGCGCGACCGCGAGTCCCTCGGGAGTCGCGGGCACGGCGAGGGCCGGGATCGCGCCGCTGCGCACCTCGGCGCTGCGGGCGGACGTGAGCCCGTAGGAGTTGACGGCCTCGACCGCATAGGCGTAGGCGTCGCCCTCGGCGACAGCGGTGTCGGAGAACGTCATCGTCTCGATCTCGGCGACCTGAGTGAACTCGCCCGCCGCATCGCCGTCGATGTCGGCTCGCAGCACGCGGTAGGCCGTGGCCCCGTCCGAGGGGGCCCAGGACAGATCGACCGTGTTCCAGGCGACCTTGGCGACCGCGAGGTCGGCGGGCACCGCAGGGAGCACCGGAGCGACGACGAGTCCGTTGACGTAGGCCCCGAGGCCGCTCCCCGTGAAGCCCACGGTCAGCTGTCCGTCCTCCACCTTCGTGCGGAACGTCTCGGTGGTCGAGCCGCCCTTGGGGGACAGCAGTCGCGTCTGCGCGACCCCCTCGAGCGTGAGCGTGGCGTTCGTGCTCGACGCCGTCGTCAGCGCATCGCCGATGGTCACGGTCACGTCGTACTCGCCGGCGGGGACGCTGTCGAGCAGGAAGCCCCACGAGGTCCCGGCGACGAAGTCCTCGGCCACCGGATCCGCCGGAGTGCGGTTGCCGGTGCGGTCACGGGCGAACAGTGCGACGCCGTCGGGAACCGTCACTCCCCATCCTGACGCGGCCGTGTAGAGCGAGGTCGTGAGCACCGGCTCGTACCCCTCGGCGACAGGGCTCGTGGCCGTGCCGAAGTCGAAGCGCCAGGCGCCGTCCGCGGCCGGTTCGAGCGCGGCCGCCGCCGGAACGGCGGTCATGGTCGCTCCGATCACGGCGGCGATCGTGGCGGCGGCGAACCCTGCGCGCAGGCGCGGGAACGGACGGGACTTTCGTGCAGAACGGGTGGAATGCTCCACGGTTCCTCCTTGGACATCACTGGCTAAGGGGTACGACTGAGAGACCCGCGTCGGTGCGGATATCAAAAGGGGGAGCCGAGGCGAAAGAGACCACTTCGTCTCGGCCGATCGATGGATCCGAATTGCTCGGAAAACGTATTCCCGAGGGTTGGCACCGATCCTTGCACGCGGTCGGAGGCGGTGGCAAGAACTTTCTTGAGACGTTTCAGGGCGTCTGGTGGAGACGGGCCCGGCGAGCCGCGAGGGCGCCCTGTCGACTCGCGCAGGTGCCTCCAGGCGAGCGGCCAGGTGGCGCTAGAGCGCGCTGACCACCGCGTTGTCGAGCTCGTCGGCGTCGACGCCCGGCCGGACGGCCGCATTCGTGAGCAGCACCCAGGCCACCCCGGCACCGGGGTGGACCCAGAACTCGGTGCCGGCCCACCCTCCGTGGCCGAAGACGTCGCGGTCGACGAGCCCGGGCGCCCGAGACCGCACATTGAACGTGAAGCCCCAGTCCTGACCGCGCTCGTCGGGGTACGGGTCGAGGCGGGGGATGTCTCCCGTGAGCGGGCGACGCATCATGGCGAGACCGGCCGGAGAGAGGATGCCGTCGCGGCCGCCCCGGTCGATGCGCAGCAGCTCGGCGCCGAGGTGCAGCAGGTCCTCCGCCCTGCCCAGCAGGCCCGCGCCCGGTGCCCGTGTGGCGTGGAATCGATCGAGGTCGAGTCCTCCTGCCGCAGCGTCAGGCACACCGACCGACTGCGCGGTGTCGAGGGTCAGGCCGATCGCGCCGATGCGGTGGGCCCAATCGAGAGTGCCGGCATCCCATGTCGTGTCGGTCGCATGCTCGATCATCGCCGCGATGCCCTCGAAGGCCAGCGTCGAATACCGCGAGGCGGTTCCGGCAGCGAAGTCCCGCCCGCGGGTGAGCAGCTCGTGGCGCAGCGGAAGGGCCGTGTCGAGCGCCGGCTCGGAGATCCCTGATGTGTGCGAGGCGAGATGCCACAGGCGCACGATGTCATCGCGAGACGACCCGAAGTCGGGAAGGGCGTCGGTCAACGGAGTGTTCGGGGTGAGCAGTCCGCGCTCGATCGCCCTCGCTGCCGTGATCCCCGTGAGGACCTTCGTGATCGAGAACAGTGGGTAGACGGCATCCGTGGCTGCGCCGAAGCCGTCGAGGCCGACGATGCCGTCGGCGGTCGCGATACCGACGACGGCGGTGGGCAGCCGCTCCGAGTGCACGTGGCGGCGGGCCCAGTCGAACGCTGCGTCGAAGGTCATGAGTGTGCTCCCGGCCGGATCAGGTCGTCGCGCTTCCCTGGCGACGATGGTGACTCTACGATAGGACCATGACACAGAAAGCGCTTTCCCACCCGGCTGCGCTCATCGACGGTCAGCACCCGACCCGTTCTGTGCTGCGTCTGGTCGCGCGCCGCCCCTGGCGCCTCACGTTCGCGATCACGGCGTTCGCGGTGAAGGAGATCCCGCTGTGGTTCCTGCCGGTCATCACCGCCGCGATCATCGATGTCGTGGCGAGCAAGGGCGACGTCACCGAAGTGCTCTGGTGGTTCGCGCTCGCCGCCGTGCTGCTGGTGCAGAACTACCCCAACCACATCATCTACACGCGGAACTTCATGACCGTGGTGCGCGACCTGGGGGCCGACCTGCGCAACGCGCTCACCGCGCGACTGCAGAGTCTCTCGATCGGATACCACACGCGCATGAGCTCGTCGATCGTGCAGACCAAGGTCGTGCGCGACGTCGAGAACGTCGAGCTGATGCTGCAGCAGGTCACGCATCCGCTTCTGTCATCGATGATGGTGATGCTCGGTGCGCTCGCCATGACGGCCGTCACCGTGCCGCAGTTCCTGCCGGTCTACGCCCTCGCGGTGCCCATCGCCATCGGCATCCGCTATGGCATGCGCAATCGCTCGCAGCGCCGTAACGAGGTGTTCCGTCGCGAGATCGAGACCCTGTCGGCGCGGGTGGGCGAGATGGCATCGCTGATCCCGGTGACCCGCGCGCACGGGCTCGAGGAGACGGCGATCACCCGGGTCGCCGGCGGGGCCGACGGCGTGCGCCGGGCGGGACTCGACCTCGATCTGCTCAACGGACGCGTCGCGTCGATCTCGTGGGTCGCGATGCAGCTGCTCGGCGTCGCCTGCCTCATGCTCGCCGCGGTGTGCGCGCTCACGGGGTTCCTTCCCATCACGCCCGGTGAGGTCGTGATGCTCTCGAGCTACTTCACGCTGCTGACCGGTGGGCTGACCCAGCTGCTCATGCTCATCCCCGTCGGTGCGCGCGGCCTGGAGTCGGTGCGCTCGATCGCCGAGGTGCTGCAGGAGCCCGACGTCGAGCAGAACTCGGGCAAGCGCACGGTGTCGGCCGTCACCGGCGAGATCGTGCTCGACTCGGCCACGCATCGGTACGCGGATGCCGAGGACGACGCTCTGTTCGAGATCGATCTGCGCATCGCGCCGGGCGAGACCGTCGCTTTCGTGGGGTCGTCGGGGTCGGGCAAATCGACGCTCCTGAACCTGGTGCTCGGTTTCGTCAGGCCCACCAGCGGCCGGATCAGGCTCGACGGGCAGGACATGCAGGAGCTGGACCTGCGGACGGTCCGTCGCTCGATCTCGGTCGTGCCGCAGGAATCGGTGCTGTTCGAGGGGTCGGTCTTCGACAACATCGCCTACGGCATGCCCGACGTCACGCCCGACCGCGTCGAGCAGGCGCTGCGCGATGCCAACGCGTGGGAGTTCGTGAGCGAGCAGCCCCACGGCTGGGACACGGTGGTCGGCGAGCGGGGAGCGCGCCTGTCGGGCGGCCAGCGTCAGCGACTGGCGATCGCTCGTGCGCTCGTGCGCGACCCGCGCATCCTGCTGCTCGATGAAGCCACCAGTGCCCTCGACCCCGAATCCGAAGGCCTCGTGAAAGAGGCTCTCGAACGACTCATGCGTGGCCGAACCACCCTGGTCGTCGCGCACCGACTGTCCACCATTCGGCAGGCCGATCGCATCGTCGTGCTCGAACACGGCCGCATCGTCGAGCAGGGCTCGCACGATCAGCTGCTCGCCGCCGGTGGGCGATACGCTCGGCTGCACCTGGTGCAGAACGGCATGAGATGACACCGACTCACCGTCCTGAGGAGGACCGATGACTTCCGAGAAGACCCTTCGCGCTGCCCTGGTGGGCACCGGCTCTGTGGCGAACTCCCACGCCCGCGCCGTCGCCGCGTATCCGCGCGCAGAACTCATCGCCGTCGCCGACCTCAGCCTCGAGAAGGCCCGGGAGTTCGCCGGCAGATACGACATCGCCGCCGCATACTCCGACCTCGACGAGATGCTCGCCGCCGAGCATCCAGACGTCGTGCTCATCTGCACCCCGCCGGGTCCGCACCGGGTGCAGTCGCTGGCCGCCTTCGCCGCGGGCGCGCACGTGATCGTCGAGAAGCCGCCGGCACCGTCCCTCGACGAGCTCGATGACATGCGCGCCGGTGCACTCTCGGCCGACAGGCAGCTGGCGGTCGTGTTCCAGCAGCGCACCGGTACGGCGGCGGCGCACGTTCGCGGGCTGCTGCAGAGCGGAGCGCTCGGTCGCCCGCTCGTAGCGGTGTGCCAGACGCTGTGGTTCCGTGACGCGGACTACTTCGCGGTGCCGTGGCGCGGCAAGTGGGAGACGGAGGGTGGTGGCACGACTCTCGGCCACGGCATCCACCAGATCGATCTGCTCGCTCACCTGCTGGGTGACTGGTCATCGGTGCAGGGGCGTCTCTGGAGGCTCGATCGCGAGACCGAGACCGAAGACGTGTCGACCGCGACGATCGTCTTCGAGCAGGGTGTCGTTGCGCAGCTGATCACGAGCGCGGTGTCGCCGCGCGAGACGAGCTCGATCCGCATCGACACGCAGAAAGCCACGATCACGGTCGACCATGTCTACGGGCATGGGCACGAGAACTGGCGGATCACCCCGGCGCCCGGCTTCGAGGCCGAGGCGGACTCGTGGGCGTTCCCCGATGTCGAAGAGCGCAGCGACCACGGGCCACTGCTGCGCGACGTGTTCGACGCGCTGCTCGACGGTGAGCCCCTGCCGGCGACCGCGGATGCCCCCGCTCGGTCGCTCGAGATCGTCGCGGGGATCTACGCCTCGGCCGCATCCGACGGCGCGGTCATCACGCCCGAGGCGCTGGCCGCGCATCCGACGCATCGTGCCGGTTTCGCGAGCCCGGTGACCGATCTCCGCCGGTGAACGAGCTCTACCGAGACCCGGTCTACGACGGCGCCACGGATCCGCGGGTCGTGATCGATGCCGACGGGCTGTGGTGGATGTTCTACACGCAGCGCCGGGCGAGCCTCGAGGATGCGGGTCCTGGCGTCTCGTGGATCCACGGCAGTCGGATCGGTGTCGCCACCTCGCACGACGGGGTCGAGTGGACGTACGACGGCACGCTCGAGCCCGCGGCATCCGACCTCGTCCTGGAGCCGGGCCCGCCGCCCGCCGAGGTCGACCGCACGCACTGGGCGCCCGAGGTCGTCTGGGACGGCGCGCGGTGGCGCATGTACCTGACCGAGATCGACGGCATTCCCGACCGCTGGCCCGGATTCGTGCGCGAGATCGTGGAGTACGTCTCGGATGACCTCCGTCGCTGGGCGCGACGCGGACCGCTCGCGTTGAGCAGCGATCGGGTCATCGACGCGGCGGTCGCGCGCACCCCCGACGGCCTCTGGCGGATCTGGTACAAGGACGAGGCGGCGGACTCGGTCACGATGGTCGCGTCATCCGCCGACCTCGCGGGGTGGCGTCTCGACGGAATCGCGATCGGCGGACGCCCCCATGAGGGTCCGACGGTCTTCGACCTCGGTGGATTCTGGTGGCTGATCGTCGACGAGTGGCGGGGGATGGGCGTGTACCGCTCCGACGACGGCATCCGGTGGACCAGGCAGGGCGGTGAGGATGCCGTCATCCTCGCCGATGTGCCCGGGGGAGGGCACGGCAATCACGGCGCTCATGTGCGCCACGGCGACGAGCTGTGGTTCTACTTCTTCGCCGCGGCGGAGGCGGCGCCGATGCATACCGCGACGGGTGAGCAGAGGCGAGGGGCGGTATATCGGTTGGGTCTCGACGTCGAGGCCGGGAACCTGGTCGTGAAAGACTGGAAGATCCCGCGGTAATCGATGTAATCGGGTCGTGGAATTGCCGGTTGCGAAACGTTTCAATCTGGATTAGCGTGCAGGTAAGCGTTTTCCCCGCACTTCGGAGATCGCATCCCGCACCACATGGACACAGGCGTTCCGCGGCTCAGCCGAACGAGGACGTTCACCAGAGAGGACAACGATGTTCAGCAAGAAGCGTCTGGCGGCCGCAGCGGCCGTCGCCACCAGCGCAGCGCTGGTGCTCGCCGGCTGCGCCGGCGGCGGCAGCCCCGAGGGCGGGGCCACCTACGATCCTGACGAGAAGGTCACACTCGACCTCGCGTTCTGGGGCAACGACGTCCGCGCCGACCTGTACAACCAGGCGATCGAGGCGTTCAACGAGGAGTACCCGAACATCACGGTGAACGCGACGTTCCTCGGCTTCCCGGAGTTCTGGGAGAAGCGTCAGACCGAGGCCGCCGGTGGCGGGCTCCCCGACGTGATGCAGTTCGACTACTCGTACCTGCGTCAGTACTCCGAGAACGGCCTGCTGCTCGACCTCGAGCCCTACCTCGGATCCGTCATCGAGACCGACCCGCTGCCCGAGAACATCCTCGGCATCGGCGTCGTCGACGACACCACCTACGGCATCGCGACCTCCACCAACGCGTGGGGCATGTTCACGAACCCGGCACTCCTCGAGACCGCGGGCGTCGAGCAGTTCGCCGGTGGCGACTGGGAAGACTACGACGAGTGGATCGGCGAGGTCACCGATGCCAGCGGCGGCGCGTTCTGGGGCGGGTCGGACTGGACCGGCCGCATCCAGAACTTCGAGATCCAGCTGCGCAGCGAAGGCAAGAACCTGTTCGACGAGGACGGCACCCCCGGCTTCGACGAGGACCGCCTGAAGGAGTTCTGGGAGTCCGGCGATGACATCCGCGATGGAGCCGTCGTTCCTCAGCAGACCGTCGAGGAGCTCAACCCGCTGAGCGCCTTCGATGCGGCCAAGAACGCCAGCGAGCTGACGTGGGACAACTTCGGTGCCGGCTACCTCGCCAACCTCGGTGAGAACTACACCGAGCTCGGCCTCGTGGCTCCTCCCGTCACCAAGGACGGCGCGAAGGACCTCTACCTGAAGCCGTCGATGCTGCACACGATCTCGGCCAAGACGGAGCACCCGGAGGCGGCGGCGACGCTCGTCAACTTCCTGGTGAACTCGCCCGAGTCCGGGGAGATCTTCGGCACGAACCGTGGCCTCCCGGCATCCGAGACCGCTCTCGAGGCGGCCGACCTCGACCCAATGAGCCAGCTCGTCAAGGACTACGAGGAGTCCATCTCCGACCGCCTCGGCGACGCTCCGCCCGTGCCGATCGTCGGCTACGGCACCCTCGAGGAGAAGTTCCGGGTGCTGGGCACCGAGCTGAACTTCGGAACGACGACGGTCGACGAGGCCGTGGAGCAGTTCTTCTCCGAGATGGACGTCGTCCTCAACCAGTGATTCCGCCGGTGGGTCGGGCGACGTCCGCCCGACCCACCGCACCCCATCCACTTCGGAAGGAGCTGTCATGAGCACGACGGCGACCAGGACGATCGTCACGGGCAAGAAGTCCGGGCGAGGGCGGGCGCTGCGAAGCGGCCGCCGCCCCGAGAACGAACTCGCACGGCCCGGACAGCGTGCACGACTGCGTCGCGAGACCGCGACCGGCTATGCGTTCCTCACCCCGTGGCTGATCGGCTTCTTCGGGCTGACCGGAGTGCCGATGGTGTACTCCCTGTACCTGTCCTTCACGAAGTACAACATCTTCCAGCCGCCCAAGTGGATCGGCCTGGACAACTACATCCGTCTGTTCACGAACGACCCGAACTTCATCCAGTCGGCGCAGATCACCCTGGTCTATGTGTTCATCGGCACCCCGATCACCCTGGCGGCGGCGCTGGCCGTCGCGATGCTGCTGAACTACCGCGACAAGGGTGCGGGCTTCTTCCGCTCCGCGTTCTACGCACCGTCGCTCATCGGCGGCTCGGTGTCGGTCGCCATCGTGTGGCGGGCGATGTTCTCCTCCGACGGTCCGGTCGACAGCGGTCTGCAGATCTTCGGGGTCAACCTCGGGGGATGGATCGGAAACCCGGGCCTCGTGCTCCCGATGATGATCCTGCTCGCCGTGTGGCAGTTCGGCGCGACGATGGTGATCTTCCTCGCCGGCCTCAAGCAGATCCCCAAGGAGCTCTACGAGGCGGCCGAGATGGACGGCGCGAACGCCTACCGCCGGTTCCGTGCGGTCACCATCCCGATGCTCTCGCCGGTGATGTTCTTCAACCTGCTGCTCGGTCTGATCGGCGCGTTCCAGGTGTTCGCCTCGGCGTACATCATCTCGAACGGCACCGGCGGCCCCGCCGGAATGACGAACTTCATCACCGTGTACCTGTACAAGCGCGGATTCTCCGACGGGCAGATGGGCTACGCGGCTGCTATCGCGTGGGTGCTGCTGGTCGTCGTCGCGATCATCGCCTTCATCCTCTTCCGCACCCAGAGGTCGTGGGTGCACTACTCGGGAGACGACAAATGAGCATCACCACCCCCACCACCGAGGCTGTCGTCACTGCATCCGCCTCCGCCCCTCGCCGCAGGATCAAGCGCAAGACCTGGCAGACCGTCATCTGGTTCATCGGTCTGATCGTGCTCACCGCTGTAGTGCTCTACCCGCTGCTGTGGCTGTTCCTGTCGACGTTCAAGCCGAACTCCGAGTTCGGCCAGAACCCGGGCCTGTTCCCGCAGGCGCCGACCGTCGAGAACTACGGCAAGGTCATGGAGGGCATCGCCGGAGTGCCGATGTGGCGCTTCTTCCTGAACTCGCTGATCCTCGCGGTCTCCGCGGTCGTCGGCACGGTGCTCTCGTCGGCTCTCGCGGCATACGCGTTCGCCCGGGTGCAGTTCAAGGGGCTCGGGGTGCTGTTCGCGGCGATGATCGGCACGCTGCTGCTGCCGTTCCACGTCGTGATCATCCCGCAGTACATCATCTTCAACCAGCTCGGCTGGGTCGACACGTTCATCCCTCTGATCCTGCCGAAGTTCCTCGCCACCGAGGCGTTCTTCGTCTTCCTGCTCGTGCAGTTCATCCGTCAGATGCCCCGCGACATGGATGAAGCGGCGAAGATCGACGGTGCGGGCCACCTGCGGATCTTCTGGTCGATCATCCTGCCGCTCATCAAGCCGGCGCTGATCACCTGCGCGATCTTCTCGTTCATCTGGGCGTGGAACGACTTCCTCGGGCCCCTGCTCTACCTGACCAGCCCCGAGAACTACCCGCTGCCGATCGCGCTGCGTCTCTACAACGACCAGACCTCGTCGTCCGACTACGGCGCGACGGTCACGGCCTCGTTCGTCGCCCTGCTGCCGGTGCTGCTGTTCTTCGTGGTCTTCCAGCGCTTCCTCGTCGACGGCGTGGCGACCCAGGGACTCAAGGGATAGCCATGTCGGTCATCCGCGAAGACCGTCGGGCTCATCGGGCCGCGAAACGTGAGGCGCGCTCAGGCGCCGGCCCCACGGTCGGCGGGGTCGAGCCGGGCGTCAACCCCGGCGCGACGGCGAAGTTCGGTCTGTTCGGCGAGGTGCTGACGGTCGGGCTGCTCATGACGATCATCGCCCTCGGCGTCGTCACCCTGCCGATCGCGCTGGCTGCCGGCGTCCGTCACCTGCGGCGTTTCGTCGCGGCCGAGGACTCGCGCACCGCGCTGTTCTGGGAAGACGTACGCGCCGGCATCCTGCCGTCGCTCGCCGTGGGTGTGCCGGCTGCGCTGATCGCGACCGTGCTGACGATCGACGTGGTGCTCGCGGGGTCGGGTGCGCTGCCCGGTGGCGAGGCCATCGCGGTCGTCGGCTGGGCGGGACTGCTCGCTCTCGCCGTCGCCGTGCTCCTCGCAGCGGGCGCATGGTCGCCGTCGCTCGGGTGGAAGGACGCCGTGCGTGCCGTGCCCGCGGCCATCCGAGCGGATGTCGCGGGAGCCGCCTACATCGCGGCCGCGGCCGTCTTCACCGGTGTCGTGACGTGGGCGCTCGCACCCCTCTTCATCGCCGGAATCGGCTGCGCGGCGCTTGCCGTCGTCGCCGTGCCGGGGCGTCGTCGGCGCCGGGAGAGCGGCGAGGAATGAGAAGGTAGTCGTTGGCGCACGCGCGGACGGACGGAGGCACGCCATGGCAGTAGGGGTGAAGGACGTCGCGGCTGCGGCCGGCGTCTCGGTCGGCACCGTCTCGAACGTGCTCAACCAGCCGGAACGCGTGTCCGCCAAGACGGTCGAACGCGTGCAGCGCGTCATCCAGGAGCTCGGCTTCGTGCGCAACGACGCGGCCAGGCAGCTGCGGGCAGGACGCAGTCGCAGCATCGGTCTCGTGGTGCCCGACATCGGCAACCCGTTCTTCGCCGAGGTCGTGCGGGGAGCGGAAGACAGAGCAGCGGATGCCGGCATGACCGTGCTGCTCGGCAACAGCGACGAGCGCGACGAGCGCCAGGTCGCTCATCTCGAACTCTTCCAGGAGCAGCGCGTCAACGGCGTACTGCTGACGCCCGCCTCCGACGACCTCTCGGCCGTGCACCGCTTCGCCGCTGGCGGCATGCCGGTGATCCTCGTCGACCGTGAGGTGGAGGAGGGCCTTCTTCCGTCGGTGTCCGTCGACGACGTCGAGGGCGGCCGGCTCGCGGCCGAGCATCTGCTGTCTTCGGGGAGGCGCCGGCTGGCTTTCGTCGGTGGGCCGCAGTCTGTGCAGCAGGTGGCCGATCGTCTGCGGGGAGTGCAGGCGGCGGTCGCAGCCCACCCCGAGGTGACGCTCGAGGTGTTCGAGCAGTCGGCGCTCACCGTGCTGCAGGGGAGGGCTGCGGGCGAGGTCATCGCGGCGCGTGCCCCTGAATCGCGCCCGGATGCCGTCTTCGCCGCGAACGACCTGCTCGCCGTCGGTCTGCTGCAGGCCTTCAGCTTCGGATCCGCGATCCGCGTGCCCCAGGACATCGCCATGGTCGGCTACGACGACATCGACTTCGCCTCGGCGACCGTCGTGCCGCTGAGCTCGGTGCGCCAGCCCGCCCGGCTGCTCGGCTGGACGGGGGTCGACCTGCTGCTCAAGGAGCTCGACGGGGTCGAGCACGACCGTCGCGTGCGTTTCCAGCCCGAGCTCGTCGTGCGCGAGTCGAGCGCCGGCTGACCGACCGTCGGTGGGTGGCACGCTCGGAACCCGTGCCGTGTGCAGGACCGGGGCACGGATGCGGGAGCATCCGTCGGTTTTCGTCCTGCAGACGTGCTTTCGTCCTGCAGACGGCCCGGCCGAGGACCGCCGAGTCTCGATTCGTTCCCGCCACGGGAACCCGTTATGCTTGCAAGGTGCATCCGGTCTTCACGGAACGGATGCCTGGAGACGTCGCATAGTCCGGCCGAGTGCACCACCCTGCTAAGGTGGAGTCCCCTCACGGGGACCAGGGGTTCAAATCCCCTCGTCTCCGCAGATGAAATCCCTGCCTCGGCAGGGATTTTCTGTTTTCAGGTGCTGACCCCGCGGTCCTGAGCCGAGATGGCGTCCGCAAGGTACGACGCCGTCGTGCTTCCGCTCGCCGAGGCGACGTCACGCGGAGTCCCCTCGGCCACGACCGTCCCGCCGAGGTCTCCGGCGCCGGGACCCATGTCGATCACCCAGTCGGCCTGCGCCACCACGCGCATGTCGTGCTCGACCATCACGACGGTGTTGCCGGCATCCACCAGATGCTGAAGATGCACGAGCAGCCGATCGCTGTCGGACGGATGCAGCCCCGAGGTGGGCTCGTCGAGCAGGTAGAGGGTGTCGCCGTGCTGGGCGCGCCGGAGTTCGGACGCCAGCTTCACGCGCTGCGCCTCGCCGCCGGAGAGCTCGGTCGCCGACTGCCCCAGCGGCAGGTACCCGAGTCCGACGTCGAGAAGGGCGTCGAGGTGTCGGGCGACGTCGGCATCGTCGGCGAACAGAACCCGCGCGTCGTTCACGCTCAGGGCGAGGACGTCGGCGATCGTATGCCCGTGGAGTTCGATCTCGAGGGTCTCCGGGTTGTAGCGGGTGCCACCGCACGTGCTGCACGGGGCATGGACGGTGGGGAGGAAGAGCAGTTCCACCTCGACCGTGCCCTCTCCCTTGCAGGTGGGGCATCGTCCGCTCGCCAGGTTGAAGGAGAATCGACTCGCGGCATAGCGCCGCCGACGTGCTTCGGGAGTCGCGGCGAACAGAGCGCGGACACGGTCGAAGAGCCCCGTATACGTCGCCACATTCGATCGTGACGTGCGGCCGATCGGCTTCTGACTGACCTGCACGACGCGCCGCACGCGACTGGCAGGACCGGAGGCGCGCCCCGTGGTCTCGGCCGTCGGCGAGGAGAACAGCGGATCCGCTGCCGTGCTGCTCTGCGTGTCGCCCGCGGTGTCGATCGTCGAGCCGTCCACCTCGCTGGACAGGCTCTTCTGCAGCAGATCGGGCAGAGCCTGGGTGACGAGAGACGACTTGCCCGAGCCGGAGACGCCGGTGACGGCGGTGAGGCAGCCGAGGGGGATCGACACCGAGACGCTGCGGAGGTTGTTGCGCGAGACATCGGTGAGCACGAGCCGGCCGTCGGGCTCGCGCGAGGCCGGCCTCGGTGTCGCCGGTTCTTCGGCGCGCAGCTCATCGGCGAACAGGTACCGCCGGGTCTGCGAGTGCTCCGCCTCTCGGAGCCCGTCGATCGGGCCGGAGTAGACGATCTCGCCGCCGGTGGCTCCCGCACCGGGGCCGATGTCGACGATCCAGTCCGCATGCCGGATCACATCGAGGGAGTGCTCGACGAAGAAGACCGTGTTGCCCGAGTCTCTGAGCGAGCGGAGGATGCGCACGAGTGCTTCGCCGTCGGCGGGATGGAGCCCGGCAGAAGGCTCGTCGAGCACGAACATGACCCCGAACAGCTGCGAGAGCACCTGGGTCGCGAGCCGCATCCGCTGCAACTCCCCGGACGAGAGCGTGGGGGTCGATCGATCCAGCGAGAGGTAGCCCAACCCGAGCTCGATGATGGGCGAGACCCGATCGCGCAGCTCGTTGACCAGCCGGTGCGCGGCGAGCTGCTTCTCGGGCGCGAGTGCTCCGCCATCGGATGCATCTGTGCCCGACTCACCGCCGGGCGGGGCGAGTGCCGTCTCGAGAAGAGCCGCGAGATCGGCGAGCGGAAGCGCGGCCATCTGTGTGATGTCGAGGCCGGCGAACCTCACGGCGAGCGCTTCGGGCTTCAGCCGACGCCCGTCGCACATCGGGCAGCGGACGCTGACCATGAAGCTCGCTGCCTTCTCGCGCATCTTCGCGCTCTTCGAATGGGCGAAGGTGTTGAGCACGTACTGCTTCACGCCGACGAACGTGCTCATGTAGGACGGCTCGATGCCGGCTGCGACCGCCTTGCGCACCTGCGCCGGACCGCGGTCGGTGAACACCGGAACCTGAGGGGACTCCTCGGTGTACAGCACCCATTGACGCTGCTCCTCGGGCAGATCGCGCCACGGGATGTCGATGTCGTAGCCGAGCGAGATCAGACTGTCGATGAGCTGCTTGCCGTGCCACGCCCTCGGCCAGGCGTCGAGAGCGCGGTCGCGGATCGTCAGCGACTCGTCGGGGACCATGAGATGCAGGGGCACGTCGTACACCTGCCCGATTCCGTGGCATCGCGGGCAGGCACCCTGCACGGTGTTCGCGGAGAAGTCTTCGGCGAGCAGCGGCTCCGCCCCCGGCGGGTACGTGCCGACGCGCGAGAACAGCATGCGCACGACGTTGCCGATCGACGTGGCGCTGCCGACGGTCGATCGTGCGCTGCCGGCGGTGCGCTGCTGGGGGAGGGCGACCGCAGGCGGCAGACCCGCGATGGCGTCGACGTCGGGGATGTCGACCTGGCTCATCAGGCGCCTCGCGTAGGGAGCCACCGACTCGAAGTAGCGGCGCTGGGCCTCGGCGTAGAGCGTGCCGAAGGCGAGAGAGCTCTTTCCCGAGCCTGAGACGCCCGTGAACGCGACGAGGGCGTCTCGGGGGATCGCGACGTTCACGTCACGAAGGTTGTGCACACGTGCTCCGGTCACGACGATCGCGTTCGACGTGCCGGAGAGCTTCGACGGTGGGGTCCCGCCCATCATGGACCTCTTCTCATATCCCGCGCACAGCGGGGTGGATGCGACGTTCGCCGGCTCCGCGTCACGTTACCTCGCCCGTCCGACTTCGTCGGAGTCCTTGACAGAGGTCGCTCCGACCCGGCGGCCGCAGACCGGAGTCGTCATGATCGCAGATTATGGCGAGTCCGGGCCCGCGGTGCGGCAAGCGCTATCCTGAAGCCCTTCCCCCGCCTCGCCTCTAGGAGCATCCCTCATGCCCATCGCTGCCGATGACCCCCGCCTGACGACCCCCTTCGAGGCCGCCTCCACCCGGTACACCGATGTGCCCTTCCAGCGCGCCGGCGCCAGCGGCGTGCAGCTGCCCAAGGTCTCGCTGGGTCTCTGGCAGAACTTCGGCCGCGACCGCACCTTCGACAGCCAGCGTGAGATCGTGCTGCACGCCTTCGACCGCGGAGTCGTGCACATCGACCTCGCCAACAACTACGGTCCGCCCTACGGATCGGCCGAGTCGACGTTCGGTGCCGTGCTCGACAGCGGACTCGCCCGCTACCGTGACGAGCTGTTCGTGACGACCAAGGCCGGATACGACATGTGGCCCGGACCCTTCGGCGACGGCGGCTCGCGCAAGTACCTGACACGCTCGCTTGAGCAGAGCCTCACGCGCATGAACACCGACTACGTCGACGTGTTCTACTCGCACCGCCCCGACCCCGAGACCCCGCTCGAGGAGACCGTGACGGCGCTCGCCGACATCGTGCGCAGCGGCAAGGCGCTGTACGTCGGCCTCTCGAACTACCCGGCCGAGCTCGCGCGGCGGGCGTATGAGCTGCTCGCCGAGCAGGGTGTGAAGCTGCTGCTGCACCAGCCCCGCTACTCGCTCTTCGACCGCACTCCCGAGGCCGAGCTGTTCCCGGCGCTGCGCGAGCTGAACGTCGGCAGTGCGGTGTTCTCGCCGCTCGCCCAGGGACTGCTCACCGGCAAGTACATCGACGGCGACGTCCCCGCCGACTCGCGCGCGGCGAACAGTCACTTCCTCAACGGATCGGCACTGACCGACAGCTATCTCGAGCGCATTCGCGGCATCGACCGCGTCGCGAAGGACGCGGGTCTGTCGATCCCGCAGCTCGCCGTCGCCTGGGTGCTGCGCGATCCGGTGGTGACCACAGCGATCATCGGCGCATCGCGCATCGGACAGATCGACGACGCCGTCGCAGCCAGCCAGGTCGTGCTGTCGGTCGATGTCATCGCAGCCCTCGAGGAGTACGCGGCCACCCCCGGCGCGACCGTCGTCTGAGGCGAATCTGCGAGCTCGGCGTAATATTCCGGGCGGCAGCGAGTCTGTTCAGTAGGGGCTCCCACGACCGGGAGCGTCCACAACGGACCCGGGGAGCAACAATGACCATCGCCTATGCCGACCCGTGGGCGCGTCAGCGGGTGCATCACGGTTCCGTTCCGCTGCCGGAACTGGCCTTCGAGCACATCCTTGCGGCGATACTCCGGGGGGACTACCTCTCCGGCGATTCGCTCAACACCACGCGCTTCGCCAAGGAGCTCGACATGTCACTGAATCCGATCCGTGAAGCGATCATCCGGCTTCGGGACATCGGACTGGTGGAGGTCACTCCCGCCCGGTACACGAAGGTCGCCGACTTCACCACCGGTGAGTCGCGTGCCGCGATCGGCTATGCCGGCGTGCTCGCCGGTGCAGCGCTCAGAAAGACGTTGTCCACGACAACGGAGCAGGTCCGCTCGGATCTCGCGGCGCTCGCTGAACTGGTCGGCCGTGCAGATTCAGCAGCCGGACGCAACGCCGCGGTGGTCGCGTTCCTCACCGCTGTAGCCGACCTCGTGGAGCATCCCCGACAGTCGATGCACCTCGTGGAGAGCGCGATCCTGGCCCAGTGCGCGTTGCAGTTCTCTGAGGGTGCCTCTCGTGGCGTCACCACGCAGGAGTACTCGACGGCGGCCCGAGCGGCAGCGCGGGCGATACGCGCGGGGGAGCCGGGGGTCGCTGAGACGACAGTCCGCGCGCTCTTCGAACAGCTCGCCTGAGTCCACGGCTCCCTATAGCCGCATCCCGGCAGTGATCGGAGCCCTGCGCCTGAGCCGTCGATAGAGTCGAAGGCATGACTGCGACGAAGGTGTTGTTCATCGGTGGGACGGGGATCATCTCCTCCGCGGCGAGCGCGCTCGCCGCGTCTCGGGGCATGGAGGTGACGCTGCTGAACCGTGGGCAGTCGCGCCGTGAGCCCGCCGACGGCGTCGAGGTGCTGACCGCCGATGTCTCGGATGCTGCCGCCGTCGACGCCGCCCTCGCCGGCCGCGAGTTCGACGTGGTCGTCGACATGATCGCCTTCACCCCCGACCAGGTGCAGCGCGACATCGACCGGTTCGAGGGCCGCACCGGGCAGTACGTCTTCATCAGCTCGGCATCCGCGTATCAGAAGCCCGTGGCGCGCCTGCCGATCACCGAGTCCACGCCGCTGCGCAATCCGTATTGGCAGTACTCACGCGACAAGATCGCCTGCGAGGATCTGCTCGAAGCCGCCTACCGTGACCGCGGTTTCCCGGTCACGGTTCTGCGTCCGTCGCACACCTACGACAAATGGACGATCCCCGCGTTCGGCGGATGGACGGCGATCGACCGCATCCGCCGCGGTGAGGAGATCATCGTGCACGGCGACGGCACGTCGCTGTGGACGCTCACCCACTCGAGCGACTTCGCGGTGGGTTTCGCCGGGCTGCTCGGCAACCCGCTCGCGTACGGCGACACCTTCCAGATCACCAGCGACTTCGTCTACACCTGGAACGACATCTACTCGATCCTCGGACGTGCGGCGGGTGCGGAGCCGAAGATCCGTTACGCCACGAGCAGGGTGATCGAGGATGCCGCGCCCGACCGCACCGGTCAGCTCACGGGTGACATGGCGCACTCGGTCATCTTCGACAACACGAAGATCCGCCGCGTCGTGCCGGACTTCGCCCCGGTCGTACCGCTGCACACCGCGGCGCGCGAGATCATCGACTGGCACGACTCGCACCCCGAGCTGCAGCGCGTCGACCCCGCCATGAACGCGCTGTTCGACGGGCTGCTCGCCCGAGACCGGGAGATCTGAGACCGACGTCAGACCGGTAACCTGTGCTGCAGCGTTCCCGACCCCTGAGCAGGAAGCCACATGCCGGTTCCCAATGATTCGAAGCCGACCGTCCGACGACGGCTTCTGCGTGATGAAGCCCACGACGCGATCCGCGACGCCATTCTCGACGGCACGCTGAAGCCCGGCGAGCGCCTCGACGACAAAGAGCTGCAGCAGTGGCTGGGCATCTCGCGCACACCGATTCGTGACGCCCTGCAGGGCCTGGCGATGGAAGGACTCGTCGAGTCCGCTGCGCAGAGCTACACGCGTGTCGTGAAGCCGGACCCCGAGCACGTGGAATCGTTCATCCAGACTCTGGGTGTCGTGATGGGCGGGGTGACCCGAACCACAGTGGGCGCGTTCGACGACACCGACCGGGCGACATTCGCCGCGATCGTCCGCAGGGTCGAGTCGGCGCTCGCGGCGCGAGACACGCATGAGCACCTGCGTCTGGGGATCGAGATGTACGAGTTGCTCCTCGAACGCTGCGCCAATGCCGCGCTGGTCTCGCTCGCGCGCGCTGCGATGACCCCGATGAGCTACCAGATCCGCATCACGGCAGGCGATCGCGAGCCGAACTGGGCGATGCTCGAGACCGGGTGGGGTCGTCTGGGTCGCGCGGTCGAGGACGCGGATCCGATCGCAGCGGAGCTGGCCCTCGAAGAGATGCATCTGCTCCCGCTGCCGTCGAACTCCTGGGAGCCGCCGCACTGGGGCGCGCGCTGATCGTGTCGAGCACACGCACGCCCTGACCGGTCGTGGGGGCCGCGTCGCTCAGGCGGTTGACATCACCGCGAGCACGTTGCCCGCAGGGTCGGTGAACCACGCGATGTCGGGGCCGCGATCGGGGCCGCCGCGAAGGATGCCCTTGTCATCGGTCGCGAACTCGGAGTCGGGGTAGATCTTGGTCACGACTCCGCGCCCGTTGAGGTCGTCGACCGCCGCGTCGATGTCGTCGACGGGGAAGTTGAGGATCGTGAAGCTTGCCGGCGTGTGATTCGGCTTGGCGTAGACGAGGATCGAGCCGCCATCGGGAAGGCTGATGTCGAGGAAGCCCATGGCATTGGTCGTGACATCCAACCCGAGGGTGTCGCCATAGAAGGAACGGGCGGCGTCGATGTCGTCGACGCTGAATCCGCTGAACGCGTGCGTGGTCTGAAAGGCGGTCATGCGTTCAGCATGCGCCGCTCGCGGCGCGGTGTCCAGACCCTAAGGGCGCACCTGGTTGACGAGGTCGTCGCCGGCGTTCAGGCGGGTCACGTTCTGGTCGACCAGGTGCGCGGCGCCGACCGGCCGGTTGCCCGCGATGTGCGGCGTGATGAGCAGGTTCGGCGCATCCCACAGCGGATCAGATGCCGCAAGCGGTTCGGACTTCGTGACGTCGACGGCGGCCGCACGCAGCTGCCCCGACTCGAGTGCTGCGATCAAGGCGGCCTCATCGACCGTCGCGCCCCGGCCGACGTTCACGAAGGCCGCCCCGGGCTTGAGCGCACCGAAGACCTCGGCGCCGAACAGGTCGGTGGTCTCGGCCGTGGCGGGGAGGATCGAGACGAGCACGTCTGTCTCGGCGAGGATCGCCGTGGCGTCGGCATCCGCGTGCACCGGGTAACCCGATCGGGTGCCTGCGGTGCGGGCGATGCCCTGCACGTCGGCGCCCAGCGCCGTGAGGTAGGGAGCGAGAGCCCCGGCGATCGAGCCGAAGCCCCAGATCGTGACCCGGGAGCCGGCGAGCGTGTAGGACTGCTGCGTGTCGGGAGCGCTCTGCATGTCGTTGAAGTCATCGTCCCAGCGGTGCTCGCGCTGCGCATCGTGGAGCCGATCGAGGCGCCGCACCGCGCTGAGGATCAGCGTCAGTGCGTGCTCGGCGACCGGACCGTCGTGCAGCGAACGACCGGAGCAGATGCGCACATCATCATCGAATCCGGCGTTCAGGACGACATCGGCACCCGAGGCGAGCGCCTGCACGAGCCGGAGCTTCGGGAGTACGCGGGCGGCCTCCTTCAGCCATTCCGACGAGTTGTGCCAGACGACCAGCACTTCGGCGTCGCGGTGCTCCTCCGGGACGGCTGCATCGATGTCGTAGACGATTGCCTCGACGTCGGCGGTCACCGGCAGGTCGATGGTGTTCGGGATCAGGATCTTCATGGGGGCCTCCGCTTCCACGGTAGTCACTGAGGGGATTCGGTCGACTCGCGCCACACGATGGTGAGCAGTCCGTCGGGCTTCTCGGGCGGCTCGCCACCTCGCACCGCCGCGACGAGTCGGTGCATCGAGTAGGCGCCGAGACGCTCGCGGTCCTGCGAGACGCTCGTGAGCGAGGGCACGAGGAACGCGCTCTGAGGGTGGTCGTCCCACCCGGTCACGGCGACTTCGTGGGGCAGCTTCCACCCGCGCCTGGTGGCGGCCCGGATCGCGCCGGTCGCGATGACGTCGTTCGCGGCGATCACGGCGAGCGGCGGAGCATCGTCGGGCAGCGCGGCGATCGCAGCCTCTCCGGCCTTGCCGCTCCAGTCGCCGTCGGTGACTCCGAGGGACTCGAGTCCGAGTCGGTCGATCGTCGAGACGTAGGCGTCGCGGCGTGCTCGTGCGGAGGGGAAGTCCTCGGCTCCGGCCAGATGGATGAACCGTCGGTGACCCTGGTCTGCCAACTGCTCGATCATCTCGGCGATCGGACGTGAGTCGGTGAACTCGCCGGTCATGTGCATGGCGTCGTCGAACTCGCCGACCGAGAGCACGATCGGCCCACCGCCGGTCGTGTCGATGAAGGGGAGCGGAGTGAACGCGAGAACACCCTCGTACTGTCCGGACTCGACCACGTCGGTCAGACGCTCGACGCGTTCCTCCGGGCCGTCGGGCAGGCTGGCGACCTCGACGACATACCCCTCGTCTCGCGCGGCGGCGATCGCCCCCGACAGCAGGGTGAGCGGATTCATGGTCGCGATCGGCACCACGACGGCGAGGCGGCCGGTGCGCTGCGTGCGCATCGAGCGGGCTGCGAGGTTCGGCCGGTAGTTGAGCTCGGATGCCGCGCGCAGCACCTTCTCGCGTGTTGCCTCGGAGATACCGGCGCGTCCGGTGAAGACGAACGACACGGTGGACTGCGACACCCCGGCGAGATGGGCGACGTCATGGCTCGTCGGGCGTTTCTCCATGGCATCCGTCCTTTCGGGGCTTGACGTGACCGGTGTCCCTCTCGATAGTATCTACTACGTCTTAGTAATACGTAGTAACACCTCATCGAGGAGGCAGTGGATGCTCAGGATCGGAATTATCGGCACCGGCGGGATCGCTGACGCGCACATCAACGGATACCTTGCGTTCCCTGGGGACTGCGAGATCGCAGCGTTCGCCGACGTGATCCCCGGCAAGGCCGCGCAGAAGGCCGGGTCCTTCGATCTGACAGACGTCGCGACGTTCGACGATCCGCTCGAGATGATCGCCTCCGGGCTGGTCGACATCGTCAGCATCGCGACCCCGCCGTCGACGCACGCGTCCCTCGCGATCGCGGCTCTCGATGCCGGCATCCACGTGCTGGTCGAGAAGCCCATGGCCCCGTCGCTCGAAGAGTGCGACGCGATGCTTCAGGCGCAGGAGCGCTCTGGCAAGGTGCTCTCGGTCGTCGCCCAGAACCGATTCCGCGACGATCTCGCGACCCTCAAGGACGTCGTCGACTCCGGGCTGCTCGGATCGATCTCCCACGTGCGCGTCGACTCGGCGTGGTGGCGGGGGCTGCCGTATTACGACCTGTGGTGGCGCGGGACGTGGGAGAAGGAGGGTGGCGGATGCACTCTGAACCACGCCATCCACCACATCGACCTGCTGCTGTGGCTGCTGGGGAGTCCGACCGAGATCACCGCGATGCTCGCCAATGCGCAGCACGACAACGCCGAGGTCGAGGACCTCTCGGTGGCGGTCTTCCGCTACGACCGGGGCCTGGCACAGCTGACCAGCTCGGTCGTGCACCACGGACAGGAACAGGCGATCGTGATCCAGGGGGCGAACGCCCGAGTCTCGCAGCCGTTCTCGGTCGCCGCCGAGCGCGCCCGCGCGGACGGATTCCCGGAGGAGGAAGGCGATGTCGACGTGGTGGCGCGCATCGAGGCGCTCGTCGCCGAGCGCACACCTCTCGCCCATCTCGGGCACGAAGGTCAGATCGGTGACCTGCTCGGCGCGATCCGCGACGGGAGGCCGCCGATCGCCGGCGGCCTCGACGGACGCAATGCGGTCGAGGTCGTCACGGCGATCTACAAGGCGGGCTTCGAGCACCAGTTCGTATCCCTGCCGATCGCGGCTTCCGATCCGTATTACCGGGCCGGCCAGCTCGTCGCGAACGCCCCGCACTTCTTCGAGAAGACGACCTCGTTGACCGAGGCGGCATCGTGACCGCATCCTCGTTCCCCGGCGGCACGTCGCTGTCGCATCTGGACGTCTATGCGGATGCGGCTCCCGACGGCATCTGCGGCGGAAGCCCGCACATGCACCTCGTCTCGACCGAGGCGTACGTGGTTATCTCGGGGCGGGGCGCGCTGCAGACGATCGACGCAGACGGCTTCCGCGAGACCGCCCTGTCGGCGGGGTCGGTCGTGTGGTTCACTCCGGGAACCATCCATCGTGCCGTGAACAGGGGCGACCTTCGGGTCGTCGTGCTGATGAGCAATGCAGGGCTGCCGGAGGCGGGGGATGCCGTGATGACCTTCCCCGCAGAGATCGTGGCAGACCCGGAAGCCTATGCTGCGGCGACCTCGCTCGGAGACGAGAGCGGGCGAGCCGAGCGTGCGTCCGCGCGTCGGGACCTGGCCGTGACCGGATTCGAGGCTCTGCGGGATGCGGTCATCGCCGGCGATCGTGCTGCTCTCGAGGCCTTCCACGCCGCTGCGGGTTCGCTCGTGCGTGACCGTGCCGAGGCATGGGGCGACCTGGTGCGAGAGCGTCCGCTGGCCCAGGCCGAGCAGTCGCTCGCGCTCGCCGAAGCTGTCGCGTCCGGTTCGGTGACGCACCTCGCCGACGCGCGCGTTCACCAGGCCGTACCCTCGGTGGGGGATCGCGGCTTCGGCATGTGCGGACGCCTGCGCACCTATGACGTGACCGATGACGACGTCACGGATGGCGACGTGACCGACGAGGAGAACGACCGATGACCCGCACATACACTTTCGATCCGCTGCCTGAGCCGGTCGTCGGCCCGGGGGAGTTCGTCTTCGCGGCTGTGGGCCTGGCCCACGGACACATCCACGGGATGGTCGAGCAGCTCATCGAGGCCGGCGCGACGCTCTCGCTCGTCTACGACGGCGACCCGGCGAAGGTCGCGGACTTCATCGAGCGGTTCCCGCAGGCACGGGCCGCCGTGAGCGAGCAGGAGGTGCTCGATGACCCCGCGGTGCAGCTCATCGCCAGCGCCTCGATCGCGAATCAGCGGGCGCCTCTCGGCGTGCGTGTGCTGGATGCCGGGAAGGACTTCTTCGCCGACAAACCAGCGATCACGACGATCGGTGACCTCACGGCCGCGCGTGACGCCGTCGAACGCACCGGGCGGAAGTTCGCCGTCTACTACGGCGAGCGGGTGCATTCGGAGGCAGCGATCCTCGCCGGCCAGCTGATCGATCAGGGGGCGATCGGCACCGTGCTGCAGGTCGCCTCGTTCGGTCCTCACCGCATCGGCTCGGGGCGACCTGACTGGTTCTACGACCCCGAGCAGTACGGCGGCATCATCTGCGACATCGGCAGCCACAACTTCGAGCAGATGCTCTACTACACGGGCGCGACCGACGGCGAGATCGTCAGCTCTACGGTGGCCAACTACGCGCATCCCGAGACCCCCGGGCTGCAGGACTTCGGAGACGCGCACGTCGTGCTCGACAACGGCACGACAGGGTACGTGCGGGTGGACTGGTTCACCCCGGCGGGTCTCGACGTCTTCGGCGACGGCCGCACGGTGCTGCTCGGCACCGACGGCTACATCGAGCTGCGCAAGTACACCGACATCACGACCGACAACGGCGGAGGGCAGGTGCTGCTCGTCAACCATGACGGCCAGTTCCGCTTCGATGCGACGGGCAAGACGGGCTTCCCGTTCTTCGGTCAGCTCATCCGCGACTGCCTCGACCGCACCGAGTTCGCCATGACGCAGGAGCACGCGTTCGCTGCGGCAGAGTTGAGCATCGTCGCGCAGCGGGATGCTCGGGTGCTCGCCGGCTGACGGCATCCGTCCTCCGACATCGGCCTGCCGCCGCCCGGCATCCGGTTGATCGCGCTGCGGAGGAGAACTGGGCTTCGGGAGGACGGATGCGGCTGATTCGTCCTCCCGAGGCGCAGTTCTCCTGCCGAGGCGCAGTTCTCTTCCCGAGGGGTGGACGCTCGCTGCCTCAGGCGACCAGCTGTGCGGCCTGGCGCGCGGCGCCCAGGGCGACGTACTCGCCGGGCTCGGGTACTTCGACCGCCAGGCCGAGGATCTCCGGCGCGATGCGGCGCACGGCCTCGGACTGTGCGCCACCGCCGATCAGCAATGCCCGTTCGAGCGGGATGCCGAGCTCGCGCAGCGCGTCGAGCCCTGCGCCGAGTCCTCGGAGCATCCCTTCGACCGCAGCCCGGGCGAGGTTCTCCCTGGTCGTCGAGGCGAGTCTCATACCGCTGAGGGATGCCGTGGCATCCGGCAGGTTCGGGGTGCGCTCGCCCTCGAAGTAGGGGAGCAGGGTCAGACCTCCCGCGCCCGGATCCGCGCGCAGCGCCAGATCGCTGAACTCGCCGTGGGCGACCCCGAGAAGCGCCGCGGTGACGTCGACGACCCGAGCCGCGTTCAGCGTCGCCACGAGCGGCAGGAAGTTGCCCGAGGCGTCGGCGAAGCCGGCCACGGTGCCGCTCGGGTCGCTGATGGGGGTCGCGCTGACGGCGCAGACGGTGCCCGACGTGCCGATCGACACCACGACGTCGCCAGGAGCGGCACCTAATCCGAGCGCTGCGGCGGCGTTGTCTCCTGCTCCCGCGCCCACGCGACGCGCCTCGGCATCCGTCACCGACTCGTCGTGAGCGAGCACGCGCGGCAGGATCGCGTCGTGCCCGAGAGCTGCCACGAGCAGTTCGCGGTCGTACTCACCCGTCGCAGGATTCCAATATCCGGTGCCTGACGCGTCAGATCGGTCAGTGACGAGCTCGTCGAGCGCGGGGTTGTCAGGGCCGAAGCCTCGCAGCCGCCAGGTGAGCCAGTCGTGCGGCAGCGCGACCGCCGCCACCCGCGCCGCGTTCTCGGGCTCGTGGTCGCGCAGCCACCGCAGCTTCGTGATCGTGAACGAGGCCACGGGCACGAGACCGGTGCGGGCGGCGAGTGCGGATGCGCCGAACTCGTCGATCAGATCCTGGGCGGCACGCGATGAGCGGGTGTCGTTCCACAGCAGCGCATCGCGGATCACGGCCCCCGACTCGTCGAGGGCGACCATGCCGTGCTGCTGACCGCCGATCGACCATGCGGCGATGTCGTCGAGAGACCCTGCCTCCGCGATCGCCGAGTTCAGCCCACGCCACCAGGCCTCGGGGTCGACCGACGTCCCCTCGGGGTGCGATGCGCGACCCGAGCGGACGACCGCGCCGGTCGACGTGTCGACGACCACGACCTTGCAGGACTGGGTCGACGAATCGACCCCGAGAACCAGTGGCATGACGATCAGCGGGCGCCGAGCAGGTGCTCGGTCGCGAGCTGCTGCAGTCGGACGAAGCCGAAGCCCTTGCCGCCGAAGTAGGAGTCGGCGTCGAAGTCCTCGTATGCAGAGCGGTCGGCGAGGAAGTCGTCGTACGTCTCGCCGGCGTTCAGCGTCGGGGTCGAGAGCTCGTCGACGCGGGCGGCGGCGAGTGCCTCCTGCACCTCGGGGTCGGCGCGGAACGCGGCCGCCCGCTCTTTGAGCAGCAGGTAGGTGCGCATGTTCGCGGCGGCCGAATCCCAGACGCCCTTCTCGTCTTCCGTGCGGCTCGGCTTGTAGTCGAAGTGACGCGGGCCGTCGTACGCGGGGACGCCGCCGGGGCCGCCGTTCTCGAGCAGGTCGACGAGCGAGAAGGCATTGTGCAGGTCGCCGTGACCGAAGACGAGGTCCTGGTCGTACTTGATGCCGCGCTGGCCGTTGAGGTCGATGTGGAAGAGCTTGCCGTGGAACAGCGCCTGCGCGATGCCGGCGGTGAAGTTGAGTCCGGCCATCTGCTCGTGACCGACCTCGGGGTTCACGCCGACGAGCTCAGGGCGCTCGAGCGAGTCGATGAATGCGATCGCGTGGCCGAGCGTCGGCAGCAGGATGTCGCCGCGGGGTTCGTTCGGCTTCGGCTCGACCGCGAAGCGGATGTCGTAGCCCTTGTCGGTCACGTAGTCGCCGAGCAGGTTCACGGCCTCGCGGTAGCGCTCCAGTGCCTGCCGGATGTCCTTCGCGGAGTCGTACTCGGCGCCCTCCCGGCCACCCCACATCACGAATGTCTTCGCGCCGAGCTCAGCGCCGAGGTCGAGCTGGCGGAAGACCTTGCGCAGGGCGTAGCGGCGCACGTCGCGGTCGTTCGAGGTGAAGCCGCCGTCCTTGAAGATCGGTGCGCTGAACAGGTTCGTGGTGACCATCGGCACGACGAGGCCCGTGTCGTCGAGTGCGCCCTTGAGGCGATCGATCTGATTCTGGCGCTCGGCGTCGGTCGAGCCGAAGGCGAACAGGTCGTCGTCGTGGAAGGTCAGACCGTAGGCGCCGAGTTCGGCGAGCTTCTCGACGGCGTGCACGACGTCGAGTGCGGGTCGAGTCGGGCCGCCGAACGGGTCGGCTCCGTTGTAGCCGACGGTCCACAGGCCGAAGGAGAACTTGTCGTCACGGGTGGGGGTGGTCATGGCTGCTCCTGTGCAGATCATCGAATAAGTTGTGCTTGACAACATATCTCATGACAGGAGCCCCGTCCACCCCCTACAGTGAAGGGATGCCGTCGCAGTCGAGCCCCGCGCTGGGCACCCGCCCACACAATCTCTCCCTCATCCTGCGGCTCGTGCACGAGAACGGCGCCCAGTCCAGAGCGGCTCTCACCGAGCAGACGGGCCTCAACCGCTCGACGATCGCCGACCTCGTCGCCGAACTCGTCAGACGGGGTCTGGTAGACGAGCGGGTCCCCGACGTCGCCGGTCGCGTGGGTCGACCGTCGCCGGTCGTGACGGCCTCGGCCCGCGTCGTCGCCATCGCGGTGAACCCGGAGGTCGATGCGATCGAGATCGCTGCGGTCGGTCTCGACCGCAGCATCCTCGTGCGCGAGCGACTGCCGAACGATACCGTGCCGACACCTGCAGTCGTCGTGGCGACCATCGCCGAGCGCATCGCCGCGTGGCGCGCGGGGCCGCTCGCGGACGTGCGGATCGCGGCTGTCGGAATCGCCGTGCCCGGTCTCGTGCGCACCTCCGACGGAGTCGTGCGCAACGCGCCCCATCTGGGCTGGACCGATGTGCCGCTCGCCGGCCTCGTCGGCACGGCAACGTCGTCTGCGGCCTTCGTCGACAACGACGCCACCCTCGGGGCGATCGCAGAGCACCGCTACGGGGCAGGTCGGGGGATCGACGACATCGTCTATCTGAACGGCGGCGCCTCCGGAATCGGTGGTGGCCTGATCATCCACGGTCGGGCGGTCGCGGGTGCGGGCGGATACGCGGGGGAGTTCGGACAGAACCGCCCGCGCATCTCTGCGGACGGCGACCGCCGCACCGGCGACGGCGTCCTCGAGGCAGAGGTGAGCAGGCGGCTGCTGCTCGACTCGGTGGGTCTGGAGGGCGCTGACGACGAGACGCTCGAGGCCGCGCTCGCATCGTCGGAGTCGCCGGCGGTGGCCGACGAGATCACACGACAGGCTCACGTGCTCGCGAGCGCGCTGGCCAATGCCGTCAACGTGCTCAATCCGACGCTCGTCGTGCTGGGAGGCTTCCTCGCGACGATCGCCGATCTGCGCTCAGAGCAGATCGCCGCAGACGTCGACGCGCTCGCCATGTCCGAGAGCGTCGAGGGCCTCGAGATCCGCCCGGCCGCCCTCGGCGCCGATCGGCTGCTGATCGGAGCCGCCGAGCTGGCTTTCGCCGGATTGCTGGCCGATCCGGGTGAGCGAGCCTGACGCATCGCGCCAGCTGATCGCATCCGATCCGGATGATCGGGTGGCGCGGCCCCGATCAGCGGACGATGGTGGGGAAAGGAGGACCTCATGATCGGAACGCTCAACGCCCTGGTCGAGCTCGTGGAGAGCGACTCGCACGAAGACCTCGACGTCTCCGGGTTCGCTCGGACACACGGCACCACGGAGTATCACCTGCGCCGGATGTTCTCGGCGCTGGCGGGTATGCCGTTGTCGGACTACATCCGTCGGCGTCGGATGACGCTCGCGGGTGCCGAGCTCGTGGCGGGTGCCCCGAGCGTGCTGGAGGTCGCGGTGCGACACGGCTACGGCTCATCCGAGGCGTTCGGCCGCGCATTCCGTGCGGTGCACGGCATCGGCCCCGTCGACGCGCGCCGGGACGGCGGTCCTCTCCGTACACAACCCACGCTCCGGTTCCGCCTGAGCGTCGAAGGGAGCACCCCGATGGACGTCACCATCACCACCATTCCCGAGCTCGTGCTCGTGGGTCATGCCGCGCGAGTCCCGCTCATCCATACCGGAGTCAATCCGCATATCCAGGCGCACATCGCGGGGATCGCGCCGGAGGAGCACCTCAGGCTCAAGCAGCTGAGCGATGCGGAGCCCTCGGGGATCCTCGCGATCACGGGCGACATCGCACCGGACGCCCCCGAAGGCACTGAGCTGACCTACCTGCACGGGGTCTCCCTGGATCCGGATGCACCGGTACCCGACGATCTCGACGCCATCCGAGTGGAGGCCGGTTCGTGGGCGGTCTTCGCCGCCTCGGGCCCGTTCCCCGAGACTCTTCAGAACCTCTGGGCCGCGACCGCGAGCGACTGGTTCCCGTCGAACCCGTGGAGGCTGCGGCCGGGGCCGTCGATCGTCCGATACCTCGAGTTCACCGGCACACATGCGTCGTGCGAACTCTGGTTGGCAGTCGAGCAGGGATGATGGCGATCGACCCGAAGAAGACCCTCGACGCGTACAAGGCGAAGCGGGGCGAGTTCCGCATCCTCGAGGTCCCGGCGATGCAGTACCTGATGATCGACGGGGCGGGCGACCCGAACACGGCGCCGGCGTATTCGGATGCGGTCACGGCGCTCTTCCCGCTGGCGTACACGCTCAAGTTCGAGAGCAGGAGGGCTCTCGGCGTCGACACCGTCGTGATGCCGCTGGAAGGTCAGTGGCATGCGCCGGACATGGAGTCGTTCACATCGCGGCGAGACAAGTCGGCGTGGTTGTGGACGCTGATGATCATGGTCCCAGACCACGTCACGCCCGAGATGTTCGCCGACGCCGTCGACGCGGTCGAGCAGAAAGCGGCGAAGAAGAAGCAGGAGAACCCGTCACTGCGCGCGGTGCGCCTCGAGACGCTCGATGAGGGACTCTGCGTGCAGACCCTGCACGTCGGCTCCTACGATGACGAAGCCCCGGTGCTCGACGACCTGCACCATCGCTTCATCCCCGGCAGCGGTCTGCGAATGACCGGTCTGCATCACGAGATCTATCTCAGCGACGTCCGTCGGGTCGAGCCGGCGAGACTCCGCACGATCCTCCGTCAACCGGTCGAGCGCGTGAGCTGACCCGCGGGCACGGGCGGGGGCCGGAGCCCGCCGAAGCTGACGCCCGGCCCCCGCGTGCGTCTCATGCGTGTCCCCAGAAGGCGTCCTCCGCCTGCTGGTCCTCACTGATCAGCCAGACCTCCGCGATCCTGCCGTCCGCCACGCGGAACACGTCGACGCCATGCTGCTCGAGATCCGCGCGTCCCTCGCGCACAGCACGGAAGCGCACCGTCGCCGACACGAGGGCCCCGCTCTCGGTCGCCGAGTCGGTCTCGAGCACGAAGGTGCCGCCACTCAGCTCCATGAAGTGCCCGAGATGCGCGATGATCGCGTCTGGGCCGACCTTGTCGCCCGACACCTGACTGCGGCCGGGCTGGTGCCAGACGGCATCCGCGGCGAAGGTCGCCGCCAGCGCCTGCATGTCTCCCGCGGCCATGGCCGCGCCGTACTGTCCCACGATGTCGATCGCCGACATGATGTCCTCCTCGATGTCTCGGTACTCTGAGGATCCAGCGTCTCCACCCGAGCGTGGTCACTTCAACGTCACCGGAAGGATGCCGAGCGGATGAGCCCTGAATGGACCGTGTTCTCGTCGAGCTGCCCGTCGCGGGCGTCGCTGGCGCGGGTGGCCAACAAGTGGACCGCGATGATCGTGATCCTCCTTCACGAGCAGCCTCTGCGGTTCGGCGAGCTGCACCGCAAGGTCGAGGGGATCACGAAGAAGGTCCTCGTCGACACTCTTCGCGCTCTCGAACGCGACGGCATGCTCGTGCGCTCCGTGGATGACGACGGACACGGGCGGTACCGCCTCACCCCGCTCGGTCGCACGCTGCACGAACCGCTGCAGGCTCTGCAGATCTGGGCGGAATCGCATGTCGAGGAGGTCCTCGACGCACAGGATCGCTTTGACGACGAGGCAGACCGACGACTGCTCGGCGAGAGCCAGGAGGCAAGCCCCATCGCCGACTCCCCGCGCGGCGATATCCTGCACGGATGACCTCCTCCCCGAAGGATGCCGCGCGTACGGCCCAGCATTCCGACGCCTTCCGCCGTGTGGCACGGACGGGGTTCGTGATGGTCGGAGTGGTGCACATCATCATCGGAGCCATCGCCGTCTCGATCGCGTCAGGCGGCGGCGGGGATGCCGATCAGGACGGCGCCATGGAGCAGATCCGCTCCACTCCGATCGGGGGGCTGCTGCTCGCCGCGGTCGCCGCAGCACTGATCGCGCTGGCGATCTGGCAGGTCGCGAGCGGGATGCTCGCGTCGGGCGAGGAACCGCGCAAGTGGGGGCAGCGGGTGAAGCTGATCGGGATCGCCGCAGCGTACCTGGTGATCGCCGGGCTCGCCCTGGTCTTCGCGTTCGGCGGGACGGTCGAGTCCGAGAAGACCTCGCAGATCCTCAGCGCCGTGGTGCTGTCTGCTCCCGGCGGTGTGGTGCTGCTCGTCGTCCTGGGGCTCAGCGTGGTCGGGGTGGGAGTCGGGTTCATCGTCATCGGGTTCACTCGCGGATTCGAGAAGACCATGGACGTGCCGACGGGCGCCGCCCGACCGGGCATCGTCGCCCTCGGGATCGCGGGCTACATCGCCAAGGGCGTCGCGGTCGCGGTCACAGGCGTGCTCTTCGTGGTGGCGGCGTGGACGCAGGACCCCGAGAAGGCCGCGGGCCTCGATGCCGCGCTGCGCAGTCTCACCGACCTGCCGTTCGGACGGGCCATCCTCTGGCTGGTCGGAGCGGGCCTCGCGATCTACGGCGTCTTCTCGATGGTCCGCGCGCGCTACGCCCGGATGTGATTCCGGGCGTCAGGCGCTCGAGGGCTTCTCGCTCCACACCAGCAGGAACACGCCGAGCCCGATCATGAGGCCTCCGCCCGTCGCGCTCATCGCCTCGATGCGACGCGGCGAGCGACCGAACCACTCCCGGGCCGCGCTCGCGAGCAGCACCCAGATCGCGTCGCACGCGACTCCGATCGCGACGACGATCACCCCGAGCACCAAGAGCTGCATCGGCACCGATCCTGCGTGAAGGTCGACGAACTGCGGCAGGATCGCCAGGAAGAAAGCGATCGATTTGGGGTTCGTGACACCGACGACGAAGCCTTCGCCGAGCAGTCGCAGACCTGAGCGACTCGGCACGGCACCCGTCATCGCCTCCGCCGCGTCCTTGCGGTGTCTGATCGCCTGGATCCCCAGGAACACGAGGTAGCCGGCGCCGAGCACCTTGACGATCGTGAACAGCACGATCGACTGCGCCACCACGGTGCCGACCCCCAGTGCGACGCCGACGACGAGCAGGACCGATCCGATCGCGGTGCCCAGGATGCTCAGGAAGCCGCCGACCCTGCCCAGGGCCATGGCCCTGCCGATCGTGAAGAGCACGGTCGGCCCGGGGATCACGACCATGACGAACGCCGCGACGACGAAGGCCAGGAGGGTGTCGGCGCTGAACATGGTGCGAGCCTAGGGCAGCTCTGCGGCATCCGATCAGAAAGTTTTCGCGAGACCGTCATAAAAGCTCCTCGTGGAGGTCTGGGTATGTGATGGGCAGCCTTTCTGGGCTGCACGTCACAGGGGAATACACACACGCACTTCTGGGGACAGGCTCACGCCGTCGCTCGGCCGCACGCGGCCGGCGCATGGCGTGCGCCGGGATTGGGACACATATGAGCGTTCGCTCACACCACCGCTCGACGGGGCGCACTGCGCGTGTCGCGGTCGCGCCGCGCCGACGGGCGCTCGTTCGACTGCTCGGCGTGCTCGCCGTCGCAGGTGTGCTCGTCGCCGGCGCAACTCTGGCCCCGAACTCCGGCCTCACCGCTGCGGCCACGGTTCCCGGCACGCCGGGCATCCCGCAGGCGGGGACGCCCGTCTACACGGAGAACTTCTCGAACCAGAACGCGTCCCTCCTGCCGATCAGCATCCTGAACTACACCGGTGGCGCAGCCGCAGCGAACTCCACCTACACGGCCGACCGGCAGTACACGCCGGCCGGAAACCAGTGCAACGGCTGGATCATGAGCGGCGCGACTCCGACAGCGCCGCTGACCGACCTCGGGTGCACCAACAACGTCTCCACGACTTGGCCCACCCTGCAGCAGATGGCTCGTGCGCTCGGCGTGGCACAGGGGCAGACGACCACTCAGGCCGCGACCAATCAGGTGCTGACGTCCTATACGAATGCGACGAACGGCACCATCGCCGCGGGCACGCAGTTCCGCACAGTGAACACGATCCCCGCGATCGGTGGTCACTACTACGCCGTCTCCGCCTTCTTCGCTGCGGTTAACTGTCCGGCGGCCGGCGGTGCGAACCAGCCCAAGGAGACGTTCAGTCTGATCGTCAACGGCGCCCCGATCGTGCTGAGCACAGGACTCAACCCCTGCACCAACAACACGGTCTGGGAGACGCAGACCGCGAAGCTGCAGTCGGCGGCGTATCAGGTGCCCGTCGGGACGACGGCGAACCTCGGCCTCTCGCTGTACAACGCGACCGCCACCGGATCCGGCAACGATGTCGCCTTCGACCTGCCGCAGATCGTCGACGTCACTCCTCAGCTCGACAAGGCGTTCAGCCCGACGCTGATCCTCAACGGCACCGCGTCGAAGATGACGCTGACCGTCACCAACACCACCGACCTCATGGCCAAGAACGATTGGTTCATCACCGACGTGCTGCCGGCGAACCTGAAGATCGCCGCCGTGCCCAACGTCGGCGGCACCTGCGCCAGCACGGCGGGAGCGCCGTACGCAGTGACGGCGCCGGCCGGTGGTACGACGGTCGGCATCACCGGAGGCGACCTCGCGCTCGGACAGGCATCGTGCACGATCACGGTCGACGTGACCTCCACGGTCAACGGCACCTACATCAACGGCCCCGCCAACATCACCACGAACCTCAACCCGCCGGCCAACGCGTCGCTCGAGGTCATCCAGCCATCGATCGACCTGGTCAAGAGCATCACCGCGGTGAACGGAGTCGCCGTGACCGGTGACACCGACCCGGACAAGGTCTTCACCAAGGTGGGTGACGTCATCACCTACTCCTTCGTGGCGACCAACACGACACCTAAGGCGCCGACCAACACGACGCTCAACACGAGCCTCAGCAATGTGCGCATCACCGAAGACACCTTCTCCGGTGCCGGTGACATGACGACGCTGTCGTGCGTTCCGCCCCAGGGGTCCACACTCGCCAGCGGCGCCACGATGACCTGCACGGCCACGTACGTGGTGCAGCAGGCCGACCTCGACAACGCACCCCTGACGAACATCGCTCGCGCCACCGGAACGCCGACGGTCGGACCGAACGTCACCGACACCGATGACGAGATCATCCCCGCCGTCTGGACGCCGAAGATCGTGCTCGACAAGACGGCATCCGTCGTAGACGTCGATCAGGACGGCGTGACCGGGCTCGGCGATCACATCATGTACGCGTTCGACGTCACCAACACCGGAAACGTCACCGTGGCGAACATCACCGTGGTCGACGACCGGCTGACCCAGCGCAGCATCACCGTCACGTGCACGCCGTCGACGATCGCGCCGACTCAGATCGCGCACTGCGTCGCGAACGCTCCCTACGTCGTGACCCAGGCGGACGTGGACGCGAAGAAGGTCATCAACACGGCGTACTCGACGGGCACGGACCCCGACGGCGGGCCGGTGCGCTCGAACGACGACAGCACCGAGACGCCCATCGAGCCGTTCCGGATCCCGCTCCAGATCGAGAAGGTCGGAGAGTCGGACGCCGACGCCTGGGTGCGCATGGACGGATCGTCGTTCGCAGTGCTCGAAGACGTCGCGGGTGAGCCGGGGGCGGCGCTGCCGTTCACGATCGGCGACGTCGAGACCGGTCTGTTCCGGATCGACAGCATTCCTGCCGGCACGTACTGGCTGAGCGAGCTGACGGCGCCCGACGGGTTCAGCCTGCTCGCAGCCCCGGTGAAGTTCACCATCAACCCCGACCGCACCGTGAGCATCACGGCCGGGGGAGATGAGGCGGTCACGTCTGCCGGGCAGACGATCACGGTGCACGACGTGCCCGCGATGGAGCTTCCGACCACCGGAGGCACGGGCGCGCTGCCCTACATCCTCGCCGGCTCTCTGATCGTGCTCGGCGCAGGTGGATTCGCACTCTGGATCCGTCGCCGCAGCGCACGCGCCGATACCGAAGACCCGCAGATCTGATCTGCATCAGCTCACCACCATCCGAAGACCTCCAGGGCGACCTGGATCACCGAGAGAGAGACACAGTGAACACCGAGAACAACAGGCGCGGCTCCCGCGTCGCAGCGGGTCTGCTTGCCGCAGGCGTCGCCGCACTGACCCTCGCTGCACCGGCGAGCGCCGCGACGCCCAACCTCGTCGACCCTGACGCGACCGGCTCGCTGACGATCCACAAGTTCGAGGCACCCGAGACGCCGACGGGGCTCCCGAACGACGGAACCGAGCAGAACGTCGCCCTGGCACCGCTGCCGGGCGTGGGCTTCACGGTCTACAAGGTCGACACGATCGACCTCACCAGCAACCAGGGCTGGATCGACGCCAACGACCTCGCAGACCTCGCGCCCGACAGCGTCGCCGACATCACGGCCGCCGGCTACACCGCCAGCGCCGTCGGCGGACAGACGCTGACCGACGCCAATGGCGAGATCGCTCTCGCGAACCTCGACCTCGGTCTGTACTTCGTCGTCGAGACCGCACCGCTGAGCGGATCGACCGCCGTCGCACCGTTCCTCGTGACCGTGCCGCTCACCGACCCCGCCGATGACAGCACCTGGCTGTACGACGTGCACGTCTACCCGAAGAACGCTCTCACCGAGGCCACGAAGACCGTGGAGGACTCCGAGGACGTCAAGCTCGGCGATGAGATCGACTTCACGATCACGACCGACATCCCGAACGTCGCCGTCATCGACGGCTACAAGGTCGTCGACACGCTCGACGCCAAGCTCGACTACGTCGGCGCCGCTGTGACGCTCCTCGACGGCACCGCTCTCGCCGCGACCGACTACACGGTCGTCCTGGACGCCACCACCAACACGGTCACGGTGGAGTTCACCGCATCCGGCCTCGCAGTGCTCGCCGCACACCCGGCCACGCAGGTGCAGGTCGTTCTCACGGCTACGGTCAACACGGTCGGCGAGATCGCCAACACCGCTGTGCTCTACCCGAACCTCGGTTCGTACACTGTCGCTCCGGGCGAGCCCGGCGGCCCCACCGTCACCCCTGAGGTCGTCACCAAGTGGGGCGACATCACGGTCGAGAAGACCGACAAGGCCGGCGCACCGCTCACCGGCGCCGTGTTCTCGGTGTACCCGACTCAGCAGGACGCGATCGACGGCACCAACGCCATCGCGCTCGACGGAGCGACAGAGTTCGCCGTGGCCGCCGACGGCACCGTGACCATCTCGGGTCTGCGCTACTCCGACTGGGCCGACAACGCCGCTGTCGCTGCAGGCGAAGACGGCTACCAGACGTACTGGCTCGCTGAGATGGTCGCACCCGACGGATACGAGCTGCTCGCCGCACCGATCGAGTTCACCGTGACCGAGGCCACCTCGGCCGTGGGCATCGACCTCGAGGTCGTCAACGTCCCGTCGAACGCCGGGTTCAAGCTGCCGCTGACCGGTGGCGCCGGAACCACCCTGTTCCTGGCCGGCGGCGTCCTGCTGCTCGGTGGAGCAGTGCTCCTCGCCATCCGCAGCCGCCGCAAGGCCGGTATCGAGGCGTAACACGAAGACCGGCCGTGCGGGGGAGGTGTTGAGGTCCCTTCCCCCGCACGGCCCATTCGCCTTCACTCCGTCTCCCTTCAGATCCTGACCGACACCCACTCAGAGAGATCCGCATGACGCTCATCGACGCATCCGCTCCGGATGCCCGCACGACACCGACCACGCGGGTCGCCGCGCGGCGTGCGCGCTGGGGATGGAGCCAGACGATCGTCATGCTCATCGCGACCGTCGGGATCGTGGTGCTGGTGTACCCGACTGCCGCGTCCTGGTTCTCGGCGTGGAGCCACGACACCGAGGTCGACGGATACGTCCAGTCGATCGAACAGATTCCCGACGACGCGATCACCGACATGCTCGCGGATGCCGAGGCCTACAACGGGAACCTGCCGAGCGGGCCGTTGCGTGATCCGTACGCGCTCGGAGCCGACGGGCAGCAGACGGCCATCGGCGACGGTGCCGCCGCGTACTTCGACACCCTGAGCCCCGAAGGCACCGACGCGATGGCGCGCGTGAGCATCCCGAAGATCGATGTCGATCTGCCGATCTTCCACGGCACGAGCGAAGAGACGCTCTCACGCGGCGTGGGCCACCTCTACGGCTCGTCACTCCCCGTCGGGGGCGCAGGGACGCACTCGGTGCTCACCGGCCACAACGGCTTCGTTCAGGCGACGCTCTTCGACGACATCGACGAACTGGTCGAGGGCGACGTCATCGTCGTCACCACCCTGGGAGAAGACCTCTACTACGAGGTCGATCAGACCACGACGGTGCTGCCCGACGACACCGAGGCGTTGCGCCAGGTGCCGGGCAAGGACTACATCACCCTCGTGACGTGCACGCCGACCGGCGTCAACACGCATCGCCTTCTGGTGCGGGCCGAGCGCATCGACGCACCGTCCGACGATACGTCCATCATCACGATCGACGATGCGACGGGCCCCGCGGGCCTGCCGTGGTGGGCGCTGCTCGTCGTCGCTGTTCCGGTGCTCACGTTCATCGTCGTCAAACCACGGCGATCTCGCGACCGCCGCCGCCGTTCACCGCGCTCCCGCGATCGCGGAGGCTCTCGGCGGAGAACCCACGTCGAGCGGACGCCCCCGTCATGACGGCCGGGATCGAAGACCTCCGCGCCGATGACGGCATCCGGCCCGATGCAGGCTCCGAGCGGTACCCCGCGACCCGACGCCGACGCCGACGCCGACGTCGGGTGGGGCTGCTGGGCTGCAGCATCGTGCTGGTCGGGCTCGGCGTGGCCTTCCTCGCCGCGTCGACGTTCGCCCCTGAGATGGTCGACAGGGTGACCGGCGACGTCAAGGTCGCCGTGCAGAAGCAGTTGCACCAGATCGTCGCGCCCGATGAGCTGCCGGTGATCAGACTCGGGGCCGAAGGCGGCATGGTCGAGCTCGACCACTGCGACGGCACGTTCACCGAGATGGTCAGCTATCGCGTCGACGCGGTCCTGCCCCTGTTCGCTGCTCACAACAACTGCGGAGGCGATGTCATCCTGGGCTGGGAAATCGGTCAACGGGTCACGGTGGCGGGCTCCGACGTCATCTATGAGGTCATCGAAGAGCGACACACGCCGAAGTGGTCGAACGTCGAAGAGCTCGTCGGCATGTCCGGCGAATTCATGGTGCAGACCTGCTTCTACGGCGAGAACAAGATGCGCTTCCTCGCGCTCGCGCCGGTGGAATCCCCGCAGAACGCCGGTTGATGCCCTCCCTGAGCGTCGATTCCGAGGGCGTCCGTCACGATTCGCCGCCGTCAGGGTCTTGTAAGTATGGCCATCGGCCTCGCGTCGGACTCCCGCCCGGCGCACCGCTTCGCGAGAATCGACGCCTCCCCGGCCGACTCACGCACTGCGGAATCGACCCTTACGAGAGTCGGAGGGACGAGGCACCCCCAACGTCTCGTCCCTCATCCGCCACATTCGGAGCAGCATGAATCCCCCCACGCCTCTCGACAGCGACGACGACGCGCTCATCGAGCCCTCAGACGACCAGATCATCGATGCGGTCCGTGGCGGCGACATCGGGGACTTCGCACTGCTGTGGCGGCGTCACGTCGACGCCGCTCGTCGGGCCGCGCGTGCGATCTCACCGTCGGCCGACCCTGACGATCTCGTGAGCGAGGCTTTCGCGTCGATCCTCCGCGTGACCAAGGCCGGAGGGGGCCCGAGCGACGCCTTCCGTCCGTATCTCCTCGCCACTCTTCGCAACACCGCCGCCCGATGGTCCCGCGGATCGGGGGTGCTGTCGATCGAGGTGATCTCCGAGCTGGAGCTGATGTCGGACACCGATGACCCCATCGAGCGGATGTCAGAGCGCTCGAGCGTGGCCGAGGTCTTCGGAAAGCTGTCTGCGAGACACCGGACGCTGTTGTGGTACCTCGAAGTCGAGGGCATGAAGCCGCGAGAGCTCGCCCCACTCATGGGGATCACCCCGAATGCTGTGTCTGCGCTCGCGCTGCGCGCACGGGACAGCTTCCGCCGGGCCTGGCTGCAGACGCACATCCACGATCCGTCGCGGTCCGAGGACTGCCGCTGGTTCTGTGAACGCATCGTGGCGCAGCGTGAGCGCCCGGTGCGGGGCGATGATGCCGCACGCTTCCGAGCTCACATGCGCAGCTGCCGGGGATGCCAGCTCGTCGCGGCCGAGATCGACACGGTGTCGCAGAGACTGAGGTCGATCCTCCCGGCAGCTCTGCTCGGCGGTGTGGCGGCCGGCCTCTACGCAGGTCCCGACGCGGCGGCGACGGCCGCTGACACGGTGACGGATCACGCGAGCGACGTCCGGTCGTGGTTCGAGCACGCGGGGTCAGGTCCTGCGGAGACCGCAACAGCCGGCGCGGCCCCTGCGGTCATGGCCACGCGAGTCGGCATCGCCGCGCACGCGACCTCGCCCGCCTCCTTCCCGATGAGCGGGCTCGCCGCCCTGGCAGCCACGACCGTCGCTGTTCTCGGAGCAGTGGTGTTCGGCGGGAGCGTACTGAGTCTTCCCCACGCGGGTGATGAGGACGCCGCCTCGTCGAGCATCGAGGCCTCCGATCCGCGAGGAGAGCTTCCGCTGGCGCAGGCCGCCGAGGAAGCACCGCGCGCGGAGGATCCCGCAGGGCCTGCAAGGCGCCCGAGCCCCGGTTCTCAGCGCCTGCTGACCATCGAGGCTCAGCCCGACGCGGTGGAGGTGGAGGTGGACGGCACGTCAGCCCGGACCGGAGCGCCGTCTTCGCCGTCAGCGACGCCGAGCACGACGCCGAACCCGAATCCGACGCCCCCGCAGCCTCAGCCGACATCGTCACCGAGGGCGCCGGTGGGTCCGCCCGCGGTCGATTCGCTGATCGAGGAATCCCACGACTTCCGCATCACGAGGTCGATCTCCCAGCATTCCCTGATGCCGGGGTATATCGAGGGCGCAGGCTCGCCGGGGGCGATCGTGAGCGTGGTCGACGAGGCAGGTGCAGTCCTCGACGCCGTGTCGGTCGAGGACGACGGCACCTTCGCGCTCGACGTCTCCGGCGATCGGCTGCGCCAGGGGATCACCCTGAGCATGCGGCATGAGGACGCCCGCACCGGTGCCACAGGCTGGGCAGAGCCGATCGGACCGCTGTTCTTCCTGGTGCCGGAGATCCAGACCGGCGACGATGACCAGTGTCGCGTGCCGTCCGCCCTCGAGCGTGACTGCGTGCGCCTGCGTGCGGAGCCCGGGACCTGGATCGAGCTGCTCGACGAGCAGGGACGCTCGCAGATCGTGCGGATGCCCCAGGGCGTCGACGAGCTGGTTCTGTTCGACGTCGGGGCCGGCGCACCGGTCGTCGCGGCCCGCTACATCGATCCGACGACCGGGCGGTCTGGAGTGTCGGTCGCGGTTTCTCGAGGTGTCGAATGAGTGGTCAGCGCGAAGAGCGGGAGGCGACCGACAGGCGCAGCCACAGCCACAGCCGTGTGTCCGGCGAGTCGAGATCGATGCCCAGGTCGTTGCGCACGACATCCAGGCGATACCGCACGGTGTTCTGGTGAACGTGCAGCGCGGCGGCGGTCTCTCGCACGCTCCCGAGGTGGTCGAGGTAGATGCGCATGGTTCTCGACAGATCCGTGCCCTGCGCAGCATCGTGCTCGGCCAGGATGCTCGCGGAGTCGCCGACGGCGGCATCGAGGCCTTCGATCAGGTCAGTCACCTGCAGGATCGCGAGCCGATCGCGCATCTCGTCGAACGTCGCGATACGGGTCTGGCGGTGATGGTCGTCAGCGACGGGAGTGCTCATCAGCACTCCGGCTGTCGCACCGGCCTCGCGATGCGAGCGGGCGATCCCGTTCACGTCGTACGCGCGAGTGCCGATGCCGGCGATCAGCGCGGTGTCGGTTCGGATGACAGCCTGCGCGAACGTGTGTGCGCGCGCAGCGATCGAGCCGGGGATCAGCGTCACGACCTGCGTGCCGATCACCGCGCTGTGGGATCCGGGGAACGCGGCGCTCGACACGGTGATCGCCAGATGCAGCAGGCGATGCAGGCCCCGCATCGCCTCGACCTGGTCGAAGGTGTCGACACGGAAGCACACGATCGTGCACCCGGCCTCCGGGCGGATCAGCAGCTGCGACGCCGCGCTGCGGGCGTGCCGTTCATCCTCGAGCAGAGTGCGGAGCAGGCCGGAGTTGCGCTGGTCCCGATCCGCCGCGTCCTCCCGTGCCCGCAGCAGGTGCTGGGCGGCTATCGGTTCCATCTCCTCGAGAAGGGTCTTGGTGCGCGGGGCGAGCGCGGGGTCGATCTGGATCACCCAGATCGACCCGAGGAGCTCACCGGACGCCCGCACCGCGATGCCGACCCGACCGAACTGGTCGGTCTCGGACGGGAAGTGCCTGGCATCGGGAGCGCGGAGCAGCGACTGGTAGTCCAGGTCGGACGAGATGGGGATCTCCTCCTGCAGCAGGAGCGTCGTGCGGCGCCGGATGTCGTCGATGGGCTGCTCGCTGTGGGTCGAGTACCCCACGACCTGACCGGTGGAATCGACGACGCTGACCGCGCCCTCCGACAGCGTTGCGAGCGCATTCGCGAGGCCGAAGAGGTCACCGAGGCGCACCCCCGTCACATCACCGACGGAGTGCGGGCTGAGAAGCGACCGCAGGACGTTGGCCAGTTGCGCCCAATCGCCCTCGACGTGGTGGATCAACGGAAGCGCTCTGGTCCATTCGGGGGTATCGCTCGACATGTCGACCGGCTGCGCGCGGCGGACGACCAGTGCCGCTGCGCCGGCCGCGGCCAACTGCGTGGCGAGTGCGGGCAGGTCGTCTTCAGCGACGCCTGCGGCGAGCACGACCCGTTCGCGATATTCCGCCGCGTCGATCGCGGGGTCGAAGAAGTCCACTCCTCTGTAGACCGTCGCCTCCGCACGCGAGTCGGATGTGCGAGTCGAGAGCGATCGGTCCGCGATGAGGAGCGCCTCATGCAGCGTCGGAGCCCCGGAATCGCTCGAGTGCGGGAGTACATACATGGACTCTTCTCCATTCGCGGAGGTCTAATGACAGAGGAACTCACATATCGGTCAGATCGGTTCCCCGTAAGAATTGAGAGTACGAGGTCTCCAGGGCGCCTCGCTCGATATACGACAATCTCCTCTTCTCGCACGTCACAGGTGCAGATGGAATCCGGGCGACGTCGCCCCCTCACAGAGGACGCTCACATGAACAGCACCCCCGACCTTCACCGGGAACCGGAGGCGGACACCGTCGGCCTCCTTCTGGACGAGCGCAGGAGCGGGGGCGCTTTCAGGTTTGTCATCCCCGTGGGAGCGTCGACGGCCCGGTTCTTTCGTGAGGGTTGGCAGCACGCGCCGGGGATCGACGGCGACATCGCCCGTTTCAGCATTCGCCCCACGCGGCGCATCGGGGCGAAGGGCCGTCCGTCATGACCGTGCTGCCGCCGACCGTGATCCGCACGCGACTCGACCCCGATACGAGCGATGACGATCTCGTGCGCGCCACCCGCGACGGTGACAACAGGGCTTACGGGATGCTGTGGGACCGCCATTCTCCCGCCGCGCTGCGTGCCGCCCGGGCCATCACGAGCTCGATCGACCCCGAGGATCTGGTCAGCGAGGCCTTCGCGAAGACCTTCAGTGCGATCCGCAACGGCGGAGGCCCGACCGAGGCGTTCCGGCCCTACCTGTTCGCGGCGGTGCGCAGCGCCGCCGCGACCTGGGGAGGAAAGCAGAAGGATCTCGCCCTCGAGTACATCGACGAATTGCCCGTCGACGACTCGGAGGACTCCCTGGACATCCTCTCGGACAAGGCGCTGCTGACGACGGCGTTCAAGGACCTGCCGGAGCGGTGGCGCACACTGCTGTGGTACCTCGAAGTCGAGGGGATGAAGCCGCGCGAGATCGCACCGTTGATGGGCATGACACCGAATGCCGTCTCGGTGCTGGCCTCGCGGGCCCGCGAGGGCTTCAAAGTCGCTTGGCTGCAGGCGCACATCAAGGAGCCGGGTCGCGATCCCGAGTGCCGGTGGACCTGCGAGCGCATCGTCGCCCAGGGGCGCAGGCGGCAGGTCTCACGTGCGGACCGTTCGCGGTTCGAGGCGCACCTCGAGAACTGTCACCGCTGCACGATGGCGAGCACGGAGATCTCGCAGGCGTCGTCCAAGCTGCGTGCTCTGCTGCTGCCGGCGATCATCGGCGGCCCTGCAGCGGCGGCCTACTCCGCCGCGACGCCGGCACCGGTCATGGCAGCGGCTTCCGTCGGCGTGCTGCCCAAGGGAGTCGCGCCCTGGCTGCTCGTCGGCGGAGCGGTCGCTGCCGCGGCCGTCGCGGTCGCGGCGATCGCGGTCGCCGCCCAGCTCACTCCGAAGGCGGTACCCGGTGCCGAGGCAACGCCCCCGGCTGCGCTCGTCGTCGAGTCTCCTGCGCCGATCGAGGCGCCGTCGACCACGGAGTCTCCGGCGGTGCCGGTGCCGCCGGAGGCGCCTGACTCACCCGACCCCGTTCTCGAACCCCAGCCCGACAACGAGGTCAGCCCCGAACAGAGCGACGCCTCGCCGGCGCCGCAGGAGGTCGCGGCCTCGACGACTCCGCCGGAACCCCGATCGCAACCGCAACGGCTGCCGCCTGCGGCCCCTGTCGAGGAACCTCAGGTCGAGGAGCCCGTCGTCCTTCCTGTGACGGTCGAGTGGAGCGCCTCGACGTCGATGATCGTGCCCACCGCTCTCACCGGAACCGGTGCCGCGGGTGCCGAGGTCGAGATCCTCGACGAAGCGGGCCTCGTCATCGCATCCACGGTCGTCGACTCCGCCGGCGCCTTCTCGGTTCTTCCCGAGGCCGGGGGCCTTCATCAGGGCATGTCCATCTCCGTGCGCCACACCGCGCTCACCGGCGAGCAGACGGTCAGCGCTCCGATCGGTCCCTTCTCCTTCGAGACTCCGACGCTCGCTGAGGTCTCCGACACGTTCATCCCGCGTATCGACGCCGACGCCGATGGAGCCCGAGACGACATCAGTCTGCTGCTTCAGGGCATCTCCGGCTCGACGGTGTCCGTATCGGTCGACGGCGAGGCGACGACGAGCGTCGTGCTCACGGAGGCATCCACCCGCGTGTCTGTGCTCGACGTCCGACCGGGGCTGCGTCAGATCATCGTCCGCTACGTCGATCCGGTCACGGGGGCACTCGGGCTGGCGGAGGTCGAGGGCATCCTCGTCTCTCCCTGACCGTCGGCCTGCCTGCGGCCGCGACCCGGCTCGGCGCATCAGATGAGAAGCTAGAAGGATGAGCACTTCCCGCGACGCCGACGAGATCGCCCCGCTGAGCGACGATCCCCTGACGGATGCCGAGGTGCGGCGCCTGCGCGAGGACTTCCCGATCCTGCAGGTCGAGGTCAACGGGCATCCGCTCTCGTACCTCGACTCCGGTGCCACATCGCAGCGTCCGTTCGCGGTGCTCGACGCCGAGCGGACGTTCGCGACGACGCTCAATGCAGCCGTGCACCGCGGAGCCCACACTCTCGCGGCCGAGGCCACGGAGATCTTCGAGGATGCTCGCGCCACCGTCGCGCGGTTCATCGGCGCCGACGAGGGCGAGATCGTCTGGACCTCGAACGCCACGGAGGCGCTCAACCTCGTCGCGTATTCGATCTCCAATGCCTCCCTCGGCCGCGGGGGAGCGGCCGCCGAGCGACTCCGCCTGCGTGAGGGTGACGAGATCGTCACGACCGAGATGGAGCACCACGCCAACCTGATCCCCTGGCAGGAGCTCGCGGCGCGCACGGGGGCGACTCTGCGGGTCATCCCGCTCGACGACCACGGCGCGCTGCGTCTCGACGTCGCCGCCGAGCTGATCGGAGAGCGAACCAGGCTCGTCGCATTCACCCATGTGTCGAACGTGCTCGGTGTGATCAACCCGGTCGAGCAGCTCGTCGCGCTGGCGAGAGCCGTGGGAGCCTTCGTCGTGCTCGACGCCTGCCAGTCGGCACCTCATCTGCCGCTGGACGTCCGCGAGCTCGATGTCGACTTCGCCGTGCTCTCCGGACACAAGATGCTCGGCCCGACCGGCATCGGCGCACTGTACGGTCGTCGTGAGCTGCTCGAGGCCATGCCGCCGTTCCTCACCGGCGGCTCGATGATCACCACCGTCACCACGACGGAGGCCGTATACATGCCACCTCCTCAGCGTTTCGAAGCCGGCACGCAGAGGGTGTCGCAGGCGGTCGCGCTCGCCGCGGCGATCGACTATCTGACCGCTGTCGGAATGCCGCGCATCGCCGCGCACGAGGCCGCCTTCGGGGCGCGTCTCGTCGAGGGACTCACGGCCATCGATGGCGTGCGCGTGCTCGGTGCCGGCATCGACCTGCCACGGGTGGGGCTCGCGAGCTTCGACGTCGACGGCATCCACTCGCACGACCTCGGTCAGTTCCTCGACGACCGCGGAATCGCCGTGCGTGTCGGGCACCACTGCGCGCAGCCGCTGCATCGACGCCTCGGCGTCACCTCGTCGACCAGGGCGAGCACGTATCTGTACACGACCGATGCCGAGATCGACGCCGTGCTCGACGGCGTCCAGGGTGCCATCGACTTCTTCCGGAGGGGCGCATGAGCGACCTGCAGAACCTGTACCAGGAACTCATCCTCGACCACTCCCGCACCCCGCACGGGTTCGGGCTCCGCGGCGAGATCGCGGCGCAGTCGCACCAGGTGAACCCGACCTGCGGCGACGAGGTGACCCTGCAGGTGCATCGCGCCGGCGACGGCAGCATCGAGGCGATCGCGTGGGAGGGGCACGGCTGCGCCATCTCGCAGGCATCCGCCTCGCTTCTCGCCGAGCTCGCCGAGGGGCTGACGGTCGAGGAGCTGGAGATCCGTATCGCGTCGTTCCGCGAGGCGATGCGCTCGCGCGGCAAGATCGAGCCGGACGAGGAGCTGCTCGGTGATGTCGCAGCCCTCGGTGGCGTCTCACGGTACGTGGCGCGCGTGAAGTGCGCGATGCTGGCCTGGGTCGCCGTGGAAGACGCCCTGCACAAGGTGTGAGGCGTGGGGTGGACGCCGTGAGGTGCAGGATGGAACCATGCCTCTTCTTCTGAATCCTCTCGGCGCAGAACGCTTCGACGACTGGCTCGGGGTGACGCGTGAGCGGCTGATCGCTCTCAGGCAGGACTCGGGGATGTTCGTCGGCGATGACGCCGCCGTCCGCGTCGAGGAGTTCCTGGCCGAGATGCTCGCGGAAGGACACGAGACGCCGACCTCGCTGATCCTCGAGATCGAGGACGACGGGACCCGGCTGGGCACCGTCTGGCTCGCGGCGAACAACGGTGTCCTGTTCGTCGTGGATCTCTCCTTCGAGCACGCGCCGAGCGTCGACCAGAGGGGTGCGCTCCTCGACGCTCTGCAGGCACTCGCCCGCACACAGCAGGTCGATCGGATCAGCATGGGCGTCTACGCCTCCGACAGCGAGAGTCGCGCATTCATCGAGCGCGGTGGTTTCGAGGTCGCCTCGATCCAGATGATCCTCGAACCGCTCCCGACGCGAGAGACGGGTTCGCGCGTCGTCGTGAGGCCCATGACGGCAGAGCGCTTCACCAGCTTCGCCGAGGCATCCGAGGCCGCCTTCGCCGAGGATCTCGCCGCCTCCGGTCGGTATTCGGCTGAGGACGCGGCGGTCGAGTCCCACAGGCAGATGGAGCTGGAGCTGCCCGACGGGGTCGCGTCGGCAGGCCAGGAGCTGTTCACCGCCGAGGTCGACGGCGTCGAGGTGGGAGTGCTCTGGATCGGCGTCCGCTCTCGCGGCGGACGCCCGCACGGGTTCATCCTCGACATCGAGATCGCCGATGATCAGCGTCGCAGGGGATACGGCCGCGACGTCATGCATGCGGCCGAGCGGGAGGCCGCGCGGCTCGGAGCCGACTCGATCGGTCTGCACGTCTTCGGCTTCAACACCGGTGCCATCCGCCTCTACGAGAGCCTGGGATACCGCCGCGTGGAGGAGCGCTTCCTCCTCGCCGTCTGATGGCGACACGCGGCGTCACCGAGGGAATAGCCTGATCCCGCAGGCGTTGGCCCGAGCATGACAACTCTCGGAATCATCGGTGCAGGACACATCGGCAGCCAGGTCGCTCGCGTCGCGGTGGCGAACGGATACGACGTCGTGATCGCGAATTCACGCGGACCGGAGACGCTCGCAGACCTCGTCGCCGAGCTCGGCCCGCAGGCGAAGGCCGCGACCGCTGCGGATGCGGCGGAGGCGGGCGACGCGGTCGTCGTGACGGTGCCGCTCGGCAGGATCGATGCTCTTCCCGTGGCGCAGCTCGCCGGCAAGATCGTGCTCGACACCAACAACTACTACTTCGAGCGCGACGGCCACATCGACGCCCTCGACAAGGGCGAGACCACGACCTCGGAGCTTCTGCAGGAGCAGCTGCCGACCTCGCGCATCGCGAAGGCCTTCAACCACATCTTCGCCGCCGACATCACGACCGACGGCACCCCGGCCGACACGGAGGGTCGCCGTGCACTCGCGACCGCGGGCGACGACGCCGAGGCCGTCGCCTTCGTCACGCGCTTCTACGACGAGGCCGGCTTCGACACGGTCAACGTCGGTCCGCTCAGCGAGTCCTGGCGCGTCGAGCGCGATCGCCCCGCCTACGTCGTGAAGCAGACCGCCGAGGAGCTCGCGGCCAACCTCGCGATCGCGAACCGCCTGCCCTGAGCGACGCAGAAGGAGCGGGGCGGATGCTGCGGCATCCGCCCCGCTCCTTCTGCGTGTCGAGCGCTGCACGGTCGTAATAGATTCACCCGTTGGGATACCAAAACTTGTCGGACCGGTGTGCAGGTGGGACAATCACGGTATGGCGGGGGTGGGGACTGCCGGCGAACTCGAGTCGGTGAGGGTGACGCGCATTCTGCGCGATGACATCATCCTGGGGCGCCGTGTGCCCGGATCCCGACTCGTCGAACGCGACATCGCGGCAGAGCTCAACGTGTCGCGACTTCCGGTGCGCGAGGCGATCCGCGCGCTCGTCGGCGAGGGCGTCGTGGTCGCACGGCCCCGCACCTGGGCCGTGGTGCGCGAATTCACGCACCGCGACATCCAGGACTTCGGTGAGGTGCGGGAGGCGATAGAGACCCTCATCTTCGTGTTCGCTGCCGAGCGTCATGATGACGCGGGTATCGCGAGGCTGCAGGCGGCCTACGAGCGCGAGCTCGCGGCGTCGAAGGCGGGGAACGTCGAGGCCGCCCGCATCGCGGCGGGGGAGTTCCACGAGATCTCGGCGGAGCTCGCCGGCAACGAGATGCTCGGAGAGCTGATCGGCGTGTTCGTCACGCGCCTGCGGTGGCTGTTCGGACAGCACGACGATCTGCTCGCCATGGCGGAAGAGCATCGCGTGATCCTCGAAGCGGTCATGGCGCGCGACGTCGAGACTCTGAGGTGGCTGATCCCGCGCCATCTGGCCAGCGGGCAGGCGGCGGCAGAGCGGCGTCTCAGCAGTCCGACGTACTCGATCTGATCATCCTCGCGTTGAGGGAATACCCCTTCGCGGGGTACTGTTGTGATCATCAGGATACCCCTGGGGGGTATTCTGATCGAACACAGTCGAGAGGAACGCACACATGAGCACCACTACTTACTCCGTCATCGGAATGACCTGCGGGCACTGCGAGGGTTCGGTCCGCAGCGAGGTCGCGAAGCTGGACGGCGTGACCGGCATCGAGGTCAGCGCCGCAGCGGGCCGCCTGACCGTGACCTCCACCGCCGAGCTCGACGACGCAGCCGTGCTGGCCGCTGTCGATGAGGCCGGTTACAGCGCCACCCGCGCCTGAGGAGTGAGCATGTCAGGCGGAGCGGTGACCTACGACCTCGAGATCGAGGGCATGACGTGCGCGTCCTGCGCCTCGAGGATCGAGAAGCGACTCAACCGCATGGAGGGGGTGGCGGCCACCGTCAACTATGCGACCGAGAAGGCCCATGTTCAGGTCGAGTCCGGCATCGCCGTCGACGACCTCATCTCGGAGGTCGTCCGCACGGGATACGCGGCCGCGCTCCCGCGGGAGGCCGAGTCCGCCGAGGTCGACCCCTCGTACCGTCGACTGCGGCTCCGCCTCCTCGTCGCTGCGGTGCTCGCGATCCCGGTGATCGCCCTCGCGATGGCCGAACCACTGCAGTTCCCTGGGTGGCAGTGGGCGTCGCTCATCCTCGCCACGCCGGTCGTCACCTGGGCCGCCTGGCCCTTTCACCGCGCGGCCTTCCTCAACGCGCGCCACCGTGCTGTCACGATGGACACCCTCATCTCTGTCGGCGTCGGCGCGGCCTACCTCTGGTCGCTGTACGCGCTGTTCTTCGGAACCGCCGGCATGTGGGGAATGACCCACCCGTTCCGATTCACGATCGAACGAGGCGACGGCCTCGGCAGCATCTACCTCGAGGTCGCCGCCGGCGTGACCATGTTCCTGCTGCTCGGACGCTTCCTCGAGCAGCGCTCCAAGCGCCGTGCCGGTGCGGCACTCCGTGCGCTCGGAGAACTCGGCGCCAAGGACGTCTCGGTCTTGCGCGATGGGCGGGAAGAGCGGGTGCCGCTCGAGCGGCTCCAGGTGGGGGACGTGTTCGTCGTGCGCCCGGGCGAGAAGATCGCGACTGACGGAATCGTGCGCGAGGGGTCGTCTGCGGTCGACGCCTCGATGCTCACGGGTGAATCGATCCCGGTCGAGGTGCGACCCGGCGACTCGGTCACCGGAGCCACCGTCAACGTCGGCGGTCGCCTTCTCGTGTCGGCGACGCGCGTCGGAGCCGACACGCAGCTCGCCCGTATGGCGCGTCTCGTCGAAGAGGCCCAGTCGGGCAAGGCCGAGGCGCAGCGGCTCGCCGACCGGCTCTCGGCGGTCTTCGTGCCCATCGTGTTCGCGATCTCGGCCGTCACGCTCGTCGTGTGGCTGCTGATCGGGGGCGGTGCGGCTGCCGCGTTCACCGCAGCCGTGGCGGTGCTGATCATCGCGTGCCCCTGCGCTCTGGGACTCGCGACCCCGATGGCGCTGCTCGTCGGCACAGGACGCGGAGCGCAGCTCGGCGTGCTCATCAAGGGTCCGGAGGTGCTCGAATCGACCCGCCGCGTCGACACGATCGTGCTCGACAAGACCGGCACGGTCACCACGGGGCGCATGACGCTGGTCGAGGTGATCGTCGCGGATGGTGAAGACGCCACCGAGGTTCTCCGCCATGCGGCTGCGGTCGAAGAGGCATCCGAGCATCCCATCGCCCAGGCGATCGTCCGGGGTGCCACCGAGCGCATCGGCGATCTGCCCGCCGTTCACGACTTCCGCAGCATCGCGGGCCGCGGAGTCACGGGGGTCGTGGAATCGCATGCCGTGATCGCCGGTCGGCCCTCGCTTCTCGAGGACTGGGCGCTGTCGCTCGACGGCATGCTCGCCACGGCATTCGACAGCGCCGAAGCGGATGCGCGCACGGCCGTGGCTGTGGCGTGGGACGGCCGAGTGCGAGGCGTCCTCGTCGTCGCTGACCAGGTCAAGCCCACCAGCGCTGACGCGATCGCAGCCCTCCGAACGCTCGGCCTGCGTCCGGTGCTGCTCACGGGTGACAACGAACGGGCGGCGCGGAGCATCGCGGATGCCGTCGGCATCGATGAGGTGCGCGCAGGGGTCCTCCCCGAGGGCAAGGTCGATGTGGTCACTGCGCTGCAAGCGCGCGGTGCCGTCGTCGCCATGGTCGGGGACGGCGTCAACGACGCCGCGGCTCTGGCGCAGTCCGACCTCGGGATCGCGATGGGGACTGGCACGGATGCCGCGATCGAAGCATCCGATCTGACGCTCGTCCGGGGCGACCTCTGGGGTGCGGTGGACTCGATCCGGCTGGCTCGACGCACGCTCGGAACGATCCGCGGCAACCTCTTCTGGGCGCTCGCGTACAACGTCGCGGCTATTCCGCTTGCTGCTCTCGGCCTGCTCAACCCGATGCTCGCCGGTGCGGCGATGGCATTCTCGAGTGTGTTCGTCGTGCTCAACAGCCTCAGGCTCCGTCGCTTCCGGAGCGCGGCGGGTGAGACAGTGCGCTAGAACGACACCACTCGCGAGGATATATTTGGCCGTACGGAATCGTTCCGGAAAGTCATCTTGTTCTGGGGAGCGATATGAGGGGCCTCGCCGTCGTCACCGGGGGCCTGCTGCTGATCGGCGGGACGGTGCTCGTCGTGGTCGCGGATCAGCAGCGGGTCGACTCGCTCGCCGAGGCGCGAGCTGCGGTCGTGCGCGCCGAAGACCAGCTCGACGCGACTCGGGATGCGAACTACCTGCTCGCCGAACAACTGACGGCTCTGCGCACGGCCATCGCCGAACAGGAGACGCAGCTCGCCGACACCACGGGATTCCTCCCATGACGGCGGCGTCGTGATCAGAAGAGTCTTCTCGGTGACCATGGTCGCGGCGATCCTCCTTGCCGCAGGCGTGGTCGGCCGTGCCGTGGCCCTCGACGAGGACAGAGCCGCCGCCATCGCCGAGCTGCAGGCGCTGTCGCAGTCGACGCGCACCGCGCAGATGCGCACCGACCACCTCGAGGGCGCGATCGATCTCGCTGAGAAGGACACTGCCTCCCGTGCAGCGGTGCTCGAGGTGCGCCCTGCATTCGTCGAGGGGATCGCCGCGCTCGGTGCCGCGATGGCGGGCGCGGAGGGCAAGGTCGATACGGCCGCCCATCGGGCATCCGCGCTGTCGGCCCAGCAGACCGTGCTCGCCGAGCGCGAGGACCCGGCCACGGTCGTGGCGGCGACCGCCACGGTCCACGCCCTCATCGACAAGCTCGGCGAGGACGTGACCACGTGGGAGGCCGTCCAGTACGCGGCTCCTGGGGGGCCGGCCTGGTCGTCGAGCGGACCCGACGGATATGCGCGGGTTCGCGCCGCGCTGGACGCGGTCGGCGGCGGCGGGGTGGGGCTCTACGAATCGTCGTCGTGCGCGGGGGGAACGGCCCCCGCCTGTGCCAACAGCAACGGGTACATCAAGTACCGCGCCGACATCTCGGACTGGAGCTCCGACCGGCTGAAATGGGCGATGGCGCACGAGCTCGCGCACATCTACCAGTTCAAGGTCTGGGGCGCCCTGACCTCGTCGGGCTCGTACCAGTCGATGTTCGGCGGCGACCCCGAGTTCCTCGCGAACTGCATGGCGGTCGTGCGCGGATTCCCCGGCTCGGTGGGCTGCAACGGCGACCAGCAGGCGTGGGCGTCCGGGATCTGGGTGGGTGCGGTCCGCTGACTCAGCGGATCGGAGTCGTCGTGTCGACTGCCTCGCGCAGCGGGCGCCGCATCACGCGCCAGTAGGCCGCCGGCGCGACGCGCACGAGCACGTCGACGAGGCGCGCCTCCCGGCCGACCATTGTGCGCGCACGACGTCGCTCGGTCGCACGCACGATCTGCGCCGCGGCATCCGCGGGCTCGGTGTGGTACATCGCCGCCTGCGCGGCCGCCGCCCGTGCTGCCACCGCGGGGTCGATCGCCGCGGCGTAGCGGCCATGCAGGATGATGCCCGTGCGCACGCCGGCCGGATAGATCGCGCCGACCGTGACCGAGGATCCCTCGAGCTCGTGGCGGAGCGCCTCGGAGAACCCTCGCACGGCGTACTTGCTGAGTGCATAGGGGATGCGCCCCGCGGGAGCCGCCAGAGCGTAGATGCTCGCGAGGTGTGTGATGTGCGCGGCGCGCTCCCTGCGGAGCGTCGGCAGCAGCGCCTTGGTGATCGACACCGTGCCCCAGAGGTTCACATCGGTCAGCCAGCGCATCTCCTCCATGGTCAGCTGGTCGAGGGTTCCCAGCATCGAGGAGCCGGCGCACGTGATCAGAGCGTTCACGTGCGGGTGAGTCGAGGTGATCTCGTCCACTGCGGCGAAGACGGCGTCGTCGTCGCGCAGATCGACGACGTGCGTGGTGACGGTCGTGCCCCCGAGCCCTGCGGCCACGGTCTCCAGAGCCTCCGCGTTGTGGTCGACCAGGGCGAGGTGCACGCCGTCCGCGGAGAGGATCCGTGCGATCTCCGCGCCCATACCGCTCGCGGCCCCGGTGATCACTGTGGTGCTTCCGGTGAGGGTGAGACGCTTCATTGCACTCCTCCTGGCGGCGTCCGGGAGTGCCGCAGGTCGTAGAGCAGGCCGTGGCGACCCGATTCCGATCCATTCTGGCCCACTGCATCGGGGAGCGATACCGGTACGCTCGAAGAGAGGAGGTAGCGGTGGGACGAACTGCGGAAGCCATCGCCGAAGGCGTTGCGATCGCGACCGCTGCTGCGCGCCTCGCCGTCAAGAATCACATCCTCATCGGCACGATCGCCGAGAACGGCGTGTTCGACACCGACAAGTACGTCGCCGACGCGCGAGAGGCGCTGCGGGCGATGGCCGAGGAGTCCGAAGAGGTCGAGCGCAACCTGACCGAGCTGCGCAAGCGTGCTCGCGGTCGCCACTCCGATCCCTCCGGAACGCACGACTACCGCGACCGCGATGTGCGCAACCTCCGTCGCCGCGCCAAGCAGTCGCACGGAGTCGCGACGAAGCTGCGCGAGACGATGGAGAACGAGGCCGCGCTGCGCGCGATCGTCGAGGAGGCCCGAGAGGGCGCCTGGGCAGACGTGCGCCACAACCTCGATCGCCGGCTGCACGTCGAGGGCATGCGTCCCGATCAGGACCCCGACTACGAGCGGATGCGCGAGGCCCGGATGCAGGCGCTCCGCCTCGTCGACCTGCAGGCTCTGTCGTCTCTGCAGCGCGCGAAAGCCAAGCGCAAGAAGAAGCAGACCGTCCCCGATGACGACGACTGACCCTGCTCGATTCGCATTCGAGTGTGGACTGTTATAGGCTGTTCCACGGCCCGCTGAGCGGTCCAGGAGCGCCCGTAGCTCAATGGATAGAGCATCTGACTACGGATCAGAAGGTTAGGGGTTCGAGTCCCTTCGGGCGCACAGAGTCGGAAACGGTCTTCACTTCGGTGGAGGCCGTTTCTGCGTTAACGCGACCGCGACCCGACAACACCGGCTTGTAGTCCTCGCCAGGCAGGAACTCGGACACGGGCACGCCGAAGTAGTCGGCGACGGCCAACACCTCGTCAATCGTCCAGCTCCGGCGGCCGTAGAGCTTCTTGCCCATCGCGGCCTGAGTGATGCCCAAGGCATCACCGAGCGCGGCTTGGGTTACGCGACGGCGTCGCATCGCCAGGTGTACCAACTCGCCAGTGATCTGGTCTGCATTCATCATCTCGTCCATTCCTCGATGAAGTCGGCCTCGCCCATGTCCTCATACATGATTTCGCACGTGCGATCGGCCCGCTTGGGGGTCTCGTCGTACTTGGACATGACGTAGGTCACGCACGCCTTACCCGCATCCTCCAAGGTGGGAGCCGGTGCGGCGCACGCCGAGAGAAGCATCGTCGCGGCCAGGAGGCCGGTCACGGCGTAGATAGTTCGCATGGTCTGAGAGTAGTCCATATCGGATTCCGAGACACGCCGAATCCAATGTGCGGCGATTCAGTCCGATTCGGATTGAGTCATGCGTGTGAACAATCCGAATCGGACTATCCGACCACCACCATGCTCCCCGCCGTAGGGGAGACCACAGATGCAGTAACGCGACGCCACGACCGGGCGGGACACGCGGGAGGCGCTCCGCGAAATCGAACAAGATGCCGCCCGAGAGATCGGGGTCTCGCGGTTAGTGGTACGACCGGGCGCGAGGCCTTCCCATACGGCTCCCCGATCTCACACGCCTGTCAGTAGCGCTGTCGAGAGACGCGCCCAGTGATCGACCGACGCCCGGCTCCGCCGAAGCAACGAGATCAGTGGTCCCTTCCCGTTGTGGAGGGGGCCAGTACTCCCTCAACCACTCACCACCGAAGCAGGACGAGATGGAACACGCCTACCTCGAATCCGGATGGTGCACATGCGGACACCACCGAGACGACGGACGAAGCGAACGCGACGAGACACCGCCTCTCGACCGAACCGCCATCCGCGCCATCCTCGGCCCGACCTACGAACCCAAGGAACTCCGATGACGCTCACCGAAGCTCAGACCACCAAGCCCGCGACCGACGCCCTCACCGACCTCGTCAACACCGCCCGCACCCGAGCCGCCCGCGAACGCAACACCATCGGCGGATCAGCTCGCCGGGCCAATGACCTCGACGCCATCGCCAACACCCTCGACGGCGCGCGAACCCGACTCGTCGAGGACGGCATCGAGTACCTCGACGCGGCGTGGGCATTCGTCGACGCCGGACGCAAGCAGATCGCGACCGCCTACGGTTCGACCAGCCTCCTCAACCTCGTCCGCGCCGAGACCGCCGGGAAGCGCCGTCGTGGTTGACAACATCGACCCGGTCCCGTTCCTCATCGCCCTCGCCCTCATCGTCGCCGCCTGGCTCGCCCTCGGCATCCGTGACCACCGACGCGGGCGGATCGTCGAGGCGGCACTCACCGCTGCCCTCGCTGATCGCGTCGACCAGGGCATCTGCGCGCTCATCTGGCTCGGTGATGACAGCGGGCTATGGGTCGTGTGCTCTCGTCCGCTGGACCACACCGGCCCGCATGTCAACCACCGCACCGGAGACCTCGACCGTGGGCGCTAAGCATCGCGACCCGGAGTACCTCAAGAATGCACGCATCGTCCGCTCTCGGGTCGCGGTCAAGCGTCGAGCCGGTGCCGATGTGACGTGCTGGAGGTGCGGTCACCTCATCGATCCCGAACAGCGGTTCGATGTCGGGCACATCGACGCGAACGGCGGACCCGGCCTGGACAACCTCGCGCCCGAGCATCGCTACAAGACGGCGCGGTGCATCGGCAATCGAGCGGACGGCGGACGCCTCGGCGCTGCCCGACAGCGCGAGGCCAAGACCCGACACGCACCGGCTCCCATCACCTCGCCCGGCTCCCTCAAGTGGTAACAAAACCCCTGACCATCGGATCTTTTTATGTCTGTCACAGCAACCCCCGCCTACGGCTCTACAGGCGTGTTTTTCCCCGAGTTGGAAGAGCACTGGCTCATGGATGAGGCCGCGTGGGTCGCGCACCGCGATTCGGAGGCGACGCCCGACGAGGCGACCGAGTACGTGACCACCAGACGCGACCGCCTTGAGTTCCTCACCGGCATGCAGATCATGGGCCTCCTCGTCGACCGAGAGGGTGAGGTTCAGGACCCCAAGCCGCAACAACTCCAGGTGGTCGACACGCTCGCCGCCGGAAGAACTATCGACGGCATCCTCATGCCTCGACGCTCGACGAAGACCGCCACGATCCTCGCCGTCATCATCGGCCGATGCGCGAGCCGACCGCGCCGCAACTCCGCATTCACTCTCGCCACGACTGGACTGAAAGCGCGTGAGAAGTTCGGCAAGGAAGTGCTGGACGTGATCGAGACCGTCTACCCCGACAAGAAGACGCGCCCGGTCAAGGTCTCACGCCAGGCCGGTGCCGAGGCCATCACGTTCGCTAACCGCTCGGTCTTCTCTGTTCATGCGCCCATCGGTGACAACTTCCGAGGTTCGGCTTATGACGAGGTGTTCATCGACGAGTCCGGCCGCGCGAAACCCGAGATGACTGAGGACCTCCTCGCCGCGATCCCGCCCACCCTCGACACGACGGACGGCCAGTTCATCATCGCGGGCACCGCCGACAAGTTCCGCACCGGCAACCTCCTCTACGAAGTCGTCTTCGTCAAGGCGGGCGAACTCGGCGCAGCGATCCTCCGATACAACGCGCCCGACTCGACCAGCGAGGAGGAACTAGCAGATTGGGAGCCGACCGAGGAGCACCCGCGTGCGAACGTCCGCGCCCTGATCGAGAAGCACCACCCCGGCGTCGCGCCCGGCAACCTCACCGACATCGAGGCCGTCCGGCGTAACTTCCGACTCCAGCCGCGACAGAAGTTCATCTTCGAGTACCTCGGCATTTTCGGTGACGAGGGCACCGCCAACACCCTCATCAAGCCCGAACTCTGGGCCAAGACGCTCATCCCCGGCGGGCTCCCCGAGAACCCCGGCCGCTTCTCCCTCGCCATCGCGATCCACCCGGACGGCCTCTGGGCCTCCGCCATGGCGGCCTGGCACCACACCCTGGAACCCCTCGACCTCGTCGCCGTCGCCCTCGACCAGGAAGGCGCGGAGCGCGAGACCCGCATCGCCATCGGAGTCCTCCACCACCAGCAGGGTACGAAGGGATTCTGGCAGGAGGTCCTCCTCCTCGCCCGCACTCACAAGGTCCCCATCGTCTACGACTCCGCATCCCAGGCCGCCGCCGTCGAGGTCGCCGCACTCGAGAAGGCCATGCCCGCGCCGGAGCTCAAACCGGCCAAGACCATCGACGTCCGCCAGGGTGCCACCAAGCTCCTCAAACTCCTCGACGAGGGCGGCCTCGCGCACTGGCCGCAGGACCGCCTGGACGGCGCTGCCGCCGTCGCAACCAAGCGCGCGATCGGCACATACGGCGGCTTCGGAATCGGCCGGCCAAAGGACCAGCCTGACGCCGACGTCACCACCCTGGAGGGCGGCACCCTCGCCCTCCAGTTCCTCGACGACGTCACCGAGTTCGTCGACCCCTCCGACCTCTTCAGCTTCTAGGACCCGTCATGGCCAAACTCGGACAGACCACCAGCCCCATCCGCCTCGACGAATCCAAGTCGCTCATCGTCATCCACTGCCAGGAACACACGTGGTGGCGGGCCTCACGGTTCCACCTCGACGAGGCGCAGGACGCCGCGTGCGACCACGAAGAGCGCGAGCACCCCAGAGACAACCGGCACCGCGACGCGCGCCGCGTGCGCCTCGCCCGGCGTGTCGCAAACGCAGCGACCCCCTCGGTGTCGGAAACGGGACCGAGGTTCTAAACGTGGGAATCTTCAAGAAGCGCATCGTCCAGGCTTACGACAAGCCCGCCGCCACCATGGCCCCGTTCTCGTCGCCGTGGTCGCCGCAGTCGTCACTGGACACGTTCACGGCCGACGCACTCAAGGGCCTCGTCGGCGACGGCACCAACCAGCCGCTCACCCGCGAGATCGCCCTCCGGATTCCCGGCGTCAAGCGCGCACACGGCATCGTGTGCGCGCAGCTCTCCGGCATCCCGTTCTTCCAGATGGACGCCGACACGGTCGACACCGCACAGCCCCGTTGGCTCACCACCTCCGACTCCGGCGTCTCGCCCTATCACCGCCAGTTCGGCGCATCGTCGGACTGGTTCTTCTACGGCTGGGCGTGCTTCGGATTCACCGCCAAGCCCGCCGAGGACCCCGAGGCCGACTGCCTCCATATCCCGGTCGGGCACTGGTGGGCCGACGCGCTCGGCAACGTGCACTGCGATTCCGACGAAATCCCCGACGAGTTCAAGGCCTACCTCGTCGCCGTGCCCCTCGGTTACGGCGAGAACGGCCTCCTCGTCGACGGGCGCGACACCCTCAACCAGGCCCGCAAGATCGAGGAGGCCTACCTCAACCGGCTGGACAACCCCATCCCGCTCACCGTGCTCCGCCTGAAAGACGACATGTATTTCAGCTACACGCCCGAGCAGCGCGCCGCCGTTCGCGACGAATGGAACGAAGGCCGCCGGAAGAACTCCACTGGCCTTCTCCCGAAGGACGCCATGGGCGTCGACCTCCCCGGAGTGAACGTCGCCACCGACCTCTACGAGACCGGCCGCAACGCCGTCCGCCTCGACATCGCCAACCACGTCTCCCTCCCGGCCTCCGTCCTGGAGGGCGTCCGCCAGGGCGGCTCCGGAGGTGGCACTGAGATGCGCTACCAGGGCGTCGGAGAGAACGGCACCGCCCGCTCCGAACTCTGGGACTACGGCCCCGCCCGCCGAATGCTCCTCGCGTTCGAGGCGCGCATGTCGCTGGACGACATCGTCCCGACCGGCAAGTCCATCCGCGGCGACCTGACCAACATGTTCGCCACGCCCGACCCCACAACCACACCGACCAGTGAGGACTGAATCACATGAATGACATTGACATCGAGATCGAGGGCGGGGAGGTGCTCGCCGCCGCCGATGATCGCACCATCACCGGCCTCCTCATCCCCTTCGGGGAGCAGGGGCGCACCAACGTCGGCCAGTTCGAGGTAGACGCATCCGTCGTAGAACTGCCCGCCGACCCGTCCGTCGTCGGCCTCAACACGGATCACGACCGCTACGCACCGGTCGGCCGAGCGACCCGCCTGTGGATCGAGGCTGCCGGAGTCATGGCGTCCTTCGCCATCGCCAAGACCCCGGCCGGTGACAAGGCCCTCGCTGACGCTCGCAACCCCCACGGCAAGCGCCGCCGCCTCTCCGGCGAATGGCGCGGCGGCATCAAGAACGGCAAGGCCACACGAGTCCCCGTCTCCGGCGGTGCCCTCGTCGCACGCGGTGCGTTCCCGTCCGCCATGGTCCTCGCCGCCGACACCCCCGACGACGAGGAGGAGGACGCCGAGAAGGTCGTCACCGATCCCGCCGACGAGGGTGGCGAGGTCATCAGCTCCGACCGCTCGGTCGGCGTCTACACCGACGAGGACGGCCAGAAGTACCGCCGCGTCTACGAATCCCAGACCACCGTTACACCCATCACCGAACCCGCCGCCGAGGCGGCACCCGACCAGGAGGAATCCGAAGTGACTGCATCCGCCACCATCCCCGCCACCCAGCGCGCGGGAGCACCCAAGGCCCCGGCCGCGACCGCCGCGACAGACGGCCCCACCACCGTGGAGGTGATGGCCGCCTTCGCAGCCGTCCGCTTCCCGCACCTCACCGGCAACTCCATCGACGACGCCGAGGGCGTGCTCGCCGCGCTCGCGGACATCACCACCGACCTCGCTGCCGGGGGAGAAGTCGCCCGACCCAACTGGCTCGGCCAGCTCTACCAGGGCGTCCCGTACGAGCGTGAGTACATCACGCTCGGCACGCTCGGCACCGCCATCACCCTCGGCGGCAAGCAGGGCTACACCCTGCACCGTGGCACGGCCGAGACGCCGGTCAACCACCTCGGAGAAGAGTGGGCGGGCAACAAGACGCCCATCTCCTCCGGCGTCGGCTTCACCAAGGGTCAGGTGTCCAGCCTCCTCAAGTGGGCGTTCGGTGCCGACATCGCCCGCGAGTTCTTCGACCTCCCCGGGGCTGAGGAAGCCATCGAGGCGTTCTTCCGTCTCGTGCTGGAGGACCACCTCATCTGGTCCGACACCAAGGCCCTGGAGACGTGGCGCACCGTCGCCGGTCTCCCCATCGCCGCCAAGAACTACCCCGGCGTCGACGGCCACGACTACGGCTCCGCGCTCGGCATGGTCATCCAGGGCATTCTCGCCGTCAAGGCCAAGAAGTCGGACGGCCGCCGCGACACGCCCACGTTCATCATCGCGAACGAGCTGGCGTACGAGGAGCTGATCTACACGCCCAAGGACCTCATCCCCGAGTTCGTCAACTTCACCGCCTCGACCGACTGGCAGGGCTCCGGCGACGGCCTGGTCCTCGTCGTCGGTGACACCGGCATCACCTCGACGCCGTCCGTCATCGTCGGCTCCGGCAAGGCCGTGGAGTTCGACGAACTCCCCGGTGGGCCGCTCAAGATCGACGCACTCGACCTCGCCAAGGGCGGTGTGGATCGCGCGATCCACGGCTACCTCCAGGTGTTCATCGTCCGCGCCGATGCCGTCGTCCACATTGGCGTCGCGGACGCTCGCGCGAACGCGACCGACTACCAGGTCGGAGACCTCGCCAAGGCGGCCGCCGTCGTCTATCAGGCCGTCCGCGCGGGCAAGGCCGGAGGGTCCGTCCCCGAGGCACCGGCCGTGGGCGCGACCGTCGTCGACGGAAACGCCGAGACCGGCGTCATCTGGAAGCGACTGATCTGAGCATGGCCACCTGGTACAGCGCCATCGACGGGGCCGCACAGGCTCGCCTCCGGGCGGCGTGGAAGGGTGCACCCATCGAGAACGAGGAACTCCTCGGGTTCCTCGTCGACACGGCACGGCTCCAGGTGGTCGAGTTCGCGCCCGAGGCCACCACGGCTGAGGCGGCTATCGCTGAGGTCCTCCTCCGGTTCGGTCTGACCGACCGGCTGGAGGAGGTCCTCGCCCTCCTCGACCTCGTCGAGGGAGAGCCCGCATTCAACCTCGTGTACGCGCAGCTCCAGCAGATCAAGAACCTGTGGGCGGCTGGGCGTGCCGACGAACAGGGTGACATCGGGTCGGAGGGATTCTCTTTCGTCCCGCGCCCGCTGGACAAGACCGTCCGATCGATCATCCGTCCGACCAACGCGGAGGTGTCCGGTGGATTCTGACGCCCCCGCGCTCGGCACACTCGCCGCCGATCTCGTCGCCGCACTCACCGCTGCACTCCCCACGGAATGGCGCATCCAGCCCGCCGAGGAAGGCATGACAGAGTCGCTCGCCACGGTCCTCCTCTACGAGCAGGGCGACATCGTGACGAGCATCAACGGCGGCCCCGTGCCACCCGGACACGTCGGCGTCGAGTTCACCCTCACCATCGCCGCTCCCGAGCTGGAGCCGGTCAAGGGCATCGTCACCGCCACCGATGCTGTCATCCCGCTCCTCGTCGCCCTCGACGGCCTCGACTCCGTCTACTGGGACTCCGCCACGAAAGGCATCTTCGCGACCGGCGAGACCATCTACCGGCTGGAGGTCGTGAGCCTCTCCCGCTTCACCAACCGCACCACCAACCCCGAGCCGGACACCATGCCGGACACGATGCCTGAGGAGGCATAAACGACATGCGTCTCATCACCGCAACTATCAAGGTCGGCACCGTCGACTACACCGAGGAGATCCAGGACTTCTCCTACGACCCCACGTCCGCCATCGTCGAGGTCACCGACGTATCCGGGAAGGTCCACAAGCTCGCGGGCGAGTCGGGCTACAACCTGACACTCAACGTCTTCCAGAACTTCGCCGCCTCCGGGTTTGCGCGCAAGTGCTTCGACGACGAGGGCAAGACGGCAGAGATCACCATCGTGGACGGCCCGATCACGTGGACGTCGACGATCACCCTCGTCGCTCCCAAGATCGGCGGGGCGACCAAGCAGGTCGGCATCTCGCCGGTCGTGTTCGGGTCGACCCGCCCCGTGCCCGCCGAAACCCCGGCGGGCTGAGCCGTGGAGGGGCGGATCAGCCTCCTGGTTGACTCGCCCCTCCGCGACCTCGCAATCGCCTATCGGACAGTCCCGGCCGAGGTGCGACGCCAGAACAACAAGGCGGTCAAGGCGGCGGCACAACCGATCTGGAAGGCGGAGACCGCCGAGCGGGCGGTCACCAAGATTCAGCATCGGACCCTCGTCGACACGGCGAAGGTTGGCGTGACTAACCGCAACGTCTTCCTCCGGGCCGGAGGCAACGGGACCCTCAAATCTGGGACGGCAATCGCCGCACTCCAGTCCGCCGCCGAGTTCGGTCGACCGGCGGCCGCGCCCATCAAGTCCCGCTCCAAGAAGCCGAACAGCAAGCCCTACACCCGCACGACCGGGTCCCTGTTCGGGGATCGCAACCGGCGCGGCAAGGTCGTCTTTCCCGCCGCGCGGGACTCGATCCGCCGGTTCGCGTCCCTCCAAATTCAGACCACCCTACGCACGCTCCACGAAGCAGGAGAGAAGGTGAGATAGCCGCCATGGCACGTAAGAACCAGTACGAGATCGGTGTCGCAATGGACACCGACGGGGTGGAAAAGTCCATCGTTAACGGCCTCGTCGACCCGCTAGAGGACGCCGCCGAGGCCTTCGAGGACCTGGAGAAAGCCGCCCGGAGTGCCGACCTGGACAAGGAACTCACCAAGGCGCAGAAGGCCACCGACAAGCTCGACGACGAACTCGACGACACCCGCGAGTCGCTCAAGCGGCTCGGGTTCGCCGCGCGCGACGTGGGCGACGACAGCAAGCGGGCATTCTCCTCAGCCTCCGAGAACGTCGAGGAATTCAAGAACGAAGCCGCGCAGAACTTCTCCGAAGTCACCTCATCTTTCGATGGGTCTATGGACTCGATCCTCGACCTCGCACAGGGCACACTGGGCGGGCTCGCCTCCGGCATCAGCGGCCCTCTCGGCATCGCCCTCGGCATCGCGGCCGCCGGGATCGGACTCGTCGTAAACGGCCTCGTCGAGGGGGAGGAGCACGCCGAGGAGCTTCGAGAGCGGGCGCGAGAGTTCGCCGTCGAGGCGGTCAACGCGGGACAGTCGACCGAGGCATGGCTCACCGGCGCGGAGCAGATCGTCAACCGCATCCAGGAACTCGAGCAACTGAAGTCCACGGACTGGCGTTGGTTCTGGGAGAAGGACCCCACCCAGCTCCAGAAGTGGACTGACGCGCTGGGCGGCACCGGTCGAGGCCTTGACGAGGTCGAGGGGTTCCTCCGGTCCGGCAAGGGCGCGCAAGACGACTACATCCGATCCGTCGAGAAGAGTCAGGACGCGCTCTACGACGAGATTCAGCTCCGCCGCGAGTCCGTCGACATCAGCGACGCGGCCGCCGTCGCGAAGACTCAGGGACTCGTCGACGAGTACGAGGCGGGGCAAGACCTCCTGGACATGCTGAAACAGGAGGTGACCGTCCGCGACGAGGCGACGTCGTCCTCCGACCGCCAGCGCGACGCGGGCGTGGACTCCGCGCGGGCACGCATGGAAGCGGAGGAGGAGGCCGCCGAGGCTATCGCGAGCGCGACCGAGGCGGTCGCGTCCAGCGTCGACGCCGCATACTCGGGCATGGTCCAGGATGCGACCGAGTACGCCACCGCCGAAGATGGCGCGCTCGACATCAACCGATGGCTCACCTACGTCCAGGAGCACGCGGGCGCGGTCGCGTCCTACCAGGCCAACCTGCAGCTCCTGCAGATGACCCCGGCGGACTGGGATGCGCTCATGGCCATGCCGGAGGAATCCCGTACCCAGTGGGTCGCGCAGGTCGCCGCTCTCCCCGAGGAGGCGCGCGCGCCGTTCGTCGACGCTCTCGACGGCATCGCCGGAAACGCCGGCCAGGGCGCATCGCTGAGCTTCGAGGACGCGTTCTCGCCCGAGGCTGACGTGTCGATCGACGTCGACACCGACGATGCGGAGACCGCGCTCCGCGACGTCTCCAAGAAGCGCACCGCTGAGATCGAGGTCAAGACGACAGGCAAGGCCGATGCCAAGGCCGACCTCGACGACCTCGCCAAGAAGCGCCAGGCGACCATCGACGTCAAGGCCGACATGTCCTCCGCGTCCGCCACCGTCGCCGCCTGGCGACGCAACCAGGAATCAACGCCGATCACGATCACCGTGAACGCCCGCAACGGGAGGACGCAACTCGTATGAGTCACCTGATCCAGGCCAACGACGGCGGGGGCATCACGATCCCTCTCGCCGTCGCCGGGTACGTCGCTGACAAGGCCGCCCGCACCGCCGTGCACGACACCCTGGACGGCGGCGTCGGCGTCGCCTACCGCGTCGCCGCGCCTCGCACCGGCACCCTCACCCTCGCCTACGACGTCCGCGCCGACGCCTGGGCCGCGTACACCCTCCTCGGCCGCGCGTGCCCCTTCCAGTACTCCGGCGATATCGCCGCCCTCGGAATGACGTTCGCCGTCAAGGGCACCCTCCGCATCGAACAGGACGGCGACAACACCGACGTCTGGTACGTCGACGTGCCCTACCAGGAGGTGCCCGCGTGAGCTTCTCACGGTTCCCCAAGGCGACCGCGACGACCACCACCGACGCCCCGGTGATCATCGAACCCGGCCGAACTGTCGACTGGCCTCAACAGGTCATCCTCCGCATCGACGGGACGCCCGAGGGGGCGGAGGGTTGGGAGCACACCTACGACGCACGGGGGTCCGGATCGACCCGTGTCGACGTGCTCGCGGGCCAGCGGTTCGCCGGGTCCGAGATCGCCGTCCGCGCGTCCCTCACGGGCGGCCTCAACCCCGTCAACCCCACGCCCTGGCTCACGATCTATCGCACCGTGCGCGGCCTCATCGTCGGACGTCAGTACCGGTTCGCGGCGCGGGTGTCTCCGGATGCGAACAATGGCACGCGTGCCCGCATCCGCATGGGCGGCCAGTCGGGCGCGTGGGTCACCTCCACGGCTATGACGCTCCAGACGGTCACCTTCACCGCGACCCGCGAGGAGGAGGACCTCATCGTCGAGGTCGAGGACAACCCCGCCACGACGACCGCACAGGCCACCGTGCGCCTCGCGGTGAATGACCTCTCCGTCACCGGCCTCGCCTACACCCAGACGATCCCGCCCGTCGTCGACGACCAGGTGCCGCTGACCGTCTACGAGGGCCGCATCACGGCGGACGCCTCATGGGCGCCGTTCATCCAGGCTGACATCGCGGTCCCGGAATCGTCCGCCGCCGTCGCGGCCGCGCTCGACCCGAACGACGGTTCCCGCGTCCGCGTCGTCGCGTCCAGTGTTCGCGAGCTCGTCGCGCAGTACACGCCCTGGACCGTGACGCGCCGCAACATTCACCCCGACCCCGGCCACACCGGAACCTCACGCGCCATCGGCGGCGGTATCCTCATGTCCTGCTACGAGCAGATGACGGGGAGTAACACCGGCACCACCGACAAGCCCAACCGGTTCCTCCTCCAGGACACCGGCCGCATTGCGCAGGAGATCAACGTCAAGACCCTGCCCGCCGGAGCGTCCTACGGGCTGAGCATGACAACCAACCCGCCCGCGAACGGCTCGACCGTCGCCCGCATCTACCTCGCCGTCGAGATCGACACCTTCACCGGCGGTGGCGCGGTGCCCTCGACGATGACGGTTGGCGTGCGCGTCATCCAGGGATCGACCACGCTCCTCGCCCGCACTCAGGACATGACGGCGAACGGCCTCACCCAACTCGTCATCAACGAGGTCACGCTCAACACACCGGCCGGACCCGGTGGCATCCGCGTCGAGGTCTACATCATCAACCGCGCCGCGACCACCTGGACCACGCCCGGCACGACAGTCGGCGTAAAGGCTCGCATCAAGACCGAGGCTTTCGGGATCGCGCCTACCGACGTCGCCGCGTCGCCGGTCATCAGCGACGCGATCGGGGTCTCCGGCTCGATGGCGAACTACCTCCGATACCGGAAGGCAGATAACACCATCGTCGAGGAGCGCCGCCAGGACGCCGCTCCCGTCCTCCAGGACGTCGATCAGCGCACCTTCGACCTTGCGGTCGCGGAGCGCGTCGTCGACGCCGTAGCGGGCCGCATGCGCCTCACCCTCGCCAGTGACGAGTACCTCCTCCAGCGGTTCGCGCGGGCCGTCGTCGACGCGACCCCGCTCACCTACCAGTGGTCGCTCCGCGCCCTCATCCGGTACGTGCTCGACAAGGTCATTCCCGGCGCGACCCTCGCACCCAGCCCCGACGTGCCCGTGCCCGCCCTGGCGAACTCGTCCAACCTGATCCGCAACCCGCGCGCCGGAACCAACATCACCGACTGGCGCTCCACGGCCACCGCCGGGGGACTCACGCCGCTCCGGCAGGCATCGGGCGGGCCGGACAACACCACCTACGTCGCTTACCTGTCCAACTCGGGCGTGTTCACAAACAACCCCGAGATCTACATCGACGAGAACGTGGTCTCCCTCTCCGGCTCGAAACAGCACGTCCTCTCCGTGGACATGGGTGGCGTCGGCGGTCGAGCGCTGATCCTCGATGCGGTGTGCTTCGACGCGTCCGGCAACATCCTCGGATACATCCCGGCCATCACCAAGATCATGCCCGCGACCGGCGTGTGGCAACGAGTCGTCACCGCGCCATTCGAGCCGTACACGAACACCGCCAAGATTCGATGCCGCGTCCGCGCCCTCCAGGTCGGCGGAAGCGAGTACATCAACGTCACCCGGTGGCGGCTCACCGAGTACACCGGCGACCTCGCCGCCGATGGCCTCTACTTCGACGGCGACTACCCCGACACCACCCAATACGACTACGAATGGGCCGCCGTCCCGCACGCCTCGATCTCTACCCGCAAGGTCAAGATCGACGCGGCGACCCCGGACGCGCTCATCTGGGACGCGGGCCAGTCCGCCATGGACTTCCTCATGCCCCTCGTCAACAGCAACGGTCTCCGGCTCTGGTGCGACGAGGCGCGCGTCTGGCATCTCACCGACCCCGCCAACTACACCGCCCCCGGCGCTCTCACCATCACCCCGGCCACGACTGTGGAAAGCCTCGCTCGGGTCGACGGGGAGCGCGGTGACTACGCCGACGCCGTCGTCATCACCTGGACATGGACCGACACCAACGGCGTCAAGCGGAGCCGCATCGAATCCGCCGGAACCGAGGGCAAGATCACCACCCTCGAAATCCCCGAGCCGTACCCCGGCGAGGGCACCGCCGCCGCCTACCTCGCCAGGCTCCAGGGACGCGGCACCGAGCGACCCGTCACCGTCGCATCCGACTACCGGGCAACCCCGGACCAGCCGCTCACGCTCACAGGCCGCGACGGCATCACCTCCACCGGCGAGATCGGAGCCGTCACCTGGGACCTCACGGACGGCCTCATGCAGATCGAACCCACCGCCCTCACCACCACCTGACAGGAACCGACATGGATATTCTCTGGCCCAACGGCACTACTGACCGCCCGCCGATCTCCAGCGGCTTCGGGCCGCGCACCGCCCCGGTCGAGGGCGCATCCACCTTCCACCGTGGAACCGACTTCACCGGCTACACGCGCATCCACGCCATCGCCGCCGGTCGGGTCGTCGCCGTCGGCACGCCGAAGGGCTGGGCCGGAGGCGGCGTACAGGTCTGGATTCAACACGACGGCTTCCTCAGCCGGTCCATGCACATGGTCACCGGCTCGCCCACCGTCCGCGTCGGCCAGGACGTCGACGCGGGCCACGACCTCGGCGGCATGGGGAGAACGGGCAACGTGTCCGGCGTTCACCACCACCTAGAGATCGTCGTCAACGGCGTCCAGATCGACCCCGTCCCGTTCATCACCAACCACCTCGCCGCGACCAGCGGAGGGGCAACCACCACACCGGAAGGACTCTTCATGTTCCTGAACAAGTACCAAGAGGAAACGATCCACAACGCCGTCATCGACATCAACAATCGCACCGCCGACATGGCTGCGGCGATGGAGAAGGCCGATGCGCAGGTCGCGGCGATCCACGCCATGTACGTCGCCCGCGACTCGAACGGCTGGGCCTTCGCAGACATCGTCCAGTCGCACGTCGTCGCCACCCTTCGGGAACTCCGCGCCGCCGGGGTCGCGACCGGCGGCGTCGACGTCGACGATCTCACCAGGCGCGTCGTCGACGAGACTGCCCGCCGCCTCTCGATGGCCAAGCAGGAATGACCGCCGACGCCGTCGTCCTGGCGATCCTCGCCTTCGCCGGGGTCGTCGTCGCCGCCCTGGTCGCAGGAGGCATCACTCTCGCGGTCCAGCTGACGAAGTGGTACGCGCAGAACCAGCGCCTCTGGTTTTGGAATCGCCAACTCGTCGACCACATCTATCGCGGTCTCGGACCGCCCGCACCTCAACCGCCCACCGATCTGTTCGATTGAAAGGACCAAGCACACATGACCACCAACTACAAGACCCGAGCCGAGCGGAGGGCCGCCGCGCGGTCCAAGTCCGAGACCGTGCTCCGGCCCGCGTTCCGACGCTGGGCCTACGGCGTCGCGGCCGCCGGGGTCGGCGTCGCCGTGTTCGCCGGTTGGCTCCCGCCCGCCGCCGCACCCGTCATCGCCCCTCTGCTCATGGCCGTGTTCTACGTCGACGAGACCGGAACGCCCCGAACCTGACATTCGAACATAACCCACGGTTTAGGGCCGAGCTCGCAGCTGGGCCCAGTAGCCGGCGGGCCGAAACCATTAGGTATGTTCGAATGTCGCCCGGACGCCAGATGCCCCGCCTCCAGACTCCGGAGGCGGGGCATCGTCACATCTGTTCAGACCGCGCGGAGGCGGGCGGGCGGTCTCTCGGGGGCGGCGAGTCCGGCGGCCGCGTAGACCACGCTTCGGCTCCGGGCGTCCGACAGGCGGACGTACCGTCCCGTCGTGTCGGCCGAGGCGTGACCCATGATCTCCCGGAGCGTCAGGACGTCACCGTTGGACGCCTCGTGCGCGTTCGTGGCGAATGAGTGGCGGAGGTTGTGGAGGGACCACGGGCGAGGTATCACCTCGTCGACGAGTTCATAGACCCGCCTCGGGGATAGGTGCCCGTCGATCGCGCCGGGGAACGCGAAGCCCTCGGGGAGCGCCCGGAGGTCGAGGGCGAGGCGAGGCGTCAGCGGGACGATACGGAGCTTGCGACCCTTGCCGTGCACGAGGAGCGACCAGCCGAGCAGATCGGGCCGGAGGTCGTCCGAGTGAATCTGAGCGATCTCACCTCGCCGTAGACCGGCGTCGTGGGCCAGGCGCATGATGAGCATGGTCCGCTCATCGGCCTTCCGCATCGAGTCCGCGTAGACGTGCTCCGGGACCGGATCGGGGTTCGGCGCGGAAGCCTTGACGTTCGGTAGGGCCTTGGTCGGGTTCTTCGCGATCCGGCCGGTGCGCTTCGCCCATCGCCAGAACTCACGGAAGCACGCGTAGCGGTTCCGGCGGGTCTCGGGCATCCACTCCTGAGTGCCGACGAAGCGGAGGAGGGCGTCGGACGTGACCTCCCACGGGCCGACGCCGATGCGGCGGGCGAGGTGCTGGAGTTGCTCACGTCGGGCGCGGATCGTTGCCGGGGTCCGGCTCGCGCCTCGGAGATTTAGGGCGTAGTCGTCGAGGGCCTCCGTCCAGGAGGCCGAGAGTGGGAGTGCCACGCGCTTACAGGGTCGTCGGGTTGGCAGACGGCACGGCGGGAGTCCTCTCGATACGACGCATGCCCCCCAGCGGCATCGTTCGCGACAAGTCTATTCGGCTGGATCGACACGAAGTGTTCATCCCGCATCCTTCCCGTAACGTTCCTGCGCGCTCTGCCTCTTGATCCCGAGCGCATCCCCGATGTACTGCCACGACCGGCCCGCCTCGCGCTGCCCTGCCACGGCCCGGCGGACGGCCCTGTCGACGTCGTCGACGAGGGACACGAGTTCGGCTAGCTCCCAGTCATCCGCCTCGGCCACGCGCTCACCAGCGCGCCGGATGATGCGACGCGCGAACTCGATGTACGAGGACGTTTCGACCTCCCGAGCGCCCATCACTCCACCTCGGGAGAGGTCGCGATTTCAGTGTCAGGAGATTCCTGACACGGCTGGATGGGCACGCAGCGACGGCACAGGTCAGCCCTGTCAACCTCGGACGCCATGACTCCGAGATCCTGACCGTAGATCGGATGAGACAGGCAATTGAGGGGCAGGTACGGATTGCACTTCGCCGTGCTGTCGCCCCGGTCGGCATGGTACTTCCGGTTATCGCTGGGGAACATGTTGCCGTCGGCGTCGGCCCTCACGTTGCCCCATGATCGGTCGACACTCCACACGACGATGTCGCTCACGTCGCTCACGCGTCGACCGCCTCGGCCATGCTCCAGAGCGCCCACTCGTCATCGAGTCCGAGGCCCTCCTCGACTACCAACCAGAAGGTTAGGGGTTCGAGTCCCTTCGGGCGCACAGATGAGGTGAAACCCCCGTCGCGAAAGCGGCGGGGGTTTTGCGTTGTCTGCGGTCGCGTTCTCCACACGTCCTGTGAAGGAGAACTCGCGCTGCGAAGGATCAGATCCCGTTCTCGGTCCTTCGATGCGCGAGATCTCCTTCGCAACGGTCGGGGCGGGCCCAGCGAGTCTCAGTCCCTGCGCCACATCTCGCCGAGCGTGGACGTGCGGGGGAGCAGGCGGGGCTCGAGCGTGACGTTGCGCGCCGGTGCGCCCGGGTTGGCGATGCGCTCCAGCAGCAGGTCTGCCGCGACAGCGCCCATCTCCTCGCCCGGCTGGCTCACCGTGCTGATCGGGATCGCGCTCTCGGACGCGAAGTGGTTGTTGTCGTAGCCCGTGATGGCGATGTCGCCCGGTACCGAGAATCCGGGCACCTCGTTGAGGATCTGGATGAGCCCGATCGCCACGAGGTCGGATGCGGCGACGATGGCGTCATACGTGCTGCATCCGGCGCAGGGCCTCGATCGTCCGCACATCATCTTCAACGCCGAGACCGGAAAGTTCGTCTGCTGGGTGAAGGTGATGACGAAGGGGTCGGTGCAGCGCTCGACGGTGCTCACCGCCGACAGCATCCTCGGTCCGTACGAGATCCAGCGCACCTGGCTGCGACCCCTCGACATGAGCGCCGGCGACTTCGATCTGGTCGTCGACCCGCACGACGGCAAGGGGTACTACTACTTCGAGCGCGTGCACTCCGAGATGATCTGCGCCGATCTCACCAGCGACTACACCGACGTCACCGGGTACTATTCGACGCACTTCCCCCAGCCGCAGCCTCCTTTCGTGCGCGAGGCGCCGGCCCACCTCCAGCGCGGCGGACTGCACTACCTGCTGACGTCGGGCACCACCGGGTACTACCCGAACCCGTCTGAGTCGGCGGTCGCGCGCAGCTATCACGGCCCGTTCGAGGTGCTGGGCGATCTGCATCCGAGCGACGAGTCGCGCACGTCGTTCCACTCGCAGATCTCATCCGTCTTCCGGCACCCGGGCAAGAAGGATCTCTACATCGCGATCGCGGACCGCTGGCTTCCGCGATACCTCGAACACGGTGACCGTGCGCGCCAGGCCTTCATCGAGCACTTCGCGCCCGGCAAGGACGGCGACGAGCCGATGGAGGAGTTCGCCTACGTCGACACCTCGATCGCCGATTACGTCTGGCTGCCGATCCGCTTCGAGGGGGACCGCCCGGTCATCGAGTGGCGGGAGGAGTGGTCGCCCGACGAGTACGAGGACGCCTGAGGCGCCCTCACTCGAGCAGGCTCGTGATCGCGGGGTCGCGTCTGGCGACCTCAGCGGCCGTCGCGACGATCGCATGACGCATCGCCGCGACGGCGATCGCCGGGGTCACGTCGGCGCGGTGGGCCAGGCTCACGGTGCGCCTCATCATCGGATGTGTGAGTCGCACCGACCGCAGTGCCGGCTGGTCGAGGAGCACCATCGCCGGAACCACCGCAACGCCTACTCCTCGTTCGACGAAACGCAGCAGAGCATCCATCTCCGCTCCTTCGAGAACGAAGTTCGGGGTCAACCCGGCCGAGCGGAACGCCGCGTCGGTCGTCGCCCGCAGCTCATAGGTCTCGTCGAGGGCGATCAGGGGGAGGGTGGCGAGATGATCGAGGCTCATCGATGAGGACGACGACACCGGGGGCTCGGATGCCGCGGAGACCACGACGAGCTCCTCGGTGAGCAGCGGCATCCGCGACAGGCTGAACCCCGACGGCGGAGGCCCCTCCGACTCGGTGATGAGTGCGATGTCGACCGCGCCGACGGCGAGCTGGTCGACCAGCAGTCGTGAGCCGCTCTCGGTGAGGTGCAGGTCGACGCCGGGGTGCGCGGCATGGAACGTGCTGATCGCCTCCGCGACGAGGCTGATGCAGAGGGTGGGCGGGGCGCCGAGACGCACACGCCCACGGCGGAGTCCGGCGAGCTCTCCCATCTCCTCACGGATGGCGTCGGATTCGGCGAGCATCCGCTGTGCGCGGGGGAGGAGCGCCTCGCCGGCTGAGGTGAGCGCGATGTGGCCGCGAGCCCGGTGGAAGAGCTCGGCCCCGAGCTCGCGTTCGAGCGTCGAGATCTGTCGACTCAATGACGGCTGGGCGAGATGCAGGTGCTCGGAGGCGCGGGTGAAGTGGCCGAGGCGGGCGACCTCGACGAACCCGCGGAGCTGCTCGAGGTTCATGCCTGCAGTCTATCGATACCAGTAGAACAATGCATTGGAGTTATTAGGTCGCCCTAACTAGCGTCGAAGGCATGAGTACTCGCGAACGTCAGATCTCCACCACGGTCCTGGTCATCGGGACCGGCGGATCCGGGCTGCGCGCGGCGATCGAGGTCGCCGAACACGGCATCGACGTCCTCGCCGTCGGCAAACGCCCCCGACAGGATGCCCACACCTCCCTCGCCGCCGGCGGCATCAACGCCGCTCTCGGAACCATGGACGAAGGCGACAGCTGGCAGCAGCACGCCGCCGACACCATCAAGGAGAGCTACCTGCTCGCCAACCCCCACACGGTCGAGATCGTGACGCAGGGGGCCGAGCGCGGCATCCGCGACCTCGAGCGCTGGGGCATGGACTTCGCCCGAGAAGACGACGGACGCATCTCGCAGCGGTTCTTCGGCGCGCACACCTTCCGCCGCACCGCCTTCGCGGGCGACTACACCGGCCTCGAGATCCAGCGCACCCTCGTCGCGAAGGCCGAGCAGCTCGAGGTGCCGATCCTCGACCACGTCTACATCACGCGGCTGCTCGTGCGCGACAACGTCGTGTTCGGCGCCTACGGCTTCGACCAGTCCGACGGCACGCGCTACCTGATCCACGCGGATGCCGTGATCCTGGCCGCCGGCGGTCACAACCGCATCTGGCGTCGCACGTCGTCTCGCCGCGACGAGAACACCGGCGACTCGTTCCGCCTCGCGGTCGAGGCAGGGGCCCGACTCCGTGACCCCGAGCTCGTGCAGTTCCACCCGTCAGGGATCATCGAGCCCGAGAACGCCGCCGGCACCCTCATCTCCGAGGCCGCGCGCGGTGAGGGCGGCATCCTGCGCAACGCCCTCGGCGAGCGGTTCATGTCGAAGTACGACCCCGAGCGCATGGAGCTCTCGACCCGCGACCGCGTGGCGCTCGCCGCGTACACCGAGATCGCCGAAGGTCGGGGCACCGAGAACGGCGGGGTATGGCTCGACGTGTCGCACCTGCCGCGCGAGACGATCATGACCCGCCTGCCCCGCGTCTACCAGACGATGATGGAGCTGCAGATGCTCGACATCACCACCGAGCCGATCGAGATCGCGCCGACCGCGCACTATTCGATGGGTGGCGTGTGGGTGCGTCCCGACGACCACCAGACCGATGTCGACGGTCTCTACGCGATCGGCGAGGCATCGAGCGGTCTGCACGGCGCCAACCGCCTCGGCGGCAACTCGCTGATCGAGCTGCTCGTCTACGGCCGCATCGTCGGTCAGGCCGCCATGGCGCACGCGGCGGGCCTCGACGCGCAGCGCCGGTCAGCGGATGCCGTGGCTCAGGCCCGCGCCGAGATCGACGACCTGCTCGCGGCGGACGGCCGGGAGAACGTGCGAGCCCTGCAGCGCGCGATCCGCAACACCATGACGGAGCACGCCGGTGTCGTGCGCTCTGAAGAGGGACTGCGAGCCGGCCTCGCCGACCTCGACATGATCGAGGGACGCATGGAGGACATCGGCATCCATCCCGACATCGCGGGCTTCCAGGATCTCGCGCATGCCTTCGACCTCAAGGCGTCGGCGCTCGCCGCCCGCGCCACGATCGAGGCCGCACTCGAACGTCGCGAGACGCGCGGATGCCACAACCGCAGCGACTATCCCGACACCGACCCCACACTGCAGGTCAACCTCGTCTGGTCGCCCACGGGCGGCGTGACGCACGAGCCGATCCCCGAGATCCCCGCAGAGATCGCGGAGCTCATGCGCGAAGTCGACACCGAGGGCAAGCTCGTCGAGTAGCCCCGTTCGAACTCGTTCCCGTCGCAGGGTGCATCGCGACGGGAGCGGAGGGCCTGAGCGAGGTAGGAGTCGCTCAGTCGCCCTCGTCGGTCTCCGGACCGTCGATGACCCCGATCCCGACCGCCTCATGGTCGGGCTCGGGGTCGTTGCGCGTCGGGGCCTTGGGCTCCTCCGACGGTTCCTTCTCAGTGCTCGGCTCCTCGAGCTCGTCGTTGTCGGGGATCTCCGACGGATCGGCATCCTCCGGGGACTCCGCCTCTGTGGGTGCCTCCGTGCTCTCTCCAGGGGTCTTGAACTCCCCGGCGTCGCCGGATGACGGCGTGGGGGTCGGGGTCTGAGCCTCAGGGGCGAGGCCCGAGGTCGGGTCCTGTTCGGGTGTGCTGTTCGTCATGATCGTCCTTTCGCATCGAGTGCCTGACCAGGATGGAGTCTCGGTGTGCGGGGACGAAGGGGCTTGACGGCGGCCTCCGGATCGCCCGTGTCGCTGATCACGACGTACGCTGGGGAGGTGACAGCGTACGTCTCGGCCTTCGATCTCTTCTCCATCGGAGTGGGCCCCTCGAGTTCCCACACGGTCGGGCCGATGCGGGCGGCACTCGAGTTCGCCCACCGATTGCGCTCGACCGGGGCGCTCGACCGCGTCGCACGCGTCGGGTGCACGCTGTACGGCTCTCTGGGCGCCACCGGCATCGGACACGGCACGCCCGATGCCGTCGTCGCAGGCCTGCGCGGTCTCGCCCCCGAGACCTGCGATCCGTCGGAGGTGCGCGCCGCCTGGACGGACCTTCGCGAGGGTGCGACTGTGCGGATCGACGGCACGCACGAGATCCCCTTCTCGAAGACGGACATCGCGTTCGAACCGCGCACCCGTCTGCCCGGCCACCCGAACGCCATGACGATCACCGCGTGGGACGCCGACGGGCAGATCGTGTCGGAGGAGACGTATTACTCCGTGGGCGGCGGGTTCATCCGTCGGGACGGCGAGGAGGCGAAGATCTCCGCGGCTCCGCTGCCGTACTCGTATGCGGACGCCGCGTCGCTGCTCGCACTGTGCGACGAGCACGGGCTGTCGATCGCTGAAGTCGCCCGCCTGAACGAGACGGCGCAGCGCTCGGAGGAGGACGTCGCAGCCGGCCTCGACGCGATCTGGGATGCGATGTCCGCCTGCGTCGACAACGGCCTGCACTCCGACGGGGTGCTTCCGGGCATGCTCAAGGTCAAGCGCCGCGCGAGCGCGATCCGCGGGCAGCTCGAAGAGGCTGAGGCCGATGGGCACCGCGAGCTTCCGGGCGAGTGGCTGGGTGCCTTCGCTCTCGCCGTCAACGAGGAGAACGCGGCGGGCGGTCGGGTGGTCACGGCGCCGACGAACGGCGCGGCCGGCATCCTGCCCGCCGTCGCTATGTACTGGTGGCGGTTCCTGGCCGACTCCGGCCTCGGTGCCGGCAACGCGGTCACTCCTTACGGAGAGCTCGTCGGCAGCGCACTGCTCGGCTTCGGCGCGGAGGCGTCGCTCGTCGCCGTCGGAGCGATCGACGACCCCGACGCGGTCGCCGAGGCGAACCGTCGCCGCGGCATTCGGCGCTTCCTGCTGACCGCCACTGCTCTCGGATCGCTGTTCAAGGCCAACGCCTCGATCTCGGGGGCCGAGGGCGGATGCCAGGCCGAGGTCGGCTCGGCGTGCGCGATGGCCGCCGGCGGCCTCACCGCCGTGATGGGCGGCACGAACCGGCAGATCGAGAACGCTGCCGAGATCGCCATGGAGCACCACCTCGGACTCACCTGCGACCCGATCGGCGGCCTCGTGCAGATCCCGTGCATCGAGCGCAACGCGATCGCCGCCTCGACCGCGGTGACGGCCACACGCCTCGCCCTTCGCGGCGACGGGAGCCACTACGTCTCGCTGGATGCGGTCGTCGAGACGATGCGGCAGACCGGCATCGACATGTCGACGAAGTACAAGGAGACCAGCGAGGGCGGACTCGCGGTCAACGTCATCGAGTGCTGAGCCGCCTGCCCGGCCGCCGCGTCGGTGGCTGCGACTAGCCTCCTTCAGAGGAGGAACCCATGGAATCGATCTGGGCACCCGGCAGCCGTCGTCGACGTGAGCAGCCGGTCGTCGCCGTGCGAGCGAGCGACGACGCCCCCGAGCCCGGTCGGGTCTGGCCGACGAGCATCCCCGCCGTGGCGCAGGTGCTGAAAGAGGGGATCGATCTCTCTCCCGGGGTGACCTTCCTCGTCGGCGAGAACGGCAGCGGCAAGTCCACGATCGTCGAGGGCATCGCGATCGCCTACGGTCTGTCGCCCGAGGGCGGTTCGAAGTTCGCGAGGCACAGCACACGGCCCACCGAGTCGCCGCTGTCGGAGTGGCTGCAGCTGCAACGAGGCGTCGGAGCCAACCGCTGGGGATTCTTCCTGCGGGCCGAGACGATGCACTCGTTCTACACCTACCTCGAAGAGAACCCCTCGCCGCGGGGAGATGTGCCGTTCCACGAGATGAGTCACGGCGAGTCGTTCCTCGCCCTCCTCGAGAGCCGATTCGACGAACCGGGCTTCTACTGTCTCGACGAACCCGAAGCAGCACTGTCGTTCCAGTCGACGCTCACCCTCATCGCCGTGCTGCAGCGCATCGTCGACGAGGGCGGTCAGGTGCTCTGCGCCACCCACTCGCCGGTGCTCGCCGCGCTCCCGGGGGCTCGGATCCTCGAGGTGGGCGACTGGGGCATCCGTCCCGCCGAATGGGGTGATCTCGAGATCGTGAACCACTGGCGCTCTTTCCTGCAGGACCCGCCGCGCTACCTGCGGCATCTGCTCGACTAGGGCGTGCCCCGCGCGGAGCGATTCTTGGTGTGCCTGGTCGGCACCGCGGCCCAGGGGTCCTCGGGCCACGGATGCTTCGGGTAGCGCCCGCGCATCTCGGCGCGCACCTGGGAGTACGGGCCCGACCAGAACGAGGCGAGGTCGTCGGTGACTGCGAGCGGACGCTGTGCGGGGGACAGCAGATGGAACAGCACCGGCACCCGTCCGTCGACCAGCCGCGGCGTCTCGGCCCAACCGAAGCACTCCTGCAGCTTCACGGCGACGACAGGGCGCGCGGTCGCATCATCGTGCGGCGGGTAGTCGATGCGGATGCGGGAACCGGTGGGCACCTCCAGCCGGTCAGGGACGAGGTCATCGAGCCGTGCAGCCTCGGGCCAGGGGAGCAGTCGGCGAAGAGCCGACGCCAGATCCAGACGGCTCGCGGGCGCGCCACCCGCGAGGGCGTCGAGCTCAGGCGCCAGCCAGGCATCGAGCGTCGCGGTCAGTCCGGCATCCGACACATCGGGCCAGGGGTCGCCGATCTCTCGTCGCAGCAGAGCCAGACGGCGGCGCAGGGCGTCTGCACCCTCGGACCATGACAACATGCCGAGCCCGTCTCGCCGGATCGCCCGGCGCACGGCATCCCGTCCCTCCTGGGCCGATGCGCGCACCGGTGCCGAGGAGCGCAGGATCGCACCGATGCGGCGCTCGCGACGAGCCTGGACGCGGCCACCGACGAACTCCGCCTCGATGCGGTCGGTCATGAGGTGACTCGCGGCGCTCTCGATCTGCGCCTCGGTGAGCACGGCCGCGGACCAGATGATCGCACCGGAGCCCGCTGCCGCACGGGCCGAGGCACGCGCGACGTCGGCGACGGCGAGCCACTCGACCGCTGCCAGCGGACCGCGCACGCCTGCACGGGTTCCGGATGCCAGCACGAATGTCGCACCCTCGGCGGTGCGCTCGACGCGGTGGGCGATCCGCTCGGGGAAGGCGAGAGCGATCACGAGGCCGACTCCGTCGAGGTCCGAACGGACGCCCGGAGTCGGGCGGACCATACGCTCGAGGCGATCGGCGTCGCTGCGCCACCTTCGGGCATCCGGTGCCCGACCGCCACGAAGGGCGATGATCGCCTGGGCGACGTCGGCCTCGGCGATGCGCAGATCACCACCCAAGAGTGCGACGACCTCGGCCGCGAGTCGCGCCCCGACCGCCGGGCTCCCGTCGCGGAGAGCGCGGGCGAGCCGCGGATCGGTCGGGATGCGCGCCAGGATGCGGCCCTCCGTGGTCGCTCGACCCTCGTCGTCGATCGCGCCGAGACCCTCGAGCACGGCGAGCGCATCGGCCAGGTTCGGGGCGGGCAGCGGGTCGATCATCCGCAGGCCGGCGCCGCCGGGCGCGCCCCAGCAGGCGAGCAGCAGAGCGGCATCCGCGAGATCTGTCACCGCGATCTCGGGGGCCGGACGCACAGGAGCGGCCGCGTAGGTGCGCTCGTCGACGCAGCGGATCACGGTGCCGGGGCCCTGGCGGGTGGCGCGCCCCGCGCGCTGCACGCATGACGAGCGGGAGGCGGCGGTGGTCACCAGACCCGTCATGCCGCGCGCGGCGTCGCGCTGCGGGTGTCGAGCGAGGCAGCTGTCCACGACCAGGCGCACACCCGGCACGGTGAGCGATGACTCTGCGAGCGATGTCGTGACGATGATGCGCGGAGCGGCGTCGGGCGCGCGGCCGCGGATCACGGCATCCTGCTCTGCCGCGGGGATCTGACCGTGCAGCTCGCGCACATCGAACGCGTCGCTCGCGGTGCGGAGGCGCCGGGCGATCTCGGAGACCTCGCGCGCGCCCGGAGCGAAGACCAGCACGTCGGCCCGAGGGGCGTCTTGGGTGAGCTCCCTGGCAGCGTGTGCCGTGGTCGCGGCGACGTGATTGAGGAACCCCCAGGTGACACCGCGCTCATCGAGTCGAGGCACGGGGCTCGGCGCCCAGCGCTCGGTGAGAGGGAAGGCGGGGACATCGTGGTCGACGATCGGTGCGGGATGGTCGTCGGTGCCGAGGACGGCCGAGATGCGAGGAGCATCGAGGGTGGCGGACATGGCGATGACCGTCAGGTCATCGCGCAGCTCACGCACCTCAGAGAGCAGGCCGATCAGCAGATCGGTCTCGAGTGCCCGCTCATGCACCTCGTCGATGATCACAGCGCTCACGCCGTCGAGTCCTGGGTCGTCGAGCATCCGCCGCAGCAGCACGCCGGCCGTGACGAACTCGACCAGCGTCTCGGGTCCGGCGGAGCGTTCGCCGCGGACGGTGAAGCCCACGCGGGTGCCGAGGGGCGTGCCGTCGAGGTGGGCGAGTCGCCGGGCGGCCGCGCGAGCGGCGACGCGGCGGGGCTGGGTGACGATCACTCGCCCGGTCGTCCTCGATGCGACGAGCGGCGGCACGAGTGTGGTCTTGCCCGTGCCAGGCGGTGCGCTCACCACCACGGACGCACTGGCGTCGAGCGCTGCGGAGAGGTCATCGACGGCGGCCGCGAACGAGAGCCCGGCGCCGATGGCGGGGAGGTCGAAGGCGGCGGGCGTCATCCGTCCAGTCTGCCGCGACGAAGTGTGGCGTTCACAATTCAGCACGGCGATCCTCGGTGGGTCCGAGAAAACGATCCCGGATCACGGACGTCGTGATCCTTGCTGAATAGTGAACGGCGCACACCCGAGATGCAGACGACGGATGCCGCGACCGATTCGGCCGCGGCATCCGCTGTGTGCTGTGTGCTGACTACTCCGCTGCGGGAGCCGGCGGTGCCGGCGGCGGCGGGGTGGTCGGGGCCGACTGACGCTGAGGCGCGGCGGTCGGGGCGGATGCCGCGGCCACGCCCTCGCCGATGCCACGGCCGACGGCCTGACCCTGGATGATCGATGCGAGGTCGAGCCCGGTGGCTGCGCTGACGCTGTCGAACACCGACTTCAGCGCTTTCGCGCTGTCGGCGCCGACGACGTTCGATGCCCCGTCTTCGCTCGAGCCGCCGATGATCGAGACGTTCCCGATCGCGGCGTAGCCCTTCGAGAACTCGGCCATGATCGACGGCAGCACATCGAGCACGCGCTGCGACAGGAATGCGTCCTGGTTGGAGGCGATGGCCTTCGCCTCTGCCTCGACGGCTGCGGCTCGCGCTTCACCCTCGGCACGGATGGCGTCTGCCTCGGCGTTCGCCCGCAGACGGCGGGCCTCGGACTCGGCCTCGGCCTGGGCGCGCAGCGCGTCGGCCTCACCGGTCGCACGGGCGATCGCGGCTGCGGCCTCACCGTCGGCCTTGGCCTTGTCGGCCTGTGCCTGCTGCTCGGCGATGCGGGTGCGGGCCTCGGCCTGCTTGACCTGCTCGATCGCGCCGGCCTCGGCCGCACGCTCACGCGTGTAGAGCTCGGCCTGTGCGCGGGTCTCGGCCTCGTACCGCTGGGCGTCGGCGACGCGCTTGACGTCGGCGTCGAGCTGAGCCTGACGGTTCTCGGCCTGCTGCTGCAGAACGGCCTGCTGAGCCTGCTCGCGGGCGAGGTTCTCGGCCTGCTCAGCCTCGGCGCGCGCACGGCCGATACCGGCGTTGGCGTTGGCGGTGTTGGTGTCGAGAGCGGTCTGCTCGACCAGGTTGGCTTCCTGGTTGGCGATGTTCTTCTGGTTGATCGCACGGTCGGCGTTGGTCTGCGAGATCTCCGCCGACTGACGCTTCGCCTGGATCTCGGGAGCACCGAGCGACTGGATGTAGCCGACCTTGTCGGTGATGCCCTTGATCTGGAACGAGTCCAGGATCAGACCCTGCTCGGCGAGCTCCTGCGAGACGTCGGCCGCGATCTGGTCGGAGAACTTCTTGCGCTCGCGCATGAGCTCGACGACCGAGAGCGTCGCGACGATGCCGCGGAGCGCACCTTCGAGCTGCTCGGTGGTGAACTGCTCGATGGCCTTGTCCTGTGAGGCGAAACGCTCGGCGGCGCGGCGCACGAGGATGGGGTCGGAGCCGATTTTCACGATCGCGACGCCGTCGACGTTGAGTGTGACGCTGTCGAGCGACTGGGCCTCGGCGTTGAGCGAGACCTGGCGTGAGCGCAGCGAGATGATCTCGTGGCGCTGGGTGATGGGGTTCACCAGCGACTTGCCGTTCACGATGACCGTGACGGGCGACTCCGACATCTCGTCTCTGGTCGAGCCGTCCGCTCCGATGACCGCGCGGGCCACCTTCTGCTTGCGTCCCGAGATGACGAGCGCCTCATCGGCGCGCGCGACCTTGATCCAGCTGCGTGCGAACAGCAGCAGGATGAGAAGGACGACGATAGCGATGGCTATGCCGATCCCGACGATGATCAGGATGCCGACGATTCCGGCGATCTCCATGGATGACCTCCCTGGTTCCCCCCGAGGGGGCGGTCTTGGATGCCGGCGCGGCCGCGCGGGCGTTCACGCTCCACCCTGCCAGAAAAGCGCAGGGGCCGTCGGGGCTGCAGACCGGAGGGCGAGGGTCAGCGAGCCCGGAGCTTCTCGGCCAGGTCGCGGAGCGTCTTCAGCTCGGCGTCGTCGAGGCGCGACATCCGCTCGGCGATGGATCGTCCGTGCACGGTCGCGATGCTGCGGAACGCCTTGGCGCCGGCATCGGTCACCCTGATCAGTGCGCCGCGTCCGTCTTCGGGGTCGGGGCACTTCGAGACCAGGTCGCGGGAGACCATCCGGTCGATCAGTCGCGAGACGCTCGGCTGGCTGATGAGCATGTTCGCCGTCACGTCGCGCAGGCGCGCGGACATGCCGGGGGAGCGAGTGACGGTGAGCAGCACGTCGTACTCTGCCTGGCCGAGATCGGTGTCCTCGAAGTCGGCGTTCATCTCGGTGAACAGCTCGTGCTGCGCGCGGAACAGGCTCTCCCATGCCTCGAGGGCGAGCTTGCGATCGGTCATGGGAACAGCGTACTGGCAACAGTAAAGGGCCGGTCGGAGAGGCTCCCGACCGGCCCTTGTCCCTTGCACCAAGAGTGTCCTGCAATCACATGCGGTGTATGCCACAGCAAACATTCACCGTGCGATCACTCTATAACGGCGAGATAACGAATGCAACGGTTTGGTCACGAAAATGTTCGGGGTCTGTGATCAGCCGCCCCTCGGATCATCCGTCGATGCAGTCGCGGATGTCGTTCCATGCGGACTCCATGCACTCTTCGAACAGAAGATCTGGCGGCCCTTCGAGCCACCGTTCCATCGCCAGGTCGAAGCACGTCACGGCCACAGCTGCCAGCGTGTGCGATTGCCGAGGTTCGGTGCCGCGCTGAATCAGGGATTCCTCGATCGCGCGGGCGAGGTGATGGCGTTGGAGAAGCTCACGCTCGTGCAACGCAGGCTCGCTGTGGACGACCTTGTGCCGACGTGCGATCGGCTGCCGCCAGTCCTGGATGCCACGAGCCGCCGCGGCGAGCCCGGCGCGCACCGTTGCCGGCGCCGGGCTCTCGGGAGGGGTCGACGCCATGAAATCGCTGACCGCGTGCGGAAACTCGCGATCGCGGAGGAACAGGACATCGCGCTTGTCCGCGAAGTGCCGGAAGAACGTCCGAGTGGTCAGGCCGGCCGCTTCGGCGATCTGCGGCACCGTCGTCGCAGAGAACCCCTGCCCTTCGAAGAGGAGTATCGCCGCAGCTTCGAGCCGCAGTGCAGCATCCGGTGACCATCGTGGCATCTGACCATGATGTCATGACGTGTCGTCACCTGTACAGTGATGACACGAGATGTCATCGAACGCGAAGAACGGACGAGTATGAACGGCAACACCGCGGCATGGATCGATTCCCCCTACGCCGACCTGGTGGTCCGAGACGCGCCGATGCCCAGGATCGGTCCCGGTCAGCTGCTCGTCGAGGTGCGCGCGGTCGCGGTGAACCCTCTCGATGCGATCATCCAGTCCAACGGCGCCGTCATGTACGGCTGGCTGCACTACCCGGTGATCCTCGGAGAGGATGTCGCGGGCACCGTTGTCGGGGTCGGCGCCGAGGTGACGAACTTCGCGGTCGGTGATCGCGTCGTCGGTTATGCGATCGGCTTGGAGAAGGGCAGGGATGCGATCGCCGAGAGCGGGTTCCAGGCCTACGTCGCTGTCGATGCGGGCCTCGCCGCCATTCTGCCGGACGCCATGGCCTTCGCGGATGCTGTCGTGCTGCCCCTGGCGGTGTCCACGGCGGCTGCCGGTCTCTTCGAGAGCGAGCAGCTCGATCTGAGCTACTCGGGCCTCGGGAACCCCGAGCCACGCGATGAGGTCGTCGTGGTGTGGGGCGGTGCGACCGCTGTCGGCGGCAACGCGATCCAACTTGCTCGAGCTGCCGGCTACCGCGTCATCACGACGGCATCCGTCCGGAATCACGACCGAATGAGCCGACTCGGCGCAGAGGCCGCATTCGACTACCACGACCCCGAGGCGGTCGACCGGATCGTCGAGGCGGTGAACGGATCCGTTGTCGCAGGCATCCTCGCGGTCGCAGTCGGGTCGGCAGAACCCTGCCTGCGTATCGCGCGTGCGACCGGCGCCACGCGGATCGCGATGGCGAGCCCTCCGGTGTCCTTCTACGAACAGCCCCGTCGACGCGGCCTCTCCCTGGCTCGGATGCGCCTGTTCCTGCGCCTCGGAATGCGAACGGCGCTTCTGCAACTGCGCAGCCGTACCCGAGGAATCCGAGCCTCGTTCGTCTGGGGGAGCGCTATCGCGACGTCTCCCGTGGGCCCCGCCGTCTGGGTGGACTACCTCGGCGCAGCCCTCGAATCGGGCCGTCATCGTGCCTATCCGAAGGCCCGCATCGTGGGGGAGGGGCTTCCCGCGATTCAGGGGGCGGTCGACGCGCTTCGCGTCGGGGTGTCCGCGCAGAAGCTCGTCGTCACCCTTGAGCCGTCGCTGAGGAACTGACCCGGTGTCGCCTCACGTCCAGGTCGGGCGGTGAAGAGGCCCGCGAATGCGCGGTGGTCGACGGGCAGAACGAATGAGACCGACGCCGACGCCGACGCCGACGGGGCCGGCGGCTACTTCGTCGCCCAGGTGGCCGGAGCCCACTGCGTGTCGTAGGGGAGCGGCAGGCGGTGCATCTCCTCGAAGGCCAGCTCGGCTGCGATCGGGTCCTGGGCGGTGATCGCGGCGTCGAACCGCTGCCAGCAGTCGCCGAGGAGGTCCCAGTTCGGCTCACGCGAGTCGATCGTGAGCTGCACCTGGAACGTCAGTCGTGCGACGGTCTCGATGGCCACCCCTTTGAGCACGGTGTTCGGGCACAGTCCGATGATCGCGCGGTACACCTCGAGCGCCGCGTTCATGTGCCCGCGTCGATCGTGTGCGGTGACCGCGTCGCGGGCCGCCTCGATCACTGCGCGCAGCGCGGGGTTCGCCGCCGGATCGAGGGTCGGCACAGTGACGCGCACGACACCGCCGAGCACGACGCCGAGCGTCTGGATGTTCGCCTCGACCACCTCGGGGTGAGCGTCGACGACCTTCGTGTGCGCCTGCGGGACGATCTCGACGAGCCCGTCTCGCTGCAGGTTCATCAGCGCATCGCGGATGGGTGTGCGCGAGATCCCCAGCCACTCCTGCAGGGCGACGTCGTCGAGGTGCTCGCCCGGCTGGAAGGAGCCGTCCATGATCGCATCCCTGATGGCGTCGTACGCCTCATCCTTCAACAACCGACGCTTGAGCTCGGGCTTCGACGAAATGGGAACCGGCACTGAGGACCTCCGCATGCGGTGTGCGCAGCGCTTTCTCGGCGATGCGCATGGCTCTGATCGGGCTCCAGCGCCGGATCGAGTGTGAACGACATCCATTCTAGAGTATTAATCCTGCGCGTATCAGGATCATCCCGGGCCACCCGCGAATCGACTCAGCTCTGCAGCGACGCGCTCCCCGCCGGCACCTTCGACTCTCCGACAGCCCAGACGAAAACCGGGGTCCGACCGTTCACGGCGTGGTCGCCGAGCTGGCGCGCCTTGAAGATCCACGGGTTGTGCGACGACACCGTGCGGGCGTTGCGCCAGTGCCGGTCGAGTGCGGTGCCCGACCGCACGGCGGAGGCGCCGAGCGTGTCGAACAGCCGCGAGGCCGCACGCGGTACCAGGTCGGTGAGCACGATCTGCGCCTGGGCGGACCCGAGCTCCGCCGCGACGACCGCATCCTCCGTCTCCGGCGTGCCGAGCACGTCGGCCGCATGCTGCACGGCCCGGGCGACGTCGAGCACGAGCGCTCTGGCCGTCGCCCTCGTCGCCGTCAGCTCGCCGACGATCTGGAGCACCTGCGGGTCATCGGACACGCGGTTCGCACTCCCGTGACTGTAGGTGCGGGTGCGCGCACGCACCTGCGCGACGGTGTCGCGCTCGATCGCCGCCGCGATCCCGGCGAGCACCGACAGCAGGGTGAGCTGATACACGGCCGTCTGATACGGGAACCGTGACGTGAACGGCTCGACGTCGTCGTCGTCGACGCTCGCGTCGGTGAAGACTGCCGTGCCCGTTCCCGTCAGAGGCTGGCCGAAGCCGTCCCAGTCGTCCGAGATCTCGACGCCCTCCTGGTGTCGCCGGATGAGGGCCGTGACGGTCTCGCCGTCGAAGTCGACGGTCGCGTCGATCCACTCCGAGAAGATGCTGCCGGTCGTGTAGAACTTGCGACCGTCCACTCGCCACGTGCCGTCCGGTCGTCTGGCCACCCGCGTCGCATTCGTGCCGACCGCAGCCGCCCCGTTCTCCGACCACGCATTGCCGACGAGCTCGCCGCCGACCAGTCGGTCGATCCACCGTGAGCGTCGCTCACTCGGTGACGCGGCCAGGATGTGCTCCACGTAGGCGATGTGACCCCGGAAGATCTGCGGAAGATTCGAGTCGGCCGTGGCGAGCTCGATGAGCACCTCGGCGAACGACGGCCAGTCGAGTCCGAAGCCGCCGTCCTCGACCGGCACTCGAAGCCTGCCGAAGCCGGCGTCCCGCAGCTTCTCGACCTCGACGAACGGCAACTCGTGGCGCTGCTCTCGGGTGACCGTGCCTGCCGCGATCTCGTCGAACAGCGGGCGGAAGCGAACCAGTGCGGCCTGGAGCCGCTGCGTCTGCGCGACCATCAGGTGTACAGCGAGATCGGCTGCAGCTCGCCGTTCAGCGTCCAGGCGCCGACCTCGAGCTTCTTGTAGTCGATCGGATCATGCAGCGAGTGCGTGCGGACGTTTCTCCAGAACAGGTCGAGTCCCACGTCGGCCCGAGCGGAGCTGGACCCGGTGATCTCGAAGATCCGGTTCGCGACCTCGATGCCGACCTCGGTCGAGACGACCTTGACCTTGGCGACCTCGATCGCCAGCTCGCCGCGGCGCTCGGCCGTGACGGCATCTCCTTCATCGACGACCTCGTCGAACAGGCGGCCGGCGCGGTCCGCCAGCGCCTCGACGGCCGCGATGCGAGAGGCGAACTCGCCGACGACGCGCTGTACGAACGGGTCGTCGCGGTACGAATCGGCCTGGCTGAGGAACCAGGCGCGCGGACGCGCCCGCACGAGGTCGAGTCCGCGGGCGAGCGCCCCCTCGGCGATGCCGAGATACAGGTTGCCGAAGGCGAGCTGGATGCCGGGGGTGATCAGCGTCGAGAACGGCTCGTCGCCGAGCTCGCCGAGCACGTCTTCAGCGGACACGCGCACGTCTTCGAAGTGCACCGATCCGCTCGCCGACAGGCGCTGCCCGAGCGCATCCCAATCGCCGAGATAGCGGATGCCGTCGCGGTCGTGGTCGAGCACCACGAACAGCACCTGACCGTCGCGCTCGCCGCCGCGCACCAGCGCCGCAGCCAGCACCACGTCTCCGGCCGACGCGCCGGTCGAGAAGCGCTTGAGGCCGTTCAGTCGATATCCGTCGCCGTCTGCGGTCAGCTCGAGATCGGGATCCGTCGGATTCACGGAGTCACCCCACACCCAGCGCCCCTCGGTGGTCTTGCGGTGCCAGGCCTCCTGCACCGACGGGTCGGCCGCGAAGCCGATGTTGCCCGAGTTGATGTAGTGGTACGCGAGCACCTGGGCGACCGAGGCGTCGGCACGCGACAGGATGCGGATGACGAGGAACGCCGTCTCCCAGTGCGCTCCGCCGCCACCGAACTCGGCCGGCTGCAACAGCGTCACAAGGCCCGCATCGCGCAGCAGGTCGAGTTCGACCGTGGGGTCGTCGTTGGCCCGGTCGCGCTGCAGGGCGTCGGTGGCGAGCTCTGCGGCGACGCGCTCGGCGACTCCGCGCCAGTGCGCGCGCTCCGCGGCATCGGCCGTGCCTGTCCACCGGCTGCGGTTCGTGGTCTCTGCGATGACGCTCATCGGGCGTCCTCCTTCTCGGTGATTGCGGTCAGGTGGTCGAGATCGGCGCCGTCGCCGGGGGTCGCGGCCGCGGCATCCACCAGCGGGCCGCCGACCGTGCCGTCGAGAGCGGACGCTCCGCCGACGTAGGCGCCGCGATACGAGTGCGCGGGGTGCCATTCGGGCACGACGGGGGAGCCGTCGCCCGAGAGCCGTCCTCGCAGCGTTCCCTCGGGGTAGTCGTCCCAGGTGCGTCCGCGATGGCGCAGCTCGGGCACGAGGTGTTCGACGATGTCCTCGAACGATCCGGGGGTCACCACGTAGGCGATGTTGAAGCCGTCGACGCCACCGACATCGACCCAGCGCTCCAGCTCGTCGGCGACCGTCTGCGGACCCCCGACGATCACAGGGCCGATGCCACCGATGCCGACGTAGTGCGCGATGTCCCGGGGCGTCCACTTGCGATCAGGGTCGGCCTTGGTGAACACCGACAGGGCGGATCTCCCTGCGTCCGTGTCGACGTACTCCAGGGGAACGTCGGGGTCGTACTGCGAGAGGTCGAGTCCCGTCCACCCGGCGTAGAGCGCCAGCGCGCCCTCGACGGAGACGTAACCGCGGTAGTCCTCGAGCTTCGCCTGGGCCTCCTCGTCGGTCGCGGCGACCACGACCGTCACGAGCGTGAGGATCTTGACCGAGTCGCGCGGGCGGCCGAGCGCCTCGGCGCGGTCGCGGATGTCATCCGTCACAGGACGCGTCGCCTCGGGGCGCAGGCCGTTGATGAAGATCGCCTCGCCGTGCTTCGCGGCGAACTGGCGCCCGCGGGGCGATGCGCCCGCCTGGAACATCACGGGGGTGCGCTGCGGGCTGGGCTCGGCGAGGTGGATGCCGGGAACACGGTAGTGCCGGCCCTCATGGCCGATCGGATGCACCCGGGCCGCATCCGCGAAGACGCCAGCCTCCCGGTCGCGCAGCACCGCCCCGTCTTCCCACGACCCCTCCCACAGCTTGTACGTCACGTCGAGGAACTCCTCGGCGATCTCATAGCGGTCATCGTGGGCGATGAGCGCGTCGAGCCCGAGGTTGCGGGCCGCGGAGTCGAGGTAGCTGGTGACGACGTTCCATCCCACGCGGCCCCGGGTGAAATGGTCGAGCGTCGAGAAGCGGCGGGCGAGCGCGTACGGCTGCTCGTAGGTCGTGGCGACCGTCACACCGAATCCGAGGTGCTCGGTCGCGTGGGCCATCGCGGAGATCTGCACGACCGGGTCGCCGAGGGGGACCTGCGTCGCATCGCCGAGCGCCGTGGCCGCCGAGTCGCGGTAGACGTCGTAGGTGCCGAGCACGTCGGCGATGAAGATCGCGTCGAATCTGCCGCGCTCCAGCGTCTTCGCGACATCGACCCAGTAGTCGAGATCGTGATAGCGATCGGCCTGGTTGTCGGGGTGCCGCCAGAGCCCAGGGGCCTGGTGCGTCACGCACGTCATGTCGAAGGCGTTCAGGATGATGCGACTGGGCACGGTGCTCCTCTGGAGGGTAGGGACCTCGCGACCATAACCATTCGAGCCGCGCGATGTTGCGCCGGATGACTTCGCGCGTCGCACGACGACGAACTGTTACGCCTGCGATGCGGGGGGCGGCGCGGGCCTCCTAGCCTGAGCGCCGATCGCTTCCCCGACCCGACGCCTGAGGAGCCCCCCCATGTCCTTCCTTCCGAGCAGCGGCCGACGCCGCCTCCTTCTCGGTGCCGCCGCCCTGACGGCTGCGACGTTCGTGATCGCCGGTTGCGCGGCGCAGGCCCCCGAGTCCGATGCATCCGGCGCAGACGGCGATTTCTCCGGCCAGACTCTGAACGCGCTGCTCATCACGTCGCACGAGGGCGCGGGCAACTGGCTCAAGGAGCATTTCGAAGAGGAGACCGGCGCCGAGGTCAACCTCACGATCGTGCCCTATGACGAGATCGGCTCGACGCTCGCCCTCGACCAGCAGTCGGGCGCCAACACCTTCGACGTCGCGGCTCCCTGGTACGTCTCGATCGGCGACCTCGCCGAGGGCGGCTCGATCCAGGACCTCACGGACTGGATCGCCGACACCCCCTCGCTCGAGGAGGACGACTTCATCCCCTCGATCAACGACCCGTACACGCTGGTCGGCGACCGCCGCTACGGTCTGCCCTTCGACGGCGACACCCACGTGCTGTTCTACAACAAGGAGATCCTCGAGCGGAACGGCATCACCGAGCCGCCGGCGACCTGGGACGAATACCTGGCCGACGTGAAGACGATCACCGAGAACGAGGGTGACGAGGGCGTCTACGGTTCCGCGATCTTCGGTCAGAAGTCGCCGCTGATCCTCGGCGCCGCCTACGCGAACCGCCTGGCGGGCTTCGGCGGCGAGTTCGTCGATGAAGACGGCAAGCCCACGATCAACTCCCCGGAGGCTGTCGCCGCCGCGGAGGCGCTGGTGGATGCCGTGCCCTACGCGTTCCCGACGGCTGCCGAGACCGACTTCGGAGTCGGCAACGGCGCCTGGTACGACGGCAAGGTCGGCTTCATCGAGAACTGGACCGACCTCGGGGTGGGTTCGGAGACGAACCCCGACTCGAAGGTCGCGGGCAAGTGGGGCGTGACGACGCTTCCCGTCGGCGGGGACAACACCGAGGCGCGCGCGTCGCTGGTGGCCGGATTCACCTGGGTGATCGCGGCGAACACCGAGAAGACCGATCTCGCGAAGGCGTTCATCGAGTACGCCGCGTCCAGCGAGGTCAACTCCGAGCTGATCGTCGCCGACCCGCAGACCGGCATCGACCCGAACCGCGAGTCGTCGCTCGAGAGCGAGGCCTACGGCGAGACGTACCCCGACCTGCAGCGGGTCAACCGCACGACGCTGAGCGGATCGCTCGCCTGGCCCACGGGCGAGAACGCCTCGCAGGCCGCGCAGATCCTCACCGACGAGCTGGCGAAGCTCATCGCGGGCGACGGGGGTACCGCACAGGAGACCCTCGACCGCGTCCAGGCCGAGTGGGAAGAGATCCTTGGCTGACGCCTCCGCGATCCGCGTGCGCACCGCCCGCGCGTCCGGCCGAGTGCCGCGACGGGCGGGCGGTCCGGCGCGGCCGGGCGCAGCGCGTCTCCTGACCGTGCCGACGGTCCTGTCGATCGTCGTGCTCGGTGCGTATCCGCTCGTCTTCATCCTCGCCGCGGCCTTCACCGATTCGACACTCGGGCGACCGTTCCAGGAGTGGGTGGGCACCGCGAATCTCGAGACGATCCTCGCGGATGCCGACGTCGTCGCGTCGTTCGCGCGGACGGTCGCGTATGCCGTCGTGGTGGCGGTCGTCAGCGTCGTGCTGGGCGTTGCGATCGCCGTCGCACTGGAGCGTGCGACCCGAGCGGGCGCCGTCGTGCGCACGCTGCTCCTATTGCCGCTGATCACCCCACCGGTGGTGGTCGGCACCCTGTGGAAGCTCGTGTTCAACCCCGGCGGTGGACTGCTCGCGACCGTGCTGCCCGGTCTGTCGCTCGCACCGCTGTCGACGACGGCGTGGGCGCTCCCCGCGATCGGGCTGGCCGATGTGTGGCAGTGGACGCCGTTGATCGTGATCCTCGTGTACGCCGCGCTGCTCACGCAGGACCATTCGGTGCGGGAGGCCGCATCGCTCGACGGGGCTCATGGAGCCGGTCTGTTCCGGCACATCACCTGGCCGGCGATCGCGGGCACGGTGATCGCCGCGCTCTTCATCCGTCTCGTCATCGCGTTGAAGGTCTTCGATCTCGTGTTCGTGATGACCTCGGGCGGACCCGGTCAGGCCTCGACCGTGACGACCTACCTGATCCAGCAGGTCGCTCTCAAGGAGTTCGACATCGGCCGCGCCTCCGCGATCACCCTCGTGTTCGCGGTCATCGTCACCGCGGTGACCCTCGTGGTGGCGGTCTTCGCACGAAAGGCCCGACATGACTGAGCGACGCACCCGGCTGCGGCCCGTCGCGAGCACCGTGCTCTTCGTGGCGCTCGCCGTGACCCTCGTCCCGTTGGCCTACCTGTTCTCGGTGTCGCTGATGGGGCGCGACGAGACGGTCTCGGGAGTCCTGTGGAGCGCCGCCCCGCACTGGGAGAACTGGGGCGACGTGCTGTCGACCGACATCCCGCGTTCGATCCTGAACTCCCTGGGCGCCGCGATCGGCGGCGCCGTCGTCTCGCTGGTCATCGCCATCCCCGGTGCCTGGGCGATCGTCCGCCACAACGCCGGCGGGCGCACGCTGGGAGCGACCCTGATGAGCCCGTGGCTGCTCCCGCCGATCGTCGCCGTGGTCCCGCTGCTCACTCTTCTTCGATCGATGGGGCTCAACAACACGCTTCTCGGCCTCACGCTCGTGTACGCGCTCGTCAACGTGCCGGTGGCGGTCTGGCTGCTCGAGGGGTTCATCCGTCGTCTGCCGGTGGAGATCGAGGAGGCGGCGCGCATCGACGGCGCGGGGACGCTGCGGATGCTGTGGTCCGTCGTCGTCCCTCTGCTGCTGCCGAGCCTCGTCGCGATCGGGATCATCGTCGCGATTCTCAACTACAACGAGTTCCTGCTCGCGACCTTCCTCACGCAGAGCGTGGACGCGCAGACGTTCCCCGTGGCGCTGTCGCTCTTCTACGGCGACCGCACGCCGCACTTCGGCAAGATCGCGGCGGCGTCGTTCATCGGCGTGATCCCGGTCTTCGCCGCCGCCGTGTTCTTCCAGCGTTGGCTCGTCGGTGGGCTGACGACGGGCGCGGTGCGCTGAGAGACCGGGGATCCGCCCGTCTGCAGTCACCTGCTGTGCCGGTATATCGGTGCTGTATTCCGGTAACGGCGTAATCAGATCGTCATTTTCTGATCTCTTAGATGAGTCGCGACTGGGAGCGGCTCGAAATCGGACTGGGGATGACGATGACTGGGGAGAACACCGCCGTGCGCGCGTACGGAAGGACGATCGGCCGAGGAAAGCCGATCGACGGGGAGAAGAAGCTGCGAGGCCGGGGAGTCGTCGCGATGATCGTGGGGATGGTCATCGGCGTGGTCGGGATGCTGGGGGCCGCTCTGCCGGCCGCGGCGGCACCGACTGTGACCTATCCGGGCGCGATCGGCAACCTGTCGCTCGAGGCGGAGAACGGCGGTGGGCCGCTCGTGCAGTGGCAGACCGTGCGGATCTCGGGCGAATGGGCCGTCCCGGCCGGAGCGCAGGCGGGCGAGACGTTCGGCATGACGCTGCCGGCGGAGTTCAGCCGCCAGGCGGCGGGAGAGTTCACGATCGCCGACCCCGTGACCGGCGAGATCATGGCGAATTGCCTGGTCGCCGCAGGTCAGGGCCCTGAGATGGTGTGCACACTGACGGATGCCGTCACGGGCAAGGAAGACGTCCGCGGGACCTTCTGGATGCAGGCTCGTGCGTCGCAGACGACGGCAAGCGAGACGGTCGAGTTCGACCTCGGCGACACGGTCGAGATCGTCGATCTTCCTGGCGATGGAGGCGTCGTTCCGGAGGACCCGGCGGAAGCGGAGGAGCCCTACAAGTACGGTGGCGAGACCGAGACCGACGGGCTGCTCAAGTGGGTCGTGGGGATCCCGAGCGGGTACGTCGCCGACGGGGCATTCACGATCAGGGACACCCTTGACGCCGGACTGGACGGTCACCGCTACACGGGCGAGGTGCGACTGAGCCAGCGCGCGGTCGAGAACGGGGCGCTGGTCGGAGACTGGAGCGTCGTCGACCCTGCGAGCTATCAAGTGCGCTTCGCGGCAGACGGGCAGTCGTTCGAGTTCGCAGCGACCGGTCTTCCGGCAGGCGGCTTCGCATACGAGCTGCTCTACTACACGCAGGCAGACGGTCCGGTGGTGCAGGGCGACGTCTTCGGCAACCATGCGATCGTCGGCACGTTCGAGACGTCCGCGACCCATACGGTCACCGAGTCGGGCGGCGGCGACGGCTCCGGTGTGACGTACACGAGCTTCTCGATCTCGAAGGCGCTGACCGGACCTCAGGCTGCTGCGGCCCAAGCGGCGACGTACACCGTGCGCTACTCGGTCAAGGGGTCCGACGTCCCGGCCAAGACGATGGTCGTGCCCGTCGGACAGCCGGTCGTCAGTGAGCGTGCGCCCCTCGGATCGACCTTCGTGATCGAGGAGATCGATCTTCCCGTCGTCGAGGGAGTGACCTGGGGAGCGTGGACCATCTCCGGTGACGGGGTCGTCGACGCCGGGAACGGCACCTACGAGGTGACCCCCGGGGCGGCAGCCGGTGTGGCGCTCACCCTCACCAATGTCGCGAACCCGGTTCCGGTCGTAGAGCCGACCCCGACCCCCACGCCGTCTTCCACGCCGACTCCGACCCGCACGCCTGCGTCAGCCACGACACCTGGCGAGCTGGCGCTGACCGGCGGCGGCGACGGGTCGGGTTTCCTCGCCCTCGCGGCCGCGCTGATCGTCTCCGGTTCGATCGCGACCGCAGTCTCGGTGAAGCGCCGGTCGAGCGTCGCACGTCGCTGATCACGGCACGCACGAAAAGCGGGTGGTCACCGGTCGGTGACCACCCGCTGCTGTGTTCCAGACGCCGAGTGCGTCTGCTCCGCTGTGAGTCCCGCGATCAGCGGATCGCGTAGACGGCGCTGCCGACGATCACGGCGACGATTGTGGTCCAGCCGACGATGGCGACGGCCTGCCAGATCAGGATGCGGACCTTGCCCACACCTGCTGCGGCGAGCATCGTGGCGGTGAACTGGGTCGGCAGCAGCAGCGGACCCAGGAGGCTCACGCCGGGAACGCCGTAGCGCTCGAACGCCCGCTGGAACTTCTCCTTGCGTGCTCCGCCGCGCTCGGACTCCGCGGGAGCCGCCTCGACCGCGCCGCCGTTCGTTCCGGCCAGCACGCCCTCACGGCTGCGACTGCGGTTGACGATCGCCGTGCGGGCTCCCGAACTCGCGATCACGAGCACGGCGACGCAGAGGAAGTTGCCCACCATCGCCGCGATCGCTGCGACGACGGGGTGGATGCCGCCGATGATGCCGATCGAGACGGCGCCCTCGCCCTCGATGAACGGGATGGCGCCCGCGAGGGCGACGATGAGCGGCTGGACGAGTTCGGGAACCTGGGCGACGAAGCCCTGGAAGGTCTCGATGAGGTTCATTGGATTGCTCCTATGGTCTGAGCGCCGGTGTCTCCGCCGCGATGTATCCAGTCCACCGCTCCTCCGCTCCCGGCGGCAGTGTCGGGCCGTCACTCGTTTCCGGGTGCTTCACCCGCGGCATCCGTGACATGTGTCACGCCCGTATCGTGGGGGCATGCAGAGCACATCCCCGCTGATCGAGCCACCTGGCGACCCGTCGCTCGGAGCCCGCCAGCTGGCTCGTGGCATCACCGCGACCTGGTGGTACACGTTCTCGGCCGTCGTGTTCCTCGAGCTCTTCCTGGTGCTGGTGTGGACACTCGAGGCGTTCGCCTCGCCGGGCGACGCGACAGCGCCGGTGGTCGTCGGCGCCGGGGGCATCGTCTGGTGGCTGTCGACCGCCATCCTGCTGTGGGCATATCGGCACCGCGTCGACGCCGACCCGGGGATCCCGTGGACGCGCATCGCTCTTCCGCTGCTGATCGCCGCCGCCTACGGCGCCGCGGCGGGCCTCGTGACCGACAGCTGGCTGCTCGCGGTCATGCCGATCGCGCAGTCGGTCGTGCTGCTCAACTGGCCGAAGGGCGTGCGGCTGCGGATCGTGGTCCTGACGACCGTGCTGCTCTTCTGCCTGGCGTTCATCGACGGAGCCCGCGGCGCCATGGAGCCCGGTGCGCCGGGGTGGCTTCCCGCGCTCTACGCGATCCTGATCCCGGCGATGTCGGTGAGCTCGCTGTGGTGGTGGGACGTCCTGGTCACGCTCGACCGGGCGCGCGCCTCCGAGTCGAGGCTCGCCGCGACCCAGGAGCGGCTTCGCGTCGCGACCGACGTGCACGACCTCCAGGGGCACCACCTGCAGGTGATCGCGCTGCAGCTCGAGCTGGCTGAGCGACTCATGGGTCGTGATGCCGATGCGGCTCTCGAGCAGCTGCAGGCTGCCAGGGTGAGCGTCGACGAGGCACGGCAGGGAACGCGCGATCTCGCCACCCGCTTCCGCTCGGTGCCGTTGGGTGACGAGGTGGCGAACGCGCGCGACCTCCTCAGCGCCGCGGGCCTCGTGGTGGAGGCGGAGATCGCGGCGGACGCCGACGACGCACCGGCATCCGCCCTCGGGCCCGTGATCCGCGAGACCACCACCAACGTCCTGCGACACGGTGCCGGACGTCACGCGCGGCTCAGACTCGAGAGGGTGCCGGAGGGATGGCGCTACGAAGTCGCGAACGACGTGGATGCCGATGCCGCGGGGGAGCCGGTCGGCTCGGGGCTCGACGGAGTCAGGCGTCGCATCGCCGAGGCGGGCGGCACGCTGGAGATCCATGACGAGGGCGGTGACTTCGCGGTGGTGGTCACGGTGCCCGCGAACGAGGGTGTGTCCGCTGACCGAGGAGGAGCGCGATGATCCGGGTGCTTCTCGCCGACGACGAGGGGATGATCCGTTCCGCGCTCGCGGCCCTGCTGCGACTCGAGGGCGACATCGAGGTCGTCGCAGAGTGCGAAGACGGAGAGCAGGCGCTCGCCGAGGCTCTGAGGTTGACGCCGGACGTGTGCCTGCTCGATCTCGAGATGCCGGGCCTCGACGGCGTCGAAGTGGCCGAGAGGCTGAACAGGGCGATCGCCACCCGGTGCGTCGTGGTGACCCGGCATGCCCGCCCGGGCGTGCTGCGGCGGGCGCTCGCATCCGGGGTCTCGGGCTTCCTTCCGAAGTCCCGCGGCGCCGATCAGGTCGCCGACGTGATCCGCAGGGTCGCAGCCGGTGCGCGATACGTCGACCCGGAGATCGCGGCCGACGCGCTGAGCGACGAACGATCCCCGCTCACCGACCGCGAGCTCGACGTGCTGCGCGCAGGCCGCCGCGGCCAGACGACAGGTCAGATCGCGAAGGCGCTGTCGCTCGCCCCCGGAACGGTGCGCAATCACATCTCGGCCGTGCTCGCGAAGCTGTCGGTCGGCACGCGGCAGCAGGCTGTGCTCCTCGCCGAGGAGCGCGGCTGGATCTGAACCTCTCGACTGTCGAAGTCGGATCGCATCGCGTCAGCGGGGGAGTGCGGGTGGGGCCGTGGGAGGTGCCCCACCCGCGAGCCGCTCAAAGGGGAGAGTGCGACCCGAGACGTGACGCGAGCACATGTCCCCCAGGCTCACTTCAGGTCTCAACAAGCAAGACCCGAGGATGGCGGGATCGTGACGCGGCTGTCGAAAGTCTCCGCGAATCGCGACGTCAGCGGTGATCGTGTGCGTCGTGACGGTCGTGGTCGCGGTCGTCCTCGAGGATCATGCCCACCGAGGTCGCGCACGCGTCGCCCTTCCACGCCTCCAGTCCTTCGCGCACGGCGAAGATCGCGATGACGAGTCCGGCGACGGCATCCGCCCACCACCAGCCGAACAGGCTGTTGAGCGCGAGACCGATCAGCACGGCGGCCGACAGATAGGTGCAGATCAGCGTCTGCTTCGAATCGGCGACCGCTGTGGCCGAGCCGACCTCGTGCCCTGCGCGACGCTCCGCGAGGGAGACGAGGGGCATGATGACGACGCTCAGCGCGGTGAGGACGAGGCCGACCGTGCTGTGTGCGGGGCGGTCGCCGCCGATCAGCGAGAGCGCGGAGGATGCGACGACGTAGATCGCGAGGCCGAAGAAGGCGACGGCGATCACTCGCAGCGTCGGCTTCTCCCACCGCTCGGGGTCGCGGCGGGTGAACTGCCAGGCGACGGCCGCAGCGGACAGCACCTCGATGCTCGAGTCGAGGCCGAAGCCGATGAGCGCGGCGGAGGACGCGACGGACCCGGCCGTGATCGCGACGATCGCCTCGATCACGTTGTAGACGATCGTGAATGCCACGATGAGTCGGATGCGACGGTGCAGCGTCGCCCGACGGGCAGGGGTCGGGGTGACCGCGGCCATCAGCAGGTGCATCCTTCGCCGTCGCAGCAGTCGGGCTCGACGATCAGCACGACCTGCAGCAGTGCGTCGAGTGCCGGGACGAGGTGCGGATCCGCGAGCTGATAGCGGCTGCGCCGGCCGTCCTGGATGCTCTCGACGAGACCGCACCCGCGCAGACACGCGAGATGGTTCGACAGCAGCTGTCGACTCACGCCGAGATGCTCGGCGAGGTCGGAGGGATACGCGGGCTCTTCGCGGAGCGCGAGCAGGATCGATGCGCGTGTCGAGTCCGACAGTGCGTGTCCCAGCCGGGCGACCGCCGCGGTGTGGGTGGGGGAGGCCGTGAGAGTCACACCACTACAGTACAGAAAACACTGAACTCAGCGAAACCTGAATCAAAGGTCGGCAACATCGCCGAAATCCTGGCTCTGTACCGTGGCGCAGAGCCGGGTGGACGCAGGATCGAGGGAGAACGACTGATGACGAGTGTGACGATCGAGCGCGTGGCCTGGACGCACCCGGATGCCGAGCGGCTGCGCGCCGCGCAACGGGTCGAGCTCGACGCTCGATACGGCAGCGACGACCACGAGCCCGGCGTCGTACCCTCAGCCGACGACGTGCCGGTCTTCCTGATCGCGCGCGACGCGCACGGAGAAGCGATCGTGTGCGGAGGACTGCGGGTGCTCGATGACGATGTGCTGGGAGAAGGCGTCGCGGAGATCAAGCGGATGTACGCCGCTCCACAGGCGCGCGGCACGGGAGCGGCCACCGCGCTGCTCAGCGCTCTCGAGCGGGCCGCAGACGATCTCGGCATCCGGCGTCTGGTGCTCGAGACCGGCACGGCGCAGCCCGATGCGGTGCGCTTCTACGAGCGCGAGGGGTACGCGCCGATCCCGCTCTACGGCAACTACGTGGGGAGCGATCTCTCGCTGTGCTTCGCGAAGGCTCTCGCCGCGGGGTGACGCCGATCAGTCGGGCGGACCGACGATCACCGCCGACTCCGGTCGCACGAAGATCGTCCTGGCCATGATCCGGCCGGGCGCCGTCTCCAGCAGCACTCGGGCATCCGGTTCCAGGCCGAACTCGACCTCGTTCGCAGTCAGGTTGACGAGCACCGAGAGGTGTCCGCGGTCGATGCGGTACGCGCGGGCATCCGGAGCCGCATCCCGATGCGAGACCGTGACGGTCGTCTGCGCCATGTCGGGGTCGGTGAGCTCGGCGCGCTCCTGCCGCAGTGAGATCAAGCGGCGGTAGAGGTCGAGCAGCTCGGCGTGCGGCTCGTCGCCGAGCTCGTTCCAGTCGAGGTGCGAGCGTTCGAACGTCGCCGGATCCTGCGGATCGGGCACCTGAGTCGGATCCCAGCCCATGCGCGCGAACTCGGCGATGCGGCCTTCGGCGGTAGCCCGGGCGAGCTCGGGCTCCTTGTGCGAGGTGAAGAACTGCCAAGGTGTCGATGCGGCCCATTCCTCGCCCATGAAAAGCATGGGCGTTCCCGGGGCGGTCAGCGTGAGCACCGCGGCGACGGCGAGGCGCCCGGGCGACAGCGAAGCCGCGAGGCGGTCGCCGGCGGCCCGATTGCCGATCTGGTCGTGGTCCTGTGCGAAGGTGACGAGGCGCCAGGCGGGCACGCTCTCGGGCAGAGGAGCACCGTGCGGGCGACCGCGGAAAGAGGAGTACGTGCCGTCGTGGAAGAAGCCGCCCTCCGACACCTTGGCCACGGCATCCGGTGCGGCGAAGTCCGCGTAGTAGCCGTCGGTCTCACCGGTGAGGGCCACATGCACCGCGTGGTGCCAGTCGTCCGACCACTGCGCTGTGAGCCCGTATCCGCCGGCTTCGCGGGGCAGGATGAGCGTCGGATCGTTCAGGTCGGACTCCGCGATCAGGCTGAGCGGTCGCTCGACCTGAGCGGAGAGTGCGTCGACGCGTTCGGCGAGCTCATGCAGGATGTGCGGAGTGCGGGCGTCGTGGAGCGCGTGCACCGCGTCGAGACGCAGCCCGTCGACGTGGAAGTCGCGCAGCCACATCAGGGCGTTCTCGATGATGTACTCGCGCACCGCCGGCTCGTCGAGGTTCACCGATTCGCCCCAGGAGGTGTGCTCGCCGTCGCGCAGGTACGGTCCGAACTCGGGCAGGTAGTTGCCGCTAGGGCCCAGGTGGTTGTAGACCACATCCTGGATCACCGCGAGGCCGCGGGCGTGCGCCGCATCCACGAGCCTCTGGTATCCGGCAGGGCCACCGTATGCCTCGTGCACGGCGTACCAGAGCACTCCGTCGTAGCCCCAGTTCCACGTGCCGCTGAACGCGTTGACCGGGAGCAGCTCGATGTGGGTGATCCCGAGCCCGACGAGGTGGTCGAGGCGGCCGATCAGCGCGTCGAGGGTTCCCTCCGGCGTGAACGTGCCCACATGCAGCTCGTAGATCACTCCGCCGGCGAGCGGCCGACCCGTCCAGCTCGTGTCGGTCCACTCGAAACGCGCGGCGTCGAACAGGGCGGACGGTCCATGCACACCGCGAGGCTGTCGCCGAGACCGGGGGTCGGGCCGAAGCTCATCGCTCCCGTCGAGCAGGAAGCCGTAGCGCTCGCCTTCGGACATCGGGACATCGCTGCTCCACCATCCCGGTTCCGCCGAGTTCGGCGTCATGTCGTGCTCCGAGATCAGCACGCACGCGGGGGTCAGGCGCCGCAGCCGCACGGTGTTCGCGCGCGGCGCCCAGACCGAGATCATCGCTCCTCCACCAGGAGGGCGACCGGATAGGTGTCGAGCAGGTCCTTCAGCAGGACCGGACCTCCGTCGACCCGTCGGCCCGTCAGCATGTCGACGGCGGCGAGATCGGGCCGCATCAGCACGGTGTCTCCCCATCCGCCCCGGCGCGCCAGACCGACCGGCAGGCGGGTGGCCACCGCGAGCACTCCGCCGCGATCGAAGGCGATGGCGTGGTCGGCGGCCTGCCCTGCGACCGCACAGGGTCGATAGCCGTGGAAGAGGTCGGCATGGTCGCGGCGCAGGCGCAGGGCCCTCGACGTGATGAGCATCTTCGCGAGCCCGGAGTCGTCGATCGGAGGAAGGATGCCGTGGGCGGCGTCCTCGTCGAGGAGGCGCAGCAGTGCGGACCGCTCGGCGAAATCGACCGGTCGACGGTTGTCGGGGTCGACCAGCGAGTGGTCCCACAGTTCGGTGCCCTGGTAGACGTCGGGAACGCCGGGTGCCGCGAGCTGGAGCAGCTTCGCTGACAGCGAGTTGACGCGGCCGGGGGCGACGATCTCGCTCACGAACCGTTCGACGATGTCGCGCGCGGAGCCGTTGGCGGCCTCGGCGATCGCCGTGACGCCCTTCTCGAACTCGGCGTCCGGGTGCTGCCATCCCGTGCCCTCGGCGGCCTCGCGAGCGGCTTTCAGGCCGTAGGCGGTCAATCGCTCGGTCGAGATGGGCCACGCTCCCACGACGGCCTGCCACAGGAGCGCGTCGAGAGGACCGTGTCCGGTCGAGGCGACGGCGCGGAGTTCCGTCAGCGTCTCGGACCAGCGCTCGGGGACCTCGGCGAGCACCGACAGTCGGGCACGGACATCTTCGGAGCGCTTCGTGTCGTGCGTCGACAGCGTGGTCATCGAGTGCGGCCATGAGGCGAGTCTCGACCGCTGGGCATCATGGAACGACTCGACCGAGAGCGACCCGATCGACGGGTCGCCACCGACCTCGGTCAGCGTGCCCAGCCGGGTGAATCGGTAGAACGCGGTGTCCTCCACGCCCTTCGCCATCACCGCTCCGGTGACCTGCGGGAACCGCTCCGCCACCTCGAGCGTCGTGTCGAAGAGCAGCGGCGCGAGCTCGGCGATCGACTCGGCGAGATCGGGCCGTCGGCGGGCGGCGTCATCGAGCGCGTGCTGCAGATGCTCGCGTCCCGCCGGCAGATACGCCCGGTAGACGGGGAAGCTCGCGATGATCTCGGTCAGAGCATCCTCGGCTCCGACCACGCCGAACGGCAGCGCCCGCACCAGTCGGCGCACCTCGGATCGCAGCAGCTCGTCGGCGACCTTCCGCTTCGTGGTGAGGATCAGATCGTGCCACGACTGCGCGACCGGCAGACCGGTCTCGGTGCGCAACCGGGCGTCGAGGGCGTCGAGTTCGTCGACGCCCGATTGGTCGATCAGGACTCGGTCGATCTCGACCAGCGCGTCGTAGCCGGTCGTGCCGTCGGTGCGCCACCAGGAGGGCAGCTCCTCGCCGGGCTCCAGGATCTTCTCGACCAGGGTGTAGGCGGCGCCGGTCGCGTCGGCGAGATGTTCCAGATAGTCGCCGGGGTGGGCCAGCCCGTCCGGGTGGTCGACGCGCAGTCCGTCGGCGAGTCCGTCGGTGATCCACCGGGCGATCTCCCGGTGCGACTCGTCGAACACGTCCGGAAGCTCGACACGGATGCCCGCGAGCTCGGAGACGGCGAAGAAGCGGCGGTAGTCGAGGTCGGTGTTCTGGTCTTCCCAGAACCGCAGCTCGTAGTGCTGAGCGTCGAGCAGAGAAGGCAGATCCTCTGCCAGAGCTCCGGTTCCGGGAGCCAGCGGCAGCACATGATCGAAGTAGCTCAGGGTCCCGTCGGGAGCATCGTCCGCCGGGGTCGTGTCGATGACGATCTCCCCGGCGGCGAGGGCCTCGGCGGGCGAGGACCCCAGGATCGGCAGTCGCACCCGACCCTCCGACACCCGCTTGTCGACGTCGAAGGCCACCGCGTGCCGTGATGCGCGACCGAGCCGCAGCATGTCCCACCACCAGGGGTTGGCGCGGGGGAGCGCCACACCGACATGGTTCGGGACGATGTCGACGAGGATGCCGAGGTCTGCCGCGCGAGCGGCGGCGGCGAATCGGGCCAGGCCCTCGGGGCCACCGCGGGCGTCGTCGACCCGGGAGTGATCGACGACGTCGTATCCGTGGTCGGATCCGGGCACGGCTGCCAGCAGTGGCGACAGATACGCCCAGGAGACGCCGAGGTCGGCCAGGTAGGCCGTGACCGCCGCGGCGTCGTCGAGCGTGAAGCCCGCCCTGATCTGCAGTCGATACGTCGAGAGAGGGCGTCGGGTCATCGAGGCAGCTCCGGGCTCGGTGCGGGCGAGGGCGTCTCGGCGCGCTCGGTCTGGATGCGCAGGGATGCCTCGACGGAGTCGTCCGTCGGCACCTCGGTCTGGTCGACCTCGCGCAGCACCAGCAGGGAGTGGGCCTCGAGCGTCACGGGAGCTCCCGCGTCGAGAGGCGTGCCGCCCGCCCGGTCTGAGGCGGTGTCGATCGCCACCTCCCAGGCGAGTCCGTGCCGGTCGTCCGGAAGCACGGCGTCGATCGCGTCCGCCCCGCTGTGGAAGTAGATCAGGAAGTTCTGATCCGCGACCGGTCGGCCACGGCGGTCCTTCTCGCGGATGCCCTGACCGTTGAGGAACATGCCGATCGCGAGGCCGAAGCCCGAGTCCCAGTCCTCCGGTTGCATCCGCCGTCCGTCGGGGCGGAGCCAGACCACGTCGGGCACGCGCTCGCCGTCTTCCGAGCGCACCGGTCGCCCGTCGAAGAAGCGGCTGCGCCGGAAGGTCGGATGCGCGCGGCGCAGCCTGGCGACGGCAGCGGTGAACTCGATCAGCGGTCGGTCAGCAGCATCCCAGTCGACCCAGGTCAGCTCGTTGTCCTGGGCGTAGCCGTTGTTGTTGCCGTCCTGGGTGCGGCCGAGCTCGTCGCCGTGCGCGATCATCGGCACGCCCTGCGACAGCAGCAGAGTCGCCAGGAAGTTGCGCTGCTGCCTGGCGCGGATGCGGTTCACGGCCTCGTCGTCGGTCGGCCCCTCCACTCCGTTGTTCTCGGAGCGGTTGTGCGATTCCCCGTCGTTGTTGTCCTCGCCGTTCGCGTCGTTGTGCTTCTCGTTGTACGAGACCAGATCTCGCAGCGTGAAGCCGTCATGAGCCGTGACGAAGTTGATGGATGCCACCGGACGCCTGCCGGAGTGCTCGTAGAGGTCGGCGGAGCCCGTGAGGCGCGAGGCGAACTCGCCGAGAGCCTGGGGCTCCCCTCTCCAGAAGTCGCGCACGGTGTCGCGGTATTTGCCGTTCCACTCGGTCCACTGCGGAGGGAAGTTGCCCACCTGGTATCCGCCGGGCCCGACATCCCACGGCTCGGCGATGAGCTTCACCTGGGAGACGATCGGATCCTGCTGCACGAGCTCGAAGAACGCCGCGAGGCGATCGACGTCGTAGAACTCGCGCGCCAGAGTCGACGCGAGATCGAAGCGGAAGCCGTCGACATGCATCTCGGTGACCCAGTAGCGCAGCGAGTCCATGATCAGCTGCAGCGCATGCGGGTTGCCGGCGTTGAGACTGTTCCCCGTGCCCGTGTAGTCGGTGTAGTACCGGCGGTCTTCTTCGAGGCGGTAGTACGCCTCGTTGTCGATGCCTCGCATCGACAGCATCGGGCCCATGTGGTTGCCCTCTGCGGTGTGGTTGTAGACGACATCGAGGATGACCTCGATGCCCGCGGCATGCAGAGCGCGCACCATCGCCTTGAACTCCTGCACCTGCTGACCGTTCTGTCCGCTGGACGAGTAGTCGTTGTGAGGCGCGAAGAACGCCAGGGTGTTGTAGCCCCAGTAGTTCGTCAGGCCCTTCTCCAGCAGGGTGGAGTCGTACACGAACTGGTGGACCGGCATCAGCTCGATCGCGGTGATCCCCAGATGCACGAGGTGCTCGATGACCGACGGGTGCGCGATCGCCGCATACGTGCCGCGCAGCTCCTCCGGGACATCGGGGTGCAGCTCTGTGAGGCCCTTGACGTGCGCTTCGTAGATGACGGTCTGCGCGTAGGGCGTCTTCGGAAGGCGGTCGCCGGCCCACTCGAAGAACGGGTTGATGACGACGCCCTTGACCATCGTGGAAGCCGAGTCCTCGTCATTGCGCGAGTCGGGATCGCCGAAGTCGTATCCGAAGAGGGGCTGACCCCAGTCGATGCGCCCGGCCACCGACTTGGCGTACGGGTCGAGGAGGAGCTTGTTGGGGTTGAACCGCTGCCCCTGTGCGGGCTCGTACTCGCCGTGCACGCGGTACCCGTAGAGCTGTCCCGGCTGCACCGAAGGCAGGTAGCCGTGCCACACGAACGCGTCGACCTCTTCCAGGAGCACGCGCTCCTCGCTGCCGTCGTCGTCGAAGAGGCACAGCTCGACCTTCTCGGCTCCTTCGCTGAACAGCGCGAAGTTCGTGCCCTGTCCGTCGAAGGTCGCCCCGAGGGGGTACGGCGAACCGGGCCAGACGTCGTGACTCACAGAGCGCGCCGAGTCGCGACGGCGCGGTGCAGGACGGTCTTCACGGCGTCATGGAAGTCATGCACCTGCGCGACCTCGTCAGCCTGGTGATACGGGTGTCCGACATAGCAGACGAACACCGGATGCACGTGTTCGACGTAGCCGACGGGCCCCTCGTGGAGCACGACGTAGCGGTCGAGGTCGACGCGCTCGTACAGGGGCTCGACAGGCGTGGTCGCTTTCGCGGGAGCCTGGCCTTCTACGGGCTGGTGGTCATGCGCGGTATGGGTCTTCGCAGTCATGAGGGCTCCTGATTCTGTTGATGGGCTCCACGCTAAGAGGTGAGAACCGGAAGCGGAATACCATTGCCTCCACACTTCAAAGGCGCTAGGTCCAGGCCGCTGCCCCGAGTCGCGGTAGCCTCTCGCCATGCCCTCGTTCGGAACCCTGCTCTCGCCCATCGGCGAGATCGGCATCGTCAGCGACGGGACGGCGATCCGGAGGGTCACCTGGCGCTCGGATCCACCGGCGGAGACGGATGCCGGGCCGGACGCGCTGCTCACAGAAGCGCTCGCGCAGCTGACTGCGTACTTCGACGGAGCGCTGCGCGAGTTCGACCTGCCCGTCGACTTCGGTAAACAGACCGACACCACTCGTGCGGTGCTGACGACGCTCTACGAGACGGTCGGACATGGCGAGACGCTGACCTACGGCGGTCTCGCCCTGCGCAGCGGCACCGCGGTGCCCGCGAGAGGGATCGGCGCGATCATGGGTGCCAACCCCGTGCCGATCATCGTGCCGTGTCATCGTGTCGTTGCGGGAGACGGCCTGGGAGGGTATTCCGGTGGTGCCCCGGGTCAGGGGCTCGCGACCAAGCGGTGGCTGCTCGAGCACGAGGGCGCGCTTCCCGCATCCCTGTTCTGATCGCGGGGCTCGGGACGATCGCGAAATCACCTCCCGGCCACCTGCGACAATGGAAGTCCCGTGCCGATTCCGATCCGAGGAGCACCCGTGCAGTACATCTCCACCCGAGGCGGCATGCAGCCGCTGCCGTACTGCGAGACCCTGCTCGAAGGACTCGCCCCAGACGGCGGGCTGGCCGTTCCCGAGACCATGCCCACGGTCGACGGCGAGACGCTGGAGCGCTGGCGTGCACTGACTTACCCGCAGCTGGCGACGGAAGTGCTGGCGCTCTTCGCCACCGACATCCCCCGTGTCGATCTCGCGCGCATGACGGCCGCCGCATACGAGCCGTTCCCCGAAGAGGTCGTCCCGCTGCGCTCGATCGGCGACGACCTCACGCTCGTGGGGCTGTCCGAGGGCCCGACGCTGGCGTTCAAGGACATGGCCATGCAGTTTCTCGGCCAGGTCGTCGAGTATGCGCTCGAGCGCAAGGGCTCGGTTCTGAACATCCTCGGCGCGACGTCGGGTGACACCGGGTCCGCCGCTGAGCACGCGCTGCGCGGCAAAGACCGCATCTCGGTCTTCATGCTCTCCCCGAAGGGACGCATGAGCGCGTTCCAGCGGGCGCAGATGTTCTCGCTCGATGACGAGAACATCCACAACATCGTCGTCGACGGCGTCTTCGACGACTGCCAGAACCTCGTCAAGAAGCTCGCGGGCGATCTGGACTTCAAGCGCGCGCAGCACCTCGGCGCGGTCAACTCGATCAACCTCGCCCGCATCACCGCCCAGGTCGTGTACTACTTCTGGGCATGGCTGCGTGCGACCGACGCCGGCGGCTGGACCGAGGTGTCGTTCACGGTGCCGTCCGGCAACTTCGGCAACATCCTCTCGGGGTTCTTCGCGAAGCAGATGGGTCTTCCGATCCGTCGCCTGGTGCTCGCCGCCAACGAGAACAACGTCCTCGACGAGTTCTTCCGCACGGGCGTCTACCGTCCGCGCAGCGCAGCCCAGACCCTCGCCACGTCGAGCCCGTCGATGGACATCTCGAAGGCGTCGAACCTCGAGCGCTTCATCTTCGAGCTCGTCGGCCGTGATGCCGCTCGCGTCGTGACCGCGTGGCAGGAACTCGACACGCAGGGGTACTTCGACTTCACCGCAGATCTCGAGCGTTTCGTCGAGGAGTTCGGCATCGTCAGTGGAACCTCCACCCATGACGACCGGCTCGCGACCATCAAGGCGGTGTACGACGCCTCGGGCGACATCATCGATCCGCACACGGCAGACGGCGTCAAGGTCGCCCGCGAGTACCTCGAGCCCGGCGTGCCGATGCTCGTGCTCGAGACCGCGAAGCCGCAGAAGTTCGCCGAGACGATCCGTGAGGCGATCGGCGTGGAGCTCGAGTACTCGTCCGAGCTGCGCACGATGCTCGATGCCCCGCAGCGCACGACCGAGATGGCCGACGACGAGCACGAGCTCCGCGCCTTCATCGAGGCCAAGGCGCTGCGCTGATCCGAGACCCGAACCGCGCTGATCCGAGACCCGAACCGCGCTGATCCGAGACCCGAACAGCGACCGCCGAGGCCCCTCCTGCCGATCACGGCAGGAGGGGCCTCGCCGTCACCGGGTCGGGATCCGGTCGGCAGCGGGTCGGACGACTCTGAGGTGCAGGGTCATTCCGGGTCGCCGTGCAGCATCCACGGCACGCCGAAGCGGTCGACGAGCATCCCGAACGTGCCACCCCACGGAGGGGTGTCGAGCGGCATCGTGATGGCCGCGCCGTCGGCCAGCGCGTCCCAGACGGCCTGAGTGCGCTCCTGCGTGTTGCCGCTGAGCGACACCGAGAAGCCCTGCGGTGGCTCGAACGGGATGCCGTCCGGTGTGTCGGACGCCATGAGCACGAGCCCGTCGGACGTCGTGAGCTGCGCGTGCATCACGAGGTCCTTCTGCTCGGGGTTCTGGACCATGTCGGGGAACTCGCCGAAGACGTTGATGTCGAGGTCACCGCCGAGCACGCTCTGATAGAACTCCATCGCCTGCCGCGCCTCGGTGCGGAACGAGAGATACGGGTTGAGATTCGCCACGGTGCTGCCCCCAGTCATGTGATGCGGAGTCGACGTCGACCTCGCTGCACGCTCATTCTTCGCCGGGGGTCCGACATTCGCAAGAGCGTGCCCGGAGGCTCAGGACGGAAGCGCCTTCACTGCGGCTGTCAGCACCTGGGGCACGGTCGGCACGCCTTCGGCGCGGAACACCTCGGTGCCCGACTCGTCGCGGATGATCACTGTCGGCGTGAAGCGGATGTCGAGCGCTTCGGCGGCGTCAGGCTCGCGCGCGACATCGATCTCGGTGATCGTGGCATCGGGCAGGAATCGTGCGGCATCGGTCAGAACCGAGCGGGTGCGCGAGCAGGCTCCGCAGAAAGCGGATGTGACGAGCGTCAGTTCCATCGGGCTCCCTTTCACTCCTCCGGGTGCAACCGGCGGAGTGCTCGGGATGTTCCCCGTGCCTGTTCAGAAATCGGTGCGCTTCACCAAGCCGCGATTCGTGCGGATGTGCTCGTAGTCCCACTGGATCAGGCGCGATTCGGCGAGCCAGCCGGCGAGGGCAGTGGTGTCCACATCGGCGGCATCGAGATACCTCGCCTCGGCCGCCTGGAACGTCCCGGACGCGGTGAGGCCGCCGCCCGCGAACGACTGGCCGCTCCAGAACATCAGGCGCACGGCATCCTTCAGACGGTGGTAGCCGACGATCGGATTGCCGTCGAGGAACCAGACCGGATGCGCGTGCCACACCTTGCCCGCAGCTTCGGGGAGTCCGCGCTCGATCTCGGTGACGAGAAGGTCGCAGATCTCGCGGTCCTCCGGAGTGAGGCTGCGGTGGTACTCGTCGATCTCGGGTGCGCGGCTCATGGTGCGAGTATGGCCTGCGCGCAGACCGGCGTCGAGAGTCAGTCGGTCTTCGCGGCGGCCCGCGGGTGGAGCAGCCCGGATGCGGCGCCGAGGGCCGCCCCGACGACGGTGTCCACGATGCGCTCGAAGGCGACGTCCATCGATCCGATGTCCCCGGTCGCTGCGCCGGTCAGCAGAAGGACCAGCGGAGTGATGAAGACGAGCGCCAGGGCGTAGTGACGCACCACGACGAGCTCGATCGTGAACTGCAGCGCGCCCAGCAGCAGCGCCAGCCAGAGGCCGGACGGATGCAGCAGCGCGAGCAGTGCGTAGACGCCGGCGCCGACGACGGTGCCGAGCATGCGGTGAAGTCCGCGCTGCACGGCGGCACGACGCGCTGCCGCGACACCGATCACGGCGACGGCGGAACCGACGATCCAGTACGTGCGCGTCGGATCGATCACCAGGCCCAGCAGCACTCCGATCACGGCGACGATGGCGACCCGCACGAGGAGCATGCGCGAATCGGGCGTGAAGGCCGGCCCGGGCAGCAGCTCTCGCAGGGGTCGCGTCGTGATCGCGCGCGACCGGGGGAGGAGCAGGGGAGCCATCGCGACCAGATAGGAGAACAGGCAACCGGCCGCGAGCGCTGCGATGTAGACGAGCGGTGCGATCGGCGAACTGGCGATGACGTGGGCGGAGAGCCCGAAGACCAGCACGAAGAACAGGGGCCCTGGAGGACCGAGGCGGAATCCGAAAGACAGAGCCGCGCTGACGATCGCGACGACGACGACGCCGATGCTCACGAGCCAGGCGTTCGCCGAGACGATCACACCGAGGGCTGCGCTGACGATCAGACCCGCGGCGACGAAGGGCAGGATCCTCGCCCGGTCGATGACCGGCGCGGTGCCGGCGAACAGGACGGTGAAGGCTCCGGATGCCGCGATGTAGCCGAGCGACGGTTCGCCCAGAAGGGTCATGACGGCGATCGGGACGGCGATTCCGAGAGCCGCCTGCGTCGCCAGGTGCCAGCGCGGACCGCGCTTGGGGGTCAGGGCGAACAGACTCATCCGTCAATTGTCTCGCGTCCCGAGCGTTCCGCCGGACACGGCGAACTCGCTCCGGTCGCAGTTCGTGCTGCGCGACCGGGCTCCGGACCGCACGAAGTGCGACCGGAGTGCAGACGGAGACAGGGAGGCCCGGCTATACGATGGCCGACGTGACCGCACCTCGCCCAGGTATCGCCGAACGCCTCGCGCAGATGATCCAGTTGCCGACAGTCTCGGCCGAGCTCGAGGAGCGCGGGTCCGGGCCGTTCGAGGACTTCGTCACGCTGATCGCCGACCTCTACCCGCGCGTCCACGAGAGGCTGACGCTCGAGCGGCACACCGACTTCGGACTGCTCTTCCACTGGGCGGGCACTGGACATTTCTCCGAGGAGCCGGTCGTACTGATGGCGCACTACGACGTGGTGCCGGTCGATGAGAGCGATGCCTGGACGCATCCGCCGTTCGCCGGTGTCATCGCCGACGGCATCGTCTACGGACGCGGAGCCCTCGACGACAAGGGTCCGCTGATCGTCGTGCTCGAAGCCGTGGAGAACCTGCTCGCCGACGGTTTCGTTCCCGCCCGCGACGTCTACCTCTCGTTCGGCGGAAACGAGGAGACCTACGGTCGGGCGGCGGAGGAGATCGCACGTGTGCTCCGCGAGCGCGGCATCGTCCCGTGGCTGGTCGTCGATGAGGGAGGCGCGGTGGTCGACGCTCCACTGCCGTTCGTGCCCGGACGCGCGGCCATGATCGGCGTGGGGGAGAAGGGAGTCATGACGCTCACCCTGTCGGCGCGCGGCGAAGGAGGCCACGCCTCGGCGCCCCCGGCGCTCACCGCCGTGCGTCGAGTGGCGCGGGCCGTCGACCGCCTCGGCCCCACCACGTTCCGCCCTCGGCCCTCGAAGGCCATCGGACGGATGCTGACACAGCTCGGCGCCCAGACGCCGGGGCCAGCTCGGCATCTTCTCCGTCTGCTCGGATCCGCGCCGTTGCTCACAGGCCAGCTCTTCGCGGCGCTCGGCGGTGAGCCGGCCGCCCTCGTGCGCACGACGGTGGCGCCCACGATGCAGTCGGGTGGAACGGCCGCGAACGTCCTGCCCTCGAAGGCCTCCGCGACCGTGAACCTGCGGATCGCGCTGGGCGAGACGACGCAGCAGGCCGTGCTCCGGGTGCGTCGGCGCATCCGCGATCCGCTGGTGGTGGTGAAGGTCGAGGAGGCGAGCGAGCCCTCGCCCGAGTCCGCGACCGACAACGCCCAGTTCGCACTGCTGGCCGACGCTCTCTCGGTGTCTCATCCGGGCGTTCCGGCCGTGCCTTACGTGATGATGGCGGCGACGGATTCGCGTCATTTCCACCGGTTCGCGCCCGCCGTCTACCGCTTCGCACCGCTCGACATGTCGAACGCGCAGCGGGCGTCGATCCATGGCGTGGACGAGAACGTCGAGATCGCAGCCCTCGAGCGGGGGGAGCGGTTCCATCGCGCTCTCATCGAGCGGCTAGTGTGATCTCACCCTCCTCCGGGCGCCTGAACGCTCGGATCAGCCTTCTTCTCGAGGAGCCGCGATGACGCGCAGTCGGACTCTGGGAACCCTCGCCACCGTCGTGGGCTTCCTGGCCTTCGTCGAATTCACCAGCGGTGTCCTGCAGGGCTACTACACGCCCATGCTCACCGACATCGCGCGGCACCTCGGCATCCACGACGCGGATGTCAACTGGCTCGAGGGCACGCAGCTCATGCTCTCGGCGCTCGTCGTGCCGGCATTCGCGAAGCTCGGCGACATGGTCGGCCACAAGCGGATGCTGTTGATCTCGACCGCGCTGACGGCCGCGGCGGCGCTCGTCCTGCCGTTCACCGACTCCTTCCCGGTCTTCCTCATCGGCTGGACGCTGATGGGTTTCTACGTCGTGTGGCTGCCGCTCGAGATCGCCCTGATCTGGTCGCGCTCCCGTCGCATGGAGGGGCGCTCGTCGATCACGGCGAAGGCCGCGGGGCTTCTGGTGGCTGCGCTCGAGGGCGGCGCGATCATCGGTGCGCTCGTCGGCGGCGCACTCATCGATGCGTTGCCGCTGACGGTCGTGCTCCTCATCCCCGCCGTGCTCATCGTCGTCTGCTTCTTCGTGATCCTGTTCGGGGTGAAGGAGTCTCCCGACCCGACCGGCGGCGTGTTCGACACGGTCGGCGTCGTGCTGATCTCGATGGCGCTCATCTGCTTCACCGGCGGACTCAGCCTGCTGCGTCTCGAGGGCGGGCTGGTCAACCCGTGGTCGTGGGCAGTCGTGGTAGTCGGGATCCTGCTCGTGATCCCGTTCGTGCTCTGGGAGCTCCGCTGCGACGACCCGCTCATCGATGTGCGCATGTTCCGCTCCCCGGCGCTCGGCCCGGTGTTCCTGACAGCCGGACTTTTCGGTGTGAGCGTCTTGGGTGCCCAGGCGCCGCTGTCGACCTTCGCTCGCACCGACCCCGGCGTGTACGGCTACGGACTCGGAACCACCGGCTTCGCGACCTCCTTGATCATCGGCCTGTATCTGATCGCGATGATCGCCGGTGCCCTGTTGTTCCCGGTGATCGCCCGACTCCTCACCCCGCGCGTCACGCTGATGGGGGCATCGCTGCTCGTCGGCGTCGGATTCCTGCTGTTCCTTCCGTTCCATGATTCGTACCTGCAGGTCGTGACGAACATGGTCGTCGTCGGACTCGGGTCCGGGGCGCTCGTCGCTGCGCTTCCGGCAGCCGCGGCGTCGGCGGCTCCGGCCACGCAGACGGGTGTCGCGACGGGACTGACGAACTCGGTCAAGACCGTGGGCGGGGCGATCGCATCGTGCATCTTCGGCATCGCACTGCTGAACGGCGTGAGCGGCGCGGTCGAGGGCACCGCCGGATCCTTCGCCGGCTACATCACCGTCTGGGTCGTCTGCGGTGTCACCGCGCTCGTGGCGGCCGCGATCCTCGTGTTCGTCCCGAAAGAGGCGTTCACCGACCGGGCGAATGCCGATGCAGTCACCGCCCCCGTGGTCTGACGTCAGTCTCGGTCGAGGCCGAAGGAGCGCTTGACGACGGCCTGCATGTCGCGGTCGAGTCAGTCGATGCGGGTGTTCACGGTGTCGAAGCGGGCGTTCATCTCGTTGCGGAGTCCGCCGATCTGAGCGTTCATCTCCCCGCGGAGTCCGCCGATCTCCCCGCGGAGTCCACCGATCTCGGCACGGACGACGCGGATGAAGAGCGTCGAGACGACGGTCATCATGCTGAGCATGAGCGCAGTGAACGAGTCGATCATCGTCCAGATCTGAGCGTCGTTCATGAGGTGCACCGTGTCATCCTCGCATCGTTCCAGACGACGCATCGAGATCGACGTCGCTGTATACCGTCATCCCATGGCGCGGGGAGAAATCGCGGTATGCGCCTTTTTGTGCAGAAGGCATTCGGCAGGGGAACCATCAGGAGGCGCGAGGCGGGTTGTGCATGAACTCGACGCGCACGCCACTCGCGTCCTCGACGAACGAGGCGTAGTAGTGCTCGCTGAACCGTTCGTAGATCTTGGGTTCGCGCACCACGGTCCATCCTGCGGCGACGGCGACCGCGTGCAGGCGGTCGACGTCGCCGCGGGAGTCGACCGCGAACGCGAGATGCTGCCATCCGGCGCGTCCGTGCACGTGCGGGCCGGTGTCCTCGCCGCGTGGGGCGAAGATGATGATCTCGGTCTCGTCGCCGTGATGCCAGGAGATCCCGTCCTCGGCTTCGCTCCCGAACTCGTACCCGAGCGCCGTCAGTATCGGGTCGAACTGCGCCCGCCCCTGCTCGAGGTCGCGGACGGTGATGCCCAGGTGATCGACAAGTGCCATGTGCCCAGTCTCGCAGGCCGGCCTCCGGCGCCTCCGAGGAGTCAGTGCGGTGCGTGATACTCGGCTTCGCCGCGCTTCCAGTAGCCCTTCACCACGGCGCTCGTGGGGTCGACGCCCCACCGGTCGAGCAGTGCACGCCCGGGCTTGACGATCGACTGCTCCGCGGCGATGAACACGAACGGGTCGTCGCCGATCGAATCCTCTGCCATCAGTCCGTCGAGGAAAGCGATGAGAGCGGAGCCTGAGGGCGCATCGGCCCGATGCAGCCACTCGACGTCGACGGGCGCGTCGATGTCGATCTCGCGACCGGCCGATACCGTCTCGAGCACGATCCGTGCGGAGACATCTGCGGGCATGAGCGCCGCGAAGCGCCGGATCGCGGGGATCGCGGTCTCATCTCCGACCAGGAGCCAGGACCCGGGAGCGCCTGTGAGCACCGCCGATCCGCGCGGCCCGCCGACGCCGATCGATGACCCTAGAGGAGCGGTGGCGGCCCAGAGCGCCGCGACGCCGGCGTCGCCGTGCACCGCGAACTCGACGTCGAGCCAGTCCGACCCCCAGGCGAGGGGCGTGTACTCGCGACTCGGCGCCGACCGCATCTCCTCGACCGAGGTCACAGGGCCCGTGGGGAAGAACAGGCGCATGTGATCATCCGATCCCGGGGAGTCGAATCCCTCGAGATCGCCGCCGGTCAGGCGTACACGGACGAAGTCGGGGGCGAGCCATTCCCTGGCGCTCAAAGTCGCCGTGCGGAACCGCAGGTCGAGGCCGCGACGCTCGATCGAGAAGGCGGATTTCGTATCGCTCATAAAGTAAGGCTAACCTATCTTTCAGGTCGGAGTTAGGTAAGCCTAAGCCGATCATCCTGCGCCACTCGTGCGCGTTTCCACACCGCAGAACAGGAGTCTCTCCATGTCCATGCCCAGAATCCTCACCGCCACGAGCATCGGTCTCGTCGGACTCCTCGCCCTCGCAGGGTGCGCCTCCGGCGGCGAATCAGAACCGGAGGAGGCCGAGGCGGCGGCCGCATCCGTCGCTATCGAGGACAACACGGGCACGCATGAGATCGCGACTCCGCCGACGTCGGTGGTCGCACTCGACAACCGCACCTTCCAGACGCTGTCCGACTGGGGGGTCGAGCTCTCCGCCGGCGCGGTCTCGCTCATGCCCGACACGGTGTCGTACCTCGAGGACGACGCGATCGTCGACATCGGCCTGCACAGCGAACCCGACCTCGAGGCCATCGTCGCCGTCGAGCCCGATCTGATCATCAGCGGTCAGCGCTTCACTCAGCACAACGAGGCGATCGCCGAGCTCGTTCCCGATGCCACGATCATCGACCTGGAACCCCGCGAGGGCGAGCCCTTCGACGAGGAGCTCAAGCGGCAGGTCACGGTGCTCGGCGAGATCTTCGACAAGGAGGACGAGGCGCAGGCACTCGTCGACGACTTCGACGCCGCGGTCGAGCGCGCCAAGGCCGCCTACGACGACTCCGACACCGTCATGGCCGTGAACACCTCGGGCGGTGAGATCGGATACCTCGCACCGACCGTCGGCCGTTCGCTCGGCCCGATCTACGACATCCTCGGCCTCACGCCGGCACTCGAGGTCGACGACGCCAGCGACGACCACCAGGGCGACGACATCTCTGTCGAGGCGATCGCCTCGTCGAAACCCGACTGGATGCTCGTGCTCGACCGTGACGCCGTGTTCGCAGCCGAGACGCCCGACTACGTCCAGGCATCGGAGATCCTCGAGAACTCCGAGGCACTCGCTTCCGTCACTGCCGTCGCCGACGACCAGATCGTCTACATGCCCACCGACACCTACCTGAACGAGGGCATCCAGACGTACACGACGTTCCTCAACGATCTCGCCGACGCGCTCGAGGCGGCGCAGAAGTAGCAGCTGCATGGCGGCATCCGCTCCGCAGCGGATGCCGCCATCCGGCGTTCCATCATGACCCGCACCGCTTCTCCCGCGCCGTCCCGCACCGTCGGGCGGCTCTTCGACGTGAGACTCCTCGTCGGCGTCCTCGTCGTCGTCGCCCTTCTCGTCGTGTCCCTCTTCACGGGCGTGTACGACATCGCCGGAGCCGCGGACGGCGCCGAGATGTTCCAGATCACGCGTGTTCCGCGCACGATCGCTCTCGTCCTCGCCGGTGCCGCGATGGCCATGGCAGGCCTCGTGATGCAGCTGCTGACCCAGAACCGCTTCGTCGAGCCCACCACGACCGGCACCACCGAGTGGGCGGGCCTAGGGCTGCTGACCGTGATGGTGCTCGTGCCCAACCCGTCGATCCCGCTGCGGACGATCGGCGCGATCGTCGCGGCCTTCATCGGCACCATGGTGTTCTTCGCCTTCCTCCGCCGGGTCTCGCTCAGGTCGTCGCTCATCGTGCCGATCGTCGGAATCATGCTGGGCGCCGTCGTCGGAGCGGTCTCCACCTACTTCGCGCTGGCGACGGACTCCCTGCAGGCGATCGGCGTCTGGTTCGCTGGCAGCTTCACCTCGGTGCTGCGGGGTCAGTACGAGATGCTCTGGATCGTCGCGATCGTCGGCGTGGTGGTGTTCCTCGTGGCCGACCGCCTGACGATCGCCGGGCTGGGCGAGGAGATCGCCACGAACGTCGGTGTGAACTACAACCGGGTGATCCTCCTCGGAACCGTGCTCATCGCGATCACGACCGGCGTCGTCACGGTGGTCGTGGGCAACCTGCCGTTCCTGGGGCTCATCGTCCCCAACATCGTCTCGATGGTCCGCGGCGACGACCTGCGAAGCAACCTGCCGTGGGTCTGCCTGCTCGGCATCGCGATCGTCACCGTCTGCGACATCATCGGTCGGACCATCATCATGCCCTTCGAGGTCCCGGTGTCGTTGATCCTCGGGATCGTCGGCGCGATCGTCTTCATCCTTCTCCTGCTGAGGCAGCGCCGTCGTGGCTAGTGTGATCGCGGCACACGACCGCACCTCCGGATCCTTCACGACGCCCCGAGCACGGCGTCGGTACGCGATCGTGCTCGGCATCCTCATCGTGCTCGCCGCGGTCTTCGCCTTCGCGCTGCTGGCCTGGGAGAACCCGATGCCCGTGGGCTCGCCCGGCTTCTGGCGCATCGCGAAGCTCAGGACGACGAACGTGATCGTGATGGCGGTGGTCGCCGTGGCGCAGGCCATCGCGACCGTGAGCTTTCAGACGGTCACGAACAACCGCATCATCACCCCGTCGATCATGGGGTTCGAGTCTCTCTATCGGGTCGTGCAGACCACCACCGTGTACCTGTTCGGCGTCGCCGGGCTCGTCGCGATCCAGGGGGTCTGGCAGTTCGGCCTCCAGGTCGTGATCATGGTCGGGCTCGCGATGGCGCTGTACGGATGGCTGCTGTCCGGCCGCTACGGCAACCTGCAGATCATGCTGCTCATCGGCATCATCATCGGCGGAGGGCTCGGCGCGATCTCGACATTCATGCAGCGACTGCTCACACCCAGTGAGTTCGACGTGCTGGCGGCGCGGCTGTTCGGCAACGTCTCCAACGCCGACGCGTCGTACCTGCCTCTGGCGATTCCGCTGTGCGTCGCGGCATCCGCTCTGCTGTGGCTGAGGTCACGGAGGCTGAACCTCCTGGCGCTCGGCCCCGACGTGTCGCGCTCGCTCGGCCTTGACCACAAGCGCGAGCTCTACATCGTGCTCTTCCTGGTGGCCGTCCTGATGGCGACTTCGACCGCGCTGGTGGGCCCGATGACGTTCCTCGGCTTCCTCGTCGCGACCCTCGCCTATCAGTTCGCAGATTCTCACGATCACCGGCTGATCTTCCCCGTGGCCGTGCTCACGGCCTTCACGATCCTCGCCGGAGCGTACTTCGTCATGAAGAACGTGTTCTACGCGCAGGGCATGGTGTCGATCCTGATCGAACTGGTGGGCGGCACGGTCTTCCTCATCGTCATCCTCAGAAAGGGCCGACTGTGATCACACTCGACGGCGTGCGCCGCGACTACAGCAGCGAGGTCGCGATCGGTCCCGTGGATCTCGAGATCCCCGCCGGGGGCATCACCGCACTGATCGGTCCGAACGGCGCGGGCAAGTCCACTCTGCTGACGATGATCGGCCGTCTCGGCGGGATGGATGCGGGAGCGATCGAGATCGCGGGATACGACGTCGCGACGACGAAGTCGAAGGATCTGGCCAAGATCGTCTCGGTGCTCCGACAGGAGAACCACTTCGTCACGCGTCTGACCGTTCGTCAACTCGTGGGCTTCGGCCGTTTCCCGCACTCCCAGGGGAGGCTGAATCGGGCGGACGAGCAGGTCATCAGCGAGGCGATCGACTTCCTCGACCTCGGGGAGCTCGAGGGGCGCTACCTCGACGAGCTCTCGGGTGGGCAGCGGCAGCGCGCCTACGTCGCGATGGTGCTCGCACAGGACACCGAGTTCGTCCTGCTCGATGAGCCCCTCAACAACCTCGACATGAAGCACGCGGTGCAGATGATGAAGCACCTGCGGCGAGCATCGGAGGAGCTCGGGCGCACGATCGTCATCGTGCTGCACGACATCAACTTCGCCGGACACTACGCCGATCACATCTGCGCCATGAAGGACGGTGCCGTGGTCGAGTTCGGCTCGCCGGCCGAGATCATGACCGGTGAGGTGCTCACCCGGGTGTTCGACACCGACGTGCAGGTGGTCGAAGGACCCTCCGGCCCGCTGGCCGTCTACTACTGAGGTCGCTCAGAGTTCGATGCCGTGGTCCTCGTCGTTGACACCTTCGTTGCGCCCGCGACGGGATTCGTAGCCGATGAACCACCCGAGCCAGACGATCGCGGCCAGGAGGATGCCCAGCCAGACGTTTTGGAATATCAGGCCGATCACGATGCCGAGGATGAGGAGCCCGGCGGTGACGGAGAAGCGGAGCGCGGTGCGGGACATGCGCTCAGCCTAGAGGCGATCCTGGTCTGACGCGCGGGTCAGCGACCGCGGTGGTCTTCGGGGGAGAGTCGGGGTCCGCGGCGGGGTTCGCTCACTCCGCTTGCGAAGATGAGCCGGATCACCCGTTGCCGGTGGCCGGCCCACGGCTCGAGGAGCTCGAGCATCCCGTCGTCATCGGTGCGGTGACCGGTGAGCGCGTAGCCGACCTCGTGGGCGAGGTGGTAGTCGCCGACGCTCACCGCATCGGGGTCGCCGAGCGCGCGGATGCGGGTCTCCGCCGACGTCCACGGGCCGACCCCGGGGAGACTCGTCAGCACGCGGTCGCGATCGTCGCCGGTGGGCGCGGTCAAGAGGGCTCGGGAGACGCTGTCGGCCCGTTCGGCCACTCGCACGATCGTCTTCGACTGCGGTGGCTGCACGGCGACGCGATGCCAGTCCCAGGAGGGTATGCGGCGCCACTCCGCAGCCGTGGGCGCGGTGTACATCGGTCGCGGCGTCGGCCCCGGCGCGCGCTCGCCGAACTTCGTGACGAGCAGACGCCAGGCGCGGAACGCCTCGAGTCCGGTGACCTTCTGCTCGATGATGGCGCACGCGAGAGCGTCGAAGACGACACCTGTGCGGGCGAGGCGCAATCCGCGCGTGCGGCGGGCCACCTCGGCGATGAACGGATGAGGGGACGGGTCGAAACCCGAAGGATCGTCATCGGCGCCGCAGAGCGACGGCACGGTGTCGAGCGCGTGCTCCGCTCCGGCGCCCCACGCGGTCGCCCTGATCTCGTCGCCGTGGATTCGGAGAGCGAGTGTCGTCGGACCCAGCGGTGTGCGCAGTGTGCGCCAGATGACGGGGCCGTCGTGGACCATGGTCGGGTCGCCGGGACCTCGACGAAGCATCCCCACCGTCGCGCGCAGATCGACCGGCGCGGCCGGGCGGTACACGGTCGTCCGCGGTGGGCTCTGCGGCGCTGCGTCAGCAGCTCCGGCATCCGCGGTCAGGGTCATGCGCCCACCATACGTGGCGGGCCTGACATCGGGATCAGAAGCGGTCGGGCGAGGGAGTTCCGTGGCCGTAGCGGATGACGACGTCGGCGTGACGGTCGAAGCGGTATCCGATTCCACGTACGGTGCGGACGATGTCCTCGTAGCGGCCGAGCTTGGCACGCAGCCGCCGCACGTGCACGTCGATGGTGCGCTCGCCCGGGGTCTCGTCGTCCTGTGCCTGCCACAGTGCGGAGACGAGCTCGCTTCGCTCGATCGTGCGTCCCTCGCGGAGGACGAGGTACTGCAGGAGCTCGAACTCCTTGTAGGTGAAGGCGGCGGACTCCCCGTCGATCAGGACCCGCTTGCGCGAGATGTCGACGACGACGCCGCCCTCCTCGTCGGTGGTCTCCTCCTCGGCTGCGGCCTTGGTGCGAGCGATCGCGCCGGGCTCGTGCAGCGCGAGGCGGACGACGTCGAGGTCGCGACCACCCGATCCGTGCGGGGCGAGGGCGACGGTGGCGTGTGTCTCGGCGCCGGGCGCGAGCTCGGCGAGGGTGCGACGCAGGGCGTCGACGAGAAGCGGGAGACTGACCCCTGCCTCTGCGGCCTTGATCTCGTCGAGACCGACGTAGAGGGCGAAGCCGCGGGGTGAGCGGACGGCGGGAAGATCTGCGTCGAGCGGGGCGCTCGCGGGCGCCGACGGGGCGGTGCGGACAGCGGCGGAGACGGAGGGACGCTCGAGAAGTGCGATGTTCGACATGATGATGAAGTCCTCAGGACGTGAGCCGGGAGACGGGCTCTGATGCGTTGCATGAATGACCGGGCGAGCCGGAAGAGCGAGCAAAGGGTGGATGCTCGAAGACCAGTCCCCGCAGATCGCGAGAAGTCAGGTCAGACGGAGTGGCTGTTCGTTCAGCGACACATTCGGCAACACATGCCAACGCGACCGGGCATCATCATCCCGGCAGTCCTGTTCGCCTCCTGGGCGGACAAAGGGCTTGCGTTGGTAGTCATGGGGGGATTATGTCGGAAGAAGTCCGTGCGTGTCAAAACGGCCGTCGGCGGGGGAGTCGGGCGTAACGTGGTGCGGGTGACCACCTCGACCCTCGCCTCCGGCTTCATCCTCACCGACGAGAAGGACGCATCGCGGTACACGCTGATGCGCGACGGGCAGCTCGTGAGCGTGCTCGACTACCGGGACGACGGACACACGATCGCCCTGACGAGAGCGTTCACAATCCCGACTTTCCGCGGGAAGGGCTATGCGGGCACGGTCGTCGAAGGAGCCGTCGCCGACATCGAATCGCGGGGCGATCGCAAGGTCGACGCCGTGTGCTGGTACGTCTCCGACTGGTTCTCCGCGCACCCTGAGCGCGCGTCTCTGCTGCGTGCGCGCTGAGGCCGGGCCGTGTGACGCTCTGTTACACGAGACGTCCTGACAGGATGAAGGCATGAAACTCGCAGAGGCCCTCACCGCCCGCGCCGATCTGCAGCGTCGCATCGAGCAGCTTCGCGCGCGCATCACGGCGAATGCCAGGTATCAGGAGGGGGAGGAGCCGGCAGAGGACGCAGCAGCCCTCCTCCTCGAGGCCGATGCCGCACTCGCGCAGCTTCGTGACCTGATCCGGCGCATCAACGCGACCAACTCCCGGCTCGACCTGGGCGCGGACGGAACGATGACGGATGCGCTCGCCGCCCGCGACGTGCTCCGTCTGCAGCACTCGCTGCTGGCGGATGCCGCGGCTGCGGCATCCGGAGCGAACGACCAGTTCCTCCGACAGATGAGATCTGAGCTGCGGCAGATCTCCGCGCTCCCCGTCACCGCCCTGCGCTCGCGCGCGGACGCCGTCGCGCAGGAGCTGCGTGAACTCGACAATCGGATCCAGCAGGCGAACTGGCTGCATGACCTGAAGGAGTAGCGAGCGGAAGTCGGTAGTCACGACGAGGCGGGCACAACCCCAGCCGGAGGGGCAATTCCGGCACATGTCGGGCGGAGGGCAGCCCAGATTCGCATCGCGCAGCCCCGCACCCCGCACATGTGACCGCGCATCGCGCATGTCGCATCACCACGTGCCGATCATCGTGACGAGGGTGGGTCAGGGGATCTTCCGCTCGCACTCGCAGAGCCTCACGTCGGGTAATATGGATCTTCTGCTCAGCCCCGTCGGCTGAGGTGGTCAGGCGCTCGCAGCGCGCTGGTCCGAGGCTCGAAACCTCCGGCATCGTCCCCGACACCGGAGGTTCTTCCATGTCATCGTCCTTGCGCGCCCGCCCCCAGACAAAGTGGTGGGCGCTCGCCGTCATCGCCCTCACCCAACTGATCGTCGTCCTCGACGGCACCATCGTGAGCATCGCCCTTCCTCGAGCCCAGGCCGATCTCGGCCTCAGCGACGGCCAGCGGCAGTGGGTCGTCACCGCATACGCCCTCGCGTTCGGCGCGCTGCTGCTGCTCGGCGGTCGCATCGCCGACTACCTCGGACGCAAGCGGACGTTCATGATCGGGATGGTCGGGTTCGGCGCGGCATCCCTCTTCGGCGGTCTCGCACAGCAGGGATGGGAGCTCATCCTCGCGCGCGGTCTGCAGGGTGTCTTCGCCGCACTCCTCGCCCCGGCGGCGCTCGCTCTGCTGACCGTCACCTTCCCGTCCGGACGGGAGCGCAACACCGCGTTCGCGGTCTTCGGAACGGTCGCGGGAACGGGTGCAGCGATCGGACTGCTGCTGGGCGGATTCCTCACCGAGTTCACCGACTGGCGCTGGTGCCTGCTGGTGAACCTCTTCTTCGTCGCCGTCGGCCTCGTCGGCGGTGCGCTCTTCCTCACCGAGAGCCGCGCCGAAGGCGACAACCGCTACGACGTCTGGGGTGCGATCACCGTGACCCTGGGACTCGGAGCCCTCGTCTACGGATTCAGCCTCGCGGAGAACGGCTGGGGTGACCCTCTGACGATCACGTTCCTCGCCCTCGGAGTCGTGCTGCTCGGCGTGTTCGTGTGGGTCGAGAGTCGGGTCGCGCAGCCGCTGCTGCCGCTGCGAGTGGTGGCGGACCGTGTGCGCGGCGGTGCGTTCCTGATCCAGGGAGTCGCCGGAGCGATCATGATCGGCGCGACGCTCTACCTGACCTTCCACCTCCAGTTCGTGCTGGGCATGGGCGCCCTCCCGGCGGGGGCCGCGACGCTTCCGCTGCCGATCGCCACGATGATCATCGCCCCCATCGCGACGAAGCTCCTCACCGTGATCGGCCCGCGGCCGATGCTCATCGTGGGACCCCTGATCGCCGCGGCCGGCCTGTTCCTGCTTTCGGGAATCACCCCGGACGGCGCGTACATCGTGCAGATCGCCCCGGCGCTCGTGCTTCTCGGAGTCGGCATGGGCTTCGTGTTCATCCCGCTGCAGAACCTCGCCCTGACGGGAGTCGCGCCGCACGATGCGGGCGTCGCATCGGCCGTCGCCAACTCCTCGATGCAGATCGGCGGGTCGATCGGCCTGTCGGTGTTCACGGCGGTGTACGCGGCCTCCGTGGGCGGGCATGCGCAGGCGGAGCTCTCGCCCTGGCAGCTCACCGACGCATACGGCTGGATCTTCATCGTCGCGTCGATCCTCTTGGTCGCAGCAGCCGTGATCGCCGCCGTGATGGTGCGCGGCACGAAGGACGAGCTGATGCCGGCGCATCCGGGAGTGGCGGTGGGCGCTCACTGATGCGCGCGGCGTCCGTTCCCGGCCGGATCCGAAGAGATCGACGGCCAGGAACGGGCGCTGCGGCACGCCTCGGACCGAATGTCGGTGGCTCTTCGTACCGTGTGAGTATGCGAATCCTGCACACCTCCGACTGGCACATCGGCCGCACCTTCCATGGCAACTCGACCATGGACGCGCTGGCCGAGGTGCTCGGAGCGCTGACGGTGCAGGTTCGGGAGAACGCGGTCGACGTCGTCATCGTCGCGGGTGACGTCTTCGATTCCGCGACTCCGGCGGGCGCCGCATACACACTGCTCGGCGATGCTCTGGTCGCACTGCACGAGACGGGTGCCCGGGTGATCGTCACGAGCGGCAACCACGACTCCGCCGCTCGCCTCGGATTCCAGGCACGTCTGCTGCGCGACGGAATCCACGTGCTGACCGATCCCCTCGCGATCGGAACCCCGGTGACGCTGAAGGATGCCGACGGTCCGGTGCAGTTCTACGGCATCCCGTACCTCGAGCCGGCGATCGTCCGTCAGCACTGGAGCGGCGTCGACCTGCGCACGCAGGCGCAGACCCTCGCTCATGCGATGGATCTGGTCCGCGCGGGCATGGCCGAGCACCCCGGTCGGTCGGTCGCGATCGCCCACTGCTTCTCGGCCGGAGTCGACGCCACGATCGGCCTCGAACGCGAGGTTCGCCAGGGCGGTCTCGACGTCGTGCCGCTCTCCGTCTTCGACGGTCCCGACTACGTCGCGCTCGGCCACATCCACGGGCGCCAGCAGATCAGCGAGCGCGTGCGCTATTCGGGTGCTCCGCTGCACTACAGCTTCGGCGAGCAGAACAAGCCTCGAGGGTCGTGGTTGGTCGAACTCGATGCGACGGGGCTCGCATCGGTCGACTGGCTCGAGCTGCCGGTGCCGCGCCGCCTCGTCACACTGACCGGCACCCTCGACGAGATCCTGTCTGCCGAGAACGTCGCCGCGCACGCCGACGACTGGGTGTGCGCCGTGTACACCGATGCGCTCGCCCAGACCGAGCCCATGCGCAGGCTACGCGAGCGGTACCCGCACTGCGCGATGGTGCAGCACCAGCCCGCCGAGACATCCGAGGCGGTCGAGCGCTCCTACGTCGAGAGACTGCGCGGTGCTGTCACCGACCCCGAGCGCATCGAGGCCTTCCTCGAGCACGTGCGCTCGGGCCATGGCGCGACGGAGCGTGAGGGCGAGCTGATCCGCGAAGTCCTCGACGACCGCGTCCGCGCCGAAGCGCTCATCTAGTCTCTTGACGACTCGATCTCGCCCCGCGATGACTCGATCTCATCCGGTGTCGCGCCAACTCGACCACGCTCCGACAATGAAGAAGGTGCTCTGATGCAGCTGCACCGACTGGAGGTCGAAGGATTCGGCCCGTTCCGCGAGCGGCAGACCGTCGACTTCGACGCGTTCGCCGACGACGGGATCTTCCTGATCGCCGGGCGTACGGGTGCGGGCAAGTCGAGCATCCTCGACGCCGTCTGCTTCGGTCTCTACGGCGGGGTCCCGCGGTACGAGGGCGGCGAGAAGCGGCTGCGCAGCGATCACTGCGAGCCCGACGACGTCACCGAGGTCGTGGTCGAGTTCAGTACGCCGGCCGGTCGATACCGCGTCAGACGGTCGCCCGACTACGAGCGCCCCAAGAAGCGTGGCGGCGGTATGACGATACAGTCGGCGGCTGTCCAGCTCGACACGATGGTCGGCGGTGAATGGATCGGTCTCGCTGCGAAGGAACGCGAGGCGGCGTACGAGCTCGACGAGATCCTGCAGCTCAGTCGCGAGCAGTTCCTGCAGGTCATCCTGCTCGCGCAGAACCGCTTCTCGGAATTCCTGCTCGCGGGCAGCAGAGAACGACAGGCGCTGTTGAGGCGGCTCTTCGGCACCGAGCGATTCGAAGACGTGCAGGCGCGGTTCGACGAGCGACGCAGGGCGGCGGAGCAGTCGTTGGGAGCGAGACTCGCCACGGTGTCGGCTCGCCTCGACGAAGCGCAGAGACTGGTCGACAGCGCCGACCTCGGGCACGACAGCGAGGCCCAGACAGACGAGATGAGTGAGGCCGAAGAGCAGCCTCACGCGGTGACCACCGACGAACGCCTCGAGGGTCTGCGCCGTGCGAAGGCTCGTGCCGATTACCGGGCCGAGCGTCGTGCAGCGGAGCGCGCCGAGGCGGAGAAGCAGTCGGATGCCGCAGATGCCGCGCTCACGACCGTGCGCGACGAACAGCGGGCGCAGATCGAGCGGGATCGGGCGAGAGCCGCGCTCGATCGTCTCGAGGCCGAAGAGCCCCTGATCGTGGACGCGCGCAGGGAACTGCGCGATGCCAGGGCGGCAGAGCTGCTGCGCGCTCCGATCGCCACCGCGGCGACCGCGGCCTCGGCCCTCGACGCGGCGACCGCCGCCGAGACGCGAGCACGCGCGGCGTGGGCGGCGCGCGGCATCGTCGTGGACGACCTTGCAGAATGGGTCGCCGAGCGCACCAGGCAGACCGGGGCGTGGCAGCGAGCGGCAGAGCTGGAACGGACAGCCTCGACGCTCGATGCCGAGCTCGCAACCGCCTCTGATGCGGTGGCAACCGCCGCAGCGCGCATCGAGGCGGCAGAGGCCGATCGGCGTGAGCTCCCCGCCCAGCTCGAGCAGCTCACTGTCGCGCGTGACGCGGCCAGGCAGCTCGCTGATCGCGTGCACGATCTCGCCGCCGCGCAAGACGCGGCCGCCGTGCGGCACGCGGCGGCGCTCGAGGCCGTGCGCCTCGGGGAAGCCCACGCCGACGCTGCCCGCACACTCGCGGAGGCGAGCACGGCACTCGCCGGTGCGCAGACCGCCCTCGCACAGCTCAGGCAGCGGCGGCTCGACGGATTCGCGGGCGAGCTGGCGGGGTCGCTGAACGATGGCGACGCATGTCCGGTGTGCGGATCGCACGAGCATCCGGCTCCTGCTGTGCACGCTGATCCGGTCTCGGCGGATGACGTCGACGAGGCCGAAGCCGCCCGCGATGTCCTCGCGCGACGTGAGCGGGAAGCTGCGGAGTCGACCTCTTCGCTTCGCGCCGACCTTGCCGCTGCGACAACCCGCGCCGACGGTCGAGATGTCGATGCGGCCGTCGCAGAGCTGACCGCCGCGACCGCCGCGCACGCGCAGAGCACGGAGGCGTCAGAGCGACAGGCAGCGATCGAGCAGCAGCGTGACGCCCTGATCGAACGAATCCGGCGTCTCGACGGCGACCGCGAACGCGATGCAGCCGCGCTGGCCGCGGCGCGAGAAGAGCACGCGCTCGTGTCTCAGCGGATCGACGAGACACGAAAGACGATCGCCGAAGCGCAAGGGCAATACGGCTCTGTGGCCGACCGGCTCACGGCGGTTCTCGCCGAGGTGCAGGATGCTCAGGCCCTGATCGAGGCGGCCTCCGAACGAGCGCGCAGAAGCGAGGCGGAGGCAGCTGCGCAGACCGAGCTGGATGCGGCGCTCGAGGCATCCGAATTCGACGGAGTCGCGGCGGTCGAGCTGGCGCTCCGCTCGACAGCGGCGCAGACGTCGCTCGAGATCCGCGTCACGGAGCACACGGTCCAGAAGGAGAAGGAGCGCGCGATCCTCCTGCCGCTCGAACTGCGCACGCTTCCGGAAGAGACGATCGATCTCGGCCCCGCGGAGCTGGCGTCGCTCACCGCACGGCAGCGCTGGTCCGCCGCGGTCGATGAGGCAGGGCGTGCGACCGGTGTGGCCGAGCAGCTCAGTGCGATCATCGAGGCCGCGGCCGTAGAGCATGCGCGCACCGCAGCCGAAGCCGCCGACTACGAGGTGCTCCGCAGCCTCGCCGACACCATCGCCGGGCGAGGGGCGAACACTCGCAAGATGACGCTCGAGACGTTCGTCCTGGCCGCCGAGCTCGAAGAGATCGTCGCTGCGGCCAATCGTCGGCTCGGCGACATGTCGACGGGGCGCTACCAACTGCGCCACTCCGACGCGCTCGCCGCCCGCGGCGCAGCGTCGGGCCTGGGAATCGTCGTGTTCGACGCTTTCACCGGACAGACTCGCCCTGCGCAGTCGCTGTCAGGAGGAGAGACGTTCCTGAGCTCGCTCGCCCTCGCGCTCGGCCTCGCCGAGGTCGTCACTGCGCGCGCCGGGGGCATTCGCCTCGACACCCTTTTCATCGATGAGGGATTCGGATCCCTCGACGGTGACACCCTCGACGTGGCCATGCGCACGCTCGACGAGCTCAGACAGGGCGGGCGCACCGTGGGCGTGATCAGCCATGTAGAGGCGATGCAGGAGCAGATTCCTGCTCAGCTCCGCGTGCGCGCGACTCCGGAAGGGCCGAGCGTCATCGAAGCTCGCTGAGACTCCCGCCGTATGCTCGCCGCCCCGCCGACGACAGAGTGCGTTGGGGCGACAGCGCGCCGGGGGCCGTCGTCAGACGCCGTACTCCCGACGGATCATGTCGCGCAGCTGCACGCTGCACCGTGCGATCGCCTCGCGGAAGTCGACGAGCGCGCCATCCTCGGCCCGGTCCGAGATCGCACGGAACGCGCGGATCGGTACTCCGAACTGCTGCGCGACCCAGATGTACGCGTAGGTCTCCATGTCGACCAGTCCTGCACCGGACGGTCGGATCACGGCGGTGATGCCGGCATCGCCGACGAAGCTGTCACCGGTCGCGATCAGCACGCCCTCGCGGCCCGTGGACACGCGCGCGGGCAGGGACACATGCTGGCCTGCGACGCCGTCGAGGTCGAACACGTCGTGCTGCAGCGCGCTGCCGATCTCGTGCGCGGTCGCTTCGAGTTCAGGGTCGATGCCGCCGGCTGTCCCGACGACCACGACCTCGGAGTACTCCTTGGCGTCGAGAGCTCGGGTGAGTGCGAACACCGCCTGCATCTTGCCCTCGCCCGTGACGAGCTGGTCGAATCCCTCGAGCTCCTCCGGGAACGCTGCGAGTTCGGAGGCCATGGCTGCGACGAGAAGTTTCACCCCGCCATCCTGCCAGGTGGATCGAGTGCTGCGAAGCCACGCGTGTGCGATCCACGTCATCTCGATGTAACACTGGGGGAGGATACTGGCGTCGGGTAGACCGGAGGAAGACATGACCCTGCAGCAGCAGATCTCTGAAGCACTCGGTGTGAAGTCCGAGATCGACCCAGAGGCCGAGGTGGAGAGCCGCGTGGGCTTCCTCGTCGACTACCTGCGCGTCACCGGTGCGAAGGGCTTCGTCCTCGGCATCTCGGGCGGCCAGGACTCGACCCTCGCCGGCCGTCTGGCGCAGCTCGCGGTCGAGCGCGTGCGCGCCGAAGGCGGAGAAGCGAAGTTCCTCGCGGTTCGCCTCCCGTATCGGGTGCAGAAGGACGCGGCGGATGCTGAGGCGGCGCTCGAGTTCATCGCTCCCGACTCGTCCGTCGAGGTGAACATCCAGAACGGCGTCGACGGCGTCGAGGAGGACATCGAGTTCGCCGTCACGAGCGACATCAGCGACTTCAACCGCGGCAACATCAAGGCACGCGTGCGCATGGTGACGCAGTACGCGCTGGCGGGGCACGACGGTCTGCTCGTGATCGGCACCGACCATGCGGCCGAGGCCGTGACGGGCTTCTACACGAAGTTCGGCGACGGCGCCGCAGACATCCTTCCGCTGTCGGGTCTCAGCAAACGGCAGGGGCGGTCGCTGCTCCTGCTGCTCGGTGCGCCCGATCGGCTCGCCTACAAGGTGCCGACCGCCGACCTGCTCGACGGTCAGCCCGGCCGCGCCGACGAAGACGAGCTGGGGCTCACCTACGAGCAGATCGACGACTTCCTCGAGGGACGCCAGGTCGACCCCGACGTCGCGGGGCGCATCGAATCGCGCTACCTCGCCACACAGCACAAGCGGAACCTCCCGGTGACGCCCGACGACACCTGGTGGCGCTGACACGAGCCCATCGTGATCCCGTGTCTGATGCCGCGGCTAGTGTCGAAGCATCCGAGAGAACGGGAGCAACGTGCGGATCGACACTCAGGCGCAGCGCGTCATCTGGAGCGCGAGCGACCTCAAGGCGGCCGCCGAATGCGAGTTCGCGTGGTGTCGGGCGATCGACGCCAAGCTCGGCCGTGTGCCGGCTGTCGAAGAGCCTGAAGACGCGACCCTCGCGCGCGCCGCGCTGCTCGGAGACGTCCACGAGCAGAACGTCCTCGAGCGCTACATCGATGATCTCGGCGACGATCGCGTGCACCGCGTCGAGAAGGTCTCGTCGGTCGACGCCGAGGCTCTCGCGGCAGCCGTCGACGAGACGGTGCAGGCGCTCGGGTCCGACGCCGTCGTCTTGTTCCAGGCGGCGTTCGCGACCCCGGAGTTCGTCGGGTTCGCCGATTTCCTGAAGCGCGATGACGACGGGCGCTGGCGGGTGCAGGATTCCAAGCTCGCCCGCAAGGCCAGGGTGACAGCTCTCATGCAGCTCGCGGCATACGTCGACCAGCTCGACCGGCTCGGCATCCCTCGGTCCGACGAGGTCGATCTCCTGCTCGGCGACGGATCGACCAGCACCCATTCGGTCGATGACCTTCTCCCGCTCTTTCAGGTGAGAAGGGCCCGCTTGCGTGCGCTGATCGCTGACCGCAGGATCGACGATCCATCCTCCGACGCGGCGCTCGCGTGGGGCGACGACCGCGGCGACCTCGAGATCGTGGCGTGCGGTCGCTGCGCGACCTGCGAAGAGCAGGTGATCGCGAATCGCGATCTGCTTATGGTCGCGCGGATGCGGCCGGTGCAGCGCGCGCGGCTGCGCACGGCAGGCATCGAGACGATCGACGCGCTGGCGGCGGCGACCGATGTTCCGGAAGGCATGAACACCGACACCTTCGAGACGCTGCGCGCGCAGGCTCAGCTGCAGCTGAGGGCGGATGCCGAGGGCGCACCGACCTATGAAGTGCACTACGCGGCGGCGATCCACACGCTGCCCGTGCCGAGCCACGGTGACATCTTCTTCGACTTCGAGGGTGACCCCCTCTACACCGAACCCGCACCGGACGGCCAGGCGCACTGGGGCATCGACTACCTCTTCGGTTGGGTAGACAACACCGACCAGTACACCGCGCTCTGGGCGCATGACTTCGCCGCTGAGCGCGAGGCGTTCGAGCGATTCCTCGACTTCGTGAAGGTGCGCCGCGCCGCGCACCCCGGCATGCACATCTACCACTACGCCCCGTATGAGACGTCCCACCTCGTGGCCATGGCGGCACGACACGGTGTGCGCGAGGGCGAGATCGATCGGCTGCTGCGCGAGGGGGTGTTCGTCGACCTCTATCCACTGGTGCTGCGCACCGTGCGGGTGGGATCGCGGTCGTACTCGATCAAGAAGCTCGAGCCTCTGTACATGGGGGAGGACGTGCGCACGAGCGATGTCCAGAAGGGCGACGACTCGATCGTCCAGTACGTCGCGGCGCGTGAGCTCGCCGCCGCGGGCGAGCAGGCGGACGCCGAGGCGGTGTTCGCCGATCTCGCCGACTACAACCGCTACGACTGCGTGTCGACCAGGCGCCTGCGCAATTGGCTGATCGAGATCGCGAAGAAGGAGGGGGTGAATCCCGCGCCGCCCGACGAGGCCGACGAGGTGATCTATGAGCCGTCTCCGCGGTCGGTGGCTCTGCTCGCCGACGCAGAGCGCGCGGTCGATGCGGGTGAAGACGGGCAGGTGCATCGCATCGCGGCCGCCGCGATCGACTATTTCCCCCGCGAGGCGAAGAGCTTCTGGGTGTCGCACTTCCAGCGACTCCGCGAGCCGGTCACCATGTGGGACGGCACGCGCGACGTGGTGAGGGTCGACCGCACCTCGTCGGCGGTCCGGCGTGAGTGGAGTGTCGCCGAGGGGCGTCGAGTGATGTCGCGTGACCTCGAGATCCGCGGCGAGGTCTCGCCGGGCACCACGCTCGGTGTCGGATCCCAGCCGTTCGCGCTCTACCCCGTTCCGGCGCCGTTCGACACCGAGGTGCCGTCTCGGGCCGTGCACGTGCCGCACACGGTCACGGTCGCCGAGGTGCTCGACGACGGATACCTGATCACGGAGACGGCGGTTCAGGGGCAGACGTGGGATGATCTGCCGCTCGCTCTGACCCCGGCGGCGCCTCCGCGTGTCGTCTCGCTGCAGGGCGCGATCGACGAGTGGGCCGATACCGTGCACGCTGCCGCGCCGGGTTTCCCGCACGACGCGGCGACCGACATCCTGCGTCGCATACCGCCGCGCACGATCTCAGGCGGCCCGCTGCCGGCGAAAGGCGACGACACGATCGAAGCGATCGTGCGCGGGATCCTCGACCTCGACCGCAGTTATCTCGCCGTACAGGGCCCTCCGGGCACGGGCAAGACCTACACGGGCTCTCAGGTGATCGCGCGCCTTGTCAACGACCACGGCTTCACCATCGGCGTGGTGGCGCAGTCGCACGCGATCATCGAGAACCTGCTCGAGCGCGTGGTCGCCGACGGCGTCCCCGCGGCGCAGGTCGCGAAAGCGCCGAAGGACCCCTCGGTCGATCCGTCGTACACCGTGATCCCGAAGAACGGAATGGCATCGTTCCTGGGCGAGCACGCGCAGCAGGGGGCGGTCGTCGGAGGCACGGCCTGGGACTTCAGCAACACGTCGCGCGTGGAGCGAGGGGGCCTCGACCTGCTCGTGGTCGACGAGGCGGGCCAGTTCTCCCTCGCCTCCACGATCGCTGTGGCCGCCGGTGCTCAGCGGCTGCTGCTGCTCGGCGACCCTCAACAGCTTCCGCAGGTGAGCCAGGGAGCACACCCCGAGCCCGTCGACACCTCCGCGCTCGGGTGGGTCATGGAGGGCGATCCGGTCGTCAGACCCGACTACGGCTACTTCCTGGCGCGGTCCTGGCGGATGCACCCGCACGTCGCCGCCCCGGTATCGAAGCTCGCCTACGCCGGCCAGCTGGCATCGGCCCCCGGCACCGAGCTGAGGTCGCTCGAGGGGATCGACCCAGGGCTGCATATCGTTCCGCTCCGTCATCGTGGCAATGCCACACAGTCGCCAGAAGAGGCGGCAGAGGTCGTGGCACTGGTGCGAGATCTCGTCGGTCGCCCTTTCACCGACAACGATACGGATTCCACGGTGCGGCCTCTCGCGCAGAGCGACATCATCGTGGTCGCGCCCTATAACGCGCAGCGGCAGCTCGTTCTCGACACACTCGCAGCGGCCGGCTTCCCGGATGTGCCCGTCGGCACCGTCGACAACTTCCAGGGCAAGGAGGCTGTGGTCTCGATCACGTCGCTCGCCGCATCCAGCGGGCGCGACGCCCCGCGCGGCCCGGAGTTCCTGCTGCTCCAGAATCGACTCAATGTGGCGATCTCGAGAGCCCAGGTCGCGGCGTACCTGATCCACTCGCCGGCGCTGCTCGACGATCTTCCCCGCACGCCCGAAGGCGTGGCGCGTCTGAGCGCCTTCGCCCGACTCGTCGGTGCGGCGGGCTGACGCCGCACCATGGGAGACATCACGATGCACACGAGGGACGAGATCCTGCGAGCCTCCGCTGCATGGGTGTGGTTTCCTCGCGACAGCGAGCACGAGAAGACCGATCTGCAACTGGTGCGGTATCCCGCGCGATTCGGCGGCGGCGTGCGAGCATCGCAGGTCGACTCCGACTCCGATGCGGCGGCGGTCCTCGATCGCGCCATCGCTCGCACCAAAGCCTGGGGCGAGCGCGAGCTCCGGTTCTGGACCAACGGATCCGATCGCCCCGATCTCGAAGAGGAGATCCGTCGCCGCGGAGCCGAGCACATCGACACGGTCGCGGTGTTCGCCCGCGAGATCGACGGCGCTGCCATCGACGTTCCACCGGAGTCCACAGCAGAGGTCGTGCGCACGATCGACCAGGTGCGCGAGGTCGACGCGATCAACGTCCCCGTCTGGCAGCAGCAGCCACTCGATGAAGCGGGCCTCAGGACGGAACTCGACGAAGTGGTGTCGGGGTTCGAGGCAGGAACGCACGTCCGTGTGCTCGCGCGCCTCAATGGCCTGGCGGTGAGCACCGGCGGATGCACGATCGTCGATGGTTTCTCTCGGCTCTGGGGCGCCGCGACGCTCGAGGCGGCTCGTGGCCGAGGCGCTTACAGAGCAGTCCTGGCCGAACGCCTGCGCGTGAGCGCATCACTCGGGGCGACCACCGCGCTCGTCAAAGGTCGCACAGCGACGTCCGCACCGATCCTCGCAAGAGCCGGCTTCACGCACTACGGAGACGAACGCGCCTACCTGCTGAGGGTGTGAGCCTGGCCGACGGGAGCGGTGGGCCGACGGGAGGGGTGGGCAGGCGGGGCGGCGCGCGTCAGACCGTGCCGTACAGGCGGTCGCCGGCGTCGCCGAGACCGGGGACGATGTAGCCCTTCTCGTTCAGGCGCTCATCGAGAGCTCCGAGCACGAGTGTGACGTCGCGGTCGCCGACGAGCGCCTCGATGGCGGCGACGCCCTCAGGCGTGCCCAGCAGGCAGATCGCCGTGACGTCCTTGGCCCCGCGGTCGAAGAGGAACTGGATCGCGGCCGCCAGCGAGCCGCCGGTGGCCAGCATCGGGTCGATCGCGAAGCACTGGCGGTCGCTCAGGTCGTCGGGAAGACGCTCGGCGTAGGTCGTCGGCTCGAATGTCGTCTCGTCACGGACCATGCCGAGGAAGCCGACCTCTGCGGTCGGCAGCAGCTTGACGAGGCCCTCGAGCATCCCGAGCCCTGCGCGGAGGATGGGCACGACGATCGGACGCGGCTCGGAGATCTTCACGCCCATCGTCGTCGTCACCGGAGTGGTGATCTCGATCGGGCTGACCTTCACGTTGCGCGTCGCCTCGTAAGCGAGGAGGGTCACGAGCTCCTCGGTCAGCTGGCGGAAGACGGGTGACGGTGTGCGGTGGTCGCGCAGGACCGACAGCTTGTGAGTGACGAGAGGGTGGTCGGCGACGTGGACACGCATGGATACAGGGTAATGCGCCGGACGCTCCCGCACGACATCGGATGCCGTGAGCGGCTCACTCCTCTGTCGGTAGGCTCGACGCATGACTGCCGCCGACCAGATCGCGATGGGCCGCGCGCTCGAGCTCGCGGCCGAAGCCGCGGCGGCGTCCGAGATCCCCGTCGGCGCCGTGGTGCTCGACGCTGAGGGTCGCATCGTCGCCGAGGGCCGCAACAACCGCGAGGCGACGCACGATCCGACCGGGCACGCCGAGATCGAGGCGCTGCGCGCAGCGGCAGCGTCCGTCGGCTCATGGAACCTCGAAGGCCACACTCTCGTGGTGACGCTGGAACCCTGTGTCATGTGCGCGGGGGCGATCCTGCAGGCGAGAGTCGGGCGCGTGGTTTTCGGCGCCTGGGACGAGAAGGCGGGCGCGGCAGGGTCCATGTACGACGTGCTCCGTGACCGCCGTCTTCCTCACCGAGCGGAGGTCATCGGAGGGGTCGACACGCACGCCGCCACCGCGCTGCTGCGCGACTTCTTCGAGCAGCGCCGCTGAATCGGCGGAGAGGCCCAACAGCGCGGCTGAGCCGAGCGACCGCGTTCAGTCGGATGACTTGAGCACGAAGACGTCAGTGGAGGGCTCGGGGTCGAGCGACGGTCGGTACACGTCGGGTTCGATGTAGATGACCCGGGCAGTCGGAACAGCCTCGCGGATCCGGGCCTCGATCGCATCGATGTCGACCGCAGCCTCGCGCAGCGGCTTGTCGGCGTTGAGCGCGATCTTCGCCGCGACCATCAGCTCATCGGGCCCGAGATACAGCGTCTTCATGTGAATGATCTTCTCGATCTCGTCACCCGCGTTGATCGCGTCGACGATGCGGTCGTGATCGGCGGGCGTGGCGCCCTCGCCCACGAGAAGGCTCTTGGTCTCAACTCCGAGCACGATGGCGATCAGCACCAGCAGGATGCCGATCATCAGCGTGCCGAGGGCGTCGAAGACCGGGTTCCCGGTGATCACGGTCAGACCGACCCCGAGCAGGGCGAACGTCAGTCCGGTGAGGGCTCCGACGTCCTCCAGCAGCACGACGGGCAGCTCCGGCGCCTTCGCGCGCCGGACGAACGACACCCAGGACTGGCCCTCGTCGCGGACGAGGTTGCTCTCCTTGACCGCGGTGCGCAGAGAGAACGATTCGAGTCCGATAGCGACCACGAGCACGACGATCGGGAGCCACCACCAGGTCGCATCGAGCTCGTGCGGGTGGGTGAGCTTGTCGATCGCCTCGTAGATGGCGAACAGCCCACCGACCGAGAACAGGATGATCGACACGACGAACGCGTAGACGTACCGCTCACGCCCGTAGCCGAAGGGGTGCGCCCGGTCGGCCTCTCGCTTCGCCTTCCGGCCGCCCAGCATCAGCAGCAGTTGGTTTCCGGAATCGGCGACCGAGTGGATCGCCTCGGCGAGCATCGAGGCGGATCCTGAGAGCGCCCATGCCACGAACTTCGCCAGGGCGATGCCCAGGTTCGCCAGAAACGCCGCGAGAATGGCCTTGCCGCCGCCGGATGCACTCATGCGTCGAGTCTAGATCCGCTTGCCCGCTGTCGCCGGGTGCGCCCGCCGTAGGATGACGACATGGCTGACTCTCTTCCCGCTCTCGCTTTCCTCGGTGCCGGTTCGATGGGCGGTGCGATCCTCCGGGGAGTGGTCGCATCGGGAATCCGGATCGACGGCGGCATCATCGCCACGAACCGCACGACCGAGAAGGCGGCGGCGCTTGCAGAGCTCGACGGCGTGACGAGCATCGCGCTCTCCGAGACCGCCGATGGCAATGCCGAAGCGGCGGCGAAGGCGCGCATCGTCCTGGTAGGCGTGAAGCCCGCGATGGTGCCCGATCTGCTGCGCGAGATCGCACCGCATCTCGCCGACGACGCGATCGTCGTGAGCCTCGCGGCAGGCGTCACCCTGCAGACCTTCGCTGACAACCTCGGCGCGGCCGTTCGCGTCATCCGATCGATGCCGAACACTCCGTCGACGGTCGGCAAGGGGGTCACCGGTCTTGCCAAGGGAGCAGCGGCTTCCGCCGACGATCTCGCGCTTGTGCACCGCCTCTTCGAGACCGTGGGTGCAGTCGTCGAGGTGCCCGAGTCGCAGATCGATGCCCTGTCGACCATCTCGGGCTCGGGTCCTGCCTACGTCTACCTGCTGATCGAGGAGCTGACGAAGGCCGCCGTCGGTATGGGCTTCAGCGAGACGGACGCGCGCACCATGGTCGAGCAGACGTTCATCGGGGCGACCGCACTGCTCGACGCGTCGGGTGAGGAGCCGTCCGAGCTTCGCCGGCGCGTCACGAGTCCGAAGGGCACCACCGAGCGAGCGGTCGCCGTGCTGCAGGACGCGCACCTCGATCGCACCTTCTCCGATGCGGCAGCCGCGGCCCTCGCTCGCGCGAAGGAACTGGCAGCCGGAGCCTGACATGCAGCTGCGGTTCTCGGGTGCGATCTGGTTCTGGCGCGGTCCCGCGCCGTTCCATTTCGTCACCGTGCCGCCAACCGAGAGCGAGATGATCGGCGACGTGGCGAGCGTCGTCACCTACGGGTGGGGGATGATCCCGGCAACCGTGACGATCGGGAGCACCACCGTGACGACCGCCCTCTGGCCGAAGGACGGCGGATACATCGTCCCGATCAAGAAGGTCCTTCAGGACCGCGAGAGCGTCACGATCGACGACGTCGTCGACCTGACGCTCGATATCGACGCCTGACGCGGGACCGTGCGAGTGTCGCTCAGCGGTCGAGGGCGGCGAAGCGCTCGATGTCGCTGTTGGTTCCCGAGACGATGATGAGGTCGTGGTTGGTGACGATCGTGTTCGCCTCGGCGTAGCGGAACGGCTTGCCTGGGCTCTTCACTCCGACGACCGTGACCTTGTACTTGCTGCGCACGCCCGACTCGTTCAGACCGACTCCGCGGATGAACTTCGGCGGGTACATCTTGGCCAGCACGAAGTCGTCATCGAAGCGGATGAAGTCGAGCATGCGGCCCGAGACGAGGTGCGCGACGCGCTCTCCGGCTTCCCGCTCGGGGTAGATCACGTGGTTCGCACCGACGCGGGCGAGGATCTTGCCGTGCGACTGCGAGACGGCCTTCGCCCAGATCTGCGGCACCTTGAGGTCGACGAGGTTCGCGGTGATCAGCACCGACGCCTCGATGGACGAACCGACGGCGACGACGGCGACCTGGAAGTCCTGAGCGCCGATCTGTCGCAGGGCGTCGATGTTCTTGGCGTCGGCCTGAACGGTGTGCGTGACGCGGTCCGACCACTTCTGCACGAGCTCGAGGTTGTCGTCGATCGCGAGCACCTCGCGGTCGAGGCGGTCGAGTTCGCCCGCACAGGCGGCGCCGAACCGGCCGAGACCGATGACGAGTACGGGCGCGTCGCCCCGGAGGACTTCAACCAACGATCGGCCTTTCCACGGGCAGTGAGTAGTACTGCGTTCGCGATGTCGCGGCGACCGCCGCGGCGAGAGTCACTGTACCAACGCGCCCCATGAAGATGGTGGTCGCGAGCACGTATGAACCGGCATCGGGGAGCTCGGCGGTGAGACCGGTCGAGAGACCGACGGTGGCGAAGGCCGAGATGACGTCGAAGAGGACGTGGCTGATGTCGGCCTTGGTGATCTGGGCGATGATGATCGTCGAGAGCGCGACGATGGTGGCGCCCCACGCCACGACACTGAGCGCGACGCGCTGCACATCGCTCGGGATCCGCCGGCCGAAGGCCTCGACCGACTGGCGACCCTTCGCCTCCGACCACACGGCGATGGCGAGCACGGCCAGGGTGGTCACCTTGATACCGCCGGCGGTCGACGCCGAGCCGCCGCCGACGAACATGAGCATGCTCGCCGCGAGCAGAGACGAGCCGTTCAGATCGTCCATCTCGATGACGTTGAAGCCGCCCGAGCGAGTCATCGCCGAGAGGAAGAACGCCTGGAAGGTCGTATCCGCGGCATCCATCGAGCCGAAGGTCTTCGGGTTGGCGTACTCGAGGATCAGGAACACCGCGGCGCCGAGCACGAACAGCAGCACCGTGGTGACCAGGGTGAGCTTGGTGTGCAGCGACCACTTCTTCACGTGCCAGACGTGCTTGGCCAGCGTGTAGATCACCGGGAACCCGATGCTGCCGAGGAACACTCCCACCATCAGTAGCGTGAGAACAAGGTAGTCGTCGGCGAACACGGCGACGCCGCCGGCGTTCGGCGCGAAGCCCGTGTTGGTGAACGCCATCGCGGCGAAGTAGGGCGCCTCCCAGAGCGCGGCGATCGGCTCGACTCCGGCCATCACGAGTGCGGGGTAGAGCAGGATCGCCAGCGCGCCCTCGATGATCAGAGCCGAGACTGCGACGGTCGTGAGCAGTTGTCCGACCTCGCCGAGGCGCACGGTCTGGCTCTCATTGACCACGCCGCCGTGCGCGCGAAGCGGGTTCGTGTCTCCGGCAGCGAGGAGCTTGGCACGCAGCCCCAGTCGTTTCGAGATCAGCATGCCCATCAGCGAGGCGAGAGTGAGCACCCCGAGGGCGCCGATGTTCACGCCGATGAAGATCAGCACGTGGCCGAAAGGCGACCAGTACGTCGCCATGTCGACGGTCGCGAGCCCCGTGACGCAGATGGTCGAGACTGCGGTGAACAGGGCGTCGGCGAGGGGCGTGACCTCGCGCGTCGCCGATGCGATGGGCAGCGAGAGCAGCACGGTGAAGACGAGGATCAGGAGGGCGAAGATCACGATCGCGAAGCGCGAGGGCGACGACGTGATGATGTGCTTGCCCCAGGACGCCGCGTTCTGAAGCCGCTGTCGAGGTGACGACGCCGAAACGATGCCCGACATCGAGTCCCCCTTCGCTTTCCCATCGCCACGCACCGCGGCTGCACGACGTCGATCGCCGAGCCTTCGTCATGGTACTCCGTGCCGGGGACGACTACCCTGATCACATGACGGACATCTTCGACGTGATCGCAGACGGTACGAGGCGAGACATCCTCCAGCTCCTCCTGCGTCGCACCACCGAAGGGGACGCCGGAACGAGCGTCAGCCAGATCGTCGCCGATCTGGGCATCAGTCAGCCCACCGTCTCGAAGCATCTGAAGGTGCTCCGAGAGGCGGAACTCGTCAGTGTGCGAGAAGACGGTCAGCGTCGCTTCTACAGCCTCGCCGTCGAGCCTCTCGGGGTCGTCGATGACTGGCTCGTGCCGTTCCTGATGGACGCGTACGGTGACGACGCGCCCGACATCGACTACCCGGGACAGCCCTTGCCCGGCAGTGCTGCGCATGCCGCCGAGGTCGTCGGTCGTGCAGCCGCATCCGCGAAGCACGTCGTCGAGACCGCGCTCAAGCGTCTCGGCGCCTGACAGCGATTGCAGACACACGTCGCCCCTGACGATCGGGGGGCGTGTCGTCAGGGGCGAAGCCGCGGGCCCCAGCCCGCGTGGACTCGGATGGTGCCATCGTGAGTCGTGGGATCACTTTCTCAGAGCATTCTGAGCGGATCCGGCATACATCCTATGTCTCGGCTGAGACTCCAGAGCCGGTCCGGCGGAACGCGGGCTCAGCGCCGTGCCCCCCTGCGTCGGAACACCCACGTCCCCCACAGCACCGCGCACACCAGGATCGCCAGGCACCACCCGATCGCCCAGAACGGCGCCGTTCCCATCGGTGCGTGCGTGAGCAGGCCGCGGATGGTGTCGACGATCGGAGTGATCGGCTGATTCGCCGCGACGGGCTGCAACCACGACGGCATGCTCGCGACCGGGACGAAGGCGCTGGACAGGTAGGGGATGAAGAGCAGGATGAACCCGTAGCCGTTCGCGCCCTCGGGGGTACCGGCGGCGAGCCCGATCGCCGCGAAGAGATAGGTGATCGCGAGAATGTAGAGCGCGATCAGTCCTGCCAGAGCGATCCACTCTGCGAATGACGCGTCAGGGCGGAAGCCGACGAGGATGCCGACCGCGATGACGATCGCCGTCGCGACGAGGTTGCGCAGCAGACTCGCCACCACGTGTCCGGTGAGCACTGCGCTCGCGCGCAACGGCATGGTGCGGAAGCGGTCGATGATGCCCGTGCGCATATCGTTCGCGACGTACACGGCGGTCGATGAGGCGCCGAAGCCGGCGCACGTGAGGATGATGCCGGGCACGACGTAGTCGACGTAGCCACCGGACGGGTCGATCGCGCCGCCGAAGACCCACGTGAACATCAGCATGAGCATCACAGGGAGCAGAACTGCCATCAGCAGCGATTCGCCGTCGCGCAGGGAATGGCGCAGGCTCCGCCCCACGAAGACGCTTTCGGCGGTCAGTCCGCGAAGTCGCGGTCGAGGTGCCGGAAGCGGTGCGGGGCCGTTCGTGTCCGCGACTGCGGCCGTGGCGTTCATGCGCGCTCCTCGCTGACGCTCGATGTCGTGACCGCGAGGAAGACGTCGTCGAGGGTCGGCCGTCGGAGGGTCACGACACCGTCCTCGCCGTCCTGGTCGAGCTGATCGAGCGCTCGGCGGAGGTCCGCGACGCCTCCGTCCGTGGGTATCTCGCGGACCAGATTCCCCTCGCGATCGTGCAGTTCGACGGTGTCGCCTCCGATGCGTGACTTGAGTTCAGTCGGCGTGCCGAGAGCGGCGATCCGTCCGTCGTGCAGCACGGCGATCCGGTCGGCGAGCTGGTCGGCCTCCTCCAGATACTGGGTGGTGAGGAAGACCGTCGTCCCCGCGGCGGCGATCGTGCGGATGAGATCCCAGAGGTCGCGTCGACTGCGGGTGTCCAGACCCGTGGTCGGCTCATCGAGGAACAGCACCTCGGGCGTGACGACGAAGCTCACGGCGAGATCGAGGCGGCGACGCATGCCGCCGGAGAACGTGCGCACCACGCGCGTCGAGGACTCCATCAGATCGAAGCGTGCGATGAGCTCGGCGGCTCGCCGTGCGGAGTCGGCGCGGCTGAGGCCGGACAGGCGCGCGAACATCACGACGTTCTCCATCCCGGTCAGTGCGTCGTCGACGGCGGCGGATTGTCCGGTGAGGCTGATTCTGCGTTGGACCTCCGAAGGCTGGGTCTTCGTATCGAACCCGGCCACGTGAGCCGTTCCCGCGTCTGCCGTGGTCAGCGTCGTAAGGATGCTGATCGTGGTGGTCTTGCCCGCCCCGTTAGGTCCGAGCAGTGCGAAGACCTCACCCCGAGAGACCGAGAAGTCGAGGTCGTCGACGACTCGCTTCCTGCCGAAGGCCTTGCGCAGCCCTCGTACCTCAATCGCCTGAGCCATCAGTCCGTTCCCTTCTGAGCGCCTATGAGTGGTGCCGAAACTGTGTGCGTCGTACGCAACTGTGTATGACGGTAACACACTGTTTACGTCATAAACAGAAGTAGGATGATCGGATGACTGAGATCGAGCCTCCGGAGCTGCCGCGCGGCATCGCTCTCGCTTGGGGCGTCGCGGCCAGTCCGCAGCGCGGCCCCAAACGCGAGATGAGCGTGGAGCGGATAGTCGACGCCGCTGTCGAGCTGGCGGACGCTGAGGGGATCGGCGCGGTGTCGATGGCTGCTGTGGCGGCGGCGCTCGGTTTCACTCCGATGTCCCTCTATCGCTATGTCAGCGCGAAGGACGACCTTCTGCTTCTCATGCAGGAGCAGGCCACCGGGCTGCCCCCGGAATCCATCCGCGAGCACAGCCATTGGCGGGACCGGCTGCTCGCGCTGTATGCCGAGCAGGTGCTTCTCTATCTGCGGCATCCCTGGATGCTGTCGCTGCCGATCAACGGCTCACCGATCACTCCGAACAGCTCCGCGTGGCTGGATGCGAGCCTGGAGGCGCTCGAGGGCACCCCGCTCTCCGCAGACGAGCGTATGGCCGTGGCGCTTGCCGTGACCGGCGATGCGCGCTGGTGCGGGATCGTGCAGGCCGGATACACCGAGCAGTCCCGCGGCAGTGGACTCTCGCCCGACGAGGTGGCGGTGCGCGAATCCGAGCTGTATGACCGGGTGATCACGGCGGATGAGTTCCCCGCCCTCCGCCGAGCGATCGACTCAGGAGTCTTCACGTCGCCCGACGATCCCTTCCGGTTCGGCATGGAACGCGTCCTCGACGGAGTCTCCTCGTACATCGATTCGCTCGACCATGGTGGTGCGCGCGAACCAGTCACCGATTGGATCGCGATCGAGCCGGCCGAGCTCGCGGGTGACCGGCGCCTCAAGGAAGCGCAGAAGGCCGTGCGCGAGGCCGAGAAGGCGTTGCGAACGGCGCGCAGAGTCGAGAGACAGGCGCTGCGCGAGGCGCGTGAGCGGGTCGCGAAGCCCGCGAAGACCGTCTGAGCCCGCGGTGAGCGTCTGACGCGCAGCATCCGGCTGGCTGCCGGCGTGCATGTGATCGAGCATCCCCACTGATCACACAGGCCACATGGGTTTACACGCGTCCCAGGTTCCCCATAGAGTGTGCACAATCGAGAAAGGGGTACGTGGGATGCCCGAGGTTCCTGATGTCCGGTTCCTTACGGTGGCTGAGGTCGCCGAGCTCATGCGCGTGTCGAAGATGACCGTCTATCGGATGGTGCACGCTGGGGAGCTGCCTGCCATCCGCTTCGGCCGCAGTTTCCGGGTTCCGGAGTCCGCGGTCGCCGACGCGCTGCAGCGCCCCATCGCCGACGTGGGCTGACCCCTCGGCGACGGTCTCGCAGAGGCGTGCAGCAGGAGCTCCACGATTTGCTAGACTGATCCGAGGCATTTTTCCGTGCCCGTACCCGGGTGTCTGTCACCGACGACACCCAGCCACTGACTTAGCGAGGTTTCCGTGGGTTCTGTCATCAAGAAGCGCCGCAAGCGCATGGCGAAGAAGAAGCACCGCAAGCTGCTTCGTAAGACTCGCCACCAGCGTCGCAACAAGAAGTAAGCGACCAGACACGAGCGCCTGTCTCCGGACGGGCGCTTTGTGTCTCTACCCCCGGTTTCCCACTCGTCGCAGGAGCATGCCATGAAGTCGATCACCGTCACCGAGCTCGCCGAGCGCTCGAACACACCGCTCATCGACGTCCGCGAGGTCGATGAGTTCGCCGCGGGGCACGTCCCGGGAGCCGTGAACATCCCGATGTCCGAGATCGGCAATCGGCTCGAAGAGCTTCCGTCCGAGTCGTTCGACGTGATCTGCCAGGCGGGTGGCCGTTCGGCTCGCGTCGTCGAGGCGCTCGAGTCCCGCGGCTACGACGCGACGAACGTCGAAGGCGGAACGGGCGAGTGGATCGCGCAGGGGCGCTCGGTCGAGGTGCCGTCGGCGTGACCACGCTGACCCTCATCGGCAAGCCCGACTGCCATCTGTGCGACGTCGCCTCCGAGATCATCGACGCGGTGGTCGCCGAGCTTCCGGATGCCGCGGCTGAGCGCATCGAGATCGTCGAGGCATCGATCCAGGACGACCCCGCACTCTACGAGCTGTGGTGGGAGAAGATCCCCGTCGTGCTGATCGACGGCGACCTGCACGCTCACTGGCGGCTGTCCGCCGACCGGCTGCGTGAGGCTCTCGAAGAGGCCGTCCAGGAGGACGCGCTGGGAAAGGATTCGCGATGATCCGTCACGTCGTCACCTGGAAGCTGGCCGCAGAGGATGCCGGCGAGCGTGCCGAGCAGGCCGCAGAGGTCGCCCGTCGACTGAACGCCCTCGACGGCGTCGTGCCGCAGCTGCGCTCGATCTCGGCGGGCGCGAATGCCGCCTACCCCGACGCAAACTGGGATGTCACACTCGTCGCGGACTTCGATTCGATCGCCGCGCTGGAGGAGTACCAGGTGCATCCGGCACACGAAGAGGTCGTCGCCTACGTGCGGTCGGTGGTCGCTTCGCGCGCCGCAGTCGACTTCGAGGTCTGAGTCGACCCGCAGCTGTCGAGCTGTCGAGCTGACGGGACAGGGGCGGGATCATGGGGCAGATCACCTGGCGAGAGGTGTCCGTCGCGTGGGCGCAGGCGTCGGAGCTTGCGGGTTTCACCGAAGCGGATGTCGCTGCGATGGGGCAGGGACAGCTCGATCGACTCCGTCAGCTCAGTGGCGACCGTGCCCGAGGCTTCCTCGCGGGCCGAGCACTGATCCGTGCACTCGTACAGCGCATCCGAGGCGGGGACGCGGTTCTGCTCGACAGTCGGTGTGACCGATGCGGCGGTGATCACGGCCGTCCGCGCTCGGCCGGGGTCTCGCTCAGCGTCAGCCATGCCGGTGATCTCGTCGTGGTCGCCGCGGCCGCCGGGATCATCCGGCTGGGTGTCGACGTCGAGCCTGAGGGCGCCGCCGGTCGCGTGAACGAGGTCGGGTCGTTGTTCCCTGACGGCGCGTCCCCCGACATCGCCGGGTGGACGCGCATCGAAGCCGCCGTCAAGGCGGATGGTCGAGGCTTCGAGGTCGATCCGAGCGCGGTGATGCTTCTCGAAGGGTCACCCGATATCCATCCGCGGGTGTGGTCCGCTGTGCTCCCCGGGGGCCCGGCCCGTATCGAGGTGGCAACGCTCGCCGGTCCCCCCGGCTACGTGTTGAGTGCGGCAGTCGGCTGACGCACGGTGCGGAGCGACCTCCGCGCCGTGTCAGTCGTGGGTGTGGCGCGCCCGTCGAATCGCAGTGCGGGTCATGCCCCGTGACCGTCGCGGTACCTCGGCGGGAGAGGGGGCAGCGCGAGCGTGTCGATCCAGGTGCGCACCAGGGCTCGTGCCTCGCCTCCGGCGATCTCGTCGACCAGGCCGAGGAAGTCGTCGCTCGTCACGGCGAGCCGTGCGAAACGGGCGGTCCATTCCCGCATAAGAGCGAAGAAGACCTCGTCGCCGATCGTCAGCCGCAGTGCATGGAGGGTGAGGGCACCGCGCTTGTAGACGCGGTCGTCGAACATGTCGCTCGCTCCGGGATCAGAGAGCACGAGGTCGTGCGGCAGGGCGCGGACCTGGCCATGATGCGCCACGGCCTTCGTGTGAGCGGAGGGGCCGCCTGCGGCTTCGGACCACAGCCATTCCGCGTAGCAGGCGAATCCCTCGTTCAGCCAGATGTCCTGCCAGCGCGCGACTCCGACGCTGTTCCCGAACCATTGGTGCGCGAGCTCGTGCGCGATCAATCGATCGCTGCCACTCGCACCGTCGACATGGTTGGCACCGAAGATCGCCATTCCCTGCGCCTCGAGGGGGATCTCCAGATCGTCCGGTGTGACGACGACCTTGTACGACTCGTACGGATACGGGCCGAAGGCGTCGACGAATGCGTCCATCATCTGCGGCAGTGCGGCGAAGTCCGAGCGCACCCGCGACGCGAGCTGCCGGGGGTGGAACAGGCGCCCTGGAGTCGCACCGAGGTCGATCCTGTCGTCGTCGTACTGACCGATCTGCACCGTCATCAGATATGTGGCCGTCGGCACCGGCTGATGGAAGGTCCAGCGAGTGCGACCCCGCTGCGTCGACCGCGTAGCCGCACCGCCGCTCACGACGGTGTACTCGGGGTCGGAGGTGAACTCCAGGCGATAGGTCGCCTTGTCGGAGGGGACGTCGTTGCAGGGGAACCAGGTCGGGGCGCCCGTCGGCTGAGATGCCACCAGCACGCCGTCTTCGAGTTCCTCCCACCCGAGGAGTCCCCAGCGGGTGCGGCGAGGGGACGGTGCGCCCGAGTAGTCGACGGTCACGGTGATCTCGGCGCCGCCTTGGAGTTCGCTCCCGAAGATCACCTTGATTCTCCGATCGTCCTGGCGGAACGACGCGGCACGGTCGCCACTCACCCGCACTTTCGTGGCCTTGAGGCCGACGAGGTCGAGGGAGATGTGCTTGGCCGACTCCTGCATCATCAGCCTGATCGTCGCAGTGCCCACGAGACGGTTCGTGGTGACGCGGTAGTCGATGGCGAGGTCGTAGTGCAGCACCGCGTATCGTCGATCGCCACTGTGCGGGGTGTACGGGTCGACGGTCATGAGTTCGACGCCTGGTAGGAGCGAACCTTGACCGCGCGCCAGGGGCCGATGGGATTTCCGCTCCATCGGCTGCCGATCGGAACGAACTCGCCGCGCATCACCAGCGAGGCGGGGCCGACCGTCGCGTCCGCCCCGATCGTAGCTGCGGGCAGGATCACGCTGTGCGGGCCGAGGGTCGCACCGTTCTCGAGGGTCACTGCGTCGATGCTCATCACACGATCATGGAACAGATGCGTCTGAACCACACATCCGCGGTTCACGGTGGCGCCGTCTCCGAGCGTGACGAGATCGGGCTCCGGGAGCCAGTAGCTGTCTGTCCAGACGCCCCGACCGATCTTCGCCCCGAGAGTGCGCAGCCAGATGGCGAGCGCAGGCGTGCCGGATGCCGCGTTGGCGAACCAGGGCGCTGCCACCATCTCGGTGAACGTGTCTGACACCTCTGTGCGCCACACGAAGCTCGACCACAGCGGATGCTCTCCGACGCGGATCGGCCCGACGATGATCCATTTCGCTGCCGTCGTGATGAGGGCGGCGACCGCGCCGGCGGCGAGCATGACCGCGCCCGACAGGACGATCGCCCACCCGAGTCCCCAGGCATCGAGTGCAGCGGCGAGCGTGAGCATGGCACCCAGTCCGATCGCGCAGCTCACGAACACGGGGATGATGCGGCACAGCTCCCACAGCGCTCTCGCGACGCGCAGACCGGCGCGCGGGCGGTAAGTGCGCTCGAGGTCGGAGTCGTTGACCACGCGCCGCAACCTCGCAGCCGGCGATCCCAACCACGACGAACCGGCCTTCGCCTTGGGAGGCGCGACAGACAGCACGGCGACCAGACCGTCACGCGGCACGTTGTGGCCACCGGCCGCCATACCGGAGTTGCCGAGGAACGCGCGCTTGCCGATGCGCGCGGTGCCCAGCCGCATCCATCCACCCTGCAGCTCGTAGGTCGCGACCATCGTGTCGTCGGCGAGGAAGGCGCCGTCGGCGATGGTCGTGAGTTTCGGAATGAGCAGCACGGTCGACGCCTCGACATCGCGGCCGACATCGGCTCCGAGGGCACGGAGCCAGAGCGGGGTGGCGATGCTCGAATACAGGGGGAAGAGGAAGGTGCGGGCGGAGTCGAGCAGACGCTCGGTCGTCCACGCCTGCCACGCGATGCGCGAGCGCACGGGGTACACGCCCTCCGCGAGACCGGCTCCGAGCACGCGGACGAGGAGGAGCACGAGACCGGCGAAGACGAGCCCGGCGAGCAGCACAGCGGGGATGAGCAGCGCGATGATGCCGGGAACAGCCGCGACCAGGGACTCCGCGCCGCGCATACCGATCGTGAGCACCCACGCCCCCGCGGCCAACGAGACGATAGGCAGGATGCCGAGGAACGCCGAGGACGCGGCGTACGCCCACAGCCATCGCCTGCGGCTCGGGGGCCGACCAGGCGCGAACGGCTTCGAGACACCACCGATGCGCGCTGCAGGTGAACCCGCCCAGCGCTGCTGCGATCGCACGCGGCCGAAGACGGCCGAGCCGGGCGCGATCTCGGCGCCACGGCCGATCTTCGTGCCGGGCGCGAGAGTGCTGCGCGCGCCGATTGTGGCGTCGGCGCCGATACGGATGCCGCCGATGCGCACGGTGTCGCCGTCGATCCAGTAACCGGTGAGATCCACCTCCGGTTCGATCGACGCTCCGGCGCCGATGTCGAGCATGCCGGTGATCGGAGGCACTGTGTGCAGGTCGACATCCTTGTGGATGCGGGCGCCGAGCGCTCGTGCGTAGTACACGACCCAGGGGGCCCCGGCGAGTCCCACCGGGTCGACCTGCTGCGCGATCTGCTCGGCGAGCCAGAGACGCAGGTGAACTCCGCCGCCCCGGGGATAGTCTCCCGGGCGGAGGCCTGTGAGCAGCAGACGGGCGGCGACCGCGGCGATCGTCATCTTGCCCAGGGGAGTCACGAAGATCAGCAGGCCGACGATGATCGTCCACACCGGAACGTCCGGCAGGAATTCGAAGCCCGGAGTCAGTCGCAGGATCCAGCTCGCGGTGAGCAGGAACAGCAGCCATCGGATGCCGGTGAACACGAACAGGGGCAGACCGGCGATGGTCTGCACCCACTGCATGCGTCTGGGGGTGGGCGCCTGCTGGCTGAAGACCCTCTCCTCGGTGTGCTCGTCGTCTGCCTCATCATCGACGGCATCCGCCATCTGGCGCAGACGCGGCAGATCGTAGACGTCCGTCATCGTGAACTCGGGGGCGCGGGTGCGCAGTCGCGAGACCAGCTGCGCGGCGGCGAGCGATCCACCGCCGAGCTGGAAGAAGTCGGCGTCCTCATCGCCGGGGCGGATGCCGAGAACCGCGAACCATTGCTCGGCGAGCCACGCAGCTGTGCCGGACAATGATGAATCGCCTGCGTCTCCCGCATCGAGGGGCCAGGGGAGTGCTGCCTTGTCGACCTTTCCGGACGTGCGCACCGGCAGGTCGTCGACGATCGCGAGCAGCGGAATGAGGGGTGCAGGCAGCGTGTCAGCGAGCTCGCCACGCGCCATCTGCCTGTCGAAGCCGTCATCGGGCACGACGTAGCCGACGAGGATCGACATGCCGGTCTCGGTCTTCTGCACGACCACTGTCGCGGCCGAGACCGAGGTCAGCGACTGCAGGGCGGCCTCGACCTCGCCGAGCTCGATCCGACGTCCGCCGATCTTGACCTGGTCGTCGGCGCGCCCCTGGAAGATCAGGCCCTCGGCTTCGAGACGCACGAGGTCTCCCGAGCGGTAGGCGCGGTCCCATCCGAGCGTGGGCATGGGCGCGTACTTCTCCGCATCCTTCGCCGGATCGAGGTAGCGGGCGAGACCCACCCCGCCGATGATGAGCTCGCCGACCTCGCCGTCGGCCACCGAGAGGCCGTCGGCGTCGACGACGGCCAGGGACCATCCGTCCAGAGGCAGGCCGATGCGCACGGGACCTGTGCCATCCATGAGCGACGCGCACGCGACGACCGTGGCTTCGGTCGGGCCGTAGGTGTTCCAGACCTCGCGACCGTCCGATGCCAGCCGCGCGACCAGTTCGGGCGGGCAAGCCTCGCCGCCGAAGATCAGCAGGCGCACGTTCTCGATAGCATCCTGCGGCCACAGCGCCGCGAGCGTGGGGACGGTCGACACGACCGTGATGCCGTGCCCGAGCAACCACGGGCCGAGGTCTTCTCCCGAGCGCACGAGCGCTCGCGGCGCAGGCACCAGGCAGGCGCCGTGGCCCCACGCCAGCCACATCTCCTCGCACGACGCGTCGAAGGCGACCGAGAGTCCCGCGAGCACGCGGTCTCCCGGTCCGAGCGGTGCCTCCTGCAGGAACAGACGCGCCTCAGCGTCGACGAACGCTGCGGCCGAGCGGTGCGAGACCGCGACGCCCTTGGGCACCCCGGTCGAGCCGGACGTGAAGATGATCCATGCGTCGTCCTCGATCGTCGGCGGGGTGACGATCGGGATCGCGGAAGTGCTGGGATGCGGATCCTCGCTGCCCAAGAGAGGAACTGCACCGGAGGCATCCGCCGGGTGGTAGCCGGTGTCGGTGATCATGCCAGCGATGCGGGCCTCGCCGAACACGAGGTCTGCGCGCTCCTGCGGGTCATCCGCATCGACAGGGACATACGCCGCACCCGCCGCCATCGCACCGAGGATCGCGATGTACAGATCGCGGCGTCCCGACGTCATCCTGATGCCGACGCGATCTCCTCGGCCGACACCGTGCTCGCGCAGCACGGCGGCCGTGCGCCAGACGCGCGCGAGCAGCTCCGCGTAGCTCAGGGCGCCGTCGGCGTCCTCGATGGCAGACGCGTCGGGATGCAGACCGGTCGTCTCGCGGAGGATGTCGATCAGCGTGCGGGGGAGCGGCGCCTCGGCGCGGCGGTCCAGCGCCTCCTGCACGTCAGTGCGCAAGAAGGTCGAGCAGAGCGGCCTTCGTCAGCCGCGAGTAGCCTGCGCGACCCTCGGCGCGCGCGCGGGCGCGGAGCTCGACGACCGTGAGATCGCTCAGGTCGTTCGCTGGGGCCGACGCCGGTGCGTCGGGCTTCGGCGTCGCAGTCCTGGTGGTGGCCGCCTTCTTCGCAGGACGAGCGGCAGGCGTCGCCGCGGTCGTGGGAGCAGGAGCGACCTTCGCTGCCTTCGGCGCGACTGCTGCTGTCTTCGGCGCGACTGCGGCCGTCTTCGGCGCGACTGCGGCCGTCTTCGGCGCGGGGGTCGTCGCGGCGGGCGACGAGAGAACGTCAGACCTGGTCGCTTCAGCCTTCTTCGTCGGCGAGGCCTTCTTCGCCTGCTTCTTCGCGCCTGGCTTCTTCGCGCCCGGCTTCTTCGCCTCGGACTTTTCGGGCTTCTTCGCCTCGGACTTCTTCGCCTCGGACTTCTCGGCCTTCTTCTTGTCCGCCGTCTTCGGAGCCTGCAGCCGGGCAGCAGCCTCCTGCAGTCGCTCGGTGGCAGCAGTGGCCGACTTCGCGACCTTCTTGGGCTTGTCGGCGATCTTCTTCTTCGACGCCTTCGACGCATCCTTCGCGTCCTCGACCAGCGGCTTGAGCTTCTTGGCGTCCTTCTTCGGGAGGGACTTGATCAGCTTCTTCGCATCCTTCGCGGCATCCTTGGCGGCATCGAGGGCCGCCTCCGCGGTGCGCTGTGCAGGGGTCTTCTTGGCCATGATCGGGTCTCCTCCGAATCCGGAGCGCGTCGGCTCGGGCGTTTGGGCAGAGGATACTCAGGCAAGGTGAACAATCGGTGCCGGGGCGCCTGTAACACGGCTGTCATATTCGGTCACACTTGCAACACAAATGTGATCCGCTGAGGGCGGCTGGCGGCACGTTCGGTCGGGTGGCGCATGTTTAGATGTTCTCCTACCCGTCCGTGGGAAACACACCCTCGTCCTTCAGGAGCTGACATGCAGCGTCGCAACATCATCGCCGGGATCGCGCTCGCCGCGACCGCCACCCTCGCCCTCGCAGGCTGTGCGACCGGGGCAGGTGCCGGATCCGGTGAGCCGGCGGCGGGCGACGAGTACGACCTCATCGAGGCCGGCACTCTGACGGTCTGCTCCGACATCCCTTACGCGCCCTTCGAATTCGAGGGCGGCGACAACGGCACCGGCTACACCGGCTTCGACATCGACCTGCTCGACGCGATCGCGAAGGAGCTCGACCTCACGCTCGCGGTGCAGGATGTCGGCTTCGACGCTCTGCAGTCGGGCACGACCCTCGCCGCCGGCCAGTGCGACATCGGTGCCTCCGCGATGACGATCACCGACGAGCGCAAGGCGAACATCGACTTCTCCGAGCCGTACTACGACTCGCTGCAGTCGCTGCTGGTCCGCACGGACTCCGGCATCGAGTCGATCGACGACCTGTCGGGCAAGAACGTCGGCGTGCAGCAGGGCACGACCGGTGAAGCGTACGCGACCGAGAACGCCGAAGGCGCGCAGCTCGTGCAGTACCCCTCCGACGGTGAGCTGTGGCCCGCCATGCAGGCAGGTCAGATCGACGCGATCCTGCAGGACCAGCCGGTGAACCTCGAGCACGAGAAGGCCGACAGTGCCTACAAGATCGTCGAGGAGTACGAGACGGGCGAGTCCTACGGCTTCGCGTACGCGAAGGGCGAGAAGGACGCGCTGCGCGAGGCGATCGACGGCGCGCTGCAGGATCTGCGCGACAGCGGCGACTACCAGACCATCTACGACACCTACTTCACCGCGAAGTAATCGGCGAGCCAGGTAGAGCAGGGAGACCTTGACAATGGCGTTGAGGCGCACCACGAAGAGCAAGCTGTACCGCTACACCGTCTATGTGGTGCTGATCGCGGTCGCCGTCTGGCTGATCGTCAGCACCGACTGGCCGCGTATCGCGCAGCTGTACTTCAATCCGGAGATCGCGGCGAAGATGCTCCCGGGCATCATCACGACCGCGCTCGTGAACACGCTGTGGTTCACGGCCGTCGCGTTCGCCGGCGGCCTGCTGCTCGGCGTCGTGCTGGCGCTGCTGAAGCTGTCGAGCATCGGGCCCTTCCGATGGATCGCGACGGCGTGGATCGAGCTGTTCCGTGGGCTTCCCGCGATCCTCACGATCTTCGCCATCGCCTTCATCCTGCCGATCGGACTCGGCGTGCCGGGAACGAAGCTCGGCGGACCGGTGGTGCTCGGCTTGATCGGTCTGATCCTGGTGGCATCGGCCTACATGGCCGAGACCATCCGGGCGGGCATCCAGGCGGTTCCCAAGGGACAGACGGAGGCGGCTCGCTCTCTCGGCATGTCTCCCATGAAGACGACCTTCTGGATCGTGGTCCCTCAGGGATTCCGCATCATCATCCCGCCGCTGACGAACGAGTTCGTGCTGCTGCTGAAGGACACCTCGCTGCTCTTCGTCGCAGGGTCCTTCATCTGGTCGAAGGAGCTGACGAACTTCGCCCGTGACGCGAGCACGCAGAACGCGAACGGCACGCCGCTGATCATGGCGGCGGCGCTCTACCTGATCGTCACGATCCCCCTCACGCGCTTCAGTGCGTACCTGGAACGAAGGATGTCGAGGCAGCGATGATCACCGATCTGATTGACGTCCACGCACCCGCGATCGACCTGCAGGGGCTCGTGAAGAGCTTCGGTGACAACGAGGTGCTCAAGGGCATCGACCTCACCGTCACAAAGGGCGAGGTGGTCTGCATCATCGGCCCGTCGGGTTCCGGAAAATCGACGCTGCTGCGCTCGGTGAACCTGCTCGAGGAGCCGACCGGCGGCAAGGTGCTCATCGAGGGCATCGACATCACCGATCCCGACGTCGACATCGACCGCGTGCGCACGCGCATCGGCATGGTGTTCCAGAGCTTCAACCTCTTCCCGCACCTCGACGTGATGGGCAACCTCATGATCGCGCAGCAGCGCGTGAAGAAGCGCTCCAAGGCCGAGGCCGAGCGGGTCGCGAAGGAGATGCTCGGTCGCGTCGGGCTCGCCGAGAAGGCGGACGCGTTCCCCGGTCATCTCTCGGGTGGTCAGCAGCAGCGCGTCGCGATCGCGCGAGCGCTGTGCATGAACCCCGACATGATGCTGTTCGACGAGCCGACGTCTGCGCTCGACCCCGAACTGGTCGGCGAGGTGCTGCAGGTGATGCGCTCGCTCGCCGATGAGGGAATGACGATGCTCGTCGTCACGCACGAGATGGGCTTCGCCCGCGAGGTCGGATCGCGTCTGATCTTCATGGACGGCGGCCACATCGTCGAAGAGGGCGACCCGCGCGAGGTGCTCGCCAACCCGCAGCATCCGCGTACCCAGGACTTCCTGGCTCGGGTGCTCTGAGTTCGCGGTCGCACGACCTGCTTCATACGACGACCCCCTCCCGCTGAGTCAGCAGGAGGGGGTCTTCGTATGAAGCGTGGGGTGGCGCGTCAGGCCTCGACGACCTCGGCATCCGCAGCGTTGCGGCGGACGGAGTCGATGCCGTTCAACGCGGCGGACTTCGAGGAGTAGCCCTCGCTGATCGCGATGACCTCGCCGTTGCCCGACTTGAGGCGGAACCGGTACTCGCCGGACTTGTCGGTGTACAGCTCGAACTTGCCTGCCATGAGGCGTCCTTTCTCTGCCGAATCGAGGGAGAGATGCCCTCGAGCATCACGGTATCCCGGAGTACTGGCCCGGGGCTAGAGGGTGATTCAGCCCCGAGGATGCACGGCCACGGGCTCCGGCGCGACAGCGATCCGCACCCGGTCACCGAATGCCGGGTGGATGCCGGGGGAGTGCTGCAGACGCACCAGCTCACCGGATTCCGTGCGGACGAGCGTGCGCCGCATGCTGCCCAGGAACGTGCTCTCCTGCACGAGCGCGTCGGTCGCGGCATCCGCCTCGGACGCGAAGTGCACGTTCTCGGGGCGCAGATAGACGTCGACGGGGCCGTCGGCCGGCGACTGCAGGGGCAACCGCTGCCCCCACACCACGACATGATCGCCATCGGCGACGCCCGAGACGACGCTCGAGAGGCCGACGAAGGCGGCGACACCCGCCGTCGACGGAGTCGTGTAGAGCTGCTCAGGCGTGCCGATCTGCTCGATGGTCCCTGCGTTCATCACGGCGATCCGATCGGAGACGGCCAGCGCCTCCTCCTGGTCGTGGGTCACGAAGACGGTGGTGATGCCGAGGCGCAGCTGAATGCGGCGGATCTCATCACGCAGCTGCACGCGCACCTTCGCGTCGAGTGCCGACAACGGCTCGTCGAGCAGCAGCACCTTCGGTTCGGTCACGAGTGCGCGCGCGAGCGCCACGCGCTGCTGCTGACCACCGGAGAGCTGATGGGGAAAGCGGTCAGCGAAGTCGGTGAGGCCGACGAGCGCCAGGGCGTCAAGCGCGCGTTTCGCGGCCTCGCTCTTTCCGACGCCTCGCCGACGCAACCCGAATGCCGTGTTCTCCGCGACACGGAGGTGCGGGAACAGCGAGTACGACTGGAACACCATGCCGATGTCGCGCTTGTTCGTGGGCACCCGAGAGACGTCTCCGCCGTCGAGCAGCACCGCGCCGCTGTCGAGCCCTTCGAGACCGGCGAGCACCCGCAGGAGCGTGGTCTTTCCGCACCCTGACGGGCCGAGCAGCGACACGAACTCACCGGGCGCGATGTCGAGGTCGACCCCGTGCAGCACGGTGGTGCCCGAGTAGCTCTTCACGATGCCCTGCAACTGCACGCGTGTGCCTTCGCCCGCCTCGGCGAGCAGCATGTTGTCGGCGGTCTGGGGGAGGGTCATGAGCGGGCCTTTCCGGTGCCGCGAGCGACGCGGCCGATGAGGAGGAGCAGCAGGAAGACGAACAGCAGCGCCAGCAGGGTGAAGATCGCCGGAGCATAGGGGTCCTGCTTCTGCACGACGACCATGGCCGTCTGGAACACCTGACGGTTCAGGAGGGAGGCGATCGTGAACTCGCCGAGCACCACGGCGATCGAGATCAATGAGGCCGCGAGCAGACCCTGGCGGAGGTTCGGGGCGAGCACCTTCAGCACCACCGTCGGCCAGCTCGCGCCGAGTGAGCGAGCGGCCTCCGCGAGGGTGCGCAGGTCGGCCGCATCGATGGACGCCTGGATCGACCGGTATGCGAAGGGCAGCACGGTGATGCCGTAGGCGAAGGCCAGCGTCCAGGTGCCCGTGCCGAGGGCACGGCCGATCTGCAGGTAGATCGGGGCGAGACCGACGACGAGCACGATCGCGGGGATCGAGATCGGCAGCAGCGCGGCGAACTCGAAGAACGGCTTGAGCTTCGCGAAGCGGAGGTTCACCAGGATCATCGTCGGTGCGAGCAGCAGGAGCACGATCGCGACCGTGACCACGGCGAGGATGAGCGAGTTGCCGAGACCCATCCAGATCGGCTTGATAGCTGCCGATTTGGCGGGGTCGAACAGCGCGAACCACCGCTCGAGGCCGAGGGTTCCGTCGGTCTGGCGCAGTGTGTAGAGGAATGTCGAGGCCAGCGGAATGGCGAAGAAGGCGCCGACGGCGATGCCGATGATCCAGCGGGTCGCGAGAGAAGGGCCGAGACGGTTCATGACTGCCACCTCGCGGCTCGTCGCTGGATCATCGAGTACAGGGCCATGACGACTCCGACGATCACGATCATGCCGAGCGCGAGTGCACCGGCCAGGTTCTCGCGGCCGAGCACGGTTTCGCTCGTGAGCGCGGCCCGGATCTGCAGTGGGACGATCTGCGCGCCCTGGCTCGCGAGGGCGGCAGCGGTGGCGTACGACGAGAACGCGTTCGCGAACAACAGAAGCAGGCTCGCGAGGAACGAGGGTGCGAGCACCGGGATGCCGATGCGCAGCCAGAAGCTGGAGCGTGTGCCGCCGAGCGTGAGGTTCGCCTCGGCCCACTGCGGCTTGAGGGCGGCGAGGGCAGGCATGAACGTGATCACCATGAGGGGGATCTGGAAGTAGATGTACGGCAGGATGAGCCCTGGGAGTTCGTAGAGCCAGGTGCCGTTCGCGAAGATGTCGACGCCCAGGTCGTCTTTGAGGAATAGCGTGACCACTCCCTGGATGCCGATCGTCGCGATGAACGCGAACGCGAGCATCACTCCACCGAACTGGGCGAGCACGCCGGCCGCGGCATCCACGGTCGAGCGCACCGCCCCGTCCGGGTTCATGCCGAGCAGGGCATAGCAGACGAGAGCGCCGACGATCGCACCGACGACGGCGGTCAGCAGCGACAGCCCGGCGGAGTTCGCGAACGTGTTGAGGACGACGGGATCACCGAGAGCGGAGACGTTCGACCAGGTGAACGAGCCGTCTTCCGTGAAGAAGCCGGACCCGATCGCGAGGATCGTCGGCACGGCGAGGAACAGCAGAACGTACGCGGCGAACGGCGCCAGACCGAGCCACGCGATGGACGGCGCGGAGCGCTGGGCCCGCGACGATGTCGCGGGCCCAGCGCCGTGCGCTGCGGGGGAGACGGGGGCGGATGCCGTGGCATCCGCCCCCGCTGCGGTGGCAGTGGTCACTGGACCGCCGCTGCCCACTTCTCGCCGAGAAGGGTGCCGGCGTCGGTCGACTGCGCCTCGGTCGGGACGACGGTCTCGCTCGGGACCTCGGGAAGAGCCGCGGCCAGGTCGGCGTCGATCGTGCCCGCCTCGGTCATGGCCTCCATGCGAGCCGGGCGAGCGCCGCCCTTGAGCCACAGGTTCTGCACCTCGTCGCTGTACAGGAACTCCTGCCACAGGCGGGCGGCTGCCGGGTTCGGGGCATCCTTGTTGATGGCCTGGTTGTAGTAGCCGGCGTAGCCGGTGCCGTCGAGGACGACGACCTTCCAGTTCTTGTTGCCGTCATCGCCCTGCGCGTGCGCGGCGTTGAGGTAGTCCCAGTCGAACACGACAGGGGTCTCGCCGCTCGCGACGGTCGCGGTGGTGACGTCGACCTTGAGCAGGTTGCCGGCCTTCTGAAGCTCCGAGAAGAAGTCGATACCCGGCTGGAAGTCATCGAGCGTGCCGTCGGACTGCACCGTGGCGAGGCCCACGGCGGCGAAGGCCGCACCGGCCTGCGTCGGGTCGCCGTTGATGGCGACGGCGCCCTTGTAGGCGGCATCCTTCAGATCGTCGAGCGACTCGGGAGCGTCGAACTTCGACGAGTCGTAGCCGATCGACATGTATCCGCCGTAGTCGCCGACGAAGAGGCCGGTCGGCTCCTTGAGAGCATCGGGGATCTCGTCCCAGGTCTGCACCTGGTACGGCGCGAACACGTCTGTGTTCTGCAGCGCGACGGTGAGCCCGAGGTCGAACACGTCGGGCGCGGTGTCGAGGCCCTCGTTCGTCTTCGCGGCCTGGATCTCCTCGGCGCTCGAGACGTCGGGGGACGCCTCGTTGATGGTGATCTCGGGGTACTTCTCGGCGAACAGGTCGAGGATCTCGCCGTAGTTCGCCCAGTCACGCGGAAGGGCGATGACGTTGAGCTGACCCTCGGCCTTGGCGGCCTCTTCGAGCTCGGCGAACGAGCCGAAATCCTCGACCGAGGTCGCGGCTGCGGCGTCGACCGCGTCGCTGCCGGCGGCGGGGGTCTCCGCGCCCGTGGCGCAGGCGGTGAGGCCGAGCGCGGCGGTGGTGAAAAGGGCGATGCCGGCGCCGATGCGCGCGCGACGGTGGAAGTTCGTCATCAGGGTCCTCTCGGTGCCCGGCGTTGCGCGCCGGATTCGGGTTGCGAGAGGACACTATGAGCCGCGGGTTGCCGATCGCAGCGAGCCTGGTGAACGGGAGATGTCCGGGTCGTGGCTGGTCGGAGCGGGGCTCAGTCGCGCGGCACCGAGTCCTGCGGCACCGAGTACTTGAAGCCGACGTGCGAACCGACGTAGCCGAGCCGCTCGTAGAACCGGTGGGCGTCGGTGCGGGCGGCATCCGAGGTGAGCTGCACCATCGCCGTGCCGAGAGCGGGCGCGGCTTCGTCCGACACCCACCTCATCACGGCCGACCCGATACCCGCGGAACGCAGGTCGCTGCGCACGCGCACGGCCTCGATGAGCAGGCGCTTCGCGCCCCGGCGGGCCATCCCCGGGATCGACGTGAGCTGCAGCGTGCCGACGACTGCGCCGCCCAGCTCGACCACGAGCAGGTCGTTCGATCGGTCGGCGAGGATCTCGTCGAGGGCGGATGCGTAGGCGGGGCGATCCGCGACCGAGGCCACGTCGCCGCGCGAGGCGCTGATCGGGTCGTCCGAGAGCAGCCTGATGATCGCATCCGTGTCGCCGGTGCCGGCTCTGCGCAGGGTCGCGACTCCCGCTCGAGAATCGATGGAGAAGGGCAGCGGGAGAGCGTCGAGCATGCGCCCAGTCTGACATCCTGGACGGATGGACATCGGCAGTGTGCTCGGGCTCGAGCAGCTCACCTGGGGCACGCTGATCCTCGTGGTCGTGGCGGCGTTCGCGGCCGGGTGGATCGACGCCGTGGTGGGCGGAGGAGGCCTGCTCCAGCTTCCCGCTCTGCTGCTGATCCCCGGCATCTCACCGATCCAGGCGCTCGCGACGAACAAGCTCGCCTCCGTCTTCGGCACCGCGACGAGCAGCGTCACCTACTATCGACGCGCGAAACCCGACATCCGCACCGCTCTGCCGATGGCGGCGATCGCGCTCGTCGGATCCTTCGGCGGAGCCGCCGTCGCCACCGTGCTCCCCGCAGCAGCCTTCAAGCCGATCATCGTGGTCGCGCTCCTCGCCGTCGCGCTCTTCACCGCATTCCGCCCGCAGATGGGCGCCGCGACGCGACTGCGCTTCAGTGGACACAAGCACCACATCATGGCGGGCCTCGCGGGGCTCGTGATCGGCTTCTACGACGGTCTGATCGGCCCCGGCACCGGCACGTTCCTGGTGATCTCGCTCGTCGCGCTGCTCGGTTACGACTTCTTGCAGGCGAGCGCGAAGGCGAAGATCGTCAACCTCGCCACGAACACCGGCGCCCTGCTGCTGTTCATCCCGCACGGCGCGGTGCTGTGGCTTCTCGGTGGAATCCTCGCGGTCGCCAACGTCGCCGGCAGCTATCTCGGCTCACGCATGGCGATCTCGCGCGGAACGACCTTCATCCGTGTCGTGTTCCTCGTCGTGGTGGTCGCCCTCATCGCGAAGCTGGGTGTCGACGTGTGGAACGAGAACATCGCGCCGGCGCTCGCGCAGATCGGTCGTTGAGCGAGGCCGGCGGAGCCGCCCGAGACGAAACGTGGGGAGGTCGGCTCGCGTCGTTTCGTCTCAGTCGACTTCGTCGTCTTCGCTCAACGAACTGACGCTTTCGTCGTCCTGGCCGAACCACCGGGGAAGCGAAGAGGCCCCCTCCCGCCTGAACGGGAGAGGGCCTCTTCGTGCGAGGGTCAGGCCTCGTCGTCTTCGGGCTCGAAGTCGACGCCGGCCTCGGCGCGCTGCTCGGCCGTGATCGGAGCGGGCGCAGCCGTCAGCGGGTCGAAGCCGTTTCCCGACTTCGGGAACGCGATGACGTCGCGGATCGACTCGGTCTTCGAGAGGTGCTGGAGCACGCGGTCCATGCCGAGCGCGATTCCGCCGTGGGGCGGGGCGCCGAACTTGAACGCGTCGAGCAGGAACCCGAACTGCTCCTGGGCCACCTCGTCGCTGATTCCCATGACCTCGAACACGCGCTTCTGCACCTCTTCGCGGTGGATGCGGATCGATCCGCCGCCGAGCTCCGAGCCGTTGCACACGATGTCGTACGCATAGGCGAGAGCCGAACCGGGGTCGGTGTCGAACGTGTCCTGGAACTCCGGCTTCGGGCCGGTGAACGCGTGGTGCACGGCCGTCCAGGCTCCGGCGCCGACGGCGACGTCACCGGATGCCACGGCATCCGCCGCAGGCTCGAACATCGGTGCGTCGACGACCCACGTGAACGCGAACTCGTCGGGGCTCAGCAGGCCGAGACGACGGCCGATCTCGACACGGGCGGCACCGAGGAGCGCGCGGCTCTCCTTGGTCGATCCGGCGGCGAAGAACACGCAGTCACCCGCGGACGCGCCGACGAACTCCGCGAGACCGGCCTGCTCAGCCTCGGACAGGTTCTTGGCGGCGGGGCCGCCGAGCGATCCGTCCTCGTTGAAGAGCACATACGCGAGGCCGCGGGCGCCGCGCTGCTTGGCCCAGTCCTGCCACGCGTCGAGCTGCTTGCGCGGCTGGCTCGCGCCGCCGGGCATGACGACGGCGCCGACGTACTCGGCCTGGAAGACGCGGAACGGAGTCTCGGCGAAGTATTCGGTCGCCTCGACGAGCTCGAGACCGAACCGCAGGTCGGGCTTGTCGGAGCCGTACTTGGCCATCGCCTCGGCGTAGGTCATGCGCGGCAGCGGGGTCTGCACCTCGACGCCGATGGTCTTCCACATCGCCTGGATGAGCGACTCCATCAGCGTGATGACGTCTTCCTGGTCGACGAAGCTCATCTCGATGTCGAGCTGCGTGAACTCCGGCTGACGGTCGGCGCGGAAGTCCTCATCGCGGTAGCAGCGGGCGATCTGGTAGTACTTCTCGACGCCGCCGACCATGAGCAGCTGCTTGAACAGCTGCGGCGACTGCGGCAGCGCATACCAGCTGCCGGGGTGCAGGCGTGCGGGCACGACGAAGTCGCGGGCGCCCTCGGGCGTCGAACGCGTGAGCGTCGGCGTCTCGACCTCGGTGAAGTCCTCGCCGTGCAGCACGTCGCGGACGGCCTTGTAGACGTTCGAGCGCAGACGCAGGGCGGATGCCGCGGCGGGGCGACGCAGGTCGAGGTAGCGGTACTTGAGGCGGGCTTCTTCACCGACCGTCTCGGTGTCGGCGACAGCGGTCGACACCTGGAACGGCAGCGGAGCGGACTCGTTCAGCACCTCGACGTCGGTCGCGATGAGCTCGATGTCACCGGTCGGAAGGTTGGGGTTCGCGTTTCCGTCTGGGCGGCGCGAGACCTCACCCGTGACCTTCAGGACGAACTCGTTGCGCAGCGGGTGCGCGACCTCTTCATCGCGGATGACGACCTGGGCGATGCCCGACGCATCCCGAAGATCGATGAATGCGACTCCTCCGTGATCACGACGGCGATCGACCCAACCCGAGAGGGTGACGGTCTGACCGATATGCTCGGCTCGCAGTGAGCCTGCCGAGTGGGTGCGAAGCACGGAGGATTCCTCCTGATCTGGGAACTGATGAACCCGCCCATTCTACGGGGGCGGTGTCGCCTCCTCCGCCGGTGGCATATCGGTCAGTAGGATCGCCACGACAGCCGCTCGACCAGCGAAAGGGTCATCATGGACTCCAACGGCATCTCGGATCTGTATGCATCGATCTTCTCCGGCACGACGGGACTGATCGCCCTCGTCTTCTACGTCCTCGTGGTCATCGGCCTGTGGAAGGTGTTCACGAAGGCCGGCTATCCGGGCATCCTCGCGATCATCCCCATCGTGAACGTGGTGTTCCTCGTCAAGATCGCCGGGATGTCCGGCTGGCTCGCGCTGCTCTATCTGATCCCCATCGTCGGTTTCGTCTTCGGGATCATCGTGTCGATCAAGCTCGGCGAGCGGTTCGGCAAGGGCGGGTTCTTCTCGTTCTTCCTGCTGTTCGTCTTCCCGTACATCGGCTATCTGATCATCGGCTTCGGCGAGTCCCGCTACCGCCAGGTCTGACATGGTGGCGTCGCGACTGCACCTCGTCCGCCACGGTGAGGTGCACAACCCGAAGCGCGTGCTCTACGGTCGGCTGCCCGACTATCACCTGAGCAGAGCAGGTCGGAAGATGGCGCAGGCGGCCGCCGACCACGTCGCCTCGCTCGACAGTCCGGTTTCCGCGTTGTACTCCTCTCCGTTGGAGCGTGCGCAGGAGTCGGCGGAGCCGTTCGCGTCCGGGTTCGATCTGGTGCCTGAGATCGACATCCGCATCATCGAGCCGACCAACGTGTTCGAAGGCACGCAGATGCGGCGCTCGTTGATGAACCCGCTCAATTGGTGGCATCTGCGGCAGCCGGCGCTTCCGAGCTGGGGTGAGCCGTACACGTCGATCGCCGAGCGGATGCTGAGCGCGATGGGTGAGGCTTGGCAGGCCGCGAACGGCGGTGACGTCGTGATGGTGTCGCACCAGGCGCCGATCTGGATCACGCACCTCAGGGTCGCGGGACTGCCCCTCCGGCACGATCCGCGCACCCGGCGCTGCGCCCTGTCGAGCGTCACGTCGTTCGAGCTCGTCGGTGACGTGTGGCGCGAGGTCGCCTACGCCGAGCCTGCGGCGACAGGGGGCGCGGTCGACGTCGGAGCGGTCTGACCGCCATCCGTACGTGGCCCCGGAGTCAGGGCGCCATCAGCGACTGGATGACGCCGACTGCAGCGAGCTGGCCGGCCGCGGCTGCCAGCAGCACCGAGGCCATGGGCCCTGGGAGCGATGCGCGGTGTGCGAGATCTCCTGCGGCGAAGACTCCGGGCAGTGAGGTGCGCCCGAAGTCGTCGATCTCGATCGATCCCGACGGAAGCATCTGCAGTCCGAGCTGGTCGGCGAAGGGTGCGCGGTGCCGCATGGAACCTGCTGCCACGAAGACGCCGGCGACGGTCTGCTCGCCGGACTCCGTCGTGATGCGCACGTCGTCGGCGTCCGGGGCCACCGCGATCACCGTCTCGGCGCTGACGCGGGCACCCAGCCCCTCGAGCATCTGCGCCTCTTCGGTCGAGAATCCCTGCTCGACGGGGAAGACGGTGATGTCCGAGGCGATGCGTCCGAGGAGACCGATGAGGTGTTCGGCGCGGGGAGCGGGCCCGAGGATGCCGATGGATCGGCCAGCATGCTCGTGACCGTCGCAGAACGGACAGCTGAACGCCTTCGTGCCCCACAACTCCTGCAGCCCCGGGACGGACGGAAGGTCGTCGGCGACTCCGGTAGCCAGGATCACGTGGCGCGCATCGACCGCATCCCCGTCCGCGAGCAGGACGGTGTATCCGCCCTCGTTCGCAGTGACGGCCTGCGCTCCGATGTCGCGGATCTCGACGTCGGAGTACTCGGCGAGCTGCGCCCTGGCCGTCGCCCGGAACTCGGCCGGGGGAGTGCCGTCGTTCGCGACCACGTTGTGCATGTGCCGCACGGTGCCGTTGCGGTACTCGCCCGAGTCGAGAAGGAGGGTGCTCCGGTGCATCCGCCCGAGTGTCAGTGCCGCCTGCAGGCCGGCGGGGCCTGCGCCGATGACGATCGCGTCGTACATGTGGGGTCCTTCCGAGGGGTCGCGCTTGCGTTCGTCCCCAGTCTGTGACTTCATGTCAACATGAAGTCAAGTGTCGAGAATCCGTGGTCCGTCGGCGAGGTCGCCGCACGCTTCGATGTGCCGACGAATGTGCTGCGGCATTGGGAGACCGTGGGGCTGCTCGCACCTGCTCGCGATGCTGCAGGGCGCCGCCGCTACGGGCAGGACGACGTCGTGCGCATCGCGGTGATCCAGCGGAGCAAGGCAGCAGGTATGACCCTCGATCAGATCGCTGTGCTTCTCGATGACGGGGCCGCGGGGCGCCACGAGGTGCTGCAGCAGCATCTCGACGATCTCGACCGGCGGATGGAGGACATGCGCCGATCGCGCGAGATGACCGAGCACGCGATGGGATGCCGCTCGCACGACATCGCCACCTGCCCTCGTTTCCGCGCGAGCGTGGACGACGTGCTGGCACGTCTCTGACCGCCGCTGCGTACCCCTGGGGCGTCCGGCCCATGCATAGGAACCCCCGCGTAAACTGGGAATCGTGCCACTCGCCTCGACGGTTCGTCCGATCCGCAGCGGCCGCTCCTCCCGCATCCGGCCTTCCCGCCGCGCGGTCGGTGCCGCGCTCGCCGCGGTGCTTGCCATAGGTCTGAGCGCCTGCGCTCCCGACCCCGTGAACGACTCGTTCCTGAGCGGTGACAACCCGGGATACGTGGCCGCAGACGGAGCGATCGTCGAGATCCCCGTCGCCGATCGGGGAGAGCCCGTCACCGAGTTCGGCGGGGTCACCGAGAACGGCGAGGACTTCAGCAGCTCGGAGCTCGCAGGCAAGGTCACGGTCGTCAACTTCTGGTACGCCGGCTGCGCCCCGTGCCGCCTGGAGGCAGAAGACCTCGAGAGCGTGTGGCAGCAGCACGGAGGCGATGACGTCGCGTTCCTGGGCATCAACACCCGTGACCAGGCCGACACCGCGAAGGCCTTCTCGGCCGAGTTCGGCGTGACCTATCCGAGTCTGATCGACGTCGACACGGCCGAGGCGAAGCTCGCCTTCTCGTCATCCGTGCCGATCCAGGCGACGCCGACCACCCTCGTGCTCGACAAGCAGGGCAGGGTCGCCGCGCGCATCATCGGACCCATCGACGGCACTTCGATCCTCTCGACGCTCGTCAAGGACGCGCTCGCGGAGGACTCGTGAGCCTCCCGGGAGCGGCGTGAACCCCGAAGCCATCATCGGATCGGGAGCCCTCTGGCTCGCGATCCCGGTAGCGATGCTCGCCGGCCTCGTCTCCTTCCTGTCGCCGTGCGTGCTGCCGCTCGTGCCGGGCTACCTCGGGTTCCTCGGGGGAGCGGTCGCTCCGCGGCGCGCGGCGAGCACGGCAGACGGCACCGCCGTCTCGACGGTCGAGTCTCCTGCCCGCAGCCGCCTCGTGCTCGGTGTGCTGCTCTTCATCCTGGGCTTCACCGTCGTCTTCATCCTCTACACGGTGCTCAGCGGCACGTTCGGAGTCTTCTTCATCCGCTGGGGTGACCTGATCACCCGTATCCTCGGCGCCTTCATCATCGTCATGGGCCTGATCTTCCTGGGAGCCTTCGGGTTCGCGCAGCGAGAGATCCGCTTCCACGTCGACTCCAAGGTGGGCATCATCGGCGCACCGCTGCTGGGAGTCGCCCTCGGAATCGGATGGGCGCCGTGCATGGGACCCACCCTCGGCGCGATCATCGCACTCTCGTTCAACGCCGGCGACCCGGTGCGCGCCGGGTTCCTGGGCCTCGCCTACTCGCTCGGCCTCGGCATCCCGTTCCTGCTCGTCGCCCTCGGATTCGGGTGGGCCACGAAGACGATCGGGTTCCTCCGTCGTCACATCCGCGTCGTGAACATCATCGGCGGCGTGCTGCTGATCGTCCTCGGCGTGCTGATGGTGACCGGGCTCTGGACCGACATCATGTCGAGACTGACGGCGGTGATCAGCAGTGTCCCCCTCCCGTTCTGATCAGAAGAAGACGCATCGGAAGGATGACGTGAGCAGCACTACCGACAGGTCGAGCGATCCGCTCCGACCGTCAGACCACGTCGACGGCGAAGAGTCGATCACCCAGCCCCGCCTCGGCTTCGTGGGCTGGCTGCGATGGGGCTGGCGTCAGCTGACCTCCATGCGCACCGCGCTGATCCTGCTCCTCGTGCTCGCGATCGCGGCGATCCCCGGCTCGATCTTCCCCCAGCGGATGGCCGACCCCAACGGCGTCACGCAGTGGGAGCGCGACAACCCCGATCTCTTCCCGATCCTCGACGGCCTGAAGCTGTTCGACGTCTACCTGTCGCCGTGGTTCTCGGCGATCTACCTGCTGCTGTTCGCGTCGCTCGTGGGATGCGTCATCCCGCGCATCAAGCACCACGCCAAGGCTCTGCAGGCTCGACCGCCGCGCACCCCCGCACGTCTGAAGCGGCTCGCCGACTTCCGCGCGGTCGAGCGCACGTCGACCGATTCTCAGGCCGAGGCCGCCGCGTCGATCGACATCGCGCAGAAGCAGCTCAAGGCCCTCGGGTACCGCGTCGAGCGTTACGACGACAAGCGATCGTCGTCGGTCTCGGCCGAGCGCGGGTACTGGCGCGAGACCGGCAACCTGCTCTTCCACCTCGCGCTCGTCGGCGTGCTGATCACGGTCGGCGTCGGCGGCGGATTCGCCTACACGGGTCAGCGCGTGCTGGTCGAGGGCGAGACCTTCGCGAACACCCTGCTCGACTACGACTCGATGAACCGCGGACGCTTCGTGAGCGACGGGGCACTCGCGCCGTACTCGATGCGCCTCGACAGCTTCGACGTGACGTACCAGCCCTTCGGCGAGCCGGGATCGGGACAGGCGGGCGACTTCTCGGCCAACGTCACGGTGCAGGAGAACGGTGAGGAGCGCACCGGGTCGGTCAAGGTGAACGAGCCGCTCGGGGTCGCCGACGACAACGTCTTCCTGCTCGGCAACGGCTACGCGCCGACCGTCACCGTGCGAGACCCCGCCGGCGACGTCGTGTTCACGAACAGCACGCCGTTCCTGCCGCAGGACAACAACATGACCTCGTTGGGCGTCATCAAGATCCCCGACGGCCTCAGCGAGCAGATCGGCCTGGTCGGCTTCTTCTACCCGACCACAGCGGCGCTCGACACGGGCGCCTTCGTCTCGGGCTTCCCGGAGCTGACGAACCCGACCCTGACGCTCGATGTCTACACCGGCGACCTCGGCATCAACGAGGGCATCCCGCGGTCGGTCTACGTGCTCGACACGACCGGGATGACGAAGGTCACGGGCCGAACGACCGACCTCGAGTCGATCGAGCTGACCCCGGGCCAGACCGCCGACCTGCCGAACGGCATGGGAACAGTCACATTCGAGGACGAATCCCCGGCGGGGGCCACAGACGCCTCGCAGTCGGTCAAGCGCTTCGCGTCGCTGCAGATCCACCGCGATGCCTCCGGGCCCTGGGTGCTCGGCTTCGCGCTGCTCGCCCTCGGCGGCCTGATGCTCGCGCTGTTCATCCCGCGCCGCCGCGTGTGGGTCAAGGCGACGGCTGCCGACGGCGCCGTCTCGATCGAGTACGCCGGTCTCGCGCGAGGTGAGGACCCGACGCTCGCAACGGCCGTCGACGACCTCGTCGCCGGTCATGCTCGACTGCTCGACGCGGCGGGAGTGACCGCGGCTGTGCCCGAGCCCGAAGACGCCGAGAAGTCCGCGGATGCCGAGGAGCCCGAGATCGAGCCCGGCACAGCACCTGAGACCGAATCCGAGGGCGACCCCGACCGCCCCGCATCCGACACCCGAAAGTAGACTGACACCATGTTCGATCTCGAAGTGATCTCGCCGATCCTGCTCTGGACGGCGATCGCGATCTATGCGGCGGCCTTCGTGGCTTTCGCCTTCGATCTCGCCCGCCGGTCGCAGCTCTCGGCCGACTCGGCGAGCGTTCGCGAGTTCGAGCTCGTCGGTGCCGGCGCTGCAGCACGCGGGGGCAAGGCAGCGAAGGGTGCCTCTGCGGCATCCGACTCGGACGCCGCTCCGCAGCGATTCGTGATGGCCCGGATCGGCACCTCGCTGACCGTTCTGGCTTTCGTCTTCCACCTCGCGGCGACGCTCACCCGTGGCTTCGCCGCCGGCCGCGTGCCGTGGGCGAACCTGTACGAGTTCGCGATGATGGGAACGCTCCTGATCGTCGCGGTGTTCCTCGTGGTGCTGACACGCATCGACCTGCGCTTCCTCGGCACGTTCATCACTGGCCTCGTCGTGATCCTCCTCGGCCTCGCCGCCACGAACTTCTACGTCGACGTGTCGCCGCTGATGGACCCGCTCAAGAGCGTGTGGCTCGTGATCCACGTCTTCGTCGCGTCGCTGGGCACCGCGTTCTTCGCTCTCGCGTTCTCACTCTCGGTGATCCAGCTGATGCAGTCCCGCCGTGAGCGCCTGATCTCCGAGGGCGCCGAGAAGACCGGCCCCGGTTTCCTGCGCACGTTCCCCGGGGCCGACCGCCTCGAGAGCATGGCATACCGGTTCACGATCATCGGGTTCATCCTCTGGACGTTCACGCTCATCGCCGGGTCCATCTGGGCCTACTACGCCTGGAGCCGCTTCTGGGGCTTCGACGTCAAGGAGACCTGGACGTTCGTGATCTGGGTGCTCTACGCCGGTTACATCCACGCCCGTGCCACGCGCGGCTGGCGCGGAAACCCCTCGGCCTGGCTGGCGATCGTCGGCTTCTCGGCCGTGCTCTTCAACTTCACGATCGTCAACGTGTTCTTCAAGGGACTGCACGCCTACTCGGGCCTGAGCTAGACCGCCCGGTCGAACACCGGCTGACCGCCCGTCAGCGGAACGAGCGCAGTCCGAACGGGATCACCTCGGAGTGCTCGATGCCGTTCTCGTACCAGACGAACTCGGCCTCGGAGATGGTCTCTGCAGGACGCTTGCTGAGCGACCGGCGTGACTTGTGCGACAGCTCCGTCCAGGCCGCGGTCGAGAGCGTCTTCGCATAGATCACGGAGAGGTGGAACGTCCACTCCGCGGTGCTGCGCTCATCGAGGCGAAGGAAGTCGGTGGCCTCCAGCGCCGTGCTGAGATTCGCGTAAGCGGACACCAGCGACGACGTGCGCGTCAGCCGCAGGATCACGATCTGCCACGGCGTCGGGAACACGTCGACGGCCTCGGCGACGACCTCGATAGGTCGCTGGGCCACTGCCCACTCGCGGATCAACGAGAGCAGCTCTTCGCGTCGCTCGGGTTCGTGGAACGCGCGGAGCGTGACGTGCTCGGTGTGCGGATGCGGTGCATCCATCCGGCCGAGCGCGGACCTCTGTTCGGCGCGGTAGACGTCGGAGACGGCCCTCGTCGGCCGCAGCACGAGGTACTGCTGCCCTTCCAGCGAAGCGAGCTGGGTGGGCGAGGTCATGAAGGGGCGGCGCATCTCCTGATCGTACGTGCGTCGAGGGAGGGCTGAATACCGTCTCCTGCCTGGCGGGCACGGATTCGGAGCGGATGCGCGTCGCGCCGCGCATCGAGGACGATGCGCGGCGCGTCAGCGGATGACGTCCGAAACTGTGCTCGGGCGAGGTCTGAACCTGTGCCCGAGGGACGATCGGATCGGATGCTCAGGCGGTCGCGAGTGCCGCCTTGGTCGAGGTGGTGCGACGCAGCGCCACCGCCACTGTGGTGGCGACGAGCGACAGCACACCCCAGACGACGAGTCCTGCGGCGGCGCCTCCGGTCGCGGCGATCAGACCGGTGAAGGCGGGTGCGGTCGGGAGCGCAGCTCCGAGGTCGGCGAGCCATCCCGGCACCGTCGAGATCAGGCCCGTCGCGATGGCGAGGACTCCCACCAGAGCGCTGATCCAGCGGCCGATGCCGCCGAACACCGCCACCAGCGCCTGGTTGACGGCCGCGAACACGATTCCCGCGAGCACGGCGATGCCGGCGAACGCCCACCAGGTGCCGGCGTCGTAGCTCGCCACGATCTGCACGATCAGCGACACCAGCAGACCCTGGGCCGCACCGATGGCGGCGGCGGGTGCGAAGGCGCGCAGAGCGAGTCCGGCGGACGATCGACGCGACGTCAGGGTGCGGGCGGTGTGGGCGCGCATGACGAGGAACGAGGCGAGAGCACCGAACCACAGCACGACCGCGGCGAGCAGCGGGATGGCGGTGGGGCCGAAGATCGTTGCTCCGTCGGCACCCTTCGATGCGACAGGGTCGGCGATCACGGAGGCGAGCGAGGTCGACTCCGAGTCGCTGAACGAGGGGAGCGAGTCGGCGGCCGTGCGCAGACCGCCGGCGAGGTCGCCGGTGCCGGTCGCGAGCGTGTCGAGTCCGGTCGAGAGCTCGGTGGCGCCGGTCGCGAGCTCGGTCGCTCCACTCGAGAGCTGACCCGCCCCGCTCGACAGCGCGCGTGCGCCGTCGGCCGACTCGTCGAGGCCCTGGGACGCCAGCTGGTTGAGACCGTCGGCGAGGGTCGTGGCGCCGGTTCCTGCCTGGCCCATCTGGGTGGCGACGGTGGACGGCAGAGCGGCGAGCTGCTGTACTCCGACATCCGTCTTCGTCGCGCCGGCCGACAGTGCGGCGATCTGGTCGCAGTACGCCTGAGCCGCCCCACTCGCCGCGCACTCGCTCGAGAGCTTGTTCAGGCCGGCCGCGATGCCTGCGGAACCGGTTGCGACCTGTTGTGCGCCGGCCGCGCGGCTCTGCAACTCCGCCGCGCCTGCGGTGAGCCCCTGCCCGAGGGTTGTGGCGCCGCCCGCGGCCTCGCGGGTCTTCGAGGCGAGCGTGTCGAGACCGGATGCGAGCGACGAGGCACCCGTACCGAGTTCGGCCGCTCCCGACGCCAGCTGGGTGGCACCGCCGGGGATCACCGCGGCACCGGTCGCGGCATCCCGCGCCCCGGTGGCGAGCTGCACGGCACCGTCTGCGGCCTCGCCGATCTGGTCGCCGATCGTGGTGAAGCCGACGAGGATGTTCTCGGTCGTCGCCTCCGACAGCAGCGTGCCCATGCTCGAGGCCGCGACGTTCGCGATCTGGCTGGTGATCAGGTCGTCGGCGACCAGGCCGTCGTCGGGCGTGGTGACCTGGATGGTCGCCTGCTCGGCCTCGCCGCCGCCGTCCGAGATCGCCTGGCCCGCGGAGGTCGCTGCCGCCGAGAACTCCTCGGGGATCGTGATGACCGCCTGGTACGAGCCGTCGGCGAGTCCTTCGGCTGCGTCGTCCTCGTTCGAGATGACCCAGGTGAGGTTCGAGTCCAGTTCGTCAGAGCCCTCGACGAGCCCCGACGCGAGCTGGCGACCGAGGGGAGTGAGCTGCCCGTCGATCTCGACCGGTTCGTCGAGGTTGACGATCGCTGCCGTCATCGAGTCCAGGCGCTCGGTCGGATTCTGCAGCGCGGCGACGAGGATGCCGCCGACTGCCGCCGGCAGCAGCAGGATGCCGAGGATGGTCAGCCAGGTGATGGGCTTGCGCGAACGGGCGCGCTCGATGGGGAGGGTCATGCGTTCACCTCGGTCGATTCGGAGGATTCTTCCGTGCCGTGAGGCGCGGAAGAGAGTGCGGCGGGTGCATCGATGTCGATCACATCGGCGGGGCTGCGCCCGGCATCTGTGAGCACGTCGAGGGCGATTTCAGGAGAGAGTGCGCTGAGCAGCACCGCTGTCGATCTGCGGGCGTCGCGCAGACGGGCAGCGAGCTGGTCGCGCTCAGGGCGGGAGAGACGGTCGACGCCGTCGATCACCACGAGAGCAGGACGTCCGCGTAGCGCCTCTGACAGGTCATTCGACAGATTTCCGCTGTCCGTGGCCATCACCGCGCCGACGTGCGAACGCACCCAGGCGCCCCGCCCGGGGAGCAGATGTCCGGCCACTCGGAGGCGGCCGTCGTCGGGCGTCACGCGCCCGGCGATCGTCAGCGACAGGGCGCGGAGCGCGCCGGCCGAGGAACCGGTCAGCACGGCGGCAGCGCCCGGAGCGAGTCGGATGTGGAGCCGGTCGATGCCGGCGTCCGCGAGCACGAGGTCATCGGCGGCCACGACCGAATCATCTCCCGGCCACGCGGCCAGGTGCCGTTCGCGCTCGACCGCTTCGCCCTCGATGTCGACGCTGGGCAGGATCTTCTCCAGCCAGGCGGGGATCTCCCAGGCGCGCTCGCCGAGGATCGCCATGAGCGCGGGGATCAGCGTCATACGCACGAGGAACGCATCGATCGCGATGCCCGCGGCGAGACCCAGCGCGATCGGCTTGAGCGACGAGTCGCCCTCGGGGACGAAGGCCACGAACACGGCGAACATGATCAGCCCCGCCGCGGTGACGACCTTGGCCGAGCCCGTGAAGCCGGTGCGCACAGCACGCAGCGCAGCGGCGCGGCGGGTCGCTCGATCCGGGCTCCTGCCCTCGGGGTCGTGCACGAAGTCCTCGCGCATCCGCGAGACGAGGAAGACCTGGTAGTCCATCGCGAGTCCGAACAGCACGCCCATCAGGATGATCGGCATGAAGCTGATGATGGGGCCGACCTTCGCCACGTGCAGCGCGTCGGCGAACCAGCCCCACTCGAACACCGCTCCCACGATGCCGAATCCGGCGACGATCGAGAGCAGGTAGCCGGCTGCAGCCGTGATCGGCACCCAGAGCGAGCGGAACACGATCGTCAGCAGGATCAGCGAGAGACCGATCACGAAGATGCCGAACGGCAGCAGGGCATTGCCGAGCTGGTCGGAGATGTCGATGCCCACGGCCGTGAACCCGGTGACCTTCAGATCGATGCCGAACTCGTCGAGCCATTCGTCGTGATGCGAGCGGAGCTCGCGCACCAGATCCGCGGTCGCAGGGTCGTCGGCGGCCGTCTCGGGGATGATCTGCACGATGCCGGTGTCTGCGGTCTCGTTCGGGGTCGACAGGGCGACCTCCTTGACCCCGTCGATCTTCGCGACCGCGTCGCCGAGGTCGTCCATCAGGGCCAGCGGGTCGGTGGAGGTGACGATGGTGCCGGTGAGGATCAGGGGGCCGTTGAAGCCGGGGCCGAACTCCTCGCCGACGAGGTCGTAGCTCTGTCGGGCCTCGGAGTCCTTCGGGAGCACACCGGCGTTGGGCAGGGCGAGGTTCAGGCTCAGTGCCGGCACCGCGACGATGCCGAGTCCGATCACGACGGCGAGCGACACGAGGATAGGGCGCTTGGTCACCCCGGTCACCCAGCGCTCGCTGAACCGTCGACGCGGGGCAGGAGCGGGCTTGCCCTCCTTCGCCTCGGGTGCCTTGCGCGGGCGTCCGGCGACGCGGCCCTTCATGAAGCCGAGCAGCGCGGGGGTGAGGGTCACGGCGATCGCCACGGCGACGGCGACCGCGGCGGATGCGGCGATGCCCATCGTCGTGAGGAACGGGATGCCGGCGAAGCCGAGTCCGATCAGCGCGATCAGCACCGTGACTCCGGCGAACACCACGGCGGAGCCGGCGGTGCCCACCGCGCGGGCCGTCGACTCCTCGGGGTCGACGCCCTCGCGGACCTGGTCCTGGTGCCTTGCCATGATGAACAGCGCATAGTCGATGCCGACCGCGAGTCCGAGCATGAGGGCGAGCAGGGGAGTGGTCGATGAGACCGTGGCGAAGGCGGTGGCGGCGAAGATGCCCGCCATCGAGATGCCCACGCCGAGGATGGCCGTGAGGAGCGGCAGCCCCGCGACGACGAACGAGCGGAACGTGACGATCAGCACCAGCAGGGCGATCAGCAGCCCGACCGCCTCGGTGAGGGTCACGCCGGGGATGGACGTCGCGAAGAGGTCGCCGCCGAGCGCGGTCTGGGAGCCGGCCGGGAGCTCGCCTGCGAGGTCGGCGACGACTGCTCGGAGGTCGTCCTGCGTCGCGTCCGAGACGTCGCTCGCCTGGCCGTCGAACTGCAGGCGGATGATCCCGGCGGTCTCGTCGTCGTTGATCATGCCGCTGACCATCTCGCCGAACGGCGAGGTGGCCGAGAGCACGGAGTCGTCGAGATCGGCGAGTTCGGCGACGGCATCCTCGATGTCATCCCGATACGTGTCGTCGGTGATCGAGTCGCCGTCGGCCGCGACCACGATGATCTGCGCGCTGGTTCCGCTGACTGCCGGGAACGAGCGGTTGAGCTGCTCGAGACCCGCCTGCGACTCGGTTCCGGGGATCGAGAAGGAGTTGTCGGTGCCCGCTCCGAGAACGAGTGCTCCCGCACCGGCGATGCCGAGCGCGAGGAGCCAGGAGACGAGGACACGCCACGGGTGCCGGTAGGACCAGCGGCCGAGCGAGGACAGGAGTGTGGACACGAAGCACCTCAGGGGATCCGGGTTGGATACACAGGTGTATCCGATACATAGATGTATCGTAAGGTGATCCGAGCCCCGGAGTCTGTGTGCGGGGTGTGAGAATGAGAGGCAGGAGGATTCGATGACGACACCCGCCACCCGTAGTCGCGAGAACACGCGAGCCAGGCTTCTGGATGCCGCGGCGCAGGTCTTCGCCGAGGTCGGCCTCGATGGTGCATCCGTCGAGGCGGTCTGCGACCGTGCCGGATTCACGCGCGGCGCGTTCTACTCGAACTTCGAGTCGAAGGACGAGCTGTTCCTGATGCTCGCCGGAAGCGTCGCCGAGCAGCGCGTCAGTGCCGTGCGCGCCCGCGTCGAGGAGATCGCCGCAGAGGGCGGCCTCTCAGAGGGGTGCGATCCGGTCGAGCTCGTCCAGCGCATCATGGATGCGGGCGGCGACGACCGCCTCGGCGTGATGCTGATGAGCGAGATCCGCATCCGTGCACTGCGGGACGCGCAGTTCGGTGCCGCCTACCTCGTGCAGGAGCGCGAGATGGTCTCGAGCATCGCCGTCATCATCACCGACATCGTCTCGGTGAGTGCACTCGAGCTGAAGATCCCGGCCGACGAAGCGGCGCGCATGCTCATGATCATCTGGGAGGGAATGACAGTTCGCGGCGCGATGGCCGGTCAGGACTCCGACCAGCTGCGCCACTCGGGCAGTGAGGAACTCGGAAGGCTTGTGCAGCTGCTCCTCGCCGAGTGAGTGTCGGTCAGCGGGCGTCGAGCACGGCGTAGCACCGCGCGAGGCGATCGAGCCACCAGTCGCGACGGTCGTCCGAGGCTGCGAGACGCGTGAGCGCCGCTGCATCCGGGGTGACGCGCGCTGCGGGGATCGAGCCGTCGACCGGACGGAGGTCGGCGACGTCGTCGAGGAAGAGCGACGCGGTGCCGAGACCGCAGTCGTAGTCGAGGGTCGGGAGTGCCGCAGCGAGAGCCGCACCCTGAGAGAGACCGACTGCGGTGTCGAGTGCGCTGGAGACGACGACCGGCAAGCCGGCGGCCGTGATGATCTGCAGCGCGTGCGTGATGCCGCCGAGCGGCTGGGCCTTGATCACGAGCAGATCGGCGGCCTTCTCGCGAGCGACCGCGAGCGGGTCGGATGACTTGCGGATGCTCTCGTCGGCGGCGACCGGGATGCCCATGTACTTCACGCGGGTGCGCAGCTCGGCGAGCTCGGGCACAGTGGCGCACGGCTGCTCGACGTACTCCAGATCGAACTCGTTGAGGGCATGCACCGCGTGCTCGGCCTCGTCGACGTTCCACAGGCCGTTGGCGTCGACGCGGATGCGTCCCTCAGGGCCCATGGCCTCGCGCACGGCTCGCACGCGTGCGATGTCGTCGGCGAGAGTCTGGCCGGGCTCAGCGACCTTGACCTTGGCGGTGCGGCAGCCGGCGAATCGCGCCAGCACCTCCGCCACCTGTGCGGCTTCGATCGCCGGGATCGTGGCGTTGACTCCGATCCGCTCGCGCAGTGGCTCTGGCTGTGGCCTCCAGGCGAAGTCGATCGCGGCCGCGAGCCAGGTCGCAGCCTCTGCATCCTCGTACTCGAGGAACGGGGAGAACTCCGCCCATCCCTGCGGTCCTTCGAAGAGCAGCGCCTCCCTGGTGTCTACACCGCGGAATCGGGTGTGCATCGGCAGTGCGACGATCCGGGCCGAGCTGAGAAGGTCTGCGAGCGGTGGGAGCATGTGCTCATTCTGCTCTGTGCCCGCGCTCCGACGGCATCCGCCGTGCCGAAGGCGGTGGGTCAGGTCAGTCGCTTCTGCAGCTCGCCGAGTCGCTCGCTGGGTCGGAAGCCGAGCAGTGCGTTGACGGCGAGCATGTGCGCGTTCGACTCGGCGTTGTAGGTGTAGACCGCTGTCGTGCGGGGTGCCTCTCGGTGCAGCATCCGCAGATTGGCGACCTTCACGGCGATGCCGAGACGATGCCCGCGGTCGGCTGTGCGCACGAGGGTTCCCCACTGGTACGCGTTCCCGTCGTCGGCGGAGACGACCAGCTGGGAGTATGCGGCCGCATCGCCGTCCGGGGCGAGGGCGATGGTTCCGAACGAGAGGCGACGCTGTCGGTCGATCAGTTCCTCGCTCTCGCGGATGCTGTCGACATCGGGCTTCTGCGGCTCGATGTCGAGTTCGCCGGTCGGTGCCTCGGTCTCGAGCGTCGCGTCGAGGATCGTCCAGCGTTCCACGACGTCGTCGGGGATTCGGCCGACCCAGCTGCGGAGCTCATAGCCGTCGGTCGAGCCGGCGATGTCGGTCTCGACCCGGTCGAGCAACGCGGGATCGACGGGCAGGTCGAGTCTGCTCTGCACGTCGCCGAGGGCGAGCGCGTATCCGTGCGCGCGGGCGAATTCGCGCCCGGGGGAGCCAGCTCCCTCCGATCCGTGTTCATAGGGCCAGGACGTCGAACCGTGCGCGGTGGTCCGGCCGGATGCCACGGCTTCGCCTTCGAGGAACGCCAGCGTCGCTGATCCGATGCCGCGCCGTCGGTGGCGCGGAGGCACACTGATCGCCAGGTGCGCGATGTGCGTGTTGTCCTTGAGGGGCAGAGCGAGACTCGCGGAGCCGACCACCTCGTCGCCGTCGCGCAGCAGGTACGCCCGTCGATCGATGACTGCGGATTCCTGTTGCAGCTCGCTGCGGCTCTCCGCGAGCGACCACACGACGGCATCCGCGCCGCGGTCGGCACGCTCCGCGGCCGCGTACGCATCCCACCACGCGTCGACGTCGACGGGATCGAACGGATCGATGCGCGAGATCTCGATGGTCATGCGCCCACGGTACTTCGTAGGCGTGGTCGACATGCGCTACATAAATGTGTGATTGACAATGGTGTGTAACGCACAGTAACGTGACGGACATGAACGAGACCCTCGACACGCACCTGCAGGAACTGCGCCGCGGCACCGTGGTGCTGGCCTGCCTGCAGCTGCTGCGCACCGCGGGGTACGGCTACGCGCTGCTCGAGGACCTCGAGCGCCGTGGCTTCGCCACCGATGCCAACACGCTGTATCCGCTGCTTCGCAGGCTCGAGAAGCAGGAGTACCTCACGAGCGAGTGGAACACCGACGAGGCACGGCCCCGCAAGTTCTACCGCACATCGGAGGCCGGCATCCGGCTCGCCGACACCCTGACCGAAGAATGGCGATCGCTCACGACGGCGATCGCGACCCTCACAGCTGAGGAGAACTGACATGAACACGACGGCCACGCTCACCGAGCGGTACATCAGCGCCACCATCCGGAGCCTCACCCCCGAGGTGCAGGGCGACGTGCGCGCCGAACTCGAAGGTTCCATCGCCGACGCGATCGACGCCAGGCTCGAGCAGGGGGAGGCCCCTGAGGACGCCGAGCGCGCGGTCCTCACGGAGCTCGGCGACCCCGGCATCCTCGCCGCCGGTTATGCCGACCGTCCGCTCCACCTGATCGGCCCGAAGTACTACCTCGTATGGTGGCGCCTGCTCAAGCTGCTGCTCTGGATCGTCCCGGTCTGCGTCTTCGGAGGGGTGGTCCTCGGGCAGCTGCTCGACGGCGCTCCGACCGGAGAGATCATCGGCACCGCAGTCGTCGCGACTCTCGGCTCTGTCGTGCACATCGGATTCTGGGTGACGCTGGTCTTCGTCATCCTCGAGCGCGCCGGCACGGACACCGGCGTGAAGTGGAGCATCGATCAGCTTCCGGAGCCGACGCAGAACGGCGCGGGGCGGGCCGATGCGATCGCCTCCCTCGTGTTCCTGGCTCTCGGGGTCGGCGCGGTGTTCTGGGACGCGCTCGTCGGCTTCTTCCCCACCGGCGGCGAGCCGATCGCGATCCTCGACCCGGGACTGTGGCCGTGGGGCATCACGTTCTTCTTCGCACTGTTCGCCGCAGAAACGTTGCTGGCCGTCGTGGTCTACGCCCAGCGGCGGTGGACCGTCGTCACCGCGGTGGTCAACACACTGCTCGCCGTGGTCTTCGCCGCCTGGTCGCTCACGCTGCTGCTGCAGGGAGCACTGATCAACCCCGAGTTCCTGGCCTTCGTCTTCACCGACAACGGCGTGACGGACGAGACGATGCGCATCCTCACGGTCATCACAGGCTTCTGTCTCGTCGCCTTCCCGATCTGGGACATCGTCGACGGCTGGATCAAGACCGCTCGCGCTCGCCGCATCTGAACACGGAGTGCAGACGGCGTCGCCTGCTCGCAGGCGGCGCCGTCTGCGTCTGCAACCTCCACAGGAATAGGCTGGATGCCGTGACCAGCGCATTCGTCTCAGACCTGTTCGACCCGGACGAATGGGTGCTCGCGCCCGGTGCCGAGGACTACACCGACATCACGGCCCATGTGAGCACCGATGGCGGAGTCGCGCGCATCGCGTTCAACCGCCCGGAGGTGCGCAACGCCTTCCGCCCGCACACGGTCGACGAGCTGTATCGCGCACTCGACGATGCACGACAGAACCCGCGCATCGGTGCCGTGCTGCTCACCGGCAACGGCCCGAGTCCGAAGGACGGCGGCTGGGCGTTCTGCTCCGGCGGCGATCAGCGCATCCGGGGCCGCGACGGCTACAAGTACTCCGACGACGAGACGACCGTGCACGATCCGGCACGCGCCGGCCGCCTGCACATCCTCGAGGTGCAGCGGCTCATCCGCTTCATGCCGAAGGTCGTCATCGCGGTGGTCCCCGGTTGGGCCGCCGGCGGAGGGCACTCGCTGCATGTCGTGTGCGACCTCACGATCGCCTCGGCGGAAGAGGCGCGGTTCAAGCAGACCGATGCCGATGTGGGCAGCTTCGACGCCGGATACGGCTCGGCGTACATGGCGCGGCAGACGGGGCAGAAGTTCGCTCGAGAGGTGTTCTTCCTCGCTGAGGAGTACTCGGCGCAGCGCGCCTACGAGGCCGGCGCCGTGAACCGTGTCGTGCCGCATGCGGAGCTCGAGCGCGAGGCGCTGAAGATGGCGCGCACCGTGCTCACCAAGTCGCCGACCGCGATCCGGATGCTGAAGTTCGCGTTCAACGCCGTCGATGACGGACTCGTCGGCCAGCAGGTGTTCGCGGGGGAGGCCACGCGGCTCGCCTACGGCACCGACGAGGCCGTCGAGGGGCGGGACTCGTTCCTCGAGAAGCGGGATCCGGACTGGACCTCGTTCCCCTGGCACTACTGATCCCGGAACGACCGAGCGGAGCGAGGATCACATGGTCGCGTTGAGATCGACGGATGCCGAGGATCCGGTCGAGCTCCGTGAGGCTCTCGCCCGTGCTCTCGACGGAGGTCCGGCGCTCGGATTCGGCATGCTCGGAGACGCCCCGAGCTGGGTGTCCGAGGGCACCGCGGTCGTGATCGCGACGTCGGGATCGAGCGGCATCCCCAAGCGGGTCGCCCTGAGCGGCGAGGCGCTGCGCGCGAGCGCGGATGCCACGGCAGCGCGGATCGGTGCGGGTCGCTGGCTGCTCGCCCTCCCCGCGGGCTACGTCGCGGGGCTCCAGGTCATCGTGCGATCGCTGGTCGCCGGCACGCATCCGGTCGCTCTGAGCGGACGATTCTCGCCCGCATCCTTCGCCGAGTCGACGCTGTCGATGCTCCGACCGTCGTCGGGAGCATCCGGCTCCCTCCCCGACCTCTACACGTCCCTCGTCCCCGCACAGCTCTCGACCCTTCTCGACGCGGCGGACGATGCGCCCGTGCGTGCTGCGCTGCAGGCGTACCGCGCGATCCTCGTCGGCGGCCAGGCGCTGCCCGAGCCGCTGCGCGACCGCGCGGCCGATCTCGGAGTCCGGCTGGTGCGCACCTACGGCTCCACGGAGACGAGCGGAGGATGCGTGTACGACGGCGTCCCGCTCGACACCGTCGGCGTGCGGACGGTCGACGGCGAACTGCGCATCGCCGGTCCGATGCTCGCCGACGGGTATCTCGGGGACGGCGAGCTGACGGCGAAGAACTTCTCGCGCGACGAGCACGGCATCCGCTGGTACCACACGGGCGATCTCGGACTCCTGGACGACGGCGTGGTGCGAGTGCACGGCCGAGCCGACAACGTGATCGTCTCCGGTGGCCTCAACATCTCCCTCGACCGCGTCGAGAGGCTGGTGCGTCGCGTCCCCGGGCTCACCGGAGCGGTCGTGGTGGGCGTCGAGGACGAGCGATGGGGTGAGGCCTCGGTGATCGTGGCCCCTCGTGGCGAGGCGCTGCGGCGCAGCGAGTCCGAGCAGCTGGCACATGCGCGGGACGTCGTCGCGGAGGAGCTCGGCAAGCACGCCAGGCCCGCGCGGCTGATCCTGGTCGACGAGCTCGACGTGCTCTCCTCGGGCAAGCCCGATCGCGAGGCCATCCGGCGAGCCGTCGCCGAGCTGCGCTGACCGTCGATTCGCCGGGGCGAGACGTCTTCTGCCAGAGTGGGGCATGGCCACCTACACGCACGGACATCACGAGACCGTCCTCCGCTCGCACAGCAGTCGCACCATCGCGAACTCGGCGGAGTACCTGCGCCCGCACCTCACCGCCGGCACGAGGCTTCTCGACGTCGGAGCGGGGCCCGGCAGCATCACGGTCGACTTCGCCAGCGTGGTCGGCCACGTCACGGCGACTGAGATCGATGAGAACGCACTGTCGCTGTCGCGTGATCTCGCCGCGAGCAGAGGGCTCACGAACCTCGACTTCTCCGTCGAGGACGTGCACTCCCTGAGCTTCGCCGACGACAGCTTCGACGTCGTCCACGCGCACCAGGTGCTGCAGCACGTCGGCGATCCCGTGCAGGCGCTCCGCGAGATGCGTCGGGTCACGGCGCCCGGCGGAGTGGTCGGCGTGCGCGACGCCGACTATGCGGGCTTCATCTGGTTCCCGATGCTCCCCGAGCTCGACCGCTGGCTCGACCTGTACAGACGAGCCGCGCGGGCGAACGGCGGCGAACCCGACGCGGGCCGCCGCCTGCTCGCCTGGGCGCGGGCAGCCGGGTTCGACGACGTGACTGCGACCACCTCCAACTGGACCTATGCGACGCCGGAGGACCGCGCCTGGTGGGGCAGCATGTGGGCCGACCGCATCCTCGAGTCCGCGCTCGCCCGGCAGCTGGTCGACAGCGACATGGCGACCTCCGCAGACCTGCAGGCGATCAGTGACGCCTGGAAGCGCTGGGCCGACGACGGCGACGGCTGGTACCTCGTGCCGCACGGAGAGATCATCGCGCGCGCCTGACCCACCCGGCGGATACATCTGCAGACGGATGCGGGACGGATGCCGTGCCGCGTAGCGTGGGGGAGTGATCCGCCCGCTCTCGCGAACGGCGCTGGTCCTCGACATCGTCGGGGCGGCGCTGCTCTTCGTCATCCTCACCCCGTTCTCCGTCGCCTTCTACGGGCCGGGGGCGAGCGGCGTGGGAGTCGACGGTGCAGCCGTCGCAGCAGTCGTCGTGGCGGGACTGCTGATGTTCGGCGGCGTAGCTATCGGCAGGCTCGCTCCCGGACTCGCGCTCGCCGCGGCGTGGGCGGGCGCGATCGTGCAGATGCTCTCCGGATTCGGGCCGCTGCCGATCGACGTCGCGATCCTCCTCGTGCTCTACGCGACCGCCGCCTGGGGGTCACGGGTCGTGTTGTGGTGGGGATTCGGGTCGGCGCTCCTCGGCGCTTTCGTGTCGGCCGTCTACATGGTGGTCGTCACCGGTGTCGCCTCGAGCGCGAGCGGCTGGGATCAGCTGACCACCGGCACGCTTCTTCTGGTGGTCTCGGTGCTCGCGCTCGGGTTCGCCTGGGTGTGCGGCCTGCTCTGGCGCGTGGTCCTGCGTGCACGGAGCACCAGGTCGGCGCAGCTGCAGGCCGAGTCTCTCGCGGCCGAGGAGCAGGAACGCGTGCGCATCGCCCGCGACATGCACGACATCGTCGCGCACTCCCTCGCCGTCGTGATCGCGCAGGCCGACGGCGCCCGATACGCCGCGGCAGCCAAGCCCGAGATGGCGACGGAGGCGCTGGGCACCATCGCCCAGACCGCGCGCGGGGCGCTGAGCGACGTGCGACTGCTGCTCACGCAGCTGCGGCACCGTCAGGGGGACGGCCCGCAACCGACGCTGGCCGACCTCGAAGCGCTGTTCGCGCAGGTGCGCCAGGCCGGAATCGAACCGCGCATCACGGTCGATCCCACGCCGCCCGGCGAACCTCCGGGAGCGATCCAGCTCGCGGTGTACCGGATCCTGCAGGAGGCGCTCACCAACGCCATCCGGCATGGCGACGGCGCGGTCGACGTGCACCTCGCCTGGCTTCCCGACCGGGTCGACATCCAGGTGCGCAACACCGTCGGCCGCGAGCAGACGCAGGGCAGCGGTGGGCACGGCGTGATCGGCATGCGCGAACGCGCCCAGCTGGTCGGCGGTAGCCTTCAGGCGGAGCGTCAGGGCGTGCAGTTCGTCGTCCACGCCTCGCTCCCGATCGGAGAACCCGCATGATCAGAGTCGTCCTCGTCGACGATCAGTCGCTCTTCCGTGCCGGCATCCGCATGCTGCTCGCATCGCAGCCGGATATCGATGTGGTCGGTGAAGCCGGAGACGGGCGCGAGGCGATCGAACTGGTCCGCGTGACCCGACCGGACGTCGTGCTGATGGACATCAGGATGCCGGTGATGGACGGTCTCACCGCGACCGCCGAGATCCTCGGGCAACCCGACCCGCCGAAGATCGTGATGCTGACGACCTTCGACCTCGATGAGGCGGCGGCCCGCGCGATCCGTCAGGGAGCCAGCGGCTTCCTGCTGAAGGACGCGGACCCCGAGTTCCTGCTCGCTGCGATCCGGACGGTCCACTCCGGTTCGAGCGTGATCGCGGCATCCGCCACGCGCGAGCTGTTCGAGCACTTCGCCGAGGCCCCGAAGCCGGTGCCCCCGCAGTTCGCGTCGCTGACCGATCGCGAGCGCGAGATCTTCGCGCTCGCCGCGAGGGGGCTGTCGAACTCCGAGATCGCCGCGCGCGAGTACCTCAGCGAGGCCACCGTGAAGACGCACATCAGCCGCATCCTGACGAAGCTGACCCTGCGCGACCGCGTGCAGCTCGTCGTGTTCGCGTTCGAGCACGGTCTCGCCTGACCTGCAGCCGGTCGGATGATCATCCTTGCGATGTACGCGGATGCGTCGCCAGGGCGACGCGGCGGCGGGGCAGTGCTCCGTAGCGTCGAAGCATGGAGATCACGACCACCGACCTCGGGCTCGCGGCCCGCGTGCAGCACCTCGACAAGACCTACGGCGCCGGCGAGGGAACCGTCCGCGCGCTCGACGACGTCAGCGTCGGCATCCGCCGCGGTCAGTTCACCGCGATCATGGGCCCGTCCGGCTCGGGCAAGTCCACGCTCATGCACATCATGGCAGGCCTCGACACCCCCACACAGGGACGCGCCTGGATCGGAGACACCGAGATCACCGGCCTCGGCGACCTCGATCTGACGATCCTGCGCCGCCGCCGCGTCGGCTTCATCTTCCAGGCCTTCAACCTGGTGCCGACCCTCACGGCGCTCGGAAACATCATGCTGCCGTTCGAACTCGACGGCCGGCGCCCCAGCGCGATCGAGAAGGCCCGCATCGACGGACTGATCGAGACGCTCGGGCTCGGCTCCCGGCTGCAGCACCGGCCGCATCAGCTCTCGGGAGGGCAGCAGCAGCGCGTCGCGATCGCGAGAGCCCTCGCCACCGCACCCGATCTCGTCTTCGCGGACGAACCCACCGGGAACCTCGACTCCAAGACCGGGCGGGAGGTGCTGCAGCTGCTGGCCACGGCGAGCCGCGAGCACGGGCAGTCGATCGCGATGGTGACCCACGACGCGATCGCGGCCAGCCACGCGGACCGCGTGCTCTTCCTCGGTGACGGACGCATCGTCGCCGACCACCCTCGTCAGAGCGCCGAAGAGATCTCGGCCTACATGCTCGCCGCCGAGGTGGCGGCATGAGCGCCGTCCTCGACGCGCCGACCCGCACGGTCGTGCCGCAGACGGCGGCGACCGGCCCGCGCCTCCGGTGGCTGCGCGACCGAGGTATGGGTGCCAGCGTCCTCGTCGCCGCGCTCTCCGCCGCTTTCGGGGTGGTGCTGGTCGAGACCACCGCCTACCTCGGCGCAGTGCTGCAGGCCGACCCGTTTATCGGAGACAGCGAGACCCTCGCCTTCATCGTCGGTCTGCTCTCGATCCTGCTCACGGGCGTCGCGATGTATGTCGCGGCGATCGTCACCGCCAACACGTTCTCGACGATCATCGCCGGCCGCACGCGTCAGATCGCGCTCATGCGCCTGATCGGCGCGACCGCTCGGTCGCAGCGTGCAGAGGTGGGGAAGCAGGGACTCGTCGTCGGCGTCATCGGCGCAGCCCTGGGTCTGCTCGTGGGACTGGGCATCGCCGCGATCGGCGTGCAGATCGGCAGCGGTCTGATCGCGAACGTGCCGAAGGACTTCTCGCTCGCACAGCCGTTCATCGCGCTGCCTGCCGTGGGTGTCGCCCTGACCACGTGGGCTGCCGCCTGGGCCGGATCCCGCAGGGTCCTCGCGGTCACGCCGCTGCAGGCGATCGGCGGCTCGGTCGAGCGCACCCACGAAGAGGTATCGCGCGCCGGTCGCCACATCGGTGCCTGGGTGCTGCTGGTGTCGGGCGCGATCCTCCTCGCAGCGGGCGTGGTGGTGGGGCTGGTGCATCCGCTCGGTGTCGTCGTCGCGTTCTTCGGCGGACTTCTCTCCTTCACAGGGCTCGCGCTCGGCTCGGTGCTGTTCATGCCGCCCGTACTGCGTCTGGTGGGGCGGATGTTCGGATCGAGCGCCACCGCGCGGCTCGCCGCCGAGAACGCGCTGCGCTACCCCGAGCGGTCGTCTCGCATGGCGATCGGCGTGGTCATGGGCGTCACTCTCGTCACGATGTTCGCCGTCGCGCTCGAGTCGGTCAAGCAGATGCTGATCGGCCAGGTCGAGGGCGAGATCCCCGCGGAGTTCTTCACGCCGTTCGACGCGTTCGCCGCCGTGATGATGGTCCTCGTGGCCGTGTCGGCGGTCATCGCCGCCGTCGGACTCGTCAACCTGCTCACGATCGGGGTCGTGCAGCGCCGCCGTGAACTCGGTCTGCTGCGATCGATCGGCCTGTCCAACGGTCAGGTGCGCCGCATGGTGCTGCTCGAGGCCACGCACATCACGGTCGCTGCCACTCTGACCGGACTCGTGCTGGGGGTCGTCTACGGATGGATCGCTGCCCAGTCGCTCCTCGGCTCGACGCCCACCCTTCCGGACTTCGAACCGGCGGGGCTCGTCGCACCGCACGTGCCCTGGCTGCCGATCGCGATCATCATCGTGGCGACGGCCGTGCTCACCCTGGTCGCCGCGGCCACGCCGACCCGACTCGCCACCCGGGTGGCCCCTGTCGAGGCGCTCGCCGCCGACTGACCCCAGGCAGCGAGGGAGCCGCAGAGACCAGGCCCCGATGACTCGAACCGTCATCGGGGCCTGGGCTCGTGCGGGCTCGTTCTAGGCTGGACGGATGCCGTCTCCGTTCGATCAGTCCACGTATCAGGTGCGCCTCGACTGGGGCGTCGAAGGGGTCGACCGTCTCGCATCCGCGGACGTCGTCGTGGTCGTCGACGTCCTGCGCTTCTCGTCGACGGTCGGGGATGCGGTCGCATCCGGATCCGCGGTCTCTCTTGAGGACGCCGTCGGCTGGTCCCGCAACGGTGCCGCGGTCGCCGCGCGTGCGGGCGGCTCCGTGGTGCTCGTCGGCAGCCTCCGCAACGCCTCGGCCGTGGCGCGCGCCGTGGCGACGGTGCAGGAGCGCAGGCAGGCCCGCACCTCGGTCGCCGTGATCGCCGCAGGAGAGGCGGATGCTGCAGGGGCCGTGCGCTTCGCGGTGGAGGACCACCTCGGTGCAGGTGCGGTCATCGCGGCATTGACGGACCTCGGCATCGACCACACCGCGCCGGACGCGGCGGTCGCGGCTGAAGGATTCCGGGCTCTCAAGAGGGCTCTGCGGCACATGATCAGCGCCAGCGGATCCGCGCGCGAGATCGCCGACGGTGTGGATGCGACAGGACGGATCGCATCGGCAGGGCTCGTCCCCACGTCGACAGTCGCCGCCGCCGAACTCGACGCGCACGATGTCGTTCCCGTGCTCCGCGACGGGCTGTTCGTCGCCTTCGACTGATACGTCGACTCACTCGGCAACAGGCCGCGCACTCGGCAGCGGTTTCGGCGCCCTCGACGTAGGGTCGTGGCATGAGGTTCGTCCCCGCTCTCGTCCTCGACGCCGTCCTGGTGCTCATCTTCGCCGTGATCGGTCGTGCGTCGCACGACGAGGACCCCGGCGGATTCCTGCTGACCGCCTGGCCCTTCATCGTCGCGCTCCTCGTCGGCCACCTCGTCGCCGCGCTGCTTCCGGGGCGGCCGCGCCGGCCCTGGTCGCTCGCCTGGGGCGCGGTCGTCTGGGCCGTCACGGTCGTCGGGGGGATGCTTCTTCGCGTCGCCTCGGGCGACACCGCTCAGGTCGCCTTCATCATCGTCGCGACGCTTGTGCTCGGAGTCTTCCTGATCGGGTGGCGCGCTGTGGCAGCCCTGCTCCGTCGCCGTGCGGCGCGTGCTCGTGGTGCGGACGAAAGGGCGCATGAGGCGATCCCCGCCGACGCGGACGCAACCGAAGGGATCGCAGCCGAAGAGTCGTCGCAGGCACGCGACGATGATCCCGACTCGGACCAGCACTCACGCTGACCCGTTCCGAGTGACCGTGGCGGTGCGAGTGCGGCTCAGCGCGACATCTGCGCGGCGAGCCGGGTGTCTGCCGTGATCTCGCGGCGCGTCCACTCGAACAGGTAGCGCGCGTCGTACGACCGCGAGCACCGCGCGCACGACGTCGCCCGTGACGGGCGCCGATGACGATAGGTGACGTGGCCCGAGGGGCATTCGCCCACCCAAGGGGCGAGCTCGACCGCGGTCTCGCCGTGGTGGGTCGTTCCGCCGACGTAGCCGAGGTCGCGGGCCACTCGCTTCCATACCGATCCGTGCGCTGCCTCGTGCCCGGCCAGCGCATGCGCGACCTCGTGCAGCAGCACCTGATGGATCTCGTCGTCCTCGAAACGCGCCGCCAGATAGCGCGACACGGTGATGCGCTTCTTCGTGTAATCGCACTGTCCTGCGCGTCGCTTCGCGTGGTCGAAGCCGAAGGACCAGCTGTCGTCGAGATGCAGCGTGATCAGTGCCTCGCCCCAGACGCGCACCCGGTCAAGTTCCGCCATGCGATCAGGCTAAGCCATGCTGCCGACATCGTGCCGCAGGGGCGCGTCAGCCTGCGACGAGGTGCGATGTGCGGCGCCGTTCGGCCGCCTCGATCGCGAGAAGCACGGTCTCGAGCTCACGGTCTTCCGCACCGGCTTCGCGACGCAGGAACAACGACTGCTTGAAGCTCTCGCGAGCGGTCTCGTAATCGCCGGCCTCGTACGCGTTCTTGCCGTGATTGTGATGCGCGAACGCGGCGATCGAGACCCAGCGCTGGCCCTCGGCCTCGGCTGCGCAGGTCGCCAGCTCCTGCTCTGCGGCGGCATACGCTCCGCGGTACTGGAGCACGGTGGCGTGGAGCACACGAGCTCGGAGCACGTCCTTGCGGGTGCCCGCCATTCGCGACTGCCGGACGGCCTCGTCGGCGAGGGGGAGTGCCTCGTCCAGCCGGTCGAGGACCTTCAGCAGCCACACTCGCTCGAGCAGCGCAGGAAGACTCCTCTGGCTCTCGATCTCCTCCAGTCGTGCCGCGCATTCATCGAGATCGACCAGCTCGCGAAGGCTCTCCTGGTCGTACCCTCGGATGAAACTCATTGCTCTCCTTCCGCAGCGTCCCCCGACCAGTGTGCCTCGCGACCGCGCGCTCGCCGGAGCGGCACGCCCCACGAGCACGCATCCGGATCCGGATCGATGCGCTCAGCGCAGGAAGAGCGATGCGTCCGGACGAGGGGATGCCACGGCATCCGCATCCGTCACGACCCGTGCACCCTGCACGAAGGCGGTCACCTCGGCGCCCTGGGCGATCTTGGCAGGGTGCGGGCCCGCGGCGAGCATCCTGGGCAGCCATTCGGTGGGCAGCGGTGCGGCAGAGGCGGCGATCACCAGGTTGCCGAAACGTCGCCCCTTCAGCACCTGCGTGTCGGCGAGGACGCCGATCTCCGGAAGCACCTCTGCGATCGTCGCGACCTGTCGGCGGGCGAAGGCGAGGCCGGGGCCGTCTGCGACGTTCACGAGCAGGACGCCGCCGGGGGAGAGAAGATCCGCGAGCTCGCGGTAGAACTCCAGACTGGTCAGGTGGGCGGGCGTCTGCGCGCCCGAGTAGACGTCCGAGACGACGAGGTCGCAGCTGCCGACGATCGCTGCCGGAAGTCGCTTGACGCCCTCGCGCGCGTCGCCGATCCGCAACCGGATCGCGGCGCCCTTGGGCAGCGGCAGATGCTCGCGCACGAGAGTCGCCAGCGGTGCCTCGAGCTCGATGACCTGCTGGCGGGACCCGGGCCTCGTGGCATCGATGTAGCGGGGGATGGTCAGCGCGCCGGCGCCGAGATGCACGGCGGTGAGGGGGCCGGACGGCAGCTGGTCGATCACCGCGCCCATGCGCACGATGTACTCGAAGTGCAGATGCGTGGGGTCGTCCAGGTCGACGTGCGACTGCGGGGTGTCGTCGACGATGAGCTCGAACCCGCTCGTGAACTCCGACGGCACGATGCGCGCGATACCGCCGTGGTCGAGTCGGGCCTGAGGATGCTCGGTGTCTCGTGCTCGCGTCCTGCCCATGCTCCGAGACTACGCGCTCACTTCGCCTGGTTGCCGACCGAGCAGGTGTCCTGATCGACGCTCTGACCCGAGATCTCCGGAGGCAGCGTCGCTCGGGTCTCGGGCGCCTCCGTCGGAGCGGCGGTCTCCGAGGTCTCGGGGGTCTCTTCAGTGGCCGGCGGGGTCGCGAGCTCCACACTGCTGTTCGTTGCGACGTCGCCCGAGAGCGTGATCGGCTCGCCGGCGATCAGTGCTGCCCACAGCGGCTCGGCCGCGTCGTAGTCGGGAACGACCTTGATCCCCGGGTTGTCGGGGTCGTCCAGGTTCGGGTACTGCACGAAGACGAAGTCCGAGAATCGCACGTCCTTCAATGCCAGCGCGAGCTGGGTGAGGGTGAGGGCGTTGCTGAGCGACTGGCTGGGCACGATGTTGTCGGCGACAGTGTTCATCAGCCGCAGCACCTTCGACGGATCCGTCAGGGTCTCGGCGCTGAGGATCTTCTTGGCCAGACGCGACATGTACTGCTGCTGGTTGGAGATGCGGGCGAGGTCGCTCTCGTCGCCCACACCGTGTCTGGTGCGGATGAAGGCGAGGGCGTTCGCTCCCGAGACGGTGTGAGTCCCCACGGGCAGATCGATGCCCGCCTGCGAGTCGCGGATGCCCTCGCCGGCGACGCACACCTCGACGCCGCCCATCGCATCGGTGATCGCGATCACGCCGTCGAAGCTGATCTTGGCCGCGAACTCGATCGGGATGCCGCTCAGGTCGCTGACCGTCTTCGCTATGCACGAGATGCCCGCATGGTCGAAGAGGGAGTTGAGCGGCGCCTTCGCCATCGACGACGCGGTCGAACCGTCGTCGCGCGTGCACTCGGGAACCTCGACCATCAGGTCGCGGGGAAACGACACCACGGTCACGTTGCGGGGAGCCGCCGAGACGTGCACGAGCAGATTCACATCGTTTCGGGACCCCTCGTCGCTCTTCTCGCAGCGTTCCCCGAGCAGCTGCGTCGAGACCTCTCCGCACTCATCGGTGCCGACGATGAGGATGCTGAAGGCCTTGTCGCTCGGATAGGCCCCGAGCGACGGAGGAGCCACCTCCGCGTCGTCCTCGAGCGCCACCGCGCCTTCGCCGACCCGATTCAGCACGTCGACGAAGACGAAGCCGGCCACGGCGATCGAGGAGACGAGGAGCACACTCAGGGCGACTCCGAGGAGCTTGAGGAAGGTCGACAGCGCGCTGGGCGTCGGAAGGTCGGCATGGCGCGCGACGGTGCTGCGCTTGGCGTCGTCGAGAGCCCCTGACATGCCGCAGATCCTACCCGCGGAGCACGATGTTACGGCCGCATGACGTTTCTGAGAATAACTTGCAGGGAATTAGTTAGTGATGAATACTTTTTCCTACGTGGTAGGCACCCGATGCCGCCAGGACGTTCAAAGAGGAGAACCCTGATGCACAAGCGCATTCTTCCGGCCGTGGCGCTCGGCGCCGTGGCCACCCTGGGCCTGGCGGCCTGTGCCGGCGGTAGCGCCGACAACGGTGGAGCCGTCGACGGAGAGGGCCAGGAGCTCACCGTCTGGATCATGAAGGGCACCAACCCCGACGCGAGCGCGTTCTACGACGAGGTCTCGGACGCCTTCGAAGACGAGACCGGAGCCACGGTCAAGATCGAGGAGATCCAGTGGGCCGACGCCCACGACCGCTTCGTCACGTCGATCGCCGGTGGCACCACGCCCGACATCGCCGAGACCGGCACCACCTGGACTGCGGAGTTCGCCGACGCAGGCGCGCTCGAGCCGCTCGATGAGTACGTCGACGCCGAGAAGGGCCTGCGCGACGACCTCGTCGAGGGCCTCGCGGTCGCCGGCACCTACGAGGACGAGCTCTACGGCATGCCGTGGTACGCCGGCGTCCGTTCGATCGTCTACCGCACCGACGTGTTCGAGGAGCTCGGGCTCGAGGCTCCGAAGACCTGGGACGACATCGTCACCGCGGGTGAGGCCATCAAGGCCGCCAAGCCCGACATGCTGCCCTTCCCCGTCGCCGGAGACGCCGAGTTCCAGGTCTACCCCTGGGTCTGGGGCGCGGGTGGCGAGGTCGCGACCCTCGACGGCAAGACCTGGACGAGCGAGCTCGACAGCAAGGAGTCGCAGGCCGGCATCGAGTTCTACACGGGACTCGCGACCGAGCACGGCTTCTCGTCGGCCGGTGCCACCACCTGGAAGGAGACGGACCTCCGTGACTCGTTCACGCAGGGCAACGTCGCCATGATGCTCTCTGGCTCGTGGACCCCGAAGGCTCTGATCGAGGCGAACCCCGAGCTCGAGGGCAAGATCGGCGCCGCCGTGATCCCCGGTGAGGACGGCGGAATCGCTCCGTCCGTGCTCGGCGGCTCGCACCTGTCGGTCTTCAACACGACGGAGAACGCCGACCTCGCGTGGCAGTTCGTCAAGCTCATGACCACGGGCGAGTTCGCCGAGAAGTGGGCGGATGAGACGGGGTACTTCCCCGGAGTCCAGTCGGCGATGGAAGAGGCCCTGGCCTCGACCGACCCGCTCGTCGCTCCGTTCGCGCAGCAGATGGTCGAGGGTGGCGCATCCGTGCCGGTGACCCCGAACTTCGGCGCCGTCCAGGCCAAGAAGACCACCAACTCGATGATCCAGGCCATCCTCAGCGGGCAGAAGGACGTCGCCACGGCGACGAAGGATGCCGCTGCTGAGATGACCGATCTGCTCAACCAGTAAGGCTGTATCCCTTCATGTCGATGGTGCAAGCGCCACTGCCGGCCACGAAGGCGGAGTCCTCCTCCGCCTCCGTGGCCGGCGGCCGGCCGCGCAAGCGAGGACTCTCGCTGCTGACGGCCCGCCCCTGGCTCCTCCTCGCCCCTGGCCTGGTGATCCTCGCGGTGCTCATGCTGTGGCCGCTCATCCAGGTCTTCATCTTCTCCCTGCAGGATTACGGCCTGCGCGAGATCAATACCGGCGAGAACAACTGGATCGGCGTCGACAACTACGTCGAGGCGCTCACCAATCCGACACTCTGGACGGTCGTGCTCCCGAACACGGTCGGCTTCGCCGCCGTCGCCGTGTTCGTCACCGTCGCAGTGGGCACGCTCGTCGCGCTGCTGCTCGCGAAGCTCGGCACCGTCTGGCGCACGATCGTCTCCAGCTGCATCATGGTGGCCTGGGCGATGCCCGCCGTCACCGGCACCTATGTGTGGACGTTCATCTTCGATGCCGACCGCGGCATCTTCAACACCGTCCTGCAGGACCTCGGTCTGATGGACGACCCGGTGAACTGGTTCACCAACCAGTGGTCGTTCTACGCCATCGTCCTGCTGAATGTTGTGCACCACGGATTCCCGTTCGTCGCGATCACGGTTCTCGCCGGTCTCCTGGGTGTCTCGAAGGAGATGCTGGAGGCGGCCGCCCTCGACGGCGCCAACGCCTGGATGCGCTTCTGGAAGATCATCTTCCCGACTCTCAAGCCCGTCTTCTCGGTCGTGATCATCCTGTCGACGATCTGGGACTTCAAGGTCTTCGCGCAGGTCTACCTGATGCCCGGCGGAGGCGGCGGCAACCGGTCCGTGCTCAACCTCGGTGTCTGGTCGTATGTCGAGTCCTTCGGCCAGAACCGCTACGGGTTCGGTGCCGCTCTCGCCGTGCTCCTCACCCTCGTGCTGATCGGCATCACGATCGTGTACATCCGTTCGCTCATGAAGGAGGACGAGCTGTGAACCCCCGCCCCTCTGTCATGTCGCGCGTCGGCACCGGCATCGCGATCGCCGCGGTCCTGATCTTCACCTTGTTCCCGGTGTACTGGATGGTCTCCAGCGCGCTCGACGCCAAGGCATCCAGCGGTGGACAGTCCCTGCTGCCGCAGGAGTTCACATTCGACAACTTCGCGTTCGTGCTCACCGACGGCGGCTTCGGCACGTACCTCCGCAACTCCGCGATCGTGGCGCTCGTCACCGTCCTCGTCAGCGCCCTGGTGTGCCTGCTCGCGGCGGTCGCCGTCGCGCGCTTCCGCTTCAAGTTCCGCACCACGATCCTCATGATGATCCTCGTCGTGCAGATGGTGCCGCTCGAGGCCCTCGTGATCCCGCTGTTCCTGCAGGTGAAGAGCCTGGGTCTGCTCAACAGCATCCTGGGTCTGATGGTCGTGTACGTCGCCCTCTCGCTCGCGTTCGGCATCTGGATGCTGCGCGGATTCGTCGCCGCCGTGCCGGTGGAGCTCGAGGAGGCCGCATACATCGACGGTGCCAGCTGGTGGCGGATGTTCCGCTCGATCCTGCTGCCGCTCGTGATGCCCGGCCTCGTCGCGACCAGCATCTTCAGCTTCATCACCGCATGGAACGAGTTCATCTTCGCGATGACGATCCTCGGCAGCGCCACCGACCAGTACACGGTGTCGATCGGTCTGAAGTCGTTCTTCGGCCTGCACTCCAACGACTGGGGCAGCATCATGGCGGCATCGACGATCATCACGATCCCCGTCATGATCTTCTTCGTGATCGTGCAGCGCCGGCTCTCCGCCGGCATGGTGGCAGGAGCGGTGAAGGGATGACCGACGAGCTCGAACGACTCGCCAATGCGGTGCTCTGGCCGGGGTTCCTCGGGACCGAGGCTCCGCAGTGGCTCGTCGGCGAGCTCGAGGACGGCCTCGCCGGCGTCGTCTACTTCGGGCAGAACATGGGTGAGGATCTGCCCTCGCTGAGCGCGCAGATCCTCCGTGCGAATCCCGACGCCCTGATCGGCATCGACGAGGAGGGCGGCAACGTCACCCGTCTCGAGTCCGCGACCGGATCCACTCTCCCCGGTGCGGGGCAGCTCGGCCTCCTCGACGACGTCGGGGCGACGAGGGCGTCCGGTGCAGAGCTCGCCAGGCGGGTCACCGCCATCGGCGGAAACGTGGTCCTCGGACCGGTCGCCGACGTGAACACAGATCCGCGCAACCCGGTGATCGGCGTCCGCTCGTTCGGCAGTGACGAGACTCTGGTCTCGCGGCACGTGCTGGCCGCCGTCGACGGGATCCAGAGCGGCGCGGCGGCCGCCTGCGTCAAGCACTTCCCCGGGCACGGCGACACGCACCTGGACTCGCATCACGCGTCGCCCGTGATCTCGCTCGACATCGACGAGTTCGAGCGGGTGCACCTCGAGCCGTTCCGGGCCGCGGTTGCCGCGGGAGTCGACACGATCATGACGGCGCACATCGTCGTCCCTGCGTGGGGAGAGGAGCCCGCGACGCTGAATCCGCGGGTGCTCGGCATGCTCCGCGACTGGGGCTTCGACGGGGTGATCATCTCGGACGCCCTCGACATGGCGGCGATCCGCGAGACCGTCGGCATCGGTGCTGGCGCGGCACGGGCGCTCGCGGCGGGCGTCGACCTCTTGTGCATCGGCAACCCCACCAACAGGGGAGGAGCCACCCTCCCAGACCAGGACCGACGTGACTTCATCGCTGCGCGCGACGGCATCGTGGCAGCGCTCCGAGACGGGTCGCTGCTGCGTGCGCGGGTCGAGGAGGCGGCGGCTCGGGTCGCAGCCCTCGCCGGTGCCCTGCGGGAGCGCGCCGACTCGGCATCCGCTCCTGTCGACTTCGATCCGCGCGAGATCGTCGGGCGGGCGATCACGGGTGCGACGGCGGATGCGGTGGCACTCGCCGTCATCGACGCGCGTAGCCGGTCGACCCTCGCCGTCGACAGTGCCTCGGCCTACATCGCCGAAGCGCTCGCGGCCGGCGGCCACCGTGCCAGGGTCGACGTGGCTCGGACATCGCTCGATGAGCAGGACGAAGCTCTCGACGCAGCCGTCGCGGCCGACGGCCTCACTGTCATCCTGCTGGATCGACCGGACGCGGATGCAGCGCAGCGATCTCTGGTCGAGCGCGCTGCCACACGGGACCCCGATGCCGTCGTGGTCAACGTCGGGCTCGCACCGCAGCATCCGCTCGCTCTGCCGATCGTCGAGGTCGGCGCGGCGAGCCTGATCGGTGCGCAGGCGGCCAGGGCACGGCTGATCGGCAGGGGCTCGACCGGAGACGGCTCGTCACGTGGCGACGCGGATCTGGCCGACTGAGGCAGGATGACACCGTGGACTCAGACGTTCTCGCGCTGGTGCGCCGATCGATCGCCCGTCTGAGTGCTGCCGAGGCTCGGGTCGCGGAGACCATTCTCGGCGACCCCACGCTGGTCGTGGATCTCGCCATCAACGACCTGGCGCGACTGTGCAACACGTCGCTGTCGACAGTGGCGCGCTTCGCACAGTCGCTCGGGTTCAGCGGGTATCGCGAGCTGAGGGTGGCCGTCGCGCGGACGGTGACGCTCGCCCAGGCGCAGCAGGCTCGTTTCGGTCTCGACACCACGGCGATAGACCCTGATGACGAGCCGTCGGCGATCGCCGCCAAGCTCGCGTCCCAGGAGATCGACGCGATCGAGAAGACGGCGCTCGGACTCGACGCGGCAGCCCTCGACCGGGTCGCGCTGGCCGTGGTCGCGGCGCGACACGTCGACCTTTTCGGGCAGGCGGCGTCGTCGCTCACGGCGCAGGATCTGCAGCAGAAGCTCGCCCGCATCGGATGCTCGGTCGCCCACTCCGCCGACCCGCATCTCGCCCTCACGACCGCGTCCCTGCGCTCGCCTGATGACGTCGTGATCGCCTTCTCGCACGGGGGCGAGACGCAGGAGGTCGTGCGGGCGGTGGAGGTCGCGAGAGACGCCGGGGCACTCTCCGTCGCCGTCACGAGCGCGCCGGACTCGACGCTCGCTCTCGCCGCTGACATCGTGCTGCTCACCTACGCACAGGAGTCGCCGTTCCGCATGGCGGCGATGTCGAGTCGCATCGCGCAGCTCGCCCTCGTCGACATCCTCTTCGTCAGGGTGGTGCAGCACCGAGGGGAGCCCGTCGTGATCCCCCTCCAGCTGACGCACGACGCGGCGGCGTCACGCCGTCGGCGCTGACCCCTGAGCGCCGGCGGGGCCTTCCCTCTGGGAAAGAGGTCAGTCGACGTGGTCGCGCGTGCTGGCGAGAGCGCGGGTCGCGATGCGGTGCGCGCGGGCGAGGCTGCCGGTGAGCGAGAGCCCGGTGAGGACCCCCGCGAGGAATCCGGCGGCGAACGCGTCTCCGGCGCCGATGGACTCGACGACCGGCACATCCAGCGCCGCGCTGTCGGTGCGCTCGGCCCCGTCGAACGCGACCGCTCCGCGCGGGCTCGTGGCAAGCAGATACCGAGGTTCGGGGAACAGCGCGCGCAGCCGGTCGGGGTCTGACGTGCCGAACACCGCTTCGGCGTCCGGCTGCGTGCAGAAGACGACGTCGGCGCGGCGGACGTAGCCCGAGATCACCGCTCGCCCCCGGTCTTCGCGCCCTCGCCACAGAGCAGGGCGCCAGTTCACATCGAAGCTGAGCAGACGGCCTCCCCGCTCCGCGTCGAACAGGGCATCCTGTGCCGCGCGTGCCGTGTCGGAGAGGGCCGGGGTGATGCCCGAGGTGTGCACGAGTGCCGCGTCCGCCAGCAGCTCGGATGCGGGTGATGCGGAAAGAGTCGCGGGTGACATCGCCGACGCAGCAGAACCGGAGCGGTAGTAGCGCATGGTTCCGTCGACCGATCCGTCGGGACGAGGAGACAGCTCTTTCACGTAGAGACCGGTGGGAGCATCCGGATCGACCTCGACAGCGGTGTCGTCGACCTCGTGCCTGCGCAGCTCGGCGGTGAGGAAGCGGCCGAAACCGTCATCGCCCACCCGGGAGACGACCGCGGTGCGGACGCCCGCCGATGCCAGGGCGATCGCGGCATTCCACTCCGCTCCGGCGAGGGAGCGGTGGAAGGTCCGGACGTCCTCGAGAGGGGCGGCGGTGGCGGGGACGAGGGCCACCAGGCCCTCGCCGACGCAGACGGCGAGGGGAGACGTGTCGGGCACGCTCTGGAGATTACCCGATCGGCCGTGCCCCGAACATCCGTAACAGGAATGCAACCTGGAGGTGTTTTGCAACGGTGTACCCACTGGGTAGCGTCGAGGGCATCACCGTTTCCGGAGTCGAAGACGCCTTCGGAACGCGCACTGCAGCGCTCGACAGGAAGGTCACACAATGCACCATGAAGTCATGCGTCGGCGAGGACTGATCGCCGTCACCGGAGCAGCGCTCGCCGCGCTGGTCCTCTCGGGATGCGTCGCCAGCGAGCGCGGCGACGACGGCTCCGAGGCCTCGGGAGATGTGGACGGAACGTTCGTGTTCGCCGCCTCGTCGGACCCCGCCAGCCTCGACCCGGCATTCGCCCAGGACGGTGAGAGCTTCCGCGTCTCCCGTCAGATCTTCGAGGGTCTCGTCGGAACCGAACCCGGCACCGCCGACCCTGCCCCGCTTCTCGCCGAGTCGTGGGAGTCGTCCGAAGACGGCATGAGCCACACCTTCACCCTGAAGGAGAATGTCACCTTCCACGACGGCACGCCGTTCAACGCGGAAGCCGTATGCGCGAACTTCGACCGTTGGTTCAACTGGACCGGTCTCGCCGCGTCCGAGGCCTTCGGCTACTACTACAACAAGCTCTTCAAGGGCTACGCCGAGAACCCCGCCGACGCCGTGTACAAGTCGTGCACGCCCGACGGCGACTACTCCGTCACGATCGACCTGAACAAGCCGTTCGCCGGCTTCGTCGCTTCGCTCTCGCTGCCGTCGTTCGCGATGCAGAGCCCGTCGGCGCTGCAGGAGTTCGGCGCCGACGACGTCAGCGGCTCCGCCGAGGCGCCGGTGCTCTCCGAGTACGCGATGGGACACCCCGTCGGCACCGGCCCCTACCAGTTCGACGAGTGGGCACCGGGCGAGCAGGTCTCGCTCAAGGCATACGGCGACTACTGGGGCGACGCGGGTCAGATCGACGAGATCATCTTCCGCACGATCGACGACCCGACCGCGCGTCGTCAGGCGCTCGAGTCCGGCTCGATCGACGGCTACGACCTGGTCGGCCCTGCCGACACCCAGGCGCTCGAGGACGACGGCTTCACCATGGTGTCGCGCCCTCCGTTCACGATCCTGTACCTGGCGTTCAACCAGGCCATCCCCGAGCTGCAGGACCCCAAGGTCCGTGAGGCGCTCTCGTACGCGGTCGACAAGGACGCGCTGATCAGCCAGGTGCTCCCCGAGGGCACCGAGAAGGCGATCGAGTTCGTGCCCGACACCGTCAACGGCTACAACCCCGATGTCACGACGTACGACTACGACCCCGAGAAGGCCAAGGAACTGCTCGCCGAGGCGGGCTACGACGAGGCCAACCCGCTGAAGCTCACCTTCAACTACCCGGTCAACGTCTCGCGTCCGTACATGCCGGACCCCGAGCAGATCTTCACGGTCCTGTCGTCGCAGCTCTCCGAGGTCGGCGTCGAGACCACCCCGGTCTCGGAGGAGTGGGTCGAGTACCTCGACCGCACCACCGGTACGTCCGACCACGGCATCCACCTGCTGGGCTGGACCGGCGACTACAACGACACCGACAACTTCGTCGGCGTCTTCTTCGGCCAGCAGAGCTCCGAGTGGGGCTTCGACAACCCCGAGCTGTTCCAGAAGCTGAACGAGGCTCGCGGCGTCTCCAACCTCGAGGACCAGACGGCCCTCTACGAGGAGATCAACGAGATGGTCGCTCAGTTCATCCCCGGAGTTCCTCTCGCGCACCCGGCGCCCACGCTGGCGTTCGACCCGCGCGTCGAGAGCTACCCCGCCAGCCCGGTGAACGACGAGGTCTTCACGGACATCGTCCTCACCGAGTAGGTCTGACCGACTGAGATGCCCACCCGGGTCTCCGCGCTCGCCGCGGAGGCCCGGGCCAGGCGTACCTTCTGATCAACGGAGACCTCTTGCTGCGCACCATCGGCAGGCGACTGCTTTTCCTCATTCCCACCCTGATCGGCCTCAGCATCCTGCTGTTCGCCTGGGTCAGGGCCCTCCCGGGCGGCCCCGCCGTCGCTCTTCTCGGCGAGAAGGCGACTCCGGATGCCATCGCGAGGGTCAACGAGCTCTACGGCTTCAACAAGCCGATCATCGAGCAGTACTTCATCTGGGTCGGACGCCTTCTGCAGGGCGATTTCGGCACCTCGATCCAGACCAATCGGCCCGTGACGGAGGAGTTCTTCCGTCGCTTCCCCGCGACGATCGAGCTGAGCGTCGTGGCGCTCATCTTCGCGATCGGCGTCGGCATCCCTCTCGGCTACTGGGCCGCCCGCCGTCACGGCAAGTTCACCGACCACGCCTCGGTGGTCCTGAGCCTCGTCGGCATCACCATCCCGGTGTTCTTCCTGGCCTTCATCCTGAAGTACGTCTTCGCGGTGCAGCTGGGCTGGCTGCCGTCTGACGGCAGGCAGAACCCTCGAATAGACGCCACCCATCCCACCGGCTTCTATGTGTGGGACGGCATCATCACCGGCGAATTCGATGCCTCGTGGGACGCGCTGATGCACCTCGTGCTCCCGGCGCTCGCACTCGGCACCATCCCGCTCGCGATCATCGTCCGCATCACGAGGGCGAGCGTCCTCGAGGTGCAGAACGCGGACTACGTGCGCACAGGCCGGGCGAAGGGCGTCGGCGCCTCGACGTTGCGCAGCCGTTTCATCCTGCGCAACGCCATGCTGCCGGTGATCACCACGATCGGCCTCCAGACCGGTCTGCTGATATCGGGAGCCGTGCTCACGGAGACCGTGTTCGCGTTCCCCGGCATCGGCTCGTTCCTCGCGAGGGCGATCTTCACGAGGGACTTCCCGGTGCTCCAGGGGTTCATCATCTTCATCGCGATCGCCTACGCGCTGATCAACCTGGCGGTCGACGTGTCGTACAGCTTCATCGATCCGAGAGTGCGGGTGCAGTGATGTCCCGTCTCGTTCTCCGAAAGGGGGTGGCGTCATGACCATCTCGCTCCCACCCGCACAAGGCCCGTCGGCGGCGAGCGGCTCGGTCGTCGACACCGTCGCCGTCAATCAGGCCGGCCTCAAGGAGGGGCCGGGCGGATTCTGGCGCGACGTGTTCCGCCGTCTCCGTCGCAACCCCACCGCCTGGATCGGCGCCGGCATCGTCCTGCTGTTCGTGCTCGTGTCGGTGCTCGCACCGATTCTCGCGCCGTACCCCGAGACCGCGCTCCCCGGGGCGAAGTACATCACTCCCACCAACATCCCGGGCCCGGGGGAGATCCCCGAGTTCCCACTCGGCCTGGACCGCTTCGGTGGTGACGTGCTCTCCAAACTCATCTGGGGTGCGCAGGCGTCGCTGCTCATCGGTGTCATCTCGACGGCGCTGGGCCTGGTCGGCGGAATGATCCTCGGGTTGCTCGCAGGCACCTTCGGCGGTTGGGTCGACACGCTCATCATGCGCATCGTCGACATCATCCTCTCGGTGCCGAACCTGCTGCTGGCGGTCTCGATCGCCGCGATCCTGGGGCAGACGCCCTTCGCGGTGATGATCGCGATCGGTGCGTCGCAGGTGCCGATCTTCGCGCGTCTGCTGCGCGCGTCGATGCTGCAGCAGCGCTCGAGCGACTACGTGCTCTCGGCGCAGACCCTGGGCCTCGGTCGCGGGCAGATCACGATGTCGCACGTGCTGCCGAACGCCATCGGTCCGGTCATCGTTCAGGGAACGCTGACGCTCGCGACCGCCGTCATCGACGCCGCTGCGCTGTCGTTCCTCGGACTCGGCGGCGGTCGCCCCGAGACGGCCGAGTGGGGGCGCATGCTCACCTACGCGCAGGCGGAACTCGCCATCGCGCCGTGGCTGGCATTCCTGCCCGGTATCTGCATCGCGGTCACCGCGCTCGGTTTCACCCTGTTCGGTGAAGCGCTGCGCGAGGCCATGGACCCGAGGACGAGAGCACGATGAACGCTGCGAAAGTGAATCAGAATCCGGACGCACCGCTGCTGTCCGTCGAGGGACTCGCCGTCGACTTCGCCACCATGGACGGCGTCGTGCACGCGGTCGAGGGCGTCGATCTCGAGATCGCTCCGGGGCAGACCGTCGCGATCGTGGGGGAGTCCGGATCGGGCAAGTCGACGACGGCCATGGCGATCATCGGTCTGCTCGCCGGAGGCGGCCGTGTGGCCGGCGGCAGCATCCGCCTCGACGGCAAGGACATCACCCGCGCTCCCGAGCACGAGCTGCGGATGATCCGCGGCCGCGACATCGGGCTCGTCCCGCAGGACCCGATGTCTAATCTGAACCCGGTCGCCAAGATCGGCACCCAGGTCGCCGAGACGCTCCTCGCGCACGGGCTGGCCACCAGGCAGAACGTGCAGGAGAAGGTGGTCGAGGCGCTCACCGCCGCAGGCCTGCCCGACCCTGAGAAGCGTGCGAAGCAGTATCCGCACGAATTCTCCGGCGGCATGCGTCAGCGCGCGCTGATCGCGATCGGCCTGGCGTGCAAGCCGCGTCTGCTGATCGCGGATGAGCCGACCAGCGCGCTCGACGTCACGGTGCAGCAGACGATCCTCGATCAGATCGGGGAGATGACCCGGGAGCTCGGTACCGCCGTGCTGCTCATCACCCACGATCTGGGACTCGCGGCCGAGCGAGCGGAGCGCGTCATCGTGATGCACCGCGGCAAGGTCGTCGAGCAGGGGCCGGCGAAGCAGATCCTCGAGGATCCGCAGCATCCGTACACGCAGTCGCTCGTGAAGGCGGCGCCGTCGGTGGCCGCAGCGCGTCTGCGCCCCGAGGCCTTCCAGGTGGACGATCGACCGGCGGAGCCCGCGGGTGCTGTGACGTCGGAGGATGCCGAGACGGTCGATGCTCCGTCGACCGCCGACAACATCGTCGAGATCGAGAACCTCACCAAGGTCTATCCGGTGCGCGGGCAGAAGGAGGACTTCGTCGCCGTGAACGACGTGTCTCTCGCGATCCCGCGCGGCGAGACCGTCGCGATCGTGGGTGAGTCGGGATCCGGCAAGACGACCACGGCGCGGATGCTGCTCAAGATCATCGAGCCGACCAGCGGACTCATCCGCTACGAGGGAAAGGACGTGGCCTCGCTCAGCCGAGCGGAGACGCGGGACTTCCGTCAGAAGGTGCAGCCGATCTTCCAGGATCCGTACTCGAGTCTGAACCCGATGTTCACGATCGAGCGGCTGATCGCCGAGCCGCTGGACTTCTACAAGCGGGGAAGCAGCGCCGATCGGCGCAAGCGCGTCCGTCAGCTGCTCGACGATGTGGCGCTGCCGCAGTCGATGCTGCGGCGGTACCCGTCGGAGTTGTCCGGAGGTCAGCGTCAGCGTGTGGCGATCGCGCGAGCGCTCGCTCTCTCGCCCGAGCTGATCGTGTGCGACGAACCGGTCTCGGCGCTCGACGTGCTGGTGCAGGATCAGATCCTCAAGCTGCTCGGCGACCTGCAGACCGAGTACGGGCTCAGCTATCTGTTCATCTCGCACGACCTCGCGGTGGTGCGACTGATCAGCGACTACGTGTGCGTGATGAAGGACGGATCGCTCGTGGAGGCGGCCTCGTCGGAGGAGATCTTCACGAATCCGCGGGACCCGTACACACGACGGCTGCTGGCCTCGATCCCGGGGAACGAGCTCAACATCGCCTCCTGAGGCTCTTCGGACCCGTTCCTCTCGACCTTCTTCGGATGCCATTACCGCAGCATCCGAAGAAGGTCAAGGATCGAGCTTGCCATGTCGCGAGATCGAGCGTATAGTTGGTAGTTGCGCTCGCTTCTCCCTGCCCTCATATGGTGGTCGGCAGCTCGTTGAGCATTCGGGCGCACACTCCACCTGACGACAAAGGAATCGAGAAGCCCTGCGGGGCTCACGGAGGTTATTCCCTTGGCTGCTGCTCGCAACGCATCCACATCCACCACCACCAAGAACGGACGCGGAGCATCCCGTCTTTCGTTCGCCAAGATCTCCGACACGCTGACGGTCCCTGACCTTCTCGCTCTGCAGACCGAATCCTTCGGATGGCTCGTCGGCAACGACGCCTGGAAGGCTCGTGTCGCGGAGGCCAAGAAGGCCGGTCGCACCGACGTGAACGAGAACAGCGGTCTCGGCGAGATCTTCGAGGAGATCTCTCCGATCGAGGACCTCGGCGAGACGATGCAGCTGTCGTTCACGAACCCGTACCTCGAGCCGGAGAAGTACTCCATCGAGGAGTGCAAGGAGCGTGGCAAGACCTACGCCGCTCCGCTGTACGTCGAGGCCGAGTTCATGAACCACCTCACGGGTGAGATCAAGACCCAGACGGTCTTCATGGGCGACTTCCCGCTGCAGACCGACAAGGGAACGTTCATCATCAACGGCTCCGAGCGCGTCGTCGTGTCGCAGCTCGTGCGCTCCCCGGGTGTCTACTTCGACAAGACCCCCGACAAGACGTCCGACAAGGACATCGTGTCGGCCCGCGTCATCCCGAGCCGTGGTGCATGGCTCGAGTTCGAGATCGACAAGCGCGACCAGGTCGGCGTGCGCGTCGACCGCAAGCGCAAGCAGTCGGTCACCGTGTTCCTCAAGGCGCTGGGCATGACCAGCGAGGAGATCCTCACGGAGTTCGCCGGCTACACCTCGATCGAGGAGACGCTCGCGAAGGACACCATCGTCACGAAGGAAGATGCGCTCCGCGACATCTACCGCAAGCTGCGTCCGGGCGAGCAGGTCGCCGCCGAGGCCGCCCGTGCGCTGCTGGACAACTTCTACTTCAACCCGAAGCGCTACGACCTGGCGAAGGTGGGTCGTTACAAGATCAACCACAAGCTGGGCCTCGACGCTCCGCTCACCGACTCGGTCCTCACGGTTCAGGACATCGTCGCGACGATCAAGTACCTCGTGCGTCTGCACGCAGGCACCGAAGAGACCTTCCCCGGCATCCGCTCGGGCAAGAAGGCCGAGATCCGCATCGCGACCGATGACATCGACAACTTCGGCAACCGTCGCATCCGCGCGGTCGGCGAGCTGATCCAGAACCAGGTCCGCACCGGTCTCTCCCGCATGGAGCGCGTCGTCCGCGAGCGCATGACCACGCAGGACATCGAGGCGATCACGCCGCAGACCCTGATCAACGTGCGCCCCGTCGTCGCCGCGATCAAGGAGTTCTTCGGAACGTCGCAGCTGTCGCAGTTCATGGATCAGAACAACCCGCTCGCGGGTCTGACCAACAAGCGCCGTCTCTCGGCTCTCGGCCCCGGTGGTCTGAGCCGTGACCGCGCAGGTGTCGAGGTCCGTGACGTCCACCCGTCGCACTACGGCCGCATGTGCCCCATCGAGACGCCTGAAGGCCCGAACATCGGTCTGATCGGTGCTCTCGCGACCTTCGCGCGCATCAACTCGTTCGGTTTCATCGAGACCCCGTACCGCAAGGTCGAGGGTGGCGTCGTCACCGAGCACATCGATTACCTGACCGCTTCCGAAGAGGTCGACTTCAACATCGCGCAGGCCAACGCCCCGCTCGACAAGAACGGTCGCTTCCGCGAGAGCCACGTCCTCGCACGTCCCAAGGGCGGTAGCGGTGAGGTCGACCTCTTCCTCCCGGAGGAGATCGGCTACATCGACGTCTCGCCGCGCCAGATGGTGTCGGTCGCGACCTCGCTCGTGCCCTTCCTCGAGCACGACGACGCACAGCGCGCCCTCATGGGTGCCAACATGCAGCGTCAGGCTGTGCCGCTGCTGCGCAGCGACTCGCCGCTCGTCGGAACCGGTATGGAGGGCTACACGGCCATCGACGCCGGTGACGTGCTCACGGCCGAGAAGCCGGGTGTCGTCTCCGAGGTCTCCGCAGACCGCGTCACCGTCATGCTCGACGAGGGTGGCACGCAGGACTACCACCTGCGCAAGTTCGACCGCTCGAACCAGGGCACGTCCTACAACCAGAAGGTCGTCGTCAACGAGGGCGACCGCGTCGAGGTCGGAGAGGTCATCGCCGATGGCCCCGCCACCGAGAACGGCGAGCTGGCACTCGGAAAGAACCTCCTCGTCGCGTTCATGACGTGGGAGGGCTACAACTTCGAGGACGCGATCATCCTCAGCCAGGATCTGGTGAAGGACGACACCCTCTCCTCGATCCACATCGAGGAGTACGAGGTCGACGCCCGCGACACGAAGCTGGGCAAGGAGGAGATCACCCGTGACCTCCCCAACGTCAGCCCCGAGCTGCTCAAGGACCTCGACGAGCGCGGCATCATCCGCATCGGCGCCGAGGTCCGCCCCGGCGACATCCTCGTCGGCAAGGTCACGCCGAAGGGCGAGACCGAGCTGTCGGCGGAAGAGCGTCTGCTCCGCGCGATCTTCAACGAGAAGAGCCGCGAGGTCCGTGACACCTCTCTGAAGGTGCCCCACGGTGAGCAGGGCACGATCATCGCCGTCAAGGAGTTCAACGCCGAAGACGGCGACGACGAGCTCGGCTCCGGCGTCAACCGCCGCGTCGTGGTCTACATCGCCCAGAAGCGCAAGATCACCGAGGGTGACAAGCTCGCCGGACGTCACGGCAACAAGGGTGTCATCGCGAAGATCCTCCCGATCGAGGACATGCCGTTCCTCGCGGACGGAACGCCGGTCGACATCGTGCTGAACCCGCTGGGCATCCCGGGTCGAATGAACTTCGGCCAGGTGCTCGAGACCCACCTCGGGTGGATCGCGAAGCAGGGCTGGAAGGTCGAGGGAACCCCCGAGTGGGCTGCCAAGCTCCCGAAGGACGCCTTCGAGGCCGCCCCCGGCACCAAGGTCGCCACCCCGGTGTTCGACGGTGCGAGCGAGGAGGAGATCGCAGGTCTCCTCGACGCGACCATCCCGACCCGCGACGGCATCCGCCTGATCGACTCCACCGGAAAGGCCCAGATGTTCGACGGCCGCTCCGGCGAGCCGTTCCCGGCGCCGATCTCGGTGGGCTACATGTACATCCTGAAGCTCCACCACCTGGTCGACGACAAGATCCACGCGCGTTCGACGGGTCCGTACTCGATGATCACCCAGCAGCCGCTCGGTGGTAAGGCGCAGTTCGGTGGACAGCGATTCGGTGAGATGGAGGTGTGGGCCCTCGAGGCCTACGGTGCCGCCTACGCGCTCCAGGAGCTCCTCACGATCAAGTCCGACGACATCCTCGGCCGCGTCAAGGTGTACGAGGCCATCGTCAAGGGCGAGAACATCCAGGAGCCCGGCATCCCCGAGTCCTTCAAGGTGCTCATGAAGGAGATGCAGTCGCTCTGCCTGAACGTCGAGGTCCTCTCGGCCGACGGCACGCTGGTCAACCTGCGTGACACGGACGACGAGGCCTTCCGCGCAGCGGAGGAGCTCGGCATCAACATCTCCAGCCGCTTCGAGGCCGCCTCGATCGACGAGATCTAAGGTCCAGGCCGCCGACTGAGCGTCACGCCCGGTCGGCGGCCCACCTCCCCGATTTCTTCAGAAGAATTCCTACACAGGAGAATTTGTGCTCGAGTCAAACACTTTCGATGAGCTTCGCATCGGCCTGGCCACCGCGGATCACATCCGCGCCTGGTCCTACGGCGAGGTCAAGAAGCCTGAAACCATCAACTACCGCACCCTGAAGCCGGAGAAGGACGGTCTCTTCGGAGAGCAGATCTTCGGCCCGTCCCGCGACTGGGAGTGCGCCTGCGGCAAGTACAAGCGTGTCCGCTTCAAGGGCATCGTCTGCGAGCGCTGCGGCGTCGAGGTCACCAAGTCCTCGGTCCGTCGTGAGCGCATGGGTCACATCGAGCTCGCCGCTCCCGTCACCCACATCTGGTACTTCAAGGGTGTTCCCTCGCGTCTCGGCTACCTGCTCGACATGGCGCCGAAGGACCTCGAGAAGGTCATCTACTTCGCTGCCTACATGGTCATCTCAGTCGACGAGGATGCTCGTCACCGCGACCTCGGCACGCAGGAGAACAACATCCGCCTCGAGCTGAAGACGCTCGGAGACCGCCGCGACGCGAAGATCGCCGAGCGCCTGGCTCGCCTGGAGGAGGAGCTCGCTTCCCTCGAGGCAGAGGGCGCCAAGGCCGACGCGAAGAAGAAGGTCAAGGACGCCGGCGAGAAGGAGATGTCGCTCATCCGCAAGGGTGCCGACGAGGCGATCGCCAAGCTCGAGCGCGTGTGGGAAGACTTCCGCACCCTCGAGGTCGGGGCCCTCCGCCCCGAGGACGACGTCTTCCACGAGCTGCAGGACCGCTTCGGTCAGTACTTCGAGGCCTACATGGGCGCCGAGTCGATCCAGCGTCGCCTCGCGGCGTTCGACCTGGCTGCCGAGGCGGAGAGCCTGCACCTGCAGATCTCCGAGGGCAAGGGCCAGCGCAAGATCCGCGCGATCAAGCGTCTGAAGGTCGTCAACTCGTTCCTGGAGACCGGCATGAGCCCGGCCGCCATGGTCCTCGACGTCGTCCCGGTGATCCCGCCGGAGCTGCGCCCGATGGTGCAGCTCGACGGTGGCCGCTTCGCGACCTCCGACCTCAACGACCTCTACCGTCGTGTGATCAACCGCAACAACCGTCTTCGTCGTCTGATCGACCTCGGTGCCCCCGAGATCATCGTCAACAACGAGAAGCGCATGCTGCAGGAGGCCGTCGACGCACTGTTCGACAACGGTCGTCGTGGTCGCCCCGTCACCGGTACCGGCAACCGCGCCCTGAAGTCCCTCAGCGACATGCTGAAGGGTAAGCAGGGTCGTTTCCGCCAGAACCTGCTCGGCAAGCGAGTCGACTACTCGGGCCGTTCGGTCATCATCGTCGGACCGCAGCTGAAGCTGCACCAGTGTGGTCTGCCCAAGCAGATGGCTCTGGAGCTCTTCAAGCCGTTCGTCATCAAGCGCCTGATCGACCTCGGTCACTCGCAGAACATCAAGGCGGCCAAGCGCGCCGTCGAGCGCACCCGTCCCGAGGTCTGGGACGTGCTCGAGGAGATCATCCGCGAGCGTCCGGTGCTGCTCAACCGTGCACCCACCCTGCACCGCCTGGGCATCCAGGCGTTCGAGCCTCAGCTCGTCGAGGGCAAGGCCATCCAGCTGCACCCGCTCGTCTGCGCGGCGTTCAACGCCGACTTCGACGGTGACCAGATGGCTGTCCACCTGCCGCTGTCGGTCGAGGCTCAGGCCGAGGCCCGCGTGCTGATGCTCGCGTCGAACAACATCCTGAAGCCGTCCGACGGACGCCCGGTCACCCTGCCTTCGCAGGACATGATCATCGGTCTGCACCACCTGACCACGGTCAAGTCGGGCGCAGCCGGTGAGGGCCGTGCATTCGGTTCGGTGGGCGAGGCGATCCTGGCCAAGGACGAGGGAACCCTCGACCTGCAGGCCAAGGTCCGTATCCGCATCCCGGGTCTGACGTTCCTCGAGGGCGAAGCTCCCGAGGGCTACGAGCGCCACGGTCTCGTCGACGCGTCGCTCGGACAGGCGATCTTCAACGACACGCTTCCCAAGGGATACCCGTTCGTCCGCGAGCAGGCTGACAAGAACAAGCTGTCGCAGATCGTCAACAAGCTGGCCGAGGAGTACCCCAAGGTCGAGACGGCTGCGTCGCTCGACCGCATCAAGGACGCCGGTTTCTACTGGGCCACGCGCTCGGGTGTGACCGTCGCCCTGAGCGACATCCTCACGCCGCCGAACAAGGCTGAGATCGTCGCGGGCTACGAGAAGCAGGCCGCGAAGGTCCAGTCCCAGTACGAGAAGGGCCTCACGACCGACGTCGAGCGTCGTCAGGAGCTCATCAAGATCTGGACCGAGGCGACCGACGAGGTCCAGGCCGCGATGAAGGCGAACTTCCCTGAGGACAACACCATCAACCGCATGGTGTCCTCGGGCGCCCGTGGTAACTGGCTGCAGATCCGGAACATCGCCGGTATGCGTGGTCTGGTGAACAACCCCAAGGGTGAGATCATCCCGCGTCCGATCATCTCCTCGTACCGCGAGGGTCTGTCGGTTGCGGAATACTTCATCGCGACGCACGGTACCCGTAAGGGTCTGGCCGACACCGCTCTGCGTACCGCCGACTCGGGTTACCTGACCCGTCGTCTGGTGGATGTCTCGCAGGACGTCATCATCCGCGAAGAGGACTGCGGCACGTCGAAGGGCCTCGAGCTCCCGATCGCCGCTCCGAACTCGCAGGGTGAGCTGGTGCGCGACGCGAACGTCGAGAACTCGGTGTTCGCTCGTACCCTGGCCTCCGACGTGGTCGACAGCAAGGGCGAGGTTCTCGCCTCTGCCGGCGACGATGTGGGTGACGTGCTCATCGACAAGCTGGTCGCACTGGGCGTCGAGAGCATCAAGGTGCGCTCGGTTCTCACCTGCGACTCCGCCGTCGGTGTCTGCGCGCAGTGCTACGGCCGTTCGCTCGCGACGGGTAAGACCGTCGACATCGGAGAGGCCGTCGGCATCATCGCGGCCCAGTCGATCGGTGAGCCCGGTACCCAGCTGACGATGCGTACCTTCCACACCGGTGGTTCCGCGTCTGCAGATGACATCACGCAGGGTCTGCCCCGTGTGCAGGAGCTCTTCGAGGCTCGTACCCCGAAGGCTGCGTCGCCGATCGCCGAGGCCGATGGCCGCATCACGATCGACGAGACGGACAAGGCCAAGAGGCTCATCCTGACGCCCGACAACGGTGACGAGGAAGTGATCTACCCGGTCCTGAAGCGTGCGACGCTTCTGGTCGAGGACGGTCAGCACGTCTCCGTCGGTCAGCCGCTCCTGGTCGGCACGCTCGACCCCAAGGAGGTCATGCGTGTCATGGGTGCTCGCGAGGTGCAGCGTTACCTCGTCGGTGGCGTCCAGGGCGTGTACCGCTCGCAGGGTGTGCCGATCCACGATAAGCACATCGAGGTCATCGTCCGTCAGATGCTCCGCAAGGTCACTGTCGTCGATCACGCCGACACGACTCTGCTCCCGGGTGAGATGGTCGACCTCAAGCGCTACCAGGCGATCAACCGCGAGGCAGTGGCAGAGGGCAAGCGCCCCGCGTCCGGCCGTTCGGAGCTGATGGGTATCACGAAGGCGTCGCTCGCGACGGAGTCGTGGCTGTCGGCCGCCTCCTTCCAGGAGACGACCCGCGTGCTCACCGAGGCTGCGATGCAGGGCAAGCGCGACCCGCTGGTCGGTCTCAAGGAGAACGTCATCATCGGAAAGCTCATCCCCGCCGGAACCGGTCTCTCGAAGTACCGCGACGTCACGGTCGAGGCGACGGAAGAAGCCAAGAGCGAGCGCTACCCGAACCGGATCTTCGCATCCGACGGTGCGTACGCAGACGGTGACTTCGGTTACGTCGACTTCGACGCGTTCTCGACGGACGACATCACGCCGGGTACGTACAACTGATCGATTCAGCTCTGACGTACTGAGTGAGTAGAAGAAGGCCCCGGGCGATTCGCCCGGGGCCTTCTTCGTGCCCGGACGGCGACCGGTTGGCGACGTCTGGCTCGGGTCAGTCGAACAGGTGCGCGATGATGCTCGACGTGTAGCCGGAGGGCGCGAGGTTCGAGTAGCGCGAGTCGATCAGCACGTCGTCGCGCCAGAACAGGGTGCGTCCGTCCGTGACGGGGTACTGCGTGTTCTGCCAGGTCTTCTCGCAGCGTGTGCCGCCGTCCGGGGCGAAGCAGGTGAAGCCCTCGTTCGTGACGAGGGCGTTCAGCATGTCGAGGGCGGGTCCGCGGTTCATGAGCGAGATCGTGGTGACGAGCCGGGTGGTGTCGGCGCGGGGGTCGGCCCAGATGCAGGTGAGAGTTCCGTCATCCGCGACGCCCGACGGACCGAAGGCTGCGTCGTTCAGCGGCACCCCGTCGAGCTGCGCCAGCACGTCCTCCGAGAGGATCGCCCGGCAGTCGGTCGGCAGAGCGATCGGTGCGGTCGTGGGAGTGGGGGATGCCGTGGGCGAGGGGCTCGCGGTGTCGTCCGGAGTCGAGGTCGATGACGGCTCAGGCGATGCGCTCTGTTCGGCGCTGTCGGAACCGGCAGGACCGCAGCCGGTCAGAGCGGCGGTGAGCAGTAGAGCCGCAGCGCCGGCGGCGAGTCGCGCGTTCATGCGCTCACCGTAGCGCCGGAGGGGGCGGGGGAGCGGGAGGCAGACCGGGCGCCACAGATGCCGTTCGCGCGGTAGTGTCGGCGGAATGAGCGTTGATTCCTCCCGTGCGTCCGGTGCTGTCGTCGTCGGAGACGCGCTGATCGATGAGATCCGTGACGATGCCGGTGTGCGCGAGCTCGTCGGCGGAGCGGCATTGAATGTGGCCGTCGGCCTTCGACGACTCGGTGTGCCGACCACTCTGATCGCGATGGTCGGCGATGACGAGGCGGGTGCGCACATCCGCGAATACCTCGAGGACCACGACGTCAGACTGATCGCGAGTGAGGCTCCGCTCGGCTCTTCGAGGGCCATCGTCGAACGCGGGCCGGACGGCGAGCCCGTGTACGTCTTCAACGAGGCGGCGCAGCGGCGCGGCATCCGCTATTCCGACGAGGCTGTGCGGGTCATGGCCGATGCCGGTCTCGTGGCCGTCAGCTGCTTCCCCTTCGATGTTCCCGCTGAGGTCGATGCTCTCGTCGCCGCCGCGGGTGACGCTCGTCTCGCGATCGATCCCAACCCGCGATCGGGCATGCTGAGCGACCGCGAGGAGTTCGTGCGGGGCTTCGAGCGTGCGGCCGCAGGAGCTGCGATCGTCAAAGTCGGCGCGGATGACGCCGCGCTCCTCTACGACGGCGATCTCGACGGGCTCCGCGCGCGGCTGCGCGGCCTCGGCGTGCGTGCCGTGCTCGCGACAGCGGGTGCCGACGGCGCCGCACTCGAGTCGGATGCCGGAGTGGTCACCGCTCCCATCTCGGCGTTGCCGGGGCGCGTGGTCGACACGGTCGGTGCCGGCGATGCGACGCTCGCGGCGGTGGCTGCGGGACTCGCCAAGGGCACACCTGCCCATGCGGAGGGATGGCAGGAGCTGCTCGATCGGGCGATGGATGTGGCCGCGGCGACGTGTCGCGCCGAGGGCGGCCTGCTGCGCACTCCGGAGTCTCTGGCGGACGCCGATCGAGGCGTCTTCGGCAGCTGACGTCTCGATTTCTCGCGCCTGCCGTTCGCAGGTATGATTATCTATCGTGCCCCCGGTTGGCTGTCGAAGTTGGACGGGTGCGCTCTGGCGAGTTACCCAAGCGGCCAAAGGGATCTGACTGTAAATCAGACTGCATTGCATTCGGGGGTTCGAATCCCTCACTCGCCACCATGAGTTGTTCGTACTTCTCGCAAGAGAAATCCAGGAAACTCGAAACGCAAAGAAAAACGCCCCCAAACCGGGGGCGTTTTTCGTTTGTCAGCTGCTCACAATCGTTCTGGGAGCTCTCGGCGCGGCTCAAGCACGACCGCAGGGCCCAATCAACCGACTTCCAGGCACACTGAAGCCGTCGGTGTTGCAGTGACCAACGTACTCACCTCAGAGAGAGGACCAACGTCTACGTGCGCGCGGGCCCGCGTCTACTTCGTCTGGCCATGCGGGCTTCACGCAGCATGAGGCGGGTGCGTGCGGAGGTGCGTCGGCTGCGGCGGGTGCGGGCGACGGGCGGTGTGATGCCGTCTTCGATTTCGCCGGCTCGTTCGTCTCGTTCGAGGAGGAAGTCGCGGATCCGCTGCAGGTTGGCGGCGGCGATGGTCATGACCTGCAGGAACGCCTGGGCGGCGCGGCCGCGCATGCGTCGGCGCCCGGGCCGGTCGAGGGCGAAGGTCGCGTCGTCCTTGACGTAGTCGTTCGCGGATTCGACCTGGGAGCGGGCATAGCCGAACATCGACTCCCACTCGTCGGTGCCGTACTGGTAGTGCTGACCGAACTTGCCGTCGTCGGTGTAGTCGAAGCTGGTGCTGGTCTTGTTGGTGCAGAGCTTCCCGGGTGCTTTCGGCGTATTGATGATGGGGAGCAGGATGCGGCCGGGCTGGGCGGCTTTCGGGTTGGGCTTCAGGTCGCAGGATGCGGTGGGGGAGCCGCCGGCGGACGGGCACTTCTTCGCGGTCTTGCCGCGGCTGTCCATTTTCTCCTTGTCGGTGACGAGGAACGGTGTGCGCTGGTTGATGAGGCTCTTCCAGCGCACTTTCCTCGCGGCCTCTCGTGACTTTCTCTCCTCAGGGGTGAGGGTCGGGTCTTCCTCGTCTTGCCGGGTGCCTTTGCGGAAGTCCCAGGTGGCATTGATGAGGTCGGGGTGCTCTGCCATGGAGGGGCAGTACCAGTTGCCGTCAACCATGATGGCGCCGTGCGCGTGGTGCTGGATGCCGAGGGCCCATTCTTTGGTGGGGTATTGCATGACGAGTTTGATGCCGAGTGCTCGGAGGGGGTTCTGGAGGTCGTCGGGCTTGCCGCCCGGGAGGTAGGCCTGGTCGCTGACGAAGTGGTCGATGGTGTGTCCACGTTCGATGAGGGAGTTCACCAGGCGCATCGCGGAGGGGGCAGGTTCCTCTCCGGGACGGTGCTGGTCGTATGCGACGATGAGCGAGGGGACGGCGTCAGGCTGTGAGGGGTCGTTGGAGGTGACGACCGCGAATTCGGCCTCGAGGGCGTATTCGCGGACGCGCGCGTCCTTGAATACGTCGGTGGGTGTGCCGGCGGCGGTGCGGAGGTAGAAGCCGTGGTCGGGTTCGATGGAGACCTTCTCGTGCGGCTTCTTGCGGGCGAGGCGCTCCTTGCCGATGCCGCGGGCGAAGGCCTTCAGGCGGGTGGCGTCGACAGCAAGGGATATCTGCGCGGGCCGGTACTGGGCGGGGAGCATCTGGTAGGTCGCTTCGAGCATCTGGTTCGCGAAGATGTGGGCGCGGCGCGCTTTGGTCTTCATCTCTTCATCGCGGAGCCTGCGGTCCTCCAACGCGTCCTGGTACTCCTGCACGGTCAGTCGACGCTGGCGGGTGGGGAGCGGGTAGGCGTCGAACAGGTCGATGATGCGGCGTGTGCTGTTACGTACGCGCTCGAAGAGCGCTTCGGCGGGAGCGAGGGGGTCGTGTTCGATGCCGAGGATGGCCGCGGTTTTCGGCCTGAGGCGGTTTCGGAGGATGTCTTCGACACGACGGATGTGCATGGGCTGGTGCTCGCAGGCGAGCACCAGCCAGAGGATGAGGGTCGCGCGTACGGTCAGATAGGGGCGGCGTCCTCCTTTGTAGATGCGGTCTTGTCGTTCCCAGAGCAGGACGAGGTCGACGAGTCCGGACTCGTCGATGACCACGGCCGCTTGACGGAGCGTCTGCTTGGGGATAGGGCCGCGGGCGGTCGGGTCGTGGCGGAGGAGGTCGTCACGCATGAGCGCCTCCGCCACGGAGCATCGCTCGCTGTTCGTGCGCGGCGGGCATGTCGATGTACGGGCCGAGCCGGCGCAGGAAGGCGGCGTCGAGGAGGCCTGCGGCGTTCATCACCACGGACGGGGGAGTGCCGCCGTTCACTTGGGTGACCAGCCACGTGTTCCGCATCCGCTGGGGGACGGGTCGGATGTCCCCGCGGAGGTGTCGGCGGATGTCGTTGAGGTTGTGCGAGTCGCGGTCCGTGCGTCCTGGTCCGATGAGCCAGTCGCCCCCTTCAGGGGCGGTGGACCTAAGTTCCGCAAGCAGTGGCGCCCACGTGTGCAGTGCGGGGACTGTGCGCGCTCGTGGCCCGCGGGCGGTGACGTCGACGTCGCCGTTGCCCGCGACCGTGACGTCGTCGGTTCGCGTGGTCATCATCTCGCTGACGGTGAAGCCGCATCCAAGTCCCAGGGCGGCGATGGCCGTGGCGTCCAGGCATTTGCGGGCGCTCGGCTGGTACGCGGCCCACGAGCGGATCGTGGCGAGGTCGTCGTCGCCGTAAGGGGCGTCCACGGGGGACGGTGGAGCCTCCGCCCGTCGCGGCAGTGGGTCTTCGCTGAACAGGGTGCGGAGGATGGCGCCTTCCCGGGCGGCTTTCTGCGGGCGAATCTGGGTGGAACGGTGATGTGTGTACAGGTCGATGAACCGCGGGGTGAGCGCATCATCCGCCTGGTCGACGAGACCACGCTCGCGCGTCCACTGGACGTAGCCGGTGAGCGTTGCCAGCGCCTGCCGGGTCGTGGCTTCCGAATGGTCATCGAGGTGTGGGCGGACGGACGCGAGCACACTGTCGCGCATCTGCGCCCAGTCGCCCGCAGGAAGGTAGGGGTGGTAGCTGTCGAGAAAGTCAGGAGTCACTGTCACACAAGAGGTATGCGCGCGACCAGCACACCATGAACACTTGTTGCGTCCAAGCAGCACACGCGCGCCGGTTTGTGCGCATAAGGAACACATTGACTCTAGGATCGACTGGTGAATGATGCACCGCGGGACTGGTTGATCGACCCCACGACCTTCGGTCGGCCTGGGGTGAGTGATTGGGTTTCGACCGTTACGTCTCGGGGTGAGGCGGAGTGCGCGGCGGCCCGGCTGCAGCACAACGCCGCGTTCCAGGTGCGGGCGTTCCTGTTCTCGGAAGAGCGGAGTCACGGGTCGCTGGCTGAGGCTCTGGGGTGGCGGCGTGAGCGGTTGTCGCGCGTGCTCGGTGGTCAGGTGTGGGTGACCCTCGCGGATCTCGAGCAAGTGTTGCGCGAATGCCAGTCGAGTGTGGCGGGAGTCAGCTGGTCGAACACTGCGGCGCAGGATCGCGAGGCTCCTGCCCGGCAGATCGTCGCATTGTACCTGCGTGAGCAGCTGCAGACCCTGGAACCGGCCGCACACGCGCAGCGTGGCATGCCTGCGCGGTAAGCGGTCCATGTCCGGGCTCTTAGACGTGCGGGAGGAACTTCTCGTAGCGGACGAGAGCGTCCATGGACTTCACGCCGGCGGTGTGAAGGAGCAGGTGCATGGGTGTGCCGTGGGTGAGTTGCTCCACGATCCACGTGACACGCATGCGTTGCGTGGTCGGATGCACCGAGAGGCCGCTGGAGCGTTCGACGAACACGGTGACGATGTTCGGGTGCCAGCGGGTTCCTGGTCGGAACAGCGTCGCTGACGGGTCGCCGACGTGCTGGGCGATCTGGTCGAGGGCAGGTGCCCAGGGCGAGGTGACGGGGACTGTGCGGGGGTTCCTGCCGCCGACATGAACGTGCTCGCCGCCTCGACCGATGTCGAGTGCGCGGATGCCGCACAGGTCACGTGTCGGAAGTCCCGCACCCAGGCCCAGGGCAATGAGGGCGCGAGCGGAGGCTTGTCGTGCCGTGGAGCTCTGGAACTCGGCCCACGCGCACAGGTCCTCCACGTCCGCGGCGGTGTAAGGAGCGCTGGGTTGTGCGGCGGACAGAGGGGTGAGCGGTGGGAGGGCCTCCACGGTGCCGAGGCGCTCGCCGGTGCGCAGCAGGATCGCCCGTTGCCGTCCTCTCGTTGATGGGGAGGAGGTCGGCATGAGATCTACCGCGTAGGCAATCACGTCGCGTCGGAACAGCGATTCTTTCGACAGGGGAAAGCCCGAGACGTTCACGCACCAATCGACGTGACGCGCTACAGCGTTCGTCACGGCGGCGAGCGAATAGGGGAGATGGTCGGTGACCTCGCGAACGATCTCGACCACGGCGGGCCGCACCCGCAGCCAGTCTTCTGTCGGCAGGTCGGGGGTGTACTCCTCCACGTCCACGGCACGACTCCTTCCTTGGTCAAGGATCTTGTGCTGAAAGTACAGGATGCTGTGCTGTAGTTCTAGAGCGGATGTCGTGTTCTTGAAACGTGCCTGTTCCCGAACCTGATCTGACGCGCTTGCGTGCTGTTCTGAACGAACGTCGCCACGCCGCGGGGTTCACCTTCGAGCAGCTTGCTGAAGCCTCAGGGATTAGCCGGCAGACCCTGCTGAATATCTCGTCCGGGAAGTACAACGGTGACCTGCGCACCTGGCTCAAACTCAGTCGAGCGTTCGGTATCACCGTCGACGAGCTGGTCGGCGCGGTCTGGGCTTAGCCTGCGGAGCCCCACACCAAGTCGCGGGTATCGATGGCCACCTGTGATTCTTCGGGTTCGCCGGCCGCGTTGATCGGGATCGTGACGGTGACAGACGCTGTGCCCTCGACGGGTATCCATTCCCGGTCGAGAGAGCCGTTGTACTGCTCTGCCCCGAACGTTGCCGTGTAGTGGTAGCTGACGAGCCCGTCGGCATAGGAAGGGGGCGTCTTCTCGGTGAGGGACGCGAGGTGGAATCCCCGCCCGGCGCGACCGAAGCTTGTGGCGGTGTCCGTGGGAAGTGTCCCGTTGCTGACGGATTCTTCGGCGGCGGTGGTCGCTGCGGCCTCGGCGCTGCCTTCCGTCTCGGTGAGGAGTGCGCGTACGGCGTCCTCGTCGTGCTCTGGAGAGACAGTCGCACTGGACCCCGGAGTCACGGTCACGGTGTCATCGCTGAACGTGAACGGGAAGGGCAGAGGATCATCGACAGTGACCCCATAGATGCCGGGAAGGAGCTGAAAACGCTCCGCCTCCTCGTCGGCGCCCACGAGCGTCGCCTGACCCGCGTCGGTGCGGGGCAGATGCAGGTCTCCGGACAGGACCGGGAACTGCGCGAACGTGTCGCCGCCGTGTTCGCGGACCACCACGAGCTCGCCGTCGACGGGGTGTCTCCGACGGTGAAACGGAATGTGACTCGCGCCTGGTCGAAGCCATCCTCCGTCTCCCACGTACTGACGTCTTCGACCTCGATGTCGGCGATGGGGATCTGAATCGCATTCAGGTGCTCGAGCGCCTCATCGACGCTCTCGTCCCCGCGAATCGTCGCAGCCAACTCGCCCGCGTCCCGATCCGCGAGCGCGGTCAGTGTGCGCTCAGCGACCATCGTCGGTGTATCTCGACCGGACGTCGACATGAGAACAATGGCGACGGCGATGGCGACGACGAGAGCGGCCAGGGCTCCTATAGCAAGGGGACGAGCCCTCCGCCCGACAGGTGACATCGAAGTTCCTTTCCTCTTCGGAGCGGTAAAGCATCCTGTGCCAGAGTACAAGATGTTGTGCTGGGGGTAGTGAAGGGCCCTTTTCACTTGATGACGCGCACGGATCCCGATCGTCGCCGGGCAGAGGCGCCGACTCTCACTGGCGCGGTATCGGGGCAGCGCCGCCAAGAGAACCAGTGGTGTCGACGCGCGCGGGCGGCCGGATGTCGCGACCTCGGGGCTGAGGTGCGATGTGCCGCAGGGTATCGCTGTGATGCCCCCGCCGGGGTGTCACGGGTCCACGCACAGGGCGGGACCCGGGAAGGAATCTGTGGATATTCCCTTGCGCCGACGACTCTCAAGTGCGGCGAAAAAGACCATCGTCATCATCGTGACCCTGATGCTCGCCCTCACGGCAGTGTTTACGCTGAAGCAGCCCGCACACGCCGCGTCTCAGGGGGCCGGGTACGGCACCTGGGATGACCGGGTCGGGTGGCAGGGAGGGTTCGTTGCACCGGACGGCACCGTCGTGTACTGCATCGAACCCGGCGTGTCGAACCCGTCGGGAAGCAGCACCAGCGCCGGCCACCAGGGCTCTGTGGTGTCGCGAAGCCCGTACGGGGACCGTGCGCTGAGCGCCGATGACCTCGCACGGATCAATTACCTCGTCTCCAGTTTCGGGCAGACATCCAACAATCGGGAGGCCTCCGCGGTGAACTTCGCCGTGAAGTACATTGCCAACCCGAATGCGATGTTCCGCTCCCACAGTTGGAACGGCTCCTGGAACCTTCCCGGGTACGTCAACTGGGTGCTGTACAGCGAAGTCGGATCCACCGAAGCGGCGGCCATTGCCGCGCGTGCGGAGGCACTCATCGACGCGTCCGCCGGGATCACAGCGGGGACCGGAGTCGACGGCTCCGGGGCTCTGACCTTTCAGGTCGACCCCTTCAACAACTACGACGGCACGGTCACCATGGTGGGCACTGCCGGTGCGACCGGCACTGTGACGCTCACCAACGGCGTGTTCGATACGACCGGCACCGCCACCCTGTCCGGGATGCAGGCGAACGTCCCGTATGCCATCACCGGGGTCCCGCCGAGCTGGGATGGGAAGCCGTACAGCATCTCCGGGACAGGGTCATTCACGCTCGGTGGATCCGGATGGGCAGGAAGCGTGCATCTCTGGCACACGGCCTCGCAGCAGACCACCGCGGGCCCCGGCCCTCGCGCTACCAGCCAGTTCGCTGTCACCGGTGCCGACCCCACGGAGCGCACCGTCACCTTCCAGCCGGTTGTGACCACGACCGCCGCGGGGTACGTGCAGCCGGGCGAGCATGCCACCGACATGCTGCGCTTCCACACTGTCGCCGGGGAGACGGGCTTGAACAATGCGTGGCCGCAGACCGGGAATGCCCAGTATCGGGTCGTGCGCGCCGACGGCACCCTCTATGGACCGTTCGCTGCGCAGCCGGCGGAGTCGGCCGACGTGCCCGACGACGCACCGGTCGCCGCGCACGCACAGGTAAAGACCACGCCCGTGGATGGCCCGACGGTGGAGTACACCGCGACCAGTGATGCGACCGTCGAGACGGCGGGCTACTACACCTGGGTGTGGACCATCGCCTACGACGACCAGTCCGCCGCGACCCGCATGTACCTGCCGGACGGGTACACGTTCACCGACCACTTCGGTCAGACCGTGGAATCCAGCATCGTCCCGATGCAGTTCACCGTGACCACCGCAGTGACCTCACCGGACGTGCTCCTCAGTGGCCCGGCCGCGGACACCGCGACGGTCACCGCCGAGGGGCTCTGGCTGCAGCAGGACGGTGAGAACATTCCCGTCGTCGGACGCTGGGACGCCTACTATGACGCCCGCCCCGCCGCCGACATCGTTCGGGTTCCCGGCACCGAGGTCCCCGACGAAGCCGTGCACCTCGGCACCCGCACCGGCACCCTGACGGGCAATGGAACGGTGAACACCCCCACCACACTGCCCGACGGCGCCGTCCAGGTCCCGGCCGCGGGCAAGGGCAGCATCGTCTGGGTGTTCAGCATCCTCCGCGACGACCAGGGCGCGAACGCCGAGTACGTCACCGACATCGTCGATGACTACGGGGTGCCGTCGGAGATCTCGACCATCGTGCAGCCCGAGGTAGTCACGAAGGCCTCCGCCGGAGCCCGCATCGGGGAAAGCATCTCCGACACGGCCGTCATCACCGGCCACCTCCCGCATAACGGCGCGGAGCTGACCTTCGACCTGTACCGGGTCCCCCTGGTCGAGGGGACGGGAGAGGTTGACGCCCCGAGTGTCGACGGTGACGGCGCGCCGGTGTCGTACGCGCCGGGCGACCTGTCCTGGGTGTGCACTGCCGACAACCTCGTCAGCAGCAACGCTGACACCGGCGGCGCCATTGTCACGGAGACGGGCGAATACCGGTCCCACGAGTACGAGATCGTCGAGAACGGCAAGTATCTCTGGGTGGAGAAGCTGTGGTCCGTGCCCGCCGTGGGCAAGGAACGGGAGCTGATCCGGGAAGGCGGCTGCGGTGTCGCGGAGGAGACGTCTTTCGCTCTCGACGTCACCACCCAGGCGATGAGCGACACCGGGGCGACGACGGGGATCGAGCACGGTGTGCACGTCTGGGACACGGCTACCCTCACCGGGTACGTGCCCGAAGGGGGACAGGTGACGTTTGAAGCCCACCTCGTCCCGGCCCGCGCAGGTGTGGACCTCCGCACCGCATGCACGGCGGACACCCTTGCCTGGACGAGCAGCCCCGTTTCGCTCGAGGGCGGATTCTACGACGAGACGACCCCGCTGAAGGTAGAGAGTGAACGTCACACGTTCGACCCGGATGTGGACTCGGTCCTCTACTTTGTCGCGGTGACTCGCGACGCCCTGGACCGGGAAGTCAACCGGGGCGAGTGCGGTGACCCGAACGAGACCCTCAGCCTGAAGGGCCAGAAGGTCATCGCCACCGGCGGGGAGCTGTCACCGGTCGCTGTCACGGCCGCGGGAGTGACAGCGCTGCTCGCAGGTCTGGGTGTGCTGCTCGTCGCCCGCCGCCGCGTGCGCCGCTGACACCGGTGAGGGAGGGTCCCGACAGGCATCGGGACCCTCCCTCGCATGCGACCACCCGAAGGACGCACGGCGGTCACCGCCACCCACGGACCGCGACCACACCCTCAGCCTACGAACCTCCGCCATCCCCGGGTACCGGATCGTCGCATTGCCGTGGTCAACACCGCCCCGTGCAGTGCCTACCGACGGGCGCATCCGTACCGTGACGGCGTCCTCTGCAGTCTCCGGGCCTCGGGCAGCGCAGAATCGGCGCCGGTGGTAGCGAGGTGCACGGCCGAAAGTGGCGATGGCGGCGCGAGCGTCGTCATCGGACGCGGTCAGGAGTGCCGTGATTGCGTGCAAGGTGTCCGCCCTCATCGTGCCGGCTCGTCGCTGTCGCGCTTCTACCACCGGGCGATGGTCGTGACGTCGATGTTCGCACCATACGCGAGCGGCTCTCGATTCAGCGCCGGGTCGCGCACACCTCACGCCGTCATTGAGCGACTGGCGCTGAACCGGCCACCGACATCGATGCGTGCAGCGATTCTGGGCTCGCGTTCTGTCACCTTCCCCGCCCGGGATCACTCACCACCGCCACAAGACAAGCAGGGACCGGTAGGCGGGGGAGCGGGCGGCGGGGTTAGGCGAGGGGCGGTGGTGCCATGCGCGTCCACACGACGATGCTGGCGACACTCCACAGGACGTGGATGGTCAGGGGGACGACGATGTTCCGGCGTGCGAGGAGGAAGAAGGCGCCGAGTACCATGCCGGCGGTCGCGGTGTCGAGGAGGAGGGGCAGGTCATCGACGCCACGAACATGCAGGGCGCCGAACAGCAGCGAGGAGGCGACGAGGGCCAGAACCGGGGAGATTCGTCGCCCGAGTCGGGCGAGAGCCGTCTCCCGGAACACGAGTTCTTCCACTATCGGGCCGACGATGCCGATGAGGATCATCGTGAGCAGGGGTGCGCCATCACGGACAGGGACGATGCCGGTGGTGTGCAGCCCGGTGGGGGTGTGCCCGGTCACGGCTAGGAGCAGGACGGTGCCGACGGCGACGGCCGTGGACGCGACAATCCCCGCCGCCACGAGACCCAGGGTGTGCAAGGGCCGGGCGGTGGTCTGGTCCCACCCGGCCGCGAACGCGTCACGGAACACCCACACGCCGGCTGCGGCGGTCACGGCCACGCCGGTGAGGACGGCCAGGTCCCGGGCGGTGGGGGGAAGAATGTCGGACACCCATCCGGATGCGGCGACGACGACACCGTAGACGACGAGGAAGGCCACGATGGCGGAGGTGAGCGGCCGGTCAGGTCTGACGTGGGGCAGGGGGAGGGTGTGGGAGGGGGTGGGCATGGCACTCCAGTGCTGTTCTCGGTGCGTGCACACGACACCGGCCGACGCTACGCGTCGCGGTGGGTGCGGGCCGTGGACGACCGGGAGATGCAGTGGTGGGGGCGGGGTGCTGCCGTGCGCTGACCCCCGGGGGTGGTAGTGCTCCCCGCCCAGTGCCGTGGCCCGGGCGCGAGTCACACCGCAGATCGGCACCGTCACTCAGGAGCCGTCGGTGCGCGGCGGTGTTAGGGGCGGAGTTTGGTGAGCGCTTGCGCGACGAGGTCGGAAATGCGTTCCGGGTCGAGTGCGGGCATCTGTCCGGTCGCGGCGGCGTCAGCCCACAGCTGTGCGGTGAACCGCATCACGGCGAACACCATCTGGGTGATCAATGCGGCCTGGTCCCGCCGGGCGTGGTCGGTCTCGTTCGGGTACTGGTGGGTGAGGCGGGCGAGGATCAGTTCTTCGAGTCGCGGGTGCAGGGCATCGACGCGTGATATCTGCCGCGCTCTCAGCGTCGGGCTGGATGCGACCGCCCGGATGCGACGGGCAATATCGGAGGGATCCGAACGCGCGAAACGCGGGTCTAAACGGATCAGACGGGCGGCTTCGTCCAGGAGAGGGCCGGTGGAGTGGGTGAACCGTTCGGCGGCCTCCTCGTCCAGCCACGGGCTCACATCTCCGAGCAGGGCGATGTCTTTGGTGGGGAAGTGGTTGAAGAAGGTGCGTTGGCTGACGCCGGCGCGGGCGCAGATCATGTCGACCGTGACCGCGTCATAGCCGTGTGCGAGGACCAAGTCCGTGGCCGCCTGCTCGATGGCCTGCGCTTTCTCCACGGCGTCTCGGCGACGGCGTCGGGGTTCGGTCGACATGATCTGCTTCCTGTTACTCGTACCGCAGGGATGTGATGGGGTCCCGTCTCGCGGCGCGGCGGGCGGGCAACACCCCTGACACGAACGCGATGCCGGTGATGACCAGGACCACGATCCCCACCGGGACGGGATCGAACAGCAGGATCTGCAGCCCGGGCAGGCCTGTGAGAAGCGTATCTGCTGCGGCAGCGGAGATCACGGAGCCCACCCCGGTAGCCGAAATGGCACCGATCCCCGCCCCGACGGCACCGATAACGCACGCCTCAATACTGAACAGGCCGAACACCCGGGCTTTGGGCATTCCCATCGCCTTCATCAGCCCGATCTCCCGCGTTCTCTCCTGCACACTCATCAGCAGCGTGTTCACGATCCCGAACGACGCCGCAAGCAGCGCAATCGCGGCGAATGCGGTGAGCACCCCGATGATCCCGTTGATGACGACCTGCACGACCCCGAGCTGATCCTCCACCGTTTGACCGGACAGTCCCCGCGCACTCAACTCATCTTTGATGTCCGCGATCACCGCATCCATGTCTGGTGCGGTCGAGAGTTCCACCACAGCGAGAGGTCACCCGTCGACCTGTCCGCCGGGAGCTTGGGCGGTCGCGATGGTCTCTGTCAGCGCCGGGTTCGCTCCGGCCCCGGCAGCGAACAGGCTTTCCCGTGCCACACCCACCACCACGGCGTCGACAGTGTGCTGGGCGCGTTCCGCGTCCACATAGCCGAGGGTCACCGTCTCCCCAATAGCGGCCGCCGGGTTCGCGAAACCCAAAGCGTCCATGTACTCCTCGGGAACGACGATCTCGTTCTCCGCCGTGGCCTGGTCCAGCTGCGCGCCGGCGAGGAGGTCGCTCTGTCCCACGGAGGAGGTGGGGTTGATGGTCACCTCGAACCTGTCGCCGTGATCTGCGGAAGCGCGTTCCACCCAGTCGACGCTGACCTGGGTGACCGGCGTGACGCGGGTCACCCCGTCCATGGTCTTCATGTCGTCGATATCGGCGGCGTTCAGGAGCGTCCGGCCCGCCAGTGGTGCTCCCGCGGCCGCCGTCGTTCGTCCGTCGGGATCCCATTGCGCAGGGCCGTCCCCGGCGGACGTGTCGGTGGCCACACTGACGAGCAGGATGTTGCCGGAGCTCAGCGTCGCGACTTGCCGTTCGACGTAGTCGTTGACGCCGGCACCGAGCGCGGTCGTCAACGTCAGCGTGAACGCCCCCACGAACAGGCTCAGCATCGTGAGGGAGGTGCGGAGTTTGCTGCGGAACGAGTTGTACACCGCCATGCGGAGAAGGTCACTGTTCTTCATGCGGCCCGCGCTCCTTCCATCGCCACGCGGCCATCCGCGATGGTGACCCTCTCGTCGCACCGTCCGGCGAGATCGGGATCGTGGGTGACGATGACGAGCGTGATCCCCCTACGGCGCTGCAGATCGAACAACAGGTCCTCGACGTGCGCACCGGTGGCTGAGTCGAGGTTCCCGGTGGGTTCATCGGCGAAGATCACCGCGGGGTCGTTGACGAGTGCGCGGGCGATGACCACACGCTGCTTCTGTCCGCCGGAGAGGTCCGACGCCGCATTGCGGGCCTTGCCCTCCAGGCCCATCGACTCCAACGCCGCCATCACCTTCGCGCGACGCTGCCGTGCAGGCACGCCAGCGATCACCAGAGGAAGGCTGACATTCTCGAACACGGACTGGCTGCCGTTGAGGAAGAACTGTTGGAACACAAACCCGAACGGGCGGTTGCGGATGAGGTTTTTCTCCCGAGGTCGCAGCCGCGCGGACGGCGTCCCCAGCACATCGACCTCGCCGGTGGTGGGGGTGTCGAGCAACGCCATCAGATGCATGAGGGTGCTCTTGCCGGAACCGGACTTCCCAACAACGGCCAACGACTGCCCCTGCTGGACGTCGAGGGAGATGTCGTTCACCGCGGTGAACGCACGGTCTCCTCGCCCATATGTGCGCGTCACCTGTGAGAGGCGTACCGCAGGGGCGCTGGACAGTGGAGACGAGAATGAGGTCATGGCGACCATCCCTTTTATCTTGCAGTAACTGCACTTTATTATCTTGCAGTGACTGTAACATACTGGTGCAGGGGTACCGGGGAAGCCCCGTCACCCCCGTCGACCGATCAGCGCGCCCCCTCCGGTACGCAACATCCGGAACGGGGCGTCCGATACGGATCGCCGCTATACCGAGCGAGACTCGAACACGCTTCAGCACACGACTAATGCCGCGAGGATCAGAAGCAACGCCAGCTAGGAGGCATGATGACCAACATCCCCACGCCCAATACTCAACCGCGCCCGGATTCTGCTCACAACACTTCAGGCGACATTCCCAAGGACTGGTTGTGGTTCGCGATCATCGCTGCCATTGCCTGCTGGCCCCTGGGCATTCCGGCAATCATGCAGTCCATCCGAGCCCGGAACGCGATCCGACGAGATGACCTCACTCTCGCTCGCAAGGCATCGCGCACGGCCGTCATTATGAGTGCCCTCGGATTGAGCGTCACGCTGGTACTCCTGTGTATCGGAGCTGGCGTGTGGGCGGCTCAAGCATCCGCACCGCAGCACACCGTATCGGTGAGCTTGGCGGCGGAGAGTAACGGAGACTACCTAATTGAATGGTCAGTGGGCGGCCGAGAGTTCACTAGCGAGGGCGATCTCCAGGGCGACAAGATCGTGGAGTTCAACGTTCCGGCGGACCTCGCAGCCGAGATCACTATCAGCGTCGAGGTCAGCACGGATTCGAACACAAGAGCTTCGTGCGCCATCGACGCCCCGTCAGCCTTCGCCAACGGCACATTCACCCAGGAAGCCGAATACTTCGCGGTTTGCACCGCGAACAACATCTACGACTAACCTGGCGTCTGAACTCGCCCCACAAACACCGGCGGCGAAGAAGCTCACCGGGCGCTCGGAGTGGCGTGTCCGCCATCTGCAGCTCACCTCGAAAAACATGGCGACCATCCTCACCGTCATCGACGCCGACGGTGGACGGATCCCTGACGGTCCCGAGCACGTTATCGACGCCATCGAGGGGCACCTGGCTCGCCCACCAGGGAGTGGACGCGGACGCTGCCTGACCAGCCGAGGAGCGCTCGCGGTGCGTGAGCGGGGTCTCAGGATGCGTGACGCCAAGGGAGGATGTGGGGCAAGCGGATCGATTCGGCAGTGAACTGCAGCTTGCTGGCGCTGAGGATCTCACGTGGGGTGGTTTCGAGCGCGGCCGCCAACGCCGCGACCTGTCCCGGGGTGAACCCGGGGCCGGCGAGGCGGGCGCGGAACTCGCCCGGATCGATTCCGGCGTCCCACACGACAACGGCGGCGCTGCGCCCTACCCGCGCACGGAACCGTTCCAGTGCCGCCGGGTGCACGCGACCCCACGAGTTCATCGCCATGCGCCCTCCTTCGCCCTGGTGACCGTGGTCGACTGGTTCGCTCATCCCCGTGACGGGCAGTGGTCCGGTATTCGAGAAGAGGGGTGCCCCCGTGTCTCGACCGGAACACGGGGGCAGGTCTCCGACTGTGGCGGAGACTGTTAGGGAGGCGGTGCCCAGACCCCCAGGGCACCCGCGCGGCCCCGGGGAGCGGGGTGATCACGCACCATCTACTCTCCCCGGTCCGATACACCCCTCGCAGCCGATACGGCCCGTTGACGAGCGGACGGAGCGGATTGCAGTACGAAGATCCCGGTCGTTGCGTGACTCCCTTCCACGCGTTCCGTCATGGGCGGCGTCCTGCGTCAGTGGTGCCGTGTTTTCACGACCGTGAGAGCGGTCGCGCCGGGTGGTCGACGGCGCCGTCGAGGAGGTCGAAGCCGTCACCCACCTCGGCGGGCGGGCCGGAGGCGTCGTCGTAGGAGGAGGTGGCGCCGCGGTCGTCTAGCGACACGGGCCACGGGCAAGGCAGGCCCGGGGGAGTACGGGGAAGGTTACCGCCGGCGGCCTCGTGACGGGATGGCGAACGGGTCGTCGACCATCCTGACGTGATCAAGACGTGTGTGAATGGCGATGGAGAGGAGGGCGAGGCTCAGGGTCGTGATGCGCTCGGGACGCGTGGTCCAGTGTCGATCACGAAGCTTCCCTCGCACGTTCTGAATCAGCTCGTCGTCGGTGTGGCCGCGCAGAGCAGTCATGAGCCAGGCCCGGGCGAGGATGTAGTCCTCCTCCGACGCTGTCATTCCGGGTGAGGTGGGGTCTGCGGCTCGGGGGTCGAGAGAGCGGATAGCCTGGTGACGTAGCCCGGCGGCGGCACCGGACGCGATCGCGGCAATCACGGTGGCGCCCAGTCGCAGCTCGATCACGCGATGCCACTCCTCTTCGAGGAGCAGATCCGTCAACCCGAACCCGCGTGTGTCGCTGAGCACCAGGTCGCGAACCGCTCGCGCGCATCGCGGATACAGCGTTATCGAATCCATACGGTCTCCATACTCGGCACCATCGATCTCCGCACGATCCACGTCCGGCGGGTAGAGCACGCCGCACGACCCATTGTTGAGGTGACGCCCCCCGCGCCGCATCATTTCCCGAGTGGTGCAGTACGGATCCGCGAGAGGTGCAGTACACGCGGCCACCTCGACAGTGGTGCCCGACGGACGTGCGCGTCGCGATCGAAACCACCACGCGCCCCCGCATGGCGGCCGAGGGGCGATCCCCTCGGGCTCCCCCGCAGCCCCCGACAGTCGAGCCGGTCGACCCCCTGCCCACCTGGGGACAGCACGAGCTCAGTCCTTCGGGCTCGTCCTGCCCACAGGTGGACAGCGGGACCCTCACCGTCCGTCCGCACACCGGTCGCACCCTCACCACCGGACCACAGATGATCGGTGCCCGCGTATCGGCCCGCTTGCTGGCTTCCAGCTGGGTGTTCTTTCGTGCTTTCGCGGCCTTTGCGCCTACCGAGATCGCAGCACGCGGACGTCTAGATCATGAATCCCGCTGGGATCGAGCGCTCGAAAGGTTGGTTGACGACGCCGAGCGGGCAGAGATCTATCAGACCGACGAGCCGTCAGTTCGCAGATCCTTCGAACTCGGTCGAGGCGTAAGCCGGTGAGGTTTCGGAGCTGATGTACGCGTCCTCTTGGTCGCGCGGCATCAGAGGTCGTCAGCGGGGCTGTCGATTTGGGGATCTCCAGGTTTCGGACAGTGGTGCATACCGAACGGTGCTCCGGTCTGCACGCACGGGAAGCCACACGGCACTTAACGCGGGGACCGAGAGTACCGCACCGGTCGTGACGGCTGCCGACAACAAGGATCTGCGGCGCACACTGGAACATGAGAGCGGGACGAGGTATTCGCCACTGCTCGATCCGTGTGGCGGGGGCCGCGCGTCACTCACCACGAATCCGGGGACCTCATGTCGAGCAGAAGTCGCTCCTCCGTCGCGCGCGCGATCGGGTGTGTCGTTGTCGTTGCTGCGGGCATCGGTTTGCTCGCGTGCACCTGGATGCTGCCGACGGAGACCGAGCGTGTGCTCGGGACGGCGAAAGTCGCTCTGCAGACCGCAGCGCAGGAACTCATCGCCCCCGACCAGCTGCCGCGGATCACACTCGGCGCTGAGGGCGGCACGCGGGAACTGGACGCGTGCACCGGTGAGTTCACGGAGATGATCACATACCGTGACGCCGCTGTTCCCCCGTTGTACGCCGCGCACAATAACTGCGGCGGAGACATCATCCTCGGGTGGCAACTGGGCACCAGGGTGCAGGTTGCAGGCTCGGACACCGTCTACGAGGTCGTCGATGAGCGTCGCACCCCGAAGGGTGCTCCCGTGGACACGTTGGCCGGCATTGACGGTGAACTGCTAGTGCAGACCTGTTTTTACGGGGAGGACCAGATGAGGTTCCTTGCTCTCGCTCCTTCTCCGGCGTGACTACGTGCCGCTTTTCGACACCCTCTCATTCACCCAGGAAGGCACGCCATGACTGACGCATCTGATTTCTTCGAGGACCTCATCGACGACGCACCGCGCGAGACGAGCGGCGGCTTCACGGCGTCGTTCCGCGGCTACGACAAAGCGGAGGTGGATGCCGCGATGTCGGCCCTGCGAAATCAGTTGCAGCAGGCGAAAGCGGACCTCGCCGACGCTGAGGCGCGTCATGAGGATGCCGTCGAGGCGGTGAAGGATGCGGACCGAACGTCTCGCGAGGAGCTCGAGGCGGAACTTGCCGCCGCGAGGGCGAAGGCCGCTGAGGCCGAGCAGCAGGTCGCCACGCTCACGAACGAGCTCGTCGACACTCCCCGCGCCGACGGCCAGGACGCCCCCTCGCGCGAGCAGTTCGAGGCCATCCTCCGCGTCGCCGAGGAGCAGGCGAACGTCCTGATCCAGAACGCGGCGGTGCAGGCCGACCGGCTGATGGCCGCCGCTCGCGAAGAGGTCACGACGCAGCGCGCCGAGGCGGATGCCGATGTCGCCCGCATCATCGCCCAGGCTCAGCACGACGCCGACCAGGTGCGCCTCAAGATCGACACCGAGTACACCGCGCATGAGGCGACGCTCGAACGCGAAGCCGCGCACGCCGCTGAGAAGGTGCACCAGGCGACGCAGGAGGCCACGGCCATCCGCACCGAGGCCGAGAAGGGCGCTGCGGCGCTGCGCTCCCTCGTCACACGGGAGACCACGCAGCTGCGCGCGGACGCCGAGCGCGAGGTGCGCGAGATGAACGCCCGAGTGCTCGAGTTCGAAGAGACGCTCACCCGTCGCCAGGACGACGCGCAGCAGGAGTTCCTCGTGTTGCACAACCAGGCCGTCGCCCACGCCGAGCGCATCACCACCGACGCCAACGAGCAGGTCGCGGCGTCGCTCGAGCACGCGCAGCGCATCTCCGGCAAGGCCGACGACTACGAGCGCCTGATGCGCTCGCAGGCGCAGACCATCGAGGCGGATGCTCAGGTGCGCGCACGCGACACGCTCGACCGCGCTCGGGTGAAGTCGCAGAAGATCGTCGACTCGGTCACGAGCCACACCTCGACGGTGCTCCGCGACGCCGAGGACCACGCCCGTCAGCTGCGGTGGCAGCAGCAGCAGCTCGCCAGCTTCATGGCCGAGGTGCGCGAGCTGATCCGCCCCGACGGCATCTTCAGCGACGAGCAGACCCCGGTGGGGGCGTCTGAGGACGCGATCCTCGAGCCTCTCGGTGACGAGCCTCTCGAGGACGAAGGCGATACGGCGCCGACGGAGAAGATGGTCATCGAGTTCGTCGACGACACGCACAACGCTCTCTGACTCAGTTGCCCGCCCCCTGTTCTCCACACGAGCCCAGGGGTGGGCAGCTGCGCGGTTTCGCGCTCGGGTCAGGCTGTGACGGTGCCCTCGGTCGTGCGCGCGACTGTTCGCTGGTCGCGGCGTCGCACGACGACAGCGAGGATGACGCCGCAGGCGATCAGCGCCGCGGCGAGGATGCCGCCGATGATCGGTCCTCCGGTGATGGCGAGGCCTCCACCGTTGAGGGTGACCGTGTGGGTGGTGCACAGCGGTTGTGGAGACGTGTCCTCACAGCGGGGGCTGGTGGGAGCGGGGTCTTCCGGAGCGACGAGGAAGTTGGACAGCGTGCGGTCACCGAGGTCGTCGGCGTTGCGGACACGCAGCGTGTACGTGATTGTGGCTGTATGACCGGGCTCAAGCGTCCCGGTGATTCGCGCCCGGTTGGCGTCATCGAATGGGCCGATCTGGATGTCACCGGTGGAGGAGACAGGATCGGCGACGAGGACCGCATCATCGATCGCGTGGGTGAGGTCGTCCGTGGTGTCCACATCGCCGGGAGCACTTCCGGTGTTCTCGAGGTGCAGCGTGTATGTAAGTTGTTGGCCGGGGGTGACGGTCGTCCCGGAGGCAGGAGTGGACGTCTTCCACTCGATGATGTGCGGGGAAGTGACGGTGCTCGTCGCACACGCCGCTACCCCGGGAGCGGCGTCGCCGACGGGAATGCAGGCGGCGTTGCTGAGCGTGTAATCGCCGCCGCCGGCGAACGTGGCGGTGTAGGTGAGGGTGACGGTGTCTCCCGGGTTCAACGCGCCCGCCCAGGTGAGGGTCGGTGCGTCGTAGGTGGGGTCCGGTCCGGTGGAAGCGGAGACCGTGCCGTCGAAGGTGGCGTCGTCAACAACGTCGGTGAGGTCGTCGGTGATCTGGGCGGGCGCGTCGTCGGTGAAGCTCCCGGGGCCGATGTTTGTGGCGGTCACGGTGTAGGTGATGGTCTCCCCGGGCGTGTTGACCGTGTCGACGTTCGCGCTCTTGCTGAGGATGAGGCGGGGCAGCAGCGTTTCAGTGACGGCGCAGGGAATGCCCGTGGCGGGGTCACGGGGTCCGTCGTCCTGGTTGCAGGCTGGTGTGGGCTGGTCGGGGGTGCCCGCGTAGGCGACGTTGCGGAGCCGACCGTCACCCGCGCCGGTCACGGTAATCGTGTACGTGAGGGTGACGGTGTCCCCGGGGTCGAGCGCACCTGCCCACGTGACCTTCCCGTCGGTGGTGGTGAGGGTGCCGGCGCGGTCTGCGGTGACGTCGTCGTTGTAGGTGGCGTTGGTGAGGGCCTGGGTCAGGTCGTCGGTGACCGTGGCGGGGGTGCCTGTGGTGTAGGCGGTGTCTCCGTCGTTGGTGGCGGTGACGGTGTAGGTGAGGGCGTCGCCGACGCGCGCGTCGGGTGTGTCCGAGGTTTTCGTGATCGTCAGGCATTGGCCGGGGAGGGCGATGGCACCGGTGGGGTAGAACAGGGAAGTTTCAGCCCAGTCGTCGATGGTGCGGGAATCTCCCCAGCTGTTCACCGCGTAGGGCCAGCCGTGGATCCCTCCGGTGCTGTCGACACCGGCGCGTCCGTCGAGCTCGGGGGTGACGTTCACACGTCCCGCAGTGGTGAGGTTCGTGTCGTTCCAGCGGATGACGGAGTCCGGGGCCCCGGTCCCGTTCGTGCGGGTGAGTTGGATGCCTCCGGAGCGGCCCTCCACATCCTGCTGGAGTAGGTGGACTTCGCCGGCAGCGTCGAAGAGGATGCGGGCGTTGATGGTGGTGCAGTCGGAGATGGGGGTGCCTTGGCCGTCGAGTCCGTCGAAGTCGTAGCTGTAGGTTCCTGTGCCGTCCGCGCCGAGCTGGATGGTCCGGTCCACGGCCTCGTCGAAAGACCCGTCCCCGTCCGCGTCGATCTGTAGTTTGTAGCCGCCCTGGAACCGGTCAGTGATCGAGTAGGTGAACGATCCGGCTGTGGCGGTGGGACCGGCCGGTTGGAAGGCCATGTCAGTGACGGTGAGGTCGTCTTCGGTGAGAAGGGTGGGGGCGACAGTGAGGGTGCCGTCGGCGGAGGGGGCTGTCGGGGGCAGGTCGGCGGCCGGGGTGTCGAAGAACAGCCGATAGTTTGTCCCACAGGTGGCGGAGGAGCCTTCGACGGACGCGTACAGGGGGACACAGTCAGCGGTGACGTTGCCGAGGCTGTTGGCGCGGATCACGGACCCGGCGCCGTTGTAACCGCGAAGGGTAATGGTGTATCGGTAGCCGGCGTCGTTGATGAGGTAGTACTGCAGGTCGCGAAGGATGGTGTCGTTTTGCACGACTGTGTACTGGTTGGTCCAGACCCGTCCCGGCTGCGGGGTACCGGCGTTGTTGGCGGTGATGGCCCACGTGAAGCTGGCCTGGAGGGCGGTGATACGGGTGGATGTGATCTTCCACGCCCCAGGTGTTGTGGCGGTGAAGGTCTGCGCGCAGACCGTGCCGGGGGCGTCGCTGCCGGGGACGGTGCAGGTCCAGGCGAGCGCCCCGGTGGGATCGAATGCCTGGAAGCGTTGCGTGGCCCCGGCGGTACCGATGTTGCTGACCTTGGTGAACGCCACGTCGATCGTCTCCCCCGTCGTGGCGTACGCATAGAAGACGTTTGTGTTGTTGATGGGCACGCCGGGCACATTCGCTTCGGCCTGTGCGTGCGGTGCGGGGCCGGTGAGAATTGTTGCGAGGACGGCGAGGAGAAGAGCGAAGGGCGCCAGAATCGACAGCGGGGCGGGGCCGCGATGACGCTCCCCACGCGCTACCGCCTGTTTGGGGTACACGTTCATGGCCTCGTCCTTTCGGCGGAGCGCAGCCTCACGCACCGCAGGACGCGACGCTACGCCGCGGAGTCGGACATCACCGAGGAGATCGGAGGGATCTCATGCGCAATGGATGAGATCCCTCCACAGGTACCGCGCTGACCGCGTGGCTCCAGGTCGGCATCGTCATCCATTCTGAGGGACCTGACGAGAGGCACCACATCGGGCCGGACGGGTGCCTCTCACCTCCAGGTTAGCGGTCCTGTGCCGCCGTCCGGGGACTCCGGGTGCGGCGACGACGCTCCCCGAGAGCATTCAGGGAGCGGGTGAGCGGGCGGCAAGCGAGCACGATCCAGAACAGGACGCTCGCGCTCACGGTAATCCCCAACGTCATGCCGGCCACCGTGCTGGCCAGCGCGTGAGGATCCCCGATCATCGACATGCCTCCCTCGTGGACCTGACTGGAATCTCCATCGTCTCCTCGGACACCCGGGTAGGGGTGCGGGTTGGAGGGGATCGCAGTGCTGTCGGAGTGGATCTCCGTAGTCTGTGCGGTGTGACGGCGTAGTGCACGGAGGTTTTCACGTGTTCTTCCGCGGAGGGTTCGGTACTCGGGCGGGGGAGGTTACGCTTCATGAGCGTCGCGCACCTGGCGCATCTCACCGTGCCGGTTCGAGTCGTCGCCGAGTGCGAAGGGGGGGCGGCGAGGTCGGTGTTGTTGCGAGCACGAAACCCGGCTTCGAGCGGCGTGCCGCCTTCATTCGCAGAAGGGGGCCTTATTGGCGGGGAATCGAGCTCTCCGCGTCGGGGCATTGTTCGTTCGGAAGGTGGTCGTGAGGTGCTTGGTCCGTGAGAGCGGTCGACTCTTTTGGCGGGTGTGTGCGCCGCATGGCGGCAATCAGCAGGCTCAGCATGCCCGTGACACCAATGAGAACGAGCAGGAATCCCACCGAGGTGAGCGCGGTCTGCCGGTATGCGCCGAAGAGGAACAGTGCTCCGCCGGTGGTGGCAAGGGCTGCAGATACCCACCCCAGGATTCGCCATGTCTGACGTGTCATGTCCAGATGATCCCCGATGCGCGCGTCACATGTCCAGGGCGCGCCAGGCCCGCGTCTTCGGTGTCCTCCGCGGCGGTCATTCGGACGAACCGTCGGGCGTCCCCGTGAGGTAGCCCCATGTGACCGGGGCGCGGCGGCAGCGAAGAACATAACCAGAGGCTTCCGACGTAGCATGGGCGGCATGGTCGGTGTCCCGCGTCTGAGCCCTGCAGAGCTTGTCTCGGGATGGCCGGACGTGGCGACGGACGATCCCGCGGGCGAGGTCGCGCGCCGTGTTGCCCTTGAGCTGCGGTCTGCCATCGACAGCCATGGGCTGCGAGCGTTCGCCGATCAGGTGGACCTCAATCACTCGACGCTGCTCGGTGTCCTTGCGGGGCGTACCTGGCCGAGTGTGCAGCTGATCGCGCGCATGGAGGCGGTTCTCGCTCGCCCCGTCTGGCCACATCGCTGAGCGGTCATCCGACGCCTTCGTGAGGTGATCTCGCGGTGGTGCTGCGCCGTCACCGTCCCGTCGTTCAGTGAGGCAGCATCGCCCGCAGCACGGGTGTGTAGGTGGGCGGGAGTGCGCGGACGTGCCCGCGAGCGTGCTCCAGTTGGTGTGTCTGCGTGTTCCACCGCACCGCCCCTCCGTTGGCGACAAGAACGCCGGTAAGCGTGAGGGTGACGAGGTCGAGTGCTTCTCCTCGGTTTCTGCGGGGGAGGGTGTGGCACCACTCGAGGGCGGCGACGCGGACGGAGACGGTCTGGAGGGGGCGGGGCAGCACCGCAGCCCACGCCAGAGTCGTGTCCTGTTGCGTTGCTCGGCAGTCCCCGCACCGCCAGGGTTCGCGGTGAAGAGCCGCCCACTGCAGCGGACCACACTCATCGGGAAAGACCGCGTGGAAGTTCGCACGCTCTGTTTCGTCCAAACGGATGGCGGTTCGAGCGAGGGTGAATGCTCTGGTGTGGCTCATTCGCAGCCGATGGTCCCGCAGGTGCCGTTGTTGCGGACGAGGAGGAAGCAACGCGGGCACACGACCTGGGGGACGGTCGCCGTCAGGGTGAGGTCGGTGGGTAGTGTGCGAACGTCGGAATAAGGGGTGAGGGGAGTCATACAGCGTCCAATCTGACGGGGGCAGCGTCGATGTACGGAGAAGGCGCTGCCGCGGGGGGAGCCGAGGCAGCGCCTGGGAAGCGGTGGACATGGGGATTCCACCGCTTCCAGTGAATGCCGACAAGAATGTCGACTCACCGGGGGAGACGCCAGATGGGGGTCGGCGTCCGATACCACTGTGCTGGGGACGGTCGCTGTCGGGAGGCCGAAGACGGTGATTTACGCGGGTCATGCGCGTGGTCTAGGTAACCGAACGCCGAGGTGAAGGGTTATTGCCTCGCTCTTGCGAGCGAGACAGGATGCTGTTCAGTGTGCCGGATTTGTTGTCGATGCATCCGCGCTCAGCGGCCGCCTCATTCGCTGCGGCACGATCATGGACACGCAAGAAGTCTGCCTTCTCCACTGCACCTGTTCGCATTCCTACGCACAAACCTGCTTTCGTTCTTGGCTCAGACTTCGGAGTGGCCACGCTGAGAGTTCGTGCGATCGCGGTGCGTTGCTTCTAGTCGCGCGCGCAGATCAGCGGTACCGTTCCGGAAAGGATCCCTGTGCGGAAGAGGTCGACCATGGTGGTGGGCAGAGAACGCGACCTTGCCATCGCGATGAATGTCATCCAGGACGGGGGCAGTTTGGATGTCGTCGGCAGCCGCGGCAGCGGACGCACCACGTTTCTGGAAGCGGTCTGTCTACGACTGCAGAACGCCGGCTGGGTGATTGTGCGGCTACGGGGGGTGGCTTCGTTGCGGCAGCATCCCCTCGCCGCGATGCAACTGGCGGGCGTGGTGCGGGCGAACGACTCACGCCCGTTGACGATTCAGAGCACCGCCGAAGCGCTGGAAACGCTCGTACGCGACAAACGCGCCGTGATCGTCATAGACGACTGGGACGACCTCGATGAAGCGTCGTGGGGGATTGTTGAGGGAACCCGGCGGTCTCTAGGCGTCCCGGTGATCATCTCCCGACTGCAGGGGAGGCACGCCCGCCACACACCCTCCGGTCTTGACGCGTCGACACTGGAGCCTGCTTTCGTCATCGACATCACCCCGTTGCGTTTCGATGAGCTCGAATCCGCAGTGGAGACAGTGTTCGAGGCACCGGTGGAGATCAGTACCATGCGGCGGATCTATGCAAAGTCAGGAGGGATCGTGGGGCTTGCGACCAGCGTGGTCGCTGCCGCGATCCGTGACGGACGTATTCGCAAGTCTGACGGGGCGTGGACGGCGACGCGGGACCTGTGGAGTGCGGGGCTCCGAGGGGTGGTTGAAGCGCACATCGAGAACCTGGATGATGATGCTTTGGACGCTCTGGAGGTGATCGCCCTGGTGGGCGACGCCGACATTGACACCGTTCGCAAGCTCGTCGCATGGCCGACGTTGGAGCTTCTGGAACAGCGGGCGATGATCCAAGTGGTCACGTCCGGGAACCGGCACCTCGTCACAGTGGTGCCGCCCTTGCTGGTGGAGTTCTTCCGCAACGAACCACTCGCTGCGCGCCGGATGCGATTGCAAGCACTGATCGGTGAACGATTGGGTATGGACGGTGAGCGTACGCCAGTGCCCGGGGTCAGCTCCGGTGCGTTCGCCCCCGACAAAGATGCTGCGCTGGTGCGACTCGTCCATGAACGCACCCGCACCCGACAGGTGGTGACGCGCGCGGAATGGGAAGCGCGTCCAGAACCGCACACGGCCTACGAGTACGTGACGGCGCTGATGAACGCGGGAGCTCCGGATTCGATGATCACCGCGGTCTTGAACCGGCCCGGAGAACCTGCAGGGGACCCGCTCGGCCAGGCGCGCCTTGCGATACTTCGAGCCCGGTGGACCGCCAGCGTCGGGGACGTGGACAGTGCCTTGCGCGATTTGGACGATGCTCGCGCGGCAGGGGACGCTCTTGCGGGGATGTTTGCTGCGGCGGCGGTGACCATCGAATGCGAGCACCGAAGCGTGCCCGAGGATTTCGCCACACGACTGGAGGTGGATGACCTCACCTCGGAACCGGTGCGGGCCGCGTTGTGGGACGCGCAGATCCTCGTTCTCACCACCCTCGGTCGCTTCGTGGATGCGTCCCGCGTGTTCGCGCAGTACGAGGCCGACGAGCGTGCGGCCGTCTACATGCCTGGCAGCACACGGGCACTGAATGGGCTGGCGTTGCTGGGGGTGGGGCGTCTCGGGGACGCATTGACGTGGTCGATGCGGGGCGTGGACGAATCGTTCGGGCTGTTGGATGTGGACACTGCGCGCGCACACGGCGCAGTCGGCGCGGTATGCATGATCATGTCAGGGGACAACGCAGCCGTCGAGGATCTCGTGGCGACCCTCGTCGCGGCGGGGCCGTTCCCGCGCGTCTCGGCGGGGTATCACCGCATGCTGCTGACGATGGCCGCGGTCGTGGCTATCCGGCGCGGCAACGTCGCTTTGGGTGAACGCTACCGCACTGAGCTGACGTCCCTGCCTGGAGAAAACGGTCTTCTGCCGGGCCAGTCCGAATCGTGGTCACACGCGCAGCTTCTCGCATCTGACGGGGACGCACTCAACGCTGCCGCCGTCCTCTGGGAAACGGGGGAGCGCCTGTGGGCTCGGGGTGGGCGCATGTCCGGAATCCTGAGCATGTTGAACGCGTGTGAAGTGGCGCCACAGGAGGACTGGTTGGATGCGTTGCGCGCCCGGATGACCGACATGGATAGTCCTCTGCTCTCCGCCCACTACTCCCTTGTGGTGGCCGCCGCGGCACAGGACGGTCCGGCGCTGGAAGCTGCCGTACCCGGGCTGGTGGCGACAGGACGGATGGGGATGGCGTTGGCCGCGCTACGTCGAGCGGCGCACGTGTACCGGGCGGCGGGAGATGACTCTCGTGCCCGGGACGCCGACGCTCGCGCCAGCGAGTACCTGGAGTCGCTGCCGCTGCGCAGCGTCGATGCAGACCGGTTCGCGGCGACAACGGTGAAACTCACGGATCGTGAGGTCGAGATCGCCCGCCTGGTTGCCGAGGGGATGTCGAACCCCGCCATCGCCTCTCAGCTGGTGCTGAGTGTGCGCACGGTGGAGAGCCACATGCACCGCATCATGCGCAAGCTCGATCTTCCTAATCGACAGTCCGTCGGCGACTACATTCTCAGCCACCACGGAATGTGACCGCCGCGCTCGTCCGCGAACGCTGCACGCTGTCACCGCGACGACGGGCGGGCGTATCCTGCCCACGTCGTCCCGGCGTGCGACAAGGGATGACGAGAATGCTGCCTGACGGGGCGGTCAAGGGCGTCGTGCGCCTGTGTCGTTGGTGGCGTCCCCGGGCTCCGCACGCTGGCGGCGCAGACCCCGTGCGTGTGGTGGTTCAGAGCCGCAAACGTACGGCATCTCGGCGACTAGTCACTCCGAGTTTGCGGTAGATGGACCGCTGGTGGGAGCGCACGGTGTTGGTGGAGACGAACAGCGCGGCCGCGATCTCCTCGGCTGTCATCGTCGTCCCCAGGTACCCGTAGACCTCTTGTTCCCGGGGGGACAGCGGCTCGCCGACGATTCGGCTCGAGGTGTTCAGCAGTCGGGTAAGGAGGTGAGCGATGAAGTCGGTGTGCGGGGTGGAAGAGCTGGCTGCATCGTCAAGGAGCGGACGGATCTCCTCGCCCGCGGACAGGAACGGCCAGAGGATGCCTTCCGGGGCTGCGGCGGCGATAGCCCGGCGCAGGCGGAGGCGAGCGCGAGCGGCATCGCCGTCGGCCCAGGCGACGAGTGCTGCGGTGGTTTCGGCCGATGCGGCGACGTAACTGACTCGGCGTTCGGTGGCGGTGAGGCCGCTGAGCAGCTCCATGGCGAGGTCGCCCCGTCCCGCCTGGCGGGCGATGTCCGCTCCGAACGCCCGTACCAGGGGAACGTTGCGTTGTTCCCGGAACTGCTGGACGATGGCGACCGCGTCCGCATGCGCGTGCAGTCCCGCGTGCAGCGCCGCCTGTGCGAGCGCCCGATACGTCGCCCAGGGCACGCCGTGACGGTTCTCCGAGGATATTCCTGTCAGAAGAGCATTCGCCGTCCGGATCGCTGCCGGGTGGTGACCGGCGCTGATGATCAGTACGAGATACAGGCGTGCCAGTGCTGGATAGGACTGTTCCCCGGACGTGCCTGCGGAGAGCTCGGTGAGGAGCCGGTCGGCAAGTGGACGGTCTGCGCGCCAGTACGCGAGGAACGCGTGCGCGAACATCCCGATGCCCCCGTCGTATCGATACCAGTCGTCAACCGTCTCCTGACTCAACGGGGTGCCGGTGATCAGGGCGTGCCCGGCCGTGAGATGCCCGCCGTACACCAACGCGAACAACAGGTTCGACTGGGCCCGGTTGGCAAGGACGGTGCGGCGAGTCCGGGTCGCCTCGTCCACAGCGGCACGCAGCAACCGGATCGCCTCCTGGGGCCGTTGGCGCGTGCGCATCATGCCCCACCCGGCGATGAACACCTGGTAGGGGTGCAGCGTGCTGGTGCTGTCGCCGACGGTGAGGGCGTGCAGGGCGGCAGTCACCGCGGCGAGGAGGGAGTCTTCCCCGTCGGCGAGGAGGATCTGAGCGAACGGCTGCGTACGGCTCCACTGTGCGGACTCATCCTGATGCGCGAACGCCCGCGCGGCGACCAGCCTGGCGTTGTCGCCGTCTCCGAGAAGGCGGATGCAGGTCGCGCGGATGAGGGTGATGGTGGGGTCCTCCTGCAGCGTATCGGGGGCGGAGACGCAGACCTCGTGCAGCGTCCGGGCATCTTGCTCGACGAGGAGCTGCAGCCAGCTCGCGCAGATCATCTCGCGGATGAGTGTCGCATCCTCGGTGAAGGAGGCGTGCGTGAGCGCCTCGGCAGCGTGTCGGTGCAGAAGATAGCGGGCGGCTCGGGCGTGCAGCCTTTGAGCGTGAGCGGGGTCTGTGCGGCGAACGAGAGTGCGGCACGCACGAGCGAACAAGTCGTGCCAGCGGTACATGATGGCGCCGGAGTCGTCGACGAAACGGTCGAGGAAGATGCCGTTGGCTGCACATTCGTCGAGCAGACGCGAGGACGAGGGATCGTCGGTGAGCGCGGCCGCCAGGCCCGGTCCGAGCGTGAGGCTGGTCGTCGCGTCCAGCACGAATTGGCGCAGGGGCGGCCGCAAGCTGGGGAGAACCACCTCGCGGATATAGTCGGGGAGTCGTTCTGGGGGGTGGATGCGGGCAGATGGTGTGTCCCCTGGAAGGAGTCGAAGGGCGACGGCGGCCGGCCACCCGCCCGTCTCCCTCACCACCGCCGTTGCCGCATCTGCGTCGATAGTGTGATCGGGGTTGCGTAGGTGAGCTGTCGCGATGATCTCCGGAACCGTCATGGCCAGCTCCCGCGCATCCATGAGGATGCCGGGGTGCGCCATCATCAGTCGTGAGAATCCGGTTTCGAACCCTGCTGTGCCCGCGCAGATCACGCGAAGGCGTGAGGCGCTGACACGAGTGAGCGCGCTGATAACGCTCCCGACCGCGGAGGGCGCATGCTGGGCATCGTCAATGACCATCGTGACGGGCGACGGTGCGGATGTCAGCAGTTCGGCGACTGTGGTCATCAATCCTGTGATGTCGGTCGTGTGAGGGGACGTTGTCCGTCGTGTTGTGAGGATGCTGGCTCGGCCCGGGTGCAGGGCGCGCTCCAGCGCGGCGACAATCCCCATCAGCACGGCGACCGGATCATCGTGCGGGGTGGGCTCCAGGGTCAACCAAGCGACGGTGGACGTCGCGCGCGCAGCCCAGGAGGTGAGGAGTACCGACTTGCCGAACCCGGGTGGCGCGACGATGAGAATCACGTTCGCGATATCCAAGGACTCGTCGACCCGAGCGCGCAGGTGAGGGCGGTCGATGACATTGCTGGGAAGATCAGACGCAGAGGTCAAGTACCACGGTGTGGGGACCCAGCCCCTCGCTGTACTCGGACCCAACGCGTCCGCGATACCAGCCTGGAGGTCACCGATGGCCCCGGTGTTCTGGCTCTCGTCGCTGAGTGTTGTCATCGGTTCCCCATTTCGCCCTTTGACACTTCTCGTTATCGTCGCATGTCCCGCACCCGGGCACGGTGCGGGCAGGCGAGAACAGCTTGAGGGGGCCCAGAAAGTCATCCAGGAATGATCAACACAGTCGCGCTCTCCGGGGATGCGCCGCTCACGTCGTGCGGTGAAGTCGGTCGGGATCGCACTCGGGGGAATCAGGGCGAGAGACGTCCCCGCTTCGCCGTAGGAGCCCACAAAGCCGCCGGCATCGCCGGGAGTATGCGCGAGCGGCGGCCCGGGCTGATCCGATGTCCGCGGCGTCTCACACACGCGACTCATAACAGGAACCTTGTGCCCCTCGTCACCCGCCGAGGAATGCGAGGCGCGGAGCGGTGAGTTCCCTGCGGAGGTTGCCCTCCCCGCGTGCCCGCCGGGACCAGGGGACACGGTGCCACGAGTCGAATCGACATCCCCCGGGGCTTGGTCGTCCAGTGTGCCTGCTGTCAGAGCGCCGAGATCCCCGTGATGATGATGTGGGCTCCGACAAGCAAAAACAGGGCGGTCATGATCACGGCACTGTTGGCCGTCAACCAGTCTCGGATGCGCGTGAGTGCACGCCGGGAGGGAGAGGGGGCCACGATGACGAGCAGGACGGGAATAAGGACGGTGACAGAGGCGAGCATCGCGAACAGAGCTACGGCCACCCACAACTCGGGGGAGGCTGCGTCGAGGGTGCCGAGTTCCGTGCCCGCTGATGCGGCGACGAGCAGGTTCTTCGGAGTCACGGCGGACAGCGCGAACGCGAGCGCTCCCGTCGTCACCGCGGGGAGGGTGTCCACCCTATTCATCCATGGGGGCGTTGTCGGTGTGGCCCCGGGGGCGGGGCGGGTGCGCCATTGACGCCACCCGAGCCACAGGAGCCCCACCCCGACAAGGATCTGCATGACACGGATGATGGTGCCGGCTGGGGTGGAGTCCGTGGACGGCAGCACCTCGCGGAGCCACGCAAAGAATCCGGTCGCCACGACAACCCCGAGAAACCACCCCGCGAGGAACACCAGTCCTCGCGTCCGGGCACGAGGAGACATCAGGATGAGGATCACGGCGACTACCGGCAGGGGGCTTGCGGCGATGGCGGCTGCGTGGGGGAGCACAGTCCCCAACACGTCATTCAGCGGCGTCCTCCGTCCCGAACACGTCCGAGGGAACCGCCACAGGTGGGCGGGGCACGAACGTGATGCTGACAGCGATGACTGCCGCCCCGACCACAGTCCAGATGATCACGGCCGGGGACAACGGCCTGGTGAGGAGTATGACCGCCGCTCCGGCGACGGCGATAAGGGCGACAATGACGGTCGTGTGTGCGCTCACCCACGCTCCGACCCGGCCTGCGTGTAGGCCGCGGGCCTCCAGTCGTTCGCGCGTCTGAACCCCTGCGGCGGTGACCGTAGCCCGCAGCTTCGTGGGCAGGGACGCCGGCCCGCTGAGCCACGCGACGAGGAACACGGTGATGGCGAGAGTGGTGAGCGCGACGATCATCGAGGACAGGTTCTCGGTGGCCGCGTCGAACAGACTCTGCGCCGCGTCAGGCGTCATGGCTGTCTTCGCGCCGGACACGGAGACAGTGACGATGGTGCGCGCGAGGGCGAGTCCTACGGTGAGAATCAGCATGGTCACGGCGGTCATCGCCGCGGTGACGGCCACAGCCCGTCGTCGGCGCCTGGCACACATGACGCCTGCGGTGAGCAGAACCAACGACACCCACGGCAACCATGCGCCGGCGATGTCGATGAGATAGTACGCGCCGCGGATCTGATCGAGAGATGTGTTCTCAAGCAGGGGGATGGACCGGTCGATGGTGGGGATGGCATCGGCGAGCCCGATACCCGCGTCCAGCAGTCGTGTGCGGACCTGCTCGACCACCGGGCCCAGTTGCACACTGAGTGTGCCATCGGTGATGCTGAGTGCCGCGTCCTCCTCACCGCGCATGGTGGCGAGCAGTTGCGTATGTGTGACCTGCAGTGCGTTCTCCCAGGTGGAGGCGAAAGCGTCGGAGCGGACGATGGTGTTCACGCTGGAGTCGATGAGGGACTGGGCGCCTTGTGCGGCGGGTCCTTTCAAGAGGTTCAGCGCGGAGTCCGCGCGTGGCGGCAGGTCCAGGGTGCGGATCCCGTCGATGAGTTCGGTCGTGAGTCCGGGCACGTCGACGGCGTCATTGATGGCCGTCAACGACGCCTCGACGAGCACGTCCTGGATGGCGGGGTCGTCGGCGAGGGGAGCGAAGGTCCCCACGAACTGCTCGGTGGTGAGGAGTTGCGTTCTCGCGTAGGCGGTGACGAGACCTGCGAGGCCGGCGAGCAGGCCGATGATCACGAGGACAGCGGAGGCGACCCTCCAGCCGGCACCGCGTCGGGCCGGGCTGACCGGCGGGGTCAACGCGGTCCGCAGTCGTTCGTTCTCGGTCTCCAACATGGAGACGCGGGCGCGGAGGACGCCGATGGATTCGTCGGTGAGAGTGTCGGCGTAGTCACTCATGGAGCAGCTGATTCTTCGCGAGTGCGAACTCGTCCGCAGTGAGCAGTCCCTGTTGGTGCATTGTGCCGAGCTGCTGAAGCCGGGAGGTGAGGTCAGAGCCGGTTCCCGGCGCGGGGGATACCGAAACCGGCGGCGCAGGAGGCTGGGGGTCCGGCTCGGCGGGCGGATGCAGGCGCTGCTGCTGGCGGTGGGCGACGGCGCCGCTGACGGCGGTCGCGGTCCCGGCGACAATGGCGGTGCGAGCCGCCGCGGCGAGCAACCCGGGGCGTCCTACGCGTCTGAGGAAGGGCATATCAGTTCTCCTCGGGGGTGGTCGTCGTGGCGAGACCGGCCTGGATGAGCTCGTGAACGGTGGGCGCGGGGATGAGGGCGACGTGCACCACACGGCCGCCCGCGGCGGCGACCGCGGACGACAGCGCGCTTGCCCACCGCATCTCCAAAGCCGCCAACGCCACACCGCTTCCCGGAGGGATGTCCGCCGCGGCGGTGCGGGCGTCGTCGTCGCCGATGAGTCCGTCGGCGATGAGGGGAGTGCGGGCGGCAAGTCTCGGGTCGATGTCCGCGAGTTCGCTGACATGGACGTGGCCGCTGCTGTCACGGACGGCGATGAGCAGGTCGACGAGCCTCACCGTGCCGTAATCGGCGAGGTCGTGGAGCGCGCCGATGACGTCCGGGTCGGGTGCGGTGCCTTCGAACCGGACGATGAACAGTTCGAGGGGGCCGATATCGCTCAGGTGGTGTGTGCGGGCGATGCTCATGCGAGTGCCTCGACCTGAGGGAACAATCGAGACCGGTGGACGCTCACCGCGACGAGGAGCGTGCCGGTCGCGCCGGCAGCGCAGCCGCCCGTGCGGCACAGAACAATCCCCACAACGGGGGCGCGGACGGCGCGGAGGCGTTCGAGGGTGGGCATCGTGTGACCCTTTCTGTGGATCGTGGGTTGATTGTCCGGCGTGGCGGGATGACGTGCATCATCCGTCGGTGATGATTTCCGATGGACAGGCCCGTCGGATGTGCGCCGATGAGGGTGCGGCGCGATCCAATGGCACAGGCCCGTCCTTTTGTCCCGTGGAGGCAGCATGCGCGCATTGACCATCGGTTCTGACGTTCACAACCCGACTATTCCGGTCAGTCTGGACGCGGAGCGCTTCAACCGGCACACGTTCTGGTGCGGGCAGAGCGGCAGTGGCAAGACCTACGCGTTGGGGGTGGTGCTGGAGCAGCTGCTGTTGCGTACCGAGTTGCCGTTGCTGATCCTCGACCCGAATGCGGATTTTGTGCGGATGCACACGGTGCGGGACTCTGTCGGGCCGGACGTCCGTGAACGGTTGCGCAACCTGGAGGTGCGGGTGTTCCGCTCGGGTGCCGGCGCGAGCGCCGACGACCGTCTGCATGCGCGATGGGTGAACTTGTCGACGGCCGCGAAAGCCGCCGTGCTGCAGATGGATCCGATAGCGGACGCGGAGGAGTTCAACGTGCTTCTGCACGTAGACGCGGGTGCGGACGCGGCGACGTTCGATGCCGGTGCGATGGTGCGGGCGTTGCGAGGCAGCGGGGACCCGGCGCAGGCGCGATTGGCAAACCGGATGGAGAACCTGCAGGTCTTGGAATGGGAGCTGTGGGCACGAGGCCAGGCGGCGGTCACCGACACGGTGGAGGCGCGGCCGCGGGCGACCGTGCTGGATCTGGGAGGGTTCGAACATCCCGCGGAACCGAAAGTCGCCGCGTTGGCCGTGCTGGAGCACCTGTGGGCGCAGCGGGAGTCCCGCAAGCCCGTACTGATCGTCATCGACGAGGCGCACAACATCTGTCCTCCTGCCCCGGTCACCGCGGTCGAGCGGGCGTTGACGGAGCGGGTCATCCAGATCGCCGCGGAGGGGCGGAAGTTCGGGTTGTGGCTTTTCCTGTCCACGCAACGCCCCACGAAGATTCACCCGAATGTGCTCTCCCAGTGTGACAACTTGGGTGTGATGAGGATGAACTCTCCGCGCGACCTTGCCGAGCTCGCGGATGTGTTCGGTTTCGTGCCCGAGGACCAGATCCGGTCGTCGCAATCCTTCCGACAGGGGCAGGCGGTGTTCGCCGGGGGATTCATCACCCAGCCGACCGTGGTGCAGATGGGCGACCGGCTCACTCATGAGGCGGGCGGTGACGTCGCCGTGCCTGTGCCCGCGGATGGACTGTGAGGGCTACAGGGTCACGCGCAGTGCGTCGCGGCGGTTCGTGACACCGAGCTTTCGGTAGATTGCCCGCTGGTGGGTGCGGACGGTGTTCACCGATACGAAGAGGGCGGCGGCGACTTCGCTGGCGGTCATCGAACTGCGCAGGTATCCGAGGATTTGTAGTTCTCGCGCGGAGAGGACGTTGCCGCGACGGTCGTCAGCGGGTGTCCGCTCCAACTCGGCGAGGCGCGCGGCGACGAACTCCGGATGTCCGGTTCCTCCTCGGGCGTGGTCGGCGAGGATTTCCCGGATACGAGGGTCTTTCGTGAGGAACGGGCGGACGATGTTCTCGTGGGTGGCGGCAGTGAGGGCCCGCTCGAGACGGGCGTGGGCGCGGGCGGTGTCCCCGCGTTCGTGCGCGACTAGGGCTGCGGTCGTTTCCGCGGACACGGCCACGTAGGAGACGCGTCGTTCGGGTTCGGTGAGGCCTGCGAGAAGTTCCATGGCGAGCCCCAGTTGGCCGGCTCGGCGGGCGAGGTCCGCGCACGACGCGCGCACGATGGGCACGTTGTGTTGCGTGCTGAGGGTGTCGACGAGATGCATCGCCCGTTCCATGTCGCCGGCTGCCGCGGATAGCTCCGCGTGCGCGATGGCGCGATATACCGGCCAGGGCACGCCGTGCATTTCGGTGCGTCCGATCCGAGTGAGCAGGTTTTTCGCTTCCCGCATGCGGTGCTGATCCGCGGACAGCGCTGCGAGGAAAGCGAGATACACCCGTGCGAGGGCGGTGTAGGACTCTTCGTGGCCGTCGAGGTCGACGAGGATCCGGAACCGGTTCTCGGCGTCAGCGAGGTTCCCTTGCCAGTAGGCGCGGAACCCGAGGGTGAATATTCCGATGCCGCCGTCGTAGTGATCCCAGTCGTCGGCGTCCGTGGCGGCGACGGCGGAGGCGGTCGCGGAGCGTTCGGCTGCGGTGAATTGTCCGCTGAAGGTGAGCGCGAATTGCAGATTCAGGTCTGCGCGGTGGGCGAGGATGGTTCGGTCGGTGAGGCGTGCTTCCTCGGAGGATGCGCGTAGCAACCGGATCGCTTCGAGGGGTTGACGGCGCAACCGTAGTCGTGTCCATCCGAGAAGGAACAGCCGGTAGGCATGCACGTCAGGGTCGGGTGTGGCGGCTTCGACCAGCTTCTGGGCCCGGTCGACGGCGGCTTGCAGGTCGTCTTGGACGTCGGTGAGGAACAGCTGCGCAAACGCGTCGGTGTCTGTGAACGTGTCTCCGGTGGCGTGCGGGTGGGCATGTGCGGCGGCTGCGAGTGCACGCGCCGCATCCCGGTCACCGAGCAGGTTCGCGCACGATGCCCGAATCATCAGGATCTCTGCGTCTTCGGCGAGTGGTTTCGGTAGTGCCAGGCAGCTGGTGTGCAGGGGGCGGGCGCCGTGGTCGACGATGATACGCAGCCAGGAGGAGCGGATCAGCGCGAGGGTGCGTTGCGGATCGTCGGCGCGGAGGGAGTGGCGAAGAGCTTCCACGGGGTACCGGTGGGCGAGAGTGTCGGCGGCGATCGCTTCCAGGGCGCGGCTGCGTTCGCTGTCCGTGCGCAGCACGATCCGTCGGCAGGCGTCCGCGAACGCGTCATGCCAGCGGTACACGACCGTTCCGTCCCCGTCGTGGAACCGCTCGAGGAACAGGCCTGAGGCGACGCATTGTTCCAGGAGTGACGCGCTGTCTGCGTCGCCGGAGAGGGTGCGGGCGAGGGCGCTGGTCAACCGCGTGCAGGTGGTCGTGGTGAGGATGAATTCGCGCATGCGGGGCGGGAGGGAGGCGAGGACGGTGGACTCGATGTAGGTGACCAGGACCCCTTCCCTTCCGAAGTCGGTGGGACCTTGCCCTCCCCGGCCGTCGAACTGTTGCAGGTGCAACGCGATCGGCCACCCTTGGGTGAGGTGGTGACGGGAGTCGGCTTCGGTGGCGGTGAGGGGCTCGCCGCGCTGGTCGGCGTCCGCGACGATCTCGTCGGACGTCATTGCCAGGTCGTTGGCGGTGAACACGGAGTCCGGGGTGGGGAGGCGGGGGGCGAACCAGGGCAGGATTTCCGGGGATCCTGCGACGGCAAACATCAACCGTCCCTGTGTGAGACGTCGCAATACGGTCACAACGCCGCTTTCCAGGATCGCTCCGGCGAGGTGGGCGTCGTCAATGATCAGTGTGAGCGGGGAGGGGGCGCCGGCGACCATGGCGGCGATGCGGCCGATGAGGTCCCGGGCTGTCATGGGGGGAGCGGTCACGCGCAGTGCCCGCACTGGGGGGTGGGGGTCTGGGTCCTCGGCGAGAGCGTCGAGCGCGGAGACAACCCCCATCAGTAGGAGCTCTTCGTTGTCGCGGTCGTGAGCGGTCACCGTCAACCAGGCTGTGGTGGTCGGGTGAAGGTGGGTGTACGACGTCAAGAGGACGGTCTTTCCATACCCGGACGGTGCGGCAAGGATCGCCACGCCGGTGTCAGCGAGGACACGTTCCAAACGGTCCAAGAGCCGCGGGCGTTCCACGGTGTGCGATGTCACCTCGGGGGCGGAGGTCAGGAACCAGGGTGACCTCACCCACGATGCTCCCGGCATCAGATCCATGTGATGATCATAACCACTTCGCGTGCGGTCATCAGGTGTCAATGATCTCGTTTCGCGCTCCTTCCGTGCCGCACCGTTGAGGGCGCACAGTGAGATCACAGGGTGCTACTGGTTGATTGAACGAGGTGCGGATGCGAGATGCGTTGCGTCCACTGCGGGGTGTGAGGCTCCGCACCATAGGGCGGGAGGTGCTGGCGGGGGTGACGCTCCTGGCGATCTCGGTGCCGCTGAACATCGGGTACGCCCAGATCGCGGGGTTGCCGGCGACTGCCGGGTTGTACGCGCTGGTGGTTCCCACTCTCGTCTACGTTCTGTTGGTGTCGTCGCGTCAGGTGGTGGTATCGCCCGATGCAGCCGCTGCCGCCCTGGTGTTTTCATCACTGGCCGGGTTGGGTGTCGGCGGAGATGACGTCGGGTCGATGGCGGCGGGGCAGGCGCTGGTGTGCGGGGCGCTGCTGGTGGTCGCGTCCGTGCTGAGGTGGGGTTTTCTGGCATCGTTCTTGTCGCATCCGATCCTGGTCGGTTTTGTGGGCGGGCTGGCGCTGGAGGTTCTCCTCAGCCAAGTGCGGAAGATGTTGGGGTTGCCGCGTGGAGACGGCCACGGGTTCTTCGTGGACTTGGTGGACACGGTCGTGAACGTGCGGACAGCGTCGGTGTTGTCCCTCCTGCTCAGCGGTGCGGCGTTGCTGGTGTTGGTGGTGGGTCGACGGTTTTTCCCGCGCGTTCCGACGGCGCTGGTCGTGCTGATCGCAGGCACCGCGGTCACGGCCGGGTTCGGGTGGGATCAGCAGGGTGTGGCGGTGCTCGGTGACGTGCTGGCCGGCCCTCCGGCGTTCGCATTTCCGGATCTGTCGATCGGGCAGTGGGTGTCGCTGCTGCCATCGGCGTGTGCGTTGGCGTTGATCACGATGGCGGAAGGGGTGCTCCTGTCGCGTTCGTACGGCGACGCGCACGGGTATCGCACTGATGCGAACCGGGATGTGTTGGGGTTCGGGGCTGCGAACATGGCGGCAGGGGTGTCGATGTCGTTCGCGGTGGGGTCGTCGACGTCGCGGACTGCGGCGATGGACGAGGCGGGATCGCGCACGCAGCTGCCCAGTGTGGTCCTTGCCGTCGGCGCGACCCTGCTGCTCCTGGTGGGCACGGACGTGCTTGCCCAGATGCCGTCTCCGGTGATCGGTGCGGTGGTGGCCGTGGCCGTGTGGAAACTCGTGGGGGTCCGCGAATTGAGGGAGCTGGCCGGGATCTCCCGGTACGAGTTCGGGATCAGCGTGGTGTGCCTGGTGAGTGTGTTGGTGTGTGGGCCGCTGCACGGGCTGATCATCGCGTTCGTGTTGTCGTTGGTGAACCTTGCGCGGCGTGCGGCGGCGCCCCGCATCGAGGTGTCTGCTTCCGTTCCGGTCGTGGTGGTCAGGAGCGTGGGGCCGGTGTTTTTCGCCAATGCCGCGACGGTCGCGGACCGTATCCGCGCGGCCGGCCGGGCGGTGGGGGTGTCCGCGGTGGTGTGGGACGTGGAGAGCGTCTCGGATGTCGACGTGACCGGTGCGCGGGCGTTGTCTCGAACGTTCGAAGACCTCGCTGGGTCACGGGTGAGCGTGGCCGTGGCGGGCATCACCCCCGATCTGGCCGCACGGTTCACACAGCTCTCGCTGGGGGACGGGACCCGCACGTTTCCCAGTGTCCGGGAGGCGCGGGCGACGCTGGAGGCGGAAATTAGGGAAGGGGTGGGCCGGTGAAACGATTCGTGCCGTCCGTGCGTCGAAGCACCGCACGGTATCTCACGCGATTCGGGACCCGGAGAACGGTCGCACGCGATGTCCGTGCGGGGGTCGTCCTCGGGGTGGAGAGCGTCCCGGACGGACTGGCCGCGGGGCTGCTCGCGGGATTGAACCCCTTGCACGGAGTGCACGCCTACCTGTTGGGCACGCTCGGCGGGGCGTTGGCGACGGGGTCGGTGTTCATGACGGTGCAAGCGACGGGCGCGATGGCGGTCGTTGTGGCGGATGTGAACCAGTCGCTCCCCGGGGGTCTCACCGACTCCGGTCTTGCGACCCTGGGGATCCTGACCGGGGTGGCGATGCTGGTGTTGGGGATCTTGAGGTTCGGGTCCCTGGTGCGCTTCATTCCGACCGCGGTGCTGGTGGGGTTCGTCAATGCGGTGGCGGTGAACATCGTCCTCGGGCAGATCGACAACGCCACGGGCCGCGAAGCGGAGGGTGAGAACCGGGTCCTCCGGGCGGTGGACGCGGTCGTGCACATCCTGTCATGGAACATCCCGGCGGTCGCGGTGGCTGGTGCCACCCTCGTTCTGGTCCTCGTGTTGGAGCGGACGCGCCTGGGGCCGTTGGCGATGGTCGCCGCCGTCGTCCTGGGGTCCGGGTTCGCTGCTCTTCTCGCTCTTGTGCCCGGGGTGCACCCCGTCGCCCTCATCGGCGACCTGGTGGAGGTGCCGCGGGCCTTGCCGGGGGTCAGTCTCCCAGACCTGTCGCTGGTCCTCGAGCTGATCGTACCGGCATGCTCACTGACTCTCGTCGGGCTCGTCCAGGGGGCGGCGATCAGCGGGTCCATCCCGAACCCGGACGGGAAGTACGCGGACGCGTCCGCGGATTTCCGGGGCCAAGGTGTCGCGAACCTCGCCAGCGGGCTGTTCCAAGGGATGCCGGTGGGCGGGTCGATGTCCGCCACCGCGCTGGTGCGCGCGGCCGGCGCCACCTCAGCGCTCGCGAACCTCGTCGCCGCCGCGGTGATGGCGGCGACGATCCTGGTGCTGGGACCCGTGATCGGTTTCGTGGCGATGCCCGCGCTGGCGGGCCTGCTGATCCTGATCGGTGTGAGGACCTTCAAACTCCAGGACGTGCTGCTGGTATGGCGGACCGGCCCGGTACAGGCGACGGTGTTGGCGGTCACGTTCGTGCTCACCCTGCTCATCCCGTTGCAGTACGCGGCGCTCTCCGGGGTGGGGGTGGCGGTGTTGTTGCACGTGATCCGGCAGTCGAACCGGGTGGTGGTGCGCCGGTGGGTGTTTGACGATTCCTCGGTGCTGCCTCGAGAGGTGGACCCGCCGCAGGTGTTGCCCGCGGGGGAGACGGTGATCCTGATGCCCTATGGGAGTCTGTTCTTCGCCGCAGCGCCGGTGTTGGAGGCGCAACTGCCGGCCGTGCCCTCCGGCGCGGTGGGGACGGCGGTGATCCTTCGGTTACGGGGCACGGAGGAGATCGGCAGCACTTTTCTGCGGGTATTGGAGGGGTACGCGGCGCGATTGCGCGCCGCGGGTGCCGCCCTCTACATCTCCGGCGTCAGCGACAGCGTCTTGTCGCAGTTGCGCACCACCGGTGCGCTGAGCCGGATCGGGGAAGGGCACGTGTTCGCGGCCCGGGACCGGGTGGGTGCGGCCCTGTCGGAAGCGAGAGTGGCGGTTGACCGCTGGCGGGCGGGTCAGGGGTGACCCTCGTCCGTCGCGGATGATTCTCGCGCGCATCGGTGCACCCCGCGGGCGCGTCCGGGCAGGGTGGTGGCAAGCGAGTCGCTGCCGCCAGATCGCGGCCGCGCAGGAAGGAATCTGATGAACCGGACACGTGTCTTCACGGCGGCCATCGTTGTCGGTGTGCTCACCACGGTGGGTATGACGGGGTGCGCGCCGGCAGCACCGTCGCAGGAAGAGAACGTCACTGCCGCGTGCGCCGCATTGCAGACGTTGGAGATGACCATCGACGAGGCGTCCGCGGATCTGCAGCAGGCGAGCACGGTGGGCGAGGTGCGGGATATTCGGGACCGTGTCGTCACCGCTTACGACATAGCCAATGCCGCCCTGGATGAGGTCGCATCGGATCGGGCAGACGCGGTCCAGGAAGCGGGAGAGGCGTTCACGGAGGCGCTTGGCGATGTCGATGATGAGACCGAGATTTCTGATGCCCGGGATGGCCTGGTCGAAGAGGCGAAGTCATTCCAGGACGCGCGTACCGCCGCCCTGGCCGACCTGTCCTGCGAGTAGCTGACACACATCCAGCGCCCGGGACCTCCGGCGCTGACAACGGGGACGGGAAAACCCGTCACTGACATGGGAAGGGGCTCGACAATGAGCTTGTGGGAATCTGTGTGGGACGTTCTCGTCCTGCTGTTCTGGGCGTTCGTGTTCATCTCGACGTTGTTCGCCGCGCTGATGGTGCTCACGGACCTGTTCCGGGATCGGAAGCTCAATGGGTGGGCGAAGGCGGCGTGGATCGTCTTCCTTGTCTTCGTCCCGTTGCTGACTTCCCTGATCTACCTCATCGCTCGAGGGGGCACGATGTCGGAGCGCGTCAACGACAGTGCCCGGGAAGCCCGAGAGGCCACGGAAGCGTACATCCGGGACGTCGCAGGATCCAGTCCCGCGGATGAGATCGTGAAGGCGCAGCGTCTGCTGGACGCCGGGACGATTACCGCGGACGAGTTCGCGGTCCTGAAGTCTCAGGCGCTGCGCGGGGAGAGCACGACCGTCTGAACAAGCTGCGGATGGGGTCGTCGACGCGGGGTCGGCGGCCCCATCCGTGCGTTGTCGGTCAATGCAAGAGGGCGTTGAGGATGACGAAGACGATTCCGAATGACGCCGTCGTCAACGACCCCGCTAAGCGCCCGAATCGTGTGCTTCCACGGCGGAGGAAGGCGACATAGCCGAGGAACGCGAGGACGATGGTGCCCGACCACAGGGCGACGTCATTGGCGATCTCGTCGGGGATCAGCCGGGTTGTTCCGGCGAGGAGGATCAGCGTCGGGATCGCGGACGATCCGAGCACGCCGAAAGACAAGGGCAGTGCCCGTCGGATCGCGCCGCGCACCCCGATGGTGCGATGGGTGCCCATGAACACGACGGTTCCTGCGTACAGGTGCGCCGCCCAAAAAACGATCACGGTCACGACGACGGTGACGAGCACCGCGACGGACGGCTTTCCGTTCGGGGCGGACACGGCGATGAGTCCGCTGACCATGATGGTCCCGGACACTGCCGCCTCCGTACCGAACCCGGGACGCAGCGCCCGGTGCACCCTCAGGACGCGGTCACGCGTGCGTTGCGGCTCAGCCATGGGGCCAGTGTAGAACGCCCGGCGTGTGTGGTGGGCTAGCGCCGACAGGCCACCGCCGGTGTTGTCGGGCTGACCCCGCGTCGGTGCGGGCGCTCCGCCGCCGCAGGGCGGAGTTTGCGGCGCCGAGAGGCACTCCGACGTGCCACTGGAGTGCGTGCGCTTCTCCCGGGCGATGGGGTCGCAGTGCGACGTCGCTGCGCGGCGACGGACGCTCCGCGCCGATACGGGTTTCGGGGTCGGGCCGTACCTAATTGCGTCGGGGCGGCACTGCACTTGGAGGAGTGGCTCCGTCATCACGGGGGCGCGTCACTAACGTCTCCTCTGCCGCGGGAGCATCCTGCTGGTAGGACCGGACCTTTGCAGGGAGGAGCGCGAGTGGGTGGATTTCTGCGTGCCCGCACATCGCGAACGGCGCCCCGTGGGGTGCGACGTGTAACCGGTGGGTCGTCCCGTGCGCGCCTGGAACCGGACGGTGGTGCCGTCGACCGCCTTCAAGACGTACCAATGCGGACCGGACTTCGTACCGGTGAGGGCGTTACTGACCTCCCGGACACGGTCCGGGTGTCGATGGTGGTGCGGGACGCTCGCGGGTTCACGCACTACTACGAGGAGATCGCCACGACGCCCGACTCGGTGCGAGACGCGTTCGACCTGATGGTGCGCGCGTCGCCTGGAGCTTCCCGGTCGCTCTCCCTGTCTGACCTGACCGACTCGCCCACCCCCGACACCACCCGGAGCATCTGATGCGCACCGCTTCTCGCTTTCGTCGACTGATGCCCACGGCCGTGCTCATCGCCCTCGCACTCCTGGCCCCCGCAACCCCCGCCGCCGCAGACTCACCAGTCGCGGCGACGATCCCTGTAGCAGCGGCGGCCGCCGCTGACGTGAAGGACTCCGACGACGACACCATCCCGGATGTGGTCGAGCGGGAAGTGTGTGGGTCGGCAACGTGCGCGGTGGGGACGGAGGACCGTGACGCGGACGGCATCCCCGATTGGACGGAAGTGCTGTCCTGTGATTCCACCACCTGTGCGAAGGTGACAGCGGACCGTGACAAGGACGGGATCCCTGATTTCGCCGAGCGACTCGTGTGCGATACCGACACGTGCTCGAACTCGTTGGAAGACGCAGACGGGGACCGGATCGGCGACTGGGTCGAGTTCGTGATCTGTGGGACGCGCACCTGCGCGGACGGTTCGGAGGACTTCGACGGTAACGGCGTCTCCGATGCGGCGGAGTTGGCGGCGTGCGTGGTCCGCGTCGACGATCTGGCCATCACCGGCGCCCAGATCGCCTGGTTGTTGGTGCTCGTCGCTGCGGTGCTGCTGACCACGGGCGGATTGCTGTGGGGACACAGGCGCCGTGCGGCGCGTACTCCGGCCGCCGGCGACGACTTCGTCGACAGCACCACTGAGGGCCTGTGATGTGGTTCCGGTCTGTGGCCGCGTCGACGGTCACCGCGCTTGTGCTCGGACTCGGAGCCGTCGCGCCTGCCCCGTTGACACCGCTGCAGATGCAGGAGCTCGCCCGCGCAGAGGTCCTCGCACGGGTGTACGCGGCGGCGGGTCTCGACGAGGACGGGAACCCCGAACCGACCTCCGAAGCCGAGGCGACCCCCGCGCCGGTCGCGAGCGATGATCCTGCGTCCGGCGGTGTCACTGCCGCATCCGCGACCTCCTCGGTGGCGTCCGTGTCCTCTGAACTCACCCCGGGGGAGTCGGCTGAGGTGTCATCGACGCCGCTGGGGGCGAACGCCGTCTTCTCCGGCCATGGCCTGGCCTCTCCGGTGTCCCTGACCCTGACGAAGGCGCCTGCCGTCGCGCAGGCCAGACGTAGCGCCGTCGTGGACACCGCGGGTGTCGTCATCACAGACCCGGTGGAGATCGTCGCGGTCGACGAAGCGGGGGAGAAGGTCACCCAGTTCCCCGCCGAGCTTGTCGACGTCCCCGACGAGGACCCGGAACACGGACCGATGGTGAAAGACGTCATCCCAGGGATCACGCTCGAGTTCGACGTGGACCTGGACCGTGTCAAAGATGCGGGTGTCTCGGAGTCGACGTTGCGGATCTACACCCGTTCCACGCCCGATGACGAGTGGACGGAACTGCCGTCGTACTTCGACGCGGAGACCGGCACGGTCAAGGGCGAGTCGGACCACCTGTCCCAGTTCGTCGTCATCGGGACGCCGTTCCCGGTTCCGCCGGGACCGGTGGTCGTCCTCGACCCGGACAACGACGAAGGTGTCGTGGAGACTCCGGCGCCGGCGACAGAGTTCCCCTACAACTATTCCCTCGTCGAGGGGCTGGCGGGGTACCTTGCCCTGCAGTGCAACGCGCAGGTGATCATCACCCGTCCTCCCGGGGTGAAGTTCGTGTCCCGGGCGACACGGGCCGGGGTTGCGGCGGCCGCGAACCCGGTCGCGACGGTCGGGTTCGGGTTCGCGACCTGGCAGGGCCACGGGTGGGGGACGGCGTCCGAGGGCGGCACCATGGGGTACTCCCGCGGGTCCGGGCCCGACAACGCGTTGCGAGACTCATTCCTCACCCACATGCCGACCTACACGGGCCGGCCGGCGAACGCTGAACCCTCGAACGCGAACTTCCCTTTCTCGCAGTACGCGGGCCTCCCAGGCGCCTACGCGCACGTCGAGACCCTGTTCCTCGACCACAACTTCGACCGTCCCGTGATCGACAACGGGTTTGGGTCCATCATCGACGGCACGTTCCGGAGCCTCGGCGGGTACCTCGAAGGTGTCGGGTTCGACTGCACCGACCCCGTCATCGGCGGGTGGCCGTCGCCGCCGTCGCAGGCGGAACTAGCCCGGTGGAAACACCTCGGCGATCACAACTACCAGACGTACGGCGCAGACCCCGTGTCCTTCTCCACCGGAAACCTGGTCGAGTCGTTCCCGTTGTTCGATCTCACCGGTCTCGGTGAGCAGTCCCTGAACGCGACACTCGTGTACAACGCGCAGGACGGCCGTCTCTCCCGCGTCGGTGCCGGATGGTCATTCGACCTCGGTGCGCGGGCGCAGCGATTCGACGACGATTCGGTCATGGTGGTCCGCGCCGACGGTGCCTCGTTCGTGTTCGCGCCCGACGGGGACGGTGGGTACGTGGGGGAGGACGGTCTGGGGCTAACGCTCACCGAGGCCGGTTCCGGGGTGTTGCAGTTGGACAGCGACGAGGGTGAGACGTGGGTGTTCGATGCCACGGACGTGTGGGGCATCGGCGAGCTCGTCCGTCACATCGATCGGCAGGGCAACGCCACGACCCTCAGCTACGGGGCCGCGGATCGGAACGTGCACCAGTTCACCCCATTGACCTCCATCACGGACGCGGCGGGGCAGACCGTCACGGTGACGAGCGACGGTGTCGGACGGATCACCGGATTCACGCTTCCCGACGGGCGCACGTGGACTCTCGCGTACAACACGGCCGGTGATCTCACGTCTCTCCGGGGTGCGGACGGTGCGACGACGACGTTCACCTACGACGGCGAGCATCGGATGCTGACCGCGACCGACGCGGCAGGGGTGACGTATCTCGTGAATGAGTACGACAACGCCGGCCGGGTGGTGCGTCAGCTCGACGCGGAGCAGAACGTCCGGACCTTCGTATACACCGATGGTGAGACCGTCTACACCGACAACGAAGGCACGGAATCGACGTTCGCTTACGACGACGCTTTCCGCATCACCGGCATTACGAACGCCGCTGGCGATACCGCCGAATGGACGTTCGATGATGTGGGTAACATCACCGCGCACACCGACGAAGCAGGCCGCACGTGGACGTACGAGTACGACGATGACGGTAACCTGCTGGCCGAGACCGACCCGGCAGGTGCGGTCACCGAGTACACGTACACGGCGGACGGGGATGTCGAGACGGTCACCGACCTGGACGGTGACCGCGTCGAGACCCGTGTCTACAACGCCCAGGGGCTGATCACCCAGGTGAAGCAGGCCGATGGCACGACGCTCGGTTTCGAGTACAACAGTGCCGGGGATCTCACCCGGAGCACGCTCCCCTCGGGGTCGGCGACCACGTACGCGTATGACGCCCGCGGAAACCTTGTCGTCTCAACCGATCCCCTGGATCGCGTCACCACGTATGCCTACGATGCCGGTAACCGGCTGACGTCCGTCACCGATCCAGCCGGGGGCGTGACCGGGTTCGGGTGGGATGCGGCCGACCGTCTCGTCACGCAGACGGATGCCGAGGGCGGGGTCACGACGTACGTGTATGATGCCAATGGGCAGCTCACCGCGGCGACCGATCCGACCGGTGCGGTCACCGGGTACGCGTGGGACACGATGGCTCGCCTGGTGACGGTCACCGACCCGGAGGGCGGGGCGACGTCGTACACCTACGACACCGAAGACAACCTCACCGCGACCACCGACGCGGAGGGCGGGACAACCCAGTTCCTCCTCGACGACACGTACCGGACTGTGGGGATCGTCGATCCCAACGGTGGGGAGTGGGCGAGGGAGTACGACCCGACGGGGGTGCAGACCGCATCCGTCGACCCGTCGGACGCCACGACCGCATTCAGTCTCGACGAGCTCGGACGTCCGACGACCACCACCGACGCCACCGGCGTCTCCTCCACCCTCGAGTACGACGATGCGGGCCGGGTGACCTCCGAGACGGACACCGCCGGTGGAGTGACGACCCACACGTACGACCTGATGGACCGCGTGACGACGATCACCGACCCCGCCGGATTCGCCACCGAGTACCTCTACAACGAAGACGGGTACCTCGTCGGTGTCATCGACCGGAACGGAAACCCCACCCTCTACGAGGTGGACGCCGCAGGCCAAGTGCTGACCGAGACCGATCAGACCGGTGCGGTGACCATGTTCGAGTACGACCCCGCTGGCCGCATCACAAGCATCACCGACGCGGACGGCCGCACGACCGGTATCGAGTACAACCGCAACGGTCTCCAGACCGCGGTCATCGCGCCGGGCGGTGCCCGCACCGACTACGCCTACGACGCCGCCGGGCGACTGACATCGACCACCGACCCAGTGGGTGCGTCGACGACGTACGCCTACGACAAGGCCGCCCGGCTCGTGACCGCCACGGACCCTCTCGGTGCGACGACCACGTACGCGTACGACAAGGCGGGACGTCAGACCGCCACCACCGACCCGGTCGGGGAGACTACCCGGTTCGGGTACGACCCGGCCGGACAGCTCATCCGCGTCACCGAAGGGTACGCACAGGGCGAAGCGGACGCTGCGGATACGAACGTGGTAACCGAGTACGCATACACCGCGACCGGGCTCCTGGAGACGATCACGAACCCGCTCGACGCGGTCACCACCTTCACGTACGACGCGGCGGGGCGCCCAACCGTGGAGACTGGGCCGACGGGCATCACCACGACCACGTCGTACGACAATGCGGGGCGTGTGCACCGGGTGTCGAACCCCGCAGGGATCGTTGCTGCGTACGCGTATGACAAGCGTGGTGATGTGAAGACCCTCACTCGGGCGGACGGGGACGTATCGTTCACGTACGACGGAGAGCAGCGTCCCCTCGTGATGGACGACCCCACTGGGACCACCGGGTGGATCTACGACGAGGCCGGACGCCTGCTCGAGCAGACCGACACCCACGACCAGACCCTCACCTCCACCTACACCGCGGCGGGCCTCAGGGACTCCCTTACCTACCCGGACGGCACGACCACCGTGTACACGTTCGATGACGCCGGACACCCGGTCACCCAGTCCACCCCGGACGGCGACCTCGGCTACACCTGGGATCAGGCCGGGCGCCTGGTCGGCATCACCCGCCCGAACCAGGTCACCACATCGATGGCGTACGACGCCGTCGGGCAAGTGACGCAGGTGCTGCATGAGACGCCGACACCGGCGGAACCGTCGATGGTGGCCCCGGACCCGGTGGTGCCGTTGCAGATGACCGCAGGACAGTGCCGTGGTGACGACTATTACGCCGACCGGGACATCCCCGCCGCGGGCGGGCAGAAACCGTGCGTGAAGACGCGGGATTATCTCGGCCGGCGCACCCTCCCCGACCCGAACAATCCGGTCCCCGCGGGCGCGTCCCTGACGTACGACTACACGTACGACCCGGCGGGTAGCGTCACCGACACCGTCCGCACGATCACCGGGCCGGAGATCCCCGCACCCGAGACTCCCGGTGCCCCCGAAGAGGCGCCGACCGACGGCGAGGCGACCGACGGCGAGGCGACCGAGGGTGAGGCGACCGAGGGTGAGGCGACCGTCGAGACCCCGGACGTGTCCGCGCCCACGGTTGTGGAGCCGGAGGTCCTCTCGCACGCGTATGGTTACGACCGGCTGGGGCGGCTCGCCTCATCGGAGTCCTCCGATGGGGAGGTGAACGAGTACGGGTACGACCCGACCGGCAACCGCACCACCTGGACCAGCTCCGGCACCGTCGCGGGGGAGTCCGAGGTCGTCGCCACGTTCAACGCCGCCGGACAGCTGACCACCACGACGACGACCGGTGTCCACTCCGGGACCGCAACGTATGGTTTCGACGGCGCCGGGAACCGGTCCTCGCAGGCCGTGAACGGCCAGTCGACGACGTTCACCCATGACCCCGCCGGGCGACTCCTGGGAACCCAGGCGGAGGGCCGGTCCACTTCATACACATATGACGGGCTCGACCGCCGCACCACCATCACGGACCAGACCCCACACGGAACCGACACCACGACGACCGCATGGGACGGATTCGACCCGGCCGCCACAGACAGCGACCTGCACGGGACGACGACTCTGCTCAGGGATCCTCTGGGTGCTGTGGTGTTCCAGGGCGGCCCATACGGCGCGGGGTGGGTGCTCGGGGATCAACGCAACGCCACCGCGACCGCGGACGCGTCCGGGCATATCACCGACCTCGTCGACTACGCCGACTTCGGAGCCCCGGACTATGGGGCCACCGGGTGGGGCTCCTTGGTTGGTAACGACCAGCAACCCGGCGACCCGACCCTCGGGCTGGACCACTACTATGCCCGCGACTACGACACCGCAGCCGGCTCGTGGCTGCAACCGGATGAGTGGCGGGGCCTGCTCGTGCGCCCGCAGGCGCTGAACCGGTTTGCGTATGTCGAGAACGACCCCGTCGGGTACTCCGACTACCTCGGATACGCCGCGCGCAAGGCGAGGAAGCCGATCACGAACGCGAACCGCGCCGCAGCCTTGGCGAACCTCAACTCGAGCACGCTCCTCGACGTCATCAGCGGCAAGAACAAGCCCAGCGCACGACAGACGGCCCCAGCAAGTATCCGAGCGCCGCGCCCGAAACGCACACCAGCTGACGCATCAGCGACGTTCACCTCGGACCGCCACCCGCCCTGTGTCCTCTCGTACGAAGTCTGTGGCTCGCAATCGACCAATGGCTCGCTCAGCCCGCTAACCGCGCAGCAATGGGCGGGGATCGGATTCGCGGTCGGTGGTGCGCTCCTCATCGCTGCGGGTCTCGCGTGCGTCGTCGCAACCGTAGGCATTTGCGCCGCCCCAATCGCCATCGGCGGCGGAGGGTTGGCGCTCGCTGGCGGAAGCACCGTCGCCATTGCAGGAGGCACCGTGACCGTGGGCACCCTTGTGGGAGGTGCGGCAGTTGTGGGAGGTGCAGGTGCCATCGCGGGTGGCACTGGGCTGATGTTCAATGAGGCCGGAGGTGGCGGGGCCCAGCGAGCCCCATCCCTCAATCAGATCCAGCAATCTGTGCAACGAGGTCAGGGACCCCGGGGGGTCGTCCGCGTTGACAGAGGCGGTGGTGTGAAGGGAGAGATCCCACATGTTCACTTCAGCAACGGCGCCGCATTGAACATCGACGGGACGTGGAAGCATGGATTCACAACGCTGACCCGGGATCAGGTCAGATGGCTCGTGGCTCACGGCTGGAGAGTACCGAATGGATGAACAAATTATCGCCGAGTGGGTGTCGACTCAAGTCTCGCTCCTGCGAGCGTCGCGCTCGGCTACGTATCGATCCGCGCACCTGTATGAGCTTTACCGAGTTCCCGTTGTGAAGAATGCGTATATCGAGAGCGCGCTGCATTTGCTGTCGGTGGTGAATAGTCGGGTTCGACTTCAGGAACCAAAGATCGTCGTGCGCCTTCGGTTTGAACTCGAGTGGGCCGCGAACCTTGATACTAACCTCCCACCTCTCGATGAGGTGCCCGTCCCCGCTTCGATTCGGGAACCTCAGCCCGCCATTTATCTTATTCAACCTTCGTTGCTTGCTGAGGCGCAGAATAGGGAGTCTTATCGATGCTCATATCCGGGATCTCCGTGGGGGAAGGAGTACGCAGTCGAATATGAGTGCTCTCGGACGTTGGGTTCACCGTGGTCGACGACGGACTTCGCGCGAGACATTTGGGTCCAACCACATCCTAGGGACAGCACTCCACCTGACTAGGGGAGGTTGCGTTCAGGGTGGCATGGGTTGCAGCCTCACGCGGTCAGGATTCGACGACGGCCTCAATGACGATCAGGATAGGAAGCGGAGGAGTCGCGTGGGCCAATTCGCTCGCGCGCTTGGCGTTGCCGACGTTGAAGTGGATGTCAACTCCGGCGACGTGCGCGTTGGTGGCGAGAATGGAGATGTTATCGGAGATGTCGATGATGGCATCGGTCGCTCCGTTACACCCGGCCCGGTGTCTCCTGGTATAAATTGGAAGCCAACAGTGATGGTTATGGTTGAACGAGTTCTCGTTGTGCTCGGCCGAATCATCACGTCGCCTCTATCTGCGGCGACGGGCTAATCGAGTGGGCGAAATGAGCACGATACGAGGCGCGATCACGGCCGTGAGTAGAGATGATGTTGACATCGCTCATCATTTCGTCCAGATCGATCCAACCTCGCGTACACGATCAAGAAACGGCATCCGTCGATACCGGCCGAAGCTGCAAACTAGGGTTCGGAAGGTGCAATTGGGCGCCGCTCTCGCCCCATTTATATCCATGCTCCGTCGGATTAGCGTTGTGCCCGACGTTGCTACGGACCTTGTCTTCTGGTTGTACCCGGAGTGGGTGGATATAGGGTTTGACTGGTCTGCGCATGATCTAAGTGCACATCTCCCGCTGATTCGAGACGTGTGGGTCGAGGCTGAGGCTCCGTCGTCGGACAGGATCGATGAGAGTTTTGTGCGCAACGAATCATCTCTCGATGCAATTCTTGTCTGATCTGACGGCAATGTATTTCGACGGTCGAGACAAACGACGCTAGTGAGCGCCAGAGGCTCGTCGCGGTAGCGCTACGCGATGCGCTACGCGGAGCGCGAGCCTCAGTCGAACTGGAACTGGTTCGGCGATGGGGCAACGCGGGGCTGATAATTACGCATTCATGGCTTGAGAAAATCAGCCACACCGGAGTCCAACTGAGCGTCTGTTCTGGGCCTACGCTGCGCGAGGAAGTGTGATATCTGAACGGGCCTAGCTGACGTCAGGGTGATGTCAGGTCGTTATGTTTGGCGTCTGATGCTCTTCGCAGGCGAACGCGCCACTGAGAATTAATGGCAATATGGCAAGGCGCGTGTCTCAGTTCTTTCTGAGCCGGGGGTACTGCTCGCTGGGGTTCTCGAATTGAACCCCGACGGTGATTTCGCTGAGAGGACCCAAGCCGCCCTGGCCGCCGAGGTAACGGATCCTAGGACCGAGAAGTATATGAGAAAGGCTCGTATGGAAGACCAATTCCGCCCTGCCAAGGGTGTTCTCGGCGACTGCCCGGTGCCTGGCTACGGCGATGCAGCGACAGCTCCCGAGCAGGCGAGCGAGCCACAGGCCAGTCCGCCATCTACCCCACCACCGGTCGGCCGGGTGGACTCGACGGCGCCCGCACCGTTGGCCGGGCCGACTCGTCGCTCGCCGGTTCCTTGGACACCCGGCCTTCGCGCCGCTCAGGCGGCGCGAAGGTCGCGGTCTGGCTTCTGAGCTCGGCGCTTGTACTTCTGCTTGCCGCGGGCGCCTGGCTGTTCTTGCAGTATCTTGCCGCGCAGGATCGGATCTTGGAGCAAGACAACAAGATCCAGCAGCAGCGCGAGCTCATCGAAGAGAAGGAGTCTTTCGGTGCGGCCATGGGCACGTTGATGACGACGACGGAGAAGTTCGATGCGGTTCTCACTGCTTCTGTCGTCCCGTGGGAAACGTACGAACGCCTGGCCGAGCGCGCGTGGACTTTCCGCTGGGACGTGGCGGAGCTCGCGGCCGCCACGGATCAGGTCGAGTTCGAGACCCAACAGCTGGAGCAGGCCTGGGCCGTGGCGCAGCTCGAGATGCAGTCGAACGCATCCGGGAGCGTCTACGAAGCAGTTATCGACAGCCTCGGTGGCGGGTTCGTGCGCTCGGTTCTCGACAACGAGTCGTGCGACGGCGGCGAATCAGTCCTGGGTTGCGTGTATGAAAACGACCCGCTTGTGGTCCACTTTGATGCGGCCGAGAACACTCAGCCGTTCATGACCGACGAGATCCGTACCGGTATCGCGTATCACGAGTTTGCTCATGTGCTGCAGTTCACCAATCCCGAAGCGTCCGAGGTCGCAGTGACGTCCTTCGGCGGCGACTGGGAAGTCATGGCGGACTGTTTCGCGCTGACTTATCTGCCCGGTTGGGCTCTCGATCACGTTGTCTGGACGAGCTCGCATGAATACTGGGAGGTCAGCATCGGCCACGGCGTGACCTGCTCAGAACCTCAGCGACAGGCCGTGCGCGACTGGTACGGTCAGGTCGGCGTGCAGCCGCAGACCATCGGAACTGAACACTGAGCGAACACGACTCTGTGCGTTGCGGATTCGTGCAGGAGACGGAGGCCGTGGGAGCCAAAGGAACAAGTGGAACTCTGACTGGGCGGGCTCCACGGGCATTTTCGTGCCGATGAGGAGGAGGCGTCGACGTGTCCGGCGGAGAAGGTAGAGGAGCACGTGCCCGCCGACTGCGGATCCGAGCAGTGCGACGGCGACCGCGGTCGCGATCCAGAACGTCGGCGCGGTCGCTGAATTGTAGGAGGCACCCCACTGGCTGAGGGTAACGCTGCCGATACCGCAGATGAGACCGACGTAGGCGGCTGCGGCGAGCCCGATCACGGTGCAGATGTTCCGGACGATGCGGACCGTGGTCATCGACTCTTCGACATGAAGGCGTCACTCGGTGTATTGACCGAATTGTTCGGCGTCAGCGGCCTCTGCACGGCGCTGGAACGTGACTCCCGTGGTGGACTCGCCCACCAATCTGGGTGAGTTCGGAGTCGGCGGAATCCACTGCTCCCGTGGTGCCAAGCTGTCGTCAGTGTGTTTCTCGTGGTTCACGCAGGCCTCCTTCCTACTCGAGGATCGGCGGCAGACCGTGGTCCTCAGACGTCTCTCTGCCGTCGAAACAGGGCTCGCACTAGAGGCACGCCCCTTGCCCGCCAGTGATGGCGGTCCATGCTGCGGTCGATGGCACGTGGACGGGCTGGTGTGCTCGCCCACAGACCGGTGAAGCTGTGAGCGAACGAGGACGAGGATGCGTCGGGTGGGTGTGTGGGGCGTCTTTATGATCCAGGGATGGAGTTCCCGGAGATCAATGTCCTGGCCGTTGTGGCGGCCACCGCGTCGAGCATGCTGGTGGGGTTCGTGTTCTATCACCCGCGGGTGTTCGGTACGGGGTGGATGCGCGCTATTGGCCACGCGGAGGAGTCCACCCTGTCGACGGCCGGGTGGGTGTATGCGGTGCCGCTGCTGGGGAGTGCGGTGACCGCGCTGGTGCTGGCCGTGGCGACGGCGGTGGCGTTCGATGTGTACGGGGGGTCTTTTCTGGTGACGGCGCTGGGTGTATCGCTCGTGCTGTATGTCGGGATGACGGCCGCCCGGGTGCTCGTGCATGATGCGTTCGATCCGCGCCGGTTCCGAGTCACCGGTTACACACTCCTCAACGAGTTTTTTACCATCGCGGTGATGGGCTTCATCATCGGGGTGTGGCCTCCCGCCTGAAAGTAGTCCGTGCGGGCGACCGCTCGCGGGTGGGTCGCTGAACCACTCTCGCGCCGCACGTCGGTGTGTCGGGCGTGGGTGTCTCCGTCTGCTGGGGAGGGGACGACGGTAGACACCCAGCCTCGGCCCGATCCCCACCAGGCCAAGTTCCCCAGAACAGGCAGGCCCCAACACCCGCTTCATCACAGCATCCCCCTGATCGCGCCGGTACGCAATGGTTCGGCCTCTGCTCTTCGGTGGTGTCGCCCGGTGGAGGGACAGGGTCCGGCACCCGCGACCGGTGTGGTTGGTGTCGGAGCGGCCATCAGGAACCCGGGTGTAACACCGTGGGGTGGAGAAACGAATACCAATTGTGACTATCGAACGTGACCGCGCCGTGAGCGAGGCAGACGTTGTCGATGTGCGCCGCATCGATCGCGACCCGCAGCAGCTTGAGACGCTGTATCGCGCTCATGTATCGGCGGTGGAGGGGTTCGTCGCTCGACGTTTGACGCATCCCGCCTGTGTGGCTGACGTGACCTCGGAGGTGTTCTTGGCCGCCATCGCGTCGTGCCGCAAGTTCGACCCTGATCGCGCGACGAACCCGCGGGTGTGGTTGTTCGGCATCGCTTACCGGCTCGTGGCAGAGCATCATCGTCGCAGCGCCCGACGCACGCGCCTTCAACATGAAGGCGCCCATCTCTCGGTTCTTGAGTCCGATTCGATTGAGCGGTTGGAGGCGCGGATCGACGCGGAGCGTGAAGCGCGAGATTTGCGCGTACAGCTTGAGCGGCTCAGCGAGCGAGACCGGGCTCTTCTCGAGCTGACGTCTATTGACGGGCTATCCATCGCCGACGCCGCCGTCGGACTGGGGCTCGCGCACGGGACGGCGCGCGTCCGCTTGCACCGGCTGAAGACGAAGCTGCGCACATCCCTGCGACCCGCACCACCGCCGGTGGCGGAACCGACTGCCACCCTCGCTCACGCTCGATAGGAGAAACCCATGAACACACTAGACACGTACCAAACTGCCGCACTCGAGAGGCTTCACACGTTTGCCGGCGCTCGATCCACGGCGCGACGGCGACGGCGAGCGTCTGTCGTGGGGGTCGCCGGCGGCTTCGCGTTGGCTGGGGTCCTCGCGATGGCGCAGCTCACCACCCCGACACCTGCTTTCGCGGTCACCGCGAAAGACGACGGACTCCTCATCACCCTGAATTCTCTTGACGCCGAAGAAGCGCTAGAAGCAGAACTCAGTGCTCATGGCCTCGACGCGACGGTGACGTTCACCGGTGTCGAAGCCGAGAGCGTCCTGTATGTGACGGATCCTGTGTCGGGGGTCGAGGGCCCGGCCTCCGGATCGTGGACTGGTGTCGGCGGGGCCGCTGCCGACGCTGAGAGCGCTTCCTGCAGTCCGGGGGATCTGGGCATCACGACCTGGTACGAAGGCACCAGCGCCGTCATTCACATCCCCGCGGGCCTTCTTGATGAGGGGACGCCGGTTCAGGTCACCGCATCCGGAGATGTGACGGCAAGCGCTGTGGAGTTCACGTGGCAGACGACTGAGGGGTCCTGCGCCGTGGTCGCCGGGTATGGGCAATGAGTCTCGGGTGAGGATGCCTGGGCGCACCAGGGTGCGTCAGCCGCTAAAGGACCCAGCAGGCGTCAGTGACCCAGGTCCCGACTCGGCATCCGTGACCGAAGTCGACAGCGCCGCCGTCGCCGCTGGGGTGGGCCTCGCTTGAGCGAATTCATCCGCGATTGATGAACAGCGCCCGTCCGAGTAGAGACTCCTGCCATCGTTCCGTACCGTCAGATATGCGACCACGTGTCGCGCTCGAGATTCCCCAGGTCTCATCGGTGAGAGGCTCGGCGACCCCCACGGACGCCGAGCCTCTCCCTCCCCTCCGAACGGGTACGGCCGCGTCGTCGGAAGCGGTCGTGCGGTGAACATCACGCAACCGAGGGTGCGCGTCGACCGCGGTCCTAACCAGTGCTCGGCAGCGGCCGCTGTTGCCAAGGTTCTCACCGCAGTTCTATAAGGGCGCCCTCGGTCGGGGGCTGCCGGGAGACTGTGAGTCGGCGCGTGTGCGACGCGCTGCACCCCGAATCGGGGTGCTTGTCCTAGCGTGGGTCGCGGCCCCCCGGATGTTCGTGCGTGTGCTGTTCGTGGAGAGCAATGAGGGCTGACGTTGCCGCGTGGGGGGCGCCAATCGCGAGTGCGTCGCGGAGCGCGGACCAGTAACGGGACTCGTCGTGCCCGCGGGGGCGCAGGAGGAGTGGAGCGCACGATGGCGGAAGGTGAGCTGAGCGACACTTGACCGGGCTATCGCTGCGAGAACCGGGTGGGGCACGCGAGGATCAGAGCGTCGGGTGCGCCAGTAACCCGCAAGTAGTACTCCTGCTGGTCCTCGGTTGTGGCCCGGCCATCGCATCGGAGACAGCGCTGGCGATCTCGTCTCGGTCGTTGGGCGGAATCGTCCTCAGCGTGACATGAGCAACCGTCCGCATGATCGCGCCCACCGCTTGGAGGCTTTGCTCGAGCTCCGCGTGCGTGACGGTTGCCACCCGGGTTTCCGCCTGCGGATGGATCACCATCAGGCTCTCCTGTTGAAGCAGCAGCAGGGCCTCTCGGATAGGCGAGCGGGACACGCTCAGCCAGTCCATCAAGATGGCGTCGTCGAGCAGCTCGCCCGGACCGAGAGTCCCGTCGAGGATTGCGCCTCGGATGGTATCCGCGGCCTCATCGCGTAGTAGCCGTCGTGCGAGCATCCGGGGTGAGGAAGGAACAAGCATGAGTCCATGGACGCACAAGTTCATGGAATGTTCTTCGGCCTTCGGCGCGATTCCGTCCACGCTGGCTTCCTGGATGCACCGGCGGGACTAGGCGGACAGCCTGTGCCTGGCGACCACCGCTGGGGGAGCCTGGGCGCTTAGCGCACGACCAGCTCGGGGACAATGAGGGCATGGGCGGCCCCGGATCCCACGCAGCTTTGGGTTACGACATCACCCGTCGGGCCCATCAGCAGTTCGAGAACCGCGTTCGCGACTTCTTCGGGCCGCTGTTCGACGCTCGAGAACCCGAGGGCTTCAGCGGTCGGCGTGTTGTCGAATCCTGTGACGGGGAGTTGGCGGCGTGCATCCCCGCAGGCGAGGAGCGCGCCGACCGCCAGCGAGTCGCTCGCGCAGACGAGCGCGTCGGCTGTGAGCCCGGCCTCCAGCGCTGCCGCAAACCGCGCGCGGGCGTGGGGGACCGAGTCTTCGGCGATCACACGTTCGCCGCGCGCGCCGGCGGAACGGAGCGCGTCACGCCAGCCGCGCTCTCGATCATCCCCCGTGCCGGAGCCGGGCGGCCAGCCGAAGAAGGCCACGTTGTCGCCGAAATGGAGCGCGTGTTCGGTCGCGGAACGTGTTCCTGCCGCACCATCGACGTCGACCCACGAGTGCCGGGGCGCGACCATGTCATCGTCACCCCACGGCCTGCCGAAGGAGATGAAGGGAAGTCCCTCGGCGTCGAGATGGTCGACGCGGGGATCGTCGCGAAACGTTCCGGAGATGATCGCCGCATCGATCTCCGACCCCTCCCAGAGCTCTGAGAGTCGGGTGAGTTCGTCCTGTGTCGTGCGAGCGGCATAAACGAGGATGCGCATTCCTCGTTCGCTCGCGCGATCGGTGATCGCATGGACAAAACGGTCGAGCACGACGCCGGAGATGCCACCCACATACGGGTCGAGGCGCACGCCGATCGTCGAACTCCGGCGCAGGCGGAGGCGCCGAGCTGCGGCATGACGGCGGTATCCAAGCGTGTCAATCGCGTCGAGTACTCGCTGTTTCGTCGCGGGGCGCACGATATCGGGCGAGTTGAGAACGTTGGACACTGTCTGACGGGAGACGCCGGCGTGCGCTGCGACGTCTTCGACCGTGGGCGCCTTCGCCATCGCTGCTCCTCGTCTCGTGGGCCGCGCGCTTGACACGTTCGCGCTGACGCCTCTAGCGTATTGCACACGGCGTTTGATCGTTCAAATTTCTGGTTCGGACATCCCATCCGCCTTTCGACTGGCCCCGCAATGACTCATCAAAGGAGAGAGACCATGACTCGGCACATCACACGCACCGTCCTCGGCACCGGGGTGGTGCTCCTGACCACCGCACTCGTACTCACTGGGTGCGGATCGGGCTTCACCGGTGACGAGGAGCCGTCCGACTCGTCTGCGCTGACGTCTTCTGACGACGGCCTCACGGTCCTCATCGGATCCTCTGGGGATGCCGAGACCGTCGCGGTCCAGGAAGCGCTCGACGCGTGGTCGGCGGAATCGGGAACGAAGGTCTCGTTGCAGGTCGCCAGCAACCTGTCGCAAGAGCTCTCGCAGGGATTCGCGGCGGGTGCGCCCGCCGACCTGTTCTACCTCTCAACCGATCAGATCGCCGGTTATGCGTCGAACGGATCCCTGCAGGCGTACGGGGATCAGCTGAGCAACAAGGACGACTTCTATCCGTCTCTCGTGGAGAACTTCACCATTGACGGCGAATTCTACTGTGCGCCCAAAGACTTCTCGACTCTCGCGCTTGTGATCAACACACAGATGTGGACGGAAGCGGGGCTCACCGATGCCGACATCCCCCAGGGCTGGGAGGAGCTTGCCGCTGCGGCGAAGACACTGACCACCGCGGATCACGTCGGTCTCGCCTTCGGTGCCGAGTTCCAGCGCATCGGCGCCTTCATGGCACAGGCAGGCGGCGGCCTTGTCGAAGACGGGCAGGTGATCGCTGCCGATGACGCGAACGCTGAGGCCCTCGACTATGTCAAGTCCCACCTTGCGGACGGATCATTCGCGTACGCGAAAGACGTCGGCGCCGGATGGGGCGGAGAAGCTCTCGGCAAGGGGGCTGCGGCGATGGTGATCGAGGGCAACTGGATCACCGGTGCCCTGGCGAACGACTTCAGCTCGCTCGAGTACACCGTCGCCGAGCTGCCCGCCGGGCCCGCAGGGCCGGGAACACTGCAGTTCACGAACTGCTGGGGCATGGCCGCCGATAGCCCCAACCAGCAGGCGGCACTCGATCTCGTCGAGTATCTGACGAGTGCTGACAGCCAGCTCGCGTTTTCGAAGGCGTTCGGCCCGATGCCGTCGATCAAGTCCGCAGCCGACGCCTGGACCGCCGACAACGCCGCGCTCGCCCCGTTCCTCGCCGGAGCTGAGTACGCCCAGTTCCCCCCGAACGAGGACGGCGCCGCCGATGTGATCGCCGACTTCAACGCGCAGCTCGAGTCGCTGAAGACCACGGAACCCGCTGACATCCTCGACTCCGTGCAGTCGAACCTCGAGTCGATCGTCGACTAGCGATGACCACGAAGCAGGGTGACGCCGCCGCCGGGTGGCTGTTCACCGCCCCCGTGATCGCGATCCTCGGCGTCTTCCTCTTCGTCCCGGTGCTGATGGCCCTCTGGGTGAGCGTGTCAGACTGGGGAGGACGCGGAAGCCCCCTCTCCGGTTCCGTGTCGTTCGTCGGTGCCGACAACTTCTCGGCCGTGCTCACAGATGGCGGGCTGGCGACGAAGGATTTCGGCACCGCGCTGCGCAACAATGCGTGGTACGTGCTGCTCGTCGTGCCCCTGCAGACCGCGCTCGCACTGTTCCTTGCCATCCTCGTCAACCGGGCGGTGCTGCGCGGGCGCGGGTTCTTCCGCACCGCCTACTATTTCCCCTCGGTGACCAGCTCCGTCGCGATCACCGTGCTGTGGCTGTACCTCTTTTCGGCGAGCGGCGCGGTCAACGGGGTGCTGGCGTGGTTCGGGATCAACGGACCGAACTGGTTCAACGATCCGCGGGGCATCCTGCACCTCGTTCTCGACGCAGTCGGAGTCGATTCCGGACCCGCCGCCCTCGCACAGGGCACCCTGCTCGGTGTCTCGTGGTGGGACTGGCTCGCCGGACCATCGATCGCCATGACCGCGTACATCTTGATGGCCGTGTTCACGACCTCGGGCACCTTCATGCTGCTGTTCCTGGCGGGGTTGCAGAACCTCGGTGCAGACGTCGACGAGGCGGCCATGATGGACGGCGCGACGGATGGCAGCGCTTCTGGCGGGTCACGCTGCCGCAACTGCGCCCCACACTGTTCACCGTGCTGACGCTGGGGCTCATCGGGTCGTGGCAGGTCTTCGACCAGATCTACACCGGTACCCGTGGCGCCCCGAGTAAGACCACGCTCACGCCCGCCTACCTGTCGTATCAGACCGCGTTCACCAACCAGGAATGGGGTCAGGGAGCGGCCATCGCGTTCATCCTGTTCGTGATCATCGTCGTGTTCACGCTGCTGCAGCGCTGGGTGCTCCGCGACCGCCCCGTGTCACGGCGTCGGATCCGCGCGTACGAGATGACGACGAAAGGAGGTGCATCGTGAGACTCTCACGTAAGCAATTGACCTGGCAGATCCTGCTGTACACCGTGCTGATCGGTCTCGCCATCGTCTACATCTACCCGTTCCTCGTGCAGGTCGCGACGAGCTTCAAGACTGACGAAGAAGCCGCACCCAGCGGCATCTCCCTGATTCCCGAAGTGTGGACGTTTGCCGCTTACGAACGGCTGTTCGCGCGCAGCGACTTCCCCTCCTGGTTCGTCAACAGCGCGATCGTGACGATCTTCGTGACCGCCGGGCGGGTCTTCTTCAATTCGCTCGCCGGCTACGCGCTCGCCCGCCTGCACTTCCGGGGACGGAACGTGGTCTTCGCTGCGCTGATCACGGTTATGTCGGTGCCGGCCGTCGTTCTGCTGATTCCCAAGTTCCTCGTCATCAATCAGCTCGGGATGTTCAATTCGTATGCCGGCATGATCCTGCCGCTGCTCGTGGACGCCGCGGGGGTCTTCATCATGAAGAACTTCTTCGAGTCGATCCCGGTGTCTGTCGAGGAGCAGGCCCGCATCGACGGCGCGGGTACGTTCCGTATCTTCTGGTCCGTTGTGTTGCCGATGGCGACCCCCGCGCTGATCACGATCGTGATCCTCTCGTTTCAGGGGTCATGGAACGAACTCAGCCACTTCATCGTGTCCACCAACGATCCGGCACTGACGACCCTGACGAAGGGCGTCGCGTCCCTCGCGAGCGGCCAGCTCAGCCAAGGGACGCAGTATCCGCTTAAACTCGCCGCCGCTCTCATCATGACGATCCCCGTCGCCGTGATGTTCTTCATCTTCCAGCGACGCATCATGAATTCCACAGAAGGAGCCGTTAAAGAATGACCCCCACCCCCGCCACTCTGCAACCGCTGCTGGACGACGCCGTGATCGTGCTCCAGGCACCGACCCAGGTGTGGTCAGACGACACCGGCCGGATCGGCACGGCCCCGATCCACGGCATCTATCACGGTGACCTCCGCCACATCCGAGCCGTCGACCTCTCGATCGACGGGACAGAGCTCGAATCGATCGGATACTCATCGCCGACGCCCCAGCGTGCGAACTTCACCGACGTTCTCCGCGGGATCGATGACGACTCCGCCGATCCGCAGGTGCGCCTTGACCGAGAGCGCACCGCCACCGCGGGACGCTTCGCGGAGCGGGTGCGTCTGAGCACGCACCTTGATCGGCCCGTGCCCGCCTCTCTCGCGGTGCGACTCCGCCCCGATTTCGCGGAGATGCAGGCTGTCAAATCCGGATCCCCATCAACCGCGGACTGGCACTGGGACGGTCACGTTCTGCGCAGCGCGACCGCATCGTTTACACTCACGGCTGCGGCCGCGACCGTGACCTCAGATGTGGACGGACTCGTTGTGCGTTGGGACGTCGAGGTTCCCCCGCGCGGCACAGTCGAGGTGGACTGGGCCGTCGATCTTCACGACTCGTCGATGGTGGTCACCGCGGCGCAGCCTTCGACGACGGCCGTGCCGTCCGCCACAACCGACCCGCGTCTCGCGCAGTGGACGCAGCGCGCGACCGCCGACCTTGCGGCCCTGCGCCTCGCGTTGCCTGAGCACGCAGAGGACGCGTTCTACGCGGCCGGAGCCCCGTGGTTCTTCACCCTCTTTGGCCGCGACTCGATTTGGGCCGCTCGGCTGGCCCTCGCCGCGGACCCAGCGATGGCAGGATCCACGCTTCGTGTCCTTGCGCGCCTGCAAGGGAAAGCGACCAACGTTGCGACCGCGGAGGCGCCAGGCAAGATCCTGCACGAGCTGCGCAGCGGTGCCTTGTCGCTTCCGAAGGAGGGCGTGCATCTCCCGCCGCTCTACTACGGCACGGTCGACGCCACACCGTTGTGGGTCTGTCTGCTCGCCGACGCCCGCGAGGCAGGCATGCCGCTCAGCGAGGTCCGGGAGCTCCTCCCGGCGTTGAACTCCGCGCTCGAATGGATGATCGTCCATGGTGACGCGTCGGGAAGCGGCTTCATCGACTACGTCGACGAGACTGGGCACGGACTCGCAAACCAAGGGTGGAAAGACTCGGGCGACTCCATCCAATGGCGAGATGGCCGGCTCGCCGAGGGGCCCATCGCTCTCAGCGAAGTGCAGGCGTACGCCCACGAAGCCGCGGTCCGCGGTGCCGCGCTTCTCGACGAGCTCGGCGAACCGGGAGGGGAGAGGCTGAGGAACTGGGCCGATAGTCTGCGCGCGCGCTTCCGCGCCGCGTTCTGGATCTCGACCGACGAAGGCCATTACCCCGCCGTGGCGCTCGACGCGCAGGGAGCGCCCGTTGATTCGCTCACGAGTAACATCGGCCACCTCATTGGTACGGGCCTCCTCGACCCGGACGAAGAACGCGCCTGTGCAACGCTCCTCGCCGCCCCAACGCTCTCGAGCGGATACGGCATCAGAACCCTGTCCACGCAGGCGACCGGGTATTGGCCGCTGAGCTACCACGGCGGCAGCGTCTGGACTCACGACACCGCAATCGCCATCCACGGGATGCTCAAGGCGGGACTCGTCGACGAAGCCCGCCACATCGCATCGCAACTGCTCGACGCGGCAGAGGGCTTCAACTACCGGGTACCGGAACTCCACGCGGGCGATACCCGCATCAGTGGCGGGAACCCCGTGCCTTACCCCGCGGCCTGCCGCCCGCAAGCCTGGGCAGCCGCGGCAGCAGTGGTCTGCGCTCGGGCGCTGCAGATCTGACATCGAGGCGCACAGGCGGTGCGTCCTGCGTGTCACGCTGGCCTCCGCGGTTCTCGGACTCGGCGAGGCGTTGACCGCAACGTCGGGCGTGCCAATCTTCGCGACCTGCTCTCGTTGATGTGAAGGGCAGCAGCCCAACTGGCCCACCACACCCTTGAGTGCCCCTGAAACTTCCGCCGCGCCATCCACCGGGGTCGTCGGCCACAAAGATCAGGGGCGGGTGGACACTGCCTGTTTCTGGGGGAGACCGTACTCCAGGACGCCCACCCGCCGGCGGGTCAAGGACCGCCAGCCTGCACTCGAAATCCGTGCGTGCACACACGGGTGCAGGTAGACCCATGGTCCCCCTCACAACCGCATCGGTCAACACCATCCGCTGGGAGTAAGTGGCTGCCCCCGCCGTATGTGGGGGAGGGTTCGGAACGAGGGGAGCCACCGACCTGCCGAACGCCATACCCCAGGGGCCCCGGCACGAGAACTCCCCCCGAGTCCTACACCGATCATCCCCCTGGAACATGCGTCTCACAAGTCCCTGTAGCCGAACTCATCTGGTCTGGGATCGCGGCCGCACCTTGCATCGCGGTCGAGAGTAAGCGAGCCGTTCGTGTCAGCTAAGTAGGCGACGCCACCGTTGGTGCGACACGTGCATCCCTCCCTCAGGGGAGAAGTGTGTGACCTGAGTATGAATCTGGCGCCAGTAGGTGTGAGATCGACTGGCTGGGTCGGGACGGTCGTCTCCCCGCGTGGGACTCAGCGCGTAACCAAGAGCCTGATGACGTGGTGGCCAAGGGCGCCACGCCATCAGCAGCAGTTCCGAGCCGGATCCCGCGGCTCCGTCGACTTCCCCCTGCCGTGCCGTCCTGCGCGCAGCTATACAGGTGTGGGGTATAGAGGCTAGCCAGCGAGGAGCAGGAGCGATCCGTTCCACAAGAGGTGGATGGAGAAGGGAACGAAGAAGTTGCACCTCGACCACAGGTAGAACGATCCGAGGACAAGGCCCATCGCGGCGTAGCTGAACAGCAAAGGCCACTCGCTCCACTGCGTCAGATGCAGGGCACCAAAGAGGAGAGACGACAGAACGAGGGCGAGGAATGTCGGGATCCTGTGTCTCATGCGTCGGATCAACACCTCGCGAAAGACGACCTCTTCCACAAACGGACCGATGACCGCCGTAGTCAGACCGAACAAGACGAGCGCCGGCCACGAGCTCACCACCGCGGAGAACAGGGAGTCGATTGCTTGCTGGTTGCCGCTCGTGACCGGGCCGGTGAGAGCGCCGATGATCGATCCGACGAGTACCGTCGCAACGATCGCGGAGAGGAGACCGAACACAATCAGCCCCGCGGTCTTCCAGGGGCTCCTCCGAGTCATTGACCATCCGTGACGGAACACGCCACCGAACAGCCACACCGCGGCGGCGGCCTGCACGCCATACACCACGACATTCAGCGTCCCCGACGCCAGCGGGGCCAGTCCGGAGAAAGCCCCTGAATGGAAAGCCCCTGAATGGGACAGGATCACCATGCTCGCGTAGAACGCGAGGAACACCCACCGAAGGACAGCACGTCGACGATTGGACGTGTGTGGGGATCGGAGAACGGGGGCAAGAGCGGAAGCTTCCGTCATAACCCGACGCTAAGTGACCGCTTACTAAAGCGAATGCGAGCCGTCTCACTTGCGGTAGGTCGAGTGCGCGCGAGCAGTATCCGCACGGCACCACGTAAGTGTGTGCACGGACATCATCCATTTTGGGAGCAGGCGGTGCTGAACGGAGCCCGCGGGTAGATGCGGATTGGGGAGACTCAAGGCCCGACGGTCGTCGCCTTCGATCGAAAGGAAGGGCGCGCGACCAGCCTGACGCCGACTGTTGACAGACACGAGTCCCCGTCGCGCTCGTCCTGACCGCAGCTCAACGAGCGGGAGCCCGCTAAAGCGTTGATCCGTATCCGGACCGCGTTCCCCCCCCCGATTCGAGCCGGCACTGTGCAACTCGCGCACTGCGAGCACGGGCTCCATCATGGTCGCTAGCGGCCTGCCCTTCGGCCGATGGGGTGAGACATTCTCCGGCGACGATGCCGTCGCTGCGGCGATGATCGACCAGGTTGTGTACCATGCTCAGGGCCTAACCCTCACCGGGGACTCTTACCATGCCTGCCAACGCGGTGAGCTCCTCGCCAAATACAACCGCACGCCCAGCGGGTGACGTGCTTGCGCCGCGCAGCCCAGGGACTACGGGTAGGTCTCGACATCGACGAGAAATGCACTCACGTCGCCAGCGCTGAAAACAGATGGCAGCTCGGTCGTTGTCCCGGTACGAGCGATCGGCGTGACTACACGGCGCACAGTTCCCAACCCGTTCATCCCGCTCTTCATATCGCCAGCGCACCGCGTAGATCTTGCGAACCACCCCAGGGATCGACCCGGTCGCCTCGCCATGGTGTTCCTTCCCGCGGGTGACCGGCGCACCAAACTCAGAGTAGAGCGCCTGTTGCTCGGGAAGCAGCTCTGTCGTCTCCCAGGTGACCGCTCCACCGATCTGGAACGGGTCGCCACAACACTCAACGGACCACCCGCTGACCACAACCCGCTCAAGCACTCCCGCCGGCCCTCCCTTTGAACCAATACGAGACAAGGCTACGCGCGGCATCACCCCGGCCACACCAGTCACGACCAACCGTCCACCAGGGTCAACTTTCGTTCGGCGCCAGCGGCAGTGTTCACCCGACATCGACACTGTCCTCACACGGGGTACGACGTCGTCTCGCGGCCACGAGATCGTACCCAGCAACCATGGCTGTCGTTGCGACGGCGACCGCCACGACGCTCCATGTTGGTCGCTTCCGGTGAGCGCCAAGCCCTCCCGAAGGTCCGACGGGGCGAGCGTCCGAGAAGCGGTGCGGCACCCATCGGGTCGTGGCCGGATGGGTGCCGCATGATCGTTGTCGGTCTCCCGGAGTTACCCTTCTGGCTCGGTCACCTGAGGTGCCGCATCGACGACGTCCTGCGTGATCGTGTGCGAGATGTCGAATTTGCCTTCCAGGAAGGGCGGCGTGCTGCCATCAGGGTTCGCGCGCTCCGAGAAGCGCTCCTCAACCTTCAGGACGCGTCCGGAATGGGTGTCCAGCGTGACGCGATAGAGATCACCGCGCGAAGTGGCGCATTCCAGGACCGCTCGAGCGTCGTCCTCATGGGTGATCGTGATGCCGGGAAGAAGCGCGAGCGCCTTCAGGTGCGTGGCGCGGTAGGCGGCTGGCGCAGAATGGAATGACTCGTCCCCCATAGCAACCCACATGCTCCGCTCCGGCGGCTGGCGCAGCTCTTCGGGGAGCACTTCCTCCATCTCCTTGGCGGCAGCGAGGTGCTCATCGAGATACTGTTGCGGGTTGGTCGGGTAGGTGCCCAACAAGTACGGGCTGCTGGGAACCTCCCAGACGATTGGTTCGGGTGCCGTACCGATGGGTGGCACGTTCGTGTCTCCGTAGTAACCGTCCCACGCGGCTTGCGCCGTTGCGGCGTCTCCAAGGACCTCGACGCCATGGAAGTACAGTTCCTCAGTGATCAGGGGAGCGCCTTCCCGCTCGTACTGCGTCGAGACTGATTCCGTGCGCACTGCCGCCAGAATCTGGCCGTCGTGTTCGTTGAAAGGGTCGCTCGAATTCTCCCAGCCTTCGTGCACCTTGCTGATGTTAGACATCGCAATGGTGGTGCGCAGATACTGCTCGGGCCCGACCTGAGGGTCAGACGTCGTCAGCTGCAACTGCGCCGCGTCATTGAGCAGCACGGACGCTGCGTTCGCGGTGGGGACGGAGCTCGGGTCGGTGACGCCGCCGATATTCGCGGCGACGACCCCTGCCGTGACGATCACTGCGCCTGCGAGGACAACTCCTCGCAGACGCGCCGTCCGGCGGTGCCCGTGCGAAGCGATTGCAGCGTTGAGTGTCGCTCGGCTAGCGGAGAGATCGACGGTCCCGTTGGTGCGGAGAGCGCGCACCTGGTCAAGCGAGTCCATTGGCTGTGGTCCTTTCGATGTGGCGGTCAGTAGGGTCGGGGCGAGCGGAGATGGGAGGGCTGGCAAGGCGCAGACGAATGCGGTTGAGGCGGGATGCCACCGTCCCCACAGGCATTCGCAGCGCGTCCGCAATCTGCTGATAGGTCAACTCGCCCCACGCGTACAGGAAAAGAACATCGCGGTCTCGCGGCGATAGCGCCGCGATCAATGGGCTGATTTCTCGCACGGCTGCAGCCGCATCGAGACGGTTCGACACGTCCTGAGCCGCGTCGTCTGCCACCACTTGCCCCGCGTGCACAGCCTGCGCGGATGCCCGCCAAAAAGCGGCCTCTTTCGAGCGATGCCGGCGCATCACTCTCACCGCGATTCCCATCAACCACGGGCGCGCCGATGCGGATTCAAGACGGAACTTCGCCCGGTGTCGGAATGCAGAGAGGAACGTCTCGCTGAGAGCGTCATCTGCCCCGTGGATGCCGAGGCGGGAAGCCACGAACGAGCCGACGCTGGGGCCGTGTCGTTCGAAAATCTCCGAGAACCGCTCGGGCTGTTTGAGTGACTCGCGGATCACTTCACTATCGGTCTTCATACTAGGTATTGCCCCGTTCGCTCAAAACACTTCCAAGAAAGTTCACCCGCCGCGGTCGCCGCGTGGAGGGCCGCGCTGCTGCCGCCGCACAGCGGGGCAGCGCCGCTCCCGCGGCCTGGCGAATCGACCGCTTGTCGTTTCGTAGCGGCGCCCGGGCGCGACATTCGCGAACGCGGCAGAGTGGCGATCGATCGGAACCGACCAGGCAGGTGGCCGCCGCCGCAGGAGCACGTTTCCGACGAGGTTGCCTTGGGGAACGAAGCCGCCGCCCGGTAAGTCTTGATGGCGGCGGAGACAGGTGGATGGACGCGGTTCTCGCCCCCGCCCACGCCATCCCAGTAGGCGCGACCACGTCGAACGACGAGTGCGACGCATCCGCAGTTCCGTCCCTGAGGTTGAGGTAGTCCGACTCATCGACGGGAATGCCATCGATCACGATGAACCCGTCGCGGCGGCTCGCGCGGTGCTGGGCACCCTCATCACTCGCTTGTCTACTGCGCCGACCACAGCGGGCCCTGCGGCGTGCGCAGGCCGAAACTAAGGCGGGTCGCTACTAACAATGAGCGTTCGACACGACCGATGACCCAGCGGCGGATACTTTGCGTGCCGGCATCACCGTGGTGCAGTGCCAGAGAAGGTGGAATTCCGGATCATTGGCCTGCGCGGCGGTGTCTCGTGACGGTGAAAGCCAGAGTCGGAGCGCGCGGATACAGCGGGTCACAGGTGAGGTAGGCGGACCGAGCCCGCTTCTGGGGGAGACCCCTGGGAGCGGACGCGCACCGGGCGGCGGGTCGAGGACTGCCAGCCTGTACTCGCAGCCCGTGCGCCGCGCACGCGCGTGCACGTAAGCATCTGGTCCTCCGTGCCACTGCATCGGTGAATGCGATCGCCGGAAGCCATGCGGCTGTCCCCGCCGGCCGGGAACGGCGCGTGACGGCTCTCACCCGCAACGTCCACACTAGAGCGCTCTATCGCGACTCGTAATGGACGGCAGAGACCTACGTAGCAGGCTCTCTTGTGCACTGCAGAACAGCGCGTTCACCCTGCGCTTGATGGACGGGTGCGTGAGGTCTCGTGTGGGCCGTGTGAACCTGGGATCTCATGTTCGGACCTGTCGCGCAGCAAGTATTCGCCTGTGCGCGTTCTCCTGAGGGGTGTTTAGTGTGATCGGCGCGCGGAAGACCAATTGGTTCGTTGTCGGGGTCTCCACGGTCGTCGCGTTGATCCTGCTCGTTCTGGGTGCGGTTGTCGTGCACCTCAACAATGAGGCTGCAACCGTTGACGCGGTCCCGAGCGGAACCCGTGTCGATGTAGAGACGGGCGCGATCAGCTACGGAAATGGCGCGCACACGGTCGATACGTACGTCGATTTCATGTGCCCGGCCTGTAACGCGTTCGAGCAGTCTTTCTCGGAGCGCCTCGATTCGCTGAGCGACGGCGACAAGGTTACGTGGAACGTGCACCCCATCTCGGCGCTTGACCGGTTTTCGCAAGGGACGGAGTACTCCTCCCGCGCCGCCAGTGCCGTGTATTGCGTCGCGGAGGACGATCCCGACCTGGTACTTGATTTCATCGGCCTGCTGTTCCTGAACCAGCCTGCGGAGAATACGGCAGGACTGACGAGCGACCAACTCGCCGACTATGCGAGAGCCGTGGGCGCGGAGAGTGCGATGTCCTGCGTCCGGGATGACGTGTACGCCGAGTATGTGCGCGTGCAGGCGGAAGAGCACGACATCCGCAGCACACCCACGATTGAGCTCGACGGGAAGCGCGTGGAGAGCGGGAGCATCCCTGAACTCTTCAAGAAGGTCGACGCCTTCTTGGCAAACCTTCCGTGAGCGCGCGTCCCGTGAGCGCCGCCGGGCCCTATCTTCGACGAGGCCGGCGGCGTTGAGGGCGACGGAAGTGTGCGTCGGATGTCGCGGTGAGCTCAGCGTGAGGACGTCGAGTTCGAGGGACCGGACGCACCGTCGGATTCGTGCGCGTTAGCTGTGAGGTGCCGCATCCGCCGCGCACCGGAATCCGATGTGGGACATGGCTGTGTCGTCAGTCTGCGGGGACCGGGCGGCCGGACGGAATCGAAGGCAGTAGTCCGGCGAACAGAGGAACGACCCTCCCTTTAGGACGCGGCGAGGCGCGGCAGTGCTGCCGTTGCCGAATGTGAGGAGCGGGAGGCGTCCGTCCGGGTCGACGTGCGGAGGCTGATGAAAAGGACGGTAGGTGTCGGTCGTCCATTCCCACACGTTCCCGATCATGTCGAACAGGCCATCCGCGTTCGCCGGGTAGCTGCCCACCGGGCTGGTTCCCCCGATGCCCTGGTTGTCGTGCGGGAACCGTCCGATCCATGTGTTCGCTCGTGGCCCGTCGGCGGGGTAGGGGTCGTCTCCCCAGGCGAACGCGTGACCGGTGCCGCCGCCGGCGGCGTACTCGTATTCCGCTTCGGTGGGCAGCCGACAGCCCACCCATGCCGCGTACGCTGCGGCGTCATCGAATGCGACGTGCACGACGGGGTGAGTGGCGCGTGCGGTCAGGTCACTGCCCGGGCCTTCCGGATGTGACCAGGTGGCGCCCGGCACCCACGACCACCACGCTCGCCAATCGGACAGGTCGACAGGCCGTTCCGGTGGGGTGAACACCATGCTCCCGGGTGGCAGGTCCTCGGCGCCGCCGGTGAGGTGCGCGGGAACGGGGCGTTCCGCGACCGTCACGTATCCGGTCGCGGTGACGAACGCTGCGAACTGGGCGTTCGTCACGGGTGTGCGGTCGAGGTGAAAGGCGTCCACGTGCCGGAGGTGCGTGGGACGTTCGTCTAGGTAGTGACGGTTGGAGCCCATCACAAAGTGAGCTGCCGGGAATGTCACCATGTCGCGACGCCGGTGTGGTGCAGTACCAGCGTCAGACATATGCCATGTGGACGCGGCGGATCTGGCCCGTGAATGGGAAGGGGGCGCGGTCGGCGTACGCGAGCGACACCGGGGATCCCAGGGCTCGTCCGATGTCGAGCCCGTCGTTGGCGGAGAACCCGATGTTTGCGAGCACCGGTACGGTCCCTGACGTGAGCGTGTCCCCGTTGACCTCAATAGTGATGTCCATCGCCGAGTCCGGTGCGGAGGTGCGGCGTGTGGACCGGATCGTGATCGTCGCCGGGCCGCCGGGGAGGGGAGGCGTACTGATGTGCGTGCGGGAGATGAGGAACAGGTTGTATTCGTAGTGGATCCGACCCTCATCCATGTACACCGTCATGCCGCCCGCCGCCTGGCCGAGCTTGAACAGCACCCCGGACGCGTCGTGCTCGAGGTCGACGTCGAACGTGACGACGCTGCTGCGGTTCCCCAGAGTGGGGGCAGCGGATTCGGGGATGCGGGTGGTGCTGTCGAACATCTCCCACTCGGTATACGGAGATTGGGGGCGGTCTTCGGGGTGCAGTGCCATGATCCACAGCCCTCCGCCGACGGGGAGCACGTCGTTGCGAGCCGACTCGACCAGGAACAGCTCTTTCAGGGCGGTGAGGCGCTCCGGGTGTTCGGCGGCGAGGTCGTGGGCTTGGGACCAGTCGGTGTCGAGGTTGTACAGTTCCCACACGTCCTCATTCGGGGTCCAGGTGTGGATCCCCGGGGGGAGTCCCGGCTTCCACGGCAGGCGCGGTCCCCGCGCGCACGCCATCCACCCGTCGTGGTAGATCGCCCGGCTTCCCATCACCTCGAAGTATTGGGTGCGCACACGCCCGGTCGCGTGGGGGTCTTCGAGGGCGTAGACCATGCTGGTGCCATCCAGTGACTTCTGCGGCACCCCGTTCACCTGGGTGGGGGCGGGGATTCCGGTGATTTCGAGGATCGTCGGAACGATGTCGTTGCAGTGGTGGAACTGCGTGCGGGGCCGCGCGTCAGGGGCGATGCGGGACGGCCAACGGATCGCGAGCGGGTTGCGGGTGCCGCCCAGGTGGGAGGCGAGCAGCTTCATCCCTTTGTAAGGGGTGGAGCCTGCCCACGCCCACCCGGCGTGGTACATGTTGTCCACCTTCGGGGACCCCAGCACCGGCAGTCCGCCGAGCTCCTCCAGCGTGTCGATGTGCTGGGCGATGGTGGAGGGGATGCCGTTCTGGGCGAGCAGTTCGCTGATCGTGCCGTTCTGGCCTTCGGCGGACGAGCCGTTGTCTCCCCAGATGTAGAACACGAGCGTGTCGTTCGTGTACCCGAGCGTGTCAAGCTCGTCGAGGATGCGGCCGACCTGGTGGTCGACGTGTTCGGCGAACCCGGCAGCGACTTCCATCAGTCGGGCTTGGAACGCACGCTCCTCCTCAGGGATGTCCTCCCACGCGGCCAGCTCTGGGTCGCGGGGGGTGAGTTCTGTGCCCGCGGGGATCCACCCGCGTTCGATGGCTCGGGCGTGCGCGCGTTCCCGGTAGGCGTCCCAGCCGTCGTCGAACTGGCCAGCGTACTTGTCTGCCCATTCGGAGGCGACGTGGTGGGGGCCGTGGATCGCACCGCTGGCCCAGTACATGAAGAACGGGTCGTGTGCGCGGAGTGTCTTGTGCTGGTGCAGCCAGCTGATGGCGTCGTCCGCGAGATCCTCAGAGAGGTGATATCCCTCTTCGGGGGTGCGAGGGGGGAGCACACTGGTGGTGTTGCGAACGAGGTTCGGTTCGTACTGGGACGCTTCCCCCGCGAGGAAGCCGTAGAAGTACTCGAAACCGAGCCCGGTGGGCCAGTTGTCGTACGGGCCGGCCGGGTGGGTTTCGTTGCTGGGCGTGTTGTGCCATTTCCCGAACGCGCTGGTCGCGTACCCGTAGTGACGGAGAATCTCCGGCAACGGCGCCGCCTCCCGGGGGATGCGTCCGGAGTACCCGTCCCAGTCGTTCGCGAATTCGGCGATCTGCCCGGCACCAACCCGATGCTGGTTGCGGCCGGTCAATAGTGACGCCCGGGTCGGAGAGCACATGGCGGTGGTGTGGAACCGGTTGAAGGACACGCCTTCCTGGAGAATCCGACCGAGGTGCGGGGTCCGCACTTCTCCGCCGAGCGGTTCCGGAAGGCCGGGTCCGGCGTCGTCGATGAGAATGATGACGATGTTCGGGGCGTCCTCGGGCAGACGCGCAGGACGGGGCCGGGGGGAGTACGTGGAATCCTGCATGGTGATTCCCGCGGTGCTGCCGCTGGGTGTCGGTGTGAACGGCAGGCTCTCCCCGCCGGTCAGGGGGGTGGCGGACAGCCGAAAACCGATCATGAAGATCTCCACATCTGCAGCCGGGCGGCCGCGTGCACACCAGCTTGCCAGCGCTGTCCGGTGGCACACCAGGAATGTCACCACCGGAGGATGAGACCCCGGACGAGGCCGCGATGACGTGATGTCGCGCTGCGGGTGCACCGCCACATTGAGAGCCGACCCCGAAATCGACCGTGTGAGCACTTAACTCCTAGTCATCGGACACGGAACTCGGGGCACGACACTGGCTGTCGAGTGGAGCCGCGAGAGCGTGCAGGGGACGCGCATATTCCGTGCGTCGCGAACAACAAAGGAGTGCACCGTGATCACACGAGGCCGATTCGCCCGCACCGCTCTGACCGCACTGGTTGCGACGGGACTGGTCGCCGGGGCTGCCGGGACTGCCCACGCTGAGGAGGCCGTGCCTCCCGCAGTCGTCACTGAGGAAACCGTCGAGACGCCCGACACCGGTGCGGCGGAGGCCGCGGCGGAGGCGACTATGACCATCACCCCCGGTTCGCTCACCACCGGCGACTGGCAGAACCCCGACAAGGGCATCTTCGTCGAAGCGAGCGGTTTCACGCCGGGGGAGACGGTGCAGGTGACCGCCGAATACGCCGGCGTCACCTACCAGGTCGAGGCATCCGAGGCGGACGAAGACGGGTGGATCCTGTTCCAGCTGTGGCTGGAGAGCGGCGCCTCTGTCGCCGGGACCGTCACTGTCACCGCCGTGGGCGATGTCAGCGGGGTGACTGTCACTGGCAGTGCCACCATCACCGCGGACCCGGCGACCCCTGCCACGCCGCCCGCGCCTGTCGTCCCCGGTGCTACTGCCGCTGCCGGTGCCGCCGCTGCGCCGGTTGCTCCGACCAACCTTCCCATCGTCAGCGGCTGACGCTTCCCGGCCGGCCCGAGAGTTCCTCGGCCCGGCCCCACCCGAAAGGCTCACCATGACCCGTGTCCGGCTGCGTGCACGCACGCCCATTGCGCTCACCGCGGCGCTCGCAACCGTGGCTGTTGCCGCCTTGCCGCTCGTCCTCTGGGGACCCTGGGCGTCGCACGACGAGGGCTTTGCCTCACCGACACCATCTCCGGTGTCGGCACCGGCGCGATCAGCCCAACCAGTATTCTCTCCCGTCCCACCGCCGGTGAGCCCGGATGAGATCGCCGCTCTGAGCCCCGCCCGCTACGACGCGGTGATTCCGGGGCTGCTTCGCGGGCCATCCACGGTCGACACCGCTGCCGCGTTCACCCTCGCCGCGGACGCGCCGTTGTTCGGGGATGACCGCACCGTGCCGGTGGCCCGGTTTGAGGCGGAGAACTTCCTCGGCGAACCGTCCACCGTCGTGCAGGTCGCCACCGACGGCGAGTGGTCGTTGGTTCTCACCCCGTCGCGTCAGAACAAGCCCTCGCAGGTGCCGGATGGTAGCACCGCGGCCGCGCAGACGGCAGCCTGGGTCCCGACGGTGTTACTGACCCCGTCACACGAGTTGAGGCAACATGTTGTCATATCCGCGTCCCGGCAGACCTTGGAGATCCGGGATACCGACGGCAGGGTCATACGCTCGTTCCCTGTTGCTGTGGGAGCCCCCGGTACCCCGACTCCGACGGGAGCGGTCGGGTACCTGCAAGCCCGCTATCTCGACCCCAGTCAAGGTCAGACGACGCATCGTATTCAGCTGACGTCCCTTCACGCGACCGCCGCTGACGAACCGTTCCGAGGCTCTGACGGCGGCCTGATCGGCATCCACTTCGGCGCCATCACTGGCGGCACCATCTCCCACGGATGCATTCGCGGTGACAACGACACCCTCACCACCATCGACTCGCTGCCCGTCGGAACACTGGTCCACCTCGTCCGCTGACAATCGCAGGCCCGTCAGAAGCCGCGCACCCGCATCGACGTCCAGAGTTCTCATGCGTGGAGGATGAGAACTCTGGACGTCGCGCACAGCCCGGTGCAGGATCAGCATCACCGTCACCGTGAGGACTGATGCATGCGCTGGTATTCTCCCGCCCCCGCCACGTCGATACGTAGAGTGCCCGGGCGCCGCCTCCGGCCACCACAGTCCACGGGCGGAAAGCGCACCGCGGGGGATCGCATGCCGGGAACACTTAACGACCACCGGAGTCCACTTAAGTTGCCTCCGAATCTGCGCGGCCCCCCACCGCGGGTACGGCAGCAGGGGCAGCAGGCAACACCGCCACGATTGTGAGACGTAGCGTAACAACGCACTGCCGTCGGCGCGTGACCGCCCCTGCGGCATCACCGAGCCTGCCAATCCCGCCGTCTTCCGCGCCCTTCGACATTCGTCGTCCCAGCCTGCCTGGCAGCGGCGGACGACCCTTCCCACATACGCCCGTTGCCCGGCCGTTGCCGCGCCACCAGAAACGGAGATCCGCTGATGAGTCAGCACCGTAATCGCTTGCGCCCACGGCGCGGGATCGCGATCCTCGCCGCCGTCCTCGTAGCGGTGTCCCCGCTGATTCCCGCCGTTGCAGTCGCGGACGTGACCTCGCCGACCCCGGCCCCCGACGTCGCGCCAACCGAGACAGCCACTCCCGACCCGGCCCTGCCGTCGGACACTATTGCACCGAACCCGACCCCGCCGGTCGATGATGCCCCGGACGCACAGACTGAGGAGTCGGCCCCACAGTCCGACGATGAACAGGACCCCACCGCCTCGGAACGCGCCACTATCACCCCCTTCGCAGTCACAGCGCCGACGCTCAGCGTCGTCGCGGACGGCACTGCGGTATTCGACGCAGACGATGAACCCGGCAACGACTCCGGTGCCACGAACGGTATCGTCCGCACGAACGACACTGTCCAGTACCGCCTGGAGTACGACTACGACGGACCGACCACGAACCCGTACCTCACTTCCACGCTCCCGGCAGGAATGGAATGGTTGGCCGCGCCACCGCAGTGCACCGGACCCGGCACCGTCCCGAACAGCACCGGCGTGTACGACTCGGTCACCGGCGCGCCCGGGGGTGACCGTCGCGTGCTGATCTGTCAGCGCGACTCGACCACCAGCCCGGGCACCGAATCGATCAGCCCGGTCGCGAAAGTGACCACCGCGTCGCTCCACGGTGACGTCAAGGATGTGACGTTCGATCTGGGGGATGCGGACGGCACTCCGGTGACGACCACGAACACCGTCTCTACGACCGTCTCCGCCGGAGCGTTCTACGACCTGGAGAAGAACTTCACCTCCTTCACCTCCACCGTCGGCGAGGACGGTGTCGAACCGGGCGTGTACTCCGGATACACGTTCGGGATCACCGTGTCCCACCCCACCCGCACGGGTGACCAAGCCCTGAAAGGCATCACCCCGCTCGCGTCGCCGATGACGTTCACCGATGACCTCAGCGGCCTCACCCCGAATACCCGCTTGATGACGTGGGCCACCCCGCAGGTCAACCCGGGGCCCGGATGCACGACTATCAGTGCGAACCGCCTCCTCCCCAACTCCCGAATCGGGGGCAGCGCGACGAGCGTGAACTCCGTCCCGAACACCGGCACCATCAGCTGCACCCCCGGGACGCCGGGAGGCACCTTCCAGGTCACCCTCACTGGCACGGACACCCGCGGACTCTCATACCCCACGCAGGTCGGTACGGGCGAAGCTCTCCCCCCGGGCAAGTTCTACGTCGCCACCGGCCGCGTGTTCGTGTGGACACCGCTGTCTGACATCGCCGGGAACATGACCTTCGCGAACACGTACCGGGACTTCGACCCCACCGACGTCACCGGACGCTCCAACTACGGTGACGACGTCGAACCGTTGGCGAACAACACCCACACCCGTCAGGTGATCGCCGGCGGCGTATCCCGACTGAAGTCCTACCGGGACTTTGTCACCGGAGGTGCGCCATCGAGTGCGTCCGGCGAGCGCAGCGGCGACGCCCGCGCGAACGTCGGCTCCCGGTTCATCTCGCTGGTGCAGTACGCCAAGCAGCTGCTCCCCACCCCCAACCTCGTCGTCTGTGACGTGTTCGACAACACCTCCCAGCGTCTCACGACGAGTCGAACGGGGGTCACGCCTGCCCGCGTCAACGCAGGCGTGCTGGTCGAAGGAACCGATTACGTCCTCGAGTACGGGGCACCCACCACCCGCCCGTCCACCTTTGCCGACATGCGTGCGGCCCGGTGTGGGGACACCGACGCGACCTGGTCGACCGACCCCACCGACGCGGCCCTCGGCGGGGCACTCAGCCCCGACGGATACCGGGACAGCGTCGACCGGGTCCGTGTCCGGTTCCTCGTCGACCTTCCGGGCAGCAGCGGCATCAGCCTCTCCACCTACCTGCGCATCGACTCCCTCTCGACCCTCGATCCGGCGAACAACCCTGACGGGACCCTGGTCAGCAACTTCGGTGTCACCGGGTCCGGGTCTCCGTTCGTCTGGAACTCCACCACCTACGACCCGGTCACCCACGGCGGCGGGATGGGAGACCGGATCACCCTCGTGCGCGGGCAGGTCCGCCTGGACAAGACTGTTGTAGAACAGAACCCCGGTTCGGGCTCACAGGTCGCCCCCGGCACCGACGCGACCTTCCGCCTCACCCCGCGAGTGGAGACGGTCAGCGGCGGAGACCCCGGCGACCCGCTACGGGACGTCACCGTCACAGACGTGATGCCATCGACCGCACCCCGGTTGGAAGTGAACCCGCTGAGTGTGAGCCGTCCCGACAGTGCGGAGGTGCAGTTCTGCGCACTCTGTGACGGGTCGGACTGGACGAGCACCCCGGAGGGGACGATGTTCGGTGTGCGGTGGCTGTTCGGAGACGTCGCCCCCGGCACGACCCTCCCGGACGTGCAGTTCTCCGCCCGAGTGCCCCTCGATGCGGCGAATGGCGCCCAGTACCTCAACACGGCGGCGGTGTCCTCCCCGGATGACCCCTCCGCGCTGACCTTGCGGACAGCGTCCGCCACCGCGCAGGTCATCGCCGGTGCCACTGTCTACGCGACGAAGTCCACTGCTGCGCCGTACCAGCCGCTCGCTGGGCCCCTCGTGTGGGACCTCACGGTGCGTAATGCCACCCAGAATCCGATGAACCGTCTGGATGTCATCGACGTGTTGCCGTTCACCGGTGACGAGCGCACCCCTGCGTCGTCGTTCAGCGGTGGTTTCACCGACCTGTCCGTCGAGAACCTGCCCGGTACCCTCACCGCGTACGTCACCGTGACCTCCCCGCAGCAGCTCGATGCGGCCGATGGAGATGCCGACGGCTTCGCCGACCCCGGCTCCCCGGGCGACGCGTGGTTCGTGGAACCCGGAACCGGCGTGTGGGCGTGCACCATCGACGAGCTGGACACGGCCGGGTGCCCGACCACCGCGAATGCGACCGCGGTGCGGTTCGCATCCCCGTCCACCGGCGGTCAGGTGGTCCTCGACACCAACGAGACCGTCACGTGGCAGCTGTCCGCTGTGCCGACCGGGAACGTCACCGGTGATACGTACACCAACCGGTTCCGTGCCCGGGTGAACCCCGAGGTGCTCAGCCGCCCCGTGAACTCCCCGGATGTGCCCATTCAGGTGCAGGCACCCCAGGTCGCGCTCGTCAAGCAGACGTGCACGGCCGAGGACGTGTCCGAGTGCGAGATCGCCGATGATTCCGTCTGGGCGGAGAGCCACACCGTGCGGCACGGGGGCGTCGGAGCGTTCCGCCTCGTCGTCACCAACACCGGAGCTCTCAGCGGAGACGTGCAGGTGGACGATGTGCTTCCCGCCGGTCTGGAACTGGTGCCCGGGACCGTGAACGCCGACACCGGCGACACATCGGGCTTCACCCCCACCTGGACGGTCGGAGAGCTCGCGCCGGGCCAGTCGGCGACGTTGACCTTCCAGGCAACGATCCCCGAGGCGGGCACGCAGCTCAATGAGGCGACGGCGACGATCACCGACCAGTTCGGTCAGACCGACGACGCCTCCGACTCCTCGGAGCTGACCGCCGCGGCCTCGTCTGTCGACGTCACCAAGACCGTCGACAGTGTTGACATTGCGGCTGATGGGACGGGCACCATCACGTACCTGCTGACCGTCACGAACACGGGCGCGTTCGACGAGCAGTACACGCTCCGGGATGCGTTCGCGTTCGGTCCTGGCATCACCCTTGCGGGCGCTACGGTCACGGGCGACATCGAACCGGACGCGTCATGGAACGGTGTGGACCAGCCGGTCGTCGTCCGTGACGCGACTGTCCCTGCCGGTGGGACACAGCAGTTCCAGGTCACCGCGACCGTGCAGGTTCCCGGCGGTCTGCCGGCGGACAGTATGTCCTGTGAGGCCGGGGAAGGCCTGAGGAACACCGCAGCGGTGGACTTGGACGCCACTACCGTCACGGACGTCGCTTGTGTTGATGCGCCCGCCGGTGCGCTGACCTTGACGAAAACCGCACCGTCGACGGTGACCGCTGACGGCACCCTCACCTGGACGCTCACGCTCACGAACGCCGGCGACATCGACGCGGTCGACGTCACGGTCACCGACACGCTCCCCACCGGTGTCACCTTCGACACGGCCAGCGGTGACGCGACGTTCGCGGACGGGACTGTCACCTGGCAGATTGAGAACCTCGCCGCCGGTGACAGCCGGGAACTCACCGTCACGGGACGGGTGGCCGCCCCCGCCGGCGCGACGATCACCAACTGCGCCGTTGTCGATGACCCGGCGAACTGGGCCGTCGACACTGAGCTTGTCGGCGATGCGCAGAGTGACCCGGCGTGTGCGTCCACAGATGTGGTCGCCGCACCCGGCACCGGTATCGGCACCGAGGGTGGGCACGGGCTCGCGTCCACCGGCGGCGCAATCTCCCTCACCGCTCTGCTGCTCGGTGTGGCGTTGAGCGTCCTCGGGGTCGTCGGCGCTTCCCGCTGGCGCCAGCGGACCGAGTGACCGAGGGGCCGGGTCCGGTGAATGCCGGACCCGGCCCTGCCCCCTGACCGAAAGCATCCCATGCCCTACCGGTATCTTCTTGCGTGCGTGGGCGGCGCCGCCCTGATCATCGCCGCAGGCCTCACCCTCTTCACGCTCCTCGCCCCGCAGGCGCCGGCAGGGCCGACGGCTCGCGACACGGCCGCGGCATTTCTGGCAGAGGTGAACGCCGGCGACTACGACGGCGCGTGCGCGTACGCGTCCGCATCACTCCTCGAGCAAGGACAGCGACTGAACCTGGGCTGCCCGGACCTTCTGCGCCTCTACGCCGCTGAAGGCAGCCTCCCTCACGGTGTTGCCCTCACCGCCGACACCCGCTCAACGGGGTCGCTAGTGATCGTCGGTCTGACGAACTCCGCCGCGCACCTGCACCTCACCCACGACGGTGACACATGGACGGTTGACGTCCGCTAGCCCGAGCGCTGCCGACGCAGCACGGCGTCCACCGGGGACTCTTCTCGATGCGTCGCCCGATCCGATAAGAGCGTCTCGCCTGCCTGTTGCCGCCTACTGACGCGGCGGTCACTGCACGATGCACCGCGCGCACCCAAAATCGCTCCCCACCTACTGCATTTACTCGTAGGTGGCCGGTGCACGGTGTCAGCATGCATCAGACTTTCGATGCCTTTCGCGGTGCTCTGGGGCCCGTGATCCCGCCTGCGCGCTTGGTTGCGCGCACTCGAACCGGGCACCGCATTGCCTGGTCCCACTTGGAGAGACGATGATCAATCGAGATTCGCCCGCGCCCGCCCGCGGGACATGGTTCTATCGGGCGTGCATTGCGATGACGGCGATGGCCTTGTGTGCCGGTACGGCCGTATCGTCCAGCGCGGCCGAGCGGCCCGATACGGCCGAAGCACAGACAATCACCTCCCCTTCTGGGTTCTCGTTGTCGTTCGCAAACGGCCGGTGGTCTACCCCGGTTTCGAGGACGGGACTCTGACGGCAACGTCCCGGCTGATGAACCCCGACCCGACCTGCACGCTCGCTTCCACCTGCTGGGACTCTCAGACCTACGGGTTCGCGGACGGTCAAGCGGCGCTCCAGCTCGTGCTGGAGAACCCGGGACGTCGAGGCGTCGCCCCCTTCGACGGGGTGGATTGGCACGAATGAGCCACGTTCGAGCTCGAGTTGTCACAACCTGTCGCCGACCCGATCCTCCGCGCCCACGCCGCCGGATCCGCCAGCGCCCCGGTCGGTGCAAGCGATGAGCCAGCGCGGGTGACCGTCAGTAACTCCACTTTCGGGGTCACCGGTGCGGTGACACCGGCGGGAGAAGAGGTGCCGGTCGCCTTCGCGGACCCGACCGGAACGTTCGCGACCGGGTACGACACCGGCAATGCCACCATCCTCCCCGGCGACCCGGCCAACGAGGTTCCCATGCCGGGGCGGTGCGACACCGACAACTACTACTACACCGACCCCATCGACGAGGACTAGTTCCTCGGCCTCCCGCTCAACCTCGACAACCCGAATGTCCGCACCGTGACGAACCCTTGCGGGACGGTTCGCATCGACACGGGCGGGGTGCTCGTCAGCACTCTCAAGCTGCGAGTTCTCGTGCAGGTCATCCTCGACGACGTCGCCAACGGTGTCGAAGGACGCCCCGAAACAAGCTACTTTCCGAGGATCGTGACGGAGACGTCGCAGGCGTTCACTGTGGAGGTGCGCACCGAGGTCTCCGGATCTCCGGCGGTGATTCCTGCCACGTTCGGACCCGCCACCCACGTTGTCGCGGGTGCGCGGTTGGGGGCGGAGATCGTGCCCGCATTCGATGACGCCTTCCTCACCGAAGCGCGATCCGGGACAGCAGAGTCCTCCTCAGACACCGGCTACGACGCTGTGACCACCGCGCAACTGACGGAGCTGTTCGCCGCAGCCGTCCCCGGTGACACGGTCACCGTGCCCGTGCCCATGTCTGGCATCGTCAAAGACGCCGTTCTTGCCGGGTGGATCGACTTCAACGGCAACGGCACGTTCGACGACACCGAACGCGCTTCCGATACGGTCGCGACGGGGGCGACGGACGGCGCGTTGACGTGGACCGTCCCTGCCGACTACATCCCGGGCGAGACGTACCTGCGCCTGCGAGTGGGGTTCACGGGCGACCAGCTGCTCAGCCCGGTCGGGATGGCGGACTCCGGCGAGGTCGAAGACCACTCGCTGGTTCTGCCCGCCCCTCTTCCTTCCCTGTTCGGATTCCGCGTCGAAAAGGTGGGGGAGTCCATCGACGGCACATGGGTGCGCATGGACGGATCAGCGTGGTCGATCCGCCGGGACGACGATGGTCGTCCCGGTGAGCTCGTTGACATCCCGACCGAACCGGTGGAGACCGGACTGTTCCAGGTGACCGATATCGCGCCCGGAGCTTACTGGCTGACCGAGACGAAAGCCCCCCATGGTTTCGAACTGCTCGCTGCACCCGTTCCGTTCACGGTCGGCGCAGATGGTGCGCTCACTCTCACCGCAGCGGGCGACACCGCCGTCACGGTGACAGGCGACACCCTCACCGTGCGCGACGTCCCGGCAGTGGAACTTCCGGCGACAGGCGGAGCGGGCGCGGACGTGTTCCTCGTGGCGGGGCTCGCGGTGATCGCCGCGACAGCGGGCGCGGTGTACCGCTCCCGTCGCAGGGACCGTGGGCTCCTCTGACCCAGCAGGACCGTACAACATTCACGACCACCCGGGGGGAACCCGGTCACGGAAAGAGAAGGTAATGAACACTCCCACAACACGTCGGTGGCACCGGCTTGCGGCGACAGCTGTCGCCCTTGCCGCTGCCGCCCTGAGTTTCGCCACCCCGGCGACCGCCGCGAACGTGGTGGATGCGGAACGGCGAGGATCCTTGACGATCCACAAGTACGACGCGCCTGTCGACCGGACCGGACTTGCCAACAACGGCACGGAACAGCAGGTCGCTCTCGACCCGCTTGCCGGTGTCGGCTTCACCGTCTATAAGGTCGACGGCATCGACCTCACCACCAACAGCGGCTGGACCGACACCTCTGAACTGTACGACCGGTTCGACGGGACCTCCGACTCCGTCACCAGCGCCGGTTACACGCTGAGTGCGAGCCGGGGCGAGCAGCTCACGAACACTGCTGGGGAGATCGCGCTCACCGACCTGGACCTGGGCCTGTACTTCGTGGTGGAGACCAGCCCGCTGCCGGGGGCCACCGCCGTCTCACCGTTCCTCGTGACGATCCCGCTCACAGATCCCGACAACCTTGACGCGTGGCTGTACGACGTGCACGTCTACCCGAAGAATGCTCTCACCGGGGCCGTCAAGGACGTCGATGACGCCAGCGACGTCCAGCTCGGTGACGAACTGGTGTTCACGATCACCACAGATATCCCTAATGTGGACATCATCGACGGGTACAAGGTCGTGGACGACCTGGACGACAAGCTCGACTACCAGTCGACCCGTGTGACCCTTGACGATGGAACCGTCCTGCAGGTCGGGACCCACTACGACCTCACGCCCACCGCTCCTACCGCAGCCGGTCCGGTCGTGGAAGTGGTTTTCACCTCCGCCGGGCGTGAGCTCCTCGCCGCGAACACCGACCTGCGTGTCGTGACCGAAATCACCACCACCGTGAACACCATCGGGGAGATCGCCAACACGGCCCTGCTCTACCCGAACGCACCGTCGTTCAGTGTTCGTCCCGGTGAGCCCGGCGGCCCGCCCGTCACGCCCGAGGTCGTCACGAAGTGGGGCGAGATCACCATTCAGAAGACCACGAAGGAAGCAGCCCCCCTGCAGGGCGCCGTGTTCTCGGTATACACGTCCGAGGCAGACGCGCGCGCGGGGGAGAACCCGCTCTCTCTCGCCGGGGCGACCACCTTCGCCGTCGGGGAGGACGGCACGCTCACCCTCTCCGGGCTGCGCTACTCCGGCTGGGCGAACAACGCGGAGGTGTCCCCGGGAGAGGCTGGCTACCAGCAGTACTGGCTGGTGGAGGTCGTCGCTCCCAGCGGGTACGAGAAGCTTTCCGAACCGATCCCGTTCGAGGTCACCGCGCAGACGACTGCCGTGGGCATCGACCTGGATGTCGTCAACGTCAAGAGCAACGGCGGGTTCCCGCTGCCTCTGACCGGCGGCGCAGGTACTGTCCTGTTCATCGTGGGTGGTGTCGCGGTGCTCGTCGGCGTGACGATCCTCACCCTCCGCACTCGTCGCCGGGCTTCCGCCGCAACCGAGTGACCCCCGGGCCGGGTCTGCGTGCTGCGCAGACCCGGCCCCTCACCTCCCCGCACCTATGACTGCACACCCGCCGGCTCACCTCACCCGACGCGCTCTCGCGGACGCCTCCCGCCGCCGCCCTCCCGCCTGGGGATGGACGCAACGCCTGACCGTCGTCGGTGCGATCCTCGGTGCACTGATCCTCGCCTACCCGAGCGCGGCCGCATGGATGTCCGCGTGGGCTCACGCCACGGACGTCGACGGCTACGTCAACAGCGTCGCCGCGCTCCCCACCGATACCACGACCGCGCTCCTGGAGAGTGCGCACGCGTTCAACGACACACTGCCGGACGGTCCCCTGCGTGACCCGTACGCCCTCGACCGGGACGGTACTCCGATCACTGTTGACGATCATCAGGGCAGGTACGCCGACTCGTTGCGGGTGGACGGTACCGACACCATCGCCCGTATCCGCATACCCTCCTTGGGTGTGGACCTGCCGGTACTGCACGGAACGACGGATGAGACCCTCACCCGCGGTATCGGCCACCTCTACGGCAGTTCCCTTCCTGTGGGAGGCCCCGACACCCACACCGTTCTCACCGGCCACACCGGCCACATCTCTGGGACGTTCTTCGATGACATTCGTGACCTTCGTGCCGGGGACCGTATCCTCATCGATGTGCTCGGGCGCACTCTCACCTATGAGGTGGACGAACGGGCCACCGTTCTGCCCACGGAGATCGACGCGTTGCGGCGAGTGGACGGCAAGGACTACCTCACGCTCGTGACCTGCACGCCCACGGGAGTGAACACCCACCGGCTCCTCGTGCGGGCCGAACGCGTTGAGACGGACGTCGCTGCGGACCGCTCGGACACCCTCGCCGATGCGCAGGCAACGGGGCCCGGAATCCCGTGGTGGGCAATCCTGGTCGTCGGTGTCCCCACGGTCGTGTTCGTGCTGGTGAGGCCGCGCCGTGTCGGAGCCGCCGCTTGGCGCCGACCCCAGGACCCACCCCCGGCTCCGGTGAACTGACCTCTCCACCGCAGTGGCCGACGGGGTCCCCGGCGGATCCACAGTGCGTGGACCTGTCGTGGCGGTGACGTGTCAGTGTGTGGGGGCGTCCGGGTCTGCGGGGACGAGTGAGCGGATCGCGGCCCGCCGGGACGGGAACATCGTCAGCGTAGTGCTATGCGCACCGTGGGGGAGTGCGGCGAAACTCCCGCACGTGGCCCAGACTGCGCCGAGGACGAGACGGCGATTCACCCGCGGACGGACCCCGCGTCCGTGACCGCCGAGGAACACCAGCCCGAGGGCGTCGACGAACACCTGTCCGTACTTCGATGCGAGCGAGCGAGGGACCGGAACGGTCCTCCCCGCCGACTCCGCGGGCGGCCATGCCGCCGGAGTGAGGTGGTACCCGGACGCGTGGAGAACTCTCTGCAGTGCTTCCTTGCGGGACGAAGTCGGTGACCCAAGCATCCAGTTCCCGAAATCTCGGGCCACCCAGGAGTCATCGGCGGCTTCGACGTATCCGACACGGTGCGCGTGGTGGCCGGGTCCGGCCGCCCGAGTGAACTGCGGGGCGTCGGGCGGGAACACATATACGCGGCCGCACCCCGTCAGGGTCACATCGCGAGGGCGAACAGGCGTGGACGTTGTTGGGTGACGCGGGGAGCGGGAGGTGATCATAGGGGCTCCTCGAGCTGCGGGGACAAGCACAGGTTACCGTCGCGCGTCGGCCGGACGGAGGCCGCTTGCTCAGGTGCCGTGCGCGGCGCCCGGTGGCGCAGTGTCCCCGGGGGCGCGGGACGTGGTCTTTTGGGACCTTTACGTGTGCTGCACCGTCTCATTCAGCGCACGCGGGCCGAGTGGGGCGGCGTCCCCGCCTTAGAGAACCCGGGGGCAGCGCAGGCTCGGCGGTCGCGTCATGGTGGCCCCGAACTCGCGTCCGCGTCGGAGAACGTCGCGGTTGCGGGGGACCCGCTTGTGGTGGTGGAGGACGATGATGACGCTCCTACCGTGCGGGCTGAGCTCAGCGAGACCGGTCAGGCGTCCTTCCAGGCGCACGTCTCGGCGTCCTCGCGAGAATGCTTGGCGTCGACGGCGTTGACGACTGCGTGCGGGTTGGACGTGTCCAGCTACGGGCAGGACGCGGACGACCGCGCCGACGAGACGGTCGTACCTACACTCACGGCTGGTAGTGAATTCGCACTGGCCTCCGTGTCGGGCGAGAGGGGAACGAACTCTGTGGTGTCGGCGTACACGTACATCGACATCGACATCGTCCTCGAGGGGCCAAACGCCGCCGGAGACCGCCGGTCGTTCGCTGTCCTCTCCGGTGCGCGTCTGCGCACCCCCAGCGCGGACTTCGCCGCTGAGACACCCGCGGTGGTGTGGGAGCTGCCGTAACCGCCTCCCGTTCGTTCTCGCCGCACCTCGGGCTGGGCTCTGTGCTCGTTGGCGCAGAGTTCACCCCGTCTTGTCGTGTGGGAACCGCCTTCTCGTCCCGTCGTGTGCGAAGAAGGGCAGAACCGGTCACCGGGGAGCACGCCCCTGGTCGCAGCACAGAGTGGACGACCGGGCACATGTCGCGACACCGACCGCTCGCATTTTCGCGGAACGGGAACGCGGTCTCGTGTGCTGGCTCGATGGGGTCGGGTGAGGATCGCGCGGCCCGGTCGCATGAGGGCGAGTACCCCGGAGGGCGCTCACCGCTCCGGTCAGCATGGTCGCGCTGCGCGTCGCGGTGGATTACTGCACGGTGAACGCGGGGCGGGGCGGGGCGGGGCGGGGTGCTCCGGGTTCCCTCGCTCTTCGCAGCGTGGCCCACGGTGGATGCCGGGAGCGGCAGGAGGATCCTCGGCCGAGCAGAAGAGCCGAGAAGACGATTCGTGGTCCAGGCGGGGCCAGTGATTGTTCGGCCGGGAGAGCATGGTGCGGGATGGGCGCGGGGAACAGGAGATTCCGTGCTGTCGGTGCGACATGCACGGGGCTCTCCTCGTCGCGGGGGAGGGGGCGTGTCAGCGTGTGCGACGGAGTGCGCGGCGTGGGGCGCGGGCTGCGAACACCAGGCCCGACAGCATCAGCAGCGTCCCCGCTAGGGCTCCGGCTCCGAGCGTGCCACCGGTCGCGGCGAGGGCGGAGGGGGAGGAGGTCGCGGCCTGGCCCTGTGGTGCACTGTCCACCGAGACCACGGGGGGAGTGTCCGTGGTGTCTGGGGTCGTGGGTACCGGCGGGACTTCAGCGGCGGGGGGCGCGGGCGACGTGGGAGGTGCGGGCACCGCACCGGTCCCGTCGCCCCCGGCGTTCGCGCGCGTGACGGAGGAGTGTGCCGCCCGCGGGTCGTCGCCGACGTGGATGGTTCCTTCACCCTGGTAGGTCTGCGCGGAGGGGTCGTCCACGTTCGTGGCGTACGTTACGGCGATGATCTCGTGGTCGCCGGCCGCACGGTGCAGGGTGACACGGATGCTGGTGCTGTCACAGTCGACGGAGTAGTCGCCGGCGGGAACGGGGGTGAGGTTGGTCAGCCATCCCGTGCCGGCCTGATATGTTTCCGTCCGCTCCACACGGATCGGCTTGTCGCATGCGAGCGACTGTCCCGGTCCGGGTGTGGCGCTGAGAACCACGGACGGCAACGGCCCGAGGGGTGTCTGCAATGACCAGCTGATCGCCCCCGTCGGGGAAACGGTGCCCTGATCGGCTGGGTCGGTCCAGTAGCCCGCGAGCTGCGGTTTCGTGCGGTCAACTTCATCGACGCTGAGAACACGCACCACATCCTGGAACGGCGTCCCGTCGGCGGTGAACGCGACAGGCACATCCACGCCGGGAGCCTGGTCGGTGTAGAAGGTGGCGTCGAAGAACGCCGCGCCTGACACATCCGCGTGCGTGTCCACCCAGTCGGTGAGCGTGAAGGTGATTGTCGCGCCGGTCACGACCGCGTCCGCAACCTTCACGCCCTGCGCGTCGGTGAGAGCGAACCCTGCGGTGAGAGGTGTGAGCTGTCCGGGCATCGCGACTGTGAACGTATCACCGGTGTGCGCGGTGTCCGGTACCGTCCATTCCAGCTCGACCTTCACCGGCGCGAACGGTGCGGCCTGCGCGTCGACGACACGGATGCCGGTGATCGCGCCCGGAACGGGCGCTGCCCAGGCGCCGGACGGTGCGCACACCCCGAGGATGACGGTCCCGAGGGCGAGGGAAGAGGCGAGGGCGGTAATGCGGCGACGCGGATGCGTGCGAGGGCGTGCAGTCATGCGTATGCTCCAGGTGGGGGCGGGTTCGGGTGGAGGCGGCCGAGTGTGCCCGACCGGTCTGCGATCCACGGTAGACGGCGTGACCGGTCACCGCGGAGATGCGCCGGTGGGTTGCGTGACCATGCGGCATCTTTGCGTGGCCGGGCTGCGAGGTGTGCGTGTCCGCTCACGCTCGGTTACGTGTGCGAGCTGTGCCGTGTCGGCGCGGCGGCGTTCGGGACACGAGTGGCGGCGGGGTGGCAGTCAGCTGCCGCATGCCCGCCTCGTCCGCTGTGGATGATCTTTTCGGATCCCGCGGATGCGTCGGCGGCGCGCAGCGTCACACTGGGGGAGCGGACAGCATCGAGATCGTCTCTCTCGGCGACGGTTCGCTCATCTGCACGTCATTACCGCGGAGAACGGTGTGGTGACCACTGCATTGTGCTCCGTGACTACGTAATCGGGCGTTGTGGCTGAGAGTCGTCGTCCGCCATCTTCTATGTTCGACAGATTCGGGGTACTTCTGGTCTGCCGTGAATCGGTGCGGCCTTGATGCTCGTGCACAGGAACTGTTTACTGTCTGGGAAGGAACGTCGTGAGGACGATGACGAAATCGAGGGGTCGCGCGAGGGTATCGCTGCCGTGGCAGCGTTGCTGATGGCCGTGGGCGGTCTGGTGGTGCCAACCTCGGCGTCCGCCGAAACATCCCCGCCGGCCGGGCATGTGCGGACGCCGCAGACCTGGTACCTGTACGCTGGGGCCGGCGAGACGGTGTCGACCGACTTCACCAAAGTGTTCCAGGTGCTCAACGGTCAGATGGACCCCACCGTCGTCATCACGCGCCCTGACGGTAGCGTGGCGTCAGAGTGCGCGCTCACGGCCGCTGACCCGGTCGGATCCCAATGCGCGTTCACGGAAGTGGCCGCAGGTGACGGCGTGTGGTCGGTGGCCCTGGTCGCCCCCGAGGGGCAGGAGACTGCTCAGGGTCGCCAGGTACTCGACTGGGACATCTCCGTCTACGACGGCGGCGAGCCACGCCCCGGCCGGGTGTGGACAGAACGATACGCGCAGTACGACCTGCCGCTGCAGCCCGCACCGCTCGGAGGCCCGGTAGACCTGACACTCTGGTATCTCACCGAGCAGGGGTACATCTATGAGGTGGACCGTTTGGGGATGCAAGGCATCGACTCTATCTACACCGCAGACGCGTTCGGTGTGGTCGACCCGGCCACGTGCGCGTCCGCACACTCTTCGACAGCGGGCCGCGGGTATCAGAAAATCTCGAACACGACCTGCCGGTACACCCCGTTCAAGATGTTCTTCGCCGCACCCGCCGACGACCTTCCCGCGCAGGTGACGCTCCCCACCGGGGAGACGACCTGGTTGTCGACACCCCCGGTCACCCCCACCCTGGATGCGGTGACATTCACGCAGGACACGGTCGGCTCCCGTTCGGGAACCATCGAGGCGGTTTTCAGCAACTTCGAGGGCAGCGCGCTCGTCCACGTTGACGCGGACGGTGACGGGGCCTTCGATGGGCCGAACGAGCGCACCACGACGATGGGAATCGTCGGCGGCGAAGGCTCGGTTGTCTTCGACGGCCTCGACGCTGTCGGAAATCCCATCCCGTACACCACGCCTGTGGCTTTCAGGGTGAGCGCTGACGGGTTCGCGGAGGTGCATTTCTCCGACCAGGACACCGAAGTTCTCGGCAATGGAATCCAGGTGCGTCGTCTGAACGGCCCCGCAGACGGCACCGAAACCCGCATTTTCTGGGACGACACGCACGTGACGTCTGCGATGAATGACCCGCAGGCCGACCTGAAGTGTTCGGCCACGGCCCCGCTGGCCAGCGGGGTCGCGGGTGTGGACAGCGCCGGCGGTGTGCATTGATGGGGTCTTGGGGATTGTGTGTGGGTCGGGTCGCCGATGGCGAACGCCCCTGCAGCGGACCGGGTGTCCGGCGGCACGTGGGGCAACAACCGGGTGATCGACGACTGGGCGACCATCGATATCGCGCTCCAGGACACCATCGTCCTTCCCGCCGGTGTCCCGGAAGTGCGGATGGCGAAGTCCTCCGACCCGGCCAGCGGGTCTGCCGTGAACGCCGGTGATCTGATCAGGTACACGCTCACGTACACCAACACCGGTGACGCGCCCGACGTCGTCGACTCTACGGACGACCTGTCCGACATCCTCGACGACGCAGACATCGTCACCGCCCCGTCATCCGACACCACCAGTGTCAGCCCGGAGCTCACCGGCGACACTCTCCGGGTGACGGGATCCCTCGCCCCAGGTACGACCGCACTCGTGACGTATACCGTCGCTATCCGCGGGGACGGAGAGCGCGGCGACAACACCCTCGATAACGTGCTGCTCCCCGATAACCCGGACGCGTGCGCGGGTTCCGTCTGCGAGACGACTCATCCCGTTGGTGAGCTCGACGTGTGGAAGAGCGTGGATCCCGGATCCGGTGCTTTGGTCTCCGCCGGCGACGTTCTGACATACACCCTGCACTTCGAGAACACGGGAGAGGCCCCTGTTGGCGTCGACTACGAAGATGTCCTCGACGGTGTCCTCGACGACGCGCAGCTTACCTCTGCCCCCGCCTCCTCGGTCGCCGCGATCACCACCGGGGATCTCACGGACGGGCGGGTGCGCGTCACCGGAACCCTCGCACCCGGTGAGACCGCGACGGTGACCTATCAGGTCACGGTGAACGCGGATGGGTCACGCGGGGATGACCGACTGGGGAACTTCCTCGTTCCGACGGGCGATGAACCGCGGTGTGACACGGACGAGCGCACATGCACGGTCAACCCTGTCTCGGTGGTCACGGTAGTGAAATCCTCCGACCCGGTATCGCGGTCGACGGTCAAGGACGGAGACCGCGTCCAGTACACGCTCACGTTCACGAACACGTCCACCTCCCCGGACGCGTCCCCCGCACCCGTGTCGTTTGTCGACCACATGCGCGATGTTCTCGACGACGCCGTCCTCGAGGGCGAGCCGAGCGCCTCCGTGGACACGCTGACGGTCGAGGTCGCGGAGGACCGCCTCACCGTCGATGGTCTCCTCGACGCGGGCGAGACCGCGACCGTTACCTATGTGGTGGAGGTGAAGGCGTATGCGGATCAGGGTAACCACAGGCTCGCCAACGTGGTCGCCCTCGCCGGGGACGATCCTGTCTGTGTCCCGGACACGGGCCTCTGCACGGAGCACCCGACGGTGCCCCCGACGCTGAGCCGGACCGGCGGTGAGGTGCAGATGGTGATTGTTGTCTTCGCGACACTGTTCATCGTGTCCGGTGCGGCGGCACTCCTCGTTGGACGTCGGAAGAACGCAACACGCTCCCTTTCCGCAGGAAACGGGTAGTCACCGCGAACGGGCCGCCCTGCTCCTCGCAGGTCGACCCGTTCGCGTTCCCTCTCGCGCAGGCGGACACCGGTCGCCCCTGGGACCCGAGTGGGATACTTGACATCGCTGATGCGGCGCCCGTTGGCCCGCTCAGCGACTGGCCGTGCCGCCCCAGCGCGTTACGGCTGTGGGGGCGCCTTATCGCCTGTGAGGGAAGGCGCCCCCACCATGCTCTGCCGGACGGTTTCCGGTGGTAGACCGCACGATGCGGACGACCGAGCAGCAGTGCGCTTCGAGAATCAGTGACTGGGTGCGATCCCGGCTGATCGGGAGGCTCCGCGCCTCGCGCGAGCGGTACTGCGCAGGAGTGCGGGGTGCCGGTTCAGCTGTCAGACGGGCACGGAGTCTCCGTGGCCGGGATCGCCGCCTGTGGGCCGTGACGTGTGCGCGCGCCGGGTCGGGAGGAGGAGCAGAATCAGCAGGGCAGCGACGGGGAGGAGGAGCCAGGGTGATTGTGCGGCCGCCATCACCCGTCCGAGCTCGGGCACACTCCACAGGACGCGTTGTACCGAGCCTTGGAGGGCGTACGGGTGCGGGTCGTCGCTGGCGTTTGCGTCGCCGCGCAGGGTCACGCGGGTCATGTGCTGTGACGTGGTCGCTTCCTGCACTCGGTGGGTAACGAGTCTGCCGTCATCGCGGCGCACGGTGATGACGTCCCCTTTCGCGATTGTATCTGCAGGGGTAGGAACGGTGAGGGCGACGGCTCCCGCGGGAATGGCGGGTGCCATGGACCCGGACGAGAAGATGATCACGTTCCCGCCGGCGATAAAGATGGCAGTGGCGGTGATGACGCACACCACCCCCAGAATCGCGGCTGCGTTCAACAGTATCCGTGCCGGGTGCCCTGAACGCGTGCGCGCTCCACGGACGCGGGTCACGGCCACCGCCTGACGACCACCGGTGTGCTGAACGTGTTTCGTGGGGTGAGGGTACCCGACCCGAGCTGCCCGGCATTGTTCGAACCGGCGGCGGAGTAGGCGCCCCCGTCGGCGGTGATGAGAGCATGAGCTCCGCCCGAAGCGACTCCTCGGATCGTTGCGTCGGCGGGGAGGGTCACGGGGACGGGGGCGGGTTTGTCGGTGTTGTCACCGAGCCCGAGCTGCCCGTCAGAGTTCTCCCCCCACGCGAATAGTTCGCCGGTGTCTCGCCAGGTATAAAACGAACTGCCGCCGAAAGCTTGGATGCTGACCTGCGCTCCGACATACCCTGCGGGTGCGGTCGGCTGCGTGTAGACCCCGGACGATTCTGCGAACAACGCCCCGTCCGTGGACCACGCGAAGGTGAAGTTGTTTCCTGCCGACATGCCTGCGATGACCGTTCCTGCCGGCAGTCCGGTGGTCGTGACACCGGTCGCGCTGCCGTGATCTTGGCCCCAGGTGGTGACCCGGGAGCCGTTGTCGAGGACCGCTGTTCCGTAGAACCGACCAGCGTCCGCGGTCGTGACGAACCCGGCCGAGGTGCCCTGCGCGGTCACGAGTGCCGGCGTGTCGGCGGACCCTCCGCGGCCCAACCGGCCGCCGCCCGGCGTCCCCCACGAGTACAGTTTCCCTTCACCGGTCCACGCCAGATAGAAGTAGCCGCCGGAGGCGACGCCGACGACCGTGGCCCCTTCGAGGGCGACCACCTTCTGGGGACTGTTTGTGTTGCCGCCGATGTCGGAGTTCCCCCAGGTGTACACCTCACCGGCCGAGGTGAGGGCGATAGATGTATTGATGCCGGCATCGGCGTCGGTGATGGTCACGGGGTCGGGGAACAGCACGTGGGTCGGAATGTCGCGATCTTGTGTGTCGCCGGTGCCGAGCTGTCCACGGTCATTGAATCCCCAGGAGAACAGCTGCCCGTCGGATGTCCATCCAAGGGAGTAGTCCTCTCCTGCGGCGAGGTCCACGAAGTCGAGGGTGACCGGCGGGACGGTGGTCAAGGACGCACCCACGGACCCTGCATCCGTGAACGCCGCCTCCGTCGACATGGCTGGTCCCATCAGCGTGCCGGTCAAGGCGGCGGCCACGACCAGGGCAAACAGGCTGCGCCGCGCGGTCCTCATCGTGCTCGCCTTCGTCGGGCAACGGCGATGCCGCCGAGGATCAGCGCGCCTGCGACCACGAGCGTGAGCCCGATGCTCACCGGACTGCCGGTGGATGCGAGATCACCTCCGGGGCCGGCGATGGCGGGTTCGCAGACGGCAGCTTCGGTGGCAGTCGCGACGACCGTCGCCGAGCCCGTCAGCCCCTGATACTCGTTACCGGCCTCCGCGGGCAGGGATGCGGTCATCGTCAGCGTCACTGTTGTGTCTGGAGGGATAGCCTGCGCGTTCAGCGGGCAGGCACCGGCCGCCGACAGGGAGATGTCCACGGTGAGCGGCGTCGAGCCGGTAAACAGAGCTCCGTCACGGAGCTCAACGGTGCTCAACTCGATGGGGACCGTGTTGTCGTTGTGCAACACGAACGTGGTTGTCGTGATGTCACCGGGCTTCACGTTCGAGACGGTGATGCTTGGGGGGATCCAGTCCAGGGTCGAAGGAACGGCGGTGGGCATGGGGTGATCAGCTCTGGGTCGCGGTGAACGGGAACACCACCGAGATCGACTGCCCGGCGACATCGACCGTTGCAGCCGGGTCGAGGGTAACGGTGAACAGCATCGTGACTCCACTCCCGGACCCGCCGGAGCCGATGTCCACCCCCGTGAGTTGGGCGGCCGCCAGCGGACCCGTGTACAGGACTGTGGACGTCGCGGTTTCGGAGATGGTGAGCGTCATCGCGTCCTCCATCGCGGACGCGGGGGAGCCTGCCGCGTTCGTGATCTGCGGGGCGGTGAGATCGACGAGCGCGTCCACCGTGCCGGAGTTGTACACCAGGAGTTCCCGCGTGACCGTGTCGCCGGGCGCGATGTTGTCGAAACCGGCACTGAAGTCGACCAGGTACGGGGAGGGTGCGCCGTCCTGGTCATCGTCGAACTTCAGATCCAGGGTCCCTGTCGCGTATGTCGTTTCCACGTCCCCGCTGTCGGTGAACGCGGCGAGCGTGATGCCGGCGGCGGCAACGAGCAGCACGCCGGATGCGGCGATGACCTTGACACGTGGCGACAGCGACACATCCATGGCAGACCCTCTCCTTCGCCCGGAACGCCGGGGAGACCAGATGCGCCCAATCATGCGCGCACCGCGGACAGTCGTCCAGCAACCGCCGCAAGATCATCCACAACGCATGACCGCTTCGCCTCCTCGGCGGTCGCGCCGCGCGTCACCACGACGGGGTTGCGTTCCGGACTCTTCGTCCGCAGCAGGAGGAGCAGCGGACGTCGGACACGCGTGGACTCCGTCCGGGAGCCCGGGTCGGCCGTTACGGCAGATGCCCACCCCGCCGATATAGACGTGGGGTGGGCATCTGCTGGTCGTTGCGATGATCGTAACGTCTCGAGCAACCGTCGCGGCGCGACGAGGCAGCTGTGGTCGCGGTTGGCGGATACGTCATCGTGGGCGCTGTCCGCTAGCCGAGTGACACCACGTGTGCCGGACGGGGCTGAACCACCGCAGCAGCCCCATCCGCTCGTGCTACTTGGGGGCGTTCGCCATCTCGAGGAGGCAGGTTCCGCCAGATGCGGGCCAGCTGATGTTGAGGGTGGACACCCCGGAAGAGGCGGACGCGCTGATGCTCAGCGGGGTATCGGAGCGAAGAGTGCCAGCGGGGATGGTGACGGTGGCGGCCCCGCTGCTGGCGACCTCGAGGCGTGGCAGGGCGCCCGTCTCAGCCCCACACATCGTCGCGTATTCGTCCGCATCGAAGACTTTGCTTCCGTCCGCGGTGGAGCGGACCACTCCCGGGCTGGTCACGGCGCCCGCTTCCGGCATGGGGGTCGGCAGGGGCACGCTCGGCGCGGGGGGCCCGGCCTCGGACGGGGCGACGGGGGCGGTGTTGGATGTGCCGGTGAAGTCCACGATCGCCTCGATGCCGTGACTGAGCAGTTCTGCTTGCAGTGCGTCGCTGTCGGCGAGCGCGGTGATGGTGATGAGGATGTCGCCATCGGACTGCTCATCGACGGCGAACGCGGCGGTGGGGGCGAGCGCGCTGCTGAGCGCGATGGTGCCGGCAACAGCCGCTGCGGTCAGGACGCTGCCCGCTCCGGCAAGGGTGCGGCGTCGACCGCGCCGGCGTGCGGCGTGTGCCTGCACCTCGGTGAGCACGGACGTCTGAAGCGAGTCGAGTGTGTTGGTCATGGGGGTCTCCATTCAAGGGGTGGGGTGTTCAGCGGCGAGGGTGTGGAGGCGTGCGCCGAGGGGCGGGTACGCTGCGTGAGTGGTGATGTGCTCGCGAAGGCGCTGTTTCACGCGGTAGAGCCGGGTCCGAGCCGCCCCGGGGGATACCCCGACGGCGGTCGCGGCGTCCGTGACGCTGAGCTCATCGATGGCTGTGAGTTCCAGGAGGGCACGGTCGATGCCGGTGACGCTGGTGTATGCGGCACGCAGAGCGCGGGCGGGTTCTTCTGCGTCGATGCGGGCATCAACCCGGTCTAACGCGTCGGCGTCGATGAGGCGGCGTGTGCCCTCCCGGGAATGGGCGCGCCAACGGCGGGCGGCCCGCCGCTCGCTGTCGACGATCACGTTGTAGGCGATCCCGAGCAGCCATGCGCGTGCCGTGCCTCGAGCGGCGTCGTAGCGGCGGCATGTGTCGACAGCCCGCATGAAGGTATCAGCGGTAACGTCCGCCACGGTGTGCGCGTCCGACACGCGGCGGGCGACGAATGCTTCGACAGCGTCAATGTGCTCGCGGTAGAACGCCTCTAGTTCGGCAGGGTCGTGCCCGATCCGGCGCACCGCGGGTGCGTGGTCGCCCGGTGGCGGGGTAGGAGTTCTTGTTTGTCGTTTCACACTAGGTATTCGCCGATAGCCACGAAAACGTCACACTCGCCGTGTGCCCACGGTGAGACCCGCGCGCACAGGCACGCGGTTGACGGCTAGAGGACACGCATCTGGTGGCACGCTGCAGCCCTCGTCCGCCCGTTCGCCCACGCGATGGCCCGCTTGAATTCGCCGTATCCGCAACTCCTGGCGCCGTGGTGCGCGAACGTGGTGCGTGACGGCGTGTTGTTGACGTCCGCCACCTCCGGTTCCCGCTGAGGGCCGACGCCGGGTCGTCAGCAACCATCGCTGCCGTCGTCACGGTGCACGTGATCATCCTCTGAGGCTCGCCTTTCTGCGACGGACCGTCCGCCGCCGTGGCGACCGTACCTGCCGTTCGACACGGCGAACGTCGCCCGCGAAGTCTTTGAGTGTCGTGCTCCGAAAATGAGGTGCCCCTCAGCTGCGGGTGCTGCCTCAGCAAGGCGGGCGACCATGTCGGCGGCACGTCAATGGCGGCGCTCGACGGGCGTCACCATCGTGAACGGCGGTACACCGCCCGGTGCGGGATGACGTGCCGGGACTGTTCGCGCCAAAGAGGACCTGACAGGGCGCAACCCGTCGAGGGGTGCTGGTATCGCGGACACGTGCGCGCATGCAGCCCCTCAACGGGTGAGCCCGCTGCACCGCACCTGTGACGCGGGGCACTGAACCCTTCGGCTCCCGCCACCGCATCCGCGGTCATCTTCCGGTTGTGATGCCTGGGCGCTGACAGGCTCCAGATTCTTCAACGAATAGGAGACTCTATGACACACATCGTCGACCCACCTGCGGGTCTCACCGTCCCGGGACCCGCGCCGCAGTTCACGGGACCGCGCACGGCACCCCGGTACAACTTGTTCGCTCTCATCGCGTTTCTCGGCTGCTTCGTAGTCCCCGTCGTCGGGATCGTGTTCGGCCACATCGCCGTCGGCCAGGTCAACGCCAGAGGGGAGCCCGGTCGTGGATTCGCGCGCGCCGGGCTCATCCTCGGCTACACATTCACCGCACTGGGGGCGATTCTCGTCATCGTCTACATCGGGATGTTCGCGGCGGCAATCGCGGCGTTCGGCGCGGCCAGCAGCCCCTACGGATACTGACCTCCACGGCACTAGACAGTCAGCCGAGCGTCGGCCGCACACGTACTCTGTTGCCCTGAGCACGGCAATCGACATGCAGTTCCTCGGTGGCACTGGTGTCGAGCACGCAAAGCGCGATCGGTGGGCCAGTGGCGTGCATAGAGTGACAGCGTCACGGGATTCCTCCCAGACTCTGTGACAGGCCGTGCCGACTTGGCGTGCACGGTGGTGACCATCGTGAGCGGTCACCTGAAGGGGCAGTTGAGTCGCGATCAACTGCCCCTTCGCCGTGCCGACACGCTCCCGTGTCGCCGGCGGAGGCGGGCGGCGTGGCGGTTCGTTGGGACGGGGGCGGTCTGGATCTCTCGCCACTTAAGAGTGCCAGCGCTCTCCGAGAACCTGCACGGGCGGGCACTGCAATCCCCGCGACGCACACGCAATCCCTGCCCGCCCGTCGTGAGGTGAACGCCCGCGATTCGTAACGTCTAAGTGATGTGCGTCACTGCTGGCGCGCCAGAACGTAGGGAAAGAGGTGGGCGTCCGATGGGCGTTCGAACGAGACTGAAGAACTGGGGTGGCGCGACCACCGTCATCGCAGTGGGGGCGACTCTGTTCGCCGCACACCCGGCCGCCGCCGCCACGGCGATCGTCCCCGACGATAACCTCCGGGCGTGTATCGCGAAGAGCGTGGGGCTGGACGCTACCAGCGCGGTGGGCACGGCGGACATCGCCAAGGTGCGCACCCTCGCTTGCGTCGCTCCGATCAGCGACATCACCGGTCTGGAGCACGCCACGCAGGCAACGTCGCTGTCATTCTCCGGCAGCGGCGACGTGGACCTCTCTCCACTGTCCGGGCTCACCACGCTGGATCGGCTCTCCATCTCGCAGAGCCAGGTGTCGAACATTCAGCCCCTGTCCGGGTTGACGCTGTCGTCGCTGAAAATCCAGCCCGGACAGGTATCCGACTTGTCCCCACTGTCGGGCATGACGACCCTCACGGATCTCGAGCTCGAGAACAACAAGGCCACGGACCTCACGCCTTTGGCAGGGCTCACCAACCTTGACTTCCTCGATCTGACCCTCAACGGGATCAGGGACGTGTCGCCGCTGTCGAACCTGACGAACCTGACCACGCTGGACCTGTCCTCCAACCTGGTCACCGACGTTTCCGCTCTCACCGCCCTGAACACCAACCTTCTGGACCTGAACCTCGCCTTCAACCTCGTCTCCGATGTCGCCCCGCTGGGCGAGCTGGCGGCGTTGGAGACGCTGTGGCTCGACGGTAACCACATCACGGACCTCAGCCCGCTGGACGGCAAGCTCCCTGAGCTCACTTTCGTGTCCGCGAAACGGCAGATCGAAACGATGAAGGTCGCCGCGGTCGGCACCCCCTACGCGGTGACGGTCACCGCGGCCGACGGCACCGCCCTCCCTCTCGCGGTCACGGGTGGTAGCTACGACGCCGGGGCCGTCACATACACCACGCCGGGCGTGCAGAAGCTCACGTGGGCGACGAACGTCACCATCGGCGGAGCGACTGGCGCGTTCGACGGCACTCTCACTCAGCGGGTCGTCGACCCGCCCGCAGCAGCCGACGACACCGCGACAACGCTCAGCGGTGGGACCATCAGCGTCCCCGTGCTTGCGAACGACACGGTCCGTGTCGGCTCGACCGTCACCCTCGACGGCGGTGCCGCGGTCACGGATGGGCGGGTTACCGTGAACGCCGACGGCACTCTCACTTACACCGCCGGGGCAGATTTCACCGGTCAGGACACGTTCACCTATGTGGTGACCGACCGTGACGGGTTCTCATCGACGGCGACCGTCACGGTGACCGTGGACGCGCAGCCCGCAGGCGTCTCGCCTGTCGACGACACCGCAACTGCCACCAGCGGGTCGCCCGTCGACATCGACGTGCTCGCGAACGACGGCGACACGACGGGATGGACCGTCACTTCGGTTTCCGACGCGTCCCACGGTACGGTTGTCCTCAACGACGACGGCACCGTCACCTACACGCCCGCAGCCGGCTACACCGGTGCGGATGAGTTCACCTACACCGTCGCCAACGAAGAGGGAGCCACGGCCACTGCCACCGTGCGCATCACCGTCGCCCCCGCGACGTCGGACGCCGGGCACACGGGAACGGCAACGGGCCCCGGCGCGACGGCCGCAACCACAACCCTGGCGCAGACGGGTGGATCGATCGCTGCCGCTGCAGGAGGGATCATCGCCGCGCTCCTGGCTGCCGGAAGCATCCTGCTGCTGTCCAAGCGCCGTCAGCAGGCGTAACACCACCTGACGACACATGTCGTCGAGGCTCAGCCTCGCATGCCTACAACGCATGCGAGGCTGAGCCCGCTCCCGCACCGGTGCACGCCGGCCGGTGGCCCCGTCGTCGCAACTGCGTCGTCGATCGCGTACGGGGCGGAATCGTCGAGGAGAAGGCTGCAGGCGGACGCTTGCGACGAACTTCGCGTCAGGGAAGCCAGGCGCCCGCAGCGGTTGCCACGCCATCGCTTAGGCGTGTACGGACTCAGGCACAGGGGCTCGTGTGAGAGCTCTTCAGAAAGCGCCCCATAGATACTGCATCTTGGATGATTCGCACGTAGACGGCACTTTGCGTCGTGTTCGCGGGGGTACTGTCGTCACCTCGCGCACCACCACCACCCTGCACGCTCCCGTCTCGCGCGCCCTACGAGACGTGCCCCTCGACTCGGAGTCCATGAATCATGCTCGGCCGTCTCCTCGACCGTACCCCTCTGCCCGACCTCGTCTTCACTCACATCAGTAACGCGATCCGCGCGGGCGAGTATGCCCCGGGGGACGCCCTGCAGCCCCGGCAAGTCGCACTCGACTTGCGCGTGTCCATGGCCCCGGTGCGCGAAGCCCTCATCCGTCTCCGCGATGTCGGGCTTGTGGATGTGTCTCCGGCCAGGTACACCAAGGTTGCGGACTTCTCGACCCCGGAGGCACGCGCGACGGTCGGCTACGCGGGCCTGCTCGCGGGACTCGCCCTTCGGGGCGCGCTTCCCGGCGATAGCCGTGCTGCACGGCGCGCACTCACATCTGCCACCAAGCACTTCCTCCGCGCGGACTCTCCCGCCGCTCGCGCCGACGCGGCGTCGAGATTCCTCACGGCCGTGACCGACCTCATCGACCATCCACGTCAGGCTGTGCATCTCGCCGAGGTGGCGCTCGCGGCTCACTGTGTGCTGCGCTCTGGCACGAAAGACACTGATCCCGCGATCAAGACGGAGCTCGATCACGCAGTGGCATCTCTCACTACGACACTGCGTGAGAGCGCAGCGTCAGATGTGGAGCAAGCCGTCTGCACACTGTTCTCCGTCCTCGGGCGCGCGTGACACAACCACCGGTTAGTCGGACCTGCTAACTGCAGAAGTGGGCGCTCAATCAACCCGAGGTGACGCTCATCGTCGGATCACGCATGATCTGGAATCAGGTGGACGGCATTCACGACGACTCACGACACCAGGGATGTCCCCATTTGCGCCAGCCGGGTGTGAGGTCTCGGTACACAGTTGCGTCAGCACGGTGCGGACAGAGCCCGACCGGATGTAGATGACTACACGGAGTCCCCTGGGCAGATGCCGTCCGTGCGGGTGGGTGAGCGATCACCCACTGGTAGGGGTGCGTGTCGTGCGCCGACGGCGTGCCACCGCGTGTTGCTGTGCGCCTCGCCGTCTTCACAACGAGTGGGCAAAGGAAAGGACCGGCGGTGTCGCCCATGAAGCGGTCGGGCCGGCTGCCGACACGGAGTTGTGGCGCACCGGCACTGCATCGAGTCTCGCGTCCTACTGCACGCGATGTGAGACGCGCGTGGCGTTGCCCCTTGTCCGCGAATCTGGATCTGCGCGAGTTCACGTATTTGGCGGAGCTAGACCGGAACGAGCGTCCGGCGCGTTCGGGAGTGTCCGTTCATCGTGGCGCCGCATGCGCGCCACCGGGAGGAAGGAAAGGGTCGCGTGAGGACCATCGGCAGTACCGGCGAAGATATGGTCGCGGAAGGCCGCAACCACATCCCCTTCAGCGGGCTCAGTGATGAGACGCTTCAAGCGGAGAACTCTCGCCGTCGGCGCCGGTTGCGGGAGCTGCGTCGCCGACGGTACAGCGCGCAAGCTGTCGGCTACGGTGTCGGTCTCGCGGTGGGTGCCGCCGGGCTATGGTGCGTGAACAACCTCGCGGAAGGTGTTGTCGGAGTCCTCGTGACTGCGGTTGGCGGGGCGACTCTGGCGGCGACGTTCGAGACGTGGGGTCGGCCAGGAGCCACCGAGCAGGCTGTGTCCGAGGGTGTCGACACTATCGACCGGATCCGTCGATATCGGCGCACATTGTCCGTGCTCTCGCAACGACGGCCCCACTAGTCGCCGCCTTGCTGGTTCCGACTGACTCGCTAGAGAGTTTGCGGACCCGCTCAGACCCCGGTTGGAATGATCTCCCTATCCGGAGCGTGTGAGTGCTCATGATCCTCGTGAGACGGTGGAGCTCCCGAGCCGAGTCATCGATCGGAGGCGACACGGTGTGCGGGTCTTGCGTGGAGGAACATCGACAGTCCTACTCTCGCCCCTGTGCGTGGGGAAGAGACGACCGCGACTGCCGACCAGGTCGGACCAGGAGCGGGAACCCGCGGAACCGTCGAGGCGTCGGACCGATCGGTCGAACTCAGCAGTTGGTGGGCGACGCAGGCGCGCATGTGGGGACACACGGATTTCGTGAGCGGGGATTCCGAGTCGTGGCTGTGTGCAACGGACCGCCGGGACGGCGACTGTGCCACCGGACAGCACGCCAACGGCGACGGGACACTCGCCAACACTTGCAGAACTCACGGTGTTCACTCACGTCGACCACTCAAGGCCGGACAGTCTGCCACGGATCTCTCCGCGTTTCGGCCGACGAGAACAACGGCCGCCGCTACCGTCAGCTCGTACGCCAATCCTGGGTACCAGACCAAGTGGGAGATTCATGTTCAACTCAGTCCGTTCGCGCCGAGTGGGAGTTTCTATTGCGGGAGCAACCCTCGCTCTGGTAGCGGTCCTCAGCGCCGCGGCGCCCGCGTCAGCCGTGTCGGTCACGCCCCGGACGGTGTCTGTTGTCGGCGCGGACGTATCCGTGAGCGCCAACGGGACACTCACGATCAAAGACACGAAGGCCGACGGCCGCACGGCTTACGCCCAGATCACGTACGGAAGTCAGGCAGGTGTGGGCTTCGAGACGCGGGAGGTGTTCAATCGCCTCGGATCGGGAAAGACGCTGACGGTGGCCATGCCCACCGGACAGCACCGACCGACGTATATCCGAGCGTGTGTCACGGTTCCGAACTGGTTCGATAGCTGCTCAGCGCGAAAGTCCCTCTGACCGTCGGGCGCTCACGGTAGCCGAGGCTGCAACCTTCTGCAGTCGCTCTCATGTGAACGCCGGCGAGATCCGTGGCGTTGCGCGACAGAGCGGCACTGCACCAAGGTGATGTCGTACCGCGTTGACTCGCGGTACGACATCACCATCTACTTTCACACCCGTGAGGTGCGCACCACGTCCGCGGTGAGTGCGGCCTCTCGCTGTCTAGCTCTGCGCACACGGAGCGACGGACTTCGGATTGATCTGAGCGACGAGCGAACGAACCGACGCATATGCGGAGAGGCTACCTGGCCGTCTTCCCTGCGCGATGGCGGTCCATTCGATCAAGCGTCCCGAGGCTCCGATTGGGACAATGATCCGCGTCTTCACGGATCGACTCGAGGATGTGGCACTGCTGATGACTGGGGTGCCTTTGCCGCCCGTGGCACACACGCGCAGCACCCCCAGGGACCTGCGTTGTACATCGATCGTCGGGGCGGATCCCTTGAACGTCGTATCCTTCACTGTCACGTCCATCAGAGGCGCCGCAGCGGTGGCAACTCCCCACCTGAGTCTTGGTATCGCAGGGCTCGAAGGAGTGTCCCGCCAGGGATGAGCGCACCCGTCGCCACGCCAGCGACGCTGTTCTTCCAGCGGCCCTCATCGAGTCCAGTGATGTCCGGGTGCGATCTGTGTGAGGGCGTCACCCGAGCCATCTCGCTTCGGACGGCAAAACGGATGACGAGACGTGGCAGATCCGCCTTCCGTGGGTGCCAGTGAGGGTTCGGTAGAGAACGGGTACGCGTTAGGTCGACATGTGGCGGGCACGCGTGTGAGAGGCCTCATGGGGGCGGGACAGCGTCAAAAACCTCATGGTGGGCATCGATAGTTCCCCACCGGTCCAACGGCCACCACCGGAGCACCGCCTTCCCGACGATGTTCTCGATGGGAACAAACCCGCCACTGGGGAGGTCCTGGTGGCTGCGAGCATCCGAGGATCGGTCGCGGTTGTCTCCAAGGAGCCATACTGCGCCGGGCGGAACGACGACATCGAACGGAGTGTGAGACGCGACAACGTCTGCACCGTTCAGGTAGGCCCGCTCGTCGACGGGTTCACCGTTGACCGTGACGAAGCCCTCAGCGGTGCAACAGATCACGTGATCACCGGGTAGCCCGACGATGCGCTTGACGAGGTATTCGTCGGGGTCGTCGGCGCCGGCAAAACTGAGAAGCCGGTCCGCAAAGCTCGTCCCGCGGGATGCCCACGAGCCCACGGGGGGAGTGTGGGAGAGCCACCCTCCCGGATCGGTGAAGACGACAACGTCTCCGCGCTCGTAGTTCACCCAGTGAGGTGTGAGGAGGTCGACCAGGACACGATCTTGCACAAGGAGAGTGTTCTCCATCGATGGGGACGGGATGTAGAACGTGCGCACCACGTAACTCTTCAGCCCGAAGGACGCGAGTGCTCCGACCAGCACAATCGCAATCATATCCCGCACCCACCGCCTGACCCGTCGAGAACCCGGGGCGTCGGGAGAGTGTGTGGCGTGCGCCGCGTGGGGTGGTGGGGTGCGTGCGGCATCGCGCGCACGCGACGTCTTCAGCATGGGGTCATCACGGGCGTGCTCCCTTCGTTGCGACAGAGAGCCCGAGGTGCCTTACCGGGTGAGCGTGCCGGGGGCGTGCGGCATCGCAACGAAGCACCGGCACGGCGATTGATGCCCCGATGATGACCGCGACGGTGTAGGTCAGCTGTCGTCGACTCATCATCGTTGCCGGTCGCCCTTGGGATGTTCTCGCGACGCGCGCGTCGTGACACGGCGGTTCGAATGACGGCGCTGAGCGCTCACACCGCAGGTCGTCTCAACTCGCGACGGATCACGCGGGCCTGGTCGTGTCGGAGGCGCTCCTCCCGGCCTCGCGCACGTCGCCACCACCCGGAGAGGCGTCCGCGGTGCTGTTGTTGCTCGCCTGCCTCGAGTTCTTCCCGAAGCAGGGAACAGTGTTCGTCACGGACGCGCGAGAGCAGCCCAGAGTGGCGTTCGGGGGCGGCAACATGGAAAAGGCTTCGAAGCACGGGTGACCATCATCTCGGAAGGGGCGGGCGGCCGACACCTCTACGATGACGTGTCGGCCGGAGTGCAACGAGGTTGGAAGCGTTCGTGCGGTGGTGCGAAATGCCAGTTTGCGTATTCCGGTGCCCGCGTTCGGTGCTTCACCAGCAGAAGTGCGGCAACCCATCAATCGGAGCTGAGGATCAGGCGGGGTAGCGTGCGGTGCGAGCATCTGCAGTCCGGGCCGGTGTCGCATCGCGTGTCCCTGGTCCGTCCCACTAGGTGGGGATCGTCCGGGTGCCATGCGGTGAGATTCCCGATATTCGGTGGATGGAGGCCGTCGCTCACAGGCGTGGCAACGTGCGGGCGCCCCGGGGCTCTCACGCCTCCAAATACAGCGGCGACCCGCGATGCGGAGCCTATCGAACCGATAATCAGCTCGGCCCAGGGCGACATACGTCCGCAAGAGCGGATCGACGACATGTCATCGTACTTGCCCCTACCTGCTCTCTCCTCGGTCCCCACCGCCTATCTCGGAGCCCAGTACGGTGCTGGCCCTGGTCTCAGCCGGGCTCCGGTGCTGGGTACGCCCTGGCTGAGCCGGTTCTCATCAACGATCGTCGGCACATACGGCTGTGGGTGCAAGTGGGAGTCGGCTATCGCGAAATGGATCCGACAGCGGGATGCGGAACGGGCGGCAGGGGAGGCGCTGCTCACATGGCCCGCCGAGGATACTGAGCGGAGAGCGTGGTGCACGCAACTGAGCTTGAAAACACCACATATGTAGAACAGGAACGTCGGTGCCGTCAGCCCCTCCCCCTCCCCACACTGGCGGCAAAGGCTCCCCAGCTTCATACTCAGTTGCACCACCCAGAGGCGGAAACGCCCGTTCAAAGGAGATCGAGGGACATGGAACAGTATCTGTGGGTTTTGAAGGACAAGGAACGAGACCTCATTCGCGAGTTGGAGCCCGACCGGTTGGGTGAGCTCGACGAAGACGGGCTTCTCGCCCTGCATAAGAGGGTTCGTCGGGCTCGCAACAAGCACACCACCAACTACCGTCGTGGTGCCGCTGAACGCGTCAGTCAGGCGGGCGGGCGCGGTGCGGCGGCGGCGGGCTCCGATAAGGCGCGCGCGCATGCGTATGTGTTCGAAGAAGCACTGTCCATCATCAGTGCGGAACTTGCTCGCGTCGCACACGAAGAAGCAGAAGCGCTGAAGGATGAACGGCTGGCGCGCGCGGTCAGGCAAATGGTCAGGCCCGGGAACCGATGGCGTGCATGAGCTGGGCGTCGACGCGGGACGGATGCGAGAGCACCAGCAGACAACCGGGGGAGTGAAGCGGGACGCGTCCACGCGTGCGCAGGGGGGGCACGTCGACAAGCGAAAAGAGACTCGCGATAACCGCTCACCGAACCCATGGACGCGTCTTCGACTATCGCCGCAGGAGTTCTGATGGTCACGGCAGTAGCCCTCACGTTTGTCAGGCGTAAACCTGCACACAAGGCCCCCGCGGCGTACGCGCGTGTCTCGGCCGTAGGCCGCGACGCGGACGCGTTGGATGCCTTTGTCGCCTTGGGGGAGGCGATGAGCGATGCGAACTACACCGTCAACACGGTGCGGGAGACCCTGGATCGCGTCGCCCTGCGCAACAACCTCGACAACGCGGAGGTCGTCGTGCTCCCCACCGCGATCATTGTGTCTTCACGGGTTCGAGGGCAGGTGCTGACACGTGCGGTCAGCACCGGATCCCGGCCCCTCACCTTCCACCAGGTTGATGCGGTGGACCGGGTGGCACGGTCCGCCCGCGACGGGAATCTCACTCCCGGGCAGGTGCGGACCATGGTGCGATTGCTGAGGGAGGAACGTCAACCGTTCTCGGGATACAAGAGGGTCCTGGCATATTCGGTCGCGTCCGGGTCGTTGTCCGTCTTGCTGGGGGCGTCGGTGTCCGGGGTGGTTGTGGCGACGATCCTGGGTCTTCTCGTGGGAGTCCTTCTCACCGGGAGTGTGCGTCTGCCCAGTCGCACCCGCCCCCTAGTTACGTTTGGGTCGGCATTGGTCGTCGCGGTGACGGTGTTCTGGCTGCTGAACGTCACCGCGGTCGACGCTGGCGCGCTCCCATCCCTCGTCGCGCCCCTCATCATCTTCCTTCCGGGGGGGGGGGGACGTTGACCACCTCCGTGGTGGAACTCACGACGGGGCAGATCGTGTCCGGGGGAGCACGATTGGCGGCAGGGTTCATGCAACTGATCCTTCTCGCGCTCGGCATCGTCGCGGCCAGCACTCTGGTGGGTATCCCGGCTGTCGAGCTCGGGCCTGCACAGCAGCCCCTGGGCGCTATCGCCCCCTGGGTGGCCGTCGGGGTTTTCGGTATCACTATCGGTATTCACCAGAACGCCGCACCGTACGCGCTTCCCTGGATTACCGCACTCTTGTATGTCGCCTACAGTGTCCAGGTTCTCACCGAGCCGCTGGTCGGGGCGGTGATCTCCGCGTTCCTCGCTGCGCTCGCAATAACACCGGTGGCCGCATACATCGCCCGCCACGGCGGGCCCGCTGCGATTGTGCCGTTCCTTCCCGCGTTCTGGCTGCTCGTGCCGGGAGCGCTCGGACTCGTCGGGGTAACGACCTTGTTGGATGCGGGTACGGGAAGCTTGAACACGATCCTTGCGACATTGTCGACGATGGTCGCCGTGGCGCTGGGCATCCTCGCGGGCAGCATCGTCCCTGGGCGGCGCGTCACGGCTTTGCCAATCTTCTGACGGCCAGCGGCCGTCGATGGGCACATCCGACGTGTGCCACGATGGCCGAATGGCCGATGAAACACCTCCTGTTGTGCGCTTCCCTCGGGGATGGAAACTGTGGGTTCCCGCGCTTACCTTCGTGATCGTTGGCATCGTGATCGTGGCCAGCGTTCCTGGTCTGCTTCTCGCGCACTGGATACCAAACGGGACAGAGGGCGAAAGACGGATCCTGCTGGGGTCCGCGGGACAGATCGTCCTCCTGGGGCTCGGAGGGATCATCGCAGTTATCGGTGTCGCCCTCAGTCTCGCTCGCCACGGACAAACGCTCTTGGACGCACGCAACCAGCGGGACGACGAGAACAGGCGTCGCACAGAGTTCGACACACAACTGGCGCTAGAACGCGGCCGCGAGGATGCGCGAGCGACAGATGTGGCCGCGCAACGCCAGCTGGAAGTCGAGCGTGACCTCCGCAGCCGTTTCGTCGCGGCCGTTGAGCTCCTCGGGGCCGACGCACCGGTCAAGCGGACAGCCGGACTGTACGCGCTTGCAGCGTTGGGGGATGACTGGCTCGCGTTCGGTCGACCGAATGAACTCCAGGTATGCATCGATGTCATGTGTGGCTACCTGCGTTCGGCCGCGACGGCGGCAGAGCGCACGGCGGCGGAGGCATCCGTGCGACAAGCCGGCTACCAGCTCATCGCCTCGCATCTCACACCGGAAGGTTTCCGATTGGACACGGAGTGGGAAGGGCGACAGTTTCCGTTGTCGGGCGCACCGATCTGGTTCCCGGTCGCTCTCGAGGGTATCGCGTGCGACAACGGGACGGTACTCGACATATCGCACGGTGAGATCTTCGACTATGCGATGCTGCGGCTGGATCGGGCGAGCATTTCGGGACGCTGGACCGTCCTCTTCGATGCGCTCCAGATATATGACACCGCAACTGTGTCGCTCGCGGACGTCTCCGTCGACAACGGCGCACGCGTCTCCTTTGACGACACGCACCTGCACAGCCGCAGCTCCATCATCGCTTCTCGAGTACGACTGTCGGACCTCGGGCAGCTGAACTTTCGCCGGGTCCGTCCTGAAGCCACTTCCACCATCGCCATGAACGAGGTCACCCTGGCAACTGGAGCCGGGATCATCGTCGAGGACTCCAGTCTTGACGGTTCTGCACAGATCGACTTCCGGGAGGCATCCGTCGGCGCCCAAGCGGCCATCCGCGTCGATGCCACGACGCTGGCTGGCGACTCTGCGATCACCTTCTTCGGAACGGAAGTGTTGTCCGGGACTGTCGCCGTAGTCGGGTGCGGCGTCGGCGACGCTCTCCTCTCCTTCGACCGGATGAGATTGCACACGCCGGCAGCACTGGACCTGACTCGCACACGAGTCTCAGGCGCCGGGAGCATCTCCATCGCGGGTGCAGTCATCGGGGAGGACGCGATGATTCTTCCGAATAGGCGCATGGTGGGAGAACCCGGTTACGAACAGCCCGTCGGCGCACGCGTCGGGCATACGGAATTGCTCTACGACGTCTGACGATCTTCGGGCGAACGTCGCGAGAAAGTCTTCTCAGCGAAACGACGAGAGGTCTATTCTGCCGAAATTGTCGCAGACATCTACGGCGGACCGATTGATTATCTGGTCTTCGCGTTCCCCACCGGCGCGGAAGCAGATGCGGATTTTAGCCTGCTGCTAGGGAACGTCTCCCAAGTCGCTGGTAGCTTCGTTGAAGGTTTGCCATCCTCGGATGGGCAGTCGGAATCTGAGGGAGGCCTGCCATGAGCGGCTATCTACTGCTGCGTGAGCGGCGATTCGAAGTCTCGACGGCGATGGTGGTGCTCGGCACCGCAGCCGCGGGGGTTGAGATTGAAACCCACGCCCAGAACATCGACGGCGAGTGGTGGGCGCCGGGGCTGTATCACCAAGGTCTGGCAGTGCCGACTGAGGAGCGAGCGGCTCTGACAGGGCTCAGATTCTCGTGGGGCCATCACTCCGATGCGGACTACGCGCATCCGGAGTCGGCGTTCATGTATGTGTTCGGACATCACGATGTGTTCGATGCTGAGCTGAGGTTCGGACAGCTCGTTGACGGGAGAATCGCCATCGAATGGGACGGGCTCTGCGATGTGTATTGGGATGAGGAGTTCATGGAGGCAGTTCCATTCGAATGCCGTTGCCTCGCCTCTATCCGTGTGTGACGCGATCCTGTTCCAGCTGCGCCACCATTGAACGGGTCAGCGTAACCAGGCCAGGATGGCGGCGAGGACGACGGCGCCGCGGAAAATTACCGCGTGCCGGTCGTACCGGGTAGCCAATGCCCGCCACTCTTTGAGCGTGTTGAACGCGCACTCGACCGTGTGTCGGCGTTTGTAGGTGTCCTTGTCGTAGCTGACCGGGCGACCGCCAGCTCTGCCGCGACGTTTCCGGTGAGCCTGCTGGTCCCGCTTCTCCGGAATGACGGCCTGGATCTGGCGGCGGCGCAGGTCAGCCCGGATCGCCCTGGACGAGTACGCCCGGTCGGCGAGCACCGCCACGGGCCGAGTGCGGGGTCTGCCGCGTTCCGACCGCAGCACCCGCAGCTGACTGAGCAGCGGCAGAAACATGGGTGCGTCGCCACCCTGCCCTGGACTGACGAGGATCGCAAGGGGGCGGCGGCGCCCGTCGACGGCGTGGTGGATCTTTGTCGACAATCCGCCGCGGGAGCGGCCGATGGCGTGATCGGCGGGTTCGACACCAGGATTCTTGTGATTCGACAGATCCCCCTGTGGTCCGCGGAAGCCGGGTCGCATGCTGATGCGCGCGCACGATCGTCGAGTCCACGCTGACCACCCAATCGATATCGCCAGCAGCGTCCGCAGCGGTCAGCAGCGTCGCAAGGATCCGGTCCCACGTGCCGTCGACGGAAAACTGGCGGTGTCGTTTCCAGACGGTCTGCCACGGCCCGAACCGATCCGGCAGATCCCGCCAGGGCACCCCGGTCCGGTACCGGAAGATGATGCCCTCGACCACCTGGCGGTGATCACGCCACGGACGACTTCGACCCCACATCCGCGGCATCAACCCTTCGAGCCGTTCCCACTGAGAATCCGAGAGTTCACGACGCCGAGCCACAACACCAGCATCCCCGACCGAACTGTCCCTCCGCGACTTGGGAGACGTTCCCTAGCAGAACCATCCAGCCGAGCAGTGAGATGGCCTAAACCCAGCAGCAGGACGCCCCTGACGAGCATCCCTGCTCGAAGAATTCACCCTTCCACGGGGCAGGGAGTGGTCCCAGTTCAGAGTGACAAGACGGTCTCAGATCAAGTTGACATTCTCATACGCATGTGGTGTTTGAGTCTCGGGGTGCTGCGGATGATCAGCGCGACATGAAGATGGTGCAGTCGCTGCGTGCGTCCCGCACCATTACGTCGGGGATGCGTGTCGATCATGTGCGTGGGGCACTGGAGCCTTTGTTGTGGCTACCTGATGCGGTGTGCGGCGCCGTCAATGGCAGGCTGAACGGTGACGATCCCTGGACGAGGCGGCTCGATCACCAGCTATGGGTAGACCTGTAGATGCGCGAAACCCGGGCCCCACAATCAGCAGGAAATCCCGGGTTCACTTCTCCGACCTCCGCGAAGGGGGAGCTTCCCGTTTAGGATACCCCACCTGATAGGTCACGTCACTGTATGCGGAGTATTCCGTCTGCGACGAGCACGGCGAGCAGCGCGAGCACGGTGATGATGTAGGTTCTAGCCGAAATTGGCGGATTCTTGTGATCGGTGTCCTGCAGTTGGCGAGAAAGGTGACAAGTTCACGACGGCACTGAGGTTCGGGGCCATGGCGGTCTGAGAGACGTAGGCGATGGCTTATTCTCGGTAAGCTGCGGCTCGGTCTGAAACTCGAATCCCTGGTGACAACCGCGCTTAGGTGAGGACAGTATCTGTGGAGGGCTAGATTCGTGCTCCAAGATCTGGCCTATCCTGAGCAACTGATGGGCACAGTGGGTTTTCGACCACGTCGTCTTAGTTTGGCGAGTCGCGATCGCTTTGCACGAGAGCGCGTCTGGCAGCTGAGGTTTGGGACAAACAGTGCGGGCAACGGTCCTGTGACGCGCCGGCTGGGGTGTCTGTTGCCGTGACGCCGACACTTCAAAGACGGGCGCTCGGGCGGCGCCTAGCTGGAGCTTTCTGATCCTCGCCTGGGTGTGTGATCTCGGCCTCTGCGATCCTGGCGACATCGACATCGACAGCGACAGCGATGCGAGACCAATGGGGCTTTGAAGTCCGGTCGGATTCCAAAGCCCCATCTCTGTGCCGATCAGTCGCTGTGCCGACTGCGCCGCTTGCGTCGGCCAACCATGAACGCTGCGGCACCTACCGCTAGCAGTATCCCAGCGGCCACGGGGACCACTGGGGGGAGGTCGAGACCTGTGGAAGCGAGCGACGAACGGGTCACCGGGGGAGTCGGGGTGACCTTGTGCTCGGTTGCTCGCTCCGGACAGGTCGCAGTGAGCGAGCATGCCGGTTCCACGTCCGGGACAACAACGTTCCGCAGTTGGCTGTCGCCGCGGGCACCGTCGTCACGAACCTTGACCGTGTAGGTCACGGTTGCTGTAGCTCCGGGATTGAGGCTGCCAACGACGCGAAGGGTGTCGTTGGTTCGCGTTGCTGTGATGCCGGATGTGTCTGACACAGGCTCGACGAGTATCTCGGCATCGTCGAGAACTGCAGACAGATCGTCGGTGGAATCGACCGGTCCCGCGGCCGCGCCGTCGTTGGTGTACGAGAGCGTATATGTGATCTCGTCGCCCTGCTTGACGGTGGCGCCCGGTGCAGGATTGGAAGTCTTGGCCGGGACCACGTTGGCCAGTGGCGTGTCGGTCGTGGAGGTGCACCGCTCAGAGTTCGAGAGACACTGTCCGGGCGTCACGGCTGCGGTGTTGGTGAGGCGATGGTCGCCTACGTTGGTGACGGTGACCGAGTACGTGAATGTGGCCGTCTCGCCAGCGGCGAGACGGCCGGTCCACGTGAGTGCGTTGTCAGCGAACTCGACCGAGCCGACGGAGGCTTCGGCGTCGTCATTGAACGTTGCGTCGTCAAGGACGGCAGTCATGTCGTCGACAACGACGGCGGGGTCGGCTTCGGTGTAGTCGCCCGCACCGTTGTTCGTCACTGACACGGTGTACGTCACTGTGTCGCCAATTACGGCGTTCGCGGAGCCGTCCGTGCTCTTTTCCAGACTCAGGCAACGACCGTCGAGGGCGATCTCTCCGGTTCCCTGCGTGATGGGGACATAAGCCCAGTCGTCCATCAGGCGCGCATCGCCCCAGGAGACTGGAGCGGGTCCGGCGGCGCGCGCCCAGCCGTGGACGCCCCCAGTGCTAGGAACACCAGCAGTCCCATCCACCAGCGGCGTTGTCGTGGGGCGGTTCGGATCGAGCTGAGTATCGTCCCAGTAGATCACGTCGTCCGGTGCCCCGGGGCCGTTCTGCCGGATCATCTCGATTCCGCCGCCCCGCCATTCGACGTCCCGGCTGACGAAGTGGATCTCTCCAACTTTGTCGTAATAGATGCGTGCGCGCATCTGTCCGCACTCGTCAACCGGGTTCCCTTCGCCGTCGAGACCGTCAAAGGCGGTGGAGTAGGTTCCTGAACCGTCGGCGCCCTGCAGGATACGCCGATCGACCGAGTCCGTGTACGAACCATTGCCATTCGTGTCAATCTCGACCCAGTAGTTTCCCAGGAAGTAGGGGGTGATCGAGTAGTTGAACGTTCCTGCTCCTGCGACCGTGCTGCTGGACGTGAATGCGAGGTCGGGCACAGCCAGGCCGTCAAGGTCCAGAAGGGGCGGAACGACCTTCGTTTCGCCTGACGGTGAGGGTGCCGACTCGGGCAGGTCGGCGGCAGGCTCTTCCCAGAAGAGCCGGAATAGGGTGCAGTTGGGGTTGACCGTACCGTCTGCATCGAAAGATGCGTACAACGAGGTGCACGTGTTTGGAGGATCGGTTACTCCGGCCGCATTGACTGCAAGCGTGGAGTGAACACCCATGTACTGTTCCATGTTGATGGTGTATTTGTAGCCAGCGTCGGACACGGCCCAGAACGACATGTCGGTGACAAACGCGTCACCGGGTTGCCAGATCACGTACTGGTTCGTCCAGAGGCGTCCCGCAAGTGGGGCGCCGTTGTGGGTAACGGTGTGATCCCAGTGGTACCCACTGACGCGACTCTGGCCGGTGTTGCTATTGTCCTGAACTCGTATTTCCCAGACGCCGGCGGCACCAGTCAGGGGCGCGGGGGTGGCGCAAGCTGTTCCGATGGGGTCCGTGGCGTCAACGGTGCAGGTCCAGCGCGTCGTACCCTCAGCGTCGAGGGCTGTGTACACCGTCGTGGACCCCCCATTGGTATCAATCCGCTGTTTGGTGAAACTCAAGGACAGTGCGTCGCCGTCTGCGAGGTAGGCGTATTGCGTCTGGGATCCGCGCATGTACACGAGAGGGTCGCTCGATTCCGCGGTGGCAGGAGACACAGCTCCTGAGAGGACGAGCCCCACTGAGCTGAGCACGATGGCCGTGGCTGTGGCAACCGTCCTCCTCAGGCGATTTCGTGCACCGTTGACATATGGCACGCGTGTTGTGAAGGTGGGTTTTATCGCCACGATGTTCCTTACTGCTTCGTATCGGCTACTCGAGGTGCTTGCCCGGCGCCCGGCAGCAGGGCGCGCAAAGGGCAGGCTCGAGAGCACCGACCATCATCGGTGCGTGCTCATCTTCCCGTGGTGGTGGCCTCCCGTGTCGGGAGGGGCACGTCCGTCGGTGCTTGATAGCGGACAGTTAAGTGCAAGACGGCAGCCTTGCCGTGGAACCACCAAGCCGGTGAAGTGGTCAGAGGAATGGCTGAGCTACCACCATGCGAAACACAAAATGTCGTGGGAGAGGGCAACTTTGGCATCTAGGTCCGCTACCGCACCGAGCTAGCAACCTGTGGGGCCAAGGCCGCAGCGCCTTGTTGCCGCGGAATGGGGAATGACCGAGGCCCTGAGGCGCGCAAGTGACGGTGAAAGTCATTCCCGACACGACTCGAGCCCGGGCGACAAGGCCCATCCGCAGTGAGTCTTGACCCGACGACCTGCCGGTGAGGCGCCTTTAACTTCGATCCTGATGACGGCGCCGGCTAGCCGGTTTGCGATCGACTCCGCACTCGCTGCTGGTGAGATCCGGTGGTCGCTTTGTCGTTCACGGACGCACCGCACGTGGCACCAGATCGCAGCTCGGCAGCAACGCCGGACGACTCAGCAGTCGTGCGCCCATTCGCTCTCACCTTCAACGACCATCACAAGGAGCTCGGCGTGGCGCCCGGGCCCTGTTCGATAGTGGCCCCAAGGGCGATGCGCTTCTCAATGTCCTACTACGTAGGCCTCCGACTGACAGTGGAGGCGTCACCGTACTCTTCGTCGGTGACGCTCTTACTGACCAGCTCTGCGTCGCGGTCGCCGTTGTCGGCCATCCTCCCTGGACGTAGCGTTCGTGTCCAATGCCGGCAGATGTGGGCCCGGAGTACTCCGACCGCTGCGCCGTATCGGAGATCGGTGCCGAGAGCACGGGGTGCTCATTGATTCTTCTCTGTGCGTGGGTGTGTGTGGTCGGAGCGCGCCGCATGGGTGGTGGGTGGTGGGGCGTTTCGCGCAAGGAGGTTCCAGGCGTCGCGCACAGCGACCGGTGTGGTGACGAGCTCTTGGTAATAGTGGGTGAATCCGCGGCGATCTCTGACTGTGAGCGACACGGTCACGTGGTCAAGGTCCGCGGGTCGGCTATCGCGGGCGGTTTGGTGGCTCGGCGCTGGGATGCTCTGGCGCCTTCGGGGAGTCTGGGGCACACGTCCCACGACGGTGACCCGCTCGACGCCTATCAGCAGTGGATCAAGGAACACCGACTTGCGTTGACGGTCGCGGTTGAAGGCTTGGGGTCGGATGAGCCTCGCTGGGACAGCGCGATGGTGGAGGGGGTAGCCGTCCAAATCGGCGAACCCGATCCGCCGCGGATCTTCACATCCATGAATGTACTCAAAGCGGAGTTTCTGGTGGCGCGGCGTCTTGCATGCGAAGGGGAGCGTCTTCGGAAGAGTCACCGTATGCTCAACATCCGACGGACACGGGAGTGTATGCCGACACTCTGGACATGTCGCTCTATGGTGAGCCTCCAGCGCGGTTGATCCTCGCCCAGCGAGCGACGCTCGATCTTCTGGACAAGATCGCCGTTGCGGCGAACGACCATTTCGGCACGGGAATGTCGCCAAGGAAGGTCACTTTCGCGAACTTCTGGTGCGAAGCACGGACTGGTCGACTTCGAGAAGGACTCCCGGTTCCGCAGGAGCTCGCCAGCGCCGCCGTTGCGCTAGCGGAGCTCGCGTTCGATATCGATGGCGTAGGTCTCTACCCGGAAGCGAAGACGCTACGCAATGCGGGCACGCACCGGCTGGTTCACCTCACCTACGATTCCCCCACCGGCGTTACGGAGCTCGCGCACAGCAGCATCGACGCGCAGGCGCTGGTCCATGCAGCTCACCAGTCTCTCCGAGTGGCGCGAGCAGCAATCATCTACTTCATCGACCTGGTAGAGGACCAACAAGAGAGGTTCTATGATCGCGAGTCGCTTGTAACGTTGCCACTCCCTGATCAGCGCTAATTGCCGTGCTCATAGAGAACCCAAGCGGCTGAGGAGTCGCGCGGCTGAACCCGATCGGTTCATATCCGCGGTGGAGCTGACGCTTCCCGTGGTGACGGTCCGGCGGAGAGCGTCACCCCTGCGGATCTAGGAATGTGCCACTTGCCGTGGAATCTCATACGCGGCACCACCGTCAGTGGGCTTGAAACCCGAGGCGTCCTCCGCCATGCCTGCCGGGAACCTACAGATGATCAGCAGCAGCCGGCGCCGCAGGGATTCCCAGCGTTGCGAGTCAGAGACGTGGTCCGCGTGGGCGTTCTATCGGGTTGGGCGAGTCGGTGATGCTCGGTGGTGTGCCATCGTCGACCGTCTCTGTGGGGTCGGTCTTGTTCTTGGTGGCATCGAGGCTGTGCGTTGTTGTCTCGGCGAGCCGGGCGGCGCGCTCGAGGAGGGACGAGAGAGGGCTGCGATGGTCGGGGTTCAGGGCTGCCGCTGCTGTTTCGGCGTCGGCGATCGGGCGTTTCGCGTCGACACGTTGGGCGATCTTCTGGAGTGCGGCGAGCTGTTCGGCGGGGATCGCTTCACGGGTTCTGCCGCGGGCTGCACGGATGGCGGTGGACTTGCGCAGGGCGGTGACGCGGGCGGCGAGGTTGGCGCCGACGGGGTGATCGCGGAGGTTCTCTGGGATCGCGATGGGGCTGTCGTCGGGGACGTTGTACCGGGTGCGGAACAGGTCGATTTCGGCGGCCAATCCCATCCATGCGGTGCGGCGCTGGGGGTCGGCGGGGACCGGGCCGAGCTGTCGTGTCCAGGTCGGCTTCTCGAGCGTGAGCGCCACACCACGCTCGGTCATCCGGTCGGAGATGTAGGTGCCGCGTTCGGTGAGGTGGTCGCGCCAGGGTTCGGGGACGTCGGGGTGGTTCTGTGCGGTCCGGTCGATCGCCCAGTCGTAGCGGCCGGTGTCTGTCCCGAGTTCGGGGAGGGGTTCGAGGATGCCTTCGTCGACCTCTGTTTCGAGGTGTCCTTCGATGCGCCAGGACATGACGGCGCCGACGTCTGCGGCGGTCTTGAATTCGCGCTGGTTCCAGGTTTCGGTGAGGACGTGGGCGGGGTCGAGGCCGAGCTTTTCGGCGCGGGCGAGGCCCGCGGCCGCCGCTTCCCACCCGTCGGAGCTGATGAGGGTGCCGGCGTTTGTGTCTCCGAGGGCGCGGACCGCGAGGGTTTCGAACCGGGTCGCGTTGGCCTGGTTGGCGATGTCGTTGTACTCGTCGATGAGGCGGGACAGGTCGGTGATGCGGTCGGATTCGACGGCGATCATCTCGTGCGCGGAGAGGTTCGTGTCAGCGTTAGATGCGATCTTGGCGAGGACGTCGTCGGGATTCTGACCGGGTTCGATCTCGACGTAGAGGGTGTTGCTGGTGGTGCCGCGGGTGAGTGCGACGTAAGCGTTTGCGCGGGCGGTGGTGGCGTTCGCGATTGCACGGCTGTGCCCGTCGATCTGCACGTTGAGGTCGTTCGTGCCGCCGATCGTGTCGCCCTGCGTCTGGTTGATGGTGAACGCGTACCCGAGGTGCGCGTGCTCTGCGAGGTAGTCGTGGGGGAGGCGGATGGTGCCCCCGTGGTCGGTGTGGGTAGCGGTGACGGATCCGTCAGGGTGCACCTGGCGCACGGTGTAGATGTCACCGTTGGAGACGTCGTGCGTGCCGTCGTCGGTGCGCAGATCCGGGGTGTTCCGGCGGGTCATGATGCGATCGCCCACGTAGGCTCTGTTGCCGTCGCGGAGAGTAGCCGCGGCACCGGGGACGAGGCGGCCTTCGGTCATGGCAAGGGCTTGTGCGCGGCCGTTGAGCTCGTCGACGTGGGCGTTCGTGGGCGCCATCATGATCGACGCATCGCCCGCGGCGAGGTCTGCAATGTAGTCGGCGAACAGCACTTCGCCGATGCGGTCCGGGGTTGCGGCGATGATGCGGTTGTTGTCCTTGTACCAGGTGAACGGGTCGATGCTGGCGGTTGATTCGCGGAGGAGGACGGTCGCTTCGGCTTCCTCCTTGTTGGTGAAGCGGTACACGGTTTCGAGCTCGACGGCGCCGACCTCGCGGCGGATGAGCCGGAAGGCGCCGCCCGCGCCGACGGCACCGATCTGACCGTCGTCACCGAGGGGGCGGACGTATCCGCCGGCGGCAGTGACGATGGCTGTCACCTCGTCGAGTTGGGTGGTTGTGGCCATGGCAGCTTCGTCGATGACGACGACGTCGCCGGCAGTGATTCGGTATCTCGCCGAGACGGTTGTGCCATTTGCTTGGGCGCCGCGGTGCGCGGTGAGGAACCCGTCGATGGTGAATGCATGGACGCCGACGTCGCGGCGGAAGACGCCCGCTGCTTGCTTGGACGGGGCAAGGCCGATCATGCGTCCGCCGGCGAGCTTGACGGCGTGGGCGGCGAGCTTCATCGACCGGGTCTTGCCCGCGCCTGCGCGACCCGCACCCAGGACGAGGGCGGTGCGGTTGGTGACGAACTCGCGAGCGAGACGCACCTGCGCGTAGTCGCCATTGGGGAGGTCGCGCAGCGCCTGGGCGAAGGTGTCGACGTCGACCGCAGCGGCGTGCTGCGAGGTGGTGCGGGCGGCGGCGAGGAGGCGTACTTCGGCTTCGAGAACACGGGTGGAGGTGTAGAGGGTGCGGGCTTTGGACACGTAGACGCTGTCGGTGTCGCTGGTGCGAGTGAGGGGCTGGAACCGTCCGTGTACGGGGTCGGGGGTGACCTTGATGGAGTCGCGGTTCAGGGCGGCGTAGAGGATGAAGCTCTCGACGTGGTCGCGGGAGAGTTCCTGTGTGTGGCCGTTGTCTGTGAGGGTGTAGCGGCGGTAGGCGTGCGCGTCGGTGAAGCGGTTGATCTCGGCGATGACGTGGTTAGCGCCCCATGTTCCGCGCGCGGATTCGACGCCGCGCATGACGTCCGTGAGCGCCTGGTGCACGTCGATGGGTGCCTTGGCGTGCTCGGCCGCGCGCACCCGCGCGGTCGCCGTCTGCACCTGGTGCATGATTCTTGCCACAGCTTCCGGGGAGGTCGCCGCGGAGGCCCGCTCGCGGGCGTCGGCGCGCAGCGCGCTGAGCGATCTGACCGCGTCTTTCTTGGGGCGGGTCTGCTGCCATGCCTGCGCGGAGAGCTTGATCCGCGCGGCCGGGTTGGGGGCGCGTCCGTGCTCGGTGACGTACTCGTCGACGAGGTCGCGGGTGACGGTTCGGATCTCGTTGCGGCGCGTGGAGAACGTGTCGATGAGGCGGTCGTCGACACCGGCGATTTCGAGGCGGGGCGTCTTCCCGTCGACGAGGATCCGGGTCTCTGATCCGAGTCCCAGCTGGTCGAGTTCGATCATGAGCTGCTTGTCGTACTCGGTAGATGCGGCGACTTTCATGCGCAGCAGGAGACGGGAATCGAGGGTGCGCCACTTCCCGTCCGTGCCCTGCACCTTGTTCGACACGACCAGGTGATCATGCAGGTGCGGGTCGCCGTTGCGGGACTCGTAGTGCCGGAACCGGGTGGCGAGCACGCCGCCGGTGACGTCGATCTGGCGGACGCCGTTCATCCAGGGTTGTCTGGTCGCTTCCTTTGCGGCGGCCGCTCGTGGGCCTGGGAGGCCTTAAGAGCTCCACTCCGGCGCGACGTGTTCGGCATCTCGAATGGTCTCATCGAGCGGGCCCTCAAACAGACGCTGAAGGTTGCGGGGTGGATCCTCTTCGGGCAACGCGCCGTTCAACCACTGCGCCCACGTCCACGGTGAGTTCACCCCGGTCTGAAGGACGAGAAGAACCTCCTGTAATCCTTCGACGACATTGCCGTCTTGAAGCTGGAACGACGGGCAGAGGTAGATGTCCTCGTCGGAGTGCAGCACAAGGAGTCGTAGATCGTTCCCGGCCGCCACGACCTTGGCCTCCGTCCACACGAGGGTGCGGGCCATCCGCGTAATCGTGTAACGGGGGCCAACGATCTCGGCTCACGGTTTCAGTTCGTCAGCGGTCATGGCTCGTCCTCCTTGTCGCCCTTCGGGTGCCGAGTGTGGCGGCGAATAACACCATCGATGATTTCATCGAGCGTGCGGCGTCCGTCGACGTAGTCTTGGGCGTCGCGGAGAGCCCCAGGAGTTGGGGTAAGCCCGTCTAACACTCCTGAGTGCAGGGCCTCGGCGGCCCCTTTCGCGCGCCTCTCGCGTGCGAGGTGCTCGTCCTCCCACTGCTCCGCCATGCTGCGGATGATCGCAAGGGACGGTGTCGCCATTCTCAACGTCTTCATGTCGAGGATTCCGAGGTTCCCTTCCTGGCCTTCTCTTCCGAGGCTCGCGACCCGGCGACCGTCCTCGGTCTTGCCGCCACCTGGTGCGTGAAGGTGCCCGTGAGCGAGTAGCTCCGGGCGCACGGCATCCCAGACTTCCGTGACCCGTGCTCTAGACGCGGCGGACGCTTCGAGCGCGGCCTCGGGGAAGCCGTATGGGTTCGTGCGCAGGATCTCCCGGACGACCCGGACGGGAGTGCCCGCCGGCGACTCGTGAGTGAGCATTACGTCGGCAGGACCGCCAGCGATGGCTTCTGCGACGTGAGCGTCATCGATGGCTTCATCGGGCCACCAGGTAAGGCCCTCTATCCTCGACTGGCGGTCGACGGAGGCGGCGCCGCCGAGTGACAGAACGCGACAGCCCCGGATGACGAGGCGCGCCGGACGGGGGAGTAGCCAGATCAGCTCGGAGATGCGTACAGCGTCACCGGGGTGCGCGTCGAGGATAGGTGTGATCTCGTCCCACTGCTCATGGTTGCCGAGGGTGACGAAGATGCGCTCGATGCCGGTGTCGGCGAAGACCTCGTCGACTTCTGCCGAAGGCATCCACCAGTCACCGAGATGAAGGAGCGTCGTCACGTCGGGTGCGAGGTGCGGCAGCACGCGGGCAATAGTCCGAGCCCAGCCCACGTTGCCGTGCCAGTCTCCACATACCGCAACGCGTTGGTCGGGCAACACGATGTCGCTCGTGTGTTCGAGAGCTCTCATTACTCGGCCTCCGGATCCCGGGATCACTGACGAGAGTACAAGATCCTGTGCCGCCGATCCAGGTTTGTGGCGTGTGCTCGTCTGCAACGAGTCGCTGCGCGTTGCCGTTCTCGCTGACGAACCGAAGAATGTCTTCGACCGTGCCCGCGGGCACGATGAGGCCGCCGACAGCGTGCCGACGGCCTCGTTGACGGATTCCGGCACGCGGGGACCTAGATGGTCACCGGGAAGGCGCGCTTGGCGGTCCAGAGGAATCGGTGGGTGACTTCGCGCACCTGCTCCTCGGACACTTCATACTTATCGAAGAACGTGTTCACGAGGTGAGTCACGCTCCAATCGGTGAGCGGCAGGCCAGCGAGGGCGGCAGCGAGCCATCCGGTCAGGGCGACCTCAGCATCGAGCTCGTGCGGCGGGAAGTCGAGCACGTGGTCGTTGAGCCAGTTTTCGACGGCCGTCCCGATTCCGGAGTGCTGGATGATCGCCGAGGCGTCCTGGAAGGCGGTCTTGGCGATGTCGTGCTGCGTGGTCATGCGAGTCTCCTATGTCGTAGTCGCACTGGGCGTGCGACTTCCCCCTCTACATGCGCGGTCCGGCTGTGGATTTCGGCCCAACGGTGCGATGCACGCCACGGTGTCGTTCTCCAGGCCGTCTCGCGTACCAGGCGGTTCTCGATCCGCGGCTGCCTGATCGTCAGCCAGGCCGGACGATGTTGATGCGACGCTCAAGGGTTCGAGGTTCGCGGAAGCGTGCTGAGCAACATGGCGGTCCGGTCCATGCTGCATCGCGTGCAAGCATGGAGCGAACCCCGTTACCTGGCTTGCGCGGCAGACGCGAGCTCGACCGCCCAGGTCCATGCTGCGCTGGGATTGCGCAGGAAGTACCGATATCGGCTGTCCGCATCCGGTACGGGCGAGATGAGCCCGACGTCGACGAGCGACTGGAATGGCCGCTGCAGGCTGCTCATCGCGACGCCAGTCTGCTGGGCCAACTCCGTAAGGGTGCACAAGCCGTCCTCCGAGCGGGCTATCGCAAGCATCAGCTCGAGGCGATAGGACTGCCCGAACGCACTTCGCGAAACGCCACGCAGTGCGTCGACCTGGGGGAGGGTGTCCATAAGATACTCATATCACGTAACGCAGATCGCGTAACGCACATCGAGTCGGAGCGTCATGGTCAAGCGAACAGGTATCGAGTGGACTGAGGTCACCTGGAACCCCACGACCGGGTGCGACCGAATCAGCCCAGGTTGCGACAACTGCTACGCGCTGACCTTGTCAAAGAGGCTGAAGGCGATGGGCGCCGACAAGTACCAGAACGACGGCAATCCCGCAACCTCCGGCCCGGGCTTTGCGCTGACGCTGCATGAGCCGGCGCTCGCGCAGCCTTACAAGTGGACAGGCCGCCGCACCGTCTTCGTCAACTCCATGAGCGACCTGTTCCATGCGCGCGTTCCCCTCGACTTCGTGCGTCGCGTCTTCGAGGTGATCGCTGACACGCCGCAGCACACCTATCAGGTGCTGACAAAGCGCTCAGCCCGGCTGCCGAAGATCGCCGACAAGCTTGACTGGCCGGACAACTTGTGGATGGGTGTCAGCGTCGAAAACGAGGACCATCTGTATCGCGTAGATCATCTGCGTTCCGTGCCGGCGGCTGTCCGATTCCTTTCCTGCGAACCGCTCATCGGTCCACTGTCATCGCTCGACCTTGACGGGATCGGATGGGTGATCACAGGAGGCGAATCTGGGCCGGGAGCTCGCCCGCTCAACCCGGATTGGGTGCGAGAAATCCGCGACACCTGCGCGACGAACGATGTGCCCTTCTTCCACAAGCAGTGGGGCGGTCGTACACCCAAGGCAGGCGGACGCACTCTCGATGGCCGCCTATGGAGCGAAATGCCGACCGACGGGATGAGGCCAGCTGTCTGACGCCTCGGCGTTGCTCGAACCGTCAACGCGCAAGCGACGACGGGATCGCCCGGATATCGCGCCGCTGGTGCAACCGTCCGGCGAGCACGAACCGTCATGCGAGGTGCTGAGTGGTATGCCCCTCCATCAGCGGCGAATGACGAGCTTCCAAAGACGGCCGCGTGTGGTCCGAGGTTGCACGACTCCCTCCGTGGCGAGCTGGTCCCAGGCTTGCCGGAGGTGCTTCGTGCGAGCGAGGGCTAACGTTTCTCCGTAGATAAGTGGGAGCGTGTCAGCGAGCGGGAGCTCCGATCGCTCCTGTGCGTGCCTGCGGATGTTCTCTACGATTTGAGCGACCCACTCTGATTCGAGCTCGGTTTCGACCCTTTCAAGTTCCGAATCCGACAGTTCCTGGTCCCACTCGGACGGGAAGAGGCGGCCTTCGCCTATGCGTTCCAACTCGGCTTCAAGATCGCGTTGACGGTTGTATGCTCGCCACTCCTGATTCGCACCGGATGCGGCTTCGATGAAGGTCGCTGGCGCCGCGGGGTGAGTGTAGAAGAGAGTGAGCAGAAACAGTGGCTCGTGATTCGGGCGCCGTCGGATCGGAACGGCGAGGGACCGCAACCCGATTTCGTTGTACACCCGAGCGCGAAACTGGCTCGCTACGCTTCTCGCGGCCGCAGCGGCGGAGGCAGCGTGTTCGTCTCTCACAGTGACAAAGTGCTCCCGCCACCACGTGCCGCCCAGGAATCCATCAACCCGGGTCAGTGTCTTCTCATCGGCGAGCGAGCGCCCCTCGTGGTTGAGTAGGCCCCCGATACGCCACACGGCCTCCAGGTTGAAGTTCAAGAGGATCTCTGTGGATGCTCCGGCCGGACGGGCGCGGACTGCGGCAGTCAGAGTGGCGAAAGAGAGTCCGGTGCCGAACGGGTCCAGAAAGAGAAGCAGAGGGTCAGAGCCCGCGCGGTTGCTGACCGCTTCAAGGTGCTCTTGAGCATCTCCCTCGATGACGGTGTGCCTCTCGTGCGCAGGGTCCGCCTGCGAAACGAGCGAACGGAGACGTTGAACGTGAATCGGATCGCGCTCGATGAACGTGCCGTGCACATGAAGCCCCCGTTCCGCTTGTGCTGTCGCGAGGTCGCAGATGATCTTCGGGGATCCGGGAGTTCCCTTGCCCGTCTCGTCCGCGTCGTACGTGCCAGGGCCGGCGTACGCATCGACCAGCCAGATGTGCTGGCTGAAAGACCCCAGCATGGTCACATACGGCGTGAGATATCGGTGCAGAAGCGCGTGTTTGAGAACCGCCGCCGGCTTCTGGGATTGAAAGAACGCGTCGGTCTTGGTCACGTGCTCTCCATCGAGATTATGCGGCGTGAACCGCGTCAACATGTGATCTCGACCCTAGTGCGACCCACGCATCGCGACGTGCGTCTTGGGTATCGAGCGTCGAGCCTTACGTACCGAGGTTTGCTGATCCAGCAGGACTTCCGCTCCAGCTAAGTGGAGACCGCTCGAAAGGGGGAATCGATTGTTCCGGGGCACCAAAGAGATGACGTGTGTTTAAGGGGCGGCGCCTGCCGGACATCCGGCAAGCCCTCCGTCATCTCTACTCGATGTCCAATAGCTGCGACCCGCTGCCGTGACCATCGTGGGGAGGAGGTCGGGGCAGCGATGTAAAAGAGCGGTCAGTATGCTCGATTCAACGGCGCGCCGGAGCGGCGATAGATAGGACGACATGAACGACGCGAGCCCCGAGAAATGGGCTATCGATCCGCATACGCGAGCGAAGCACCAGATTCTGGACAGCTACCTCAAGGGCTGGTTTCCGAAGCTCACGTCCTTTCGGGAGAAAGTCATCTACCTCGACGGGTTTGCGGGCCGAGGCCGGTACACAGATGGCACCGAGGGATCGCCTCTCATCGCGCTGCGCGCGCTCGTGGACCATCAGCACTTGGGCCGAATGTCGCACTGCAAGTTCATCTTCTGGTTCATTGAAGCGAACAAAGACAACGAAGCGGCGCTCAGAGGAGAGCTGACCTCGTTTATCGCCGAGCACGACGACGAAGCTGGCCCGGAGATCGGCATCGACCTCACGCAGAACACCTTCGAGAAGACTGGTCGGAAGCTAGCGGAGAGCCTCGAAGCCAAGGGCGCGAAGATCGCGCCGACGTTTGCTTTCATCGATCCGTTCGGGTACACGGGCTTGCCGATGGATCTCATCAAGAGTTTGTTCGGCAACTCGCAGTCCGAAGTCCTTGTGAACTTCATGGTTGGGTCCGTCCAACGCTTCATCGAACGCGACGGGCAGGAGGCAGCCATCGAATCCCTGTTCGGCTTGCCCGCCAGCGACGTCATGGCCGGCAAGCTCACCGACGCGAAACGGGTCGAGCATCTCCGAGACGTTTACATGCGGCAACTGCGCGACGTCGGCGGGTTCGAATACGTGCGCTCCTTCGCGATGACCAACTTCACCGGGAACGTGTCGTACTATCTCGTCCACGGCACTCACCACCGTGAAGGCGTGAAGCTGATGAAGGCTGCCATGTGGAAGGCAGATCCCGGCGGCGGGACCACGTTCCAGGACCGACTGCACGGCGTAGAGGTCCTCTTCGACGCTGAACCCGACACAGCTCCGCTACGTGCCGAACTTCTCAGTTATTTCGCTGAGCGCCACGAAGTGCCCATCGACGAGATCGAGTGGCACACTGTCCTCAACACGCCCTATCGAGAGACGCATGTGAGACCCATCCTCACCGCTCTCGAAAAAGACGGCACCATCAACGTGCGCCGAAACGCGACGCGAGGCTTCCCCAAGGATCGAGCGTGGATCGACTTCCCAGCGATCTAGGCCACGTCAAGCAGCTTCCGCATGCCAGATGTCTCGTCGAGCGTGTTCCGCGGTGTCTGTGCAGCGAACCACGGTGGAGGCACCTGCCGCACGCGTCTGAAGCATCGAGCTCCGGCACGGTGTGAGGCCGTCAGTCGAACCAGCACACTCGTGCGTTCGAGCTATTCAATCGGTTACAGATTGAGGGAGAGTCTGCTAGCTCCGCGTCGGACCCAGACGGGCGCGACGGCCGTGCTGTCTCGGGACCGGGGCTGGCCGAAGATCGGGAACTTCGGCGGAGCGACATCTGGCGACCGCGATGCCCACCGAATCGACGGGCCCGTCGCCACTATAGGCGCGCGCATAGGGGAGGTCCTCGGATGTACCAGCTGTCGAGGCTGGGGCACCGAAACGACTGAAAGAGAAGAACATGACAACAACCGCCCCCGCCTTCGCCCACCAGGCGAAGGACTCCGTCTACTACACGTTGTGCACGTCAACCGAACTGTTCCTCCGGAACGACGGGAACGCACTGCTCGTCATCAACGTTGACGAACAGTTGACCGATGACGACGACGTCGCCAAGCTGCGCGCGGCAAGCGCCGAACTGTCAAACAGGCAGAACCTCACGGTCGTCCTGACGCAGAGCGTGAGCTACCCGGAGACTCAGCGACTCGAGGTGTTCAGCGAGGGGCGGCTCATGGGAGAGGTGGAAGAGACGTTCGGCAAGGACATGGAGTTCCGGTTAACCGCATGGCGCGCCGGCGATGATGGTGCGTGGCGCGAGTGGGAAGCCGGGTGTGAGCCGGTGCCGAAGCCGCGCGAGAAGGAGTGCAGCTGCCGAAGCTGCGAGGTTCACGCGTTCATCGAGTTCTAAGCAGGAGCGGCGCGCGCCACTCCCCAATGAGGCGCCGCAGTGAATGTGGCCGCGACGACGCGCGTCGTCGCGGCCGTGCCAGGTTCGCGGTCAACCGATCCCGGGATCGGTTGACCGCATCCGTCCCCGAGAAGGAATCTGAAATGCGCACTCCCGTCGCCACGGTCCTGAACTGCATCGCCCGCGAGTACCTGGGAGTCACTGTCCGTCAACTCATGATCAGCGAAACCAACCACTTCGAGCGAGACCTGCTCTACCGGGGTGTGCGGGGAACTCAACGGCGCGTTCCTGCTCGCGACCAGCAAGAACGACTTCGTCGAAGACAAGGATGCAACCGTCGACGAGGTGGCGAAGATCGCCGTCGAGGCCGTCCGCAGCTTCGACGCGGCCCCCGGCTTGGTAGCGCTGTCCCTGAGGTTTGAGCACAGCAAGGCAGCGAACGGCTGGGCGCCAAACACCCTCCTTGGCGTGATGGTCGTCGTGCCTCGGTAGGCGTGGTGCGGGCGCGCGAAGGGGCACGCCCCGCATCATTTCGGGGCGTTGGGTGAAACAGATTCCGGCAGGTCAACATCCGTGAACGACGGGACGAAGCGCACGCCGACCTGCTCTTTGGAGAGCTTGAAGTCGGTGCCGGACGCTGCTCCCCGAGGCCCGGCGACAACAAACTCGCCGACTGTGGCGGATGGGTGCCGTCGTCGAAGACGGTCGTGGCACACGCACGTGCGCTCAGGGAAATGAGACGCGCCTGGATGACAGGGCAGCCTCAGGGTGATGATGCCGAATGTGGTGGGAAAGAGTATGCGTTCGCGAAGGAGGGAAAGCGCAAGGGGCGTTCACCCTAGTAGGAGCCAGCCTCCCGTCGCTGGGGCACCGAGCGACGAGTGCCGCGCATAGATGCCTGTGTGAGGGATAACACACGGTTGTCCCGACTAGAAGAAGGAACTCCATGACTACGACCAACGCACTCCGTCACACGCCGATCCACAACGGTCGCCCCGCGTGGCGACGCTTCCACGGACCGAAGGAGGTCCGCGTCACCGATAACGGTGACATCGTCATCGATATCCGAGACATGCTCGACGGCGAGGACGCATCCAAGAAGCTCCAGGAGTGGGCCGCGGTTCGAGGATTCGACCTCAGCGGCCTCGACCTGAACTATGCGGCAGCCGTCCTGTGGGTGTACACGGTCAACTTCGCCCGCGAGGAGGAACCGGAGGATTCCCCCATCCATGAAGACATTCACGCGCTCTATCGGCGCGAGCCCTCAGATGTCGACCTCAGGATCCGAGTGGACGGCGACTACGCAGCCGCGGTGCTCACGTCCGTGCTCGAGGGGCGGCCCATCGAACCGGGCGAGGGCACGGACCACTCGAGCCGCTGAGTGCGTTCGGATTCCGTTCAAGGAAGCCATCGAGGGGCGTAAGTATTTTGCGGCTCGGGTGTTAACAACTGGCGTACCCTTGCGTCGTGCTCGGCGCTTCGTCGCGGCGCCGCTCGATCACGCTGGATGTTGCGGGCGGTTCCTCAGCGGGGAGCGCGACGTTGAGCCAGCGCGAACATGCCGGGGCCGGTGGAGTCGTCCGTCAACTCGATATCGGCGAAACCAACCACCTCGAGCAAGACCTGGTGTGGTGGCGCTGTCCCTGAGGTTCGAGCACAGGAAGGCAGCGAACGCCTGGAAGCCGAACACGCTTTACGGCGTGATGGTCGTCGCGTCGCGTCGCGTCGCGTCGCGTCTCGGTAGCGGGCGCCGTCGAGACATCCACTGCATTGCGGTCCGTCCACTTAAAGATGTCGGCCCTGTGGCCGCGGGTGTCGCTGTGGCTACGCAATCGTCGCGCCTTGGCACCCAAGCGTCCTGCTCCGGGGATGAGGGCGAGGAGGAACCACGCAGACTTAGGCGATCTGCGTGATGCAACGAAGTAGCCAGGACCCTTCGATGTGAGCGAGTGACGGAGGAGGGGCCATGGCCGACGAAACAGATGATGTAGTCCGTCGTGCGAGAGAGCTGGCTTTCGGCCCCGGCTGGGGACGCATCCACAAACGGGCATTAGAGGCGACCGCGGCCGACATTGCCGAGATCGTTCAGAGGGATCCGGTCGTCCTTCTCCCGTCGCAGCCCATCGCGTGGAATGGTGGCGCGGACACTGTTCGTGTGGTGGTGGGCTCACGGCAACGCACCGATTGGAAGAGCTCCAGGTTCGTCGCCGTGGATGCAGAGCTGGACCCGCAACAGCGGGTCAATCGGTTTGCACTGACCTACGTCTCGTACACCAAGGCAACCGGAATACTTGTCCTTGCGATCACGCCGAGCGGACGAAAAGGGCTGACGGGGGTCACGCGTGTGAACGTGCTGCGTGCGGACACGACCGAGCTGAAGATGAAGCAGGCGCTGGAAGGCGCACTGGGCATGGCCACGAGAGGGGACGTGGTTGCGTCGTTGTGGAACCGTGCTGCCGCACCTGCGCTGCTACCTGCGGCACGCCCCGAGTACTTGCCGCCTGGTCGAGGTCTCAACGACGGCCAACAGGTGGCACTGTCCGCAATGACATCTCCAGGCGGGTTCTTCGTGTGGGGGCCGCCGGGGACAGGGAAGACAACGGTGATCACGAGCGCGGTGGTCGACGCTGTGAGACATCAACGTTCGGTGCTCATCACCTCGCACACTCACGTCGCCGTCGACAACGTTCTCCTCGGCGTCGTGAACGACAACGAGGCGTATGGGCTTGGTGTGGTCACCGAAGGGCGCGCGATCCGAGTCGGAACCGACGAGTCCAAGATCCATCCAACGGTCGTGGGCCACGACTTTCTGATGGTCGACAAGTGTGCGGCCCGGATCACGCGGGTAGAGCACCGTCGGGCGGAGATCGAGGCGGCGATTCGGGAGAACCTGGCACACCCCGATAGGGCCCGAGAGGCCGAGATCAAGGATGAGTTCGACGCCCGCACTCACGACCTGTCAGCGCTGTTGCGAGCCATCGACGCTTCTGCCTCGTTCGAGGATCTGCGTCGCATGCAACGAGAGCTGGCGGAGCTCACCGCGCAGGCCAGGGATGCGGGAGAAGCGCATCAAGCACGGTACGACGAGTATCTGATGGTGAGAGGAGCTTTCGAGCGCCTGCAGGCCCTTGACGCTGATCTTGCGCGTGCGGACCGGGATCACGCCGAACGTAGCGCCGCGTTGGACACTGCGAGGCAACAACATGCCGCCTGTCGAACGTCCACGGCGATGGCCGAATCGATGCTCCGCACCCGCGAGCTCGACCTGCAATCGGGGTGGATCAGGGCGGTGCCGTGGATCAGGCGGGCGCGGGAAGCTGCCCGTGAGGAGGCGCTTCGCGCCGTCCACCGGTCCACCCTTGAAGAGAGTGTGAGCTCCCGTGAGGTTGGGCATGCCGAGCGTCTGGTGGGCGGTGCGCTGCGAGTGTGCCACGGCCTTCGGCAGGAGCGTGTGGCGTTGGCAGGCCTCGCGCAACGTGAGGCGGAGACGGCCCGAGAGGTGCAGGTGGCAGCGGACGCGTCGTTTGCTTGTCAGGCTCGACGGGAGACGGTGCGTCAAGCAGCCGCCGGCCTCAAAGGGGAAGTGGGGGACCCGGGCGCGCATCTCGTTCTGATGACAGAGGCCAGTGACGATGGGTCGTTGGATCTGGCCGAGCAGTACCGCCGGACGGTGGCCCGGGTGGCGCTGCTCGACGATGACCTTGACGCGTTGAAAGCACAAAGGACGGCTTTGACGGAGGAGTTCGCGAAGACCAAGACCGAGCTGATTCATACTGCCGGCATCGTCGCTTGCACCTTGAGTACGCTCGCCTCGAACGCGGCGCTGCGGTCCCGACGCTTCGATGTGGTGATCGTCGACGAAGCAGCAAGCGCCACTGCGGCCAACGTCATCTATGCCGGCTCGCGTGCCAACCGCACGCTCGCGATCGTCGGCGACTTCCTCCAGAATGCACCCATCAATGAGATCGACGACCCGCGTACGCAGGAAGCGACGGACCTTGCGGTCTGGCGGGCGGGAGACGTGTTCGAGCTCGCGGGTATCACCGACCGCACGTCGGCGGACAACCACCCCCGATGCGTTGCGTTGTCTGTACAGTATCGATACCCGCCGATCATCGCTGACGTCGTGAACGAGTTCTGTTATGACGGTCTTCTGGAGAGCGGTGCGCAGCGCGACATCGGTAACGACACCGTGGTCACGTTCATCGACACATCCCACATCGCGAACCGAAGCCTCACACGAATCGGCGGATCCTGGTCGTGCGAAGCGACAGCGCGCATCGCGAAAGAGCTTGCGTCGCGCCACGCGGGAGCCGGGTTCATCACTCCCTATGCCCCGCAGGCCCGGCTCGTCGAACGTCTTGCAAGACAACGTGGCCTAGAGCTTCCCGCAGGGACCGCGCACAAGTTCCAGGGCCAGGAGTACCCGACGGTGATCTTCGACCTGATGCAGGATGACAAGCCACGGTGGGTTGCGGCGGCAGACCTGACAGGTGGAAAGCGCGCGAACAGCGCGGCAAAGCTCCTGAATGTGGCGCTCACACGAACGAAGGAACAGATCTTTATCCTCGGGGACTGGAACTTCGTCCGAAGCTGCGACGCCCCAGGGATGCGAGCGATCGCCGCGCTGGAACATCACGCACACTTTCGTTCGGAGCGACCGTGAAGCACGACCGGCTGACTATCGAGGCCAAGAATGGATGAGGCGCCGTGGGGCGTGATCAGCACGATCTGTGCTGTCGTTACCGTTATTGTCGCCATCGGGGCGCTGGTGGTTCCCATTATGGGCAGTCGGAAGCAGGCGCGCGAGGCGCGGCCGAGGGCCGTCCTTGTTGGCGGCGTCGAATCGGCACCGGGCGTGTGGGTGTCGCAACGCATCGCGATCTGGAACGAAGGTGGCACAGACTTCCCCCTGACGCGCGTGGACATGCTCGCCTTTCCGTTTGTGTTCTTGGACGCGCCGGCGCAACGGGTGACTGGCGACGGTGCCTTGTGCTTCGGAGCGTTGGACGTGGCCGCGGTGGCGACAGCGGAAGGATACGCGCCTGTAACGTACTCGATAGGATCCGTCCCGGGCAGGCAACGTGGAGGCGCGCTGCTCGAGGCACATGGCCTTCCCCACGCTTTTGTTGCGTACATTCCGTCGCCGCGTGCGGCGCGTGGGCCGCTCATTGACGCAATTCTCGTTGCCCCGGACTCGCTGTTCCGTTTCGCGGTGCGACTACATCACGCAAGCGGAAGGACGCAGGACGTGCTCGTCGAAACGGCGACGGGCGCGGTGAACCTTGACGGTCTCAGCGCAGATTTTCGTGCGATCTCAACCGCGTGCGCACCACGAGGCTGGAGCCCCTTCGCCTTGCCAGCTGGCACCGAATATACGCAACTTCGTCAGTATGGCGGGCAGGTTGTGGGCCGTGGGGTCGCGCACCTGTAGCTCGCGCATAGACACCGCATGGCTACTACTCCCGGTGACACCACATATCGATTCGCGTGGGCACACACCATCGTCCTGATCCTCATCCCTCCGGCAACCGTGGCGGCGGTCAAGTTCCTTGTATGCCTGGACCTCGGCTGGGCCGCACTTGCAATGTGGGGGTACTTCACCGTGTTCTTTGTCATCAACGCTGCGATGGCACGCGCCTCATGGGGAGAGATCCACGGGGCTGCGAGTATGCCATCGACGTCGGTCGCAGCAGCCGCCGCTATCGTCGTCCAGCTGCTGCTGCTCGGAACCGTAGCTTCACCAGCTTGAGCGCATTCATTCATCCCCGGTGTCTGGCCCCTGGCTCGTTGTGGCCCCGGGGCATTCAACCTGGTCAACCGACTTCTGCCGGATGCTGACGCGGTCGCTCAAGAGCATCGCAGCGGCGACAATATGGACAACGACTGTCGCTCGCGAGCCTTCGACTGTTCGCGTCGAACAGCCACCCGGGCCGGTCCGTGCGCGCCACGTGCTTCGTGACCGTACCGCTCGCATCGGAATTGACGAGACTCCGACAGTGATCTTGGCCAGGCCGCAACGCCACCGGCTGCAGCCGCCGCCCAAGGACTATTGAACCTGGCGACGACAAGACCCTCAAGGCGAGTTTGACCCTGCCCGTCCGTGGGGCGGAGCGATTGGCATGAGGGGATCGACCTATGGAGCCACGCCTCTGCTGGCTTCACAGGAGGGGCTGATGTGCTCCCGGCGCATACCCTGCGCGGGGTTGCATGTGCCGCAGAACTGGTGCGCCGCCCGGACGCGACGCGAAGGAGCGCGGACAAGAGGCCAGTGATGGATCCGGCGCGCGGGTCTTGCAGCGAGCCGGAAGCGGGAGACGGCCCGGCGCTCTCAGCGCAGTTTTGTCGACAGGCCGTCGCCGGGGTGGCTATCTCCGGGAGAAGACGATGCTCTTCGGCATGCCGCGCTTCGGAAACCACGCCGGAGCCGACACGGAGAAGGGAAAGCCATGCTCGCCGTGGAACGACGCCTGGCTGGGGCCATCGAACTTCGGCAGCTTGCCCGCCTTCGTCACCCGGTTCCCGTCGGAGTCGAGCACGCCCAGCTCCGGGAAGATCTTGTGGGCGACGAGCGCGGCGGCGTCAACCGCTCGCACCCCGTAGGCAGTCGCGAGCCTGAGGATGACCTCGCGCTGTGCCGCGCTGTACTCCCAGATCAGGAGTCCGTTGGCCGTGATGAGCCCGTCGGTCTGGACGTCGCCATCCAGTCGCACGTTCTCGCTCAGGTAGTGTATGTCGGTCGATTCCGCGAACTCGGTGACAGGGACGAGAGTCTCGTCGCGCATCTCGAGGGTGGTGTGAAACCCGCCCCACGCTTCGGACTTCCACATCTCGTCGACGGTGATGAAGAGGGGAAACGGGTGAATGTTGATCAGTGCAGTCATGATCGCTCTATGCGCGGGCCGTCAGTTGGCGGATGCTTCCGAGGAGACCAGTACGCAACCACCCATGGCCGGCCCTAGGGCTGGCGATCCCTCGGGCCGGTATCGACCCAAGCCGGCGGTGCCAGTGGCGCACAGTCCGGAACCGTCCGTCCGGTCGGGGCCGCGCGCTCCACCTGCGACAGCGTCTCAGACACTGATCCGTTCGCCTGCGAGTACTGCATCTGCGGCGGTTGGCCGCACCTGCGAGGAGCGAGCTTGTAACGTCGGGTCTATGCAGCGCCGCGCACCAGCCACCCCGGTCGGCCCTCCAAGGATGCGGCGTATCGCAGCAGCTGTGGATACCCTCGGGCTCGTTGTGGCATGCGCTGCGCTAGTCATTGGCCTGGTGGCCGTTTCGCTTGCCGGCGCCGCTAACCAGCTGGAGGAGAATCGTTGAGTGAGCCACCATGTAACACCCGAGTTTCAGGCGATCCCAACGATCTACCGTGGCGAGCCAGTGCTGCTGCTCGCCACTTTCGAGGCGGAGGTCGTTGGCGCGAAGCTCGGAGATCGCCACGTTCGAGTGACGCGCTCGACGGTCGAGACTCTTGCTAGCGAGTTTGGGTTTCGGCAGCTGGATAGATTTCTGACCGACGTTTCGAATGGAGTGCTGGACGCGCTGGTCGCATATAGCTCCTTGGGAATCCGTTTCGAGGGCGGACGACGTGGTGTCAAGGTTCGCCAAAGCGAACGACCTTCGGAAGAATGGCAAAAGCTCGTGAGTCACCTGGGCAGGGTTCTCGTCATCGTTGCACTGCAACGCGAGCCGACCGACTTCGATATCCGCACGCTCCTGAGCTCACGGCGTGCATTCGGAGGATACGCGTCCGCGATGAAGAGCGGGCAGGGAAGCACACGATATGTGTTCCTGGGTGTCGATGGCCGACGCGGGGTCACCACGACCGACAAGCATGTGTTCTTGGACTCGAACGTCCTAGTTCACCTCGAGAAGGTCGCCAAGGACGCCTCAAAGGATGCTGG
>NZ_LMOD01000005.1 GCF_001423485.1 Microbacterium sp. Leaf320
GCCCGGTTACATTCCGAACCCGGAAGCTAAGCCTCACAGCGCCGATGGTACTGCAGGGGGGACCCTGTGGGAGAGTAGGACACCGCCGGACTTCTTTTAAGCAAATGGCCACCCATCGTTGGGTGGCCATTTTGCGTTAACAACATCTAGAACAGGGAGCATCATGCCGGAAGACCAAGAGCGCCGTCCGCGTCGCAACGACGACAATGGATCGCGCGGTCACCGTCCTTCCGGTCGACGCCCCGACCAGAACCGCAGCAGCGGCCCCCGTCGTGATGACGCACCCCGTTCGGGGGGGTACAACCGTGATAGTGGTGCTCCTCGCACGGGTGGGTACAACCGGGATAGCCGTGATGGTGGTGCTCCTCGCACGGGTGGTTACAACCGCGATAGCCGTGACGGTGGCGCACCCCGCTCCGGCGGCTACAACCGTGATGGTGGTGCTCCCCGTTCGGGTGGGTACAACCGTGACAACCGTGACGGTGGCGCTCCCCGCTCCGGTGGATACAGCCGCGATAACCGCGATGGCGGTGCTCCCCGCTCGGGTGGTTACACCCGCGATAACCGTGACGGTGGCGCACCTCGCACGGGCGGTTACAACCGGGATAACCGTGACGGTGGCGCACCTCGCACGGGTGGCTACAACCGCGACAACCGCGACAGTGGGGCACCCCGCTCCGGCGGCTATAACCGTGATGGTGGTGCTCCGCGCTCGGGTGGTTACAACCGTGACAACCGTGATGGTGGTGCTCCGCGCTCGGGTGGTTACAACCGTGACAACCGTGACGGTGGCGCACCCCGCACGGGTGGGTACAACCGTGATGGTGGTGCTCCCCGTTCGGGTGGCTACAACCGTGACAACCGTGACGGTGGCGCACCTCGCACGGGTGGGTACAACCGGGATAGCCGCGATGGTGGCGCACCCCGCTCCGGCGGCTACAACCGCGACAACCGCGACGGTGGCGCACCCCGCACGGGTGGTTACAACCGCGACAACCGCGACGGTGGCGCACCCCGCACGGGTGGTTACAACCGTGACAACCGTGACGGTGGCGCTCCGCGCTCCGGTGGATACAGCCGCGATAGCCGCGATGGTGGCGCACCCCGCACGGGCGGCTACAACCGCGATGGTGGCGCTCCCCGCTCCGGTGGTTACAACCGCGACAACCGCGATGGTGGCGCTCCCCGCTCCGGTGGTTACAACCGCGACAACCGCGACGGTGGCGCACCCCGCACGGGTGGTTACAACCGCGACAACCGTGATGACCGTGCCCCCCGCCAGGACCGTGAATCGTCTCGCTCGTACCCGCAGCGCGGAGGAGTGGGCCGCGAACGTCCGATTCAGGCTGATGGCGACCGTCCTCGGTTCAACGACCCGCACATCCCGGACGACGTCACTGCGCGCGATCTGCACACCTCTGCTCGCAACGAGCTGAAGACGCTGAGCAAGGAGAACGCCGACCTCGTCGCGCGTCACCTGGCCATGGCATCCCGTCTCATCGACGAAGACCCTGCGCTCGCTCACGAGCACGCCCTCGCGGCGTCGCGTCGCGCAGGTCGTATCGCCATCGTCCGCGAGACGCTCGGCATCACGGCCTATGCGACCGAGGACTTCGCTCTTGCGCTCCGTGAGCTGCGCACGTACCGACGCATCTCCGGCAAGGACGATCAGATCGCCCTCATGGTCGACAGCGAGCGCGGGATCGGTCGGCCCGACCGTGCGCTCGAGACCGGCCGAGCGATCGACCGGGCCGCTCTCACCACACCTGTCCGGGTCTCGCTGGCGATCGCCATGTCTGGCGCACGCCTCGACCAGGGCGACCTGGAACTCGCACTCGGCGAGCTCGAGATCCCGGAGCTCGACCCGGATCGCGCGTTCGAGTGGAGCCCCGCGCTCTTCGCCGCCCGCGCCGCCGTTCTCGAGGACCTGGGACGCACAGATGAGGCCGAGTTCTGGGCGCACCGTGCCGAGGTCGCCGCCGAAGCGCTCGGAGTGGACGAGGCCGGCGACGAGGAGATCATCATCGAGGACGGCCTCATCGAGGGCGACTTCGACGACGAGGACCACGCAAAGCAGCCCGTGGCTGAAGACTCGGACGCTGATGCGGCTGAAGCGGTCACGGATGATGCAGATGCAGATGCAGATGCAGATGCAGATGCAGATGCAGATGCAGATGCGGACTCGGACGCAGATGCGGACTCGGACGCAGACATCGAGCCCGAGCCGTCGATCGACGACGAGGTGCGCGAGCTTCTCGGCGAGGACGAAGACGACGACGCGCTCGAGTCCGACGAGTCCGATTCCGCCCCGGAGGACGAGAAGCGCTCCGCATCCGACTCCTCCGAGGAGGCGTAGTGGGGTTGTTCTCGAAGAAGCCTGCGCTTCGGACGCCTCTCACCGGGGTCGATGCCGTGCTGGCCGACCTTGACGGTGTCGTCTACGCGGGTCCGGGCGCACTTCCGCACGCCGTGGAGAGCCTCAACGCCGCCGCGGCGTCCGCGCGACTCGGGTACATCACGAACAACGCGTCGCGCACGGATGCCTCGGTAGCCGAGCACCTGACCAGCCTCGGGCTCGATGTCGCCCCGGCCGATGTGATCACCAGCCCGCAGGCGGCGATGCGCCTGCTCGCCGGGATCGTCCCGCCTCCGGCGACGCTGCTGATCGTCGGGGGAGCAGGTCTCGTCGACGAGGCGGAGAAGGCCGGTTACACCGTGACCCGCAGCGCAGAGGATGCTCCGGATGCCGTCGTGCAGGGCTTCGCTCCCGAAGTCGCCTGGACCGATCTCGCCGAGGCAGCCTTCGCGCTGAAGGTGCCTGAAGAGGACGGAGGCATCCCCTGGATCGCCACCAACACCGACTGGACGATCCCTCGTGAACGCGGCGTCGCCCCCGGGAACGGCACGCTCGTGTCCGCCGTGCACACGGCCATCGGTCGCCTCGCGACCGTCGCGGGAAAGCCGGAGACTCCGATCTTCGAAGAGGCGACGGAGCGTTTCGGCGCGAAGAAGCCGCTTTTCATCGGCGACCGCCTCGACACCGACATCCTCGGTGCCGTTCGTGCAGGCATCGACTCCGCGCTCGTGCTCACGGGCATCGACCGTCCCAAGCACGTGCTCGCGGCTCCTGAAGGATCCCGGCCGACCTACATCCTCAGCGACCTCCGGGAGCTGCACGAGCCGTATCCTGAGGTCACGTCGAAGGACGGCATCCATTCGGTCAACGGCGCATCCGTCCGCGTCGTCGGAGCGGACGTCGAGATCGTCGCCGAGGGCGACTCGCAGATCGACCTGCTGCGTGCCGGTGCGGCCGCGATCTGGGCATCCGGAACCCCGGTGTTCGTGCTTCGCGTACCCGAGCGTCTCTACGACGACCCGTTCCACCGTCCCTGATCGGCGCCGGCGCGGGCCAGGTGGCTCGCGCCGCCGTGGCTTCGCCGACGTGTCGGCCCCGCCGCGTACAGTAGAACCGTGAGCGAAGAGACGACGAACGCACCGACCGACGGTCTGTGGAGTCGCCTGCGCCTGATCGAGGGGCAGCCTCTCGCTGCCCGTGCGGGCGCATACTCCGGGCTGCATGACGAACTCTCCCGCCGCCTCGACAGCGGCGCGAAGCTCGATCAGCGCGACGCACCGGGCGCCCGATGACGCGACTCGATGCCGCCCTCGCCGCGCGAGGTCTCGCCCGTTCGCGCACTCATGCCGCCACTCTGATCGCAGAAGGCGTGGTGAGCATCGACGGCCGACCGGTGGTCAAGGCCTCGACGCCCGTCGCTGATTCCGCCGAGATCACCGTCGCCGCGACAGATCACTACGTCGGCCGGGCGGCCCACAAGCTGATCGCCGCACTCGACGGCTTCGCGATCTCTGTCGAAGGGCGTCTCGCGCTCGACATGGGAGCCTCCACGGGCGGATTCACCCAGGTGCTCCGCGAGCGCGGAGCCCGTAGGGTTCTCGCTGTCGACGTCGGCCACGACCAGATGGCGGCGTCCATCGCGGCCGACCCCGCCGTCGTGCTCGTCGAGGGCTACAACGTCCGTCACATGACGCCCGAGAGCCTGAAGGATGTCACGGGTGAGACCGAGGCTCCCGACTTGGTCGTCGGCGATCTCTCGTTCATCTCTCTCGAGCTCGTCCTTCCCGCAGTCGCGGGCATCGCCGCGCCCACGTCCGACATCGTGCTGCTGGTGAAGCCGCAGTTCGAAGTCGGGCGCACCGCGGTGCGCGGCGGGCTCGTCACCGACCCCGCGACTCGTGCCGATGCCGTGGCACGCACCGCATGGAGCGCATTCGACGCAGGACTCGGGATGCTCGGCATCCTTCCCTCCCCGATCCTGGGGACGCACGGCAACTCGGAGTATCTTCTGCACCTCGCGCCGGGGCGCGGAAGCGATCCGTCAGAATGGTCGGACCGCATCAACACACTGGCAGGGAGACGATGAACGAGCGCAACATCCTGGTCGTCGCCCACGCCGGGCGCGAGGACACGGTCGATGCAGCCCGGAAGGTGATCGACGAGTTGCGCGGCGCCGGTGCGCGCCCGGTGCTCGCGGCCGACGACAGCGTCGACCTGCGTGCGGTCGACCCTCGCTTCGCCGACGTCGACGTGCTCGGCGAGACGGTGCAGCAGGACGAGCTCGAACTCGCCATCGTCCTCGGAGGCGACGGCACGATCCTCCGTGCCGCCGAGCTCGTGCGCGGCTGTGCGGCACCGGTGCTCGGCATCAACATGGGACACGTCGGGTTCCTCGCCGAGATCGATCGGGACGACATGGATGCGGCCGTGCGCCGCGTCATCGACCGCGACTACGAGGTCGAGGACCGTCTGGCGCTGTCGGTTCGGGTCAAGGACGTCGACGGCACGGTCGTCTACGAGACCTTCGCCTTGAACGAGGCGACGGTCGAGAAGGCCAGCCGTGAGCGCATGATCGAGGTCGTGCTCGAGATCGACGGACTCCCGCTGTCGAGCTTCGGCTGCGACGGCATGGTCGTGTCGACCCCGACCGGGTCCACCGCCTACAACTTCTCGGCAGGCGGCCCTGTCATCTGGCCGAGCGTCGAGGCCATCGCTGTGGTGCCGCTCTCAGCCCACGCGCTGTTCGCGAAGCCGCTCGTCGTGAGCCCGGATGCCGCAGTGGCGATCGAGATGCTCGAAGGCACTTCGGGCGCCGGCATCCTCTGGTGCGACGGACGACGATCGCACGACCTCCCGCCGGGTGCGCGTGTCGTGGTGCGGCGATCGTCGCGCCCCGTGCGGCTCGCCCGTCTGCACCCCACCGAGTTCACGAACCGATTGGTGCGCAAGTTCCAGCTGCCGGTCGCGGGCTGGCGAGGACAGGGGCCGATCGCATGATCGAGGAGATGCGGATGCAGGGGCTCGGCGTGATCGCCGACGCCGTGCTGCCTCTCGGCGCAGGGTTCACCGCGATCACCGGCGAGACCGGTGCGGGCAAGACCATGGTGGTGACGGGTCTCGGGCTGCTGCTCGGGCAGCGTGCGGATTCCGGTGCGGTGCGCGCAGGAGCGACGCAGGCATCGGTCGCCGGAGTATGGATCGTCCCCGAGACGGGCGACGTCGCCGACATCGTCGCGGACGCCGGGGGAGAGCTGGAACCCGCAGGAGCGGGCGCTGCCGAGCTCTACGTGTCGCGCACGCTCAGCGCCGAAGGGCGCAGCCGCGCGAGCGTCGGAGGCCGCGCAGCGCCTGCCGGGGTGCTCTCCGCCCTCGCCGAGGAACTCGTCGTCGTCCACGGACAGTCCGAGCAGCTTCGACTGCGCTCATCCGCGGCTCAGCGGGATGCTCTCGACCGCTTCGGAGGTGCCTCGATCGCCACAGCGCTCGAGGCGTACGCCTCGTCGTTCGCGCGCTGGCGCGAGCTCGACGCAGAGATCACCGACATCACGGAGAACCGCGATCGGCGGGCCGAAGAGGCCGCGCGTCTGCGCGAGGCGCTCGCCCTGATCGAGGCCGCTGCGCCCGAACCCGGCGAGGACGTCGAGCTGTCCGCGCGGGCCGAACGTCTGGCGAATGCGGAAGAGCTCCGACTCGCCGCCTCCCTGGCCCACGGCGCGCTTTCGAACGAAGAGGGCGAACCCGACGCATCCGCTCTGATCGCCGAAGCGCGTCGAGCGCTCGAGCGCGTCTCCGACACGTCACTCACCGAGATCTCCGCCGGCCTCGCCGACATCGGCTATCGCATCGCCGATGTCGCAGGCCAGCTGTCCGCGTACCTCGCGGATCTCGATGAGACCGGCCCGCATGAGCTCGCAGCGGTCGAGGAGCGCCGTGCAGCCCTCGGAACCCTGATCCGTGCGCACGGCTCGCTCGATGAAGCACTGGAGCTCTGGCAGACGGGGTCTGCTCGGCTCGCCGAGCTCGACGACGACGGCGAGCGACTGGATCGGCTCGAAGCCGAACGCGACACCGCTCGCGCCGAACTCGACGCCCGAGCCGATGCGCTGACCGCAGTGCGCACGGCAGCCGCCGCGAAGCTCGGCGTCGCCGTGAGCGATGAGCTGCATGCGCTCGCGATGCCCGACGCCCGACTCGAGGTGGCCGTCACGCCGGGCGCCGAGAGCGCACACGGCCGCGACGACGTCGCGATCCTGCTGGCACCGCACCCCGGAGCAGAGCCGCGATCGGTCGGCAAGGGCGCGTCCGGGGGAGAGCTCTCGCGCGTCATGCTCGCGATCGAGGTCGTGATCGCCGGAACAGACCCCGTGCCGACCTTCGTGTTCGACGAGGTCGATGCCGGCATCGGCGGGGCCGCAGCGATCGAGGTCGGACGACGACTCGCCCGACTTGCCGAGAAGTCGCAGGTCATCGCGGTGACACATCTCGCGCAGGTGGCGGCGTTCGCCACGAACCATCTCTCGGTCGTCAAATCCCACGACGGCGCGGTCACAGCATCCAGCGTCCGCCGTCTGGAGGGGGAGGAGCGCGAGGCCGAAATGGCCCGACTGCTCTCCGGACTGACCGATTCGGACGCCGCGATCACCCACGCTCGGGAACTTCTCACCCTCGGCACCTCCACCGACTGATAGGATCGAAGCCCGTGATGAACTCTTCTTCTGCGGGGCCCAAGAACGACACGACCAAGCACATCTTTGTGACGGGTGGTGTCGTTTCGTCTTTGGGTAAGGGGCTCACTGCCGCAAGCCTCGGAAACCTTCTGACGGCACGCGGACTCCGCGTCGTCATGCAGAAGCTCGATCCGTATCTGAACGTCGATCCGGGCACGATGAACCCGTTCCAGCACGGCGAGGTCTTCGTCACGGACGACGGCGCCGAGACCGATCTCGACATCGGACACTACGAGCGCTTCCTCGACATCAACCTGTCGCAGGCGGCCAATGTCACGACCGGTCAGATCTACTCGCAGGTGATCGCGCGTGAGCGCCGCGGCGAGTACCTCGGCGACACCGTGCAGGTCATCCCGCACATCACTGACGAGATCAAGCGGCGCATGCGTCTGCAGGCGACCGAGGACCCCCGTCCCGACGTCATCATCACCGAGGTCGGTGGAACGGTCGGTGACATCGAGTCGCAGCCGTTCCTCGAGGCGGCACGTCAGCTCCGCCATGAACTCGGTCGTGACAGCGTGTTCTTCGTGCACGTATCGCTCGTGCCGTTCATGGGTGCGTCCGGCGAGCAGAAGACCAAGCCCACCCAGCACTCGGTCGCAGCCCTCCGCCAGGTCGGCATCCAGCCCGACGCGCTCGTGCTGCGCAGCGACCGTCCGGTCAGCGAGAGCAATCGCAACAAGATCGCGCTCATGTGCGACGTCGACGCCGAGGGCGTCATCAACACGGTCGACCTGCCGAGCATCTACGACATCCCCTCGACGCTGAACGATCAGGGCCTCGACTCGTACATCGTGCGCCGTCTCGGCCTCGACCAGAAGGCCGCAGACGAGGTCGACTGGTCGCGCTGGAGCAAGGTGCTGCACGCGGTGCACAACCCCAAGCACGAGGTGACGATCGGCCTGGTCGGCAAGTACATCGACCTCCCCGACGCCTACCTCTCGGTCACCGAGGCCCTCAAGGCCGGCGGCTTCGCCCAGGAGACCAAGGTCAACATCCGCTGGATCCCCTCGGACCGCTGCGAGACCCCCGAGGGCGCGCAGGAGCAGCTCGCCACACTCGACGGCATCTGCGTCCCCGGTGGATTCGGCATCCGCGGCATCGAGGGCAAGCTCGGCGCACTGAAGTTCGCGCGCGAGCAGGGGATCCCGACCCTCGGTCTCTGCCTCGGCCTGCAGTGCATGGTCATCGAGTACGCCCGTGACGTGGCCGGCATCGCCGGAGCATCCTCGAGCGAGTTCGACCCCGAGACCACCGAGCCCGTCATCGCGACCATGGCCGAGCAGGTCGAGATCCTCGACGGCGGCGACCTGGGCGGCACGATGCGTCTCGGCCTCTATAAGGCTGCGCTGGCCGAGGGGTCGCTGGCGAGTGAGCTGTACGGTGCCTCGGAGGCCTCGGAGCGCCACCGCCACCGCTACGAGGTCAACAACGCGTATCGCACGCGTCTGTCCGAGGCCGGTCTCGTCTTCTCGGGTCTGAACCCGGAGCTCGACCTCGTCGAGTACGTCGAGCTTCCGCGCGACGTGCACCCGTACTACATCGCCACGCAGGCCCACCCCGAGCTCCGCTCGCGTCCGACCGACCCGCACCCGTTGTTCCGCGGCCTGGTCGGAGCTGCGATCGAGCGTCACCGGGCGAGCGAGCTGTTCGACGTGGAAGCCGATGCCTGAGTTCGGCGGAGCCGATGCCTGATCTCGACGCGCTGCGGGACGAGCCCTTCGAACCCGAGGTCCTCCACAGCGAGGTCGGGTTCGAGGGCGTCGTCTGGAACGTGCGCGACGACCGCGTGCGCTACGGCGATGGTGAGATCCGTCGCCAGTACGTCGCGCACACGGGCGCCGTCGCGATCCTCGCGCTCGATGACGTCGGACGCGTGCTGCTGATCCAGCAGTATCGGCATCCGATCCGTCACCGCGACTGGGAGCTGCCCGCCGGCCTGCTCGACATGCCGGGGGAGGAGCCCGTCGAGGCTGCCCGGCGCGAGCTCGCCGAGGAAGCCGACCTGGTCGCCGCGGAGTGGGAGCCCCTCGTCTCGTCCTGGACGACACCCGGCGGCAACGACGAGGTGATCCACATCTTCCTCGCGACGGGCATCTCGGCAGCGCCGTCCGCGCATGCGCGGGAGGACGAAGAGGCTGACATCCGCGTCGAATGGGTTCCGCTCGACGAGGCCGTCAGGGCCGTGCTCGACGGCCGCATGCGCAACGGCATCCTCAGCATCGGTGTGCTCGCGGCCGCGCAGAGGCTGCGCGACCGGAGCTGAGCATGCAGCTCGACCGTGCTTTGGACACGTATCTGCGCCACGTCACGATCGAGCGCGGGCTGAGCGAGCACACGATCTCGGCCTATCGCCGCGACCTCGGCGGCTACCTGGAGTGGCTGGATGCCGAGAACATCGTCGACACCGCCGAGATCACACCGGCGGTCGTCGGACGCTTCATCGCGGATCGCTCGTCCGCCGACCCGACGCCTGCCGCGACGAGCCTCGCCCGATTGCAATCGTCCGTGCGGGGATGGCATCGGTTCCTCGCCCGCGAGGGCATCGAGGTCGACGATCCCAGCGGCCGTCTGAGGCCGCCCAAGGCACCGCGCCGGCTGCCCAAGGCGCTGACCATCGACCAGGTGGAGCGGCTGCTCGGAGCGCCGAGCGCCGAGGATCCGATCGGCATCCGCGACCGCGCCCTTCTCGAGCTGCTCTACGCGACCGGCGCCCGAGTGTCGGAGGCCGTGGGCCTCGACGTCGACGACCTCGCCCACGGCGACGTCCTGCGGGTTCGGGGCAAGGGCTCGAAGGAGCGCATCGTCCCGATCGGATCGTTCGCCCGCACGGCGGTCGACGCATACCTCACGAGGGTGCGGCCGGGGCTTGCGGCGAAGGGGAGAGCGTCGGCCCGCCTGTTCCTCGGCGCGCGCGGTGCCCCGCTGTCTCGGCAGAGCGCGTGGCTCGTGATCCGTGCGGCTGCCGAGCAGGCGCACATCACCGCCGAGGTCTCGCCGCACACCCTGCGCCACTCGTTCGCGACGCATCTGCTGCAGGGCGGCGCCGACGTGCGCGTGGTGCAGGAGCTTCTCGGGCACGCGTCGGTGGCGACGACGCAGATCTACACGCACGTGTCGGTGGACACCCTGCGCGACATCTACGCGACCTCCCACCCCCGCGCCCGCTGACCCGCCACGCGCGGGCGGCGCGGCGAAAACGCGGGATCGCCGGGGCTGAGGCGTCGATCCCCCCGGGCGATCGCTAGAATCGACCAAGCACGAAGGAGCAGGAGAATCGGTGGCTGAGAACGCGGCGAAGTCCAGGGCGAAGACGTCGAAGACCGACGACACACCCATGGGACCCACCGGGCGTCCCTATCACGGCTTCGCGACCCCGGAACCGCTCGCCTCGCACGGTCCCGCTCGCATCATCGCCCTGTGCAACCAGAAGGGCGGCGTCGGCAAGACGACGACGTCGATCAACCTCGCCGCGGCGCTGGCCGAATACGGTCGCAAGGTGCTCGCCGTCGACTTCGACCCCCAGGGTGCGCTGTCGGCCGGCCTCGGCATCCAGACGCACGACGTGCCGACCATCTACGACCTGCTGCTCGACACGAAGCGCGACGCACACGACGCGATCGTGCACTCAGGCGTCGAAGGCCTCGACGTGATGCCCGCGAACATCGACCTGTCGGCAGCTGAGGTGCACCTCGTCAACGAGGTCGCGCGCGAGACGATCCTCGCCCGCGTGCTGCGTCAGGTGGCGGGGGAGTACGACGTCATCCTCATCGACTGCCAGCCGTCGCTGGGTCTGCTGACCGTCAACGCGCTGACCGCCGCGCACGGCGTGATCATCCCGCTCGAGTGCGAGTTCTTCGCGTTGCGCGGTGTGGCGCTGCTGATCGAGACCATAGACAAGGTGCGCGACCGGCTGAACCCGTCGATCACGATGGACGGCCTCCTCGCCACGATGTACGACCCGCGCACCCTGCACTCGCGCGAGGTGCTCGAGCGTGTGGTCGAGGCGTTCGGCGACGACGTGCTCGAGACCGTGATCGGGCGCACGGTGAAGTTCCCCGACGCATCGGTCTCCGGTGTGCCCATCACCGAGTTCGCACCGGAGCACGCCGCCGCCCAGGCGTACCTGCGGCTGGCGCGGGAGCTGGTCGCCCGTGGCGCTGTCGCCTGAGGTCGAGCCGTCCGACACCGCGGCTGAGGCCGCAGCCACGGCTGCCGAGGGATCGGCACCTGCCGATCTCAGCGAGCCACCTGTCGCCGATCCCGGATTCCGGGTGTCGTTGACGAACTTCGACGGACCGTTCGACCTGCTGCTCACTCTCATCTCGAAGCATGAGATGGACATCACCGAGGTGTCGCTGAGCGCCGTCACGAACGAGTTCATCGCGTACCTCAAGGAGCTCGACGACGACGAGGAGCTCGACCAGGCCTCCGAGTTCCTGGTGGTCGCGGCGACCCTGCTCGACATGAAGGTCGCCGGTCTCCTGCCGCAGGGCGAACTGGTGGATGCCGAGGCCGTGGCGCTGCTCGAAGCCCGCGATCTGCTTTTCGCACGCCTCCTGCAGTACCGTGCGTTCAAAGAGGTCGCGACGTGGTTCGCCCGCTGCCTGCAGCGCGAGGATCGCCGCCATGTGCGGGCCGTGCGTCTGGACGAGAAGCATCGCAAGAAGACACCCGAGCTCGTCTGGTCGCTCAGCGCCGACGACTTCGCCGCGCTGGCTCTGCTGGCGTTCGCGCCGAAGGAGATCCCTCACGTCGGGCTCGATCACCTGCACGCCCCGCTCGTGAGCATCCGGGAGCAGGCCGCAATCGTCGTGACCCTGTTGCGCGCCACCGAATCCGTGAGCTTCCGCGAGCTGGTCGCGGGGGTGACCGAGCCCGGGATAGTCGTCGCGCGTTTCATCTCCGTTCTGGAGCTGTACCGTCACGCGGCGCTGTCCTTCGAACAATTGGAACCGCTCGGCGAGCTGACGCTGCGCTGGGCCGCCGACTCCTGGTCGGACGAGACTCTGGCATCTCTGGGAGCCGACTATGACCGATGACGTGACAGAAGCCCCGACCGACGAGGTCGTTCGCGAATCGCCTCTCTCCGAACGGATCGAGGCGATCCTGCTGATCATCGACGAGCCGATCGGTCTCGTCGCTCTCGCGGCCGCGGTGGGCTCGCCCGTCGCTGCGGTGCGTCAGACGATCGAGACGCTCGTCGACGACTACGACGGCAAGGGGCAGGGGCCACGGCGCGGGTTCGAGCTCCGCGAGGTCGGCGGCGGCTGGCGTCTGTACGTCCGCGAGGACCACGACGACGTGGTCGCCGAGTTCGTCGGTGGCCAGGCGCCCGCACGGCTGTCGCAGGCCGCGCTCGAGACACTCGCGGTGATCGCCTACAAGCAGCCGGTCACTCGCAGCCAGGTGGCGTCGATCCGTGCGGTGAACGTCGATTCCGTGGTGCGCACGCTGCTCGCGCGCGGACTCATCACGGAGCTCTTCGCGGACTCCGAGACCGGCGCGATCAACTACGGCACCAGCGACGCACTCCTGCAGCACCTGGGCATCAACTCGCTCGACGAGCTGCCCCCCATCTCTCCTCTGCTCGACGACGGCGCGGACGGCTTCGACGAAGGGACCATCCGATGATCGGGGTCCCGGCGACGGCCGGTCGCGTGGTCTCGACGCAGAGTTTCAGTTTCGACGAAGGGACCATCCGATGAGCGGCTTCGAGACATCCGAGGGCGTGCGCCTGCAGAAGGTGCTGTCAGCGGCGGGCGTGGCCTCGCGGCGCGTGATCGAGCAGTACATCGTCGAAGGGCGTATCCGCGTCAACGGCGTGACCGTGACCGAGCTCGGCCGCCGCGTCGACCCCGAGAACGACCTCATCGACGTCGACGGCACCGCTGTGCAGCTCGATGTGTCGAAGCGCTATGTGATGCTCAACAAGCCCACCGGCGTCGTGAGCAGCCTGCGTGACGAGAACGGCCGCCCCGACCTCCGCCGGTTCACCGACGACTATGAGGAGCGCCTCTACAACGTCGGACGTCTGGATGCCGAGACCAGTGGCCTGCTGGTCCTGACGAACGACGGCGACCTCGCACACGTGCTCGCGCACCCGTCGTTCGGCGTCACCAAGGTCTACATCGCCAAGGTCGAAGGCGAGGTGACGGCTCAGACGATCTCGAAGCTCACCAAGGGGATCGAGCTCGAAGACGGGCCGATCGCCGCAGACAAGGCCCGCCTGCTCGACACTTCCCGCGGGTCGAGCCTCGTGGAGCTGACCCTGCACTCGGGGCGCAACCGGATCGTGCGCAGGATGCTGGCCGCGGTCGGCCACCCCGTCACCGAGCTCGTGCGCCGGCAGTTCGGCCCGCTGCACCTGGGAACCCTCCCGGTTGGGAAGACGCGCGAACTGACTAAAATCGAACTGGGCGCGCTCTTGACTCTGTCGCGCCGTGATTCCGGTGTCGCCGAGGCGCCAGGCGAGCAGCAGGAGAACGAGTGACCGATACGACGAGTGCGCCCACGGGGGCTCGGAGTTCCGTCGCGCCGCGAATCGCGGCCAGGCTCTCCGGAACCGTGCGCGTCGTCGGCGCCGGTCTGCTCGGTGCGAGCATCGGCCACGCGCTCCGCGCCAAGGGCATCGACGTCGTCCTCGCCGACACCTCACCCGCGCAGCTGCGTCTGGCGATCGACTACGGCGCCGGGCGTGCCGTGGCCGACGACGACGCACCGACGCTCGTCGTCGTCGCGGTGCCGCCTGACGTCACCGCCGACGTGATCGAGGCGGAGCTCGCCCGATTCCCCGATGCCGTGGTCACGGACGTCGCGAGCGTGAAGCTCGAGCCGTTCCGCAGTCTGCGTGACCGCGGTGTCGACATCACGCGCTACATCGGGTCGCACCCTCTTGCCGGACGTGAGCGCGGTGGGGCGATCTCCGCACGCGCCGACCTCTTCATCGGTCGCCCGTGGGTCGTCTGCCGCGATGCCGACACCAGGGCCGCAGACCTCGCTCTCGTCGAGGCGCTCGCTCTCGACGTCGGCGCGATGCCGCTCGAGATGACCCCGGAGGAGCACGACCGCTCCGTCGCGCTCACCTCGCACGTCCCGCAGGTCGTCGCCAGCCTTCTCGCCGGACGGCTCGCCGAGGCCGACGAGGGCGCGCTGCGCCTGTCGGGCCAGGGAGTGCGTGACACGACGCGCATCGCGGCATCCGCTCCTGAACTCTGGGTGCAGATCCTCGGCGCGAACGCCGAACCCGTCGTGGAGATCCTCGACGCTTTGGCCGCCGATCTCCGCGAGGTGTCGGACGCGCTGCGCGCCCCCGAGGCGCCCGGCGCCCGGCGCGTGGTGGCCGAGACCATCCGGCAGGGCAACGACGGCGTCGAACGTCTGCCGGGCAAGCACGGTCAGAACCAGAGGTTCGAGTCCCTCGTCGTCATGATCGACGACACCGCAGGTCAGCTCGGTCGACTGTTCGGCGAGCTCGGCGAGCTCGGCGTGAACGTCGAGGACCTCCGCCTCGAGCACTCGCCGGGTGCGCAGTTCGGTCTCGCCGAGATCAGCGTAGAACCCGCTGCACTGCACGGGGCGATCACCGGACTCCAGGAACGCGGCTGGCGGATTGCAGGTACCACCAATGACTGATTTCATCGCCATCGACGGACCCGCCGGCTCCGGCAAGTCCAGCGTCTCCAAGGCCGTCGCCCGCAAGCTCGGATTCGGCTACCTGGACACCGGTTCCGCCTACCGCGCACTCGCCTGGCATGTTCTCGACCGGGGTGCGGACACAGCGGATGCGGACGCCGTCCTCGCCGCCGTCGCCGAGTTCCCGGTGCGACTGGGCCTCGACCCCGACGACCGCACGGTGCAGGTCGGCGACGCGGATGTCACGGACGCGATCCGCGAGCCGTCTGTCTCGGGAGCGGTGAGCGGTGTCGCACGAGTGCCCGAGGTGCGCGAGCAGGTCAATCGACTGTTCCGTTCTCTCGTGGCCGACGCGCCGTACCCGGCTGTCGTCGTCGAGGGGCGGGACATCACGACCGTCGTCGCCCCGGATGCGCCCGTGCGCATCCTTCTCACGGCCGCACCCGAGGTGCGCGCCGCACGACGTGCCGGCGAGCTCGCCGGCGAGAACGCCGAGGCCGTCGCCGCCGCACTGCACAAGCGCGACGCATCCGACAGCGCCGTCGTCGACTTCCTGAACGCCGCAGAGGGCGTCGAGGTCGTCGATTCGACGGAGCTCGATTTCCCACAGACCATCGACGCCGTCCTCACGGTGATCGAACGAATCCGAGGAGTACACCATGGCTGACGACGAATACGAAGGCGGCCCCGACCAGCTCGCCGAGAAGATGGAGCAGCTCGACGAGCAGCTCGCCGAGGCACGCGCCGAGACGCTGCGTGCAGGTCTCGCCGACTACGACCTGGACGATGAGGATGCAGCCCTCCTCGCCGGGATCACGATGGGCGAGGACGGGATCCAGTTCTTCCCCGCCCTGCCTGTGGTGGCGATCGTCGGTCGGCCGAACGTCGGAAAATCCGCACTCGTGAACCGCATTCTCGGCCGCCGTGAGGCCGTCGTCGAGGACACCCCCGGTGTGACCCGCGACCGCGTGACGTACAAGGCCGAGTGGGCCGACCGTCGCTTCTCGCTCGTCGACACCGGCGGATGGGAGCCCGACGCTCGCGGTATCGACCGCTCCGTCGCCGCGCAGGCCGAGGTCGCGATCGATCTCGCCGATGTCGTGCTGTTCGTCGTCGACGCGATGGTCGGGGCCACGTCGACCGACGAGCACGTGGTGAAGCTGCTGCGCAAGAGCGGCAAGCCCGTCTTCCTCGTCGCGAACAAGATCGACGACGCCCGCCAGGAGCCCGAGGCCGCGGCACTCTGGAACCTCGGACTCGGCGAGCCGCACCCGGTCTCGGCCATTCACGGTCGTGGAGTCGCCGACCTGCTCGACGCTCTGCTGAAGACGCTTCCGGATGTCTCCGCGGTCGCGAAGGCGGAGATCGGCGGACCTCGTCGCGTCGCGATCCTCGGTCGCCCGAACGTCGGCAAGTCCTCGCTGCTCAACAAGGCAGCAGGCGAGGAGCGCGTGGTCGTCAACGACCTCGCGGGTACGACCCGCGACCCGGTCGACGAGATCGTCGAGCTCGGCGGCAAGCTGTGGCGCCTGGTCGACACCGCCGGCATCCGTCGTCGCGTGCACATGGCGCAGGGCGCTGACTTCTACGCCTCGCTGCGCACCTCGGCTGCTCTCGAGAAGGCCGAGGTCGCAGTCGTCGTCCTCGATGTCTCCGAGACGATCAGCGAGCAGGACGTGCGGATCATCGATCTCGTGCTCGAGTCCGGTCGCTCGCTCGTGCTCGCGTTCAACAAGTGGGACCGTCTGAACGACGACGACCTCGAGAACGCCGACCGCCGACGCTACCTCGAGCGTGAGATCGAGCAGGATCTCGCGCACGTCGCCTGGGCCCCGCGCGTGAACATCTCGGCCAAGACGGGCCGTCACCTCGACAAGCTGGTGCCTGCGCTCGAGACGGCTCTCGAGAACTGGGACCGTCGCATCCCGACGGGTAAGTTCAATGCCTTCCTCGCCGAGCTCGTCGCCGAGCACCCGCACCCGCTGCGTGGAGGAAAGCAGCCGCGCATCCTGTTCGGCACCCAGGCGTCGACGCGTCCGCCGACGTTCGTGCTGTTCACGACCGGCTTCCTCGACCCGGGATACCGCCGATTCATCCAGCGTCGCCTTCGCGAGCTGTACGAGTTCGACGGAACCCCGATCGTCATCAACATGCGCGTCCGCGAGAAGCGCCAGCGCTGAGTCGCGGCCGAGCCGCCAGCTGTGCCCGCGCGAACCCGCGCGGGCACAGCTGTTTCTGCGTGCATCCGCCCGAATGCTCGGGAGGTGCGATCTGCGGATACGGCTGTTCCCGCGTGCTGCCTGCATCCGCCGAATGCTCAAGACATGCGATCTGCGGGCGCGGCTGTTCCCGCATGCTGCGTGCATCCGCCGAAATCTCCACGACATGCCGCCTGCGGATACGGCTGTTCCCGCATATGACCCGCGCGGATGCCGATACCCGGATGCTGTGACAGGCTGAAGGGGTGACTGTCGTACCTCCCGCTGCCGGTGAACCTCGTCGCCCGGACGGGCCGCGGAATCCTGGCGATGCCTGGGTGATCGCGCCGTCGGGGGAGAAGTACTGGGGGCGCTTCGGCGCAGCCGGTCTGCTGGCGGTCGATCCGGGCCGCGGGATCCTGCTGCAGCATCGGGTCTCCTGGAGCCACTTCGGGGGCACTTGGGGTCTGCCTGGTGGTGCTCTGCACGCGGGCGAGAGCGCGATCGTGGGCGCCGTGCGCGAGGCGCAGGAGGAAGCAGGTGTTCCTGACGGCTCCGTGCGACCCCGGTTCACGAGCGTCCTCGATCTGGATGTCTGGTCGTACACGACCGTGATCGCCGACGTGGTGCGGCCGTTCGAGCCGGTGATCAGCGACCCGGAGAGCGTGGCTCTCGAATGGGTGCCGGTGGACGAGGTCGACTCGCGTCCGCTGCATCCGGGGTTCGGCAGCGCCTGGCCCGTTCTGCGGGAACTGCTCGGCGTACGCCCGGCGCTGGTCGTCGACAGCGCGAACGTCGTCGGTTCCGTGCCGGACGGATGGTGGAAGGACCGTGCCGGTGCCGCGACGCGCCTTGCCTCGCGTCTGGACGGACTTGCCGTATCGGCGTCTGATCTCGGCCTCGGCGGAACGACCTGGTTCCCGGAGATCGCTCTCGTGGTGGAAGGGCAGGCGCGAGGGATAGCGACGCCCTCATCCGATGCTGCTGCGGAGGCACCCGAGCTGCTCCCTGCGGGCGGCGTCTCGATCGTGCGCGCTGAGGCGGCAGGAGACGATGCGATCGTCGCCGAGGTCGAGCACCGAGTGCACGCGGGACAGCATGTCGTCGCCGTCGCGAGCGACCATGAACTGCGGGGTCGCGTCGAGGCGGCAGGCGCGGCGCAGATACACTCGGCCGGCTGGCTGCTGGATGTGCTGCCGCAGTAGTCGGCGCCGGGGCAGCACGCAGACAGATGGCGCGCGCAGACTGATGGCGCGCTCGGACTGATGGCGCGTGTGGAGAGTGATGGCGCGCGCAGACGGATGCGGCGTGGAGTCCGGCTGTCTTTGTGGACGCGGGCACGGGCGCGGGCGCGGGTACTGCGCGGTGGCAGAGAGTGGGGTGCTGCTCGTCGCGCGCGAGGCAGCGCATGCGCGGGCACGAGAACGAGGCGCAGCTCTCAGACGAACATGACCCGTCGACGCGGTGGGTCGGCGTAGCTCCGGCCCAGCGGACTCGTCCAGGTCACCGTCCCATCGGGAGTCTGCAGGGCGGTCCATCGGTAGCGTTCATCGATGTCGGGGTGCTTGAGCGAGTGGTGTGTGGTGCAGAAATGGCTGAGGTTGTCGATGCGTGTCCGCCCACCGCGCGCATGGTCGTGGTTGTGGTCGATCTCGCATCGGTGCACCGGCATCCTGCACCCGGGGAACCTGCAGTGCTCATCCCGCGCTCGAAGGAACCGCTTCATCTGCTCTGTGGGGGAGTAGGAGTCGGTTTCGGTGACCAGGCCGGTCGCGGCGAGGAACAGGCGCGCCCATCCTTTGCAGTGGCCTGCGAGACCGCGGGCGACATCGGGATCCAGCGGTCCGTGGCCGTCGAGTTCGGCTGGTCGGTCGTCGTCTCCGGCGAGAGTGCTCGCGGCGACGGTGACCTGGATGCGGGCCGAGATGTTCTCGAGCCCGGTGCCGTTCGCTTCACTCGGGTCGGCGGCGAGCAGCAGGTCGGCGAGAACATCGGCGCGGATCTGATCGAACGTGCGCATGTCGCCGGAGAGGTGCTCGATATCGGGGCTGGTCGGATCGGTCATCGGGTCGATCAGCCCAGCGAGCGGGTCGATGACGAAGGTGCCGTCGGCGGCGATGACTCCGGCTTCGAAGTAGGCGTCGTATCGCGGGTCATCGGGGGAGAGGTCGGAGAGGCGGAGCGGATTCTCGCTGTCGTCGAGCGGCTCGAGGATCGGCTCGCGCTCGTCGCGGGTGCGAGCGATCTGTCGCGCCATCTGCGTGAGCCGATCGGAGATCGCCACGGCGACCCACTCGGGCAGAATCGCTGTGAGCGCCGCCAGGCCGTCGCCGACGGACCTGATGCTGACGCAGCGTTCGGCTGCCGCGCGCCGCTGAGTCTCGACGACGGTCTCGCCGACGAGGCCCGCCGCGACCTTGCGAGCGTGGGGCTTCGTGCGCGAAGCCGTGTCGTGTTCGGCGACCACGAGCACCGCGGCCTCGTAGAGCCCCATCGTCGCGGCTTCCACACGGCCGTCTCGGATGGCGTCGTCGACGACCTCGCTGGCTCGCACGATCTCACGGACATGGTGCGCACTTATCGAGCCCGCGGCGAAGGAGGCCTGCACGGCAGGGAGCGCTCGTGACACGGTGCGCGCGTCGGTGAAGGCGTATTCGATCGACCCCTTCGGGATGCGCGCGGCCGCGGAGTACTCCGCGATCATCGAGCGATAGATCGCATCGCGGTGGTGAGGGCTGTCGGAGACGTCGCCGTCGTGGACGCCGATGCGCTCGACGAGGAGCGCGTAGGACTCGGCCTCGAGGGCAGCGATCCGACGCCGCGTGTCGACCCACTCATCGAGCAGGCGGCAGCGCTCCTCGAGATCGAGGTCGAGGTCGGTGCGCTGAGCCATGCCCCCAGTCTAGAAGATATGTTCGAAGTGGCCCAGGGCTAGCCGTGGAATATGCCGTCATCCTCCGCGCTGCGTCCGCGTAGCCGGTCGATGTCCCGGCGCTCGCGTTTCGTGGGCCTGCCAGCTCCTCGATCGCGCAGTCCCAGCGCCGCCTGCGGCTCGCGCTCCGGAGTGCGGTCCTCATATGCCAGCGCGGCGAGTGGAGCGCCGACACGCTTGACGAGCAACTGGCGGACGAAGAGGATCCGGTCGAAACCCGCGATGCGCACGCGCAGTTCGTCGCCGATCCGGATGTGCTGCGCGGCCTTGACCTTGTCGCCGTTGACGCGTACATGCCCTGCACGGCATGCAGTCGTCGCGGCGGAACGCGTCTTGTAGACGCGGATCGCCCAGAGCCAGCTGTCGACCCGTGCGGCATCAGCCATCAGGCATCTCGCTTTCTCAGTGTGATCAGCGCGCCCGCGATGATCAGTCCCTGCCCGATCGTATAGGTCGCCATGATCGCGGGGTTGCTCCAGGCGGGGAGCGAGTCGGGGAGGAAGAGGCGGAGCGCCAGCAGCGTATCGCTGGCGAGGAAGAACGCGCCGCCGACGGCGACGAGCGGGTGGCACCGGGTCGAGAACGCGGCGGTCGCGCCCAGGACGAGCCCGTAGACGGCGACGGCGATCAACAGTCCTCCCGTCTGCGGGCCGAGGAAGACCAGCATTGCGATCCACCAGGCGGCGTAGATGAGTGCCCACCACGGCATCCTTCGCACGCCGACGCGTCGGACGAAGAGGGCGATGTATGCCAGATGTGCGATGCCGAAGAAGAGGAGCATGAGCGGCACCTCGGGAGCGTCGGGGAAGAGCGCGCCCACGCTGTCGCCGAGCCAGGAGAAAACGATCGCCGCGAAGAGCAGCGCCAAGGCGGCGCGTGATCGGATCGCGCGCACCGACACGAGCACGGGGATCGCGAGCAGCGGCATCAGCAGGAGCTTGCTCGGGCCTGCGGCGGGGCTCCCGAGAGCGAGCAGCACCACATGGATCGCCGACACCGTGATGTAGGGGACGAAGGCCCACAGAGGCGGGGCGGGCGAGCGGCGTTGCATCCACCCATCGTATGGCGGGTGGCGAAGACGCCTGCTGTCAGGACTCGACGGTCACCTGGGTGATCTGGCCGTCGGGGCCGAGATGCACTGCAGGCCAGTATCCCTCGGGGAAGTGCTCGCCGCAGGAGTCGATGAAGTGGAGCACGACCGTTCCGTCGGCGGATGCCTCGAGTGTCTCGAGGGTGAGATCGGATGCGGCATCGTCGAGCTCGTGCTGCTCCGGCGTTCCCGTGCTGAACGCCGTGACGATGGCGTCGGATGCGAGGCGTCGGAGAGCCGCGAGAGCGGCGATAGTTTCGTGGACGTGGGGGAGCAGCGCACTCGCCTCATCTGTGTTCGTGCCTTCGACCATGAGATCGAGGGGTGCGCCCTGGGTGACCGTTCCGCCGGCGTACCAGTCGTGGGTGAGGACCGTGCCGTCGGTGAGCTCGGTCGTCGCGCGGGTGAGGGTGCCGAGCTCGGGGTCGTCGATGGTCGGATGCTCTTCGCTCATGCCCCCACGCTAGCGGTCGGTCAGGGCGCGAGCGAGCGGCTCTGGAGCTCGAGATGTTCGCGAAGGATGCGGATCGCCTTCGGCCCGACGCCGTGAATGGCAAGGAGTTGACGCTCGGAGGCGTCGTCGAACTGGTCGAGGCGCGTGAAGCCGTGCAGAGCCAGCTCACGTCGCGCGACCTTGCCCATCGAAGCGGGCAGGTCGGAGTCGTCGCTCATGCGGTCAGCTCCAGCGCGACGAGCGTTCGACCGGGCTTCATCTCGGTCTGCTCCGCGAATCCCGCGGCCAGGAACGTGCTCAGCGTCCCGTGGAACAGATCGTTGGTGCGCTTCTTCTCGCCGCGGGTGTCGACCGGATAGCCCTCGATGAGCCGCGCTCCGGATGCTCGCGCGAAACCGACCGCAGCACGCAGCAGCTCGTGGTTTAGCCCCGACCCTCGATGCTCGCGGCGGACGACGAAGCACGTCACCGCCCAGACCGAATCGTCGTCGAACGACTCGTCGGTGGCAGCTGCGATCATGCGGGTGCGCGGAATCCGCGCCTGCAACGAGCGCGGGCCGATGCGGATCCATCCTGCGGCCTCGCCGTCGACGTAGGCGATCAGGCCCGGAGGAGGGCCTTCGGCGATCTCGTCGCGGAGCATCTCCGTTCGCTGCGGAGTGGTCGTCTCGTTCCAGTCCTTATTGCTGAGCATCGGCCAGATGCACTGACAGCTGGCGCCGTCGCCGCCACCGGTGAGCGCATGCTGAACGTCATCCCACCGGGCGGTCGTCGCCACCTCTGTCGTGATCGTCACCATGCATGCGACCGTACGCCGGCCCTCCGACACCCCGCAACGCCCGGCGGGCGCTCGGTTCGCGGAGCGCCCGCGAGTGGGGCTAAGATAGGGGAGTTGCCTGCGCGAGAGTGCAGAACAACGGGCTGTGGCGCAGCTTGGTAGCGCACTTGACTGGGGGTCAAGGGGTCGCAGGTTCAAATCCTGTCAGCCCGACCACGAAGCCCCGGAGGACCGCAAGAATCAGGCGGATCTCCGGGGCTTTTTCCGTACCTGGGATACGCGGATCCCCACATCATCCGGATCCCGCCGCCCGTCAACCCCCTCCGCCGATCGGACGCCCACGCGTAGCGTCGGGTCTTCACCGAACAGAGGAGATGCGATGAGCGATCTGCAGAACACGCACGGAACGCCCGGTGGCGACGAAGAGGCGGACACGGCCTCCGGCGGCGCTCCTGAGGAGTCGTCGTCGAAGAGCACCGACGAGATCCTCGAGGACGAGACCACAGACGAAGACGGCAAGCCGCTCGAGAATCCGTCCGGCGGCTGAGTCGATCCCGGACCCAGACGAAACGAGGCCCCTGTCCAGCCTCCGGGCCGGATGGGGGTCTCGTGTGTACGGGAAGGGCCCGTCGAGCTACGCCGTGCGCACCGTGAGCATCCGCCAGCCCTCGGGGACCTTCGCCCGGAGGGATGTCATGTCCTCGGCTTCGATCTGCTCGATGCCGTCGACGCGCTTGAACGTGCCCATGGCCTCCATCTTCGCCTCGCCCTTGAGCATACGCACGGGGGCCGACGTCAGATCGAACCCGGGCTTGCGATGCTGCTCGAGCTCCACGAGCACCTCTGCGAGGGTCGTCCCGATCACGTCGGCGGTGCTGGACTCGACGGGGCGGATCAGAGCGATGAGCATCGTCCCAGCCTATGCCGCGATCGCAGCGCTGCCCGATGCCGCACCGGAGCGGATCGCCGAGCGTTCACCGAGGCGCAGGGGAGCGGTGCTCTCCACCCGTGAGGCGTGCGGTGATCGCCCCCGTGATCTCGGCGAGCGATTCCAGCTGCGCGGGCGTCAGCGCATCGATCACGAGCCGCCGGGCCGTCTCGATGTGCCCGGGCATCGCATGGATCAGCTCTCGTCGCCCCTCGGCGGTGAGGCGCACGTCGGTCGCGCGCCTGTCTTCGGGGCTGGGGAAGCGGTCGACGATGCCGCGGGTCGCGAGCCGGCTGCAGACATGTGAGAGCCGGGGGAGCGTGGCGTTGGTCGATGCGGCCAGCTCAGTCATCCGCAGAGTGTTCTCGGGCGCGAAGCGCAGAGCGGTCAGCACCGTGAACTCGAAATGCGTCAGGTGCGCGTCCCTCTGCAGCTGCGAGTCCAGCGCGGCGGGAAGCAGCTGCGATACGGCGATCAGCCCGAGCCAGGCTTCGGACTCGCGCTCGTCCATTCGAGGAACCCGGAATACCATGGGCTCATCGTACGTTAGTTGTAGCAACAATCAATTGAGACGACGCCCCACATCTCGGGCGGAACGGAGCCGATCATGACAGGCACGATCGACGCCTGGCGTGCCCCGGCCGTAGCCACGGCAGGCTCCGCGCCCGACGGGGCTCGGATGAACGCGGTCGAGCTGCTGGTCCGAGACCTCGACGCGATGACGGACTACTACCAGCAGGCCGTGACCCTCGACGTCCTCGACCAGTCCGGCGCGACTGCGACCCTCGGTCGTGCCGGCGAACCGATCATGCGGCTGCGCCAGGAGAAAGACCTCCCGGCGGCCGATCCCCGCGCCGCCGGGCTGTACCACACGGCGATCCTGTTCCAGGATGAGTCGCGCCTGGCGGCCGCGCTGCTGTCGGTGGCCCAGCGCGCGCCGCAGACCTTCACGGGGTCGGCCGACCACCTCGTCAGCGAGGCGTTCTACTTCACCGACCCCGAAGGCAACGGGCTCGAGCTCTATCACGACCGTCCGCGCGAGCAGTGGCAAGTCGCTCCGGACGGCTCGGTGCACATGGACTCGCTCGCACTCGACCCGAATCAGTTCCTCCGGCAGTGGCTGGCGCCGGAGGCCGTGGACGACGGCCAGACGGCGACGATCGGCCACGTGCACCTGCAGGTCGGAGACATCCCGACGGCCCGCCTGTTCTACTCCGACATCCTCGGATTCGACGTCACGGCTGCTCTCGGGAACTCGGCGCTGTTCGTGTCTGCGGGCGGATATCACCATCACATCGGCATGAACACCTGGCAGAGCGCCGGAGCAGGACCACGCGCGGCCGCCCTCGGACTCGGCGACGTGCGCGTGAGCGTGCCCACTCGCTCCGACATCGACGAACTCGCCGACCGCCTCTCGTTCCACGGCGTCCCGTCGGAGGACGACGGCCGCACGCTGCGGCTGAGCGACCCGTGGGGAACCCGGCTGGCGCTCACTCCGGACGACTGATCCGAGCTGATCGCCGACGGGCGGAGAGGCCCCAGCCGGGCAGGCCGACGATCCTCCGTCTCCTTCTCAGGCCTCGTACGCCGCGCGTCCGGCGATCACCGTCCGCACGACCCGCGCTGTGAGCAGGGAACCACTGCCCGCAGTGAACGGATCGGTGTCGAGCACCGCGAAGTCCGCTGCCTGACCGACCGCTATGCGGCCCCGCCAGGCTCCGTCGCCGATCGACGCCGCAGCATCCCGTGTGGCATGAGCGATCGCGCGATCGAGTGGCAGTGCGAACTGCGGATGCACGGCCGGCGAGTCGGGATCCAGGGCTGATGCCCGCGTCGCGGCGACATACATGTTCGCGAGAGCCTCGTGCGGGGCGGTCGGCGCATCGGTCGAGAACGCGAGCAGCGCTCCGGCATCTTCGTACTCCGGCCAGGCGAACGCACGATCGGCGCGGTCGTCGCCGAGCTGCGCGGCCCAGTTCGCGAAGATCGCCGGGTCGGCATGCACCGGTTGCATGGATGCCGTCACGCCGAGGCGCGCCATCCGCTCGGCCGTCCCGGGCGCCGCGTACTCGAGGTGCTCGATCCGGTGGCGACGCGGGAGGTCGCCGTTGACCGCGATCGCATGCTCGATGGCGTCCAGCGCGAGGGTGCTCGCCTCGTCGCCGATCGCATGCATCGCCACCTGCAACCCGGCGGCATCCGCTGCGGCGACCACCGGCAGCAGGCGCTCGGCGGGCCAGATCGGAGCCGCGTTCGTCCCGTCGGCGTAGGGCGCCCGCATCGCGGCTGTGCACGCGTCGATCGTGCCGTCGAGGACGAGTTTGATGCCGATCACCCTGACACCGGTGGTCTCAGCGTCGGCGAGTCGCGTCGCCTCGGCGACCTGAGCCAGGTTGGCCTCGTCGTCGCCGGTGTTCGCGACGAACCAGTGCGCGGCGATCCGCAGCGGGAGCCCGCCCCGTTCCGCCGCTCGTCTGAGCGCTTGCAGGGCGAGACCGTCGAATGCCATGTCGACGGCGCCGGTGACCCCGGATGCGAGGTAGGCCTCGACGACCCGCTCGACGGCGGCATCCCGCTGCGCGTCCGTGGTCACAGCGTCGCGGTGGGCCCAGGCATGCTGCTGCGCCGCGGTCTCGTAGAGCATCCCGGTCGCCTCGCCGTCTGCATCTCTTTCGATCCTTCCGCCGATCGGATCCGGTGTGTCGCGGGTGATGCCGAGGGCGCTCAGCGCGGCCGAGTTCACCCAGCAGGAGTGATAGTCGTTCGCGTCGAGGTAGACCGGGATGTCCGAGACGACGGCGTCGATCATCGCGGATGTCGGTGCGCCACCGGGTATCGCGTCGAAGAGCCATCCACGTCCGCGCAGTTCTCCGTCGGCGCTCTGTCGCGCCCGGCTCAGTCTGCTCTGGATCTCCTCGAGCGAGCCCGCGTCGGTGAGTCCCACCTGTCCGAGCGCCTCGCCCATCATGAGCAGGTGGGTATGCGCATCGGTGAATCCGGGGAGCACTGTGCGGCCACCGAGGTCGACGGTCTCGTCGACAGGAGGCGCGTCGGCTGCTGCGCCGACGAAGGCGAACGACTCCCCGTCGACGACGACGGCATCGGCCCAGGCGACGTCGTCGGCGGTGAAGAAGCGGGCGTTGCGGAAAAGCGTGCGAGCCATCAGAGGGTCTCCCGAGCGGTGTCGGCGGCACGCTCGAGGCGTGTGGAGAGGAGGGCGATCGCGCTCGCGGGCACCGCGAGGACGAAGCTCGCGATGCCGAGAGTGACGGCGAAGCCCTGGAACCCGAGAACGCTCACGAGCGCGGCGCCGATCACAGGCGTGAGTGCCGAGCCCACCAGGTAGACGGCGAGGAGCGGTCCCGACCAGCGACCGTCTGCGTCGAGTGCCGCCGAGGTCGCCACGAAGTACATGAAGGCGATCGCGTACACGGTGTTCCAGGCGATGAAGACGACGATGAACGCGGTGGGGTCGGTCGTGAATCCCTCGACGATCTTGAGCACACCTCCGGAGAGCAACAGCACCGCGAGCGGGACTGCTCGACCCAGCCGGGACCCGACGATCATCAGCAGCACAGACCCGACGAGTCCGCCCGCCGTCGCGCCGCTGAGCGCGAGGCCGAGTCCTTCCGGTGTCAGCCCCGTCTGTTCTGCGCCCATCACGCCGGCCATCGCCCAGAGCGAATCCTCACTCGCCGCCCACAGGGCGAACACGACGAGCAGACCGAAGCCGGCGATCGTGACCGTGCGCGAACGCGCGGGGGAGAGTCGGACCGTGCCGGTCGGCGGCACCTCGATCGGCATCGCTTCGGCCACCGCAGCCGCTGCCCGAGGATCCACGACCGGGGCGGCCGGCAGCCAGGCAGAGACGAGGAGACCGAGGACGCTGAACAGTGCCAGCGCGCCGAAGACGTCGATCGGGGCCAGGCCGACGAGGGGGATGACCGCGAGGACGATCGTGATCACGCCGCGGTTCGCGAGACCGTTGAAACCGGCGACACGGTCGGGGTTGCGGAAGGCGGCGAGGGCGGCGCCGGATGCCGCGACGGCACCGCCGGCGCCCGCCCCGCCGAGGAGGAGCGCCGGAAGCATGAGCGAGGGGACGAGGGCAGCCGCGGCGAAGCCGACCGCCGCGATCGCGAGCCCCGCCCGCGCGACGGTGCGTCGGTGCGCGCCGGCGCAGAGCGGCGCGATGGCGAGGCCGGTCACCGCGGTGAGCAGCAGAGTCGCGGTGACGAGCCAGCTCGCGGCGAGCACGTCGATGCCGAGACCGGTCTGCGCGGCCGTGATCATGTAGGGCGACAGGTTGACGCCGAGGTAGCCGGCGATGCCGATCGCGAAGGTGGCGGTGGCGGTGGGCAGCCGAAGGGGGACTCGGGTGCTGAGGTCGATGGCGGTCATGAATCTCCCACGGAGAGGGGGCACGTCGATGTGCGCGGATGTGATGCCGGAGTGCGTCGGGTGGGGCACGATCTCGTAAACGAATGGTGTTCGTCAACGAATGGTGTTCACTATTATGCACAGGAGGGATGCTGCGGGGAAGGACTTTCTCGCCACCCCACCGGATCAGAGAGCGAGCGTGCGATGCCCAGGCCGTCGAGTCCCCTTCTGTCGCCCGAGATCATCGGCGCGGCCGGCCTCGAGCTGTCGAGGGCGGGAGAGCCCTTCGGAGTGAATGCGATCGCCCGCAGGCTGGGCGTGCGCCCCTCGTCTCTGTACAACCACGTCGACGGCATGGACGGCATCATCGAGCTCATGCGCGGCAGGCTCATCGAGGACTACCGCGTCGAATCGCACGACGAACCCTGGGATCGGTTCCTCATCGAACTGCTCCGGCGGCAGCGGCACATGTACGCCGACCACCCGTCGCTCGTGCCTCTGCTGATCGGCAAGACCATCACCCACCCCGCGGTGATCGCGGCCTATGACGACCTCGCGACCGTGCTCGTCGAGGGCGGCTTCCCCGACGACGAGGTGCTCACGGTGATAGCGGTCATCGACGCCTTCGCGATCGGCTTCGGCCTCGACCTGGCCTCACCGGACGAGGTGTGGGAGCCCGGGGAGGGCACTCGCACACTCGGTCGGGTGCTCGACGGGGCGGAGCGTGGCACCGCCAGGGCCGACCGCACGTTCGAACTCGGCGTCGGGCTGCTTCTCGACTCGCTGCGTGCGCGCCTCGTGCGCTGAGCCGGATCGGGACGGCGACGGCGGATGATCGCACGCGCGTGCGCCCCGAGCTGAGCGGGACTGGTTGCCCTCTCGAGTCATCCAAACCCCATTTTGGATCGCTCGAGAGGGCTCACCGTCCTTCCCGGACGGTAGGGGAGGCGGCGAAAGACTTTTCGCTGCTCTCTCGACTGATATCCCCAGATGTTCAGCCGGTAGCCCCCGCTACTCCTTGCAGAATATCGCTTAATCGTCTTGTCCGCCATTTGGGGGACAAATAAATCTACGAATGTTTCTTCCGAGACTGGGGTTTGCCGCGAGAACGTCCACTCATAGAGTGGTTTCATGGACAGAAAGCTCGTGGTCAACGCGCCCCTCGCCATCGCGCACGGACACCGTGTCGAGGTGTCGGAGCACGTCGACGAGCTGACCGGTGAGTCCGTGATCCTCTCTGTCATCGACCTCGACACCCGCATCCGGTATCGCCGCCCCGAAGAGCAGCGGGAGCGGGTCAGCCGGTGGCTGGGCCGTGTCGTCGATTGCACCGTGACGATCGGTGTCGGCCACGGGACGCGCACAGTGCTCACGGTCGACATCGACGGCGACGGACGAGGTGCGACGAGCGCACGAACGGCTCTGCACGGCGCGGATGCCGCGGTGGACGCGGCGAAAGCCGAAGCAGACCGCTGGGGTGGCGGGGATCGCGTGCCCGAACCGGAGCCTGAGCGCTTCTGGTGAGCACTCCGCGGATCCCCTGAGCGGCGGTGCGCCGACAGCACGCTCATCGGAAGTCCCGCGAGCGATGGGTCACTCCGGTGCGGAGGTCCTCGAAGGCATCTGCGAGGACGTTCACGACGCCCTCCGCCGAGCGCTCGAGGATGCCGCGGATGATGAGAGCGGGCGAATCACGGGCCACCCGGTGATATCGGCTCCACACCCCTGTCGAGCAGATGACGTTGACCAGGCCGCTCTCATCCTCGAGGTTGAGGAACGTGACGCCCGCTGCGGTCGCCGGGCGCTGACGATGCGTCACGAGGCCTGCGACCTCGATGCGTCGTCCTGTCTCGTGGCCCTGGAGGTCGAGGGAGGTGAGCACGCCCCTCTCGCGGAGGAGTGCGCGGAAGTGCGCCATCGGGTGGTCATCGGTCGAGACGCCGGTGGCCCACAGATCAGCGGAGAGCCGCTCGTAGCTGGACTGATCCGTGAACAGCGGCGGCTGCACGGCGACGGTCGTTCCCGGGAGGAATCGCGAGCGGTCCTCCGCGGCCGCTCCGGACAGCCAGATCGCCTCTCGGCGCTGGAGTCCGAGACACTCGAACGCACCGGCGGTCGCGAGGGCCTCCAGCTGCGCAGCAGTGGCATCCGTCCGCCTCACCAGATCGTTCAGATCGCGGAAGAGGCCGCCTGACTCGCGCTCGGCGACGATCCGCTCAGCCAACGGCAGACCGATGCCGCGCACTCCGCCGAGTCCCATGCGCACCGCATACCCGCCGTCTCTGCGATGTGCCGCCGATTCGTCGGGCAGGGATCGGTCGAAGCGCGGCACGCGGGGTTGCAGCGGGTCGGGGCAGGAATCCAGTCCTGTCGGAGCTCGCAGGGGTGCTCCCTCGAGTGGTTCCAGGGTCTCGGTCGCACCCGAGGAGTGCAGATCGGGACGCCGGACCTCGACTCCGTGTCGACGAGCGTCTGCGGTGAGCGTCGAGGCGGAGTAGAAGCCCATCGGCTGCGACCGCAGCAGCCCAGCGAGGAACGCAGCCGGGTAGTGCAGCTTGAGCCAGGAGCTGGCGTAGACGAGCAGGGCGAAGGACAGCGAGTGCGATTCGGCGAAACCGAAGTTCGAGAACGCCTGGATCTGCGCGTAGATGCGATCCGACTGCTCGGCGGAGAGCCCGCGCCTGGTCATCCCCGCATAGAGCTTGTCGCGGACCTTCTCGATCTTCTCGAGTCCGCGCTTGGATCCCATGGCGCGTCTGAGCAGGTCGGCTTCGTCGGCTGTGCAGTCGCCGATGGCCGTCGCCATCTGGATCAGCTGCTCCTGGAAGATCGGGATGCCCAGCGTCCGCTCGAGGATCGGCTTGAGATCGTCGTGCGGATAGGGGATCTCGAGCACCACCGGGTCTTCGCCCCTGGCAGCCCTGGCACGGTTCTCCTCGTCGAGTGCGTCCTTCGCCATCTTGCGGCGGACGAAGGGATGCACCGCCCCGCCCTGGATGGGCCCAGGACGGATGAGCGCGATCTGGATGGCGAGGTCGTAGAAGGCCCGAGGCTGCAGCCGGGGGAGCAAGCCGATCTGCGCACGCGACTCGACCTGGAACACCCCGATCGAATCCGCACGGCAGAGCATGTCGTAGACCGCCGGCTCTTCTTTGGGCAGCGTCTCGAGGGTCCACCGTTCGCCCGTGGCATCGTGGATGAGGTCGAAGCAGTGCTGGAGGGCTGCCAGCATCCCGAGGCCCAGCAGATCGAACTTGACGAGCCCCATCCAGGCCGCATCGTCTTTGTCCCACTGGATGACGGTGCGGTTCTCCATGCGCGCATGCTCCACGGGCACGACCTCGCCCACGGGTCTGGCAGTCAGCACCATGCCGCCGGAGTGTATGCCGAGATGCCGAGGCGCCTTCAGCAGCTCGCCCGCATACTCGAGCACGTTCGCGGGGATGTCGTGCTCCTCGGCGACCTCGAGCCCTGTGCTCCATCCGTCGACCTGCCGAGACCAGGCGTCCTGCTGTCCGGGCGAGTAGCCGAGAGCCCTCGCCATGTCGCGCACGGCGTTCTTCGGTCGGTACTGGATGACATTCGCCACCTGCGCCGCGCGTTCCCTCCCGTACTGGCGGTACACCCACTGGATGATCTCCTCGCGTCGGTCGGAGTCGAAGTCCACATCGATGTCCGGCTCCTCCTGGCGTGTGGTCGCGAGGAAGCGCTCGAAGGGCAGGCGGTAGAGGATCGGGTCGACGGCGGTGATCCCGAGCAGATAGCAGACGGCGCTCGCCGCAGCCGAGCCGCGACCCTGACAGAGGATGCCGAGACGCTTCGCCTCGGTGACGATCCCGTGCACGATGAGGAAGTAGCCGGGGAAGTCCTTCTCCTCGATGACGTCGAGCTCGCGGCCGATCCTGCGGCGACCGTCGGCATCCAGGCGCGGATACTTCGTAGGCACGGCCTCCCACACCAGGTGTCGCAGCCAGCTCATCGGAGTGTGGCCGTCCGGCACCTCCTGCTTCGGGAGCGCAGGGCGCGCCCGGCGGAGAGGGAAGGCGGATGCCGCGGCGAGCTCCAGCCCGTACGAGATCGCGCCGGGGTGACGCCGGAAGCGCGCCGCCATCTCCGCACCGCTGCGCAGATGCGCCCCTCCGTGTGCGGGGAGCCAGCCGTCGAGATCGTCCATGCTGCGCACGGCCCGCACCGCGGCGACGGCTTCGGCGAGCGACGCCCGCTCGGGTGCGGCGTAGTGCACGTTGTTGGTCGCCACCACGGGCAGCCTCATCCGTCTGGCGAGGTCTGCGAGAGCATCGTTGCGTCGTGAGTCCTGCGGATCGCCGTGGTCGAAGAGCTCGACGGCGACGTGGTCCTGCCCGAACAGATCGACCAGGCGGCGCAGCGGGGTGTGTGCGTCACCGGCTTCGAGTCCGCGGCGGACGCCGCCCTTGCGGCACCCGGTGAGGATCGTCCAGTGCCCGTCTGCGGTGGCGGCCAGCTCGTCGAGGTCGTAGACGGGGCGGCCCTTCTCTCCACCGCGGAGGTGCGCGGCCGTCATCGCTCCGGAGAGCCGGTGGTAACCCTCCAAGCCGTCGGCGAGCACGAGCAGATGGTCGCCGATCGGATCGGGGGCGCCCCGCTGAGGTGCGTCGAGTCCGAGGGAGAGCTCGGCCCCGTACACGGTCTGCACCTTGACATCCATCAGCTCTGCGACCTCGGCGAAGCGGGCCGCACCGTAGAAGCCATCGTGGTCGGTGAGCGCCAGAGCGGTCAGGCCCAGCCGCTCGGCCTCGGCGAGGAGATCTTCGGGGGAGGAGGCGCCGTCGAGGAAGGAGTACGACGAATGCGCATGCAGTTCGGCGTAGGGGACGGCGTCCGCCGGTCGTCCGACCGTGGTCGGAGGAGTCCTCTTGCGCCGGGTGCTGATGGGGCCGGGGTCCGGACGCGTGCCCGGTCGCGTGCTCGGTGGTGTCCCGCCGGTCGGGTAGGGCGACTCCTCACCGCTGAGGGTGCGTTCCAGCTCGTTCCACGACAGAGGCGGATTGTGCCAACCCATCAGCGATACCTCCCCTCGGCCCACCAGCGATCGCCCGTGCAGAAGACCAACCAGGCGCGGTCATGATCGTCGATGATCTGCAGGCGGTGTCCTCGCTTGCCGCCGGTGGCATCCCATCGGCGCTCGTGGATGGGCCACGGGCCCGCCCATGCCTGCACATCGTCACCGTCGATGCGGCTCGGTGCCGCGGAGAGCGCCCCTCGCTCGTCGACGAGGACCGTCGCACCATCGGGAGCGAGCACTCCGATCGGCCGAGGTGGTCGGAACACCTCGGCGGGAAGCGGATCCGGAAGGCTCCCCGGCCAGGGGCGGCCGGGGTCTCGGGGTGCGACCGCGCGTTCTCCCCAGGGCGTGAGCACCTGTCGGTCGGCGAGCCAGCGCCCGCCGGAGAGCGCTGCGGTCACGACGCCCTCGTGGCCGAGCATCGTCTGCACACGGGAGATGGCGTGGTGCAGACGCTCATCGGTGCCTGAGCCGAAGAGGCCCGGCTGGTGGTGTGCGGCATCATCGACGGCCACGGGGATGATCCGCACCAGTTCGATGCCGCCGAAAGCCCGCGCCTCGTCGATCGGCTCTTTGGCGGACTCCGTCCCCAGGGCTTCGAGCTGCCAGCGGACCCTGTCTACGAGGTCGGCCGCATCGAAGCAGGTCGGGTGCAGCCAGGGGCGGGAGAACACCGCGCCGTTGTCGTCGATCAGGTCGATGCGCACCTCGGTGCACACGACCGATGCGTCGCCGAGAGCGAGCATCACCGCATCTGCCGTCTGCCGGACCGCGAATGCCACCTGATCGGCCCCGGCCAGAGCAGGCTCGAACTCGACGGAGCGCACGAGCTCGGGGTCGGGTGGCCGCGGCACCACGGCGCGGGAGTCCGCTCCGGCGGCGAGGGCGTGCAGGCGGGCGCCGCGCTCGCCGAAGCGATCACGCACCTCGATCTCGTCGAGGCCGGCGAACTCGCCGAGCGTTCGCACCCCCAGCCGGATCAGAAGACCGGTGAGCTGTTCGTCGCGCAGCACGCTCACGGGCAGCGGGTCGAGGAAGTCCTTCGCGTGCCCCGCGGGCACGACGGTGCAGGGTGTGCGCCCCCTGGCGGCGAGTTCTGCCGTGAAGGGCCCGTCGGCGATGCCGACTCGAACCTCGGGGAAGCCGGCGTCGGCGAGGACGTCGATCAGCGCCCGACCGGCTTCGGCTTCACCGTCGTGGTACCGGGAGATGCCCCGTGCGCGCACTGCCGCGAGCCCCGGACGCAGCAGAGCCGCACCGGGGGCGTGCTTCTCGATGATCTGCAGCACCGGCAGGAAGGCCCGCTCGTCTCGGGCGGCATCGTGGGCAAGCACGCGCAGCGACGAGATGTGTCCCTGCGCGACGCGGCGACGCTGACCTGCGCGTACGCCGTGCTCCCTGGCCGATGCAGTGCAGGCGATGACGGTGTTCGCCTGCACCAGGGCTGTCGGCGCATGCGGTGGGGGTCCGCCGAGAGCTGCTCGCAACGGCCAGTCGGGGAACCACAGGACCAGGACACGGAGAGGCGAGGTCATCCGGCCACCGCCAGGGGCGGGTACTCGCGCGGGGTGCCGGCTACGCCGCGCAGACCATGCAGCGTGGTCGGCTCGGCCGTGATCTCTCCGGCCCTCTTCTCGGTCGGCAGCTCCTCGACCGCTCCGTGGGTTCCGGGAAGGCGCACACGGACGCTCGAGGACAGTGGGCTGTGCCTCGTCCTCGCGGTCACTGTCGCCGTCGATCCCTCGATCAGCCCCCACCCCTCGCCGACCCCGAGCCAGTGCTGGTCATGGAGCCGGATCGCGCCCTCGCTCTGTGGCCAAGCTCCCGTGGACGTGGACTCGGTGACCAGGAGCGTGCTCCCACGATCGCGGAGTCGGGCGCTCAGACGGGACACATCGGCATCGCGTGCTCTGCTGCCCGGCTGCACCGCGATCAGCGGCACGACCTCGGCGAGTGCGGAGGTCGCGGCGAGCCAGCGGTCTCCCGGCTCGGGGACGAGGATCAACCGGGCGAGTTCGATGCCGAAGGCGGCTGCGGCCTCGACCCCCAGTGTGGGCATACCCACCACTGCGCACCAGTGCCCCTTGCTCGACGCGGCGGCGAGCAGGGCGAGGACGAGGCTGGGTGAGGGTGAGACGGTGTAGGCCGTGCCGGTCTGCAGTCCCTCTTCGGGGAGCAGGGAGGAGAAGGCCGGATCGAGGGGCAGCAGCGGATGCTCGCTGCGTCTGCGCTGCATGCGGCTGATCTCCCGGCGCAGCCGAAGCACCTCTCCGGCGCGGGAGTCGCCAGCCGGAGAGAGCGCGGTCACCGCATCGAGCCCGATCCCCATGAATCCATCCTCGAAGATATGTACTAATAAAGCAACTGGAGATGATCACGATAGTTCGAACCTCCGACATGGGGGCAGGGGGTTATCCACACCCGGCCGAAGACGGCATCCGTCTTCTCCTAGCCTTCCGGGATGGATCTCCGCAGCGTGCTCGTCGTGACCGTCCACCTGCTGCTGTTCGTGGTCGGCTGCCGACTCGTCGTGATCGACATCCGCACCCATCGGCTGCCGGACCGGATCGTCCTGCCCACCCTCGCCGCTCTCCTCGTGCTCAGTGCGGTCGATGCCCTGGTGTCCGGTGATAGCGGCGCGCTGACAAGAGCTGCGCTCGGCATGCTGATCCTCGGCGGTTTCTACGCGATGCTCCGTCTGCTCGGCCGAGAGGGGATGGGCGGGGGAGATGTGAAGCTCGCCGCCGCGATCGGTCTGGTGCTCGGATGGCACAGCTGGCAGGCGCTCGCCGTGGGCGCGGCATCGGCCTTCGTCCTCGGAGCGCTGTACGCGCTGGCGCTGATGGCATCGCACGCGGCCGACCGATCCACGCGCATCGCCTTCGGGCCGTGGATGATCCTCGGCGCGCTCCTGGGCATACTCGGGGGATGACCCCTCATCCGCGATGACGGGGATAGGGTGAGCACATGGCACTCGCACGACTTCACGGCGGCCCGCTCGACGGGCAGATCATTCCTCTCGGCGACGCGGACGACAAGCTGATCGTCCCCTACAGCGAGACCCAGGTGGTGTACAACCGACGCGGCGAGGAGCAGAACACCGGCGACGCCGACGGGCCCACCGAGATCGACTACTGGTTCGACGAGTCCCTCGAGGACCTCACTCTCACGGATGACTGAGAGCGGCCCTCCTTCGCAGTCCGGCTCCGAGCCGACCAGGGTCGTCGAAGTCGAGCGCAAGTACGACGTCGATGAGGGCACGCCCCTCCCCGAGTGGGTCGGACTGCCCGGTGTCGACGCCGTGTCCGAGGGCGAGGTGCGCGAGCTCGACGCGCGCTACCTCGACACCGATGACGCCGATCTCTCGCGTGCCGGGGTGGCGGTTCGCCGCCGCACCGGCGGCCCGGATGCAGGATGGCACATCAAGGGACCCCGCGAAGGCGACGGACGTCTCGAGATCGGCTGGCCGCTGGGCGACGACGACAGTGTCCCGGATGCGGTGACCGACACCCTCTCCCGCTGGACGAGGGGAAGGCTGACGCCACTCGCGCGCATCGAGAACAGCCGCACCGCCTATCTGCTCTCCGGAGCAGACGGCGTGATCGCCGAGTTCGTCGACGATCACGTCCGCGCGACGGACCTCCGGCAGGGCCTCCGGCGCGAATGGCGAGAGTGGGAGTTCGAACTCGGCCCGGCCGCTCCGGCGGATGCAGTGGGGCGTGCGGCCCTGTTCGATGCCGTCGAGAGGGCGATCTTCGCCGTCGGCGGTCGTGAGGCGGCATCCGGTTCGAAGCTCGCCCGTGCTCTGGGTTTCTGACACACGGCGCAAGCCCCTTCCGTCTCGCCGCGCGATGGTGCTTGAGTGACTGACATGAGCCGCCACGCCGTCCTCCGCTCGCTGCAGACGATCGTTCCCGACACTGTCCTCGAGCAGAACGAGGTGCGCGACATCTTCGCCTCGCAGCCGGATGTCGGAAGGCTCGCGCAGCGGATCATCGGCGCCTCCTTCAACGGCTCGGGAATCGACACGCGGCACACGGTCATCGACGAGTTCTCGTCGCATCCGCGGCCGGGCGAACCGATGTTCTTCGAGCGGGAGAAGAACCTTCTCCGCTCACCCGGGACCAAGGCGCGCAACGACCTCTACGTGAGGGAGGCGTCGCGTCTCTTCGTCGAGGTCGCGCGTCGCGCCCTCGATGCCGACCCCGACGTGTCCGCCGCCGACGTCACGCACGTCATCACGGCATCGTGCACGGGATTCCATGCCCCCGGCCCGGAGTACGAGATCGTGCGGGGGCTCGGGCTCCCTGACAGCGTGCAGCGCTATCACCTGGGTTTCATGGGGTGCTACGCCTCGATGCCGGCGCTCCGCGCTGCGAGCCAGTTCTGCGCGGCCGACCCAGACGCCGTGGTGCTGGTCGTCAGCGTCGAGCTGTGCACGGTGCACCTGAGATCGACCGAGGACCCTGACCTCATCGTCGCCAACTCCCTCTTCGCCGACGGAGCGGCCGCGGGCATCGTCACGGCCCGTGATCTTCCCACGCCGACTCCCGGGGTCCGTCTCGACGGCTTCCACACGGCTATCGCCGCAGAGGGCGAGCAGGACATGGCATGGACGATCGGTGACAACGGCTTCGAGATGATCCTGTCGACCAGGGTTCCGCAGATCATCGGCGAGACCATCGTCGGGGCGATCCGCCCGCTCTACGCGCGCGAAGGAGAGCTCGCCGAGGCCTTCGACGAGGGGCGCGTCGGGGACCGCGTCGAGCACTGGGCCATCCATCCCGGTGGCCGGAGCATCCTCGATCGGGTGCAGGAGCGACTGAATCTGTCGGATGCTCAGCTGCATCCCGCGCGCGAGACGCTGCGGGTGAACGGCAACATGTCGAGTGCGACGGTCCTCTTCGTCATCAAGCGCATCCTCGACGACGGCGCAGCCGACGGGTCGCGCGTCGCGGCGATGGCCTTCGGGCCGGGGCTGACGGCCGAGAGCGCCCTGATGACGGTCACCGCCGGCGTCGCATGATTCACGACCTCTCGACCCGCGCGTCCGATGCGCGAGAGCTCATGGACGACCCCGATGCGGACATCGCCATGCTCGAGCGCACCTACGAGCGTTTCCGCCTCGTGAACGCCCTGGTGTCGGGCCCGGGGGAGCTCTATCGTCGAGACATCCGCCCCCGTGCCCGGCGCGGTCCGATCCGCATCCTCGACATCGGAGCCGGCGGCGGCGACGTCTGCCGGATGATCGCGGCGAGGCTGCAGCGCGACGGACTGACCGCCGAGATCACCGCGCTGGATGCCGATGAGCGCGCGATCCGGTGGGCCGCCGCTCACGACGGGGGATCCGGCGTGCGATACCGCCGCGCGCTGTCGGAGGAACTCGTCGCGGAGGGGGAGCAGTACGACGTGGTCTTCTCGAATCACCTGCTTCACCACCTCACGACGCAAGAGCTGCAGAGCCTGCTGCTCGACTCGCGACGGCTCGTCGGCGAAGACGGGCTCGTGGCGCATCGTGACATCGCCCGAAGCAGGGCTGCATACATGCTGTACAGCGCGGTGACCTGGCTCTTCTCCGGCACGCTCTTCCGAGGGTCATTCATCCGCGAGGACGGCCTCATCAGCATCCGCCGCTCATACACATCGAAGGAGCTGACGTCGATCGTGCCGCCCGGGTGGGCCGTGCGATTCAGTCTTCCGTCGCGGCTCGAGCTGAGACGCGACGGCCGCGCCGGACGGTGATGCACGAAGGCCCGGTCACGCGTGAGCGTGCCGGGCCTTCGTGCTGATCGGGTGGGATCAGAAATTGATCATGTGACCCGCGAGGCCGTGGAAGCCCTCCTGCAGCGCCTCCGACAGAGTCGGGTGGGTGTGCACGTTGCGGGCCAGCTCGAGAGCGGTGAGGTCCCACTTCTGCGCCAGCGTCAGCTCGGGCAGGAGCTCGGAGACGTCGGGGCCGATCATGTGGGCGCCGATGAGCTCGAGGTGCTCGGCGTCGGCGATCAGCTTGACGAAGCCGACGGGCTCGCCGAGTCCGTGCGCCTTGCCGTTCGCCATGAAGGGGAACGTCGCGACCTTGATCTCGCGCCCCTCGTCCTTGGCCTGCTGCTCGGTGAGGCCGAACGAGGCGACCTGCGGCGAGCAGAACGTCGCGCGGGGCATCATGCGGTAGTCGCCGAGCGTCTGGGTCTCTGCGCCGCCGATGGTCTCTGCCGCGACGACACCCTGAGCCTCTGCCACGTGCGCGAGCTGCAGCTTGGCGGTGACGTCGCCGATCGCGTAGATGCCCTCGACGTTGGTGCGCATGTGGTCGTCGATGTCGATCGCACCGCGCTCGGTGAGCTTCACGCCGGTGGCCTCGAGTCCGAAGCCCTCGATGTTCGGGGCGAAGCCGACGGACATGAGCACCTTGTCGGCCTCGATCGACGACTGCTGCCCGTCCTTGCCGGTGTACGAGACGGTGACGGACGAGCCGTTGTCGACGACGGACTCGACCTTGGTGGAGGTCAGGATGTCGACGCCGTAGTTCTTGTACTGCTTCGCGATCTCCTTCGACACGTCCGCATCCTCGTTGGGGAGAGCGCGGTCGAGGAACTCGATGATCGTGACCTTGACGCCGTAGTTGGTCATCACGTAAGCGAATTCCATGCCGATGGCGCCGGCGCCGACGATGACGATCGACTTCGGCAGTTCGCGGCTGAGGATCTGCTCCTCATAGGTCACGACATTGTCGCTGAGCTGCACTCCGGGGAGCAGGCGGACCTTCGAACCGGTCGCGATGATCGCGTTGTCGAAGGTGACCTCTTCGGTGGTGCCGTCGGCCTTGGCGACCGAGATCGCCTTCGGGCCGGTGAAGGTGCCGCGACCGTCGTACTCGGTCACCTTGTTCTTCTTCATCAGGAAGTGGATGCCCTTGACGCGCCCGTCTGCGACGACACGGCTGCGATCGAACGCCTTGCCGTAGTCGATCGTGAACTCACCCGAGATGCCGAAGAAGTCGGCCTTGTGGTTGAGCGTGTGTGCGAGCTCCGCGTTCTTCAGAAGAGCCTTGGAGGGGATGCAGCCCACGTTGAGGCACACACCACCCCAGTACTTCTCTTCGATGATGGCGGTGGACAGACCGAGCTGCGCGCTGCGAACCGCAGCGACGTATCCGCCAGGACCTGCACCGAGGATGACGACATCGTAGTGTGGCATGCCTTAAGCCTATCGTTCCGTGGGGGCGTCGGAATCGGTCGAACCGCGGGGGCGGCGGCCCTGGATCACGAGCCAGACGACGATGCCGACGATCACGAGCACGCCGGCGATCGCGAGCACCCAGATCATGGTCGTCGCGGGGGACGAGTCGCTCTCCTCGGGTGCGGCCGTGGCGTCCGTTCCGGGGCCGGCGGTCGCGGCGGGAGTCGGCTCGGCGGTCGTGGGGGATGCCGTCGGCTCCGCGGTCGCGATGCTCTCCGTGCCGGTCGTGACGGTGAAGTCGAACTCGCCGGAGGTGGGGTGGCCGTCGCTCGAGACGACCTTCCAGACCACGTGGTAAGCACCTGCCGGCGCCTCGGCTGCGAGCGGCTGGGTGACGACCGCACCGTTCAGGGTCGGAGCGCCGTCGGTGACGGGGCTGCCCGCGGGATCCGTCACGACGATCTCGGTCGCGCCTTCGCCGTCGATGAGCTTCGCGCTGAAGGTGAGGGTGAGCTCGGTCGGCAGCGTCTCGACCGTGCCGTCGGCTTCGGGGGACGACGCGAGGAGGCTGTCGTGCGCTGAGGCGGAGAGCGGCGCGAACAGCACCAGGAACGCTGTCAGAAGGGCTGCTGCGAGAGCGATCGGGGCTGCGGGGAGGCGGCGAGCTGTGGTTTTCACATGCTCAGCCTATGAAGCATCGGTATGTGATGGCTGAGTGTGAAGGGAGCTCCCGCGTGGGGTCGCTGATCAGTTAGTCTGGAGGACTAGGAGGGCAAAGTGACAGACAGCGAAACCCGATCGGGCGGAGACGCCGCGATCCATCGTGCCGGCGAGCAGAGGCACGACGTGACGCAGACGTTCGGGCATGACTCGGACCTTTCCTTCGTGCCCTTCGGCGCGGAGCTGACGGATGTGGAACAGACCGCCATCGCGGCACTTCCCTCCGGTTCCGCACTGCTTCTGGTGCGTTCCGGAGCACTGGCAGGCGCGCGTTACCTGCTCGACACGGACGTGACGACCGTCGGTCGCCACCCCGAAGCCGACATCTTCTTCGACGACGTCACCGTCTCGCGTCGTCATGCCGAGGTCACCCGCACCGGCTCGACCTTCGAGATCATCGACCAGCGCTCTCTCAACGGCACGTATGTGAACGGTGAGCGCGTCGACCGCAGTGCTCTGGTCGACGGCACCGAGCTTCGCGTCGGCAAGTTCCGGCTGAACTTCTTCGCCTCTCCCGTCGATCGCGTCGCGGCGATCGACTGATGGCGGCTTCCCCCGCCCGCGAACGCTCGGCGTCCGCGGGTCTTCTGAGCATCGGTCAGGTCCTGGCGCGACTCACGCCAGAGTTCCCCGAGCTCACTTCGAGCAAGCTCCGCTTCCTCGAAGTTCAGGGGATCGTCACGCCGTCGCGCACCGAATCGGGCTACCGCAAGTTCTCGCAGGCCGACATCGAGCGGCTGCGCCTCGGTCTCACGCTGCAGCGGGATCACTACCTCCCTCTCAGCGTCATCCGCGAGCAGCTCGACGAGGCTGAGGCGAACGGCGAATCGGCGGCTCTCGTGCCGCCGCCCTCGATCACTCCGACGCCGCGTCGCTACCGTCGCAGTGAGCTGCTGTCGGCGGCAGGCGCGGGTCCGCAACTGCTCAACGACGCGATCAGCACCGGCGTGATCGTGGCACAGGAGAGCTACCCGGAATCCACGGTCACGTTGCTGCGCGGTCTCGTCGCTCTCGACCGCCACGGCATCGAGCCCCGGCACCTTCGCTCACTGCGACAGGGTGCCGAACGCGAGGTCGCGCTGATCGAATCGGCCTTGTCTTCACTGCTGCGCCGCACAGACGCCACGTCGCGCGCGAAGGCGAGCGACATGGCGCCGAACCTGGCCGCGAAGATCGACGAGGTGCGTTCGCTCTTCGTCAAAGACGCGATCGCACGGCTGCTTTCGTAACGAACTGATTGCGACACACCTTCGGTGTCGTACGGATGTCATTGCCGGTGCCGGAGGGCTGCTCTAGCGTGGAGGTAACGGCTCCAGGGAGGATTTCAGATGAATGCGGATGAGCGTGCAGGCGACCCGCGGTTCGTACCCGAACTCCTCTTCACCGACGGCCTGCCGGCCATGGATGACGAGGTCGGCTATCGCGGTGCCGTCGCTGCTCGTGCAGCGGGCATCACCTACCGTCAACTGGACTACTGGGCGCGCACCGAGCTGGTCGAGCCCACGGTTCGCGGCGCGAGCGGCTCCGGCTCTCAGCGCCTCTACGGCTTCCGCGACATCCTCGTGCTCAAGCTCGTGAAGAGCCTGCTCGACACAGGCATCTCGCTGCAGCAGATCCGTACCGCGGTCGACGAGCTCCGCCGCGCGGGCATCCGCGATCTGGCGGGAACGACCCTCATGAGCGACGGCGCATCCGTCTACCTCTGCACGTCGAACGACGAGGTCATCGACCTGGTCAGCCGCGGACAGGGAGTATTCGGCATCGCCGTCGGCAAGGTGCTCCGCGAAGTGGAGTCCACACTGGTCGCGTTCGATGCGACGGCACCGGACCCGGTCGACGAGCTGTCGGCGCGCCGCACCAAGCGCTCCGCCTGAGCATCCGCGGCCTCGAGCCGCGCACAGACGAAGAAACGGCCATCCTCGCCGGAGGATGGCCGTTCTGCTGTCTGCGGTCGGTCAGGCCTGAGCGCCCGTTTCCGCGACCTGGATGCGCCCCGTGCGGATGATCCGGTCGAGCAGCTGGTCGAAGTCCGAGGCGAGCTCCTGAGCCGAGTCGCCCGGCCAGATGTGGAGCGGCTTGGCCGCACCCTGTGCCTGCTGCAGCGAAGTGCGCTCGGGCAGCTGAGGGGAGAGGACGAGCGGACCGAACATGTCGCGCAGCTCCTTGATGCGGAACTGGTGCTCGATCGACTGAGGACGGACGCGGTTGACCACGATGCCGAGCGGCTGAAGGCGAGGGGAGAGACCTCGACGGATCTCCTCGATCGCGCGGAGAGCACGGTCGGCGGCGGCGACGGAGAAGAGGCCGGGCTCGGTGACGACCATCACGCGGTCGCTCGCGGCCCAGGCCGTGCGGGTGAGGGCGTTCAGCGAGGGCGCGCAGTCGATGAGCACCAGGTCGTAGTCCGCCTCGACGGCAGCCAGCGCCTCTTCGAGCTTCCAGACGTCGCGCACGCTCGGGTGCGGTCCGTCGAAGTTGATCGCGGAGGGGCTTCCGATCAGCACGTCGATGGTTCCGGGGTGCACCTTCGCCCAGCCGCTGGAGGTGATCGCCTGACGGACGACCTTCTCCTTCGGGTTCGCCAGGACATCGGCGATGTTGAGCCGACCTGCCACCTGGATGTCCATCCCGGTGGACACATCGGACTGCGGGTCGAGGTCGACGACGAGCGTTCGGACACCACGGGCGAAGGCCGCTGAGGCCAAGCCGAGGGTCACGGTCGTCTTGCCGACGCCTCCCTTGAGAGAGCTGACGCTGAGTACGTGCACGAACACCACGTTACCTTCCCCTAGGCTGGGTGCACACTCAGCCCCGCCCCATGCGCGACGATTCAGGCGTGCATCGAGCCCCCAGAGGTGTGCATGTTCCAGAAGATCCTTGTGGCGAACCGCGGCGAGATCGCGATCCGTGCCTTCCGTGCGGCATTCGAGGTCGGAGCCAGGACCGTCGCCGTCTTCCCTCATGAAGACCGTGGGTCGGTCCATCGGCTCAAGGCCGATGAGGCGTACGAGATCGGCGAGCGGGGCCATCCGGTCCGCGCGTACCTCGATGTCGATGAGATCATCCGCGTCGCGAAGGATGCGGGGGCGGACGCGATCTACCCGGGCTATGGGTTCCTCTCAGAGAACCCGGAGCTGGCGGAGAAGGCAGCCGCGAACGGCATCACCTTCATCGGCCCGCCGGCGAAGGTGCTCGAGATGGCGGGCAACAAGGTCGAGGCCAAACGTCACGCGATCGAGGCCGGTGTCCCCGTGCTCCGGTCGACCGAGGCATCTGACGACGTCGAGGCGCTCGTGGCTCAGGCGGCAGAGATCGGGTTCCCCCTGTTCGCAAAGGCCGTCGCCGGCGGTGGCGGACGCGGCATGCGTCGGGTCGAGTCGGCGGCGGAGCTGGCCCCCGCACTCGCCGAGGCGATGCGTGAGGCCGAGAGCGCGTTCGGCGACCCGAGGATGTTCCTCGAGCAGGCCGTGCTGCGTCCTCGCCACATCGAGGTGCAGATCCTCGCCGACAAGTCCGGTGAGACCGTTCATCTGTTCGAGCGCGACTGCTCGGTGCAGCGTCGCCACCAGAAGGTGGTCGAGATCGCACCGGCCCCGAACCTCGACGACAGCATCCGCACGGCACTCCACGGTTACGCCGTCGCATTCGCCCGCTCGATCGGATATGAGAATGCCGGGACGGTGGAGTTCCTTCTCGAGACGGCGGGGGAGCGCACCGGCGAGGTCGTCTTCATCGAGATGAATCCGCGCATCCAGGTCGAGCACACGGTCACGGAAGAGGTCACCGACGTGGACCTCGTGCAGAGCCAGATGCGCATCGCCGCCGGTCAGACGCTCGCAGAGCTGGGACTCGAACAGAAGAACCTGCACGTGCGGGGCGCCGCTCTGCAATGCCGCATCACGACCGAAGACCCTACGCAGGGGTTCCGACCCGACACAGGGAAGATCACGACTTACCGCTCGCCCGGTGGAGCCGGCATCCGCCTCGACGGCGGCACAGTCCACCAGGGCGCGCAGATCAGCCCGCACTTCGATTCGATGCTGGCGAAGCTGACCTGCCGCGGTCGGGACTTCCCGGCGGCCGTCGCCCGCGCGCGGCGTGCGCTGGCGGAGTTCCGCATCCGCGGCGTCTCGACGAACATCCCCTTCCTGCAGGCGCTGCTGGACGATGACGCGTTCATCGCCGGCGACGTGAGCACCTCGTTCATCGACGAGCGCCCTGATCTGCTCCGAGGGCGCGAGTCGAAGGACCGCGGCACGAGGATCCTCAACTGGCTGGTCGACGTCACGGTCAACAAGCCGCATGGCACGCACCCGGGGTCGCTCGACCCGCGGACCAAGCTGCCGGCGCTCGACCTCTCCGTCGAGCCGGCCGCGGGGTCGCGCCAGAGGCTCCTCGAACTCGGCCCCGAGGGATTCGCGAGAAGCCTGCGCGAGCAGAGTGCTCTCGCCATCACCGACACGACGTTCCGCGACGCGCACCAGTCGCTGCTCGCCACTCGAGTGCGCACGCGGGACCTCGTCGCCGTCGCCCCGCACATCGCCAGGATGACGCCCGGACTGCTCTCGGTCGAGGCCTGGGGCGGCGCGACCTACGATGTCGCGCTGCGGTTCCTCGGGGAAGACCCGTGGGAGCGCCTCGACAAGCTCCGTGCGGCACTGCCGAACGTCGCGATCCAGATGCTGCTCCGGGGACGCAACACTGTGGGGTACACGCCGTACCCGACAGCCGTGACGGAGGCATTCGTGCAGGAGGCGGCAGCCAGCGGCGTCGACATCTTCCGGATCTTCGACGCGCTGAACGACGTCGAGCAGATGCGCCCGGCGATCGAAGCCGTCCGGAACACCGGCACAGCGGTCGCCGAGGTGGCGCTCTGCTACACCGGAGACCTTCTCAACCCCGCCGAGGACCTCTACACGCTGGACTACTATCTGACCCTCGCGGACCAGATCGTCGCAGCCGGCGCCCACATCATCGCCATCAAGGACATGGCAGGACTGCTGCGCCCCGCCGCAGCGGCGAAGCTCGTCGCAGCACTGCGAGAGCGCTTCGACCTCCCCGTCCACCTCCACACGCACGACACCCCGGGCGGACAGCTCGCGACTCTTCTGGCCGCCAGCGCTGCGGGCGTGGATGCGGTGGATGCGGCATCCGCACCGCTCGCCGGCACGACGAGTCAGCCGTCGCTCTCGTCGCTCGTCGCGGCGCTCGCGCACACCGACCGCGACAGCGGCATCGATCTCGGCAGCGTCTCGGATCTCGAACCGTACTGGGAGGCAGTCCGTCGGGTCTACGCGCCGTTCGAGTCCGGTCTGCCCGGACCCACGGGGCGCGTCTACCGCCACGAGATCCCGGGCGGCCAGCTCTCCAACCTCCGGCAGCAGGCGAAGGCGCTGGGCCTCGCAGACGACTTCGAGCTCATCGAGGACATGTACGCCGCCGCCGACCGCATCCTCGGACGCGTTCCCAAGGTGACTCCGTCGTCGAAGGTCGTCGGGGACCTGGCGCTGCACCTCGCGGCGGTCAAGGCAGACCCCGCAGACTTCGAGGCGAACCCCGAGAAGTACGACGTGCCGGATTCCGTCGTCGGATTCATGGCCGGCGAGCTCGGAGATCTTCCCGGCGGCTGGCCAGAGCCCTTCCGTACCAAGGTGCTGGCAGGTCGGTCGGTGCGCACCGGACTCACCGAGATCTCGGCGGACGACGAAGCCGCACTCGCGGGCGACAGCGCAAGCCGTCGCGCTCGTCTGAACACCCTGCTGTTCCCGGCTCCGATGCGCGAATTCACTCAGATGAGGGAACAGTTCGGCGATCTCTCGGTGCTCGACACCAGCGACTACCTCTACGGACTCGTGCAGGGGCAGGAGCACCTGGTCGAGATCGACCGGGGAGTGCAGCTGTTCGTCGGTCTCGAGGCCATCGGCGACGCGGACGACAAGGGCATGCGCACAGTGATGACCACCCTCAACGGTCAGCTGCGACCGGTTTTCGTGAGGGACAGGGCGGTGGCCGTCGACACCCACGAGATCGAGAAAGCCGACACCTCGGTCGCGGGGCACGTGGCTGCGCCGTTCTCCGGTGTCGTGACGCTCAAGGTCGAGGTCGGCACCGCGGTAAGGGCCGGCGAACCGGTCGCATCCATCGAAGCGATGAAGATGGAGGCGGCCATCACCGCCTCCGTCGACGGCGTGATCGAACGCCTCGCCATCGGGACGACGCAGCAGGTCGAAGCAGGAGATCTTTTGGTCGTCATCAGCCCGGCGCACTAATCTTGTGCGGGCGAGGCCGCGCTCGACGCAGCGCACCCGAGGCCCGCACAAGCTTGGAGCGACAACGTGACCCCGAAGAACGTGGCAGATACGCCGGACGAGGAGTCCAGAGGGGTGCTCGACGACGCCGCATCCCTGGACACCTCGGGCATCGGCATCCTCGGCAACACCGCTCAGGTGAGCGTCATCCTCCCGAAGGACGACGATGACGACCTCGAAGACGACAGCGTCGTCGACGGTGAGGTCGTCGCTGATCTGATCATCGACGAGCCCGTGGCCGCTGCCAAGGCGGCAGCTGAGATCGCGGCCGCCGAGGTATCGCCGCCGGTGCTGGGATCTGCCCCGATGATCATCGAGCTTCCCGCGGAACCTGCGGGTGCGGCGGCAGAGTCCGATGCTGATGCTGATGCTGATGCTGATGCTGATGCTGATGCTGATGCTGATGCTGATGCTGATGCTGATGCTGATGCTGATGCTGATGCTGATGCTGATGCTGATGCTGATGCTGATGCTGATGCTGATGCTGATGCTGACGAGGACGACGAGGACGAGCCAGCTGTTGCTGCTCGGCCCGGTCGCTCGGCCGCGCCTGAAGCCGACACAGCGCCTGAAGCCGACACAGCGCCTGAAGCCGACACAGCGGCTGTGCCGAACGTCGACGTCGACGATGACGATGACATCGAGCCTGAGCCTGAGCCTGAGCCGGAGATCGAACACGCTGATGACGTCGCGATCGTGCCGTCACCCGAGGCGCATCTCGAGGCTGAGTCGGCCACGGACATCTCCGAGGCCGATCCCGCTGTCGATTCCCTGGTCGATCCCGCTCCAGCGGAGGAGACGGATTCGGAGACCGAGTCCGTCTCTGAGACAGATGCTGAGCTCGATGTGGTGTCTGAACCCGAGCTGGAGCCCACCCCGGAGCCGGAGACTGCACCCGAACCCGAACCCGAACCCGAACCCGAACCCGAACCCGAGCCCGAGCCCGAGCCCGAGCCCGAGCCCGAGACTGCACCCGAACTCGAACCCGAACCCGAACTCGAACCCGAGCCCCGGATCACTCGTGAGCGCGCGACCGTGCGCGATTCCCTTGCATCGACGCCAGTCGCGTCGACCGCCCCGGCGGACTCCACGGGCGCCGACGTGGTCGCCCAGGAGGCCGCGGCTGCCGCGGCATTCATCGCGAGGGCGCGCGCCGACCTCGACGCCGGGCGCGGCTCGCGCCGATCGGCGGCCGCGGCATCACTCGCCAAGAAGGAGAGCCAGCCAGTGGAACAACCCAAGAAGGCGTCGGCCCCCGCACAGGCCACCCGTGCCGGGCGCGCGGAGGTGCAGCTCGCGTCGAAGCGCCTGGACGACCTCGGCGACTCGTCACGTGAGAGCGCAGACCTCCTCACGGCGGATCGGCTGCTCGATCCACATCGACTCACCAAGCCGGAACCGGAAGGTGCCTGGAGTCACTTCCTCTATACGATCTCCGGCCGACGCATCAACATCGGCGACGGAAAGCGCGCGCGCCAGCGCAAGGCGCTGAGCGCGAGGATCGCCGCTCCGATCGTCGGGGGTGCTCGATTCATTCCCGTGCTGTCGCGCAAGGGCGGCGTCGGAAAGACGACGATCACCGCGCTGCTCGGTATGGCACTCGCGGATGCACGAGATGATCGAGTGATCGCGGTCGACGCGAATCCCGATCGCGGCACACTCGCAGAACGCGTCGTGCGCCCTCATCACAACAAGACGGTGCGTGATCTCGTGCGCATCCACGACGAGGTGAGGGGCTATCACGACATCTCCGCGATCGTCGCTCGCGATGCGACCCGACTCGACGTTCTCGCCTCCGATTCCGACCCCCGCATCGCGGAGGCCTTCAGCGACCGCGACTACCGCGATGTCGCCGGCGTCGCCGCCCACTACTACTCGCTGGTCCTGACGGACACGGGGACGGGCATCGTCCATTCGGTGATGTCAGCCACACTCGACCTCGCCGATCAGCTTGTGATCGTGTCGGGGCTCAGCGTCGATGAGGCGCGCCTCGCGTCCGAGACCCTCACCTGGCTCGAGAGCAACGGCTACGCCGAGCAGGCGCGCGATGCGGTCGTGGTGCTGAACCAGTCGACGCCCGGTGCGCCCCTCGTGCGCCTCAACGAACTCGAGGCGCACTTCCGCACGCGCGCGAAGAACGTGGTGCGGATGCCCTACGACGCGCAGATCGCCGGAGGCGGAACAATCGTGTTCGCGAACCTCCAGCCCGAGACACGCGTGGCGGCGCGAGAGCTCGCTGCGCTGCTCGTCGAGGGCATCCGGGCGAAGGGCGCCTGATGGCGGTTCGCGAGATCCGGGTCTTCGGAGACCCCGTGCTTCGTGCCGTGTGCAGCCCGATCGACGTGATCGACGACGGAGTACGGGCCCTGGTGACGGATCTGATCGACACCGTGGAGGTGCCGGGACGTGCGGGCGTCGCCGCTCCCCAGATCGGTGTCGCCGTTCGGGCCTTCAGCTACAACATCGACGGTGACATCGGCTATGTGCTCAATCCGGTCCTGACCGAGGTGCGCGGAGAGCCCGTGCCGACGGGCGAGGGATGCCTGTCGGTCCCCGGGCTCTGGCACGATGCTATGCGTCATCCGTGGGCCCGGGTCGAGGGGATCGACCTCGACGGCGAACCGGTGGTGCTCGAAGGCGATGGCCTGCTGGCGCAGGCGCTCCAGCACGAGACGGATCACCTCGACGGCAAGCTCTACCTCACGCGACTGGATGCCGAGACGCGCAAGCGCGCGATGCGCGAGGTGCGCGAGAGCGACTGGTTCTGACCGGTCGGTGAAGACGAGAAAGGGCCCCGCCGGAGCGGGGCCCTTTCTCATTCTCCGTTCGCCTCAGCCGCCGATGGCGACGTTGGTCGTCGAGACGGGCTCGTCGTAGATGGCGGCGATCTCGTCGGCGAAGTCGCTCATGATCACGTTCCGCTTGATCGAGAGCTTGGGCGTGAGGTGTCCGGACGCCTCGGTCCACTCGCTGTCGAGGATCGTGAACTTGCGGATCGACTCGGCGCGGGACACACGGGCGTTGGCGGCATCCACCGCCTTCTGGATCTCGGCGCGCACCGCATCGTTCTTCGCGGCGACCGCGAGGGACATGTCCTTGTCGAGTCCGGCATTCGAGAGCCACGTCGGCAGCATCTCGGAGTCGAGCGTGACGAGCGCCGAGATGAACGGGCGCTGGTCGCCGACCACGACGACCTGGCCGATGATCGGATTCGCGCGGATCGGGTCTTCGAGCGCGGCAGGTGCGACGTTCTTGCCGCCTGCCGTGACGATGATCTCCTTCTTACGACCGGTGATCGTGAGGAAGCCCTCGGAGTCGAAGCTGCCGATGTCGCCGGTGTGGAACCAGCCGCCTTCGCTGAATGCCTCGGCGGTGGCTTCGGGGTTGTTCCAGTACTCCTTGAACACGTTGATACCCCGCACCTCGATCTCGCCATCGTCGGCGAGACGCACGCCCACGCCGGGGAGAGCGGGGCCGACGGTGCCGATCTTCGATTTGTCGGCGAGGTTCACGGTCGCGGGGGCCGTGGTCTCGGTGAGGCCGTAGCCCTCGAGGATCACGACGCCGAGGCTGTGGAAGAAATGACCGAGTCGAGAGCCGAGCGGAGCGGAGCCCGAGACGGCGTAGACGATCCTGCCGCCCATCGCCTCGCGCAGCTTGCTGTAGACCAGCTTGTTGAAAAGCGCGAACTTGAGCCGGGTCCCGAACGGGACGCTCTTTCCCTCTTCGACCAGCTTGGAGTGCTGGATCGCGACATCGGCCGCTGCCCGGAAGATCTTGCCCTTGCCTCCGGCCTCGGCCTTCTGCTCGGCCGAGTTGTAGACCTTCTCGAATACGCGGGGCACCGCGAGGAGGAAGGTCGGCTTGAAGGAGCCGAGCGCCGGCAGCAGCTGACGGGTGTCGGGCTGATGTCCGGTGCGGACGCCCGCATGGATGTTCAGGATCGAGATGAACCGCGCGAAGACGTGCGCGGTCGTGATGAACAGCAGCGTCGAAGAACCGGGAGTCTGCACCACGGCATCCAGCGCTTTGGCGGAGTTGCGGCAGAGCTCGACGAAGTTGCTGTGAGTGAGCACGCACCCCTTGGGGCGACCGGTCGACCCCGAGGTGTAGATGAGGGTGGCGATGTCGGAGCCGACGGCGATGTTGCGGAGTCGCTCGATCTCGGCGTCCGGAACGGATGCGCCCTGCGCCGTGAGTGCGTCGATGGCGCCGAGGTGAAGCTGCCAGACTTCGCGGAGCAGCGGGAGGTCGCCACGGACCTCGTCGACCCGCGCGAAGTGCTCGGGGGACTCGACCACGAGTGCGATGGCACCGGAGTCTTCGAGGATCCACTGGATCTGCGACGGCGAGCTGGTCTCATAGATCGGGACCATCACGGCACCGGCGTAGAAGAGTGCGAAGTCGACGAGTGTCCAGTCGTAGGTGGTGCGGGCGAGGAAGCCCACCTTCTCGCCCGGCTGGATACCCGCGGCGACGAAGCCCTTGGCCAGCGCGATGACGGCGGTCTCGAAATCCGCTGCGGTGATATCGCGCCATCCGGTGCCGTCGGGGACAGCGAAGAGAGGGCGATCCGGAGTGGCCTGGACGCGCTTCGCCAGGAGGTCGGCGATGTTCGCTTCGGGATCGGCGGGGACGACGGCGGGGACTTCAAACTGGACCACGGCAGCTCCTTCGGTACCGGTCGGGCACTGGGTTGCACACGAGTCTAGGGCATGACACCGGGTCGCACCCGGCATGAGACTCAGTCGCCTTTCGCGACAGAGTGGGCGCACGCTCTGGCGGATGCCGATCCCGGCGCTAGACTTCACCTCGATGTTCTACTGGCTCATGAAGTACGTCGCGATCGGACCCGTCGTCAAGGCCGTCTTCCGACCGTGGGTGGTCGGGCGTGCGAACATCCCGGCGAACGGCGCGGCGATCCTCGCCAGCAACCACCTCTCGTTCGCGGATTCGATCTTCCTGCCGCTCATGATCGATCGCCCCATGTCGTTCCTCGCGAAGAGCGACTACTTCACCGGGCGGGGGATCAAAGGGTGGGCCACGAAGTTCTTCATGAAGGCCACCGGCCAGATCCCGATCGACCGCTCGGGAGGCAAGGCATCCGAGGCGTCGCTGAACACCGGGCTCCAGGTGCTCGGGAGAGGTGACCTGCTCGGCATCTACCCGGAGGGCACCCGCAGCCCGGATGGACGGCTCTATCGGGGGCGCACCGGCATCGCCCGGATGGCCATGGAAGCGAAGGTTCCCGTCATCCCGGTCATCATGGTCGACACCGACACCGCGATGCCGATCGGTCAGAGGGTGCCACGGGTCACACGCGTCGGGATCGTCGTCGGCGAGCCCCTGGATTTCTCGCGTTACGCGGGTATGGAGAACGACCGCTACATACTGCGGTCGGTCACGGACGAGATCATGGTCGCGCTCCAGCGACTGGGGGAGCAGCAGTACGACGACGTCTACGCGTCGACCGTGAAGGACCGTCTCCCGGTGCGCGTCACACGGCGCTCCTGAGGCATCCCGGGTTCGCGCCGAGCACTAGGCTGGAGTCATGCTCCAGCACCACATCGACGCGCTTGATGCGTGGCGTTCGCTCCCGATCAAGCAGCAGCCTCAGTGGCACGACGCCGCTCGCGTATCCGAGGTCTCCGCGCAGATCTCGACGCTTCCGCCCCTGGTGTTCGCCGGCGAGGTCGACAACCTGCGCGACCGTCTCGCACGCGCGGCATCCGGGCAGGCCTTCCTGCTCCAGGGCGGTGACTGCGCCGAGACCTTCGCCGGAGCGACCGCCGATCAGATCCGCAACCGGATCAAGACCGTTCTGCAGATGGCTGTCGTGCTGACCTATGGGGCATCGATGCCGGTCGTGAAGATGGGGCGTATGGCGGGGCAGTTCGCCAAGCCGCGATCGAGCGACACCGAGACCAGAGGCGACGTCACTCTGCCCGCATACCGCGGCGACATCGTCAACGGCTACGACTTCACCGAAGGATCGCGTCGTCCGGATCCGGCTCGACTGCTCCAGGGTTACCACACCGCCGCCTCGACGCTGAACCTCATCCGTGCCTTCACGCAGGGTGGCTTCGCCGACCTCCGCGAGGTGCACTCCTGGAACAAGGGCTTCGCCCAGAACCCGGCGAACCAGCGCTACGAGCGCATGGCCGCCGAGATCGATCGGGCCATCAAGTTCATGGAGGCGGCCGGCGCCGACTTCGACGAGCTCACCCGCGTGGAGTTCTTCACGGGGCACGAGGGTCTGCTGATGGACTACGAGCGCCCGATGACCCGCATCGACTCCCGCACAGACACGCCGTTCAACACCTCGGCGCACTTCCTGTGGATCGGTGAGCGCACGCGCGAGCTCGACGGCGCGCACATCGACTACTTCTCGAAGATCCGCAACCCCATCGGCGTCAAGCTCGGCCCGACCACGACGCCCGAGACGGCTCTGGCTCTGATCGACAAGCTCGACCCGAACCGCGAGCCCGGACGACTGACGTTCATCACGCGCATGGGAGCGGGCAAGATCCGCGACGCTCTGCCGCCGCTGCTCGAGGCTGTCCGCGATTCGGGTGCGCAGCCGCTGTGGGTCACCGACCCGATGCACGGCAACGGCATCACGACGCCCACGGGGTACAAGACGCGTCGCTTCGACGACGTCGTCGACGAGGTGCGCGGCTTCTTCGAGGCACACCGCGCTGCCGGCACGTTCCCCGGGGGCATCCACGTCGAGCTCACCGGTGACGACGTCACGGAGTGCCTCGGCGGATCCGAGCACATCGACGAGGCAGCGCTCGCGACTCGCTACGAGAGCCTCTGCGACCCGCGTCTGAACCACATGCAGTCGCTGGAACTGGCCTTCCTCGTGGCTGAGGAGCTCGAGAAGCGCTGATCCCGCATTCTGAAAAGACGAACCGCCCTTCCCGAGATCGGGGAGGGCGGTTCGTGGTTCCGGAGTCGCTCGCGCGTCTCCGCAGCCGCACGCGCGACCGGGGGTCAGCCGCACGCGCGACCGGGGGTCAGCCGCTGAGCTGGATCGAGAGCTTGACGTTGCCGCCGCGGGGGAGCTGCTTGTCGGCTCCGGGATCCTGGGCGGTGACGCGCGCCAGGTCGGCGAATCCGGGCAGGTCGCCCCATGCGGCGTAGCTGGAGGTGAAGCCGGCGTTCTCGAGAATGCCCTTGGCCTCGACGAGGGTCTTCCCCGAGACGTCCGGAACCGGGAACAGCTCCGGACCCTTCGAGACGATGAGCTGGACCGTGTCGCCGGGGCGCCAGTTGCCTTCTTCGGCGCGATCGGCGACTCCGATCACGAGGTCCTTCGCGACCGACTCGCTGAACACGGACTGGACGTCGCCCGCGACCAGGAGCTGCTTCTCGGTGAGGGTGTTCGTCGCCTGGTCCACGGACATGCCGGCCACGTCGGGGAAGGCTCCGGCCGAGACATAGAGCTCGACCGTGTCGTCTTCGAGCAGCTCGCAGCCCTCGGCGCAGGCATAGACCTCGCCGCCGTCGCGCGGGGTGACGAAGGCGTTGATCACCCGCCCGGCATCGGCATCGGAGAACAGCACCAGAGACGTCTCAGTCGTGTTGACCTTGATGCCCGACAGGTAGTCGCGGGCCTCCTGCTCGGTCTTGCCGTTGAGAGCGTCCGCCGTATGTGAAGCGGGGCCGACGGATATGTAGACCGTGACCTCGGTGCCCTTGTCGAGTCGCTCGCCTTCATCGGGATCGGTGCGGATCGCCTGATCTCGCGCCACATCGATGGAGTTCTCCTCACCACGGACAGGAACGAATCCTTCTGCGGTCAGCGCGTCGGCTGCGGCCTCGTATGAGAGCCCGGCCACCCCCGGCACAGCCACGAGGGAGCCCGGCCCGGACCCGAACCACCAGCCGACGCCGCCGGCGACGGTGGCGAGTAGTAGAACGAGGGTCAGCAGGAACGCTCCGCGTGCGCGACGTCTCGAGGACCGGCGACGCAGGAGGGTCGCGTTGTCGACGGCTTCCGGAACCGGGGCTGTCGGGTCGGCGATCACCATCGTGTTCGGCATGACCTTCGTCAGTTCGGCCGAATCGGCCTGAGAGCGCTGCGAGGTGGTCGCCGCAGCGACGGCGGGGGCTATGCCGAGGCCCCGCTCGATCTCGCGCAGACGCTCGAGCATCTGCCCGGCGTCGTCCGGGCGTTCGTCCGGCGACTTCTCGGTCGCCCACAGCACGAGCTCGTCGAGCTGCTCGGGAACCCCGGGGTTGCGCACACTCGGGCGCGGCACGGATTCGGTCGCATGCTGGAAGGCGATCTGCATGGGCTGCTCGCCCTTGTAGGGCTGCTCGCCGACGAGCATCTCGTAGAGCATGATGCCGAGTGCGTAGATGTCGCTGCGGGCATCCGCGGTGCCGCGGGTCACGAGTTCGGGGGCGAGGTAGGCGATCGTCCCGAGAAGCTGCTGCCCGGTGGCGGTGTTCGCGGTCGTCGCGCGCGCGAGCCCGAAGTCGCCGATCTTGATGCGTCCGTCCTCGGCGAGCAGGACGTTCTCGGGCTTGACGTCGCGGTGGACGATCCCGGCGCGATGCGCGGCGGAGAGTCCGGCGAGCACAGCATCCATGATCGTGATGGTCTGGGGGATCGTGAGGCGCTTCTGCTCGCGAAGGAGCTCGCGCAGCGTGATACCCGGGAGGTACTCCATCACCAGGTAGGCGAGTTCGCCGTCCTGACCCTGGTCGAACACGTTCACGACGTGCGGGTCGGCCAGTCGAGCGGCCGCACGGGCCTCCTGGATGAAGCGGCTCTGGAAGGCCGAGTCGTCGCTCAGGTGCGCATGCATGACCTTCAGGGCGATGCGTCGCTCGAGCCGGAGATCCGTAGCCACGTACACGGTGGCCATGCCGCCGCGTGCGATGCGGGCGCGTACTCGATACCGACCGTCGACAAGCCGCCCGATGAGGGGGTCGGCCTGCTGATTGGTCGTCACGTCAAGATTCTATGGAGAACTGCCTGAAAGCTTGGGGAGCGGCTCGCCCCTGGACCCTGCGGGTTTGCCCGGAAGAGGGTCACCCGTGAAGGCCGAGCCACTGGTAAGCCTGGGTCTCCCACTGGCCGTAGCGCTCAGGATAGGCCGAGATCTGCACCGCCTGCGCGGCATCCGTGAATCGCATGCCCTCCCAGCCAGTGATGTCGAGAAGCCCCCGGGAGCCCTGCCCGTTGGGGTCCGATGCGCCGCCGAAGAACACGCGGGTGCTTCGGTCGGCGTCGATCGCCTGCTCCGGTGTTCCCCAGCCCATGCTCGGTCGCTGCTGGAACAGTCCCAGTGAATCGCGGTCTCCCCACGAGAGGTTCCGCAGGCTGGATTCGACCATCGCGGTCGCGAGGGCGATGGCGATCCCGCGATCGGAGACTCCGAGATTCCGCCCGACGCTGATGATCAGGTGAGCGTTTGCGGCCTGCTCCGCGTCGAGATTCGCGAACAGCTGGCCGGGTGGTGCGGTCGCAGCGGCGGGCGCCGGTGCCGGTGCGGTGACCGCGGCGGCACCGGCGACGACGATGCTCTGCCCGGGATAGATGATCGAGCCCGAGCTCAGTCCGTTCATCGCGTAGAGCTGCGCCACGGACGTGCCGTATCGCTGAGCGATACCGAAGAGCGTGTCGCCCGCGACGACGGCATGCGTCTGCCCACCGGTCGCCACCGGGGCTGGGGCCGCGGGGGCGACGGCCACCGGTGCGGGCGTCGACGTTCCCGAGAGCGCGAGCTGCTGGCCGGGGTAGATGACGGATGCTCGGGTGAGGCTGTTCGCCGCCAGCACGGCGTCGACGCTCGTGCCGTACCGCTGCGCGATGCCGAAAACCGTGTCGCCCGCGGCGACCACGTGGGTCGCCGTCGCGGGGGCTTCAGCCGGGGGAGCGGCGGGTGCCACGGGCGCGGACGCTCCCGAGAGCGACAGCGTCTGCCCCGGGTAGATGACGGATCGCCAGGTGAGGGCGTTCCACGTGAGCACATCGACCGTGCGAAGGCCGAAGCGGTTCGCGATAGACGAGATCGTGTCGCCGGGCTGCACTGTGTATGCAGCGGGGGGCGCCTCTGCCGTCTTGATCTGGGTGGGGCTCGATTGGAGCCTCTCGATGGGCGGCGTGGCAGCGTCTGCGGATGCGGGCACGACGGCGATCGCGCCAGACAGGGTGCCCAGCACCGCGGCGGGCACTCCGAGCTGGAGATAGCGCGTTCGGCGCGCGACAGCATGCGTTCTCAAGGTGGTCTCCCTTGTTCGGCGTCTGCCCACGCTGACACGTATGTATACGGAAGTCAACAGAAGTGGCGGGAGATGTCATTGTGACGAATGGGACGAAAGTGACTCGATGGGGCGGCAGAAATGCGATGGCCGCGAAGAGATGAGATAGTTGCACCGTGTCTGTTCCGTCTGAAAGCAAGCCGTCTGAAACCTCGCAGTCCGAGACTGCGTCCGAGAACAGCGTGACCGCTCCCGGCGTCACCGCCACCGAGTGGCTGACGATGCCCGATCTCGTCGAGGTCCTCGACGAGGCCCTGGGCCGTGTGCGTCGACTCATCGACGAGCACTACCTGATCGGGTCGCGTCGCTCCGGCGTCTTCGCGGTCCCCTCGGTGTTCATCGTCGACGGCCAGCCGCTGTCCTCGCTGCGCGGAACGATCATCGTCCTGCAGGATGCCGGGTTCAGCGACGACGAGGTCATCGACTGGCTGCTCGCCCCCGAGGAGGAGCTGGGTCATTCGCCGATCGACGCACTCCTCGCGGGTCACAAGAGTGCGGTCCGCCGCGTCGCCCGCACGCTCGCCTGAACCGGCGAGCCAGATCGGAACCCAGATCGGAGCGGCGAGCCTGCTCGGAGCCGCGTTCAGGCTGACCGGACGGTCGCCGCACGCGCGAGATCGCGCAGGTCGCCCACAGCCGCATTGTCGAGACGTGCGCCAGAGAGCGCGCGGTCGGCATCCTTCGCATAGACGTCGATCATGCGCTCGACACGATCGAGCGCCCCGGAACCGGAGATGGTCGCCTGGAGGAACGCGACCTGCTCGGCTGTGAGGTCAGGGTCGCCGAGCATCTCGTCGAACAGATTGCGCGCCGAGGTGTCGAGGGTCTCCCTGGTGAGCGCCACCAGGACCGTGCGCTTGCCCTCCCGCAGGTCATCGCCCGCTGGCTTTCCCGTCACCGCGGCATCCCCGTAGACCCCCAGAACGTCGTCGCGCAGCTGGAACGCCATGCCCACCGGGCGGCCGAACCGGCGCAGGGCGTCGAGCTGATCGTCTGCACCGCCGGCGATCGCCGCGCCGAGGACCAGGGGCTGCTCGATGCTGTAGCGCGCGGACTTCAGCGAGACGACGCGGAGAGCGCGCTCGACGTGGGAGTCGGTCGCGTGCACGCTCCAGGCGGACTCCTCGGCGATGTCGAGGAACTGACCCACCGTCACGTCTCGGCGCATGCGACCGTATTCGCGGCGCACGGCTGCGGCGTGGGGCAGTGGATCGATCGCATCCTCGAGCAGATCGTCGCTCCAGGCCACGAGCAGGTCGCCGAGGAGGATCGCCGAAGATCGCCCGAACGCCGCCGCGTCGCCGACCCACCCGGCCTCACGGTGCGTCGATTCGAGCGCTCGATGCGCCGCGGGACGACCGCGGCGCGTATCGGAGTTGTCGATGAGGTCGTCGTGCACGAGGGCAGCCGACTGGAAGATCTCCAGAGCCGCGCAGACGTCCCAGAGAGCGGTCGATTCCTGGGCATCCCGATCCCTGAAGCGGGCGACCGCCTGCCACCCGGCATGGCAGAAGCGTGCGCGCAGGCGCTTGCCTCCGACGAGGGTGTCGGCCGCCGAGTCGAGCAGGCCCATGGCGTCCGGCCCGTAGTCGATCGACTCCTCCCTCATCCGGTCGAGGAAGAGCCGCAGGCGAGCGGCGACGGCGTCGGAGACGAGTGTGGGGGACGGCACGACTCCCAGCATACGTAAAGCCAAACGGGGGCCTTACGGCTAGCCCCGACCGACATACCGCGCGTAGAATGGATGGACGATACCCGAGGGGGACGAAATGCCACTCTCCGAACAGGAGCAGCGTCTGCTCGACGAGATGGAACGCCATCTCCTCCACAACGACGCCGACGTCGTGAGTGCGCCGTCAGGTGACCGCGCACTCAGCTACCGCAATCTCGTGTACGGAGCCCTGCTGCTCCTCGCGGGTGTCGGCGGATTGATCGTCGGTGTCGTGCTCGGCGACGTGTGGGGTGTCGTGGTCGGCGTCGTCGGATTCGCCGCCATGCTCGGCGGCGTGATGCTCGCCGTCACCCCGGTCCGCAGGCCGCTCTCCGCCGTTCCTCGTGAGCGGGCGCCCAAGCAGAAGAGCTCGGCATCCTTCATGGATCGCATGAACGACCGATGGGATCGTCGCCAAGACGGTCAGTGACCCACACCTCCTCTTCCTCGAAGGCCCGGATGCTCTGAGCATCCGGGCCTTCGTCGTTTCTCGGCCCGAGGGCGGGCGAGGGCGGGCTCTGCGCGCCGAGCGGGCTCTGTCCGCACCTGGCGCTCCATCTTCCTCCACCCGCCCTCCACCTCTCTCCACCGCGTAATCATGCGGAGCTTCGGCGTGCCTGCACCCGCTCAGGCCCTCAGGTCATGGATTGACCGTAGGTTTGTGGAGGAAAGTGGAGTAAAGTGGGGCGCACCTCGAGTTGGCCGGACGCAGAGGGGGTGATGGCTGATGTTGCTGGGAACGCATTCTCCGAAGTTGGACGACAAGGGACGGGTCATCCTTCCCGCGAAGTTCCGCGAAGACCTCGGTGGCGGCATCGTCGTCACGCGTGGGCAGGAACGCTGCCTCTACGTCTTCAGTACGGCCGAGTTCGAGGCGATGCACGAGCGGATCCGTCAGGCGCCGCTCGCGAACAAGCAGGCGCGTGACTTCATGCGCCTGTTCCTCTCCGGTGCGAGTGCGGAGATGCCAGACAGCCAGAACCGCATCACCATCCCCGTGCACCTTCGTCAGTACGCGGGCCTGCAGAAGGAACTCATCATCACCGGTGTCGGCGCCCACGCCGAGATCTGGGATGCCGAGAGCTGGAACACCTACCTCGCAGCCGGCGAGGAGACATATGCCGATCTCGAGCAGGAGGTGATCCCGGGACTGTTCTGACCACGGCTGTGATGCCCCGCCGCTCCTGCCCCGACACACTTCCCCGGTGCCGGGTCGAGAAGCGGAGGGGGATCAGGGCCCTGGTCTCCGACATACAGAGGTCACCCGAGAAAGATCATGAACCTCCGCGACATCCACACCCCCGTACTGCTCGATCGCTGCGTCGAGCTGCTCGCTCCCGCCCTGCAGGCCGATGGAGCGGTGCTAGTCGATGCCACGCTCGGCATGGGAGGTCACTCCGAGGCTCTGCTCGAGCGCTTCCCGAACATCCGTCTGGTAGGTCTCGACCGCGACACCGACGCGCTGCGCATCGCGGGGGAGCGGCTCGCCCGCTTCAAGGACCGGGTCACGCTCGTGCACACCGTGTACGACGAGATCGGGCTCCACGCCCAGGGCGCGGCCGGCATCCTCTTCGACCTCGGCGTCTCGTCCCTGCAGCTCGACGAAGCCGACCGCGGCTTCGCCTACTCGAAGGATGCCCCGCTGGACATGCGGATGGATCAGACGAAGGGCGTCACCGCGGCAGAGGTCATCGCGACCTACAGCGAAGGAAACCTCCGTCGCATCTTCGAGCGGTACGGCGAGGAGAAGCTGGCCGGCCGTTATGCCCGGTTCATCATCGCCGCACGCGAGAAGCAGCCGATCACCCGCTCGGGAGAACTCGTCGAGATCCTTCAGGCCGCCACTCCTGCTGCGGCTCAGCGGGCAGGGCACCCGGCCAAGCGAGTCTTCCAGGCCCTGCGCATCGAGGTGAACGCCGAGCTCAACGTGCTCGCCGACGCGATCCCCTCGGCCATGGACGCACTTGCGGTCGGCGGACGCATCGTCGTGATGTCGTACCAGTCGCTAGAGGACCGACTCGTGAAGCAGGCGTTCGCTGCAGGTGCCGCGTCGACCACTCCGCGGGGCCTGCCCGTAGAGCTCCCAGAGCACGCGCCCCGCTTCCGCATCATCACCAAGGGCGCCGAGCTCGCCGATGACGACGAGCGCGCCAGGAACCCCCGAGCGATCCCGGTTCGACTGCGTGCGGCAGAGAAGGTGCGGGAGACCTCATGAGCCTGAATGCGCTGGCACCCCGGCCTCGATCGCTGCCGGATACGCCGACGCGCGCGCCGCGTCGCCGCCTCGAGCCCGTCACGGGCACGCCGGTCCGCCGCAAGCCGAAGCTCGCCTATGCGCTCATCGCCGTCGCGGGTGCGCTGGCGATCGGAGCCGTGCAGATCGGGCTGTCGCTCGCGATCACCCAGGACTCGTTCACGCTGGCGAGTCTCTCGTCCGAGCAGCACGAGCTTGACCTCCGCACGAACGCGCTGCAGGAGGACCTGACCGGTCTGAGCTCGCCGCAGTCCCTCGCGACCGGAGCCGCAGCTCTCGGCATGGTGGTCGCCGGCTCGCCGGCCTACCTGCGACTCAGCGACGGTGCGGTGTTCGGTCAGGGAACAGGCGCGGTCGGAGCATCCACCATCGATCCGAACGGCGCCGGTGCGGTGAGCAACGCCCTGTTGAACGACGTGCCGGTGAACGCCTCCACGGAGGACGACGCCACGCCGGACGCCACGCCGGACGGCACGGCAGGGCAATCAGCCCAGGAGTTGCCGCCGGCCATCACCGACGGGCTCCCGAGCCCCAGCACCCGCTAGCCGGATCCACCGACCATCACGACCTGACGGAGAGAGTCCATGACGACACGAGCCACCCGGACGCCCCGGCGACGCACGGTCGTCGCGCTGGCGGTGATCCTGTCGATCCTCGCGGCGTTCGTCGTGCGCCTGGTGGACATCCAAGTGGTCAAGGCAGACGAGCACGTCGCCCAGTCGCTGGAGTTCATCTCCAAGGGCACTGCCATCCCCGGACAGCGCGGGTCCATCACCGATGCAGACGGTGCGGTGCTCGCCGAGAGTGTCAACGTCTACGACGCGCAGCTGAGCCCCCAGGTGATCCGACTCCTCGAAGAGGACGAGAAGAACCCGCCGGCGCTTCCGTGGGCCGAAGCGTCTACCCGCATTGCCGAGATCATGGGGCTGGATGCCGAGAAGCTCCGTGCCGACGTCGCCGCCGCGCTGGCCGCGAACCCCGACTCCCAGTACCTTCCGCTCGTGAAGGGGCTCAGCACCGAGAAGTACATCGAGCTGCGCGATCTCAAGATCTCGTCGTACCTCACGATGAAGCCGCGCGAGGTCCGGGTCTACCCGAACGGCGCGGTCGCCGGAAACCTCCTCGGATTCCTCGACGGAGCGGGCACGGCGCAGGCCGGCATCGAGAAGATGGACGAGAAGTGCCTCGCGCCGACCGACGGTGAGGAGTCGTACCGCACCGGCAAGAACGGCGTGGTCATCCCCGGCAGCGAGAGCAGGGTCGACGCCGTCGACGGCGGTGCCGTGCAGCTCACGATCAACAGCGACCTGCAGTGGTACATGCAGCAGATGATCGCCGAGGAGGCGCAGACACAGGGCGCCAAGGGCGGCACGGTGACGGTCGTCGAGGTGGCCACCGGCAAGATCCGGGCGGCTGCGGAGTGGCCGACCATGGACCCCAACGACCTGGACGCATCGTCGTCCGACACGTGGGGCAGCAAGCTCTTCACCTACCCGTTCGAGCCCGGCTCCACGTTCAAGGCGGTCACCGCCGCGGCGATCATGGAGAACGCCGGCGTGACGATGACGAGCCCCACGGTGTCGGCGTCGTCGAAGGAGAAGTTCGACAACGGCGCGGTGATCAACGACGCATTCGTGCACCCGACGTTCCAGTACACCCTCGCCGGCGCCCTCATCGACTCCTCGAACGTGGCGCTGTCGAAGTTCGGCACCATGGTGAGCCCCGATGTGCGTTACGACTACCTGCAGCGCTTCGGCGTCGGCACCAGGACTGTCGACTTCCCCGACGAGGCAGCCGGTCTGCTGCACCCGACGAGCGAGTGGGACAACCAGTCGCTGTACACGACCACGTTCGGTCAGTACTTCACCGTCACCGCCCCGCAGCTCGCCGGCGCCTACCAGGCCATCGCGAACGGCGGAGAGAAGATCGGCCTGTCGCTGATCGAGTCCTGCACGACGCCCGACGGCGAGGTGGTCGCTCCCGAGGCTCCGGCGCACGATCAGATCATCAAGCCCGAGACCGCCGCCGACCTGACGCGGATGCTCGAGAACGTCGCCGTCCAGGGCGGCAACGCCGAGCGCATCCAGGTTCCCGGCTATCGCGTGACCAGCAAGACGGGTACCGCACAGATCCCTGATGGCAACGGCGGATACAAGGCCGGCGTGTACTACACGAGCATGGTGGGCTTCGCTCCCGTCGATGACCCGCAGTACGTCGTCGTGGTCACTCTCGACGAGCCGACTAGAGTTACATCGTCTGCTGCTACCGCGTCGGCCTTCCAGAAGGCCATGACCCAGACCATGAAGACCTACCGCGTGATGCCGTCCTCCACACCGATGGACGCACTGCTTCCCAAGTTCGAATAGACGGCGCCCCGCCGCGCCTGGAGACGTCATGATCGCCCTGTCGCTTGCTGAGATCGCCGCCGTCCTCGGGGGTGATCTCCGACTCGCAGGTACCGCGACGGCCGAGACCCTCGTCGACGGCGTGGTCGACACCGATTCGCGCACCATGGCGCCCGGATCCGTCTTCGTCGCGAAGCCGGGTGCCGAGACCGACGGACACCGCTTCGTCGGATCCGCGCTGGCAGCCGGCGCCGCTCTCGCGATCGTCGAGCATCCTGTCGACGACGAGATCACGCAGATCGTCGTCCCGAGCGCTGTCGCCGCCCTCGCCGATCTGGCGCGAGAGGTCGTGGCGCGCGTGCGCGCCGAGGGGCATCTCAAGATCGTCGGCATCACGGGCTCGAACGGCAAGACGACGACCAAGAACTTCCTCGCGCGCATCCTCGCCGGCGAGGGGGAGACGGTGGCGCCCATCAACTCGTTCAACAACGAGGTGGGCGCTCCGGTGACGATGTTGCGGATCACGCACGACACGCGGTTCCTCGTGAGCGAGTTCGGTGCGGACGCGCCGGGCAGCATCGCACGCCTCGCGGGCCTCGTGGAGCCGGACATCGCCGTGGTGCTGATGGTCGGCATGGCGCACGCCGGAGGATTCGGCGGCATCGAGGCGACCGCGAAGGCCAAGTCCGAGCTCGTCTCCGCCGCCATCCCCTCGGGGACCGCCGTGCTCAACGTCGATGACCCCCGAGTCGCGGCGATGCGCGAGCTCGCCGTCTCACGCGGCATGCAGGTCGTCGGCTTCGGTCAGAGCGCTGCGGCGGACGTGCGGGCCCATGACCTGGAGGTCACCGCATCGGGCACCTCCTGCGTGATCGAAGCTGCGGGGGAGCGGCTTCCGCTCCGGCTGCAGGTCCTCGGTGCTCATCATGTCGGCAACGCTCTGGCTGCCATCGCGGCTGCGCGTGTGCTGGGCGTCTCGACGGCAGATGCTGTCGCTCGGCTCGAGACGGTCGAGATCGCCGAGCGCTGGCGCATGCAGCCGATGGGCAACGAGCGCGTGCGTATCATCAACGACGCCTACAACGCGAGTCCTGACTCCATGGCTGCGGCGCTGCGCACGCTCGCGCAGATCACCGGCCCCGACGAGCGGACGGTCGCGGTGCTCGGCGCCATGAGCGAGCTCGGCGAGACGGCGGGTGAGGAGCACGACAGGATCGGTCTGCTCGCCGTGCGGTTGAACATCCAGCGGATCGTGGTCGTCGGCCCCGAGGCTCGCCGCCTCTTCATCTCCGCGATCGGCGAAGGCTCGTGGGACAGCGAGGCCGTGTTCTTCGCCGACCAGGAGTCTGCGTTCGAGTACCTGCGTGGCGAGCTGCGCGATGGCGACCGCGTGCTCGTCAAGTCATCCAATTCCGTGGGGCTCCGGCACCTCGGCGATCGTCTGGGAGAATTGTTCTCGTGAGATCTCTCATCATGGCGGCCGCCATATCCCTCGCCTTCACGCTCTTCCTGACTCCCGTCTTCCTCCGGCTCTTCCGGAAGTGGGGCTGGGGGCAGGTCATCCGCACGCCCGAGGCGATCGAGAACCCGAGCCATGAGGCGAAGCGCGGAACCCCGACCATGGGCGGCGTGATCTTCATCGTCGGCACCATGGTCGGCTATTTCACCGGAACCTACGTGGGCGGAGGCACTCCGTCGACGTCCGCGCTCCTCGTCATCTGGCTGATGGTCGGCTTCGGAGCCGTCGGGTTCATCGACGACTACATGAAGGTGCGCAGTCAGCGCAGCCTCGGACTCTCGGGCTGGCGCAAGATCATCGGCCAGCTGCTGGTGATCATCCCGTTCGGCATCATCGCCCTGAACTTCCCGAACTCGTACGACCAGACACCGGCATCCGGCTCGATCTCGCTCTTCCGCGACATCCCCTGGCTGAACCTCTTCGCCTTCACCGCGATCCTCGGCTGGGCCCTCTACCTGCTCTGGATCTCGGTCATCGGCGTGGCGACGTCCAACAGTGTCAACCTCACGGACGGGCTCGACGGCCTCGCCGCGGGAGCCGGAGTCATCGTCGTCGGCGCCTACAGCCTGATCGCCTTCTGGCAGTTCAAACAGTCCTGCGTCGGCGAAGGCGTCGAATCGGCGGCCATAGGCGGATGCTACGAGGTGCGCGATCCGTTCAGCCTGGCGATCATCGCCGCGTCGTTCGCCGCCAGCCTGATCGGGTTCCTCTGGTGGAACGCCCCCAAGGCCAAGGTCTTCATGGGCGACGTCGGCTCGATGGCGATCGGCGGTGTGATCACCGCGATGGCGATCCTCACCCGCACCGAGCTGCTGCTCTTCGTGATCGCCGGAGTCTTCGTCCTCGCGTCGGGCTCGGTCATCCTGCAGCGCGCCTACTTCAAGGTCACTCGCGGTAAGCGGCTGTTCCTGATGAGTCCCTTCCACCATCATCTCGAGATGCGCGGGTGGTCAGAGGTGACGATCGTCGTCCGGATGTGGATCATCGCAGGACTCCTCGCCGTCTCGGCCGTCGGACTCTTCTACGTCGAATGGCTCACGCGTGTCAGCTGAGTCCAGGCTCGCGACGCTGACCAGCTGGCGCTCCGACTGGTCGGGCCTGCGGGTCGCCGTGCTCGGGCTCTCGATGACCGGCTTCTCGGTGGCCGACACGCTCACGGAGCTCGGTGCCGATGTGCTCGTGCTCAGCGAGTCTGCCGAGCAGGAATACGCCGATCTCCTGCCCGTGATCGGCGCGCGCCTCGAACTGGGCTCTCTCGTCGAGGTACCCGAGGTGCTCAGCGTCTTCGCGCCCGAAGTGATCATCGCCTCTCCCGGCTTCTCTCCCGCGCATCCCGTGATCCGGTGGGCGCAGGAGTCCGGCATCGCGATCTGGGGCGACATCGAGCTCGCCTGGCGCGTCCGCGACAAGGTGACGCGCGCCGACGGCACTCCCGCCGACTGGGTGCTGATCACCGGCACCAACGGCAAGACCACCACGACGCAGCTGACGGCATCCCTCCTCGTCGAGGGCGGGCTGCGTGCGGCCCCCTGTGGCAACATCGGAGTGCCGGTGCTGGATGCCGTGCGCGACCCCGAGGGCTTCGATGCGCTCGTCGTCGAGCTCTCCAGCCACCAGCTCTGGTACCTCGGGCAGTCCAGCGCCGAGGGGCAGCTCTTCCCGCATGCGTCGGTGTGCCTGAACCTCGCAGACGACCACCTCGTGTGGCACGGCAGCGCCCAGGCGTATCGCGACGCGAAGGCGATCGTCTATCGCAACACGCGTGTCGCCTGCGTCTACAACAAGGCCGATGAGGCCACACGGCTCATGGTCGAGGAGGCCGAGGTCGTCGACGGTGCACGAGCGATCGGCTTCGACCTCGGCATCCCCGGGCCCAGCGACCTCGGCGTGGTCGAGGGGCTGCTCGTCGATCGGGCGTTCCTCGACGATCGGGCGACCAGTGCGCTGGAGCTGACGACGGTGGCCGACCTGCAGAGCGTCGGCCTCGCCGCGCCGCACATCGTGCAGAACATCCTGGCGGCCAGCGCCCTCGCACGTTCGCTCGGGGTCGAGCCCGAAGCCATCCATGCAGCTCTCCAGTCCTTCCGACTCGACGAGCACCGTATCCAGGTCATCGCGCGTCACGCCGGCATCACCTGGGTCGATGATTCCAAGGCGACGAATCCGCACGCCGCCGCTTCGTCTCTGCGTGCCTACCCCGGAGCGGTCTGGGTCGTCGGCGGAGATCTGAAGGGCGTCGACATCGCCGATCTGGTCGCATCCGTCGGCTCGACGGCCCGTGCGGCCGTCGTGATCGGCGTCGAGCGCACCTCCGTCGTCGCGGCATTCGAGCGACACGCGCCGGGGGTGCCGGTATTCGAGGTGGATGCTGGCGAGACTGGTCACGTCATGAATCGCGTCGTGGAGATCGCCGCGGGAATCGTCGATGGCGAGGGCACAGTTCTGCTGGCCCCCGCAGCGGCATCCTTCGATCAGTTCTCCAGCTACGCGGATCGCGGACACCGCTTCGCCGAGGCGGTGCGGGACTGGATAGACCGGGGGAGCGCCGATGACGCAGGTCGCACGCCCCCCACGGTCTGAGTCCGGCCGCACCTCGTCGGGAGGCCTGGCCGCCCGTGTCTCCCTCGGGAGGCGATTCACCCCGGTCTCGACCGAGTTCCTGATGATCGCGTCGGCCGCCCTGATGCTGACGATCTTCGGACTCGTGATGGTGCTCTCGGCGACGAGTGCGACCGCGGTGGCCAAGGGCGAGAACCCGATGGACGGCGCGCTGCGCCAGGGGATCTTCGCGGTGCTCGGCATCCCGCTGATGTTCCTGATCTCGCGACTGCCGATCGCCTTCCTCAAGCGCATGGCGTGGCCTGCGCTGTTCGGCTCGATCGCCCTGCAGATGCTCGTCTTCACGCCTCTCGGCATCGAGGACGGCGGTAACCGCAACTGGATCATGATCGCGGGATTCACCCTGCAGCCGTCGGAGTTCCTGAAGCTCGCGCTCGCGCTCTGGGTCGGGTACGTGCTGCTGCGCAAACAGACGATGCTCGGAACCTGGCACCAGGTGTTCATCCCGGTGGTTCCGGTCGGAGCGCTCGCGATCGGCACGGTCATCGCCGGAAAGGACCTCGGCACCGCGATGGTGCTGGTCATCGTCCTGCTCGGCTGCCTGTTCTTCTCCGGCGTGAAGCTGCGACTGTTCATCCTGCCCGTGCTGCTCGGCGTCGTGGCGGTCATCGCCCTCGCCGTGACGAGCCCGGACCGCATGCGACGCATCACAGCCACCTGCTCCGACATGTCGGCGTACACCGGTGACTGCTACCAGTCGATCCACGGGATCTGGGGCATGGCCTCCGGAGGCATCTTCGGCGTCGGCCTCGGCAACTCGCAGGAGAAGTACGGGTGGCTGCCCGCCGCGGGCAACGACTTCATCTTCGCGATCGTCGGCGAGGAGCTCGGACTGATCGGCTGCATCGTCGTCCTCGCGCTCTTCACGCTCTTCACGGTCGGCGCCTTCCACATCATCCGCAAGACGGACGACCCGTTCATCCGCGTCGCAGCCGGTGGCATCACCGTCTGGATCACGGGCCAGGCCGTGTTCAACGTCGGCGTCGTCATCGGACTGTTCCCGGTCATGGGCGTTCCGCTGCCTTTCATGTCGCAGGGCGGCACGGCGCTCCTCGCGGTGCTCATCGCCTGCGGCGTCCTGCTGTCCTTCGCTCGCACCCTCAAGGTCCCGGAAGCACGTGCGGCTGAGCGGACCCCTTCGGCAGGGCGGGGTAGGGTCACACGGTGACCACGTACCTTCTCGCCGGCGGTGGAACCGCCGGTCACGTCAATCCCCTGCTCGCCGTCGCTGACGGACTGCGCGCCCGCGAAGCCGATGCGACCGTCCTGGTGCTGGGCACGGCGGAGGGCCTCGAGTCCCGACTCGTGCCCGCCCGAGGATACGAACTCCTCATCGTCGACAAGGTGCCGTTCCCGCGTCGTCCCAACAGGCAGGCGGCCGCATTCCCCGGACGTTTCCGTCGTGCGATCGCCCAAGTGCGTGCGCACATCCGCACGCACGCCGTCGATGTCGTGGTCGGTTTCGGCGGATACGCCTCCGCCCCAGCCTATGTGGCCGCCCGCCGAGAGGGTGTGCCGTTCGTCGTGCACGAGGCGAACGCCAAGCCCGGCCTCGCGAACGTGCTGGGTGCGCGTCGCGCCGCGGCGACCGGAGTCGCCTTCGGCGGCACGAAGCTGCGCGGTGGCGAGGTCGTCGGCATGCCGCTGCGCCGCGAGGTCATCGAGCTCGACCGCGCCGCCGCCCGTGACGAGGCCGCAGAGCACTTCGGACTCGATGCCTCTCGTCCTGTCCTGCTCGTGTTCGGCGGATCTCTCGGAGCTCAGCGCCTGAACGAGGCCCTCGCCGACTCCTGGGGCGACGTCCTCGCCGCAGGATGGCAGCTGCTTCACGTCACGGGCGAGCGCAGCGATCTCGCCGACCCCGAGGTGCCCGGCTACGCACTGCGCCGCTACGTCGATCGCATGGATCTCGCGTTCGCTCTGGCCGACCTCATCGTCTCGCGCTCCGGGGCGGCGACGGTCAGCGAGATCAGCGCGCTCGGCATCCCCGCGCTGTACGTGCCGTACTCGGTGGGCAACGGCGAGCAGCGCCTCAACGCGGCATCCGCCGTCGCCGCCGGTGCCGCGCGTCTGCTCGACGATGCCACCTTCGACGGAGACGCCGTGCGGCGCATCGTTATCCCCGTGCTGAAGGATCCGCAGCGGCTCTCGGCGATGGCGGACGCAGCAGGTCACGTGGGCACGCGCAGCGGTACCGAGAATGTCATCGCGCTCGTCGACCGAGCCCTCGGGCTCGTCTGAGTCCGCTGCAGACACGGCTCAGCGCCGCCGAAACGTCCTCACTGAAAAGTAGACTGAATCCGACATGATCAGACCTGACCTCACTCTCCCGATCCCCGAGTCGATCTCCTCCGCGCACTTCATCGGCATCGGAGGATCCGGCATGAGCGGCCTCGCCAAGATGTTCCTCGATGCGGGAATCCGCGTCTCCGGGAGCGACCGGGCGGACAGTGACAACCTCCGCGCTCTCGCAGCGGCCGGCGCCACGGTGCACGTCGGACACGACGCCGCCCATCTCGGCGATGCCGACACGGTGGTGCACACGGGTGCGATCTGGCCCGAGAATCCCGAATTCCTCCTGGCGAAGGAACGTGGATTGCACGTGATCCATCGTTCGCAGGCGCTGCACTGGCTGATCGGCGCGCGGCGACTCGTATCGGTCGCCGGCGCGCACGGCAAGACGTCGTCGACCGGCATGATCGTGACGGCTCTCCAGGCGCTGGGTGCCGACCCGAACTTCGTGAACGGCGGCGTGATCGAGCAGCTCGGTGTCTCGAGTGCGACGGGCGCGGGTGAGCTCTTCGTGATCGAGGCCGACGAATCCGACGGAACCTTCCTGCTCTACGACACCGCGGTCGCGCTCATCACCAACGTCGACCCCGACCACCTCGACCACTACGGGTCGGACGAAGCCTTCCACGATGCATTCGTACGCTTCGCCGACGCCGCCACCGAGGCCGTCGTGATCTCCAGCGATGACCTGGGCGCGCTGCGTGTGGGCGCCGGGCTGTCGCACCCGAACGTCATCACCTTCGGCCAGGCCGAAGATGCCGACGTCCGTGTCACCGACATCGTCACCGCGGGCCCCGTGTCCGCCACGATCACCCGGGGTGATGAGAGCGTGCGACTGCAGCTCGCCGTGCCCGGTGTGCACAACGCGATCAACGCGGCCGGCGCCATCACGGTGCTCATGTCCGTCGGCTTCGGGCTGACCGAGTCCGCGCGCGCCGTCGAGGGCTTCGCCGGCACCGTGCGGCGGCTCGAGAAGCACGGAATCGAGCGCGGCGTCACGGTCTACGACGACTACTCGCACCACCCGACCGAGGTGCGGGCCGCGCTCGAGGCGATGCGCTCGATCGCAGGCTCCGGCAGGATCATCGCGATCCAGCAGCCCCACACGTACTCGCGCACGAAGCACATGTTCCGCGAGTTCGCCGACGTGCTCGAGACCTACGCCGACCACACGGTCGTGCTCGACGTCTACGGCGCGCGCGAGGATCCGGTGCCCGGGGTGACGGGTGAGCTGGTCAGCGGCGCTTTCCAGAACCCCTCGCATGTGCACTTCGTCGCGGACTGGCAGCAGGCCGCCGACTACACGGCGTCTGTCGCGCGTGAGGGCGACTTCGTCGTCACGCTCGGCTGCGGCAACGTCTACCAGATCATCCCGCAGGTGCTCGAGTCGCTGCGGACCACAGAGGTCTAGGCGATGCGACGTCCGCCTCCGCTTCCCACGCCTCCCGCGGGTCTCGCGGAAGGCGAGTCCGCAGCCGGGCGACGGGCGGGCTCTCGCGGTCGCGCACGCGCTGCTGCGGGTGAGGATGGGCGCGACAATGCGGATGTCGTCGATCTCGGGGCGTACGCAGGAGACGCGGGGGCGGCGGATGCCGAACGGCCGACGTCGACGCGCGACGTCTGGCGGGCGGCGCGCGCACGGCGCAAGGCGCTCCGTGCCGAGATCCGCCGCTTCACCCAGCGCTCACGCCGCCGACGGATCATCTGGCTGAGCGCGATCGGCGCTGTCGTCCTCCTCGTCGGGGGAACGACCGCCGCGGCGTACAGCCCACTGTTCGCGGTCGAGAAGATCACCGTGGTGGGCGCGACGACCCTGGATGCCGCAACCGTCGAAGCGGCACTGGCCGACCAGATCGGCACCCCTCTCGCTTCGATCGACTCGAGCGCGGTCAAGGCCTCTCTGCTGGCCTTCCCGCTGATCGAGACCTATGCGCTGGAGGCGAAGCCCCCGCACGACCTCACGGTGCGGATCGTCGAGCGCACACCCGTCGGCGTCATCCGCTCGGAGGCGGGGTACACGCTCGTCGACGCCGCGGGGGTCGCTCTCGCGACGACGACGGACCAGCCCGCCGGACAGCCCGTGCTCGACATCGAGGGCGGCACGGACTCGGCAGCCTTCGAGAGCGCGGGTCTCGTCGTGCGGTCGGTGCCGGCCGATCTGAGGGCGATGCTCACGGGCGTGCGTGCGACGTCGCCGGATGACGTGACGCTCACGTTGAGCTCAGGTCTCACTGTGGTGTGGGGGAGCGCTGAGGACTCGCCGCTGAAGAGCGAGGCCCTTTCGAAGACGTTGATCGGGCGTCCGGACGCATCCACGATCGACGTCACTTCGCCCCACGCAGTCGTCGTCGGCTGAGGTTTCGACGGCAAACGGGCGACACGCCCGTGTCTTTGCGGGTGCGCGGGGTCGCGACGCTTACCTTCGAACAAGAGAAACCAATACCGGGAAATACTTTACACCTCTAGTTGAGGTTTAAGGTTCAACCCTCGGGATCTCGCCCAAAGACAGGCTCGACTATTCGGAGGCCGGCCATGAGCCAGAACCAGAACTACCTCGCCGTGATCAAGGTCGTCGGCGTCGGCGGTGGCGGCGTCAACGCCGTCAACCGCATGATCGACCTCGGTCTCCGCGGAGTCGAGTTCATCGCAGTGAACACCGACGCGCAGGCGCTGCTGATGAGCGACGCCGACGTCAAGCTCGACGTGGGCCGCGAGCTCACTCGCGGACTCGGCGCAGGAGCCGACCCCGAGGTGGGTCGCCGTGCAGCCGAGGACCACGCCGAAGAGATCGAGCAGGCGCTCACGGGCGCCGACATGGTCTTCGTGACGGCGGGTGAGGGCGGCGGAACCGGAACCGGTGGCGCCCCCGTCGTCGCTCGCATCGCGAAGTCGATCGGCGCACTGACCATCGGTGTCGTCACCAAGCCGTTCTCCTTCGAGGGGCGTCGTCGTCAGAGCCAGGCCGAAGCCGGCGTGGTGAAGCTCAAGGAAGAGGTCGACACGCTCATCGTGGTGCCGAACGACCGCCTCCTCGAGATCAGCGATCGCGGCATCTCGATGATCGAGGCCTTCGCCACGGCCGACCAGGTGCTCCTCGCCGGTGTGCAGGGCATCACAGACCTCATCACGACCCCGGGTCTCATCAACCTCGACTTCGCGGACGTGAAGTCGGTCATGCAGGGCGCCGGTTCGGCGCTCATGGGAATCGGATCCGCCCGAGGCGCCGACCGCGCGATCAAGGCCGCCGAGCTGGCTGTCGAGTCGCCGCTCCTCGAGGCCAGCATCGAGGGAGCTCACGGAGTCCTGCTCTCCATTCAGGGTGGTTCGAACCTCGGCATCTTCGAGATCCACGACGCCGCAGACCTCGTCAAGGAAGCCGCGCACCCCGAGGCGAACATCATCTTCGGTACCGTCATCGACGACACGCTCGGCGATGAGGTGCGGGTCACCGTGATCGCCGCCGGCTTCGACAGCGGCGAGCCCTCACTGCGCCTCGACCCGATGGTCGTCACGCGTCCCGCCGCAGCGAGCACGCTCCCCGAGGTCGCTCTCTCGAACGACGAGGAGAGCAAGCCCGCCTCCGAAGCCGTCGAGGCCGAGAAGGCTCCCCAGCGCGTCACCGCCACGAGCATCGAGCCCGCGTTCGCGGATGACGACATCGACATCCCTGAATTCCTGAAGTGACCCTCGCGCAGGGCCCCGAGGAATCTGGTCTGGCCGCGCGGCTCTCGGCGATCGATGAACGGATCGCCGAGGCCGCGCGCCTGGCCGACCGTGATCCGGGTGACATCACCCGGATCGTCGTGACCAAATTCCACCCGGCATCCCTCGTGCGCGACCTGCACGCGCTGGGCGTGCGCGAGGTGGGGGAGAACCGTCAGCAGGAGCTCTCCGCGAAGGTCGGCGAGCTCGACGGCCTCGATGTCCGCTGGCACTTCATCGGGCAGGCGCAGACCAACAAGGCCTCGGCGATCCGGCGGAGCGCGGATGCCGTGCATTCGGTCGACCGCGACAAGCTCGCCGACGCCCTGCACAGGGCTGCCGAGGGGGATGACGTCCTCGACGTCCTCGTTCAGGTCAACCTGACGGCGGACGAGGGGCGAGGCGGTGTCGCGCCCGAGCATGCCCGCTCGCTCGCCGAGCACATCTTGACCCTCCCGACGCTTCGTCTGCGAGGCGTGATGGCCGTGGCGCCTCTCGACGAGGAGCCCGCGTCGGCGTTCGCCCGGTTGCGCGCGATCGCCGATGGAGTGCGCGAGGTCGAGCCCGCGGCCGACTGGATCTCCGCCGGCATGACCGGTGACTTCGTCGAAGCCATCGACGCCGGTGCGACACACCTGCGGATCGGCTCCGCAATCACGGGACCCCGCCCCGACCGGGGTTAACCTGTGAACAGACCAACCCGACACGTTCGAACCGGAGGACACGATGGGTAACCCGCTGAAGAAGACCATGGTGTATCTCGGCCTCGCCGACGAGGAAGAGGCTTACGAGGAGCAGGCTCCGGCCCGCGCCCACCGCGAGCGTGATCGCGATCGTGACCGGGAAGAGCCCGCTCCGGCGCCCGTCACCCCGCTGCGGCGCCCCGTCGCCGTGCGCCAGCCCGCAGGAGGGGCAGTGAACGAGATCCTCACCGTGCACCCGAAGCAGTACCGCGATGCTCAGCTCATCGCGGAGAGCTTCCGCGAAGGTGTCCCGGTCATCATCAACCTCTCGCAGATGAGCGATGCTGACGCTCGCCGTCTGATCGACTTCGCATCGGGTCTCTCGCTCGGCCTGTACGGCCGCATCGAGCGGGTCACCTCGAAGGTGTTCCTGCTCTCGCCGGAGAACATCGCGGTGTCGGGCCACGGGGGAATCGCGCACGCAGACGCTGAGTCCGCGGGCTTCGACCAGTCGTAAACCGTGGGGATCGTCGTCTCCATCGTCGCCAGCATCATCCACCTGATGCTTCTGCTGTATCTGCTGGTGCTCTTCGCTCGTCTGATCCTGGGCTACATCCCGATGTTCAATCGGGAGTGGCGGCCTAAGGGGGCGGGTCTCGTCGCAGCCGAGCTCGTCTACACGCTGACCGATCCGCCCGTCCGGTTCTTCCGGCGGATCATCCCACCCTTGAGGATCGGCTCGATCTCGCTGGATTTCGGGTTCTCGATCACGATTCTGATCGTGCTGATCCTCATGAGCATCGTCCGCAACTTCATCTGAGGCCTGCCCGACTTCGACGCCGCGGAGTGTCGCGGCGTCGCGGCTGACAGGCTCGGGGACTATGCTTGGCTCCCAGGTGCGCGCCCCGGGTTCGCGCCACATCACGACCACGCCATTCTCGAAACTGGCAACCGAACTCATCGAAGGAGCCACCATGGCACTTACCCCGGATGACGTCGTCACCAAGCAGTTCCAGCACGTCCGCTTCAAGGACGGCTTCGACCCGGACGAGGTCGACGACTTCCTCGACGAGATCGTCATCGAGTGGCGCAAGGCCCTCGAGGAGAACGTCGAGCTCAAGGCCAAGCTGGCCGCGTTCGAGTCCGGCGATGCGCCGGTCGCTGCTGCGGCTCCCGCAGCCGAGGCGCCCGCGCCCGTCGTCGAAGAGGCGCCCGTCGCCGCACCGGCCGAGCCCGCTCCGTCGGGTTCCGCGACCGCGACCGCCGGCATCATCGAGCTCGCACAGCGCCTGCACGACGAGCACGTCGCCGAGGGCGAGGCCAAGCGCGCTCAGCTCATCGCCGACGCCGAGGGCGAGGTCAACCGCATCCGCACCGAGGCCGAGGCCAAGCAGCGCGAAGAGTCGGCCCGTCTCGAGCGCGAGCGCAACACGCTCGAAGCCCGCATCACCGAGCTCCGCAACTTCGAGCGCGACTACCGCTCGCAGCTGCGCGGCTACATCGAGGGTCAGCTCCGCGACCTCGACGAGAAGTCGGCGTCGACGGACTCGACCCCGGTCTCCGCGATCGGACTGTAGGTCGTCCCTTTGCCAGGACGCCCTGCCCTTCGTCGGTCGGCGGCTGGCGCGATCGTTGCGATTCTCGCAGCGATCGTGCTGGCCGCCGATCAGTTTGTGAAGCACCTCACCACCGAGAACCTGCCGCTGCAGGAGCCCGTCCCGGTGCTCGGTGAGTTCCTTCAGCTGTACTACGTGCGCAATCCCGGTGCGGCGTTCTCGCTCGGGTCAGACGTCACGTGGATCTTCACCATCGCGCTTGCGGTCGTCGCCGGTGTGATCGTGTGGAAGGCCCTCGGCCTGCACTCCCGGCTCTGGGCCGTCGTCCTCGGGTGCCTTCTCGGTGGAGTGCTCGGCAACCTCACGGATCGCCTCTTCCGCGATCCGGGTTTCCCCATGGGGCACGTCGTCGACATGATCTCGATGCCGTGGATGATGCCCGCGATCTTCAACGTCGCGGACATCTTCATCGTCACGGGCATGATCTCCGTGGCGTTGCTCGTCGTCTTCGGGCTGCGTTTCGACGGCACGCGCGAACGCGACCACGCCCCTGTGGAGACGGACGAAGAGGCTGAGGCCGTCGCCATCGCCGAAGAGGCGGATGCCATGGAGCAGACGGACGCCTCACGCGCCGACAGCACGTCTCCCGATGCGCCCGCCGCTGCGTCGGACGGGCGCTGAGCGTGGAGTTCCGCTCCCTTCCCGTTCCTGACGGGCTGGAGGGCACGCGCGTCGACGCCGCCCTGGCGAAGATGCTCGGCTTCTCCCGGACCTTCGCGGCAGATGTCGCCGCCGCCGGAGGCGTGCGTCTCGACGGCGTCACACTCGACAAGTCCGACCGTCTTCGCGGCGGCGGATGGCTCGAAGTGGAGTGGCAGCCGAAAGAGGAGCCGCGGATCATCCCGATCGCGGTACCCGAACTCGGGATCGTCTACGACGATGACGACATCGTGGTGGTCGACAAGCCCGCGGGCGTCGCCGCCCACCCGTCTGTCGGCTGGGAGGGCCCCACGGTGGTGGGTGCTCTCGCCGCCGCAGGATTCCGCGTAGCCACGAGCGGTGCGCCCGAGCGTCAGGGCGTGGTCCATCGCCTCGACGTCGGCACCAGCGGACTGATGGTCGTCGCCAAGAGCGAGTCCGCCTACACGGCCCTCAAGCACGCCTTCAAAGAGCGCACGGTCGAGAAGATCTACCACGCGGTCGTCCAGGGGCACCCCGATCCGTTCACGGGCACGATCGACGCGCCGATCGGTCGGCACCCGAATCACTCGTGGAAGTTTGCTGTCGTCACCGACGGCAAGCCCTCGGTGACCCACTACGAGACGCTCGAGGCGTTCCCCGGCGCCTCCCTCCTCGAGATCCATCTCGAGACCGGTCGCACGCACCAGATCCGCGTGCACATGGCCGCACTCCGGCATCCGTGTGTCGGCGACCCGCTCTATGGGGCGGACCCCACGCTGTCGGCGAAGCTCGGTCTCACCCGTCAATGGCTGCATGCGCACAAACTCGCGTTCACGCACCCGGCGACGGGGGAGTGGGTGCAGTTCGAGTCGGCGTATCCTGCGGACTTCGAGCACGCGCTGGCGGTTCTGCGAGGCGAGTGAACCACTCGGCCGGCCAGCGACGAGAACGGCACTCATGGCGTGCCCGGGGTTCACTGAGCGCCTAGGCGATGTCCGTAGGGTGGGCCAGACTGGGCGCATGAGCATCGAGGTGCAGCCGGCGACCGAGTTCGATGACGTGGCCGCTCTCGTCGGCCCGAAGAAGCCGACGTCGAACGTGTGCTTCTGCCTGAGCTATCGGATCGGCAGCAAGGAGAACAACGAGCTGCGAGGCGCCCAGCGCGCTGATCGGGTGCGTGAGCTCTGCCGTCAGGACCCGCCTCCCGGCGTGATCGCCTACCTCGACGACGAACCGGTCGGGTGGGCGGCAGTGCATCCGCGCAGCGATACGAGCTTCGCTCGGAACAGGCTGATCCCGAAGATCGACGATCTCGACGTGTGGTCACTGTGGTGCATCCGGGTCCGGCCGGGACACCGCAAGCAGGGGATCTCGCATGCGCTGATCGACGGGGCCGTGGCCCATGCGAAGAAGTGTGGAGCGCCGGCCATCGAGGGGTACCCCGTCGACAACAGGGGAGAGAAGGTGAATCTGACCATGGCGTACGTCGGCACGCGAGGGCTGTTCGAAGCAGCGGGCTTCACCAAGGTCGCAGACACCGACTCGACTCTCGACGGCTTCCCGCGGGTGCTGATGAGACTCGATCTTCGACAGGGGCGGAATCCGTCGAAGAAATCGTGAACCGAGCCGCGGGTCAGAGGCAATACACAGTGTGAGCACAGACAGTGAGATCATCCGCCGGTCGCTGGATCATCCGTCGGCCTTCGCCGAGCTGTTCGACCGGCACGCTCGCGCGGTGAACGCCTTCGCGACTTATCGCATCGGTCGGCATGCCGCCGAAGACGTGCTCAGCGAGACCTTCCTCGTGGCCTTCCGCCGCAGGGCGGACTTCGACCTGACGAAGGACTCGGCCTCGCCGTGGCTGCTCGGAATTGCCGCCACGCTGATCCGCCGGCATCGAGTGGTCGAGGCGAAGCACTGGCGATCGTTCGCTGCAGTGGCCTCCGGTGAGGGGCACGCGACGCTCGGCGGGCTGGAGGACGCGATGAGGCGCGTCGACGCGGAGCGTGAAGTACGTGCCCTCAGAGAGCGGATCGCGGCGCTCGCCCCGAAGGATCGGGAGACGCTGCTTCTGTACGCCTGGCAGGGGCTGAGCTATGACCAGATCGCGGAGGTGCTCTCGGTGCCTGTCGGCACCGTGCGTTCGCGGCTGAACAGGGTCCGCAAGAAGTTGGATCCTCAGCGGAGGATCCAGGCATTCGAGAAGCAGCAGGGAGGAGAAGTCCATGGACGTGTTTGAAAGGGTCCAGCAGACGAGGCCCGTGAACGAGGCCGACGAACTCGATCTCGGCTCCGCCCGCGCGCGGCTGATGAGCGCGATCGAGGCCGAGCGGCGGACGGTGAGGCCTCGGGAGTCACGGCGGCCATGGATCATCGCTGGTGGGCTCGCGGGGGCGGCCGCCGCCGTCACGGTCGGTGTTCTCGTGGTGAACGGGTTGACGAGTCCCGCGCCGACGATCGAGGCGTTCCCGACGCGGGAGCCCGGGAGTCTTCTCGTCCCCACGTCCTCACCGGAGCCGCCGACGGCGGAGACGTCAGCCGAGGTGTTGCGCGGTGCGGCGGTGGCCGCGGCCGAGTTCGTGCCTCCGATACTCGCGCCCGGCCAGTATCTCCGTCGTGAGTGGACGGCAGAGGAGCTGTATGTGTATGAAGACGCCTTCGGTTCGTGGGCTACGCCTGGATGGGGAGGCTCGCGGGAGACCGCGACGAGCGCGTGGGTGGTGGGCGCGCGCGGGACGCAGTACATCCCTGCTGATCTGGCGGACCAATGGTACGGGTCGATGGATCAAAGGGAGCTCGTATCGAGCTTCGGCGACAGCGCGGAAGTCGAGGCTGGAGCTCAGGTGCTCCCGGGGATGCTCGGATCGACCCCTCAGATCGAGCCCTACGACGTCTTCGCGCCGTGGCCCGTCGGCGGCGCGAGCGATCTCGCTTCCTTCTTCGGCGCGATGCCCGACGACCCGGAGGAGATGGTGAGCTGGGTTCGGAATCAGGTGGAGCCGGACCGACCGGGAGGGGAGGACTTCAAGGTCGGCTGGACCCTCATCGGTCTGCTCTCGTACAACGCGGGTCCGCCGGATGTCCGGGCCACGATGTACCGGGCACTCAGTCTGCTCCCGGGCGCCACGGTCGGCGAGGAACAGGCGGGAGGAGCGCGTACCCTCACGTTCGACTCTCGTTTCGGGTGGGCGTCTGATCCCTCTGACTCGTCCTTGACGCGGTTCACGGTGACCATCGACATGGCGACCGGCGACATCAGGGAGACGACGTACACGTCGGATGTCGGTGAGGGCGTCATCCCAGCCGAGGTCCCGGATTCTCGCACGATGTACACGGTCAGCGTGGTGGATGGGCTCCCGTGATGACGATGCCGACATCGGGTCGGGCGGCAGACACGCCGGCGCCCGATGTCGGACGCCGAAAGTAGACTCGAAGGCATGGCATCCGACTCCTTCGTCCACCTGCACGTGCACAGCGAGTATTCGATGCTCGACGGGGCGGCGAAGATCGCAGCGATGACTCAGGCGGCTGCGGATTACGACATGCCGGCCATCGCGGTGACCGATCACGGCAACACCTTCGCGGCCTTCGAGTTCTACAAGGCCGCAAACGCCGCGGGCGTCAAGCCGATCATCGGACTCGAGGCCTACGTCACCCCCGGCACGCACCGCAGCGACAAGACGCGAGTGCAGTGGGGCTCGCCCGATCAGAAGAGCGACGACGTCTCGGGTTCCGGTGCATACACCCACATGACGATGTGGAGCGAGAGCACGCAGGGGATGCACAACCTCTTCCGGCTCAGTTCGCTGTCGAGCATGGAGGGCTACTACTTCAAGCCCCGCATGGATCGGGAGCTCCTGCAGACGTACGGCAAGGGCCTGATCGCCACGACCGGATGCCCGTCAGGTGAGATCCAGACCCGGCTGCGCCTCGGCCAGTACGACGCGGCTCGCGCGGCGGCGGCCGAGTTCCAGGATCTGTTCGGCAAGGAGAACTACTTCGCGGAGATCATGGATCACGGTCTCTCGATCGAGCGCCGGGTCATGACCGACCTGATCCGCCTTGCCAAAGACCTCAGCATCCCGCTCGTCGGCACCAACGACTCGCACTACACGCACCAGCACGAGGCTGATGCGCACGCGGCGCTGCTGTGCGTGCAGTCCGGCTCGACGCTCGACGACCCGAACCGCTTCAAGTTCGACGGCGACGGGTACTACATCAAGACGGCCGCAGAGATGCGTCAGCTGTTCCGCGACCACCCCGAGGCATGCGACAACACTCTGCTCATCGCCGAGCGCTGCGAGGTCGAGTTCAACACCGCGGCGAACTACATGCCGCGCTTCCCCGTGCCGGACGGCGAGACCGAGGACAGCTGGCTCATCAAGGAGGTCGAAGCGGGACTCCACTACCGGTACCCGAGCGGCATCCCCGACAAGGTACGCAAGCAGGCCGAATACGAGACCGGGATCATCCTGCAGATGGGTTTCCCGGGCTACTTCCTCGTCGTCGCCGACTTCATCAACTGGGCCAAGGACAACGGCATCCGCGTCGGTCCCGGTCGTGGTTCGGGTGCCGGATCCATGGTCGCGTACGCCATGAAGATCACCGACCTCGATCCCCTCGAGCACGGCCTGATCTTCGAGCGGTTCCTCAACCCCGACCGCGTCTCGATGCCCGACTTCGACGTCGACTTCGACGACCGTCGCCGCGGCGAGGTCATCGACTACGTGACCAAGAAGTACGGCTCCGAGCGCGTCGCGCAGATCGTCACCTACGGCACGATCAAGTCGAAGCAGGCGCTGAAGGATGCCGGGCGAGTGCTCGGCTTCCCCTTCAGCATGGGCGAGCGACTGACCAAGGCCATGCCGCCGCCCGTCATGGGCAAGGACATGCCGCTCGACGGCATGTTCGACTCCGCGCACCCCCGCTACAAGGAGGCGAGCGAGTTCCGTGCGCTGATCGAGACCGACCCCGAGGCGAAGACGGTGTTCGATCGCGCACTCGGGCTCGAGGGACTGAAGCGCCAGTGGGGCGTCCACGCCGCCGGCGTGATCATGTCGTCCGAGCCGCTTCTCGACATCATCCCGATCATGCGTCGCGAGCAGGACGGCCAGATCGTCACGCAGTTCGATTACCCGTCGTGCGAGTCGCTCGGCCTGATCAAGATGGACTTCCTGGGGTTGCGCAACCTCACGATCATCTCCGACGCGCTCGACAACATCCGCACCAACAGGGGAGAGGAGCTCGATCTCGAGCATCTCGAGCTCGACGATCGAGGAGCCTACGACCTGCTCGGTCGTGGTGAGTCGCTCGGCGTCTTCCAGCTCGACGGCGGGCCCATGCGCGCGCTCATGCGTCTGATGCGCCCCGACAACTTTGGCGACATCTCGGCTCTCATCGCGCTGTACCGTCCAGGGCCCATGGGCGCGAACTCGCACACGAACTACGCGCTGCGAAAGAACGGCCAGCAGCCCATCACGCCGATCCATCCGGAGTTCACCGAATCGCTCGCCGACATTCTCGACGAGTCCTACGGCCTGATCATCTATCAGGAGCAGGTCATGGCCATCGCCCAGCGCGTGGCCGGATTCTCCCTCGGCCAGGCCGACATCCTCCGCCGGGCGATGGGCAAGAAGAAGAAGTCCGAGCTGGACAAGCAGTTCGAGGGCTTCCAGGCCGGTATGCACGCGAACGGCTACTCGGATGGTGCCGTCAACGCCATCTGGGAGATCCTGCTCCCGTTCTCCGACTACGCCTTCAACAAGGCCCACTCGGCCGCTTACGGCGTCGTGTCGTACTGGACCGCCTACCTCAAAGCGCACTATCCCGCCGAGTACATGGCCGCACTGCTCACCAGCGTCGGCGACTCGAAAGACAAGATGGCGCTGTATCTGAACGAGTGCCGCCGGATGGGCATCAAGGTGCTCCCGCCGGATGTCTCCGAATCCATCAACTACTTCGCCGCCGTCGGCGACGACATCCGATTCGGGCTCGGCGCCGTGCGCAACGTCGGCAGCAACGTCGTCGAGGGCATCGTGAAGTCGCGGAAAGACGAGCGCTTCACCTCGTTCCACCACTTCCTCGACAAGGTACCGCTGCACGTCTCGAACAAGCGCACCGTCGAGTCGCTGATCAAGGCAGGGGCTTTCGACTCGATGGGCGACTCCCGCCGGGCGCTGCTGGAGATCCATGAGGATGCCGTCGAGGCCGCCGTCGATCGCAAGCGGAACGAAGCGCAGGGCGCGATCGGCTTCGACTTCGACAGCCTGTACGAGGGCATGGACGAGGCAGCGCCGGCCAAGGTCCCCGCGCGACCTGAGTGGATCAAGAAGGACAAGCTCGCATTCGAACGCGAGATGCTCGGTCTGTACGTCTCCGACCATCCGCTCGCCGGGCTCGAAGTGCCTCTCGCGAAGCATGCGTCGATCTCGATCCACAACCTCATCAACTCGGAGGAGATGCAGGACGGCGAGCAGGTCACCGTCGCGGGGCTCGTCACCAGTGTCCAGCACCGCGTAGCGAAGGCCAGCGGAAACCCGTACGGCATGATCACGGTCGAGGACTTCAACGGCGAGGTGACGGTCATGTTCATGGGCAAGACCTACACCGAGTTCCAGCACATCCTCCAGCAGGATTCGATCCTGGCTGTCCGCGGACGCGTCTCGAAGCGCGACGACGGGCTCAACCTCCACGCGCAATCGGCATTCGCACCCGACGTCGGCTCTTTCGATGCGGCAGGACCGCTCGCACTCGTGCTGGCTGAGCAACGAGCGACCGAGAGGGTCATGCACGAGCTCGCCGAGGTCCTGCGCCGACACAACGGAGACACCGAGGTGGTTCTGCGCGTGCACCGTGGCGGCACGGCGAAAGTGTTCGACGTGCCGATGCCCGTGAAAGTCTCCGCCGACCTGTTCGGCGATCTCAAATCACTCCTCGGACCGAGCTGCCTCGGCTGACCCGAGCCTATACACGAGTCGCCCGATGACGTCCTCCCGGATGCACCGGGTAGTATCAGGACGCGTTCGGGTGCAGGGCGTCAGAGCCTCTGCACCGTGGCGAAAGGACCACCCCCATGAGCACGGAATCCCCCTTCCTGAACAGTGACGCCTCGGATGCAGACGGTGCAGCCGCGGCCTCCGAGTCCACGGTCGACGAGGTCTTCTCCGACGACGACGGTGTCCTCTACGACGACGAGGTGACACCGGAGTTCGGCATCCTCGGGTTCACCCTGCGTGAGCTCCTCATCGTCGGTGTCTGGCTCGTCGCATTCATCTCGTCGTTCTTCCCGCATGCGGTCGACGCATCGATCTGGAGCACCGGCATCCAGTGGATCCTTCCGATCGGTGTGCCCACGGTCGCGGTCTTCCTGCTCATCCTGCGCCGCTTCTCACCGGACGGCATCCGCCGGGTCGGCTCCCTCGGGATCGATCAGTTCGCCTCTGTCGCCTTCTCCGTCGCTGCCGTCTTCTGGATCGGTGCGCTGTGGAACGCGGTCGCCTTCGCCATCGAGTTCGGCATCTTCGCTCTCTCCTGGAGCGGCATCGTCCAGCTCGTCGCATCGCTCGCGCTCGTCGTCCTCACCGTGTTCGCGCCGCTGGTCCCCGGGCTCAGGGAAGACTTCCACGGCCGCCTCGTCACGCTCGCTCACCGCAACGCGAACCCGGTGCGTCCGGTCATCCCGCGGCCGCGCCCTGAGCCGACGCCCGCGGTGGAGGCGACTTCGGTGAGCGCCTCGCGAGACGCCGAAGAATCCTCGCCGGGTGCGCCTCTCGCCGGGGCGGGCTATGCGACCGTGCCCTCGTCCGAAGCGACAGCCCAGGACGCGGCAGCCCAGGACATGACAGCCCAGTACGCGCCCGACACGACCGAGCAGTACGCGACTGACACGACCGAGCAGTACGCGCCTGACGAGACCGTCCCTCACGAGGCCGTCCGTAGCGCCGAGCAGGTGCCGCACACCACGCAGGCATTCCCTGCCGACGGACTCGACGTCGAGCTCTCCGGGCAGCAGGCGACCGACGAGGTCGCCAGGCTCGATCTGGCCCAGCAGGTGCCGCTCGCCGCGCACGCATCCGGCGGAGGAACGGGCACAGAGCAGGCCACGTCCGATGAGGACTACGCCCCGGCATACTCCCGCAGCAACCGGGGCCAGGAGCCCGAGATCGTGTCCGACACCGGAAGCATCGAGTCGCTTCTGGGTGCGACGGCTCAGGACGTCTCGTCTCCCGAGACGACTGCGTTCCCTGCCATCGACGACGACACAGACGCCCACGCGAACCACGCATACGACGCTGCCCCTGCCGCGCAGCCGTTCTGGGTGCTCGCTCCGACCGAGCGCGACGTGCACGACGAGCGGGGAGAGGCGATCTTCCAGATCGGTCCCAATGCCTGGGCTCTCGTCATCGAAGACCGTGGCGGCGCCTACGTCGTGCGGCACGACGACGGCCGCATCGGCTACCTGCACGACATCGCAGACATCACGAAGGGCTGATCTTGCGCACGATCGATCTGCGGGGGCGCGAGCTCTCGCCGGCAGACATGCTCGCGGCCGTGCCGCGGGCCACACAGGCGCGCGCAGAGGCCCTCGATACGGCGGCGCGGATCGTCGAGGACGTGCGGGCGCGTGGCGAAGAGGCGCTCCGCGAGCAAGCCGACAGATTCGACCGCGTCTCCGGACACGAAGTCCGAGTGCCGGCTCAGCACATCGCCGATGCCCTCGAGATCCTGGCGCCGGAGGTCCGCGCCGCGCTCGAGGAGGCGATCCGTCGAGTGCGCATCGCCTCGGCGGCCCAGGTCCCCGCACCCCAGGTCACCGAGATCGGTGCCGGCGCCAAGATCACCCAGCGCTGGCAGCCGGTCCACCGTGCGGGCGTCTACATCCCCGGGGGCAAGGCGGTCTATCCGTCGAGCGTCATCATGAACGTCGTCCCGGCGCAGGTGGCAGGTGTCGAGCAGATCGCGCTCGCATCCCCTCCACAGGACGACCAGGACGGACGCGTCCACCCGACGATCCTCGCAGCGGCCGGTCTCCTCGGCATCACGGAGGTCTACGCGATGGGCGGCGCAGGAGCCATCGGAGCATTCGCGCACGGCGTCGCCGACATAGGTCTCGATCCGGTCGATGTGCTCTCGGGGCCGGGGAACAACTACGTCGCCTCAGCGAAGAGGGCTGTTGCCGGCGTCGTGGGCACGGATTCCGAGGCCGGTGCCACCGAGATCCTCGTCGTCGCGGACTCGGCAGCGGACCCGCGTCTGATCGCCGCCGACCTCGTGAGCCAGGCGGAGCACGACGAGCAGGCCTCGGCGGTCCTCGTGACGGACTCGGAGGACCTCGCGGACCGCGTGGCGTCCGAGGTCGCCCGGCAGGCCGCGTCGACCCGCCACGCCACCCGCGTTGCGGCCGCGCTCGACGGCCCGCAGTCCGCGATCGTCCTCGTCGACGATCGTGCGATGGCCACGGCGTTCAGCAACGCATACGCGCCGGAGCACCTGGAGCTGCACCTCGGCGATGCCGAGACCGCGGCCGCCACATTCACCAGCGCCGGTGCCGTCTTCGTCGGCGACCACACGCCGGTGAGCCTCGGCGACTACATGGCGGGCAGCAACCATGTTCTTCCCACCGGGGGACAGGCGCGCTATGCGCCCGGGCTCGGCGCCTACACGTTCCTCCGCCCGCAGCAGGTGATCTCGTACGATCGTGCTGCCCTCGCCGAAGTCCGTGCCGGAGTCGTCGCCCTCGCCAACACCGAGGTGCTTCCCGCGCACGGTGAGGCGATCGAGGCTCGTTTCACGGCGTAGGATCGGTCAGATGCACTGCCCCTTCTGCCGTCACTCGGACTCTCGGGTCATCGATTCCCGCACCAGCGACGACGGTCTGTCGATCCGCAGACGACGGCAGTGCCCCGAGTGCGGCGGCCGGTTCACGACGACCGAGACGGCGAGCCTCAACGTCATCAAGCGGTCAGGCGTCATGGAGCCGTTCAGTCGCGAGAAGGTCATATCCGGTGTGCGCAAGGCCTGCCAGGGTCGACCCGTCACCGAAGCCGACCTGGCCATCCTCGCCCAGCGGGTGGAGGAGGCCGTGCGGCAGACCGGTGTGTCGCAGCTCGACACGAACGAGATCGGGCTGGCGATCCTCGGCCCGCTCCGCGATCTCGACGAGGTCGCGTACCTGCGGTTCGCGAGTGTCTATCAGGCGTTCGATTCGCTCGAGGACTTCGAGAGCGCGATCACCGATCTCCGCGCCGACCACGTGAAGCCGGAGCCCGCCGACCGGTAATCTGGCAGGGATGTATCCGCTGCTCTTTCGCGCTGTCCTGTCGCGCTTCGACCCCGAGTTCGCCCATCACGCCGGGATGGCGGTGATCCGTGTACTCGGCGTGCCCCCGTTCTCCTGGGCGACTCGTGCGGTCACGAAGCCCGACCCGTCGCTGCGTGTCGAGGCGCTCGGGCTGACCTTCTCGTCTCCGTTCGGCATCGCCGCGGGCTTCGACAAGAACGCGATCGGAGTACGCGGGCTCGCTGCGCTCGGATTCGGGCACGTCGAGGTCGGTACGGTGACCGCGATCCCGCAGGAGGGCAACCCCAAGCCGCGACTCTTCCGGCTGGTCGCCGACCGGGCCGTCATCAACCGCATGGGCTTCAACAACGAGGGTGCGGATGCCGCCGCGCGGCGACTCGCGAAGCTGCGCAGAGGAGCCCCGGAGACGGTGATCGGCGTCAACATCGGCAAGAGTCGGGTCGTCGACGTCGAGGATGCGACCGCCGACTACGTCGCCTCCGCGACCAGGCTCGCACCGCTCGCCGACTACTTGGCGGTCAATGTGTCGTCGCCCAACACGCCCGGCCTTCGCGGCCTGCAGGCCGTCGAGACGCTTGCTCCACTGCTGAGGGCGGTGCGTGCGGCATCAGGATCCACGCCGTTGCTGGTCAAGATCGCCCCCGATCTCCCGGACGACGAGATCACGGCGATCGCGAAGCTCGCCGTCGACGAGGGGCTCGCGGGCATCATCGCGCACAACACGACGATCAGCCGGGAAGGCCTGACCACGGATGCGGCGACCGTCGAGGCGGCGGGAGCCGGCGGCCTCTCCGGTGCACCGCTGAAGGAGCGGTCGCTGCAGGTCCTCCGACTCGTCCGCACCGCGGTCCCCGAGGACTTCTGCGTCATCGCCGTCGGGGGAGTGGAGACCGCCGCGGACGTGCAGGAGAGACTCGCCGCCGGGGCGACTCTCGTCCAGGGATACACGGCATTCCTCTACCGCGGCCCGTTCTGGGGACGCGAGCTCAACAGGGGCCTCGTGCGCCGCTGAGGCCGCCGTACACGAAGAAGAGGCGTCTCGTGCTCGTGAGAGCAGGAGACGCCTCTTGCATATGACGGGGTTGTCAGGCGGGGTAGTCGCCGCGCTTGACCTGGGCCTTCGGCAGGCGCATGAAGCGCATCTGCAGCGACCGCATGGCGGCGTACCAGCCGAGGCCGCGCTCCATGCGCTCCTGGCCGAACTTCGCTGCGACCTTGCGCTTGACGCGGAAGCCCAGGAGCACCATGCCGCCGATCGCGAGGATCAGGTAGGCCATCATGACCAGGTACGCCCAGCCGGCGACGGCGAATCCACCGATCGCGAGATTGGCGGGGAGCAGCGAGATGAGGATCACGAGAACCATCACGCCCATCACGAACTCCGCGGGGTGCCATCCGGCATCCACGTAGTCGCGCACCCAGCGGCGCTGCGGGCCCTTGTCGCGTGCGGGCAGGAACTTCTCCTCGCCGGCGGCGAGACCTGCCTGCGCACGGTTGCGTCGCTCGTTGAGCTCGGCACGTGCCGCGGCCTTGGCCTCCTTGGTGTTCGCGACGAGAGGGCGACGGCGTGCGGCCTCCTGCTCGGCCCGGGTCGGCGTCGCGCGGCCCTTGCCCGAGCCTGGCGTCTCGGAGGCGTCGTCGTTCGTCGGAGGGGAGACAGGGGAAGTGGCCACGAGGTTCCTCGGTTCGGTGAAGGTGGATCACCTTAAGATTACTCGCATGACATCTCCTGCCCAGCCCGGTGACCAGAATCTGTCCAGCGACCGCGAGCCCGCCGTCCTCGAAGCGGCATCGACAGGCTTCCCCGCGGCGCTGAGCGACCTCGGTCGGCTCGTGCGCATCCCCGGGATGGCCTGGCCCGCTTTCGACCAGACGCAGCTGGAGCGCAGCTCTGAGGCCGTCGCCGCTCTCGCGACCGACACCGGAGTCTTCGACGAGGTCCGCATCCTTCGTGCCGCGATCCCCGGCACCGACGAGCACGGTCAGCCGGCAGTGCTCGCCACGCGTGCCGCGCGCAACGGCAAGCCCACCATCCTGCTCTACGCGCACCACGACGTGCAGCCTCCCGGTGATGACGCGCTGTGGCAGACGCCGCCGTTCGAGCCGACCGTTCGCGACGGACGCCTCTACGGGCGCGGAGCAGCCGATGACAAGGCGGGGATCATGGCGCACATCGCCTCGATCCGCGCCGTGGCCGAGGTGATCGGCGACGACCTCGAACTGGGGATCGCGATGTTCATCGAGGGCGAAGAGGAGTACGGGTCGCGCTCGTTCGCGCAGTTCCTCTCGGACAACAAGGAGGCGCTGCGCGCTGACGCGATCGTGGTCGCCGACTCCGGCAACTGGGACTCGGTCACCCCGGGGCTGACGGTGTCTCTCCGTGGGAACGCGCGATTCACGGTGCGGGTGCGCACCCTCGACCATGCATCCCACTCGGGGATGTTCGGCGGAGCGGTGCCCGACGCCATGATGGCGACTGTCAAGATGCTCTCCACCCTGTGGAACGACGACGGCTCGGTCGCAGTGGAGGGGATGACGGAGCGGGATGCTCCCACGCCCGAGTACGGCGAGGACACCCTCCGCGATGAGGCGGGGCTCCTGCCGGGCACCTCCCCGATCGGGGACGGCACGATCCTCAGCCGGATCTGGAACAAGCCGGCCGTCACCGTCATCGGCATCGACGCGACGAGTGTCGAGGCGGCATCCAACACGCTCCTGCCCGAGGTCACGGTCGTCGTGAGCGCCCGTGTCGCCCCCGGCCAGTCCGGTGAGGAGGCATACGCTGCCCTCGAGGCGCACCTCCGCGCGCACGCGCCGTTCGGCGCCGAGCTGACGTTCTCCGACGTCGACCTGGGCAACGGATTCCTGGTGGACACGAGCGGCTGGGCCGTCGCGCTCACGCGCGATGCGATGCGCGACGGCTACGGCGTCGCGCCGATCGACCTCGGTGTCGGTGGATCCATCCCCTTCATCGCCGACCTCGTCCGGGAGTTCCCTGACGCGCAGATCCTGGTGACCGGCGTCGAGGACCCGCACTCCAGGGCGCACAGCCCCAACGAATCCCTGCACCTCGACACCTTCCGTCACGCGGTCGCGACCGAGGCGCTTCTCCTCTCCCGCATGAACGACATCATCATCTGAGCCCGTTCCGCCAAGCGGAGGGTAAAATCGAGACACCAGCCGTGCGAGCGCGGCCCGTCACAAGGAGCGACATGAGCGACACCACACTGACTGCAGCAGAGACCACCCAGGCGCACGGCGTGAAGCTGACCGACGCCGCGGCCACGAAGGTCAAGAACCTCCTCGAGCAGGAGGGTCGCGACGACCTGCGCCTGCGCGTCGCCGTCCAGCCCGGCGGATGCTCCGGCCTGATCTACCAGCTGTACTTCGACGAGCGTTACCTCGAGGGCGACGAGACCGTCGACTTCGACGGTGTCGAGGTCATCATCGACAACATGAGCGTCCCGTATCTCGACGGCGCATCGATCGACTTCAAGGACACGATCTCGGAGCAGGGCTTCACGATCGACAACCCCAACGCCGCGGGCAGCTGCGCCTGTGGAGACAGCTTCCACTGATCCGAACCCCTCCGCCAACCTGCGTGGTTGGCATGAATCAGGTGTGAGGTTGCCCTAGACTTGGGTGTGCCCTGTCCGCAATCTGAAAGGTGCATCGTGCCCTCGAAACGCCGCCTTCGTTGGGCCGCTCTTCCCCTGGGAGTAGTGGCAGCCGTGGCCCTGGCGGGATGTACTGCCACCGAGCTGAACGGTTACCTCCCTGGCTTCGTGGAGGGTGAGCCTGCGGCCACCAACCAGACCGAGCGCGTGTCCTCGCTCTGGGTGAACTCCTGGATCGTCCTCCTCGCCGTCGGCGTGATCACCTGGGGCCTGATGGCCTGGGCTGCGATCGCCTACCGTCGCCGCAAGGGACAGACCGGCCTGCCGGTGCAGATGCGCTACAACATGCCGATCGAGATCTTCTACACGATCGTGCCGCTCATCCTGGTGCTGGGAATGTTCTTCTTCACTGCTCGCGACCAGAGCGCGATCGAGGCGAAGTGGGATGACCCCGACGTCGAGATCACCGCGATCGCCAAGCAGTGGGCGTGGGACTTCCAGTACGACGGGGAAGAAGAGGACAACTCCGACGCCGTCTGGACCATGGGCATCCAGGCTCAGCCCGACGCCGCCGGCAACATCGACCAGGCTCAGCTTCCGACCCTGGTGCTGCCGGTCGACCAGAAGGTCACCATCAACCTGCAGTCGCGCGATGTCATCCACTCGTTCTGGATCATCGACTTCCTGTACAAGAAGGACATGTACATCGGGAAGGACAATTCCTGGTCCTTCATCCCGACGCGCGTCGGCGAGTACGCCGGCAAGTGCGCCGAGCTGTGTGGTGAGTACCACTCGATGATGCTGTTCAACGTCAAGGTCGTCGAACAGGACGAGTACGACGCCTACCTCCAGTCGCTCGAGGAGGAAGGCAACACCGGCGACATCACGGATGCGTACGACCGTCTGTCGAACTTCCCGGGCACCACCGCAACGACCGACTCCGAGGAAGGAGAGGAGTAAGCCATGTCGACAACTGAAGCCCCCCGCACCGACGAGGCCCCCCGCTCCCGACCCACGACTCTGCCCGCACGCCAGGCCGCTCTCATGAGCTCCTCGCGCGTCGAGCAGAAGGGCAACATCGTCGTCAAGTGGATCACCTCCACCGACCACAAGACGATCGGGTACATGTACCTCATCGCCTCGGTGCTGTTCTTCCTGCTCGGTGGCGTGATGGCCCTCGTCATCCGTGCAGAGCTGTTCGCTCCCGGGATGCAGATCATCCCGACGAAGGAGCAGTACAACCAGCTCTTCACTATGCACGGCACGATCATGCTGCTGATGTTCGCGACGCCGCTCTTCGCGGGCTTCGCGAATGCGATCCTGCCACTGCAGCTCGGAGCCCCTGACGTCGCGTTCCCGCGTCTGAACGCCTTCGCGTTCTGGCTCTTCCTCTTCGGATCCACGATCGCCGTGGCCGGCTTCCTCACCCCTCAGGGTGCGGCATCGTTCGGATGGTTCGCCTATCAGCCCCTCGCGAGCGCCTCGTTCTCGCCGGGTGCAGGCGGAAACCTCTGGATGGTCGGTCTCGGAATCTCCGGGTTCGGCACGATCCTCGGTGCGGTCAACTTCATCACCACGGTCATCACGATGCGTGCGCCCGGCATGACCATGTGGCGTATGCCGATCTTCTCGTGGAACACGCTCATCACGAGCCTCCTCATCCTGATGGCCTTCCCGGTGCTCGCAGCTGCGATCTTCGCCGCGGCCGCCGACCGAATCCTCGGCGCGCACATCTACGACCCGGCCAACGGCGGCGTTCTGCTCTGGCAGCACCTGTTCTGGTTCTTCGGTCACCCCGAGGTCTACATCATCGCCCTGCCGTTCTTCGGCATCGTGTCGGAGATCTTCCCGGTGTTCAGCCGCAAGCCGATCTTCGGATACAAGACCCTGGTCTATGCGACGATCGCCATCGCGGCGCTCTCGGTCGCGGTGTGGGCTCACCACATGTACGTGACGGGATCCGTGCTGCTGCCGTTCTTCGCCCTGATGACCATGCTCATCGCGGTGCCGACCGGTGTGAAGATCTTCAACTGGATCGGAACGCTCTGGCGAGGGTCCGTGACGTTCGAGACGCCGATGGTGTTCGCACTCGGCTTCCTCGTGTCGTTCGTCTTCGGCGGTCTGACCGGCGTCATCCTCGCGGCTCCGCCGCTGGACTTCGCTCTGTCCGACTCCTACTTCGTGGTCGCTCACTTCCACTACGTGGTCTTCGGTACGGTCGTGTTCGCGATGTTCGCCGGCTTCTACTTCTGGTGGCCGAAGTGGACCGGACGCATGCTCAACGAGCGTCTCGGCTACGTGCACTTCTGGATGCTGTTCATCGGCTTCCACATGACGTTCCTCATCCAGCACTGGCTGGGTGTCGACGGCATGGTTCGTCGCTACGCCGACTACTCGGCGGCAGACGGCTGGACCTGGCAGAACCAGGTGTCGACGATCGGCGCGATCATCCTCGGTGCATCGATGCTGCCGTTCTTCCTGAACGTCTGGATCACGGCACGCAAGGCGCCCAAGGTCACGGTCAACGACCCGTGGGGCTACGGCGCATCGCTCGAGTGGGCGACCTCATGCCCGCCGCCGCGTCACAACTTCACGTCGATCCCGCGCATCCGCAGCGAGCGTCCTGCATTCGACCTGAACCACCCCGAGGCGGCGGAGTTCACGCCTGCCGCTCCCGGCGAGCGAGAGGGCCACTGAGCCATGCGCGACAACGTCATTCTCTGGTGGATCCTGACCGCGTTCTTCGCACTGGTCGGAGTCGTCTACACCGGCTGGCACATCCTGGCGACTCCGTCGGAGAACTTCGCCGAGCGGATCGAATGGGTCGGTACCGTGGCGCTGTTCTTCGCAGCCTTCATGGGTGCGCTGATCGCGTTCTACCTCGATCGCACGCACAAGGCGCAGAACGGCGAGCTGCCCGAGGACATCCTGACGAGCGACATCGACGACGGTGACCCTGAGCTCGGTGAGTTCAGCCCCTGGTCCTGGTGGCCGATCGTGCTGGCTGGATCCGCCGGCATCTTCGTGGTGGGGCTCGCAGTCGGACAATTCCTGCTTCCGATCGGCCTGGCGATCTTCGTGGTCGCAATCATCGGTTGGGTATACGAGTACTACCGCGGCAACTTCGCCCGCTGAGATTCTCGACGAAGGCCCCTGGGATCAGATCCCAGGGGCCTTCGTCGTGTCCCGTAGGTCGAATGATCGGTGGGGAATGCTACGCCTTCGTGCGCACCCGAGCAACACCGGTGAGCGGATCGACAGGGCGGTGGTGCACGCCGTCCGCGTCCTCGACCGGATACCCTTCGCGAACCCAGTACTCGAAGCCGCCGATCATCTCGCGCACTTCATACCCGAGCGCGGCGAACTCCCGGGCGCCCTTCGCGCCGGCGTTGCACCCGGGGCTCCAGCAGTAGACGACGACCGCGGCATCGGCGGGAACCTCGACCGGAGCGCGGGTCGCGATCTCGCTGTAATGCATATGGACGGCGCCTGAGACACGCCCCTGTGCCCATGCCTCGTCAGAGCGCACATCGATGACCACGATCTCCTCTCCGGCCTTCAGAGCGGCATGGACGTCGCTGGCGTCGGTCTCGTAGGCGAGTTTGGCGGCGAAGTAGTCTGCGCGATCGATCATGATCCCAGCGTAGGGACGCATTCCCTTGGGCGCCCTCGTCTTCCGGACGTGGGCACACCGGATTCCGCCAAATCGAAGTGAGCGGTCAGAGCTCCACGGTCATCTGCACGCGCCGTCCGTAACGGTCGAGCGAGAGCGTGGCCTCGGTGTCCACGAGGCCACGCTGGAACGGTGTCTCCGGGATGCTCTCCAGGAATCCGCACGAGGCGTAGAACGGGGCATTCCACGGAACCTCGGCATAGGTCCGCAGTGACATTCGCGTGTAGCCGCGTCCGCGGGCTTCGTCCAGAGCCGCGACGACGAGGCGGCGTCCGTAGCCCTGTCGACCGGAGGAGGGGAGGACGGACAGCTGCTCGAGGTGGGCGTGGCCGTCGGCGTCGAGCACATGGACGAATCCGACGGGGGAGGAGTCCTCGGGGTCTTCGACGACGAGGACGAAGCCGGGCGCTCCGAGTCGCTCCGCGCCGTCGCCGGCCGGCGGCCATTCCGGTGCCCCCAGGCTGTCGATCAGGAGCGCGTCGGCGTGCGCCTCGATGGCGTGCAGGACTTCGGCGTCCGCGGGGACGGCCGCACGGATGGTGCCGCTCATCGTGGCCCCTCCGCAACCGCCGCGACGGCTTCTATCTCGACCAGCTGGTCGTCGTAGCCGAGCACCGTGACGCCCAGAAGCGTACTCGGCGCGTCGTGGTCGCCGAAGGCGGCATGTACGACGTCCCAGGCGGCCACCAGGTCCTGCTGGGACGACGAGGCAGCCAGGACGCGTGTGCTGATGACGTCGGTGAGAGTCGCGCCGCTGGCGCGCAATGCTTCGCGCAGTGTCTCCACGCAGCGGGCAGCTTGTGCGGCGTAGTCGCCCGGCGCGGTGGTGCTGCCGTCGTCTTCGAGCGGGCACGCGCCGGCGAGGAAGATCAACCGGGATCCGGATGGTGCTGTGGCCGCGTACGCGTAGGGCGCAGCGGCGAGATCGGCGGAACGGATGAGTTGGACTGCTGAGCTCATGTCACGATCCTTCCACGCTCAGGTGGGAGGCTCCCGGACATGAAGAAGGCCCTGTCCGAAACGGACAGGGCCTTCTTCATGGGGGAGCGGCGGTCTTACTCGCCGTCCTCCGACTTCTTCTTGCGAGGCTTCTTCACCGGCTCGGTCGAAATGACCGTGCTGGGAGTGTTCGACGTCTCGTCGATATGTGTCTCGCTGACCGTGAGAGGCGCGTCAGGGAATCCTGCACGCTCGTGAGCGCCCTGGATCTCGGCAGCCTCGGTCTCGTCGTTGTGAGCCTCGACGTGGTGCTGGTGAGCATCCGCGGCCTCGACCTCGGCCTGCGTGAGCGGGGCCAGACGATCCTCGAAGAACCAGCGCGAGACGGAGGACCGCAGGTTCTCGGTCCACGAGATGCGTCCCTTCGCGTTCGGGCGGACGACCAGCGGCTCGTAGCCGTCGACGTCGATGAGCTTCCAGCGGTCGTACTTGTCGACCGGCTGGTGCACCTCGATGAACTCGCCACCGGGAAGGCGGACGATGCGGCCCGACTCGAAGCCGTGCAGGACGATCTCGCGATCCTTCTTCTGCAGGGCGAGTGCGATGCGCTTCGCCACGAAGTACCCGAGTACCGGTCCGACGAACAGCAGTGCCTGGAGTGCGTGGATCACACCCTCCATCGTCAGCATGAAGTGCGTCGCGATGAGGTCCGAAGAGGCTGCAGCCCACAGCACCGCGTAGAAGATGACGCCGGCAACGCCGATGGCGGTGCGGGTCGCCGCGTTGCGCGGACGCTGAGCGATGTGGTGCTCGCGCTTGTCTCCGGTGACCCACGCCTCGATGAAGGGGTAGATCGCGACGAGCACGATGAACAGTCCGAGGACGACCAGCGGCAGCAGGATTCCGAACGACCAGGTGTGATCGAGGAACACGATGTCGAGGTTCGACGGCGCAAGACGCAGCGCACCGTCAGCGAATCCGATGTACCAGTCAGGCTGGGTACCGGCGGAGACGGGGGACGGGTCGTAGGGGCCGTAGTTCCAGATCGGGTTGATCTGGAAGAACGTCGCGATCAGCACGATGGTGCCGAAGACGATGAACAGGTAGCCGCCCATCTTCGACATGTAGACCGGCATCATCGGGTAGCCCACCACGTTGTCGTTCGTGCGGCCGGGGCCGGCGAACTGCGTGTGCTTGTTGACGATCATCAGCATCAGGTGCACCACGATGAGCGCGATGACGAGCATCGGCAGCAGCAGGATGTGAAGCGTGTAGAGGCGGCCCACGATCGCCGTACCGGGGAACTCGCCACCGAAGAGCAGGAACGATGTCCACGTGCCGATGAGGGGGATACCCTTCACCATTCCGTCGATGATGCGGAGGCCGTTGCCCGACAGGAGGTCGTCGGGCAGCGAGTAGCCGGTGAAGCCCTCGGCCATCGCGAGGATGAACAGCACGAAGCCGATCACCCAGTTGAGCTCGCGCGGCTTGCGGAACGCGCCGGTGAAGAACACGCGCAGCATGTGGACGCCGATGCCGGCGACGAAGACCAGGGCGGCCCAGTGGTGGATCTGGCGGACCAGGAGACCACCGCGGAGGTCGAACGAGATGTTCAGCGACGACTCGAGCGCCGCCGACATCGCGATGCCACGCATCGGGGCGTACGCACCGGTGTAGTGGGTCTCGACCATCGACGCCTCGAAGAAGAACGTCAGGAAGGTTCCGGACAGGAACACGACCACGAAGCTCCACAGCGCGATCTCGCCGAGCATGAACGACCAGTGGTCGGGGAAGATCTTGCGTCCGAGCTCCTTGACGAAGCCGGAGATGCTGGTGCGCTCATCGATGTAGTTCGACGCGGCGCCGACGAATCGGCCGCCGAGGGGCGCCTTGTTGTCCTTGTCCTCTTTGGACAGCGTTGCGGTGCTCAATGGCGCTCCCAGAAGCTCGGGCCGACGGGCTCGGTGAAGTCACTGCGTGCGACGAGATAGCCCTCGTCGTCGACGGTGATGGGCAGCTGCGGCAGCGGGCGTGCGGCCGGGCCGAAGATGACCTTGGCGTGGTCCGTGACGTCGAACTGCGACTGGTGGCAGGGGCACAGCAGGTGGTGCGTCTGCTGCTCGTACAGAGCGACAGGGCAGCCGACGTGGGTGCAGACCTTGGAGTACGCGACGATGCCGTCGTACGACCAGTCCTTGCGGTCCTCGGCCTCGACGAGCTGCTCGGGGCGCAGGCGCATCATCAGCACGATGGCCTTGGCCTTCTCCTCGAGGTAGCCGTCGTGATGGCTGAGGTCGGCGAGGTCCTCGGGGATCACGTGGAACGCGGAACCGAGGGTGACGTCAGCCGCGCGGATGGGGGTGCCGTCGGGGTCGCGCACGAGACGCTGACCCTTCTCCCACATCGTGTGCTTCAGCAGCGCGACCGGATCGCCCGCGGTGGGGTCGTCAGGGGTGCTGTGCGGAGCGAGGCCACGGAACAGGGTCACGCCGGGGATGATCGATGCCACGATCGCTGCGAACAGCGAGTTGCGGATCATGGTGCGGCGTCCGAAGCCGGACTCCTCGTTCGCGGTCTCGAACGCCTCGATGACAGCTTCGCGCGTCGATTCCTTGCCACGGGTGGGGTGGCGGTACTCGATGTGCTCCTTGTCGCTCATGAGCGCCTTGGACCAGTGGATCGCCCCGATGCCGATCGAGAGCAGCGCGAGTGCGATGCCCAGACCGATGAAGAGGTTGTTCTGACGGATGTCGATGAGCGCGCCGCTCTCGATGGGGAACAGCATGTAGGCGGCGACCGCCCAGATGCTTCCTGCCAGCGAGAGGTAGAACAGGGTGTAGACCGTGCGCTCCGCAGCCTTCTCAGCGCGCGGGTCCTTGTCGGTCATCCGCTCGCGGTGCGGCGGCAGCCCGGGGTTCTGCACGGGATCGCTGACTGCGACACCCAGCCCCGGAGAGGGCTGGTAGGCCCTGTCAAGAGCCTGCGAGTCGTCGTCGTGTGCCATGGTGCTCCTCGTACGTTCCTCTTCGATGAATAAGCGTCAGTTGGACTTCGCCGTGATCCACACGGTGATGGCGACGAGCGCGCCGATCCCGAAGATCCAGACGAACAGGCCCTCGGAGACGGGACCCAGCGAACCGAGCGAGAATCCGCCGATCTGCACGGACTGCTGCTGGTAGAGCAGAGCCGAGATGATGTCGCGCTTGTCTTCGTCCGACAGGTTCATGTCGCCGAAGACGGGCATGTTCTGGGGGCCGGTGACCATGGCCGCGTACATGTGCAGTGCGCTGGTCTCGGTCAGGGCAGGGGCGTACTTGCCCTCGGTGAGTGCACCACCGGCTGCTGCCACGTTGTGGCACATGGCGCAGTTGACGCGGAACAGCTCGGCGCCGTTCGCGACGTCGCCGCCTCCGTCGAGGATGTGCTCTTCGGGGAAGGTCGGGCCGGGAGCGGACTCCTGCACGAACGACGAGATCGCCAGGATCTGGTCCTCCGTGAACTGCGGCGTCTTCTGCGGAGCCTGCGGTCCCTGCATCTGCAGAGGCATGCGTCCGGTGGACAGCTGGAACTCGGTCGCGAGCTCGCCCACACCGTAGAGGCTGGGTCCGTTCGGGGTGCCCTGCAGGTCGAGGCCGTGGCAGGTGGCGCAGTTCGCCGTGAACAGCTTCTCTCCGTCTTCGACGGTGAGGGTGCTCTCAGCGGTGGTCTGCGTGTCGGTCGCAGCGAAGGCTGCGGATGTTCCGGCGTACACGGCGCCGGTGATCATGAGGCCTGCTCCGATGAGTGCCACCGCAGCCAGGGGACTGCGACGGCCGTTCGAACGGCGCTTCTTCTCTCGTGCCATCTCGGGGATCAGCTCCGCTCTTATTTCAGGAAGTAGATAACGACGAACAGCACGATCCAGACGACGTCGACGAAGTGCCAGTAGTAGGACACCACGATCGAGGACGTCGCCTCTTTGTGCCGGAAATTCTTGACGGCGTATGCGCGGCCGATGACGAGGAGGAACGCGATGAGACCGCCGGTGACGTGCAGTGCGTGGAAGCCGGTCGTCAGGTAGAACGCGGATGCGTAGGAGTCGGCGTTGATCGGCATGCCCTCAGCGACGAGCTGTGCGTACTCCCACACCTGGCCGGACACGAAGATCGCGCCGAGTGCGAAGGTGAGGAAGAACCACTCGACCATGCCCCACCCGAAGAGGCGACGACGGCCGGCGAGGTTCTTCTGCCCCTTGGCGATGCGGTACGGCTGGAGGTCCTCTGCCGCGAACACGCCCATCTGGCACGTGAAGGAGGAGAACACCAGGATCGCCGTGTTGACGAACGCGAACGGGACGTTCAGCAGTTCGGTTCGGTCGGCCCAGAGCTCCGGTGAGGTGCTGCGGAGAGTGAAGTAGATCGCGAAGAGTCCCGCGAAGAACATCACCTCGCTGCCGAGCCACACAATGGTGCCGACAGCTACCGGGTTGGGGCGCTTGATCGTTCTTGCCGCCGGGGCATACGTCGCTGAGGTCGTCACCCTTCCATTATGGCCGATCCTCGGGCGTGATTCTCGCACCGGGGGACCCCGATTCGCTGTCATGCGACTTAGGTAACCCTAAGAAAACACTGCGAATCCTCGGTGAATCCGCGGGAAACAGGGGGTGCCGTGGGCGGAGGTGCCCGCGCGGAAGAGTCTGCACGTTTTCCCGACGCCGATAGGATCGCACACATGGCTGATTCCCTGACCTGGTCCGACGTGCTCACCACTCTTCTGGAGCGCCGGGACCTCAGCGTCTGGGAGTCCACGTGGGCCATGCGTCAGATCATGCGCGGCGATGTGACCGAGGCGCAGCTCGCGGGCTTCCTCGTCGCTCTGCGAGCGAAGGGGGAGACGATCGACGAGATCGTCGGATTCCGTGACGCGATCCTCGAGGCGGCGGTTCCGCTTCCCGTGTCGCCGAACGTGCTCGACATCGTCGGCACCGGTGGCGATCGGGTGGGCACGGTCAATGTCTCGACGACCGCAGCGGTCATCATCGGCGCCACCGGGGTTCCCGTCGTGAAGCATGGCAATCGGGCTGCGAGTTCTGCCTCCGGATCGTCGGACGTGCTGAGCGCGCTGGGACTCGAGCTCACCCTCGACCCTGCAGCGGTGTCGTCGATCCTCGATCGCACGGGCATCACCTTCGCGTGGGCCGGCGCCTTCCACCCCGGCTTCAAGCACGCGGGCGCCGTTCGCGCAGAGCTCGGGGTGCCGACCGTGTTCAACATGCTGGGCCCGCTGTGCAATCCCGCCCGAGCCGAGGCCAACGCCGTCGGCGTGGCGCAGCTCGAGCGCGTCCCGCTCATCACCGGAGTGTTCCGCACCCGCGGTGCGACAGCGCTGGTGTTCCGCGGTGACGACGGCCTGGACGAGCTCACCACGACGGGTCACAGCCGCATCTGGGAAGTGACTCGCGGTGACATCCATGAGCACGACCTCGATCCGCGTGACCTCGGCATCCCCGTCGCCGACCTCGCCGACCTGATCGGCGGCACCCCCGACCACAATGCGGCAGTGCTCCGTCGCACTCTCGACGGTGAGAAGGGCGCAGTTCGCGACATCGTGCTGCTGAACGCCGCGGCAGGGATCGTCGCGTTCGAGCTGTCGCAGGATGCCACGCAGGTGCAGCGTCCGATCCTGGAGCGACTGCGCGAGGGATACGAGCGAGCGGCGACCGCGGTGGACGACGGCCGAGCGATCGCGAAGCTCGACGAGTGGATCAGCGTGAGCCGAGAGCTCGCCTCCGCGTAGGGGAGAGACATGGATCCCGTCGCCGCCCTGCTCGAGATCGCTTCTCTGCTGGAGCGCGAACGGGCCTCGCGCTACCGGGCGAAGGCGTTCCGCCAGGCGGCGGCGGCTCTGCAGCAGCTGTCGGCGGATGTCCGTGAGGACCCCACTCGGTTGCGTGCCGCCAAAGGAATAGGGGAGTCGACCTTCGGTGTCATCCGGCAGGCGCAGGCCGGGGAGGTTCCGGACTATCTCGTCGAGCTTCGCGGAGAAGTCGAGCCGGAGAAGGTCTCGCAGTTGCGGGGCAGGCTTCGTGGAGATCTGCACGCCCACACGGATTGGTCCGACGGCACCACGCCCATTCCCGTCATGGCGGCGGCGGCGAGGGCGCTGGGGCACGAGTATCAGGCGATCACCGATCATTCCCCGCGTCTGCGGGTGGCCCGCGGACTCTCTGCCGAGAGGCTCCGCGAGCAGATCCCGCTCGTGCGGGCGGAGTCAGGAGACGGATTCACGCTGCTTGCGGGTATCGAGGTCGACATCCTCGAGGACGGCTCCCTCGACCAGGAGGACTCGCTGCTCGGCGATCTCGACATCGTCGTGGCATCCGTCCATTCGAAACTGCGCATGGAGGCGAGGCCCATGACGGCGCGGATGATCGCTGCCGTGTCGGCTTCGCGAGTGAACGTGCTCGGCCATTGCACCGGACGCCTCGTGCAGGGGGAGCGAGGCACGCGGCCCGAGTCGCAGTTCGATGCCCGCGCCGTCTTCGCGGCCTGCGCCGAGAACGGCGTCGCGGTCGAGATCAATTCGCGGCCGGAGCGTCAGGACCCGCCTGACGAGCTGATCGCGATCGCCCTCGACGCAGGATGCCTCTTCTCGATCGACTCGGACGCGCACGCGCCGGGTCAGCTCTCGTTGCTCGATCGCGGCGCGGAGCGCGCGGAACGGGCGGGAGTGCCCGCATCCCGCATCATCACGACCTGGGGTCTCGATCGTCTGCTCGCCTGGGCGAAGTGACTCAGCCCTCGACGGTCGCCACGGCTGCGACGGCGCGGGCCATCGACGATCCGAGGTTCCACTTCTCCGCGAGCGCCGTCGCGGCATCCGCCTCGGCCGGGTCGAGCGGCCGCAGGGCCTCGGTCGGCGCCGCGATGTCGAGATCGGGTGCCACGGCGACGACCGTCGGCGCGACGTCGAGGTAGTCGGACGCGGCGAGGATCTTCGCTCGAACCCCGGCGCTCATCCCTTCACCGGCTTCTGCTGCCGCGCGGATCCCGACGAGATCGCCGTGCGACTGCAGCAGGGTCGCGGCGGTCTTCTCGCCGACCCCGGCGACGCCGGGCAGCCCGTCGGACGCGTCGCCGCGCATCGTGGCGAAGTCGGCATACTGACCGGGGAGCACGCCGTACTTGGCCACGACCACGGCATCCGTCACGATCTCGAGATTGCTCATGCCGCGTGCCGTATAGACGACGCGCACGTCTCTCGCGTCATCGACGAGCTGGAACAGGTCGCGGTCGCCCGTGACGATGTCGACGGGCATCGTCGAGTGTGTGGCGAGGGTGCCGATGACGTCGTCCGCCTCGTGTTCGGCGACACCGATGATAGGGATGCCGAGGAGGCCGAGCGTCTGACGGATCAGCGGGATCTGCGCCTCGAGCGGATCGGGGACCTCTTCGACGTCGGGGCCCGCCGCCACCACCTCGACGACTCGGTGCGACTTGTAGCTCGGGATCAGATCGACCCTCCACTGCGGCCGCCAGTCGTCATCCCAGCAGGCGACCACGTGCGTCGGCTCGTAGAGCGTGATGAGCTTCGCGATGATGTCGAGCAGGCCGCGAGCCGCGTTGATCGGGGAGCCGTCCGGCGCCGTCACCTTGTCGGGAACGCCGTAGAAGGCGCGGAAGTAGAGACTGGCGGTGTCGAGCAGGAGCAGCTTGTCGGCGCGTGGCATGTCGACAGTCTGTCAGCGCGCAGGCCGCGCGTGGTATCTCATCCTTCGCGCGGCCCCGAGATCTGATAGCCTTGATTGTCACTCGTGGCGTGCCTACGCATGCCTGGGTGGCAGAAACCAAATCAATCGCTGCAGAGCTCGTGATCGGCCGTGCGCGGCCGGAGCTTTCAGCCCGAGTCTCCATTCACAAGGACAACCCACTACATGACTACCGCAACGACCGCCCCGGCCACCAAGCAGGTCGCCATCAACGACATCGGATCTGCTGAGGACTTCCTGGCCGCGGTCGAGAAGACCCTGAAGTTCTTCAACGACGGCGACATCATCGAAGGCACGATCGTCAAGATCGACCGCGATGAGGTCCTCCTCGATGTCGGATACAAGACCGAGGGTGTCATCCCCTCGCGCGAGCTCTCGATCAAGCACGACGTCGACCCCAACGAGGTCGTCAAGGTCGGCGACGAGGTCGAGGCCCTGGTTCTCCAGAAGGAGGACAAGGAAGGCCGTCTGATCCTCTCCAAGAAGCGCGCTCAGTACGAGCGTGCCTGGGGAGACGTCGAGAAGATCAAGGAGAACGACGGCGTCGTCACCGGTACGGTCATCGAGGTCGTCAAGGGTGGACTCATCGTCGACATCGGCCTCCGTGGCTTCCTCCCGGCCTCGCTCATCGAGCTGCGCCGCGTCCGCGACCTCACGCCGTACCTCGGCCAGGAGATCGAGGCCAAGATCCTCGAGCTCGACAAGAACCGCAACAACGTCGTGCTCAGCCGCCGTGCGCTGCTCGAGCAGACGCAGTCGGAGTCGCGCACCACTTTCCTGAACAACCTGCACAAGGGTCAGGTCCGCAAGGGTGTCGTGTCGTCGATCGTCAACTTCGGTGCATTCGTCGACCTCGGCGGCGTGGACGGCCTCGTGCACGTCTCCGAGCTGTCCTGGAAGCACATCGAGCACGCCTCCGAGGTCGTCGAGGTGGGCCAGGAGGTCACCGTCGAGATCCTCGAGGTCGACCTCGACCGCGAGCGCGTCTCCCTGTCGCTGAAGGCGACGCAGGAGGACCCGTGGCAGGTCTTCGCCCGCACCCACGCGATCGGTCAGGTCACGCCGGGTAAGGTCACCAAGCTCGTTCCGTTCGGTGCGTTCGTTCGCGTCGCAGACGGCATCGAGGGCCTCGTCCACATCTCCGAGCTCTCCAGCAAGCACGTCGAGCTGGCCGAGCAGGTCGTGTCGGTCGGCGAAGAGGTCTTCGTCAAGGTCATCGACATCGACCTCGAGCGTCGCCGCATCTCGCTCTCGCTCAAGCAGGCGAACGAGGCCGTCGACGTCAACGGCACCGAGTTCGACCCGGCGCTCTACGGCATGCTCGCCGAGTACGACGAGGCCGGCGAGTACAAGTACCCGGAGGGCTTCGACCCCGAGACCGGTGCATGGAAGGAAGGCTTCGACACCCAGCGCGAGGCATGGGAGCAGGAGTACGCTGCAGCCCAGGCTCGTTGGGAGGCCCACAAGGCTCAGGTTGCCAAGGCAGCCGAGGCCGAGGCGGCCGCTGGCGACGACTTCGGTGGCCAGGTCTTCTCGAGCGAGGTCGCAGGCGCGGGCACGCTCGCTGACGACGAGGCTCTCGCGGCTCTCCGCGAGAAGCTCTCGGGCGGCAACGCTTAAGCATCACGCTCTGGAACGGGCCGTCATCCTTCGGGGTGGCGGCCCGTTCCGCGTATCCACCCGTGTCCGTGAGGCGTGCAGGGCTACGTGACCGATCATTACGTCCGCATTCGTAACATTCCGGCGGGTTGGACAGCATGGGGGGTATGACCTCCCTCCTCTCGGCGCCCTCCACGGCGCGCGGTGCGGCGAATGCCGGCACGGCGCAGCCGGTGCGCCTGCAGGGCGTGGAGCGGAGCTTCCCCCTCGCACGCGGTCGGCGTGACGTCCTCCGAGGTGTCGACGTCGAGGTCATCGCCGGTGAGATCGTCGCGATCGTCGGTCCTTCCGGATGCGGCAAGTCCACGCTCCTGCGTCTGGTCGGCGGGCTGGATGCGCCGACGAGCGGCCGCATCCTGCTCGATGACTCGGGCGTCGCCGACGTCGACGAGCGCACCGCGATCGCCTTCCAGGAGCCTCGGCTCCTGCCATGGCGGACCATCGCGCAGAACGTCGAGCTCGGGCTTCCCCGCGGCACCGCACGACGCGAAGGGCGCGAGCGCGTGCGTGAGCTGCTCGAACTGGTCGGTCTCGAGCAGGCGGCAGACCAGCGCCCGCGTGAGGTGTCGGGTGGAATGGCGCAGCGCGCCTCACTCGCCCGCGCGCTCGCTCGCAACCCCGGCGTCCTGCTCCTCGACGAGCCTTTCGGCGCGCTCGACGCCCTCACGCGGCTGCGGATGCACGATCTCCTTCTGAAGATCCACGCCGCAGAGCCCACGACCGTCCTCCTCGTCACCCACGACGTCGAAGAGGCCCTCTACCTGGCCGACCGCGTGCTGCTGCTGCGCACGCTGGTCGGCGACGCCGAGACCGACGCGCCCTCCATCGCGCGCACGATCACGGTTCCAGGCATCCGCCCCCGCGACCGCGCCGATCGCGGCCTCGCCGACCTCCGTGCCGAGCTCCTCGAAGGACTCGGCGTCGACACCCACCACAGCACCGCCACCGAGGAGACCCGATGAGCACCATCACCCGCCGAATCATCCCCGCGATCGCGATCGCCGGGACGATGATGCTCGTCGCGTCCGGCTGCGTCGCCGGGGAGAACGCCACGGCCTCGGACACGTCGAACGACGATGCCGCCGCCACCGGCGAGTGGTCGTCGGACACGCTGTCGATCGACTTCGCCACCTACAACCCGTTGAGCCTCGTGATCCGCGACCAGGGAATCCTCGAGGACATCCTGGGCGACGACGTCGACGTCGAGTGGGTGCAGTCCGCCGGTTCCAACAAGGCGAACGAGCTGCTGCGCTCCGGGTCGATCGACGTGGGATCGACCGCGGGTTCCGCGGCGCTCCTCGCCCGTGCGAACGGTTCGCCGATCCAGGTCATCGACATCTTCTCGCAGCCCGAGTGGTCGGCGATCGTCGTCGGCCCCGACAGCGACATCACGTCGGTCGAGGACCTCGCGGGCAAGTCGGTCGCCGCCACGAAGGGCACGGACCCGTACTTCTTCCTGCTGCAGTCCCTCGAGGAGGCCGGCCTGTCGGTCGATGACGTCGAGGTGCAGAACCTCCAGCACGCGGACGGGCGCGCAGCGCTCGACGGCGGGTCGGTCGACGCCTGGGCGGGCCTTGACCCGATCATGGCCGCGGCCGAGGTGGAGTCGGGCGATCAGCTCATCTACCGCAACGTCGACTTCAACACCTACGGATTCCTGAACGCCACCGAGGACTTCATCGAGAACCACTCGGACCTCGCACAGGCGGTCGTCGACGCCTACGAGCAGGCGCGCGAATGGGCCCTCGAGAACCCCGACGAGACGGCCGCGCTGCTGGCCGAGGTCGCGGGCATCGACATCGAGGTCGCGAAGACCGTCATCACCGAGCGATCGAACCTCGATGTGAGCGGCATCCCGGGAGATGACCAGGTCGCGGTGCTCGAGAAGATCGCTCCCGTGCTCGTCGACTCCGGTGATGTCCAGGGCGGCAAGGACTCGGTCGACAAGGCGCTGGACTCGATCGTGAACGCCACCTTCGCAGAGAAGGCGGTCGGGGGCGAGTGAGCCTTCCCGACCAGCGCGTGGTGGTGCCCGCGGACGCACGGGAGGCGCTCGACGCCGCTCGTGGCGTCCGTCGGCATGCTGAGGTGGGCGCACGGCACGCGTGGGACCGCCCGGTGGTGCGCGTCATCGGCGGATTCCTGCTGCCCGCTCTCATCATCATCGCCTGGCAGGTCGTGACGACCACCGGACTTGTCGCGCCCTACCTCCTCCCGTCCCCTGAGTCCGTCTTCGCCGCCGGTGTCGAACTGGCCGACCGCGGTCTGCTCTGGACCCACATCGCGATCTCGGTGCAGCGCGTGCTGCTCGGCTTCGCGATCGGATCCGTGATCGGACTCGCGATCGCGGGGATCGTCGGTCTCTCGAGGATCGGCGATGTTCTGCTCAGCCCCACGCTCTCGGCTGTCCGTGCGGTCCCGTCTCTGGCCTGGGTGCCGCTCCTGATCCTCTGGATGCAGATCGGGGAGGAATCCAAGGTGACGCTGATCGCCATCGGTGCGTTCTTCCCCGTTTACACGACCGTCGCATCGGCGCTCCGACACGTCGATCCCCAGCTCGTCGAGGCGGGACGCTCATTCAGTCTCCGCGGCTGGTCGCTGTTCCGGACCGTTCAGCTGCCCGCGGTCGTGCCTTCGGTGGTCGCAGGCCTCCGCCTCGCACTCGCGCAGGCCTGGCTGTTCCTCGTAGCCGCCGAGCTGATCGCCTCGTCGATGGGACTCGGGTTCCTGCTCACGGACTCGCAGAACAGCGGACGCGTCGACAGGATCATCCTGTCGATCGTCCTGCTGGCGCTTCTCGGCACGATCACCAACGCTCTTCTCGTGCTGGTCGAGAAGTATCTGCTCCGACGGTGGGTGTGACGTGACGGAAGCCCGCCTGCACGAGACCCGCACGTACTCGGCGCCCGCGGGGTTCGCCGCGGCGGCGAACGTGACCGCCGAGGCATACGCCCGGGCGGAGTCCGATCCGACCCTCTTCTGGGAGCAGGCGGCCGAGCGGCTCGACTGGGCCGAACCCTGGCACACGGCTCACGAATGGGATCCGCCCGTGGAGGACGCCGTTCCCGCCGCGCGCTGGTTCGTCGGCGGACGGCTCAACGTCGCGTACAACTGCGTCGACCGCCATGTCGAGGCCGGCCGCGGCGACAAGGTCGCCCTGCACTTCGAGGGCGAGCCGGGGGATCGCATCGCCGTGACGTACTCGGACCTCCAGGACAGGGTGTCGCGCGCGGCCAACGCGCTCATCGCACTCGGCATCCGTCCGGGCGACCGTGTCGTCATCTATCTCCCGGTGCTGATCGAGACGGTCGTGATCACCTTGGCCTGCGCGCGCATCGGAGCCGTGCACTCGCTGGTGTTCGGCGGGTTCTCCGCCGAGGCGGTGCGGTTCCGTCTCGTCGACACCGGAGCCAAGCTGCTCGTGACGAGCGACGGCCAGTTCCGGCGTGGCGCCGCCACCGAGGTCAAATCGACGGCCGACATCGCAGCCGCGGATCTGCCCGACCTCGAGCACGTCCTCGTGCTCCGGCGCACCGGCCAGGATGTTCCCTGGACCGAGGGACGAGACGTCTGGTGGCACGACGTCGTCGACACCGCCTCGTCCCGGCATGATCCTCAGGCGTTCGATGCCGAGCATCCGCTCTTCATCATCTACACGTCGGGAACCACCGGGAAACCGAAGGGGCTCGTCCACACATCCGGCGGGTACCTCACACATGCGAGCTGGGCGCATTGGGCCCATTTCGACGCGAAACCCGATGACGTGCACTGGTGCACGGCGGATCTCGCCTGGGTGACCGCCCACACGTACGAGATCTACGGTCCTCTCTCGAACGGTCTGACGCAGGTCATCTACGAGGGGACGCCGGACACGCCGCACCGCGAGCGACACCTCGAGATCATCGAGCGCTACGGCGTGACGGTGTACTACACCGCGCCGACCCTGATCCGCACCTTCATGACCTGGTTCGGCGCAGAGCTGCCGGAGGGGCACGACCTGTCGACGCTGCGTCTGCTCGGCACCGTCGGCGAGGCGATCAACCCCGAGGCGTGGATCTGGTTCCGCCGCAACTTCGGGCGCGACGAGCTCCCGGTGGTCGACACCTGGTGGCAGTCCGAGACCGGGGCGGCGATGATCGCGCCGCTTCCCGGTGTGACGACGCTCAAGCCGGGCTCCGCATCCGTGCCGCTGCCCGGCATCGACGCGACCGTGGTCGATGCGAACGGCGATGAGGTCGCGCCAGGAAGATCCGGAACGCTCGTGGTGCGGCGTCCGTGGCCGGGGATGGCGCGGACCGTGTGGGGGAACTCCCAGCGATACCGTGACGCGTACTGGTCGGCCTACGCCGGACACGGCGAGCACGGCGGATACTACGTCGCCGGTGACGGGGCCACACGCGATGCCGACGGTTACATCTGGATCCTCGGCCGCCTCGACGACGTCGTGAACGTGTCGGGCCACAGGCTCTCCACGATCGAGATCGAATCGGCGCTCGTGGCGCACGACACGGTGGGGGAGGCAGGCACCGCAGGCGTCGCCGACCCGGTCACCGGGCAGGCCGTCGTCGCATTCGTCACCGCGTCAGGACGCGCAGAGGTCTCGACCTCGCAGCTGCGAGGACAGGTCGCCACGGCGATCGGACCCGTCGCCAAGCCGAAGCACATCGTCGTGGTCCCCGACCTGCCCAAGACTCGATCCGGCAAGATCATGCGACGACTGCTCGCGCAGCTCTGGGAGGCCGAACAGGACCGGCGCGCAGGTCGCGCACCCGCGCCGCTCGGCGACACGACATCTCTGCAGAACCCGTGGGCCGTCGACGACATCGCCGCCGTGCTCGAGACCGCTGAACTGAGGACACAATGACGGAAGAACACCGCTTCGGGTTTCGTACGAGGGCTCTCCACGCCGGAGGCACACCGGATGCCGCGACGGGTGCCCGCGCCGTGCCGATCTACCAGACGACGTCCTTCGTGTTCGAGGATGCGACGGATGCCGGCAACCTCTTCGCGCTGCAGAAGTACGGCAACATCTACTCCCGCATCGGCAACCCCACCGTCGCCGCGCTCGAGGAACGGCTGGCATCGCTCGAGGGCGGGATCGGCGCTGTCGCGACCGCATCCGGCATGAGCGCCGAGTTCATCACGTTCGCCGCGCTCGTCGGCGCCGGTGACCACGTGGTCGCCTCGGCGCAGCTGTACGGCGGTACCGTGACCCAGCTGGATGTGACACTGCGTCGATTCGGCGTCGAGACCACGTTCGTCGCCTCCACGGACCCTGCCGATTACGCGGCGGCGATCCGGCCCGAGACCAAGGTCGTCTACGTCGAGATGATCGGCAACCCGTCCGGTGAGATCGCCGACATCGAAGGCCTCGCGGAGGTCGCGCATGCCGCCGGTGTGCCGCTCGTCGTCGACGCGACCCTCGCCACTCCGTACCTCGCACGGCCGCTCGAGCACGGCGCCGACATCGTCATCCATTCGGTCACGAAGTTCCTCGGCGGGCACGGCACGACGCTCGGGGGCGTCGTGATCGAGAAGGGCACGTTCGACTGGGGCAACGGGCGCTTCCCGCAGATGACGGAGCCCGTCGAGTCGTACGGCGGGATCAAGTGGTGGGACAACTTCGGCGAGTACGGGTTCCTCACCAAGCTCCGCACCGAGCAGCTGCGCGACATCGGACCGGCGCTGAGCCCGCAGTCCGCCTTCAACCTCTTGCAGGGGGTCGAGACGCTTCCGCAGCGCATCGACGCACATCTCGTCAACGCGCGCATCGTCGCGGACTGGCTGGCATCTGACCCCCGCGTGGAATACGTGACCTGGGCGGGGCTCGAGGGGCATCCGCATCATGAGCGCGCCGCGAAGTACCTGCCGCTCGGGCCGGGGTCGGTGTTCGCCTTCGGGGTCAAGGCCGAAGACGGTCGCGCGGCGGGGGAGACGCTGATCGAGAACCTCCAGCTGGCATCGCACCTCGCGAACATCGGTGACGCGCGCACGCTCGTCATCCACCCGGCATCCACCACCCATCGACAGCTCACGGAATCGCAGCTCGTGGCGGCCGGAGTGCGCCCCGACCTCATCCGGATCTCGGTGGGCCTCGAGGACGCCGACGACATCATCTGGGACCTCGACCAGGCTCTCAGCACCGCGACGGGAGCGAACAGATGAGCGACGCCAACATCACGGGGGCAGACGCCTGCGCTCTCCCCACACCTCAGGATGCTGCAGCATGCGCGCTTCCCGGAGCCGCCCCGCTGCACCCTGAGCGCACGTGGGAAGGGCCGAGCCAGCAACAGCGTTTCGGCATCCTCCGACGCGCGAAGTCCGTCGCGATCGTCGGCGCATCGAACAACCCGGCCCGCGCGTCGTACTTCGTCGCGACCTATCTGCTCTCGAGCACCGCGTACGACGTCTACCTCGTCAATCCGCGTGAGTCGTCCATCCTCGGACAGCCCGTCTATGCGTCGCTCGCCGACCTCCCCGTCGTCCCCGACATCGTCGACGTGTTCCGTCGGCACGAGGATCTTCCCGGCGTCGCGCAGGAGGCGATCGATGCCGGAGCGCAGACGCTGTGGCTGCAGTTGGGGTCATGGAACGAGGATGCGGCCGCCCTCGCCGAGGACGCAGGGCTCGCCGTGGTGATGGATCGCTGCATCAAGATCGAGCACGCGCGGTTCCACGGCGGACTGCACCTCGCCGGGTTCGACACGGGTGTCATCAGCTCCCGGCGTCAGCTCCTCGGACGCTGAGCACGGCCGGGTTCGAAGCCTAGACTGGCCGCATGGCTCTCATCGCGCTCACCGGCGGCATCGCCTCCGGGAAGTCGACCATCGCACGACGATTGGCGGAGAGGGGAGCAGTCATCGTCGACGCCGATCAGATCGTCCGCGACGTGCAGGCACCAGGGACTCCGGTTCTCGTCGCCATCGCCGAGACGTTCGGTGCAGAGGTCATCGCCGCCGACGGCTCGCTCGATCGTGCCGCCCTCGGTGCGCAGGTCTTCGGAGATGCCGGGCAGCTGGCGCAGCTGAACGCGATCGTGCACCCTGCGGTCCGCGCCGAGTCGCAGCGCCGGTTCGACGAGGCGATGTCCGCCGATCCTGCGACGGTCGTCGTGTACGACGTGCCGCTTCTGGTCGAGGCGCGGGTCGACGATCCATGGGATCTGATCGTCGTCGCACACGCGCCCGTGGAGGAGCGCAGGCGTCGGCTCGTGGAGATCCGCGGGATGGCGGAGCAGGCCGCGCAGGAGCGGATCGACGCGCAGGTCTCCGATGAGCGCCGCCTGGCGATCGCCGACGTGGTCATCGACACGTCCGGATCGCTGGAGCAGACCCTCGCTCAGACGGATGATCTCTGGGAGCGGATCAGCACGTCGTGACCTTCACCGGTCACACCCCGGGATCGCCCGTCTACCGACGCCTGATCGTCGGTCTGTTCTTCGCGGGTATCGCGACCTTCGCGCAGCTCTATTCACCCCAGGCCGTGTTGCCGCAGCTGTCCACAGCTCTCGGGATCTCGCCGGCGAGCGCCGCGCTCAGCGTGTCGGCGGCGACGCTCGGGCTGGCGGCCGCCGTCATCCCATGGTCGATGGTGGCGGACCGCATCGGGCGGGTGCAGGCGATGGCGATCGGCGTGCTCACGGCGACCGTGCTGGGCATCCTCGCCCCACTCAGCGCGGGGATGGAGATGCTCCTGACGCTGCGCCTGCTCGAAGGCGTCGCGCTCGGGGCTGTGCCTGCGGTCGCGCTCGCGTACCTGAGTGAAGAGGTCAGTCCGCGAAATGCGGCCGCCGCAGCAGGAAGCTACATCGCGGGGACGACGGTGGGTGGGCTCGTCGGCCGGGTAGTGTCCGGCATCGTCGGCGAGCAGGCGGGGTGGCGGGAGGGCATGTGGACGGTCGCGGGGCTGTGCGCGCTGGCGGCAGTGCTGTTCCTGTGGCTGACACCGAAGGCGCAGGGCTTCGTCCCCGGAAGGTTCCGTGACGACGCCGGACCGAGAATGCTCACGCGCCTGCTGGCGCCGCTGCGCTCGGGGCGTCAGCTCGCACTGTACGCCCAGGGCTTCCTGCTCATGGGGGCGTTCGTGGCCGTCTACAACTACCTCGGATTCCACCTCGCCGAACCGCCCTTCGCGCTGCCGGCCTGGGTGGTGACGCTGCTCTTCCTCGCCTACCTCGCCGGCACCGTCTCGTCGCCCTGGGCCGGCTCTCTGGCTTCCCGTTTCGGGCGATACCCCGTGCTGTTGGGCGCGATCGCCGTGATGGCCACGGGGGCGGCCGCGATGCTGGCGCATGCCACTCCGATCGTGCTGCTCGGGCTGCTCCTTTTCACGGGAGGCTTCTTCGGGGCGCACGCGGTGGCATCGGGGTGGGCGCCGGCGGCTGCGGGACCCGCCAGCAGAGCACAGGCATCCTCGCTCTACTACTTCGGCTACTACGCAGGATCGAGCCTGTTCGGCTGGGCGCTCGGCATCGTGTTCGGCCAGGCGGACTGGGTGTGGTTCATCGTCGCGGTCCTCGCGATGTGCGCCCTCGCGGCGTCCTCGGCGGTCGCGAAGCTGCGCGGATCGCCAGCCGCCGGTTCCTCGTGAGCGAGTGCGGCGCCGCGAGAGTCGCAGGGCAGCGGCTTCCTGGGAGGATGGGCGCATGAGCCTGAATCTCCTCGCGGCCTACGACGCACAGCTCCGAACCGATGCCGAGACCGCTCACGCACTGGCCGTGGCCCCGATGGGGCCCCTCCGTCTCGCAGTGTTCCCGGGCGGTCGCGGGTTCGTGTCGTACGCGGACCTGGACGGTGCGGATGCCGCGCGGACGGCCGAGCTCGTCGACGCCGCGCTGGAGCACTTCCGCGGCATCGCCGGAATCACGAGCGTGGAGTGGAAGACGCGCGGCCACGACCACGCTCCTGGTCTGCACGATGCGCTCATCGCGCGAGGGTTCGTGCCGGAGGACACCGAGTCGATCATGATCGGCGAGGCGGGGCTGCTCGCCGAGGAGGTCGCGGCTCCCGACGGAGTGGAGCTGCGCCGCGCCCGCACCGAGGTGGAGGTGCTGGCCATGGAGGAGATGCAGGGCACCGTCTTCGAGGATCCGCACTGGCGTGCACGGGCGGAGACGACTCTGCGGCGCATCCGCTCGGATGACACGGTGGAGCTGTGGATCGCCGTCGCGGACGGGGCGGTGATCAGCGCAGGCCGCCTCGAACCCGTGGCGGCGACGGACTTCGCGGGGCTCTGGGGCGGTGCGACGATCGCGTCATGGCGCGGCCGGGGGATCTACCGCGCACTCACCGCGCGACGCGCACGCTCCGCTCTCGCTCGCGGCAAGCGGTACCTCCAGTCCGACTCGACGGAGTTCTCCCGGCCGATACTCGAGCGCGCAGGGCTGATCAAAGTGTCGACCACCACTCCCTACGTCTGGGCGCCGGAGGCGGACTGAAGAGCTCTCCGTTCGCTGCTGACGGACGCGCGACCCCGGTGTCGGTGGCCCGGCATACGCTGGAGGTATGCAACCCACGCGCAGTGTCCGTCCCTTCGAGGTCATCAGCGAGTACGAGCCTGCCGGCGACCAGCCGAAGGCCATCGCCGAACTCGCATCGCGCATCAATGCCGGCGAGACAGACATCGTGCTTCTCGGCGCGACGGGTACCGGCAAGTCGGCCACCACCGCGTGGCTTGTAGAGCAGGTGCAGCGCCCGACGCTCGTGCTCGCCCACAACAAGACGCTCGCCGCCCAGCTCGCCAACGAGTTCCGCGAGCTGATGCCGAACAACGCGGTCGAGTACTTCGTCTCCTATTACGACTACTACCAGCCCGAGGCGTATGTCCCGCAGACCGATACCTTCATCGAGAAGGACTCGTCGATCAACTCCGAGGTCGAGCGTCTCCGTCACTCGACCACGAACTCGCTGCTCAGCCGCCGCGACGTGATCGTCGTCTCCACCGTCTCCTGCATCTACGGCCTCGGTGCGCCTGAAGAGTACCTTCGCGCCATGGTCGCCCTCCAGGTGGGTGAGCGGTACGACAGGGATGCGCTCATCCGGCAGTTCATCGCGATGCAGTACAACCGCAATGACGTCGACTTCTCGCGGGGTAACTTCCGCGTGCGCGGCGACACGATCGAGATCATCCCGGTGTACGAGGAGCACGCGATCCGCATCGAGCTGTTCGGCGACGAGATCGAGGCGCTGTACTCCCTGCATCCGCTCACCGGCGAGATCATCGAGAAGCTCGATGCGGTCCCGATCTTCCCCGCTTCGCATTATGTGGCGGGAACCGACGTGGTCCAGCGCTCCATCGGCACCATCGAGCACGAGCTCGAAGAGCGGCTCAAGGAGTTCGAGCGTCAGGGCAAGCTGCTCGAGGCACAGCGTCTGCGGATGCGCACCACGTTCGACCTCGAGATGCTGCAGCAGCTGGGCTTCTGCTCGGGGATCGAGAACTACTCCCGGCACATGGACGGACGTCAGCCCGGCGAGCCGCCGCACACGCTGCTCGACTTCTTCCCCGACGATTTCATGCTCGTGATCGACGAGTCGCACGTCACGGTGCCGCAGATCGGTGCCATGTACGAAGGCGATGCGTCGCGCAAGCGCACCCTCGTGGAGCATGGATTCCGTCTGCCGAGCGCGATGGACAACCGCCCGCTGCGTTGGGACGAGTTCAAGAACCGCATCGGTCAGACGGTGTACCTGTCGGCGACCCCCGGCAAGTACGAGATGGGCATCGCCGACGGCGTGGTCGAGCAGATCATCCGCCCGACCGGCCTCGTCGATCCGCACATCATCGTGAAGCCGTCGAAGGGCCAGATCGACGATCTCCTCGAGGAGATCCGGGTTCGCGTGGGGCGTGACGAGCGCGTACTCGTCACGACGCTCACCAAGAAGATGTCCGAAGAGCTCACCGACTTCCTCGGAGAGCACGGCGTGCGGGTGCGCTACCTCCATTCCGATGTCGACACGCTCCGTCGTGTCGAGCTGCTCAGCGAGCTGCGGGCCGGCGTCTACGACGTGCTCGTCGGCATCAACCTGCTCCGCGAAGGTCTCGACCTGCCCGAGGTGTCGCTGGTCGCGATCCTCGATGCCGACAAAGAGGGCTTCCTGCGCTCCGGCACGTCGCTGATCCAGACGATCGGCCGCGCGGCGCGAAACGTGTCGGGTGAAGTCCACATGTATGCCGACAAGATCACCGATTCGATGGCCAAGGCCATCGAGGAGACAGACCGTCGTCGCGAGAAGCAGGTGGCCTACAACCTCGAGCACGGCATCGACCCCCAGCCGCTGCGCAAGCGGATCGCCGATATCACCGAGGTGCTCGCTCGAGAGGGCGCGGACACCGCCGAGATGATGTCAGGGCGCGGGCGTGCGACCGGCAAGGGCAAGTCGCCGACACCGAATCTCCGTCGCACGGGGATCGCGGCCGAGGGCGCTCAGCAGCTCGAAGCCGTCATCCAGGACCTGTCCGACCAGATGCTCGCGGCCGCGGCCGAACTCAAGTTCGAGCTCGCCGGGCGACTGCGCGACGAGGTGCAGGACATGAAGAAGGAGCTGCGCGCCATGGAGAAGGCCGGGCACGCCTGAGTCCCAGGAGGCGACGACGATGGATGCGTCAGGAGAAGAGCTCGCCGACCGCGTGCGCGCGCTGCTGACCCTCGACGGAGAGGTCGAGGAGAAGCGGATGTTCGGCACCCGCGCCTTCCTTCTCGACGGACACATCCTGGTCGGAGCCCGCAGCGGTGGGGTGCTCCTCGTCCGAGTGGATGAAGAGCACGGCGCGGCGCTGATCACCAGACCCGGCGTCGAGACGGCGGTCATGGGACCCCGGACGATGGGAACCGGATGGCTCGACGTGTCGCCAGGAGCGCTGGTCGGCGATGACGATCTGGCGTTCTGGCTCGACGTCGCGCGCGAAGACGCAGCCCGCGACGATTGACCGCTCGATTATCAGGGGCAGTGGACGAGCGTCTTCGGGCCTGAGCGATCGATCTCGTGGTCGCTCATCGGGGCCCCGCAGAGCGGGCAGGCCCGTTCTGCTCTCTCGGCAGCGCTCGGGGGAGGCGTCTTCTCGTAGGGGCCGACCGACGCGGGGCCGGCCAACCGGATCAGATTCGAGTTGATCCAGGAGTAGAGGCCACCTGCCTCGCGGATGCGCGAGCGAAGAGGAGGGCGATCACTGGAGCGTGCCATGTTGCTTAGTGTACTAACTATTAGTGCCGTTGTATAGTCGAGCCGTGACCGCTACGGATGATCTGCTCAAGCTGGACAACCAGCTCTGCTTCGCCCTGGTGACCGCCGCGCGCAACGTCGTCGCGATCTACCGACCGATCCTGGAACCGCTCGGGCTCACGCATCCGCAGTACCTCGTGATGCTCGCGCTCTGGGAGCGCGCTCCGCGCCAGCTCAATGATCTCGCCGCTGATCTCGCTCTCGAGCCGGCCACCGCGTCGCCGCTGGTCAAGCGCCTCGAGGCCGACGGCCTGGTCGCCCGGCAGCGCAGCTCGGAAGACGAGCGCCGCCTCGACATCACCCTCACGGATGCCGGTCGGGCGCTCCGCGAGCGCGCGCTCGATGTTCCTCGTCAGGTCATGGCGGCGGTGGGTATGGATCTCGAGCAGATCGCGACCCTGCGCGACGGGTTGTCGGCTTTCGCGGGTCGCCGCCCGACCCCGGAGTGACCGCGTCATAGGGTGTGGGCATGCCGAGTGACCGCCCGACGACCGATGCGCGTCGGGGTGTTCGTCGGCTCGGACTCGTGAGCGCCGTCGCCGCACTCTTCCTCATCGTGATGATCGCCGCCGCGATCCAGGGTCCACCGACATTCCGTCCGTCGGAGCCGGTGCCGCCCCCGTCAGAGCCGCCGGTTCCCACGACTGCGCCCGGCGCGACGGGGCTTCCGGAAGAGGTCGAGATCGACCCCACGAGTGCCGCGGTGGTGCAGGTGCTCGCAGTGATCCTCATGCTCCTCGTGGTCGCGGGTGTCATCGCGCTCCTCGTGATCGTCGTTCGAGCGCTGCTGCGGGCCTGGCGCAACAGGCCCACGGAGCGGCGCGACGGGGTCGAGGTCGCTGCCGAGGTCGCCGAGGTGGCTGCGGTTCCCGAACCGGAGGTGGTGGTCGAAGCCATCCGGCGCGGCATCGCCGGGGCGCTGCAGGCCATCGACGAACGCGCGCTGCCCACAGACGCCGTCATCGCCGCGTGGGTCGGACTCGAGGAGAGCGCGGCGGATGCGGGGGTCACACGCGCTCCGAGCGAGACGCCGGGGGAGTTCGCACTCAGGATCATCACGCGGCGCTCCGGCATCGAGGACGACGCCTCGGAGCTGCTGAACCTGTTCGAGCGGGTGCGCTTCGGCGCCCACGAAGCCAGCGAGTCGGAGAGGCACGCCGCACGCGCTGCGCTCCGCCGGATCGAAGAGGTATGGCGATGAGGTGGGGGCGCACCGTCACTGCCTCGGCTGCCGGAGTGATCGCCGCGCTGGTGCTCACCGGTTTCGGGTTCACCTGGCCTTTCGTGATCGGGTGGAGTCTTGTCGTGGTCGCGCTCGCGCTTCTCGCGCAGCTCGTGGTGCCACTCGAACCCGGCGTCGACGCCCCGCACATACCCGTGGAGCCCGATCGACGGCCGACGGAGATCTCCCGCATGGCGTGGGCGCTTAACACGCACACGGGGCTCGCCGGCACGCAGATCACGCGCCGCGTGCGGGAAACTCTCCGCAAACGCCTCCAGCGACGCGGAGCAGACCCGTCAGACCCCGCGAAACGGTCGGAGATCGTCGCGCTGATCGGCCCCGACCTGTGGGCTCGGCTGGAGGGCCCTGGCACCACCATCGTCGACATCGAGCGAGCGCTCGACGTGATCGACGCTCTCAACCCGGCGCACTCCGCAGAGACTACGACGGCGACGCCCGGCACACCGCCCTCATCCACCGGCCGCGCGTCGCTGCTCCCGAGACACAGGAGATGACATGACAACGTCCACCGAGATCGCCGAGGCCGGCGCTCGAATCCTCGCCGCCGTGCGCACCGTCGTCGTCGGGATGGATGACCCGCTCGAGATCGCGCTCGCCTCGATCCTGGCCGGGGGGCACGTGCTCTTCGAAGACGTGCCAGGGCTCGGCAAGACCCTTGCGGCCCGCAGCCTCGCCTCGGCGCTGGGGCTCTCGTTCCGTCGGCTCCAATGCACCCCGGACATGCTCCCGGGCGATGTCACCGGGTCGTACGTGTACGCGCCCGACTCATCGGACTTCGTCTTCCGGCCGGGGCCGATCTTCACCGGCCTCCTCCTGGCGGACGAGATCAACCGCACGACGCCGAAGACGCAGTCGGCGATGCTCGAGGCGATGGCCGAGCGGCAGGTCACGGTAGAAGGCAACAGCTTCCCGCTGCCCGCGCCCTTCCACGTGATCGCCACGTCGAACCCCATCGAGTACGAGGGCACCTACGCCCTCCCCGAGGCGCAGCTCGACCGGTTCATGGTCAGGCTCTCGGTGGGGTATCCCGATGTGTCAGGTGAGGCGCAGATCCTGCAGAACCGCGTCAGCCGACGGCAGGAGGCCACGCACGTCGCGGCCGTCATCGACGCGGAACGTCTGGTCGAGCTCCAGGCCGTGGTCGAGGCCATCCATGTCGACGAGGACATCGCGCGCTACTGCGTCGAGATCGCACGCGCGACACGGACGGCGCAGAATGTCGAAGTCGGGGCCTCCCCGCGCGGCTCGCTCGGGCTGCTGCTGCTGGGTCGCGCCCTGGCCGCGCTGGACGGTCGGGACTTCGTGCGGCCGGACGACATCAAGCGGATCGCCGTGCCCGTGCTCGCCCACCGCCTCACCTTGACACCGCAGGCCTGGGCGCAGGGCGCCTCAGCCGCCGACGTCGTGCGAGCGGTGGTGGGTCAGGTGCCCGTTCCTCCGACCGTGAAAGAGCGCGTGTGACGAGACCATCGATGCACGGTCGCTGGAGTCCCGCGTTGGTCGTCGCCATCGCCGGCTCGATCGTCCTCGCCGTCATCGGCCTGCTGTTCTCGCGTCCTGACGTCGTCGCCATGGGTCTTCCCGTGGCCCTGTGGAGTGCTCTCGCCCTCGGGCGAGGAACCTCGGGTGTCGGGGTCGTGCCGAGCGTCGCTTCGCGTCCCAGCGCCGATGGCGAGCTGCTCACCGCGATCTCGGTCGAGAGCGACGCCGAGATGGTCGAGCTGGTCGTCGTGCAGTCCGAGCGCAGGACTCGACGCGCGATCGTTCCCGGCGCCGGCGCCACGGTTCTCGCACGGAGCCGCGTCCTCCACTCGGGCCCTGCGCTTCCTGTGCAGGTCTCGACGCGCGGTCTGGCGCTCGACGGTGCCGTGCTCGCGGCGCCGTCCGAGATCGTCCGGAGCAGACGCCAGGTCGCTCCGTCACCGCGAACGGTCGGGATGCTGCCGCTGCCGAGACGCCTGACCGGTCTGCACGGCTCGCACGAGGGTCGGCGCCCGGGGCGGGGCGGTGACTTCCGGGAAATCCATGCGTTCGCGCCCGGAGATGAGCTGCGTCGCGTCGACTGGCGCGCGACAGCGCGGATGGCGCGGAGGCCGGGTGATCTGCTGGTGCGGCGCACCCACACGCTCAGCGATGCGTCCGTGGTGATCGCGATGGACACCTCGGAAGACCTCGGCGCGGTCGTGTCGTCGTGGGGGAGCGGGGACTTCGAGCGCAGCGGAGTGACGTCGCTCGACAACGCCCGTGAGGCCGCTCGGGGGCTCGCCGGAGCCGCTATCGATGCCGGCGACCGCGTCGCCCTGCACGTCCTCATGCATGGCGGGCGTTCGGTGCGCAGCGGCGGAGGCTCTCGTCATCTCGCACGCCTCGAAGCGGCGATCGCGGCGACGGGGCAGGCTCGCGACGACGCGGCCTTCCGCAGGACCCCGCATGTCCCGCACGGCTCGGTCGTCCTCGTCCTGTCCACGTTCTTCCAGGGGGCTGCCGCCCAGACCGCGCTGATGTGGCGGGCGAGCGGTCACCGCGTCGTCGCGATCGACGTGCTGCCGCGGCTCGATCGCTCCCGCCTCACTCGTCCTCAGCTCATCGGCCTGCGGACGGTGCTCGCGGAGCGGGAGAACGTGTTCGCCGACCTGCACGGTGCGGGCGTCGACGTGGTGACATGGGCGGACGATCCGTCCTCCGCGCTGCGCGAGATCGCGAGGGCCAGGCGATGAGAGCGCGGAACGACACGTTGCAGACCGCGCCCGCCGTCTCCTGGATCGTGGTGCGGGTCGTGTTGATCGCCGTCGTCGCGGTCGGGGCGTTCGTGCTCAATCCCCTCGTCGGGTGGCAGTGGGCCGCCGTCATCCTTGCGGTGACCGCCGCGGTGTTCCCGCAGACGTTCGCCGCGTGGGGCGGGGCCGCGTGCATCGTGATCGGGATGCTCTTGTCCGAGCCGGAACTCGGTCGGGCGATGCTCGCGGTGCTCGTCGTGCACGCGGTCCACGTCTTGACGTCGCTGACACTCGTGATCCCTCGCGGCTCACGGGTCGTGCTCGCCGCGCTGCGCCCGACCGCCATCCGTCTCGTCCTGGTGCAGGCGATCGCCCAGCCGCTGACGGTCGCCGTCATGCTCGGCATCGGCGGAGCCGAGGGCACCGCGCCGTGGGCGGTCGTCGCCGGCGGAGGCGCGGTCGTCGCGATCGCGGTGCTGCTGCTCGTGAAGGCGAATCAGCGCCAGTCAGACGTGCGGCGGCGAGTGTGAGCGCCTTCCTGTGAGCCCTCACGGAGCCAATGTCCGTGGCCCCTCGTAGACTTGATCAGTGCCTATCGTCCCGGTTGCAACCCCAGGAAAACTCAGTGTTCGCGGTGCCCGCGTCCACAATCTCAAGAATGTCGACATCGACATCCCACGCGACTCTCTCGTCGTGTTCACCGGCCTGTCCGGATCGGGAAAGTCCAGTCTCGCGTTCGACACGATCTTCGCGGAAGGGCAGCGTCGCTATGTCGAGTCGCTGAGCGCCTACGCGCGTCAGTTCCTCGGCCAGGTCGACCGACCGGACGTCGACTTCATCGAGGGACTGAGCCCTGCGGTGTCGATCGACCAGAAGTCGACCAACCGCAACCCGCGGTCGACGGTCGGCACGATCACCGAGATCTACGACTACATGCGCCTGCTCTGGGCCCGCATCGGCATCCCGCATTGCCCGGAGTGCGGTGAGCGCATCCAGCGCCAGACCGTTCAGCAGATCGCCGACCAGCTCATGGAGCTGCCTGAGCGCACCCGCTACCAGATCGTCGCGCCCATCGTCTCGCAGAAGAAGGGCGAGTTCGTCGACCTCTTCCGTGAGCTCGGGGCCAAGGGATATTCGCGCGCGATCGTCGACGGCGATCTGATCCAGCTCGCGGAGCCGCCCACGCTCAAGAAGAGCTACAAGCACGACATCGCAGTCGTCGTCGACCGTCTCGTGGCGGCTGACGACATACTCGGTCGCGTCACCGATTCGGTCGAGACCGCACTGGGGCTGGCCGGCGGCGTGGTGCAGGTGAACTTCGTCGACGAAGAGGGCGACGACGCCTGGCAGTCGTTCTCCGAGAAGCTCGCATGCCCGAACGGTCACGCGCTCTCTCTCACCGAGATCGAGCCGCGCACCTTCTCGTTCAACGCGCCGTTCGGCGCCTGCCCGGCCTGCTCGGGACTCGGCACGCGCATGTCGGTCGACATCGACCTGATGCTCGGCGACGAAGAGCTCTCCATCCGCGAGGGTGCGATCGTCCCGTGGACCACCCAGGGCAAGGGCCTCTTCCAGTACTACGAGCGACTGCTGGAGGGGCTGGCCGACGACCTCAAGTTCTCGCTCGACACTCCATGGCAGGACCTCAGGGTCGACGTGCAGGACGCGATCCTCCGCGGTGACAACTACAAGGTCACCGTCAAGTTCAAGAACCGGTACGGGCGCGAGATGCGCTACGCCTCCGGCTTCGAGGGCGTCGTCCCCTACATCGAGCGGCAGTACGCCCAGGCCGAGTCCGACACGCAGCGCTCGCGCTGGGGCGAGTATCTCCGCGAGGTGCCGTGCCCGGTGTGCGACGGCAACAGGCTCAAGCCCGAGGTGCTCGCGGTGCAGGTGCACGGCCACTCGATCGCCGAGGTCTCGCACCTCAGCCTCGCCGATGCCCGTTCCTTCATGGAGACTCTGACGCTCACCGATCGTGAGGCCAAGATCGCGGCGCAGGTGCTGCGCGAGATCCGCCTGCGACTCGACTTCCTGCTGCAGGTCGGCTTGTCCTACCTCAACCTCAGCCGCTCGGCCGGTTCGCTCTCGGGTGGCGAGGCGCAGCGCATCCGACTGGCCACCCAGATCGGATCCGGGCTCACCGGCGTGCTCTACGTTCTCGACGAGCCCTCGATCGGCCTCCACCAGCGCGACAACCGGCGCCTGATCGACACTCTGCTCAAGCTCCGTGACCTCGGCAACACTCTCATCGTCGTCGAGCACGACGAAGAGACCATCGAATCGGCCGACTGGGTCGTCGACATCGGGCCGGGAGCGGGTGTGAACGGTGGCGAGGTCGTGCACTCCGGCTCGTACTCGGCACTCCTGAACGAGCCGAATTCGATGACGGGACAGTACCTGTCCGGTCGTCGCGAGATCCCCACCCCCTCGAAGCGTCGCAAGCTTGACAAGAAGCGCATGCTGAGCGTCGTCGGCGCCCGCGAGAACAACCTCAAGAACGTGAGCGTCAACTTCCCGCTCGGCGTCCTGACGGCTGTGACGGGAGTGTCAGGATCGGGCAAGTCCTCGTTGGTCAACGACATCCTCTACCAGGTGCTCGCGTCACGACTCAACGGTGCACGCACCGTGCCCGGAAAGCACACCAGGGTCTCGGGGCTCGACAACCTCGACAAGGTCGTTCACGTCGACCAGGCGCCGATCGGACGCACCCCGCGCTCCAACCCGGCGACCTACACCGGTGTGTTCGACCGCATCCGCTCGCTGTTCAGCGAGACGCCCGAGGCGAAGGTCCGCGGCTACCAGCCGGGGCGCTTCAGCTTCAACGTCAAGGGCGGCCGCTGCGAGGCGTGCTCGGGTGACGGCACGATCAAGATCGAGATGAACTTCCTCCCCGACGTGTACGTCGACTGCGAGGTGTGCCACGGAAAGCGCTACAACCGCGACACCCTCTCGGTGCACTACAAGGGCAAGAACATCGCCGAGGTGCTCGAGATGCCGATCGCGGAGGCCGCGGAGTTCTTCGAGCCGATCCAGGCCATCCACCGCTACATGAAGACCCTCGTCGACGTGGGTCTGGGGTACGTGCGTCTCGGACAGTCCGCGACGACCCTCTCCGGCGGCGAGGCGCAGCGCGTCAAGCTCGCCACCGAGCTCCAGCGTCGCAGCAACGGCCGCAGCATCTACGTGCTCGACGAGCCGACGACCGGTCTGCACTTCGAAGATGTGCGCAAGCTCCTCGAGGTGCTGAACGGCCTCGTCGACAAGGGCAACACGGTGATCGTCATCGAGCACAACCTCGATGTGATCAAGTCCGCGGACTGGGTCATCGATCTCGGACCGGAGGGCGGTTCCGGTGGCGGTGAGATTCTGGCGACCGGCACTCCCGAGCAGATCGCCCGGGTCGAGGACAGCCACACAGGTCAGTTCCTCGCCGAGATCCTGGGTGAGGGGCGCGCCGCGAAGAAGGCCAGCTGATGGCCGACGTGCTGCCGTACAAGCCGAGGGCCGGTGAGATTCCGACCAACCCCGGCGTGTACCGGTTCCGCGACGCCGACGGCCGCGTGCTCTATGTCGGCAAAGCCAAGAACCTGCGTCAGCGCCTGTCGAACTACTTCGCGCCCCTGCGAACGCTGCACGAGCGCACCCGGCGGATGGTGACCACGGCGTCGTCGGTCGAGTGGACGGTCGTGTCGACCGATGTCGACTCGCTGCAGCTGGAGTACATGTGGATCAAGGAGTTCGATCCGCCCTTCAACGTGCGGTACAAAGACGACAAGTCGTACCCGTTCATGGCGGTCACCCTCGGAGACGAGGCTCCTCGGGTGATTGTCACCCGGAACCGCAAGATCCCCGGTGCGCGGTACTTCGGCCCCTATCCCAAGGTCTGGGCGGTGCACGAGACGATCGATCTGATGGTCAAGGCGTTCCCCATCCGCACCTGCAGCGACTCGAGCTACAAGCGGGCCATGCAGACGGGGCGACCGTGCTTCCCCGGGCAGATCGGCAAGTGCGGCGGGCCGTGCTCGATGACCGTCACGATCGACGAGCACCGCGCGATGGTCGACGACTTCGTCGCCTTCATGGCCGGTGGTGACGAGCGGTTCACGCGCGAGCTGACCACCAGGATGCTCGCAGCTTCAGCGGCGATGGACTACGAGGCCGCGGCCAAGTACCGCGACAAGCTCTCGGCGATCGAGGCCGTGCTCGGCAAGAGCGCGCTGGTGCTGGCGACCGACGAGGACGCGGACCTGTTCGGCATCGCGGAAGACGAGCTCGCCGCCGCCGTGCAGCACTTCGTGATCCGCGGTGGACGCGTGCGCGGTGTCCGCGCGATGACGATCGAGAAGGAGATCGACATCTCCGGCGCCGAGCTCGTCGACCAGGTTCTGCAGCGCGCCTACGGAGATGCGCAGGACGTGCCTCGGCGAATCCTCGTGCCGTCGCTTCCCGACGACGCGGCCGAACTCGAGGTGTGGCTCCGCGAGCGACGGGGCAAGAAGGTCGAGATCGCGGTCGCTCAGCGCGGGCAGCGCGCCGATCTGATGCGCACGGCGACGCTCAACGCTCAACAGGCGCTGATCCGCTACAAGACTCGACGCACGAGTGACTACGTCGCGCGCACCCAGGCGTTGACCGACCTGCAGGATGCGTTGGGTCTGACCGAAGCGCCCCTGCGCATCGAATGCTTCGACATCTCGCACCTCGGTGGCACGAACGTGGTCGCCTCGATGGTCGTCTTCGAAGACGGCCTTCCGCGGAAAGACCAGTACCGATCGTTCAACATCCCCGAGACGACCGACGACACCGACTCGATGTACCAGGTGCTCCGTCGACGCCTGGCATACCTCGATCGCCCGGAGGAGGCCGACGAGCCTGCAGCGGTCGTGGCGGTCGCCGGTGAGACGGGGGAGGGCCTCGAAGAAGTCGTCGTCGAGGTCAAGCGCAAGCCGCGGTTCGCCTATCCTCCCCAGCTGCTGCTCGTCGACGGCGGTCAGCCGCAGGTCGAGGCGGCGGCGCGGGCCCTCCGCGATGCCGGACACACCGAGATCGCGGTGTGCGGCATCGCGAAGCGACTCGAGGAGATCTGGCTTCCGGGCGAGGACTTCCCGGTCATCCTGCCGCGCACGAGCGAGTCCCTCTACCTGCTCCAGCGCCTGCGCGATGAGGCCCACCGCTTCGCGATCACTCACCAGCGCAAGCGACGCAGGAACGACATCTCGTCGGTGCTCTCCGAGGTCCCAGGTCTCGGTGCATCCCGTATCAAGGTCCTTCTCAAACACTTCGGATCCGTCACCGCACTCCGGGCCGCGGCGCCAGGAGAGATCGAAGAGGTGCAGGGGATCGGCCCCGTGCTCGCTCAGAACATCCATACGCATCTCTCCACTCGCTAGGCTGGTGCATGCGGGGGAGAAGGAGTAACCATGGCTGACGGGGAAAAGGGCGAGTTCCTCATCGTCACGGGCATGTCGGGCGCTGGACGCACGACGGTCGCGAACGCACTCGAGGATCTCGGCTGGTATGTCGTCGACAACCTGCCACCGCAGATCCTCCGCCCGCTGCTCGACCTCACCGACATGGGCGGCACCGCGCTGCCCAAGGTCGCCGCGGTGGTCGATGTCCGAGGACGCAATCTCTTCGACGACTTCCCCGGAGTCGCTCGGGCCCTGCGATCGCGCGGGTCCGTCCGGGTGCTGTTCCTCGATGCCTCCGACGACGTGCTCGTCCGGCGGTTCGAGTCGGTGCGCCGACCGCAACCGCTCCAGGGAGACGGCACGCTTCTCGACGGCATCCGCATCGAGCGTCACAAACTCGCTCCGATCAGGGAGTCCGCCGATCTCGTCATCGACACCTCGGCGCTCAACATCCATCAGCTCGCCACCCAGGTCTCCGATCTGTTCTCGGAGGAGGGCGCTGCTCGCCATCGCGTGACGCTGATGAGCTTCGGCTTCAAGTACGGACTGCCGACGGACGTCGATCTGGTCGCCGATATGCGCTTCCTTCCCAACCCGTTCTGGAACGAGGAGCTGCGCGGACTCACCGGCAAGGATGAGCCCGTCAGGGACTATGTGCTGTCCCGCGAGGGCGCCACCGAGTTCCTCGATGCCTACACCGCAGCTCTCACCCCGGTGCTCGAGGGGTATCAGCGCGAGAACAAGAGCCACTCGACGATCGCGATCGGGTGCACCGGCGGCAAGCACCGCTCGGTCGCCATGGTGGAAGAGCTGGCTCGTCGGGTCGCGGCCGTGCCCGGCGTAGCGGTGAACGTGCGTCATCGGGACCTCGGCAGGGAATAGCAGGAGCCTCCGTCAGAGTAGGCTGGAGGTTTGCGTCGCGATCCGGCGCGTGAGCGTAGAGGAGTGTCGTGGCACTAACCACCGACGTCAAGGCTGAGCTGGTCAGCATCCGTAATGCACCCCCGACGGTGCGTGTCGCGGAGGTCACCTCGATCCTCCGGTTCGCCGGCGGATTGCACTCCATCGCCGGGCGGGTCGCCGTCGAGGCGGAGGTGGATGCCGAGATCCTCGCGCAGCGCGTCGCCCGCGACCTCGCCGAGATCTACGGTGTTCGGCCCGAGATCGCCCAGGTGCAGTCCAGCACCGCGAACGACGGTGCCCGCTGGGCCGTCAGGGTCATCGCGTCCGGCGAGACGCTCGCCCGCCAGACCGGGCTGCTCGACCAGCGTCGTCGCCCCGTCCGCGGCCTGCCCAACCGCCTGACCACCGGGTCTCGCGCCGAGATCGCCGGCCTCTGGCGTGGCGCGTTCCTCGCTGCAGGAACCCTCAGCGAACCAGGCCGATCGGCCATGCTCGAGGTCGCCTGCCCATCGTCCGAAGCCGCTATGGCTCTCGTGGGTGCTGCGCACCGTCTGGGCGTGGCTGCGAAGGCCCGCGAGGTGCGCGGCATGCCCCGCGTCGTGGTCCGCGAGGGGGAGGCGATCCGCACGATCCTCAGTGAGATGGGTGCTCAGAAGACCGCCGTCACCTGGGAGGAGATGCGCCAGCGCCGCGAGGTGCGCGCGGGTGTCAACCGACTCGTGAACTTCGACGACGCGAATCTGCGTCGCTCCGCGCAGGCCGCCGTCGCCGCGTGCGCCCGGGTCGAGCGGGCGCTCGAGATCCTGGCCGAAGATGTGCCCGACCATCTCAAGGTCGCCGGAGAGCTCCGCCTCGCACACCGCGACGCGAGCCTCGACGAACTGGGTCACCACGCCGACCCGCCCATGACGAAGGATGCCGTCGCAGGACGCATCCGTCGCCTTCTGGCCATGGCGGACAAGCGCGCGCAGCAGGAGGGCATCCCCGGCACCGAGGCGGCGGTGCCCGCCGGACTCGACGTCTGAGCCGTCCATCGACATCGGCGAGGCGATCCCTGTCAAGGGGTCGCCTCGCTTCGTCATATGGGGGAAGGATCAGGGTCGTCGACACGTTGTCGTCACTAGGATGAGTTAAGTCCGCTCTACGCCGCACCTCGGCGGCGCAGAGGATCGGCAAGCGCCGCGGCGCGGCGCGGATTGGATGAAAGCGACATGGCGATTTACACGCTCCCCGACCTTCCCTACGACTTCGCAGCCCTCGAGCCGCACATCAGCGGCAAGATCATGGAGCTGCACCATGACAAGCACCACGCGACCTACGTCGCCGGCGCGAACACCGCCCTCGAGCAGCTCGCCGAGGCCCGTGACAGCGGCAACCTCGCCAACGTGAACAAGCTCGAGAAGGACCTCGCGTTCAACCTCGGCGGTCACGTCAACCACTCGATCTTCTGGACGAACCTGTCGCCGACCGGCGGCGGACAGCCCGAGGGCGAGCTCAAGGCCGCCATCGACGAGTTCTTCGGCTCGTTCGAGAAGTTCCAGGCGCACTTCACCGCCAACGCCCTCGGCATCCAGGGCTCCGGATGGTCGGTGCTCAGCTGGGATTCGATCGGTCAGCGCCTGATCATCCAGCAGCTGTTCGACCAGCAGTCGAACACGGCAGCGGGCACCGTGCCGCTGTTCCAGCTCGACATGTGGGAGCACGCCTTCTACCTCGACTACCTCAACGTGAAGGCCGACTACGTCAAGGCCGCATGGAACATCGCCAACTGGGAGAACGTCGCCCAGCGCTTCGAGGCCGCCCGCGAGAAGACGAACGGCCTGCTGGTACTGTCGTAATCGGGTCGCGTCCCGACGGGCCTGGTCTCGTCGGGACGCCATCTCAGCCAAAAACCCCCGCGCACCGCGCACGCACGATTGCTGCGCACAGCGCACGAGAAACAGGGAGACCTGAGTGTCTGTCAAGATCGGTATCAACGGCTTCGGCCGTATCGGACGCAACTACTTCCGCGCGGCTCTCGCGCAGGGAGCTGACATCGAGATCGTCGCTGTCAACGACCTCACCGACAACAAGACCCTTGCCCACCTTCTGAAGTACGACTCGGTGGGCGGCGTCCTCGATGCTGACATCAGCTACGACGACGAGAGCATCACGGTCAACGGCAAGGCCATCAAGGCGTTCGCAGAGCGCGACCCCGCCGGTCTCCCGTGGGGCGAGCTGGGCGTCGACATCGTCATCGAGTCGACCGGCTTCTTCACCAAGGCCGAGCTCGCCAAGAAGCACATCGAGGCAGGCGCCAAGAAGGTCCTCATCTCGGCACCGGGCACCGGCGTCGACGGCACGTTCGTCATGGGCGTGAACGAGGACACGTACAACCCGGAGACCGATCACATCATCTCCAACGCCTCGTGCACGACCAACTGCCTCGCACCGCTGGCACAGGTCTTCAACGACGCCTTCGGCATCGACCGCGGCTTCATGATGACGGCTCACGCCTACACCGCAGACCAGAACCTGCAGGACGGCCCGCACAGCGACCTGCGTCGTGCCCGCGCCGCCGCCATCAACATCACCCCGGCGTCCACCGGTGCCGCCAAGGCGATCGGCGAGGTCCTCCCCGAGCTCCAGGGCAAGCTGAGCGGCTCGTCGTACCGCGTGCCGGTTCCCACCGGCTCGATCGTCGACCTCACGCTGATCACCGACCGTGAGAACCTCACGGTCGAAGAGGTCAACGAGGCGTACAAGAAGGCTGCGGCCGAGGGTCGCCTCGCCGGCTTCCTGCAGTACAACGAAGATCAGATCGTCTCGAGCGACATCGTGCACAACCCGCACTCGTCGATCTTCGACGCCACGCTGACCAACGTCAGCGGCAACCTGGTCAAGGTCTCCAGCTGGTACGACAACGAGTGGGGCTACTCCAACCGCCTCGTCGACCTGACCGAGTACGTGGCAGAGCGTCTCTGAGACATCTCCCATGACTCTGCGCACCCTGGATTCACTGGGTTCGCTCGAGGGCAAGCGCGTCATCGTCCGTTGTGATCTCAACGTCCCCCTGCGGGATGGGATCATCACGGACGATGGCCGTGTCCGCGCCTCGTTGCCGACCCTCAATGCACTGATCAACGCGGGCGCCCGCGTCGTCGTGTGCTCGCACCTCGGACGACCCGACGGTGCGCCCGACCCGCAGTACAGCCTCGCGCCGGTCGCCCAGCGACTTTCCGAGCTGCTCGGCAAGCCGGTCGCGTTCGCTCGCGACACAGTAGGCGAGTCGGCGCAGGAGGCAGTCGCCTCGCTCGAGGATGGCGGCATCGTCGTCATCGAGAACCTGCGGTTCAACCCGGGGGAGACCTCGAAGGACGACGCTGAGCGTGGCGCCTTCGCGGCTCAGCTCGCAGAGCTCGGCGACGTCCTCGTCTCCGACGGCTTCGGTGTCGTACACCGCAAGCAGGCGAGCGTCTACGACCTCGCCGAGCTGCTGCCGTCCGCGGCCGGTCTGCTCATCGCAGCGGAGCTCGATGTGCTCGACCGCCTCACCGAGAACCCGGAGCGCCCGTACGCGGTCGTGCTCGGCGGCTCGAAGGTGAGCGACAAGCTCGGCGTCATCTCGCACCTGCTGCCTCGCGTGGATCGCATCCTCGTCGGCGGCGGGATGCTGTTCACCTTCCTCAAGGCACAGGGCCACGCCGTGGCATCCAGCCTCCTCGAAGAGGATCAGCTCGAGACCGTCCGCGGCTACATCGCCGAGGCCGAGAAGCGCGGCGTGGAGCTGGTGCTCCCGACCGACGTGGTGGTCGCATCCTCGTTCTCGGCCGACGCCGACCACGAGGTCACGGCCGCCGACGCCATCGAGAGCACCGCTTTCGGTGCGTCGGGCATCGGCCTGGACATCGGTCCGGATACGGCCGCTCGGTTCGCCGAGGTCATCCGCGGATCCAAGACCGTGTTCTGGAACGGGCCGATGGGCGTGTTCGAGTTCCCGGCCTTCGCGGGCGGCACCAAGGCAGTCGCGCAGGCGCTCACCGAGGTCGACGGTCTCAGCGTCGTCGGCGGTGGCGACTCGGCTGCGGCCGTGCGTCAGCTCGGCTTCACCGACGACCAGTTCGGTCACATCTCGACCGGCGGCGGCGCCAGCCTCGAGTTCCTCGAGGGAAAGAAACTACCCGGCCTGGAGGTGCTCGGATGGGCCTGAACGCCCGTACCCCGCTGATCGCGGGAAACTGGAAGATGAATCTCGACCACCTGCAGGCGGTCGCATTCGTGCAGAAGCTGCACTGGACGCTCAAGGATGCCAAGCACGAGGACGGCTCGGTCGAGGTCGCGGTGTTCCCGCCCTTCACCGACATCCGCAGCGTGCAGACGCTGATCGACGCGGACAAGATCCCGTTCGCGCTCGGCGCGCAGGACATCTCGGCACACGACTCCGGTGCATACACCGGTGAGGTGTCGGGGGCGTTCCTCGCGAAGCTCGACGCGAAGTACGTGATCATCGGCCACTCGGAGCGCCGCGAGTACCACGCGGAATCCGACGAGGTCGTCGCGGCGAAGACGAAGGCCGCGCTCAAGCACGGCCTCTCGCCGGTGATCTGCGTAGGCGAGACCGCGGAGGATCTCGAGAAGTTCGGCGCGAGCGCGGTTCCGGCCGGACAGCTCGAGGCTGCTCTGCAGGGACTCTCCAAGGATGCCGACATCGTCGTGGCGTACGAGCCGGTATGGGCCATCGGCTCCGGCCAGGCAGCGACGCCGCAGCAGGCGCAGGATGTCTGCGCTGCCCTGCGCACGGTGATCGCCAAGGTCCTCGGTGACGATGCTGCGGCGCGCACCCGGATCCTGTACGGCGGATCGGTCAAGTCGGCGAACATCGCGAGCTACATGCGTGAGCCCGATGTCGACGGCGCACTCGTCGGAGGCGCGAGCCTCGTGGTCGACGAATTCGCCGCGATCATCCGGTTCGAGAAGCACGTCGGCGTGTGAGTGTGGCGGGGCTCCGGCCCCGCCGCACCGTATACTTGACCGTTACCGGGGCAATCCTGCCCCAGCGAAAGGCTCTTCCTCGTGGAAATTCTCGAGTTCGTCCTGCAGGTGGTGCTGGGCATAACCAGCGTCCTGCTGACTCTCCTCATCCTCCTCCACAAGGGTCGCGGTGGCGGCCTGTCGGACATGTTCGGTGGCGGAATGACGTCGGCTGTGGGCTCGTCGGGTCTCGCTGAGCGCAATCTCAATCGATTCACCGTGATCCTCGCTCTGGCGTGGTTCGTGTCGATCGTCGCGCTCGGTCTCATCACGAAGTTCGAGGTGATCTGATGGCTACCGGCGGCAATGCGATCCGAGGGACCCGTGTCGGTTCCGGCCCCATGGGCGAGCAGGACCACGGCTACCACGCCGACCGCATCGCGGTGTCCTACTGGGACGGTCTCGGCAACGAGACTGTCCGCTACTTCGCGGCGGGTCTTCCTGAAGAGGAGATCCCCGAGACGATCGACCACCCGCAGTCCGGGCTGCCTGCCGGGCGCGACAAGGCCAACCCGCCTGCGCTCGCGAAGGCGGAGCCGTACAAGACTCACCTCGCATACGTGAAGGAGCGTCGTACCGACGAAGAGGCCGTCCAGCTTCTCGAAGACGCGCTCACTCAGCTGCGTGAGCGTCGGGGCCAGTGACCTCGATCTGATCTCAGAGAAGAAGCCGTCGCGATCTCATCGCGACGGCTTCTTCCATATCCGGTGAAGGTCTCAGCGGCATCCGGCCGCGGCGTCGATATAGGACTGCGGCGGGTAGCCGTACGCCCAGACTCCGTTCGCGTCGTCCGTGAATCCCATGCTGATGGCCCACGCGGTGGCCCATTTCTCGATGCTGTCCTGCGTCGACGAGTCGTACATGTCCTCGCACTTCACGCTGATCGCGTGACCGACCTCGTGCGCGACGAGTGCCTTGCTGCGATCGGCCGGCCATTGCTCCGCCACGGAATTCGAGAGCTCTATCACCGCACGATCGGGTTCGTCCCACCACCAGGTCGTCAGGCCGCCCATGCTCCCGTTCTCGCCGGCGTTGTTCACGAGCGGGTTCCAGTCGAACTCGAGCAGAACGCCGGGCGCCAGCGACCGGGCATACGCCTCGATCTCGAGCCGCACGCCCTGCAGAGGGCCGGCCTTCTCGCTCAGCTCCGCGTTCTCGGAGGCGACGACCTGCGCCGCGGCATCCTGCAGTGCCACGAAGGTGGCGACGGCGGAGTCGTCGAGAGCGGATGCGCCGGCGGCGGTCGAGGCGGCATCACGCAGCGCGATGACATCGTCGTTCTTGGCCGACAGGTGCGCGGCCTCGAAGGGAGCGGCTGCGGTCGCGGCAGAGCCCAGGAACGCGAGACCGGCATCCGTCACCAGCGTTTCGACGTCCGCGAGCGCAGGGGACTCCTCGGAGAGCTCCGTGTCGAGGTCCTCAAGATCCTGGATGTCGAGCCGGAGCCCCTCGGATGCGCCGAACAGCTCCCAGAAGACGGTGGGCTTCGCTCCTGCATCAGGCAGCGCGGTATCGAGGACCTGATCGGCGGATGCCGAGGCATCGGAGGCTTCGGTGATCGATGCAGACAGTGCCTCTTTCGCGGTCGCATCTGCGAGCACGCCAGAATCGCTGTTCAGCAGGAGGGTCGCGGTGTCGGAGGTCGAGGCGAGCTGGTCAGAGGCGAGCGTGACTTCTGCGATCGTGTCCTGTGCGGTATCCCTCGCGCCGTCGAACTCCGCACGCGTGTCGTCGTACCCCAGGTTCGCGGTGATCTGCAGCGCTCCCACGACCGCGACGGCGACGAGTGCGCCGAAGATGCCGATGAGAAGTCCCGTCCTCCTCTTGCGCGGCCGCGGTGCCTGCGGGAACGCGCTTACGATGTGCGCGGGTAGGACATGGCCTCCGGGTGAGGGCTCGGAGAAGCCGTGGGGAGCAGACATTCGGTGGGGACCTCCGGTCGGGACCTGCGTATCTCGACTCTGCCAGAAGAACGCCCGGTGAACGGGAAAACGTCGAAGGCCCCCGCGTCTGCGGGGGCCTTCGGAGTGAGGGGCTGACGAGAATCGAACTCGCATCATCTGTTTGGAAGACAGAGGCTTTACCACTAAGCTACAGCCCCGTTGTCGGCCTGATCCGGGAGGACTGTGCCGACTCATCGATCATAGCGGACTGACGGAGGTGCTCGTGTCCGTTAGACTCGGTGGGGCTGAATCTGCATGCGGATTCCCCGGGGCGTAGCTCAGTTTGGTAGAGCGCCCGCTTTGGGAGCGGGAGGTCGCAGGTTCAACTCCTGTCGCCCCGACATGGCTTCAACGGCCTGACAGCCGCGATTCAGCGCGGAAATCACAAGGAGAGCACACCAGAATGGCGAACAGCACCGTCGAGAAGCTGACCCCGACCCGGGTCAAGCTCAGCATCACGGTCACCCCCGACGACCTCAAGCCCAGCATCGCGCACGCCTACGAGCACATCGCTCAGGACGTTCAGATCCCCGGCTTCCGCAAGGGCAAGGTCCCCGCTCCGATCATCGACCAGCGCATCGGTCGTGGCGCGGTCATCGAGCACGCGGTCAACGAGGGCCTCGACAAGTTCTTCCGCGACGCGACCGTCGAGCACAAGCTCCGTGTCGTCGGCCGCCCCGCAGCCGACATCACGCAGTGGCCGAACGAGAAGGACTTCTCGGGCGACCTGCTCGTCGACATCGAGGTGGACGTCCGCCCCGAGATCGAGATCCCCGCGTATGACGGCATCACCCTGACGGTCGACGCCGTCGAGGCCGACGAGGCTGCGCTCGACGCAGAGCTCGAGAACCTGCGCGCCCGCTTCGGCACGCTCGTTCCCGTCGACCGCCCCGCAGCGAAGGGTGACTTCGTCGAACTCGACCTCGTCGCCACCATCGACGGCGCCGAGATCGACCGCGCCGAAGGCGTCTCCTACGAGGTCGGCTCGGGCGAGCTGCTCGAGGGCATCGACGATGCGATCGAGTCGCTCACCGCAGGCGAGGACACCACGTTCCGCTCCGCACTCGTGGGCGGCGACCACGCCGGCTCCGAGGCCGAGGTCTCCGTCACCGTCAAGGCCGTCAAGGAGCGCGAGCTCCCCGAGGCAGACGATGACTTCGCGCAGATCGCCAGCGAGTTCGACACGATCGCCGAGCTCCGCGCGAGCCTCGCCGAGCGCGTCTCGCAGCAGGGCGTCTTCACGCAGGGCTCCGCTGCGCGTGACAAGCTCGTCGAGACCCTGCTCGAGCAGATCGACATCCCCGTGCCGCCGAAGCTCATCGAGGACGAGGTGCACAACCACCTCGAGGGCGAGAACCGCCTCGAGGACGACGTGCACCGCGCCGAGGTCACCGAGGCGAGCGAGAAGCAGTTCCGCACGCAGGTGCTGCTCGACACGATCGCCGAGCAGGCCGACGTGCAGGTCTCGCAGGAGGAGCTCTCGCAGTACCTCATCCAGTCCGCATCGCAGTACGGCATGGCTCCCCAGGAGTTCGTCGAGGCGCTGCAGTCGTCGAACCAGCTTCCCGCGCTCGTCGGCGAGGTCGCCCGCAACAAGGCCCTCGCCATCGCACTCGGCAAGGTCAAGGTCGTCGACACGAACGGCAAGCCCGTCGATCTGTCTGACTTCGTCGTGACCGACGACGAGGCCGAGGCTGAGACCGAGGCTGCGGCTGACGAGAAGCCCGCCAAGAAGGCTCCGGCGAAGAAGGCCCCTGCGAAGAAGGCCGACGACGCCGAGGCGGCTGAGAAGCCGGCCGCGAAGAAGCCTGCTGCGAAGAAGGCCCCTGCGAAGAAGGCCGACGACGCCGAGGCCGCCGAGAAGCCGGCCGCGAAGAAGCCCGCTGCCAAGAAGGCTCCGGCCAAGAAGGCAGCCGACAAGGCTGAGTGATCGAAAACGATCTCTGAGGAAGGGGCGGATGCTGCGGCATCCGCCCCTTTCTCGTGAACTGACGAGATGTGAAGTGAGGACATGACGAAGACCTGGGATGAGCGCGTCGACGAGGTGTGGGACGACGCGAGCGGTGAAGAGGTCGGGGACGACACGATCGCGAGGATCGACGCCCTCGCCGCCGAGCGAGGGAGCGACGATGCGCGCGCCGAGTTCGAACGTGCCGGAGCCCGTGACTCGGCAGGTCGGCCCGCCGAGGCGGTGGAGCTGTACCGACGCGCGCTCGCTCTGGGCCTCGACGATGAGCACCGCCCCCAGTGCGTGATCCAGTTGGCGAGCTCGCTGCGCAATCTCGGAGAGTACGATGATGCCCTCGCCGTGATCCGCGCGGAGGAGGAGCTGTCGGGCGACGGTCCCTACCGAGACGCCGTGGCCACAGTGCACGCGCTGATCCTGGCGAGCTCGGGGCGCCCGGCGCAGGGACTCTCGGTCGCGCTGCTCGCGCTCGTTCCGCACCTGCCGCGGTACCACCGGTCGATGACCGCATACGCGCACGAGATCGCGGAACTCGACGCCTGATATGCCGACGGCGAACACGGCCTGAGCGCTGCGTTGTCGCCGGTAGATTCGAATCACTGAAACACGGAATCAGGAGCTGACATGGCTGCAGAACCCCTCCTCGCTACGAGCGTCTTCGACCGACTGTTGAAAGACCGCATCATCTGGCTGGGATCGGAGGTGCGCGACGACAATGCGAACGAGATCTGCGCGAAGATCCTCCTTCTCGCCGCAGAGGACTCCGAGAAGGACATCTACCTCTACATCAACTCGCCCGGCGGATCGATCACCGCGGGCATGGCGATCTACGACACGATGCAGTTCGTCCCGAACGACATCGTCACCGTCGGAATCGGCATGGCCGCTTCGATGGGTCAGCTGCTGCTGACCGCCGGCACCAAGGGCAAGCGCTACATCACGCCCAACGCCCGCGTGCTGCTTCACCAGCCGCACGGTGGCTTCGGCGGCACCTCGAGCGACATCCAGACGCAGGCGCAGCTCATCACCTCGATGAAGAACCGCCTCGCCGAGATCACCGCGGCACAGACCGGCAAGTCCGTCGAGCAGATCAACGCCGACGGCGACCGTGACCGCTGGTTCACCGCCGACGAGGCGCTCGAGTACGGCTTCGTCGACCACATCCGCGACTCGGCCACCGACGTCGTCGGTGGCGGCGGAACCGACCAGGACATCAAGTAACGGAAAGCGAAAGGACTCTCATGTACTCACCCACCTTCCGCTCTGCCGGCGACCTGCCCTCCAGCCGCTACGTGCTTCCTCAGTTCGAGGAGCGCACGGCTTACGGCTTCAAGCGCCAGGATCCCTACAACAAGCTGTTCGAAGATCGTGTGATCTTCCTCGGCGTCCAGGTCGACGACGCGTCGGCCGACGACGTCATGGCCCAGCTCCTCGTTCTCGAGAGCCAGGACTCCGAGCGCGACATCACGATGTACATCAATTCGCCCGGTGGTTCGTTCACCGCGATGACGGCGATCTACGACACGATGCAGTACGTCGCGCCGCAGATCCAGACCGTCGTGCTCGGTCAGGCGGCTTCCGCCGCCTCCGTGCTGCTCGCGGGCGGCCACCCCGGAAAGCGTCTCGCTCTGCCCAACGCCCGAGTGCTCATGCACCAGCCGGCGATGGGTGAGGCCGGACACGGTCAGGCGTCGGACATCGAGATCCAGGCGGCGGAGATCCTCCGCATGCGCACCTGGCTCGAGGAGACCATGGCTCGCCACACCGGCAAGCCGGTCGAGCAGGTCAACCGCGACATCGACCGCGACAAGATCCTGTCCGCCGCCGAGGCGCTGGACTACGGCATCGTCGATCAGGTGCTCACTTCGCGCAAGCGCGCGTAGTCATCGCTGGTCTGAAAGGACGTCGGCCTCCGGGTCGGCGTCCTTTCGTCGTATCCGGCGGATGCGCGGGAGTCTCGGCGGTCCTGCTCATATGAGCATTCGGATGCGCGAACGGTGATCCGCGCGTAGACTGAACGGCGAAGGAGGATGCCATGGAAGACGAACTCACGATGGTCCGAGTCGCAGAGCTCTACTACGACGAAGACAAGACGCAGGACGAGATCGGCGCCCTCCTCAAGCTCTCCCGCTGGAAGGTGGGCCGTCTGCTCACTCAGGCGCGCGAGCGCGGCATCGTCCGAATCGAGATCGTGCATCCGCGCGCTCGGCGCCTCGGTCTCGAGCGCCAGCTCGTCGAGCGCCACGGATTGCGGGCGGCAGTCGTCGTCCCCTCTCCCGACGGCGACGACGGAACGCTCGAACGCGTCGCGCAGGCTGCCGCCGACTTCCTCACCGCCATGCGTCCGGTTCCGCGCACCCTCGGCGTCAGCTGGGGACGCACGCTCCGTGCCGTCGCCGAAGCGCTGCCCGACGGATGGGCCACCGGCGTCACGGTCGTGCAGCTCAACGGGGGAGTGAGTCTGAACCGTCGCTCGGGCGGAGCCGCGGGCCTCGCCGTCACGATCGCTCAGCGCGCCTCCGGTCATGTGTCTCTGTTGCCGAGCCCGGCGATCCTCGAACGCGTCGAGACCAAGCAGGCGATCGAGGCCGACCGCACGGTCGCTGCCGTCCTCGAAGAGGCTGCCGAGGCGCAGGCGTTCCTGTTCACGGCCGGCCCCTGCGACGCCACCTCGGCCCACGTCGAGAACGGGTATCTCTCGGCGTCCGACGTCGAGGAGCTCGCCCGCCGCGGCGCCGTAGGCGATGTCCTCGGCCGCTACATCGACGCGGACGGCAACATCGTCGACCCGCAGCTCGACGCCCGGACGGTCGGAGTCGACCTCGGTCGGCTGCGCGCCGCGAAGCGCTCGATCTTCGTCACCGCGGGTGACGCCAAGCATGACATCGCGCGTACAGTCGTGACCAGCGGCCTGTGCAGCGTCCTGGTGACAGATGAGACCACAGCACGAGCATTGTTGGAGGAACAATGACGACCCAAGAACTCAGCCGCAGAGCGGCGGTGGACGTCCTCGGCGGTGAGCCGGATGACGCCACGCTCCGCCGCTTCCTGCATGGACTTCCCGGCGTCGACGCCGTCGGACTCGAGCAGCGCGCTGCCGGTCTCGGCACGCGATCGATCAAGACGACGTCGAAGGCCTGGGCCCTCGACACCATCATCAAGCTGATCGACCTCACGACCCTCGAAGGTTCGGACACGCCCGGCAAGGTGCGCTCGCTCGTCGCGAAGGCCAAGAACCCGGATGCCGCAGACCCGTCGACCCCCAAGGTCGCCGCCGTCTGCGTGTACGGCGACATGGTCGGCGACGCGGTCGAGGCGCTCGGTGCGTTGCACGGAGATCCTGACGACGGCCTGATCTCGGTCGCCGCGGTAGCCACGGCCTTCCCGAGCGGACGCTCATCGCTGGCGATCAAGCTCGCCGACACGGCCGAGGCCGTCGCGGCTGGTGCCGACGAGATCGACATGGTCATCGACCGCGGGGCATTCCTCTCCGGTCGCTACGGACTCGTGTACGACCAGATCGCCCAGGTGAAGGAGGCGTGCCGTCGTGCGGACGGCTCGTACGCCTCGCTCAAGGTCATACTCGAGACCGGTGAGCTGAACACCTACGACAACATCAAGCGCGCGTCGTGGCTCGGCATCCTCGCCGGCGGCGACTTCATCAAGACGTCCACCGGCAAGGTGCAGCCCGCGGCCACCCTGCCGACGACGCTGCTGATGCTCGAGACGGTGCGCGACTGGCACCGCGGCACGGGGGAGCGCATCGGCGTGAAGCCCGCCGGCGGCATCCGCGCCTCCAAGGACGCAGTCAAGTACCTCGTCACCGTGGCCGAGACCGTGGGCGAGGAGTGGCTCCAGCCGCACCTGTTCCGCTTCGGCGCATCGAGCCTGCTGAACGACGTGCTGTTGCAGCGTCAGAAGCTCACCACCGGCCACTACTCCGGCCCCGACTACGTCACGATCGACTAGGAGCCCCGAATATGTCATTCCTGGAATACGCTCCGGCACCGGAGTCGAAGTCAGTCCTCAACCTCAAGGACAGCTACGGCCTGTTCATCGACGGCGAGTTCGTCGACGGCTCGGGCCCGAGCTTCACCACCATCTCGCCCTCCGACGAGACCCGCATCGCCGAGATCGCGTCCGCGAGCGATGAGGACATCGATCGAGCGGTCGCCGCCGCCCGCCGCGCATACGACAAGACCTGGTCGAAGATGAGCGGTCGCGATCGGGGCAAGTACCTGTTCCGCATCGCCCGCCTCGTGCAGGAGCGCGCTCGTGAGCTCGCCGTCGCCGAGAGCCTCGACAACGGCAAGCCGATCAAGGAGAGCCGCGACGTCGACGTGCCCCTGGTCGCATCCTGGTTCTTCTACTACGCGGGCTGGGCCGACAAGCTCGACCACGCAGGGCTCGGAGCGAACCCGCGCGCGCTCGGCGTCGCCGGGCAGATCATCCCCTGGAACTTCCCGCTGCTGATGCTCGCGTGGAAGCTCGCCCCCGCCCTTGCCGCCGGGAACACCGTCGTGCTCAAGCCCGCGGAGACCACGCCGCTCACGGCGCTGATCTTCGCGGAGATCCTGCAGCAGGCCGATCTTCCGGCGGGTGTGGTCAACATCGTGACGGGTGCGGGCGCGACCGGCGCCTCTCTCGTGCGCCACCCGGATGTCGACAAGGTGGCCTTCACCGGCTCGACCGGAGTCGGCCGCGACATCGCCCGTGCTGTCGCCGGAACGAACAAGAAGCTCACGCTCGAGCTCGGAGGCAAGGCCGCGAACATCGTGTTCGACGACGCGCCCATCGACCAGGCCGTCGAAGGAATCGTCAACGGCATCTTCTTCAACCAGGGGCACGTGTGCTGCGCCGGAAGCCGATTGCTCGTGCAGGAGTCGATCCATGACGAGGTCATCGATCGCCTGAAGAACCGCCTCTCGACCCTGCGTCTGGGTGACCCGCTCGACAAGAACACCGACATCGGCGCGATCAACTCGGCCGCGCAGCTCGCCCGTATTCGCGAGCTCAGCGACATCGGCGAGGCCGAGGGCGCGGAGCGCTGGACGGCGGACTGCGCGATCCCCGACAAGGGATTCTGGTTCGCGCCGACGATCTTCACCGGAGTCGAGGCTTCGCATCGCATCGCCCGTGACGAGGTCTTCGGTCCCGTCCTGTCGGTCCTCACGTTCCGCACGCCCGCTGAGGCCATCGCGAAGGCGAACAACACGCCGTACGGTCTCTCCGCGGGTATCTGGTCGGACAAGGGCTCCCGCATCCTGGCGGTCGCTGACCGGCTCCGCGCCGGCGTCATCTGGGCCAACACGTTCAACCGTTTCGACCCGTCGAGCCCGTTCGGCGGTTACAAGGAGTCCGGATACGGGCGTGAGGGTGGACGTCAGGGCCTCACCGCGTACCTGAAGGGGGCCGCAGCATGAGCAAGCGAATGACCGTTCCAAAGACGTACAAGCTGGCCATCGGCGGCACGTTCCCCCGCAGCGAGTCGGGTCGTACCTACGAGGTGCTGTCGGCGAAGGGGGCGTTCCTGGCGAACGCCGCTCAGGGCTCCCGCAAGGATGCCCGCGATGCCGTCGTCGCCGCCCGCGCAGCCGTCAAGGGCTGGTCGGGAGCGACCGCCTACAACCGCGGACAGGTGCTCTATCGTGTCGCCGAGGTGCTCGAGGGCCGCCGGGCGCAGTTCATCGACGAGATCACCGCACAGGAGGGGGCTTCGGCCTCCGCCGCAGCCGCGCAGGTGGACGAAGCGATCGACCTCTGGGTCTGGTACGCGGGCTGGTGCGACAAGTACGCACAGGTCGCGGGCAACGCGAACCCCGTGTCAGGGCCGTACTTCAACATCTCGGTGCCCGAGCCGACCGGCGTCGTCGCGATCGTGGCACCCCAGGATTCCGCTCTCCTCGGGCTGGTCTCGGTGGTCGCCCCCGCTCTCGTGGCGGGCAACACGGTCGTCGTGATCGCGAGCGAGCGGCATCCGCTCTCCGCCGTCAGCCTCGCCGAGGTGCTCGCGACGAGCGACGTGCCGGGGGGAGTGGTGAACGTCCTCACCGGGTCGCCGGCCGAGATGGCACCGTGGCTCGCCTCGCACCAGGACGTCAACGCCCTCGATCTGGCCGGTGCAGGCGATCTCGAGTGGATCGACATGCAGATCGCCGCGGCCGACACGCTGAAGCGCGTCCTCGCTCCGGGTGAGGTGGTGGCTTCGCCCGAGCGCATCGGCGCCTTCACCGAGGTCAAGACGGTCTGGCACACCAAGAGCATGGTCTGAGCTGACCTGGAAGGCCCGTCCCGCGCGTCGCTCGGGGCGGGCCTTTCGCGTGCGAGTCGATACGGACTCGAGATGTCCTCCGCCGCGCCAATGCGTCCCGGTGTCGGATGCAGCGGTTAGGCTCAGTAGACGATCTCTGGATCCCCCCTAGGAGGACGCGCATGGCCCGTATCGGTGAAAGCGCTGACCTGTTCAAGTGCTCGTTCTGCGGAAAGAGTCAGAAGCAGGTGCAGCAGCTCATCGCTGGCCCCGGTGTGTACATCTGCGACGAGTGCGTCGAGCTGTGCAACGAGATCATCGAGGAGCGGATGGCGGAGTCCTCCGCCGAGGGCGGTGCAGACTTCGAGCTGCCGAAGCCCCGCGAGATCTTCTCCTTCCTCGAGGAGTACGTCGTCGGTCAGGAGCCCGCGAAGAAGGCACTCGCCGTCGCGGTCTACAACCACTACAAGCGCATCCGTGCACACGGCACGCTCCAGACGGCCGAGCAGAAGGCCGAGAGCATCGAGATCGCCAAGAGCAACATCCTGCTCATCGGCCCGACGGGCTGCGGAAAGACTTATCTGGCGCAGACGCTCGCGAAGCGCCTCAACGTGCCGTTCGCGGTCGCCGACGCCACCGCGCTGACCGAGGCCGGCTATGTCGGCGAGGACGTCGAGAACATCCTGCTGAAGCTCATCCAGGCGGCGGATTACGACGTCAAGCGCGCCGAGCAGGGCATCATCTACATCGACGAGGTCGACAAGATCGCCCGCAAGGCCGAGAACCCGTCGATCACCCGCGACGTGTCGGGCGAGGGCGTGCAGCAGGCGCTGCTCAAGATCATCGAGGGCACCGTCGCATCCGTGCCGCCGCAGGGCGGGCGCAAGCACCCCCACCAGGAGTTCCTGCAGATCGACACGTCGAACGTGCTGTTCATCGTCGCCGGCGCATTCGCCGGGCTCGAGGACATCGTCTCGGCGCGCGTCGGCAAGCACGGCATCGGCTTCGGCGCCCCGCTGCACGACAAGGGCAAGGATCTCGATCTGTTCAGCGAGGTGCTTCCCGAGGACCTGCACAAGTTCGGTCTGATCCCCGAGTTCATCGGCCGACTGCCCGTGGTCACCTCGGTGTCGCCGCTCGATCAGAATGCCCTGATCGACATCCTCACCGGTCCCCGCAACGCGCTCGTCAAGCAGTACCAGCGCATGTTCGAGCTCGACGGCGTGCAGCTCGAGTTCGAAGAAGACGCGCTGCGGTCGATCGCCGACCTCGCGGTCGAGCGCAAGACCGGTGCACGCGGACTCCGAGCGATCCTCGAAGACGTGCTCGGTCCGATCATGTTCGAGATCCCCTCCGCTGAAGACGTCGCCAAGGTCATCGTGACCCGCGCGGCCGTCGATGAGGGTGCACCTCCCACGATCGTGATGGAGCGCAAGCGCAAGAGCGCGTGAGCCCGGCGCCCGTGCCCTGGCGGGTCATCGACAGCGAGACCGTCGTCGCCGACCGCTGGATCCGTGTGCGCGCGGACGACTGCCGTGATGCGGAAGATCGTCGGATCGCGCCCTATTACGTGCTCGAGTACGGGGACTGGATCTCACTGCTCGCGCTGGATGCCGACGGCGACGCGATCATCGTCGAGGAGTACCGCCACGGAGCGGGGATCATCGCGATGGGGACGATCGGAGGCGGCGTCGAACCCGGCGAAGCCCCGATCGGGACAGCGGCCCGGGAGCTCCGCGAGGAGACGGGCTACGAGCCGGGTGAGATCGTCGAGCTCGGATCCACCTGGGCGAACTTCGGCAACCACACCAACCGCGTGCATCACTTCCTCGCCCGCGACTGCGTCCGCGTCGCCGAGCAGGAGCTCGACGACAGTGAGGCGATCGCCGTGCATGTGGTGTCTCTCGACGGTCTCGGCGAGCACCTCGCTCAGAGTTATCACCAGCTCACCTGGTACAAGGCGATGGAACTGCTCGACCGCTGAGACGAGGGGGCCCCCGACGATCCTCCTCAGGTATCGAGCCCGCGACGCTTCAGCAGAGGGGCGATCTCGGCGTCGCGGCCACGGAAGTCGCGGTACGCGACGAGAGGGTCCTTCGATCCGCCGACCCCGAGGAGGCGCGCGCGGAACCTATCGCCGTTCTCGCGCGTGAGCCCGCCGTTCTCTCGGAACCAGTCGACGGTGTCGGCGTCGAGCACCTCGCTCCAGATGTAGGAGTAGTACCCGGCGCTGTATCCGCCCGAGAACACGTGCGCGAAGTAGGTCGACGAATAGCGAGTCGGCACCACCGGGTCATCGAGACCGATGTCGGCGAGCGCCGCGCTCTCGAACGAGGAGACGTCGGCGATCTCCCCGTCGGGCCCGACTCGGTGCCAGGCCTGGTCGAGCCAGGCGGCCGCGAGGTACTCGCTGGTGTCGTGCCCCTGGTTGAAGGTCTCTGTCGCGCGCAGGCGCTCGACGATCGCCGGGTCGAGTGCCTCACCGGTCTCATGGTGACGCGCGTAGTTGTCGAGCACCTCGGGCCAGAGGATCCACATCTCGTTCACCTGGCTGGGGAACTCGACGAAGTCGCGGAAGACGTTCGTGCCCGCGAAGTGCGGATACGTCACCACGGCGAAAAGTCCGTGCAGGGCGTGCCCGAACTCATGGAAGAGCGTGGTGACCTCATCGAGGGTCAGCAGGGTCGGCTCCCCGTCGCCGGGAAGCGGCACGTTGAGGTTGTTGACCACGACCGGCAGCGTGCCGCGGAGGTGCGACTGGCTCACGATGGGGTTCATCCATGCGCCGCCACGCTTCGAGTCGCGCGTGTAGAGATCGAGCACGTACAGTCCGAGGGCGGTGCCGTCGGCGTTGTGCACCTCGAACACGCGTGCGCCCGGGTGGTAGGCCACCAGGTCGTGCCGTTCGGTGAAGGTGACGCCGTAGAGCTGGGTGGCGGCGAAGAACACGCCGTCCTGCAGCACCCGCTCGGCTTCGAACCACGGTCGGAGCGCGCTCGTGTCGATGTCGTAGCGCGCGGTGCGCACCTTCTCGGTGTAGAAGGCCCAATCGTGCGCCTCGACGGGGAAGGGCGCGCTCTCGGTCTCGTCGACGATCGCCTGCAAGGCCTCCCGCTCCGCACGGGCGTTGCGCGCGGCCGGGGCGGCGAGCTCACGCAGCATCCGCTCGACCGCCTCGGGAGTCCCTGCCGTCTCGTCGGCCGTGACGTATGCCGCGTGCGATGCGTAGCCGAGCAGTTCCGCACGCTCTGCGCGAAGTCGCACGATCTCTCGCAGCACCGGCCGGTTGTCGTTCCCGTTGTCGCGTGATGCCCGGACGCGGGATGCGTCCATGATCCGTCGCCGCGCCTCGCGATCACGCAGCTGCGCGAGATATGGGTGCCCCGTGAACAGGGGCAGCGAGATCAGGAACCTGCCGTCGAGACCGCGCTCCTGGGCCGAGCGCGAGGCGGCGGAGAGCTCTCCCGCACTGAGACCGGCGAGCTCCTCGGCGGAGTCGAACACGACGGCCAGGTCGTTGGTGTCGTTCAGCAGGTTGCGTTCGAACGTGTTGTTGAGCGTCGAGAGCTGCTGGTTGAGCAGAGTGAGCCGCTCCTTTGAGGCGTCATCGAGGGCGGCGCCCGCGTGGGTCATCTCACGGTGGTGCCGCTCGACGAGATATCGCTGCTCGTCGTCGAGGTCGAGTTCAGCGAGCTGTGCGTGCACCTGCTGCACGCGCCAGTACAGGGCACCGTCGAGGGTGATCGCATCCTGATGCGCTGCCATCAGGGGAGCGAGGTGCTCGTCGATCTCCTGGATCTCGGGCGTCGCATCAGCCGAGGTCACCGTGTAGAACGCGTGCGCGACTCTGTCGAGCAGGTCGCCGGAGCGCTCGAGCGCGTCGATCGTATTCTCGAAGGTGGGCATCGAGCGCACCATCGTGATCCGCGAGATCTCGCGGAGGTGCTCATCGAATGCGGCCTGGAAGGCGGGAAGGTAGTGCTCGGGCCTGATCGCGGCGAAGTCAGGAAGACCGTAAGGGAGAGTGGACGGCTGGAGCAGCGGGTTCGAGGCGTCGGTCATCCTCTGAGCCTAGCCATCACCCGCTGGAGGGCCTCGACGACGAGGCGGACGGACTGCCGTCTCAGGTTCTCGGGGCGGGCGAGCACATCGATCATCCGGTGGGTGCTGACTCCTCGCAGCGGGAGGCGGACGATGTCACGATCGTCGACCGTGCGGGTCGTGTAGCGGGGCAGCATCCCCAGCACTCCGCCAGCGGCGACGACGGCGGCGATCGCCCCGTAGTCGTTGATCCGGTGGCGGATCTCGACGGGGCGACCGGCCACGGCGGACACCGCGCGCAGCACGTCGTCGGGGGAGTAGCCGACACGGCTCGTGACCCACGGGCTGTCGACCACGTCGAAGGGTGTCACCTGGCCACGCGCGGCAAGGGGGTGGGATGCCGAGACGGCGACGTCGAGCGGCTCCCGCACGAGCGCAAGGCTGCGCACCCCGTCGGTGGGCCAGGGAGGAGAGTGCTCCATGCGATGGGCGAGCACGAGGTCGTAGCGGGCGGTGAGAGCCGGAAAATCGCTCTGAGCCACATCCTCGTCTGTGAGCTGCACGGTCGGCGGCGCATCCGCGGCGTCGAGCTCTCGGATCAGCGAGCCGAACAGCGCCTGTCCCACGCTGTGGAATCCGCTGACCGTGACGATGCCGGTGCTGTCGCCTTCGAAGTCGTCCACCGCGCTGCGCGCTGCGGCCATGGCATCGATCGCGTCGGCGCCGGCCGTGGCGAGCACTTCGCCTGCGGCGGTCAGCGCCAGGCGGCGCCCGTCTCTGCGCGTGAGCGGCGTGCGAAAGCTCCGCTGCAGCGCAGCGAGGTGCTGCGATACGGCCGAAGGCGTGACGTGCAGGTTCTCGGCGACGGCGGCGACGCTGCCCAGCGCGCCGAGCTCTCTGAGGATCTGCAGCTGATGGAGTTCCATGCTCACAGATTAGCGATCGCTACATCATTGATGCAGAAGTTCGAGATTGCTCTACATCGATAGTCGCGATGGGATCGAAGTATGAAGGCACTGTTCAAAGCGGAACGCGCAGCCGGTCTCGAGCTCGTCGATCGTCCTGAGCCCACAGCGGCGGCTGACGAGGTGGTGATCCGCGTTCTGCGCACGGGGATCTGCGGCACCGACCTCCACATCCGTCGCTGGGACGAGTGGGCCGCGTCCGCGATCGAGGCTCCGCTCATCCCCGGCCACGAGTTCTACGGTGAGGTCGTCGAAGTCGGGCCGCTCGTGCATGACATCGCGGTGGGCGACCGCGTCTCCGGCGAGGGGCACATCGTCTGCGGCACGTGCCGCAACTGCCGGGCGGGGCGTCGGCAGATGTGCATCCGCACGGTCGGCCTCGGGCTGCAGCGAGACGGCGCCTTCGCCGAGTTCCTCGCCCTGCCGGCTGCCAACGTCTGGGTGCATCACGCCGACGTCGCACCGGAGCTCGGCGCGATCTTCGACCCGCTCGGAAACGCCGTGCACACGGCGCTCACCTTCCCGCTCGTCGGCGAGGACGTGCTCGTGACGGGGTGCGGGCCGATCGGTCTGATGGCGATCGCCGTCGCCCGGCATGCCGGAGCCCGCTTCATCGCGGCGACGGACGTGAGTGCTCCCCGTCTCGAGATGGCGCGTCTGATGGGCGCCGACGAGGTCGTCGACGTCTCGGTCCGCGACATCCGTGATGCACAGCACTGCCTCGGATTGCGGGAGGGATTCGACATCGGGTTCGAGATGAGCGGTGCGGCGACGGCGCTTCCCGCCATGATCGACAACATGAACCACGGTGGTCGGATCGCGATGCTCGGACTGCCCAGCACCGGGTTCGACATCGACTGGGGCAAGCTCGTCACCCACATGCTCACGATCAAGGGCATCTACGGACGCGAGATGTTCGAGACATGGAACGCGATGGGGGCGATGCTGCAGACCAGCGCGACTCTGCGCGACTCGATCGGACGGGTGATCGCCGATGTGATCCCCGCCAGGGATTGGGAACAGGGTTTCGCCGCGGCAGAGTCCGCGGGAACGGGAAAGATCATCCTCGATTGGACGGAGCTGTGATGTACGGGACATTCCGGAAGCATGTGGCGGACGAACTCGACGGCATCGAGGCTGCGGGCCTCACGAAGCACGAACGCGGCATCCGCGGGCCGCAGAGCGCCGAGATCACGGCGGACGGTGCGGAGGTGCTCAACTTCTGCGCCAACAACTATCTGGGGCTCGCGGACGACCCGCGAATCCTCGAGTCCGCGACCACAGCGCTGCAGGAGTGGGGCTACGGGCTCGCCAGCGTCCGCTTCATCTGCGGCACCCAGGAGCAGCACCTGGAGCTGGAGCGCCGACTCGCGGGGTTCCTCGGAACGGACGATGCGATCCTGTACTCCTCGTGCTTCGACGCCAACGGGGGAGTGTTCGAGACGCTGTTCGGTGCCGAGGATGCGATCATCTCGGACGAGCTCAACCACGCGTCGATCATCGACGGGATCCGTCTCTCCAAGGCTCGTCGACTGCGGTATCGAAACCGCGACATGGCGGATCTCGAGGCGCAGCTGCAGGCGGCATCCGATGCTCGTTTCCGGGTGGTCGTCACGGACGGCGTCTTCTCGATGGACGGCTACATCGCACCCCTCGCCGAGATCTGCGACCTGGCCGAGCGCTACGACGCCCTCGTGTTCGTCGACGATTCGCACGCGGTCGGATTCGTGGGAGAGAACGGCCGGGGCACACCGGAGCTCTGCGGGGTCGCGGATCGGGTGGACATCTACACGGGCACGTTCGGCAAGGCCCTCGGTGGAGCATCCGGTGGCTACGTCGCCTCGCACGCCGACATCGTCGCTCTGCTGCGTCAGCGCTCGCGCCCGTATCTGTTCTCGAACACGCTCGCGCCCGCGATCGTGGCAGGAACCCTGACCGCTCTCGACCTGGTCGAGGGTTCGGCCGATCTCCGAGCGCGTCTGCGCGACAACGCCGCCCTGTTCCGCGAGCGGATGACGGCGGAGGGGTTCGATCTGCTGCCGGGGGAGCATCCGATCGTCCCGGTCATGTTCGGCGACGCGGCTCTCACGGCGCGAATCGCGACGGAGATGCAGGCGCAGGGCATCTATGTGACCGCGTTCAGCTTTCCCGTCGTTCCCCGCGGACGGGCGCGGATCCGCGTGCAGCTGTCGGCGGCGCATACGGCCGGGCAGGTCGAGAGATGCGTGGCCGCCTTCGTCGCCGCGCGAGCCGTCGTGAGCTGACGGTGGTGTGGCAAAGACTTCTTTGCAAAAGAATGCTTGCAAAGAAGTCTTTGCAAGAGTATCTTTGCATGCATGGCAGACGAAGAGCAGTTGCGACGACTCGATTCCGGGGCGCTCAAGGCCCTGGCTCACCCGCTGCGTGTGCGGATCTTCGATCTGCTCAGCGCACATGGGCCGCAGACGGCGAGTTCGCTCGCATCGATGCTGGGGGAGACCTCCGGGTCCACCAGCTACCATCTGCGCACTCTCTCGGCACATGACCTGATCCACGAGGTCGAGGGGCGGGGCACAGCGCGCGAGCGCTGGTGGGAGCTGCCCGAGGGGCGCATCGACATCCCCGGTCCGAGCCAGAGCATGTCGCCCGCGAACCGGGCAGCGGCGCAGATCGTGTCGTCGGAGTTCTTCCGCCTGCGGCACGAGACCCTGATGTCCTACGTCAACCGGCCGGACACCGAGGTGCCGGCGGGCTGGAAGGACGCGGGCCTGATCGCCACGACCCTCCTCGAGATGACCCCCTCGCAGATGGAGGATCTCAAGGACGAGCTCATGGGAGTCATCGAGAGTGCCGTAGGTCGATATCGCGGCCAGACCGGGCCAGACGTGCGCCGGGTGTCGATGCGCACCGAGCTCTTCGACCTTCCGGCGACCGGGCCGGTGCTCTCCGATGCCGCTGACTCGAACGAGGAGGAATCATGACCAGCGCGACCATCCGCCTCGTCGCACCGACACAGGCCGAGCGGCAGCTCCTCGGCCTCGCCGATCTCCTCACGGGATTCGTCGAGCGACGCATCACTCGTCGGGCCCAGAAGCGAGCCCTCGCGCTCGACCTCCTGCGGGAGCAGCAGACCAGGCGACAGGACCCCCGCGCGGTCGAGCACATGCTCGCGCAGATCGGGCTCCCTCGGCGCTGAGACGTTCCGATGACAGCGAAGCCCCCTGCCGCAGGCGCGGACAGGGGGCTTCGTCGTCAGAGCTCGGTCAGTCGTCGAACGGGCGGGCGATCACGTCACCGGAGCCGGTCTGAACGACCTCCCAGCCCGCATCGAGCTCGGCGGTCGCGCGGCCCTCGAGCCAGGTGAGCGTCCAGTGCCCGGTGAGACCGCGCGATTCGACCTCGGAGATCGCCGGCCGGAGCGCGGCGGGAACGGATGCCGGCGGCTCGGAGCCGGTGGCCCATCGCGTGCCCAGCTGCATCAGGCGCCCTCGACCGGGGCGAGCTCGATCGCGGTGACCGCGAACTCGTCCGCCTCGGTGAACTCGAGGTCGGCGATGCGCCCGACTGCTCGGAGATCGTCGGCCGCGGCGCGGAGCGCCTCGAGCTTGGCGGCAGGGGCGGCTATCGCCGCACGTGACACCGGGGTCTTCTGCGACGCCTTCGCCTCGGTCTTGGCGCGGCGAATGCCGATCAGGGCCTCGCTCGCCGCCGACAGCACAGCCGTGTCGCCCTCGATGCCGAGTGCCTCCGGCCAGGCCGCGGTGTGCACCGAGCCCTCTTCGAACCACGACCACACCTCCTCGGTCGCGAACGAGACGATCGGTGCGAGCAGGCGCAGCAGCGTAGACAGCGCCAGGCGCAGCGCGAGCGCGGCGGATGCCTGACCCACGTCGTTCTGGTTGTACGCGCGCTCCTTGACGAGCTCGAGGTAGTCGTCGCAGAAGGTCCAGAAGAACGCCTCGGTGACTTCGAGCGCCTTCGCCTGGTCGTAGTTCTCGAACGCCCTGGTGGCCTCTGCGATCACGGCGTCGAGCCCGGTGAGCATCGAGGCGTCGAGCGCATGCGTCACCTGCGCGCCCTCGGGCACGGGGAACGACAGCACGAACTTCGCGGCGTTCAGCACCTTGATCGCCAGGCGGCGACCGATCTTGACCTGCGTCGGGTTCTGCGGGTCGAAGGCGGCATCCATGCCCAGGCGGCTGGAGGCGGCCCAGTAGCGCACCGCATCCGATCCGTGGGTCTCGAGGATGTCCGCCGGCGTCACGACGTTGCCCTTCGACTTCGACATCTTCTTGCGGTCGGGGTCGACGATGAAGCCCGAGATCGCGGCGTTGCGCCACGGCGAACGGCCGTCTTCGAGGGTCGAACGCAGCATGGTCGAGAAGAGCCAGGTGCGAATGATGTCCTGACCCTGCGGGCGCAGGTCGAACGGGGCCGTGAGGTTCCACAGCTCCTCATCGCGCTGCCATCCGCCGGCCAGCTGCGGGGTCAGGGACGACGTGGCCCAGGTGTCGAGGATGTCGGCCTCGGCCTCGAATCCACCGGCCACTCCACGCTGATCCTCGGTGTATCCCGCAGGTACGTCGGTCGTCGGGTCGATGGGCAGGGACGCGTGGTCCGGAGCGAGCACGCGGTCGTAGTCGCGATCGCCGTTCTCGTCGAGTCCGTACCAGAGCGGGATCGGCACGCCGAAGAAACGCTGACGCGACACGAGCCAGTCGCCGGTCAGGCCGCCGACCCAGTTCTCGTAGCGCACGCGCATGAACTCCGGGTGCCAGGCGAGTTCGGTTCCGTGCGCGAGCAGCTCGTCGCGGAGCTTCGCGTCACGGGCGCCGTTGCGGATGTACCACTGCCGCGTCGACACGATCTCGAGTGGACGGTCGCCCTTCTCGAAGAACTTCACCGCGTGATTGAAGGGCTTGCCGACCGCGGTCATGTCGCCGGTCTCCTGAAGCTTCTCGACGATCGCCTTGCGGGCCGAGAACACGGTCTTGCCGGCGAGCTCGGCCGTGTACCAGTCGATGGCCTCGGGGCTCGCCACGATCGACGGGGCAGTGGGCAGGAAGCGCCCGTCCAGGCCGATGGTCGTCATGTTCGGCAGGTCGCCGCCGGTGGTGGTGCGCAGCTCCCGCCACCAGATGATGTCGGTCACGTCGCCGAAGGTGCAGACCATAGCCGCACCCGTTCCCTTGTCGGGTTGCGCGAGGTGGTGTCCGTGGACCTCGATCTCGGCGCCGAAGAAGGGCGTCCGCACCTTCGTGCCGATCAGGTGCTTGTGCGGGCCCTCGGGGTGCGTCACGATCGCGACGCAGGCGGGGAGCAGCTCCGGGCGGGTGGTCTCGATCGTGATCGACCCCGAACCGTCTGCGAAGGGGAAGTCGATGGTGTGGTAGGCGGCCTGCTGATCGCGGTCCTCGAGCTCCGCCTGGGCGATGGCCGAGCGGAAGTCGATGTCCCACAGGGTCGGAGCGAGCGACTGATAGGCCTCGCCGCGCTCGAGGTTGCGCAGGAACGCGAGCTGGCTCTGACGGATCGTGTCGTCGGAGATCGTGCGGTACGTCTGGGTCCAGTCGACGCTGAGGCCCAGCTGGCGGAACAGGGCCTCGAACTGCTTCTCATCCTCGATGGTCAGGCGCTCGCACAGCTCGATGAAGTTGCGGCGGCTGATCGGCACCTGATCGGCGGCGCGGCTGGACTTGTTGTCCCCACCCTCGAACGGCGGGGTGAAGTCTGTCTGGTACGGGAGCGTCGGATCGCAGCGCACGCCGTAGTAGTTCTGCACGCGGCGCTCGGTGGGCAGTCCGTTGTCGTCCCAGCCCATCGGGTAGAACACGTTCTTGCCGCGCATGCGCTCGAACCGCGCCTTGACGTCGGTGTGCGTGTACGAGAACACGTGACCGATGTGCAGACTGCCGGATGCCGTGGGCGGGGGAGTGTCGATCGAGTACACGCCCTCGCGGCCGGACTGCGCGGCGCGGAGCCGATCGAACAGGTAGGTGCCCTGCTCGGACCACGACTCACCCCACTTCGCTTCGAGGCCTTCGAGCACGGGCTTGTCGGGAATCACGGACATGGAGGTCTCCTCGAGCGATGTATGCGGCACTGTGTGAGCGTGCCTGAGTGTGGGTTGTGCCCCACAGTCTAATCGCCGCGAACGTGTGGGGAATCCCTCACTCGCCCCAGACGGCCTCGATGATCGTGCGCGCATCGTCGGAGTCGAGGAGCAGCGTGGTCTCGGACGATCCGAAGAGCTCCAGGTCGGGGCTCACCTGCACCGCGATCTGTTCGAGATCGATGAAGTCGCCGTCGGCGTTCTGCACAGACATCCGAATCTCGTCGGTCGGCAGGTCGTTCTCGGCCAGGATCACGCGCAGGAAGGCCGCAAGGTCGTTCTCGTCGATGGTCTCTCTGTCGACGTCGATGCCGACGTCGAGGTAGAAGGTGAAACCGTCGAGGCCCTTGGCGGCGAACGAGTCGGTCACGCCCCGACCGGACTCGGCAAGCGCTGCGGGGATCGTCTCGGCGAAGTCGCCGTCGGCGAGCTCCTTCGTGATGACCCCGCACCCCGCGAGCGCCATTCCCACTGCGGCGATCACACCGATTCCGAGGACGCGCAACCGGCGTGACGTAGAGCGATCACTCACCCCAGACCGCCTCGACGATCGCCGCGGCCTGGTCGTTCGTGACCTGGATGTCTCCATAGGTGCTCGACGAGATCTTCAGATCGGGCGAGATGCTCTGGACCAGCGCCTCGAGGTCGACGGATTCCTCGTCGCTTCCGTTGACGCCGAGGTCGATCTCGTCGCTGGGTACGTCGTTGTTCTCGAGAATGATCCGGAGGATTCTCGCGAGGTCGTCGGCCGAGGCGTCGTCGTGGTCGAGATCGACTCCCACGCTCAGGTAGAAGGTGAAGCCGGAGATCGTCTTCTCGGCATAGGAGTCGGTGATGCCGATGTCGGACGCCGCCAGGGCAGCGGGGATCGTCTCGGCGAAGTCCCCCTCGGAGAGCTCCTTCGTGACGGCGCCGCACCCGCTCAGCGCGACCATCGCTGCGCCGAGGGCGAGGACCGCGACTCCACGAACGAGTCGAGTGACGCCGGTGGTGCTCATGTCAGCGTTCCACTCCCTGATAGACCTGGTGATCGACGACCGTACCACCGAGACCCGCGAGATCCCAGGGATCCGTGCCGTTGTTCGCGGCGTGGTATCCGCTCTCCCAGTCGCCGACGGAGTCTGCGTAGAGCGCGTTGTTGTGCGCGCTGAATCCGTGTGATCCCGGAGGGTCCGGAAGGGTGATCTGGTGGATGTTCGGCGGGAGCACGGTCACGGGGGTGTTCGGGATGTCGATCGGCGACTGGCCGGGCAGCCCCGGTACGCCGACGAGGCTCCCATCCAGCATCGGCACGACGTCCGTCGCGTGCTGGAACGCGTAGACCGGCACGTTCGGCGGCACGTGGAAGTTGTCGACGGGCGAGCCGTTGGTCACGACCCCGATCGGGTTGTACGGGAAGGACGAGTCCGCAGCGAGGTTCGCCGCCATGATGCCCCCCTGACTGAAGCCGGTCAGAACGACATCTGATCCTGCGGGGATGCCCGCCTGCTGCATCGCGTCCAGCACCGCGCGCTCGTACTGTGTGCGGAAGAGCGGATTGTCGAGCATCAGAGCGAGGTTGTTGTCACGGTCGTTCATCGCGCCCGCGGGGCCTCCGACCTCCCACGCCTGCGTCGAGGGCAGCGACACGACCCAGTGGGTCGATCCGTCGGGTGCGACGACCTGCTTGATGTCGATGGCGGTCGAATTCTCGCCGCCCATCGAATCGGTCGTGCCGTTGACCGAGACGAGGTCCGACAGGGAGTCGAGGGAGGTCACCCCGTGAGCGTCCTTCCAGGCCTCGAGCTGATCGTCGGTGAGCGTCGACGGATCGATCTCGTTCACGCGCGCGTCATCGGTCAGGAAGTCGTGCAGGACGTTGCCGAACACCAACCCGAGCGGTCCACCGGTGAGCGCTCCGACCAGAGGCAGCATGTCCACGAGCAGGTCGCGGAGCGTCGCCAGTGCATCCCCGATGAGAGGGACCAGCTTGTACAGCAGCTGAGCGAGTGAGACGACGGCGCCCGTGAGGCTCTTCACCAGAGCGCCTGCCGAGGTGATGAAGTCGGCGGCGGACGATGCGAAGCGTTTGATGTCGTCGATCTTCTTCAACGGGTTGAGGCTGAAGCTGAAGAGGTCATCGGCGAACCTGCTGAGGCTCCCGAGGAAGTCGCAGATCAGAACCCTCGTTGACTCGATGATCTGGCTGACCAGCCGCACGGCGCTCGCGGTGGCCCCGGTCCACTGCGCGGCGTCCTCGGCGACGGACAGCAGGTCGCCGTAGCGGGCCCGAAGCGCGCGGACCGTCCGTCCGTCCATGTCTGCGAGTTTCGGCTCGGCGTCCCGCAGGGTCTCGACGACCCGGCGGAGGGACTTCTCGGCGTCCTCCCATCGCGAAGCGAATCCGCCGACCGTCCCCGGGTCGCCGAGGAGGTCGTCGAACCACTCGCGCAGCGGGGCGATGTACTGCATCAGCATCCCTGCGAAACCCGGGATGCTCGCGCAGTCCGCCTGCGATGCACTGGGCCCGGGCGCCCCGGCGGCCCAGGATCCGGAGCGCACCTGGCCGCTGATGCCAGCGATCGCGCTCACAGCTCGCCCTCGATCGTGCCGAACGCCTTGACGGCGCCGTCCTCGATCTCGCCGAACGCATCGACGATGCCTTTGAGCCCTGTGCCGGTCGCGTCGGCGAGCTCGGTGGCCGCCGTGAGCGTGGACTCGGATGCATCGGCGAGCGCGTCGATGGCGGGGCCGAGCAGCGGGCCGCACATCGCTCCGAAGGCCGACTGCCCGACGCCTCCCGCCGCTGTCTTCGCTGCGGTTCCGAGGAGCTCGGCGGCGGTGGTGAGTGATTTCACGTGTGCGCGAAGCTCATCTTCGTCGATGATGATCTGCTGATTGGCTGCGGTCATCGTGATCGGTTCCCCCCGATTGTGTGTCTTGTGTGATCCGGCGTCAGCTGCCGCCGAGGACGCGCTGGCCGGCCAGATCCGCGTCCGAGTACTGGGTTGCGAGCTCTCCTAGGGCGTCGGAGATCGCGACGATGAGAGCGGTGCGTTCGCGCATGAGTCCGTCGAACCTGCTCTGCGCCGAGTCGAACGCGAGCTGCGCCTCGCCCGACCACGATCGACGCAGGATCCCCGCGTGGGCGGTGAGCTCCTCGAGAGCGGCGTCGATGCTTCGCGAGGCGACGCTGATCGCCTTCGCCGCCTTCGCCACCTGCGCCGGATTGACCTCGATGACGCCCATCAGCGGTACTCGATCGTGCTGCCGCCTGCCTGCGGGAAGGCGGTGTCGATGTCGTTGCGCACGGCCGCGACGAGCGGCGAACTCTCGCCGAGAGTCAGGCTCATCGATGCGAGCACCTGCTCTGCGGCCGCACGCTGCGCCTTCGCGATCGTCGCGGTGATGAGTCCGCCGAGTGCCGCGGCGTCAGTCGCAGTGCTGATCGACGACAGCTGCACCGACTCGATCCCGCCTGTGGGGCGCGCGGTGACCGTGACGCGACCGTCCGCAGACGAGACCGTAGCCGTGGTCTCAGCCACTTCATCCTCGAGCTTCGCCGACTCCGCGGCCAGGTCCTGCGCGTGGGCGATCTGGGCATCGATCTTCGCGTTCAGCGCGGCGATCGTGTCCGAAAGTTCCTCGGTTGACACTGCTACCCCCTCCTCCGGTGTCCTCGCAGTATATGAGGAGCGAGTGAAGTGGTGAAGGCCGCGGCGCCCCCGTGTCACCGAGGACGTCCTAGAATTGGATCGAGTCCAATAACTGATGCATCCGCGTCGTCTCCCGCATTCCCTCCCGAGGAACAGCATGCCCATCTCCTTCCTGCGCCGCGCGATCCCGCTCGCTGCCACCGTCGCCGTGAGCGCTCTCATGCTCAGCTCCTGCGCCGCTCCCTCCTCCGAGTCCGACGGCGGGGAGCTCGTCTGGTCGATCGAGGGTGCGAACCTCTCGGCCGGTCACATGGACCCGCAGGTGAGTCAGCTCGACGTCTCGGGCATGGTGCAGCGCGCCGTGCTCGACTCTCTCGTGTTCCAGGAGGATGACGGCTCGTTCACCCCGTGGCTCGCGAAGGAGTGGACCGTCTCGGACGACAGCACCGAGTACACCTTCGTCCTCCGCGACGACGTGACCTTCACCGACGGCGAACCCTTCGACGCCGAGGCGGTCAAGGCGAACTTCGACCGGATCGTCGATCCGGAGACGGAATCGGCCCAGGCGGCGTCGATGCTCGGAGCCGACTTCTACGAGGGAACGGAGGTCGTCGACGAGCACACCGTGACGGTGAGCTTCACCCAGCCGTACGCGCCGTTCCTGCAGGCGGCCAGCACCCCGCAGCTCGGGTTCTATTCTCCTGCCGTGCTCGAGGAGTCCGCAGATCAGCTGAAAGCCGGAGGGCCCGACGTCACGGTCGGCACCGGTCCGTTCGTGCTCACCGAGTACACGCCTGACCAGGAGCTCGTGTACACCCGTAACGACGACTACGCCTGGGGCCCGCACGGCGAAGAAGCGCCGAAGGTCGAGACGCTGCGCGTCGAGATCCAGCCGGAGGGGTCCGTGCGCACCGGGGTTGTGCAGAGCGGCGAGGCTGATCTCGCGAGCAACATCCCGCCGAACCTCGCCGGAGATCTCGGCGACGGCATCACCGTCGACTCGATCGAATACCCCGGCCTGCCCTACTCGCTGTATCTCAACGAGAAGTACGGGGTCTTCGCAGACGAGAAGGTCCGCCAGGCGTTCGCCCGGGGCATCGACGTCGATGCGGCGGTCGATGAGATCTTCTTCGGACAGTTCCCGCGGGCGTGGAGCGTGCTCGGGTCGACGACCCCCGGCTACGACTCCTCGCTCGAGGACAGCTGGCCGTTCGACGCCGCCGCGGCGAGCGCACTGCTCGATGAGGCCGGTTGGACGGAGCGCGACAGCGATGGCATCCGCATGAAGGACGGTCAGCGTCTGTCGGCGCGGTGGATCGCCTGGACGCCGGTGCCGGACGACCGCGCGGCTCTGGCGAACGCAATCCAGTCGGACCTCAAGGGGATCGGCTTCGAGGTCGTGCGCGAGGTGCTGGAACCGGGTGCCTACAACGAGCAGTACGGTCCGAAGACGTTCGACCTCACCGACTGGGGCTTCTCGGGCGTCGACCCGGACTTCCTGCGTGCGCACCTGCACACGGACGGATTCCAGAACGCCTCGCAGGTCACGGATCCCGAGATCGACGCCCTGCTCGATCAGGCCGTCGGGTCCAGCGACCAGGACCAGCGCAACAGCATCTACACGCAGCTGCAGGAATGGAACGCGGAGTACACGGCGATCGTGCCGCTGTACAGTCCGTCTGCCATCACCGCCGTCGGCGAGCGCGTGAGCGGTCTGGACTACGACCTGTACGGACGCCCGCTGTTCTTCGACGTGAGCGTCGGCTGACGCCTGGGTCGTCGAGCCACCTCCGGTATATCGCTGCGGTATCGTTCGTGAGCGAGCGCCGCGTACCGGAGGATGCTCAGGAACTGTCGAGAGGGCGCGAACGGTGAAGGCAGCGCTCCTCCGCATCGCCGGTCTCGCAGCATCCGTCGTGATCGTGCTCTGGGGTGCGGCGACGTTGGTCTTCCTGGCGTTCCGCATCATTCCGGGCGATCCGGTGTCGGTGATGCTCGGGCCGCAGGCGCAGGTGAGCGAAGCGGTGAAAGACGGCATCCGCGCAGAGCTCGGCCTCGATCGGCCCCCGCTCGAGCAGTATCTGACCTTCATCGGTCAGCTCGCCCGGGGAGACCTGGGGGAGTCGTACCAGCTGCGGATGCCGGTGGCCGAGGTCATCGGTCGTCAGCTCGGGGCGACTCTGCAGCTCTCAGCGCTGGCGCTCGTGATCGCGGTGCTGCTCGCGCTGGCCGTCGCCCTGCTGGTGCGCGGTCAGGCAGGGCGAGCGGTCGCCGCGGGCATCGAACTCGTCATCCTGTCGTCGCCGGTGTTCTGGATCGGCCTGATCCTGCTCAGCGTCTTCGCGTTCGGCCTCGGATGGTTCCCGGTCTCGGGCGCACGCAATCCGGCGACGATCGTGCTGCCGGCCATCACCCTCGCGCTGCCGGTCGCTGCACTTCTCAGCCAGGTCCTGCGCGACGGACTCATGCAGGCCGAGCGGATGCCGTTCGCCGAGACCGTCAGGGCCCGAGGCGCGAGCCCGTCGTGGTTCACGCTGCGTCACGGGCTGAGGCATGGCGCCGCGAATGCGGTGACCCTGGCCGCGTATCTGACGGGATCGGTGCTCGGCGGAGCCGTGCTCGTCGAGACCGTGTTCGCCCGCGCAGGCCTCGGGCGGGTCACCCTCGCGGCCATCACCAACCGCGATCTGCCCGTGATCACGGGGATCATCCTGCTCAGCGCCGTCGTGTTCGTGATCGTGAACCTCGTGATCGAGCTCCTGCACCCGCTCATCGATCCACGTCTTCGCACGGAACGCGGGGGTGTGCGATGAAGCGCGCCCAGGTCGTTCTGCTCTGGTGCGCGGTGGCCGTGCTGCTGGTGCTCGCGTTCGCCGCGGCCTTCCCCGGAGTCCTCGCGACGCACGACCCGCTCCAGACCGATGTGCGCGCGTCGCTGCTTCCGCCGAGTGCCGAGCACCTGTTCGGCACCGATCAGAGCGGCCGCGACGTGTACTCGCGGGTGGTGCACGGGGCCGGGCGCTCGATCGGAATCGGTCTGCTCGCTACCGGCATCGCGCTCGCCGCAGGATTGCTCATCGGCGCGCTCGCAGGACTCGCCCCGCGGGGAGTCGACGCAGCGCTCATGCGCGTCAACGACGTGCTCATGGCCTTCCCCGAGTTCCTGGTCGCACTGGTCGTCGTGGCGGTGCTCGGGCCAGGGCCGGTCAACATCGCGATCGCGGTGACGCTCGCGGCCGTCCCCGTCTACATCCGTCTCGCCCGTGTGCAGACCCGCACGCTCCGCACTGCCGAGCACGTCGAGGCCGCACGCATCCTCGGGGTTCCTCCCGTACCCGCGTTCGTCCGGCACGTGGTGCCGGGGGTGCTCGGCTCGTTGAGCGTGCTCGCGACGATCGGCATCGGATCGAGCATCCTCGCCGCGGCCGGACTCAGCTTCCTCGGCCTCGGTCCCTCGGAGCCGACGCCCGAGTGGGGACTCATGCTCGCGGGAGGACGCAATGTGCTGGGGCAGGCCTGGTGGATCGCCGTCTTCCCCGGCATCGCGATCACCGTGACCGTGATCGCAGCGACCATCGTCGGCCGGGTCCTGCGTGCCAGAGCAGAGGGGCGGACATCATGACCGCTGCGCTGGAGATGACAGGGCTGCACATCGACTTCGGCGGGGTGCCCGTGGTCGACGGGGTGTCGTTCACCGTGTCGCCTGGTGAGTGCGTCGCGATCGTGGGCGAGTCGGGGGCGGGCAAGTCGCTCACCGCCCGGGCGCTGCTCGGACTCACGCCCGCAGACGCCCGCGTGCGCTTCGATCGGCTCGTCGTCGACGGGACGGATGTCGCGCGATTCGGAGGGCGGCGCTGGCGGTCGCTCCGCGGCGCCGGCATCGCGCTCGTCTCGCAGGATGCTCTCGTGTCGCTCGATCCGCTGCAGCGAGTGGGATCGGAGATCGCTGAGCCTCTGCGTCTCCATGGTCTCGTCTCCGGGCGAGCGGCGCTGCGCGAGAGGGTTCAGGACCTCCTGCACCGGGTGTGGATGCCGGATGCCGCCCGCCGCGCGCGGCAGTATCCGCACGAGCTCTCCGGAGGGCTACGGCAGCGAGCGCTGATCGCCTCGGCCATCGCGGCGGAACCGGCGATACTCGTCGCTGACGAGCCGACCACGGCTCTCGATGCGACGGTGCAGGCGCGGATCCTCGGACTGCTCCGCGACATCGCGGATGCCGGCACCGCGATCGTGTTCATCAGCCACGACTTCGCGGCCGTCCGTCGGATCGCCGATCGCGTGCTGGTCATGCGCGACGGCGCGGTGGTCGAGTCCGGGACGGTGGCGGAGGTGCTCGAGGCGCCCCAGCACGAGTACACCCGGCAGCTGATCGCCGCGACCATCCACGAGCCCAGGGTGACTTCGGCCGAGGACGCCTCGCCCGTGCTCGTCGCGACCGGCGCGACCAGGACTTTCGGCGAGATCGCAGCGGTGAGTGATGCGTCGTTCGCCGTGTACGAGGGACGCACGCTCGGGATCGTCGGGGAGTCGGGCTCGGGCAAGACGACGCTCGCGCGGATGATCGTCGGCGTCGACCAACCGGATGACGGAGGCCTGCGCTGGATCGGAGAGCACCGCGTGCAGCTGGTGCATCAGAACCCCCTCGGCGCGTTCGACCCTCGGTGGACGATCGGACGCTCACTGAGGGAGGCGCTCGCCGCAGGAGGCGTGCCTCGCACGCTGCGTGCCCGACGTGTGGCCGAGCTTCTGGCCGAGGTCGACCTCGACCCCGTGCTGGCGAGCCGTCGGCCAGCCGCGCTGTCGGGCGGGCAGCGTCAGCGCGCGGCCATCGCGCGGGCGCTGGCGGCCGAGCCCGAGGTGCTGGTCCTGGACGAGCCGGTCTCAGCTCTGGATCCGTCCGTGCGCGAACGCGTGCTCCAGCTGTTGCTCCGACTGCAACGGGAGCGTCGGCTGACCATGATCTTCGTCTCCCATGATCTCGACGTCGTCGGAGCGGTCGCCGACGACGTGCTCGTGATGCAGGACGGCGTCATCGTCGAGCAGGGCGCGATCGCCGACGTGTTCGCATCGCCGCAGCATCCGTTCACACAGGAGCTGCTCGAGGCGAACCGGCCCGCCAGTCCCTGACTGAACGCCCCGTCAGTCCTTGACCTGGATGCCGATCCCCGCGGCGAGCACCGGAGCGAGCTGCTGCACCTGGAAGCTGCTCAGGGTCGTCCCGCGCAGGCTGTTCGCATCGAGGAACGCCGAGGCGTCGAGCCCGCGCAGGTCGACGTGCGTGGCGCGCATGCCTCGCGAGTCCACCTCGTCCGAGCGCGTGTCGGTGAAGCGCACCCGGGCGAGCTCGGCCTGGGGCATGTCGATCGTCCGGATGCTGCACGCGGTGATCTCGATGTCGGCTGCCCGCACCCCGCCGAGGTTGAGATAGTCGATGCGCACATCGCGGAGCTCCAGCTCGTCGATGCGGGCGCTGCTCAGATCGAGTGTGCCGATGCGGCCTCCGCTGATGCGGACACGGCGCACGCCGGCATCCCTCATCCGCAGTGAGGCGATGCGGACACCCGCCATGTCGACGTCGATGAGCGTGGCTCCGGTCAGGTCGACGCTGTCGGCATCGGCCGTGATCGTGCACTGCTCGAGTGAGGCGTGGGCGAGGTCGGCCGCGACCTCGAGATCGAGCCGGGCCGCGAGCAGATCGGCGCTGCGCCTCGCGCTCGCGGGCTCGAACTCGAGCGGAAGGTCGGGAGGCGAGACGCGGGGAGCCGCAGGGGATTCGGGGGAGCGGGCCATGCTTCGAGGGTAGGGGGTGGGGGAGACACTCCCCGGCTCGGTCGCTTCTCCCTCGGCCCCCTCGGGAGGCGCACGCCCCGCACCGCGCGTACAATGGGAGCCAAGAGCTGTGATCCGGACATCACCGGGGAGCTCTCGGAAGAACGGTCGGCCCCGCCAGGGCGGACTCAGTAGAACCGAGCGGGGCAGGCCCGTCACAGCCGCAGTGAGAGTGGCTCCGCCGAGAGGCGCGGCACGCGAGGTGGTACCGCGGTCCCCGGAACGACACGCCGGACGGATCGTCCTCGCAGCAGCATCCGCCACGACTCCTGCGAGACGACATGACCTACCCGCGTTCCTCCTTCGGCCCCGCCGCCGACCAGGCTGCCTCCGTCGCCCCGAGCCCTCGGTTCCCCCAGATCGAGCGCGACGTGCTCGACTTCTGGGAGACCGACCAGACATTCCGCGCCTCCATCGAGCAGCGCGAGGGCGCTGACGAGTGGGTCTTCTACGACGGCCCGCCGTTCGCCAACGGGCTGCCGCACTACGGGCATCTGCTCACCGGCTACGCCAAGGATGTCTTCCCGCGATTCCAGACCATGATCGGCAAGAAGGTCGATCGCGTCTTCGGCTGGGACACCCACGGTCTGCCAGCCGAACTCGAGGCCATGAAGCAGCTCGGCATCACCGAAAAGAGCGAGATCGAGGCCATGGGCATCGACGTCTTCAACGCGAAGGCGAAGGACTCGGTGCTCAAGTACACGCACGAGTGGCAGGACTACGTCACGCGTCAGGCCCGCTGGGTCGACTTCGAGCGCGGCTACAAGACGCTCGACCTCGGGTACATGGAGAGCGTGCTCTGGGCGTTCAAGACCCTGTTCGACAAGGGCCTCGCCTATGAGGGATACCGCGTGCTGCCGTACTGCTGGCGCGACGAGACCCCGCTGTCGGCGCACGAGCTGCGCATGGACGACGACGTGTACCAGAACCGTCAGGACCCGTCGGTCACCGTCACCTTCCCGCTGACGGGCGCCAAGGCAGAGGCCCTCGGCCTCACCGCCGTGCGGGCACTCGCCTGGACGACCACGCCCTGGACACTCCCCACCAACCTCGCGCTCGCCGTCGGCCCCGACATCGAATACGTCGTGCTGCCTGCCGGCCCCGGCGGAGCGGCCGACGTGCACCAGGTGGCAGGAACGACGGATGCCGCTGTCGAGGCCGCAGCACATCGCTATCTCCTCGCTCGCGAGCTGCTCGGCGGGTACGTCAAGGACCTCGGTTACGAGAGCCTCGACGAGGCGCTCGCCGCGGTCGACGCGACCGTGCGGGGTGCCGACCTTGCGGACGTCACCTACGACCGTCTCTTCGACTACTACGCCGACACCGAGACCTACGGCACCGAGAACGCCTGGCGCATCCTCGTCGACGACTACGTCACGGTCAGCGACGGCACCGGCATCGTCCACCAGGCTCCGGCCTACGGTGAGGACGACCAGCGGGTTGCGGGTGCCGCCGGCATCCCGACGATCCTGTCGCTCGACGATGGCGGACGCTTCCTCCCCAACGTCACCGACGTCGCGGGCCAGCTCTGGATGGACGCGAACACGCCGCTCATCCGTCTGCTGCGCTCCGAGGGCCGCCTCCTGCGCGAGCAGAGCTACGTGCACTCCTACCCGCACTGCTGGCGCTGTCGGAACCCCCTGATCTACAAGGCCGTCTCGAGCTGGTTCATCCGCGTCACGGACATCAAGGACGACCTGCTCGCGAACAACGAGCAGATCACCTGGGTGCCCGAGAACGTCAAGCACGGCCAGTTCGGCAAGTGGCTCGAGGGGGCGCGCGACTGGTCGATCAGCCGCAACCGCTACTGGGGCTCGCCGATACCGATCTGGAAGAGCGACGACCCCGAGTACCCGCGCGTCGACGCCTACGGCTCACTCGAGGAGATGGAGCGCGACTTCGGCACGCTTCCGCGCAACCCCGAGGGCGAGATCGACCTGCACCGTCCGTACATCGACGACCTGACACGTCCGAACCCCGATGACCCGACCGGCAAGAGCACCATGCGCCGCATCGAGGACGTCTTCGACGTGTGGTTCGACTCGGGCTCCATGCCGTACGCGCAGGTGCATTACCCGTTCGAGAACCAGGAGTGGTTCGACACGCATGCACCGGCCGACTTCATCGTCGAGTACATCGGGCAGACGCGCGGCTGGTTCTACGTCATGCACGTACTGTCGACCGCGCTGTTCGACCGCCCGGCGTTCACCGGTGTCAGCTGCCACGGCATCGTCCTCGGCAACGACGGCTACAAGATGTCGAAGTCGCTGCGTAACTATCCCGACGTCTCGGAGGTGCTCGACCGCGACGGTTCCGACGCGATGCGCTGGTTCCTCATGTCGAGCTCGGTGCTGCGCGGCGGCAACCTCGCGGTCACCGAAGAAGGCATCCGCTCGGGCGTGCGCGAGTTCCTGCTGCCGCTGTGGAACTCGTGGTACTTCTTCGCGACGTATGCGAACGCGGCGAAGCCCGGCGGGTACGAGGCTACGTGGCGTACGGATTCCACCGATGTGCTCGATCGCTACATCCTGGCTCGTCTCGGCGACCTGGTGCGCGATGTGCGTGCCGACCTCGAGGGACTCGACTCCACCACGGCCTCCGCGCGTCTGCGCGACTTCGCCGAGGTGCTCACCAACTGGTACATCCGCCGATCACGCGACCGGTTCTGGGAGGGATCGAACGCCGATGCGTTCGACACGCTCTACACGGTGCTCGAGACGCTGACCCGCGTCGCCGCGCCTCTCGTGCCGCTCATAAGCGAGCGCGTGTGGCAGGGGCTCACGGGCGGACGCAGCGTGCACCTGCAGGACTGGCCGGACGCCAGCGCGTTCCCTGCGGCCGACGAGATCCGCGACGCGATGGATGCTGTCCGCGAGCTGTCGAGCGTCGCCAACGCGCTGCGCAAGAAGGAGAAGCTGCGCGTGCGGCTGCCTCTCGCCCGACTCACCGTCGTGTCGCCGCTCGCGGCCACGCTCGGCCAGTTCGAGGACATCCTGCGCGAGGAGCTCAACGTCAAGTCGGTCGAGCTCGTCGAGCAGTCGGAGACGACTGCCGTGGACTACGGCATCAGTCACCGGCTCAGCGTCAACGCCCGTGCCGCGGGCCCGCGCCTCGGCAAGAACGTGCAGACCGTGATCAAAGCCGCGAAGGCGGGGGACTGGTCGGAGAGCGACGGAGTCGTCACCGCGGGCGGCATCGCGCTCGAGCCGTCGGAGTACGAGCTCGCGCTCGAGACCACCGGACGTCCGGAGGGCGAGGCGCTCGCACTCGTGCCGGCCGGCGGCTTCGTGCTGCTCGACACTCAGACCACGCCGGAGCTCGAAGCCGAAGGCCTGGCGCGTGACGCGATCCGCGTCGTGCAGGAGGCGCGTAAGAACGCCGATCTCGACGTGAGCGACCGCATCGTGCTCGCGCTCAATGTGAGCGCCGCCGATGCCGAGGCTCTGCAGACGCACGCCGAGCTGATCGCGGGGGAGACCCTCGCTGTGGGCTTCGCGGTGCTCGCGACCGACGAGATCGCCGCTCTGGCGCAGGAGGTGACGAGCCCGGGTGACGGCGTGTTCCGCAGCGGCGCCACGGCCCTCGGTGCCGACAAGCGCCCGATCATCGTCACGATCGACACGAACATCGAGGAGCCGAGCGCATGAGCGCACGAGACAGGGCGGATGCCGTCTACGAGACGCTGCTGAGCCGCGCGGGCGAGCGCTGGGTGCAGCCGCGCAAGGAGCGCACCGCACGCATCCTCGCGTTCCTCGACGACCCGCAGCGCACGTACCGCGTCGTGCACATCACGGGGACGAACGGCAAGACGTCGACGGCCCGCATGATCGAGAGCCTGCTCAGGGCGCACGGTCTGCGCACCGGACTCTTCACGAGCCCGCATCTCGAGCGCTTCACCGAGCGCATCATGATCGACGGTCAGCCGATCGAGGATGCCGCGGTCGCCGACGCCTGGGACGAGATCGAGCCCTTCGTCAGGATCGTCGACGCCGAGCTCGAAGCTGCAGGCGAGGAGCCGCTCACGTTCTTCGAGCTGCTCACCGTGCTGGCGTTCGTCGCGGTGGCCGATGCCCCGGTCGACGTCCTCGTGCTCGAGGTGGGCATGGGCGGCGAATGGGACTCGACCAACACCGCCGACGGCGATGTCGCGGTGTTCGCACCGATCGACATCGACCACGCCGATCGCCTCGGTGGCTCGATCGCCGAGATCGCCACTGTCAAGTCAGGGATCATCAAAGAGGGCGCAGCCGTCGTCTCTGCGCAGCAGCCGGACGAGGCCGCCGACGTGCTTCGGCGCGTCGCCGCGGAGAAGCACGCCACGATCGCCTTCGAGGGCGATGAGTTCGGTCTCACCGACCAGAAGCTCGCGGTCGGAGGGCAGCTCATCTCGATCCGCGGGCTCGCGGGGGAGTACCTCGAGGAGTACCTGCCGCAGTACGGCGCGCATCAGGGGCACAACGCCGCTCTCGCGGTCGCCGCAGTGGAGGCGCTCATCGGCGGTGGGCAGCAGCAGATCGCGGCCGACATCGTCTCGGAGGGGCTGCAGGGCGCGACGTCTCCCGGTCGCCTTCAGCTGCTCGGCATCTCGCCCACGGTGATCGTGGATGCGGCGCACAACCCGCACGGGGCCGCAGCCCTCGCTCAGGCGATGGACGACAGCTTCGACTTCGACGAGTGGGGGGTCGTTCTCGGCGTCCTCGGCGACAAGGATGCGGCGGGCATCGTGGCGAAGCTCGCGCCGGCGGCAGCCCACGTCTTCGCCACCGCCCCCGATTCCGACCGGGCGAGCGATGCGGATGCGATCGCCGATCTCGTCGAAGCCGCGGGGCAGCGAGCGACCGTGCATCCGACCCTCGCCGAGGCGGCGGACGCCGCTCGCGAGTGGGCGGCATCGTCCGACCGCCGTGCGGTGGTCATCGCAGGATCCGTCGTGCTCGCCGGCGAGGCCATCTCCCTCTCGGAGCAAGAGGATTGGAAGTCGGGGTGGCGGGCGTGAGCGCCGAGTCGGCACTCCCTCGTCCGCCTCGTGCACCGCGCACTCTGGTGCAGAAGCTCGCGCCGATCGTGCTCGGATTCGAGTCGATCGTCGTGTTCCTCGCGGGGCTCACGGTCTTCGGGCTGAAGACGCTACCGCCGGGCATCCCGCAGTGGTGGGGGATCGTGGGAGGAGCGATCGTCGGGCTCGCCTGCATCGCCGTCGCGGGGATGATCACGAAGCCCTGGGCCATCACCGCGGGCTGGGTGATCCAGGTCATCATCGCGCTGGCCGCGATCCTCGTTCCCGCCATCCTGCTGGTCGTCGTGATTTTCGGCGGCATGTGGGGATATGCGACGATCATGGGGGCTCGATTGGACGCACGACGTCCTGACGGGCCCGCGACCGAGACTCAGACAGAGAGTGAATAACATGGCCACCGAAGAAACCCTCGTCCTCGTCAAGCCCGACGGTGTCGCGCGCGGCCTCACCGGAGCGATCCTGGCGCGCATCGAATCGAAGGGCTACGCGCTCGTCGACATCCGTCTGGTCGAACCCGACCGCGACCTCCTCGCCGAGCACTATGCGGAGCACGAGGGAAAGCCGTTCTACGAGCCGCTCCTCGAGTTCATGCTCTCGGGTCCGTCCGTGGCGATCCGCCTCGCGGGCAACCGTGTGATCGAAGGGTTCCGCTCGCTCGCGGGCACCACTGACCCGACGACCGCGGCACCCGGCACGATTCGTGGCGACTTCGGCCGCGACTGGGGCCTCAAGGTCCAGCAGAACCTCGTCCACGGCTCGGACAGCCCCGAGTCCGCCGCACGCGAACTCGGCATCTGGTTCGACTGAGCATCCTCGCAACGACGAAGCCCGCCGCACGATCTCGTGCGGCGGCACCGCGTTCGCGACGTCCGAGGTCTCGGCGCGCGTGGGGACGGGGCTGTTGATCATCGACTCGAGCATCTGCGTCGCCACAGTGGGACCCAGACCATGAGCTTGTCGGCGCGTTCCTGGGCCTTCTCGCTCTTCGTGAAGGTGCCGTTGCGGGCCAGATGCAGCATGGTCGCGAAGAACGTCGGGATCGTGACGGCCCAGGTGACCATGCACCAGGGGCACAGCACGCCGAGGTTCGACGCGTAGAGGCTCTGGCCGATCAGCCAGCACACCAGGCCGAATGCGAACGTGATGCCGGCGCCGAAGGCGGCCCAGAACCAGCGGGGGAAGCGGGCTCCGGCGAGGATCGCGACGCCGATGACCAACGGCGCCATCCATCCGGTCAGCCCCAGCAGCGGGTTGGGGAAGCCGAAGATCTCACCCTGCCATGAGCCGAGGTTCTTGCTGCACTGGATGAACGGACTGACATCGCAGGCGAGTGCATCGGTCGGGTTCTCGAGCAGCACGAACTTCTCGACCGTGAGCTGGAAGGCGGCGAACCAGCCTACGACGCTCGCGATGATCAGCCAGACGGCATAGATGACGGGGCGGGTTCGCTGCTCGCTCATATGTGGATTATCCCAGTGATCACTATGGATCGGGCGTGAGGCGGGCCGGAGAAAACGACGCGAGCACGCGACGATGCCGCGAACCGGCCCACTTGGTGCGATAATGGCCTGTGATGCATCGCTCGACGTTGTCGTTGTGGGCATCGACGCAGACTTCGGGGCCGTATGCCCCTCGCGATCAGAGCCATGAGCCGGTCGCACACCGAATGAGTTCGCGGCACCTGTAGGCGCCGCATGAGATTTAGCGGAACACGAAGTGTCCGCCACGAGGAGCACGCCAGAGATGGCCGATGAGAACAATGACTACGACGCCCCTACCCTCGACTTCTCTTCGGATGCTCACGCACCCGACGAGGTAGTCGCCGACGCTCCGGAGGCTGACGGCACGCCCGATGCTCCGGAGAGTGGCGAGGCCGAGGCCCCCGTCGCCGAGGACGCCCCTGTGACGCAGGACGCGCCCGTGGACGCGCCCGACGAGGCTCCTGCTGCTGAGGAGCCTCCTGCCGCTGAGGAGGCTCCTGCCGCTGAGGAGGCTCCTGCTGCTGAGGAGGCTCCCGTCGTGGACGAGAAGCCGGTCGTGGACGACAAGCCCGCGGACGAGAAGCCCGTCGAGGCTCCCGAGCCCGAGGCGCCCCAGGCGATCACCGCAGTGTCGCTGGGTCTCCTCCCCGAGGTCTTCGTCTCTCAGGTCTCCACTCAGCTTCACTTCTACGCGCCCGAGGTCGTGCCGCTGCCGGCCCGCCCGGGTCGTGAGCGCGTGTTCGACCGCATCGCCGAGCGCGAGCCCGACGACTCCGCATCCGGCCGTCGCGGCCGTCGCCGTCGCGGAGGCTCCGACGACGGAGACCAGCGCGAGCCGCGCGAACAGCGTGACGAGCCGCGCCAGCCGCGCCAGCGCGTCGTCGAGTACATCACCGAGCCGAAGGCGATCAAGGGTTCGACCCGTCTCGAGGCCAAGAAGCAGCGCCGTCGTGACGGTCGTGACGCCGGTCGTCGTCGTCCGGTCGTGACCGAGGCCGAGTTCCTGGCTCGCCGCGAGTCGGTCGACCGCAAGATGGTCGTCCGGTCGAAGAACGGTCGCACGCAGATCGGCGTTCTCGAAGACGGTGTGCTCGTCGAGCACTACGTCGCCCGCAACCAGGATGCGTCGCTGATCGGCAACGTCTACCTCGGCCGCGTGCAGAACGTCCTTCCGAGCATGGAGGCCGCGTTCGTCGACATCGGTCGCGGCCGCAACGCCGTGCTGTACTCGGGCGAAGTCGATTGGGACGGCGTCGAGACAGGCAACCAGCCCCGCCGCATCGAGCTGGCCCTCAAGGCGGGCGACCGCGTCCTCGTGCAGGTCACCAAGGATCCGGTGGGCCACAAGGGTGCACGTCTGACCAGCCAGATCTCGCTCCCCGGCCGGTACCTCGTGTACGTGCCCGGCGGTTCGATGAACGGCATCAGCCGCAAGCTGCCCGACAACGAGCGCACGCGCCTGAAGCGCATCCTCAAGGAGGTCCTGCCCGAGTCTTCGGGTGTGATCGTCCGTACGGCGGCCGAGGGCGCCACCGAAGACCAGCTGACGCGCGACGTGCAGCGACTGACGTCCCAGTGGGAGCACATCCGCAAGCAGGTCGAGAGCCAGCAGGCGCCCGCACTGCTGCACGCCGAGCCTGACCTCCTGGTCAAGATCGTGCGTGACGTCTTCAACGAGGACTTCACGAAGATGCTGATCCAGGGTGAGGAGTCGCAGCGCACGATCCGCGCGTACCTCGAGAGCGTCGCCCCCGACCTGCTCGAACGAGTGGAGTCGTACGAGGAGGAGACCGATCCGTTCGATGCGTTCCGCATCACGGAGCAGATCGAGAAGGCCCTCGACCGCAAGGTCTGGCTGCCCTCGGGCGGCTCGCTCGTCATCGACCGCACCGAGGCCATGACGGTCGTCGACGTCAACACGGGCAAGTTCGTCGGCTCCGGGGGAAACCTCGAGGAGACCGTCACCAAGAACAACCTCGAAGCCGCGGAGGAGATCGTCCGCCAGCTCCGGTTGCGCGACATCGGCGGCATCATCGTCGTCGACTTCATCGACATGGTGCTCGAGTCGAACCGCGATCTCGTGCTGCGTCGCCTGATCGAGTGCCTGAGCCGCGATCGGACGAAGCACCAGGTGGCCGAGGTCACTTCGCTCGGACTCGTCCAGATGACCCGCAAGAAGCTCGGACTCGGCCTTCTCGAGACTTTCAGCGAAGCATGCGACGTGTGCGCCGGTCGCGGTGTCATCGTGCACCACGACCCCGTCGTGAAGCACCGTGCCAGCAGCGGCAACAGCAATGGCAACGGCAACGGCGGTTCCTCGTCGAACCGTCGCCAGCGCGGTGGCAACGGACAGAGCCAGAGCCAGAGCCAGAATCAGAGCCAGGCGCCGGCGTCGGTGACGACCCACAGCATCCCCGAGGGCGCGAAGTCCGCGCTCGCGCAGATCGCAGCATCGACTCGCGCTCCGAGTGCCGAGGAGTCTTCGGCCGATGTCGTCGTCGCCGCTCCGGTCAAGGTGCCTGTCGCGCAGGAGCGCACGAAGAAGCCCCGCAAGAAGCGCGGCGCCGATCGCAATGCGCCGAAGTCCCCGGCCGAGGCGCTGCTCGACTCGGTGCTGGATGCGCTTCCGGAACCGAAGGCTCCTGGCCAGGGACGCGGTCGTCGCCGTGTCTCTACGGCCGCTCTCACGGGCACTCCGGTGTCGGTGAACTCCGAGCCGTCAGCGCCGGTCGCGGGCGGGGATCCGCAGTCCTGACGCGATCAGTCGCCGTACCAGCTCCTTGCCGTCGACGTGTTGCGCGCCGGCGGCGATGAGCTTGGGGACGAGCTCTTCCGGCACGTCGTAGTGGTCGAGGTCGAACGCGCGCGCAGGCACGTCGTGAGACCTCGCGAAGGCGTGGAGCTCGTCCAGGTTGTCGTCGCTGACGAGGTGAGCCCACAGACGCCCGTGCGCGGGCCAACGAGGGTCATCGACGAGAACGGTCATCTCGTCAGCCTATGGCGGGACACACCGGACAGCACGTTTTGCCACAGTGTCCCGCTTCCGGTAAAGTAGTCCCTTGGTGCGTATGCCGCGTCGTCCTGGACGGTCGAAGCGGAGAGTCTTGCGTTCGTACCCGTCGCTCCCGGCGATGCATGCAAGCAACAGTCTTCCCGTGAGATCTCGGAGCCGCGAGCTCCCCAACGAAACAGGTATGAAGTGGTTTACGCAGTAGTGCGCGCCGGTGGGCGGCAGGAGAAGGTCGAGGTCGGCACGATCGTTCAGCTCGACCGTGTCAAGGCTGCCCAGGGCGAGAAGATCGAGCTGGCCGCAGTGCTGCTCGTCGACGGCGCCACGGTGACCACCGACGCTGACTCGCTGGCGAAGGTCAAGGTCACGGCTGAGGTCATCGGCAACCTCCGCGGCCCGAAGATCATCATCCAGAAGTACAAGAACAAGACCGGCTACAAGAAGCGCCAGGGCCACCGTCAGGAGCTCACGCGCGTCAAGATCACCGGCATCAAGTAAAGACCGAGGAGACCAGGACATGGCACATAAAAAGGGCGCAAGCTCCACCCGTAACGGTCGTGACTCCAACGCTCAGCGACTTGGCGTCAAGCGCTTCGGTGGGCAGCAGGTTCTCGCCGGCGAGATCATCGTCCGCCAGCGCGGCACGCACTTCCACCCCGGCGTGAACGTCGGCCGTGGCGGCGACGACACGCTGTTCGCTCTGGCCGCCGGTGCGGTCCAGTTCGGCGCGAAGGGCGGCCGCAAGGTCGTCAACATCGTCGCCGCTGCTGAGTGATCACAGCACGACAGTAGACATCCGATTCGGGGCGGGCTTCGGCCCGTCCCGAATTCTGTATTTGGCCGAATTCAGATTCTGGCCGAATTCTGTTTCAGGCCGAGACTCCGTCTCGGGCCGAAATCATCATTGAGGAGTGGGACATGGTCAGTTTCGTCGACACCGTGACGCTGCATCTGCGCGCGGGCAAGGGCGGCAACGGCTGTGTCTCGGTGCACCGCGAGAAGTTCAAGCCGCTCGGCGGCCCCGACGGCGGCAACGGTGGCGACGGCGGCGACGTCGTCCTCGTCGCGGACACCCAGACGGGCACGCTTCTCTCGTACCACCACTCCCCGCATCGCAGCTCCGGCAATGGCGGTCCCGGCATGGGCGACCACCGCGCAGGATTCATGGGCGAGGACCTGGAGCTTCCCGTTCCCGTCGGCACCGTGGTGAAGAACCCGGCCGGCGAGGTGCTGATCGACATGATCGAGCCCGGTGAGCGGTTCGTCGTCGCGAAGGGCGGATACGGCGGCCTCGGAAACGCGGCTCTCGCGACTCCCAAGCGCAAGGCGCCCGGATTCGCGCTGCTCGGCACACCCGGCACCGAGGGCGACGTCATCCTCGAGCTCAAGACGGTCGCGGACGTGGCCCTCGTGGGCTATCCGTCTGCCGGCAAGTCGAGCCTGATCGGTGCGATCTCGGCCGCTCGTCCGAAGATCGCCGACTACCCGTTCACCACGCTCCACCCGAACCTCGGAGTGGTTCAGGCGGGAGAGTCGCGGTACACCGTCGCCGACGTCCCCGGTCTGATCGAAGGCGCGAGCGAAGGACGAGGCCTCGGTCTCGAGTTCCTGCGCCATGTCGAGCGCTGCACGGCTCTCCTGCACGTGCTTGACTGCGCGACGCTCGAGCCTGGGCGCGACCCGATCTCCGACCTCGACGTGATCCTCGGCGAGCTCGCGGCGTACGAGGTCCCCGAGGGTCAGACCCCTCTGCTCGAGCGTCCTCAGCTCATCGCGCTGAACAAGATCGATGTCCCCGAGGCCCGTGACCTCGCCGACCTCGTGCGCCCCGACCTCGAGGCTCGAGGCTTCCGTGTCTTCGACATCTCCACCGTCTCGCATGAGGGACTGCGTCCGCTGACCTTCGCGCTAGGCGAGATCGTCGACGCGCACCGTGCCGAGCTCGCGGCCAATGAGACGCCGCGCGAGCGCGTCGTCCTCCGCCCGCGGGGCCCCAAAAAGGGCTTCGAGATCCGTGTCGAGGGCGGCACCTACGGCAACCTCTACCGCATCCTCGGCGAGAAGCCGGTGCGCTGGGTCCAGCAGACCGACTTCCAGAACGAGGAAGCAGTCGGATTCCTCGCCGACCGCCTCGAGAAGCTCGGCGTCGAGGATGAGCTGTTCCGCCTCGGTGCGGTGCAGGGGTCGACCGTGGTCATCGGCGAGGGCGACAGCATCGTCTTCGATTGGGAGCCGACCATGACCTCTGCGGCAGAGCTCATGACCGCTCCGCGAGGCACTGACCCTCGTCTGGCGCCGAACAGCCGTCGCACCACTTCCGAGCGTCGCGAGACCTACTACGAGCGGATGGACGCCAAGGCCGAGGCCCGCGCCGAGGTCGAGGCTCAGCGACTCGCGGCGTACCGCGAGGACGGCGAGTGACCGCTCGCACCAGGGCGGACCTCGCCACCGCCTCGCGGATCGTCGTGAAGGTGGGGTCGTCCTCGATCAGCGGAGAGTCGTCCTGGCGCATCCCCGTTCTGGTCGAGGCGCTGGCCGCAGCTCATGCGCGCGGCGCCGAGGTGATCCTGGTGTCGTCCGGGGCGATCGCCACCGGCATCCCGTTCCTTCGTCTCGACGCGAGGCCCACCGATCTCGCGACGCAGCAGGCGGCGGCGGCCGTGGGCCAGAACATCCTGGTTTACCGTTACCAGGAGTCGCTCCGTCCCTTCGACATCGTCGCCGGCCAGGTGCTGCTCACCACCGGCGACCTCGAGAACCCGACCTCACGCTCGAATGCGCGCCGGGCCATGGAGCGGCTGCTGGGTCTGCGCATCCTGCCGATCGTCAACGAGAACGACACGGTGGCGACGCAGGAGATCCGCTTCGGCGACAACGACCGCCTCGGCGCGCTCGTCGCGCAGCTGATCGAGGCGGACGCGCTCGTGCTGCTCAGCGACATCGAGTCGCTCTACACGAAGCCGCCGTCCGATCCGACGGCCGAACCGATCGACGTCGTCGCGCCGGATGCCGACCTCTCGGGTCTCGAGTTCGGTTCGACGGTCGTGAACAGCGTCGGAACCGGGGGAGCGGCGACCAAGGTCTCGGCTGCGCGGCTCGCGGCGGCCTCCGGGATCGGTGTGCTCGTGACCAGCGCGGACCTGGTCGATCAGGCGCTCTCGGGGGCCGACATAGGGACCTGGTTCGAGCCGGCGCTCTCCTAGACTGGGCGGATGACCGACCAGACTCCGCAGGTGCGCCTGGAGCGCGCCAAAGAGGCCTCCCGCGCCACCGCCGCGCTGACCAGCGACGATAAGGCCCGCGCCCTCGAGGCGATCGCTGTCGCCCTCGAACAGAGCGCGCGCAGGATCATCGAGGCCAACGCACTCGACATCTCCCGGGGTCAGGCCGACGGCATCGGAGACTCGCTGATCGATCGCCTGCGCCTCGACGAGAAGCGCGTCACAGCCCTCGCCTCGGCGGTCCGTGACGTCGCCGCGCTGCCCGACCCCGTCGGACGGGTGGTCGGCGGGCACCGGATGCCGAACGGCGTCGCGCTCGAGCAGGTCAGGGTTCCGTTCGGGGTCGTGGGAGCGATCTACGAGGCGCGCCCCAACGTCACGGTCGACATCGCCGCGCTCGCCCTGCGGTCGGGCAATGCCGTTGTGCTGCGCGGAGGCAGTGCCGCGCGAGACTCGAACACCGTGCTCGTGCAGATCATGCGTGATGCGCTGGAGGGCGCGGGTGTCACACCCGAGGCGGTGCAGACCGTCGACGACTTCGGGCGCGACGGCGCCAAGGCTCTCATGCACGGTCGTGGCTTCATCGACGTGCTGATCCCTCGTGGCAGCGCCGGACTCATCGAGACGGTCGTCACGGAGTCGACGGTTCCCGTGATCGAGACCGGCGCAGGAAACGTGCATATCGTGCTCGACGAGAGCGCTCCGGAAGACTGGGCCTGCGACATCGTCGTGAACGCCAAGGTGCAGCGGCCCAGTGTCTGCAACGCGGTCGAGACGGTCCTCGTGCTGCGCCAAGGCGCTCCGAGGCTGGTGCCCCTGGTCGCGAGCGCCCTGCAGAGCGAGGGCGTCGCGATCCACGGTGACGACATGGTCGCCGGGCTCGTCTCGAACGTGATCCCCGCGACCGAGGAGGACTGGGCGACGGAGTATCTCAGCCTCGACATCGCGATCAAGGTCGTCGACACGCTCGACGACGCGATCGCGCACATCCGTCGCTACAGCACCGGGCACACGGAGTCGATCGTGACCACCGACACGCGCAATGCGGAGCGCTTCCTCGCCGAGGTGGACTCGGCCGTTGTGATGGTCAACACCTCGACCCGCTTCACCGATGGAGGCGAGTTCGGGTTCGGCGCGGAGGTGGGCATCTCGACCCAGAAGCTGCACGCGAGAGGGCCGATGGGGCTTTCCGAGCTGACCAGCACGAAGTGGCTGGCGCGTGGGTCGGGGCAGATCCGCGGCTGAGGGCTAGACTAGGGGGCGCTGTGGCTCCTCGTGAGTCATGCCCGCCAGCCACGAAACGGAGTCAGGATGAACCTCGTCGCACAGATCGCGATGGCCGCTGCCGAAACCGAGCATCACGGCAATGTCCAGCTCGATACGCTGATCTTCGGCGTGATCGCGATCATCGCGTTCGCTTTCCTCGGCCTCGTCACGCTGTCGTACAAGAACGTCGCCAACCGTCACTCCGCCAAGGCCGACGCCTGGGCGGCGAAGCACGGCAAGGACGGCCACGAGGCAGGGCACGGCCACTAGGCCCCTATGGACGACACGACCTCGCGTCCGGCGCGCATCGGTGTGATGGGCGGCACCTTCGACCCCATCCACCACGGGCACCTGGTCGCCGCCAGCGAGGTCGCGCACTCCTTCGATCTCGACGAGGTCGTCTTCGTCCCGACGGGACGCCCCTGGCAGAAGCCGGAGGTCACTCCGAGCGAGCACCGCTATCTCATGACGGTCATCGCCACGGCATCCAACCCGCAGTTCACGGTCAGCCGGGTCGACGTCGACCGCGAGGGCCCCACCTACACGATCGACACCCTGCGTGATCTGAAGAAGAGCCGGCCCGATGTGGAACTCTTCTTCATCACCGGAGCCGACGCCGTAGCGCAAATTCTCAGTTGGAGGGACCATGATGAACTGTGGGAGTTGGCCCACTTCGTCGCGGTCTCACGTCCAGGACACGTTCTGAGCACTGACGGCCTCCCGAGCGACAACGTCAGCCAACTGGAGGTGCCGGCGCTGTCCATCTCGTCGACGGCCTGCCGTGCGCGGGTTCGTGAGGACGAGCCGGTCTGGTACCTCGTCCCCGACGGAGTCGTTCAATACATCGCGAAGCATCATCTGTATCGGAGCAAGGCATGAGTACATCGGATCGGCAGGATCAGGGTCCGCTGACGCGTAAGCAGCTGCGTGAGATCCGGTTGACTGGTTCCACGCCTGTCATCACCCCGGAAGAGGCCGCGGCGGCCGCCGTCGCGGCGCCGCCCGTTCCGCCGCTGCCCGGCGCGGATGAGGCGGTCGACCAGATCGACGCGTCGCCCGCACCAGCCGACGATGCTGCGGCGCAGGGTGACGGCGATGCTTCGTCCGCTACCTCCGGCGATGCCGGTGCTCCCTCCGGCGATGCCGGTGCTCCCTCCGGCGAAGCCGTTGCTACCTCCGGCGAAGCCGGTGCCGTTCCGCTGACGCGCCGTCAGGTGCGCGAGCGGGAGCTCGCCAAGACGGGTTCCGTTCCGGTCGACGGCGGAGATGAGACCGACGGATCGGGCGCGGAAGAGGCTCCGGTCGAGGAAGTGCCCGTCGAGGATGCACCTGTCGAGACGGCCGCCGCGGCAGAACCTCTGCTCGACAACCCTGCTCTCGCCAACTCGGTTCCCGCCTACACCCCGCCCGTGCCGGCGGACGACATCGACGATGCCGATGACGAGGTCGACGAGGAGATCGCGCACACCCCGGTCAGTGCCTCGACGAGTGTCGACTCCTCCGGCGAGGTTCCTCTCGCTCCCGCTGCGGGAGATCCCGCGGGCGACGAGACGGACGCCGAAGAGGATGCCGTCGCCGCCGTCGCAGAGCTCGGGATCGAGGTCGAGTCTGCGGACGAGCACGACGAGATCGACCCGGACGATGTCCTCGCCGATGTCGACCGCAAGGACGACGCCGACCTCTCGGACGGCGAGCACCCCACGGTGAACCCGGCGTTCGGTCAGGGTCTCCTCAGCGACGAGGCGGACACCCGCAAGCCCTTCTCGCCGTCTTTCGACGAACTGCTCACGGTCGGAGACTCGACCGGTTCGCAGCACCTCGCTCCGAACACGTTGATCTTCAATCCCTCGCCGGGAGACGGTTCGCTGTCCGGTCCTGTCGCCTCGACGGGTGAGATCCTCGTGACCGGCTCATACGAACTCCCCAAGGGCCTCGGCTCCCAGGGCCACGCGCACGGCACCACCGACGGCAAAGACGTCGACGCCGTGCTCATCGACGGCGAACTGCCTCCGGCATCCTCGCCCACGCCGATCGCCGCCAGTGCGGCCGTCAGCACCATCAAGCCCGCAGGCGAGGTCATCCGCCCGCCCGCCCCCGAAAAGGGCAACAAGCTCATGCTCATCCTCGCGATCGTGGCGGGTGGTCTCGCGCTCGCGCTGGGCGTTTCCCTGATCGTCGCCTTCACCACGAATGTGTTCTGATGCAGTCACCTGAAAACGCCGTTGAGATGCTCCAGCTCGCGGCAGACGCCGCCGTCTCGAAGGGCGGTGAGGATCTCGTCGCGCTGAACGTGTCGGAGCCGCTGCCGCTCGTCGACATCTTCCTGCTCATCACCGGAAACAGCGAGCGCAACGTCGCCGCGATCGCCGACGAGATCGAGGACAGACTGATCGAGGCAGGGCACAAGCGTGTCCGTCGCGAGGGCCGCGCGGAGGCCCGTTGGGTGCTCCTCGACTTCGGCGACCTGATCGTGCATGTCTTCCACCAGGAGGAGCGGGTCTACTACGGCCTCGAGCGCCTGTGGAAGGACTGCCCCGTGGTCCCGTTCGAGCTCGCCGACTCCGCCGCAGACCGCGGCTGACATGAGCGTTCACCTGATCACCGGTGCCGGGTCCGGCATCGGTGCGGTATTGGCGCGCCGTCTGCTCGACCGGGGTGATCAGGTCGTGGTGCTCGCACGCGATGCTGGTCGTGCCAAGGAGATCACCGCAGCGCTTCCTGGGTCCTCTGCGATCGTCGGCGACCTCGCCCAGCCGGGGCGGCTGTCGTGGGCGCTGTCCAAGCAGACGGCTCTTCCCGAGCGCATCGACTCGCTCGTGCATGCGGCCGGAGTCGTCGACCTCGGATCCGTGGCAGACCTGCCGGCCAACCTGTGGGAGCGTCAGCTCGCGGTGAACCTCGTGGGACCGGCAGAGCTCACGCGGCTGCTGCTGCCCGTGCTGCGCGTCTCGCGTGGTCGGGTGGTCTTCGTCAACTCGGGTGCCGGTCTGCACGCACATGCGGGTTGGTCTGCCTACGCAGCCTCGAAGCACGGTCTCAAGGCGCTGGCCGACTCCCTGCGCGCCGAAGAGGCCGAACATGGCGTCCGAGTCACCTCGATCTATCCCGGGCGCACAGCGACCCCCATGCAGGAGCGGGTGCATCAGCAGGAAGGTCGCGAGTACGACGCCGCGCGCTTCATCTCGGCGGACTCGGTCGCGACCACCATCCTGACCGCGCTCGATCTCCCTGATGACGCCGCCCTGACGGATCTGACGATCCGCCCGACCGGCTGATCTCGAGGCCGGCTCCGGCTTCTGACCCTGTCAAGGGGGTATCCGCCGCAGCGTCCGCGATGGATGATCTGCTGGGGGAGAGAAGTCTTGGAGGGCTGTTTGATGTCTGGCGATCCAGAGCCTAGATATGTACTGCGACGTGTCACCGCATCGGAGTGGGTGATCAACGACCGGCGGTACGACACTGACGATCCACGGCACGTCGTGGCCTGCGTCTACGACGCGGACGGCGGGGTCGAGGTCGTCCGACTTCGCGATCTGCCGCTCGAGACCCGCTATCCGAACGCTTCAGAGGTGCTCGAAGCGGTCGTGCGCGCCAAGGATCCGAGCAGAGCGACGCGGCCGATCGTCATTCCGTCTCATCCTCCGCTCTTCGCCAGCTGAGGGAGTCGTGCGGCGGGATCCGTTCGCGAACCCCGCCGCACGCCTGAGTTCAGGCTCCGTCGTCGGACGCCGGTCGTTCCGCAGCGAGGCGATCAGCCTCGGCCCCGTCGACCTGATCGGCATCGACGTCCGTGTCGAGCACGGCTTCGCCGTCGACCTCGCGCTCGGGAACGCCTGTGGGGTCGCCGTCGTCAGGCAGTGGCACCAGCGGTGGGATCGGTGTGGACATGATGGGCTCCTCTCGTGTCATCGTGGCGACACGCTAGGGCGCTCGGCACCCGACCGGGGAGCGGGTTGACCGCGCAGCCCACGAGGAGTAGGTGATCGTCGGATGACCCGCGGCGCCGGACAGCCCGCTCGGTCTGGAGGATCACACCTCTTCCGGGCGCTTCTTCCGGAACGGGCGGGCCGGGGTGTGCGGGCCGTCCCACACGGTGATGATCCCCCAGGCGACGGCGGCGATCGGCACCGAGAGGACGGCACCGACGATTCCGCCGAGGATCGTGCCGGTGGTCAAGGCGAGCAGGATCACGAGGGCGTGGAGCTTCAGCGAACGAGCCATCACGACGGGCTGCAGGAAGTTGCCCTCGAGCTGGTTCACGAGGACCACGATTCCGACGACGATGAGGGCAGCGACCGGACCGTGCGTGACGAGGGCGACGAGAGCCGCCAGGATCCCGGCGGCCGTCGCGCCGACGAGCGGGATGAACGCCGTCAGGAAGACGATCACCGCGAGCGGGATCGCCAGCGGGATCTGAAGGATCGCGAGGCCGATCCCGATGCCGAGGGCGTCTGCGGCCGCGACGATGGATGTACCGCGGATGTAGCCGCCGAACACGTCGACCGTCTTGTCACCGATGCGGCGGGCCCGCTCGTAGTTCGTGCCGGTGAAGGGGCGGAGCAGGAACTCCCAGATGCGCGGTCCGTCTTTGAGGAAGAAGAAGAGCACCACGATCATCAGGGCGAGGCCGGTGAAGAAGCTCGCGGTCGCCGAGACGCCCGCGAGTGCTCCGCGTCCGAAGGAGGCGCTGGTGAGGAATTCCCCGGCGCTCGCCCACACGTCATCGAGATCGATCGCCGAGATGTCGAACGGCAGCGTGCCCAGCCACGCCGTCACCTGTGCGATGCCGTCGGTGGTGGATTCGACGAGGTCGTCCCACTGGGAGCGAACCGTGAGGACGATCACCCACACGATGCCCCCGAGGATAGCGATGATGCCGATCAGCGCGATCCACGTCGCCAGGATCGAAGGGACTCCCTTGCGTCGCATCAGAGCGACGAGAGGATGGATGGCGGACGCGAGGATCAGCGCGATCGTGACCGGGATGAAGACCAGAGACAGCTGGGTGATCACCAGGACGCCGACGGCGACGAGCGCGAGCACCGCCAGCGTCTGCAGACTGCGGGTCGCAGCCAGTCCAAGGCCGCGGGACCAGAGGCCGGGCTCTCTGGGCGCTCCGACGCTGTCTGACAGGGGCTCCGGTCGTCGAAAAAGTCCCAGCACTCGTGTTCTCCCGCTCTTCAGGGATCGCCGCTCCGGCGATCGATGGCCTCGTATGTCTATCCGGGACGCAGGGCGAAGGCAAGCCCCTGGCGTCCTGCACACACCCCAGTCTGTCGCGTTCACCGGGCGACGCTGCACGTGACGACGCCGTATGGCGCAATTCGGATCGATTCGTCGCGTAACAGAAGCCAGGTCCGCGACTCTCTATAGATGTGAGGGCGATATGACGCGCGGTCGTGCGTGCGCCGTCGAATGAGAGGAGCGACGCCGATGAGCGTGCTGACCCGGACGCGGCTACGTCATCGATACCGTGCAGAAGCCACGATGCAGTCGGCGGTCAGGGACTTCTCGGCGGTCGGACTGCCGGCTGACCCGCTCTTCGCTCGAATCGAGCTGGGGGAGGAGGGCACGTTGGCCGCTCGCATAGACGTCGCCGATCGAACGTTGCGTGTCTGCGCCGAGCAGCATCAGCGGCTCGCTGTCGCGGTCGCGTCGTTCCTCCAGGAGGGTGAGTTCCTCCGCGGGAATCAGTGGCCGACCATTCCCGGTTTGGGTCTGCTGCGGCCGATGGCGCAGGGCGACCGAGCCGTCTGGGCTCTGCCGGATGGCGACATCCTCTGCGACATCGGCGACCTGTTCGAACCGGTCCCGTAGTCGCGGGCCCGCACTGCACTGCGGACTGTGCAGGCACGGCCGGATCCGCGTGCAGATACAAGAAAACCCGCGATCTCTCGCGGGTTTCGTTGTGGACCTGGGGGGACTCGAACCCCCGACCCCCTGCATGCCATGCAGGTGCGCTACCAGCTGCGCCACAGGCCCAGAACTGCTTCCTGACTGCTCGAAGCAACTTGAACAGAGTACTACACGGATCGCGCGCAGCACCAATCGGGGCAGGCCTCCCGGGCGCGTCGCCCTAGGGTGGACGGCATGACGAACATCACCGCTGTCACGCGAGACGACTTCGAGGAATGGTCGGCCTTGTGGGCCGGCTACCTGACGTTCTACGGAGCGCAGATCGCCGACGCTGTCACGAGGCACACCTTCGAACGCATCGTCGGCGACCGCGAGATCCACGGCGCCATCGCACGCGACGGCGCCGGCCACGCGATCGGCATCGTGCACTGGCTCACGCACCCGGCGACGTGGAGCGACGCCGACTACTGCTATCTCGAGGATCTCTTCGTCGCCGCGGAGTCGCGCGGGTCCGGCGCCGGACGGGCGTTGATCGCCCACGTGCGCGACTGGGCGGAGGCGCAGGGCTGCGCGAAAGTGTACTGGCTCACGCAGGAGGGCAACACCACTGCGCGGACGCTCTACGAACGCGTGGCGACGCACACCGGCTACACGCACTACCAGATCTCGCTCTGACAGCGCCGGAACAACGACACGCCCCCGAGCGTTGACATGACCGTGAGCATCCTGGACAGCGTCGTGATCGGCGCCGGTCAGGCCGGTCTGTCGGCCTCCTTCCATCTGACCCGGCTCGGCATCTCCCACGTCGTGCTCGACTCCGACGCCGAGCCCGGCGGTGCCTGGCGGCATCGGTGGGATGCCCTCACGATGCGTGACGTGCACGGCGTGGCCGAGTTGCCGGACGATGCGCCCCCTCCGCGTGACGGGCAGCGAGCGAACATCGCAGTTCCGGCATACTTCGCGGCATATGAGAGTGAGCATCGGCTCCCGGTGGTCCGTCCGGTGCGCGTCGACCGGGTGACGGACGAGGACGGGATCCTCGTGGTGCACGCGGGGGACCGGCGATGGCGGACACGGACGATAGTGAACGCCACGGGCACCTGGACTCATCCGTTCCTGCCGCACTACCCGGGAATGGAGACCTTCCTCGGGGAGCAGTTGCACACCGTCGACTACCCGGGTCCTGCGCACTTCGTCGGCAAGAGGGTGCTCGTCGTCGGCGGCGGAGCCTCGGCCGTCCAGTTCCTCGGAGCGCTCGCCCCGCTCACCGACACGCTCTGGACGACCCGCACGGAGCCCGTGTGGCGGAACGACGACTTCACCCCGGAAGCAGGGGCTGCGGCGGTCGCTCTCGTCGAGCAGCGTGTGGCGCAGGGCCTTCCGCCGCAGAGCGTGGTGAGCGTGACGGGCCTGATGCTCCGCCCGCAGGAACGCGAGGCCGAGCGGCTCGGTGCCTATGCCGCACGTCGCCCGATGTTCGCTCGCATCGAGCCGGACGGCGTCCGCTGGGCCGACGGGTCGTTCGAACGCATCGACGTCATCCTGTGGGCGACCGGGTTCCGTCCCGCGATCGCCCACCTCGCGCCGCTGCACCTGCGCAGTGCGGCGGGCGGCATCCAGCTCGACCGAAACGGACGTGGAACGACTGCGGTGCAGGATCCTCGAATCCAGCTCGTCGGCTACGGTCCGTCCGCGAGCACGATCGGAGCGAACAGGGCTGGGCGCTCGGCGGCAAAGGGCGTGCAGAGAGCGCTGGCCGCGGCATCCGCCCGCACCATGTGAGTCGGCCGGATCCGGCGCACCCGATTCCGCGATCCGGCCACGTGTCGTCGCTACGCTGAGGGCATGATCCGCATCATCGTCCTGGTCATCTGGCTGCTGCTTTCGGCATGGCTCGTCATCTGGACCGGCGAAGGCCTGTTCGGCATCGATCAGCGCGAGTCGATCCTGCCGTTCTCCGGGGAGGACACCCTGGGCGGACCGATCATCATCGGGGTCGCCTGGGGGCTGATCCTCACCTTCGGAGGCACGATGTCAGGCCTCGGTCGCCGTAAGAGGGTGCGGGGGGAGTCGCAGATCGGCGTGGGGCGCATCGTCGAGATCTCCCGCACCGGTCTCACCGTCAACGATGTGCCGCAGTACGACCTGTTCATCCGGGTCACCCCGAAAGCCGGGGAGGACTTCGTCGGACAGCTGCGGATGCTGGTCGAGCCCAGCGATCTCGCCGCTCTCCAGATCGGACAGCCGATCCCTGTGAGGTACAGCCTCACCGACCAGGACACGGTCGAGCTCGCAGACATCACCGATCCGACTGTTCGGGACGCGATGCTGCAGTGGAGGATCGATCGCGGTCTCATCGACCCTCGTCTGGTGAAAGCGCGAACGACGGGCATGCAGGTGCCCGCGTCGGTGCTGGCGGTGCGACCGACCGGACGTCGCCTCGAGGGCCAGAGCGAGCTCGAGCTGAAGGTGCTCATGGCGCCAGAAGGGGCGTCGACGTGGGAGACCGACACGACGGTGTTCGCGTACCCCGAGGCGATCTCGCGGTTCCAGGTCGGTGCGCCGATCTGGGCGTTCTACCGCCGCGAGGATCCGAAGACCGTGGCCGTGACGATCGAGAAGGAGGCCGGACGATGAACATCCTCGACACACTGATCTGGTTGATCAACTTCCCTGCGGCGCACGGGTACGCGATGGTGTTCATCGCCGGCTTCTCGATCCTCGGTCTGTTCGCCATGTCCGCCTCGGGTTCTGCTCCCGGCATGTCGATACGACGTGTCCGCGAGCGCGAAGGGCTGCTCCACGGCGAGGCGGCGACACGAGGACAGGCGGTGGGCACCGCACGTCGCATCGTGTTCCGCATCCTCGCCTTCGGCATGCTGGCGAACCTCGTGATCGGCATCCTCAGTCTCACGGGTGTGCCGATCACGCGCGCCTACATCCACGAGCACGGTCAGCCGACGACGGGCACCGTCGACGGCGACTGGGTGACGTTCACTACCTCGAGCGGTGTGGAGTACACGATCGAGAGCAACTTCTTCACGCCGGCCGTGTACCCCGATCGCGATGCCTACCTGCCCTCCGGCGAGCCGGTCGTGGTCCGCTACCTCCCAGGGCACCCGCAGGCCTTCGTCATCGACAGCTCGCAGGGCCCTCGCTGACCCCACCTCCGAGCCGGTGTCGGTAGAGGCGCGTAGGGTGAAGACATGTCGCGAATCATCGTCTTCGGCGGCCACGGCCGCATCGCTCTGCTGCTCGCTCCTCTCCTCGTCGCCCGCGGCGATGAGGTCACATCGGTCATCCGCAACCCGGATCACGTCGCCGAGGTCGAAGAGACGGGAGCCCGCGCGCTGGTCGCAGACGTCGAGACCCTCGGCACGACCGAGCTCGCGGACATCATCCGAGGCCACGACGCGGTGGTGTGGTCGGCAGGAGCCGGCGGCGGATCCGCGGAGCGCACCTACGCGGTCGACCGCGACGCCGCGATCCGCACGATGGATGCCTCGGTCGAGGCCGGAACCGGACGCTACGTCATGGTGTCGTGGATCGGCTCGAAGGCCGACCACGGTATCGCGGAGGACGCGGACTTCTTCCCGTATGCCGACGCGAAGTGGGCGGCCGACGAGCACCTGCGCGGCACCGAACTCGACGGCACGATCCTCGGGCCCGGAACGCTCACGTTCGACGAGCCGACCGGCCGCATCGTCCTCGACCCCGAGGGCAAGGGAGAGGTCTCCCGCGCCGATGTGGCAGCGGTGATCGCCGAGTCCGTCGCCAACCCGTCGACCTTCGGTCGCACCATCCGGTTCGGGAACGGCTCAGGCGACTCGGCGGTGCCGATCGCCGACGCCCTCAGCGCCTGACGCCATGTTCCGGCGACGCGCCTGGGCGGTCGGAGCAGCGGCGATCGTGGGGCTCTGCGCACTCACGGCCTCCTCGTCGGCATCCGCCCAGGTCACAGGCCGCGCTGAGGCCCCCACGGTGGCCGCCGAGGCGATTGCAGAGGCCGCAGGGCCTGATGAGCGCGCCGAGATGCTGGTCGGGCGTATGACGACGGCACAGCAGGCGGCGAGCATTGTGATGGGGCACATTCCGACGACGGATGCGGCGGCGTTGAGCGCCTACATGGCCCAGGGGCTCGGTGGATTCATCCTGATGGGCGCGAACATCCCGGCGACGGATGGGGAGCTCGCGGCACTCACCGCATCGCTGACGATCGACCCCGAGCTTCCTCCACTCATCGCGATCGACCAGGAGGGCGGCATCGTCTCGCGCCTTCCTGCCGACGACTACGCCGCATCGACGACTCTGAAGTCGCTGCCTGTCGCCGACACCGCTGCGGCCTTCTCCGCCAGGGCGGCGCTGGTCGCCAAATCGGGGATCACCGTCGACTTCGGCACGGTCGCGGATGTGACCGCCGATCCGTCGTCGTTCATCTACGGCCGGGCGCTCGGCACGGATCCGAAGTCATCGGCGGATCGGGTCGCCGCCGCCACGGCAGCCCAGGAACCCGTTGTCGCGTCGACGCTCAAGCACTTCCCCGGGCACGGTGCGGCTCCAGGCGACTCGCACCATGCGATCCCCTCGACGGTTGAGACGCTCGACGAGTGGCGCGCGAAGGACGCCGTGCCGTTCATCGCCGGCATCGACGCCGGGGCGTCTCTGCTGATGTTCGGCCATCTCGCGTACACGTCGGTGGACCCGGCACCCGCGTCGCTCTCCGCACGGTGGCACGAGATCGCCCGCGACGAGCTGGGGTTCGACGGCGTGCTCGTCACCGATGACCTCGGGATGCTGCAGTCCTCAGGGCTTCCCGAGTATGCCGACCCGGTGGCCAACGCCGTCACGGCGGTCGCAGTGGGAAACGACCTGGTTCTCATGATCGCCGGGTCGACAGCCGACACTGCATCCGAGATCGTCGCAGGGATCACCGCGGCGGTCGACTCGGGAGCACTCCCGGCAGAACGGCTCGCCGACGCTGCCACGAGGGTGGTGGCGCTCAGGCTCCAGTCCAGTGCGGCGAGCGCTGAGTGGTCGCTGTGCGCGGAGTGCGAGCCCGCCGGCTGACGTCAGGCGCTGACTGCCACCGGCTGAGCGGAGCCGAGCCAGGCCTGCAGGAGCGCGGCGCGAAGACGCGTGCCGCGCTCGGCGAACCCGCGCTGCTGTCGCACGTACTCTGCTTTGCCTTCGGCGGTCTCGATGGGCACCGGCACCACGTCCCAGGCGGACAGATCGTAGGGCGAGGCCTGCATGTCGAGCAGCCGGATGTCGCGGGCGAGCTCGAACGAGTCGAGGAGCAGCTCCCCGGGGACGAGGGGGCCGAGCTTCAGAGCCCACTTGTACAGGTCCATGCCGGCGTGCAGGCAGCCAGGCTGTTCGAACAGGGGCTGATCGTCGCGTGTCAGCTCTGTGCGGTTACGGGGTACAGCCTCGGGCGTGAAGAAGCGGAACGCGTCGAAATGCGTGCACCGCAGGTCGTGGTTCTCGACGACCGCGTCGGTGCCGGCCTGTCCGAGCCGCAGGGGAACCGGATGCCGGTGCTCGTCGGCCCGGTACACCATGGCCCACTCGTGCAGACCGAAGCAGCCGAACTGTCCGGGGCGTGAGGCGGTGCGCCGCAGCATCCGCTCGATGAGGGCCGCGAGGTCGGACTTCTCGTGAGCGAACGCCGCGGCATCCGGGATCGCGCTGTCGGCGTCGGCACCGGGGGAGTACCAGCGCCAACTCAGCCGCTCGGAAGCCTGCTCGAGCTGCACGCCTGCTCCGGGGTGCCACCGCCGCAGCTGGGCGGGCTTGTAGTTGTAGTAGGTGAAGAGGAAGTCCCAGACCGGGTGCTTCTCGCGCCGGGATGCTCTCTCCCTGTGCGCGGAGGTGAGCGCATCCGCCCGAAGCAGGTGAGCATGCTCACGCTCCAGCCACTCGTGTCTGGGGAGGGAGGTGGTCATGTCAGCGGAGGATGCCGGCTTCGCCGAGCAGATCACGCAGCCCTGCGCCGTCCTCGGCGCTCACCCAGGGGGCGACGCCTTCGGAGTGCGGCTCGTGGCCCGCGCGGCCACCGGCGAGCACGGCCTCGGCCGGCAGCAGTCGACGGATCGCGACACCGGCCACCGAGTCGGGATGCTCGTCCATGAACTCCGAGTAGATCGACTCGTCGTGCTGCCCGTCGTCGCCGATGAGCAGCCACTTGACGTGCGGGAACTCCGACGCAAGGCGTCGCAGGTTGGTGAGCTTGTGCTCGCGTCCGCTGCGGAACCAGCGGTCGTGCGTGGGGCCCCAGTCGGTGAGGAGCATGGAGCCTGCCGGGAACAGGTGGCGTCCGAGGAAGCGACGGAGCGTCGGGGCGACGTTCCATGCCCCGGTGGAGAGGTAGATCATCGGGGCGCCGGGGTGCTCGCGCAGCACCTGGTCGAGGAGCACGGCCATGCCGGGAACCGGGATGCGGGCATGCTCGTCGACCACGAAGGAGTTCCAGGCGGCGATGAAAGGACGAGGGAGGGCCGTCACCATGACGGTGTCGTCGACATCAGAGACGATGCCGAAGTGCGTCGACTCCGCGACGATGAACGCCGTGGCCTCGACGGGCTCCTGCCCCTCGACGGAGAAGGTGAACGTCTGCCATCCGGGCTCGAGATCGACGTGGACCACAGAGTCGATCACGCCTCCACGGTCGGCGACGACGTGGTGCACGGAGTCACCGATCCGCACCGCGACCTTCGCGAAGCTGACGGGGATCCCGACGAAGCTCCGCCAGCCGCGCACGCTCGCCGGTTCTCCGTCTTTCGTGCTGCGCTGCGGCGGCACGATCAGCACGCGTCCTACGACGCGCACCCATCCGGGGCCGCCATACCCGGGGAACGGGAGGATGGTCGCGGTGCGACCGCGACGGCGCGCTCGCTTCTCCCGCCACACGTGGAGGCGGTGTTCGAGACGCGCGAACCAGTGGATCCGGGGCGCCGGGGGTGACGAAGCCATTGCTTCAGTCTTTCACGTCGGTCGCGTCCTCCGTGTCGGAGATGTCGAGGTGACGAGCCTCGAGCCGCGAGAGCACCTTCTTCGCGACGAAGACCGCGAGCAGGAACAGGGCGATGATGCCCACGAAGATGTAGCCCGCGTAGTGCACGCGGTCGGCGAGCTCGTCGAAGCTCCCGGCGGCGAGAGACGTGATGCTCACGTACGCCGTGGCCCAGATCAGGCAGGCGGGCGCCGTCCATGCGAGGAAGCGGCGATACGAGTAGTGGCTCATGCCCACGGTGAGGGGGACGAGCGAATGCAGCACGGGGAGGAAGCGCGAGAGGAAGATGGCGATGCCGCCTCGGCGGGCGAGATACCGCTCGGCGCGGATCCAGTTCGCCTCCCCGACCCGACGCCCGACCCACGACGCGCGGATGTGCGGACCTATCCAGCGTCCGAGCCAGAATCCGATGCTCTCGCCGATCAGAGCGCCGACCACGACGGCGATGACCATCGCCACCGCCTCGGGCAGGCTGGTGATGCCGATCGATGCGACGAGGACGACCGTGTCTCCGGGGAACACCAGGCCGATCAGCACGCTGGTCTCCAGCATGACCGCAAGCCCGGCCACGAGAGTCCGAGCGACCGGGTCGATCGATCGCATGAACTCGATCAGCCACGGCACCAGGTCGTCCACCCTTTGAGAATACGGGAGACGCCGCGGCCTAGGCTGAGAACGTGCCCGAACGTCTGAGCACCCGCGTCCTGGCGGACCGGGTGGATCCCGCCGCGCTCTTCCTCGCGCTCGAGCGGGCAGAGCCCGACGTCTTCTGGCTCGACGCCGGTGCCTCTGCGTCCGAGGGGTGGAGTTTCATCGGAACGGGAGAGCCGTCCGCTTTCCCCGAGGACGTTCCGCTGGATGCGTCCGCGGGGGACCGGCCTGCCCTCGACGGGGATGGCTCGCGTCCTCCGCTGCGAGGCGGCTGGGTCGGCTGGTACGACTACGAGACCGGTGCCCGCGCCGCAGGGGCCCCGACGTCCGATTCCGCCCAGTCCGCAGGCGGCGCCTGGGTGCGCATCACCCGCTTCGCCGCGTTCGACCACTCGACAGGGCGAGTCTGGGCCTGCGCGGCCGAGGATCTGGACGACTGGGCGGCATTCGTCACGGAACAGCGCTCCGTCGACGCGCAGGACGCCCCCGCGCTCGCCGCGGAGCCGCGCCGAGTGGACGCCAGGCACACCGCCGAAGAATACGCGGCCCTCATCGAACGGTGTCGCGACCTGATCCGGGCCGGGATCGCCTACCAGCTCTGCCTCACCACTCGGTTCACGGTTACCGGGGAGCACGATCCCGTATCCGTCTACCGTCGGCTGAGATCCGCGACCCCCGCCCACCACGGAGGTTTCGTGCGGATCGGAGGACGCTCCCTGCTCAGCGCGAGCCCGGAGCAGTTCCTGCACGCCGAAGGCGGAGTCATCCGCACCCGTCCCATCAAGGGGACGCGACCGCGCAACGACGACCCGGTGCAGGATGCGGCGCTCGCCGCGGAGCTCGCGACGGACGTCAAGGAGCGCGCCGAGAACGTCATGATCGTCGACCTCATGCGCAACGACCTCTCGCAGGTGTGCGAGCCGGGGTCGATCCGTGTCGACGCGCTGTGGGCGATCGAGAGCTATCCGGCCGTGCATCAGCTCGTCAGCACGGTCAGCGGCACGGCGGCCGTCGGCACCACCACGGGCGCCCTGTTCGCGGCGTCCTTCCCCGCGGGGAGCATGACCGGCGCCCCCAAGCTGTCGGCGATGACGCAGCTGTATGACCTCGAGGGCGGCCCCCGAGGGGTCTACGCCGGATGCTTCGGATACATCGGCGACGACGGCTCGCTCGACCTGGCGATGGTCATCCGCAGCATCGTCATCGACGCGGAGAGTGCGGTGATCGGAGCGGGCGGCGGCATCACGTGGCGGTCGGTCGCGGCATCCGAGGTCGCGGAGGTGGCGACGAAGGCGCGGGCGCCCCTTGCGGCCCTCGGCGCGGAAATGCCTGCGGCCTGGGCTTCCGATATCCTGAACTGATCCCCTTTTCCCTTCAGATTGGTCGTGCGTTCGTTGTCTGAGAACCTGTCCACCTCTCCCGTCGACGAGGAGACCTCCTCGGCGCACGCTATCCAGGCCAAGTGGCAGAAGTACTGGGCGGAGAACGAGACGTTCCTCACCGGCGGCGACGACGACAAGCGGCCGCGCCGCTACGTGCTGGCGATGTTCCCGTACCCCTCCGGCGACCTGCACATGGGACACGCCGAGAACTACCTCTACTCCGACATCGTGGCCCGTTTCTGGCGCCACCGCGGGCACAACGTGCTCAACCCGATCGGGTGGGACTCCTTCGGTCTGCCAGCCGAGAACGCGGCGATCCGCCAGGGAGCCGACCCGCGCGAGTGGACGTACCAGAACATCGCCCAGCAGAAGCAGGCGTTCCAGAACTACGGCGTCTCGTTCGACTGGTCGCGCGTGCTGCACACCTCCGACCCCGAGTACTACCGCTGGAACCAGTGGCTGTTCCTGAAGCTGCACGAGCGCGGTCTGGCATACCGCAAGAAGAGCGCCGTCAACTGGTGCCCGAACGACCAGACGGTGCTCGCGAACGAGCAGGTCGTCGACGGACGCTGCGATCGCTGCGGCGCCGAGGTCGTGAAGAAGAAGCTCACCCAGTGGTACTTCAAGATCACGGACTACGCCGACCGCCTGCTCGATGACCTGAACCAGCTCGAGGGCTTCTGGCCGCACAAGGTTCTGCAGATGCAGCGCAACTGGATCGGCCGCTCGGTCGGTGCCGACGTGGACTTCCGCATCGAAGGCCGCGACGAGCCGGTCACGGTGTTCTCGACGCGTCCCGACACGCTGCACGGTGCGACGTTCTTCGTCGTGGCTCCGGATTCGGACCTGGCGAGCGAGCTCGCGAAGGACGCTCCTGTCGAGGTGCGCGAGCGCTTCGAGACGTACCTGGGCGATGTGCAGAAGACCACCGACGTCGACCGTCAGGCGACCGACCGCCCGAAGACCGGTGTCTTCCTCGAGCGATTCGCGATCAACCCGGTCAACGGCGAGAAGCTGCCTGTGTGGGCCGCGGACTACGTGCTGGCCGACTACGGTCACGGCGCGGTCATGGCCGTGCCCGCGCACGACCAGCGCGACCTCGACTTCGCCCGTGCCTTCGATCTGCCGGTCAAGGTCGTCGTCGACACGACGGCGCCGATCACCGGTGCGATGCCCGTCATCGAGGTCGACGACGAGGGTGTGCCGATCGACACGGGGGCCGCTCTCGACGAGCAGAACCCGGCATCCACCGGCATCGCCCTGACGGGGGAGGGCCGGATGATCAACTCCGGCGCCCTGAACGGTCTCTCCAAGCGCAACGCGATCGCCCGTGCGATCGAGCAGCTCGAAGCCTCGGGAACGGGTCGCGCGGCGAAGAACTATCGCCTCCGCGACTGGCTGATCTCGCGCCAGCGCTTCTGGGGCACGCCCATCCCGATGCTGCATGCCGAGGATGGCCGCATCATCCCGGTGCCCGAAGACCAGCTGCCGGTGAAGCTGCCCAGTGTCGAGGGACTCGACCTGAAGCCCAAGGGCTCGTCGCCGCTGGGCGCAGCCGAGAGCTGGGTGCGCACCGTGGATGCCGCGAGCGGCGACCCCGTGCTGCGTGACCCCGACACCATGGACACGTTCGTGGACAGCTCGTGGTACTTCCTGCGCTTCCTCTCGCCGAACAGCGACACCGTGGCGTTCGACCCGGCTCAGGCGGCCCGCTGGTCGCCGGTCGACTCGTACATCGGCGGGGTCGAGCATGCGATCCTGCACCTGCTCTACGCGCGCTTCATCACCAAGGTCCTGTTCGACATGGGGCTGATCGACTTCACAGAGCCGTTCTCGAACCTGATCAACCAGGGGATGGTTCTGCTCGACGGCGCGAAGATGTCGAAGAGCAAGGGCAACCTGGTGCTGTTCGAGGAAGAGCTCGACGCGTACGGCGCTGACGCGCTGCGCGTGGGTCTCGCGTTCGCGGGGCCGGTGGAGGACGACAAGGACTGGGCCGACGTCTCGACGACCGGCGCGCAGAAGTTCCTCGCCCGCGCTCTGCGGATCGCCCGTGAGGTGGAGTCTCCCGTCGACGTGGTGTTCGCCGGAGGAGATGCGGCGCTCCGTCGTGCCACGCACAAGCTGCTCGCGGATGCACCGGCCCTCGTCGAGCAGACGAAGTTCAACGTGCTGGTCGCACGCCTGATGGAGCTGGTGAACATCACCCGCAAGACCATCGACGGCGCTGCGGGTGCTGCGGATCCGGCTGTCCGCGAGGCCGCCGAGACCGTCGCCGTGATGCTCGACCTGATCGCGCCGCACACCGCGGAGGAGATCTGGGAGATCCTCGGTCACGAGCCTTCCGTGGGCCTCGTCACCTGGCGTTCGGCCGACCCCGCTCTGCTCGTCGAGGACACCGTGACGGCTGTCGTGCAGGTGGGCGGCAAGGTCCGCGCCCAGCTCGAGGTGCCCGCGCGCATCGGCGAGGCCGAGCTCGAGGCGCTGGCACGCGCCGATGAGCGCGTGATCCGTTCGATCGGTGACCGCGAGATCGTCAAGGTGGTCGTGCGCGCCCCCAAGATCGTCAGCATCGTCGTCAAGGGCTGACCGCCCGCGTCGTCGCAGACGACGCACCGGCTCTGCACATCAGGCCGCCCGCGGGGGTTCTCCCCGTCGGGCGGCCTCGCGCATGACGGCGTCCGATCGCTCGCTTAGCGTTGCGGGATGCCCGAGACCGCCGCTCCGTCGCCCCAGCCGCGCCGGTTGCGATTGGGCGTCGGCGCAGCGATCGTGCTGGCGCTCGTCGTGCTGTCGGCGGCCGTCGGACTCGGGCTGATGCGAGGGCAGGCGGCGCCGACCGAATCGGTGCCGCTGGCCACCGACGCAGCAGTGGGCGGCGGCTCGACGGGTGATCTCTATGTGCATGTGCTCGGCGCCGTCGAGCATCCGGGGCTCTACGTCCTCGATCTCGACTCTCGGCTGGTCGACGCGGTGGCGGCTGCGGGCGGAACCACCGACGACGCCGACCTGACCGCGATCAACCTCGCGCGTGTGCTCGCGGACGGCGAGCAGATCATCGTGCCGACGGTCGGCGCGGTAACGGACGGGCCGGGGGCCGTGGCGCCCTCCGACGATCGCATCGATCTGAACACGGCGGATCAGGCCGCGCTCGAGACGCTGCCGCGCATCGGGCCCGCCCTGGCCGAGAGGATCATCGCCTGGCGCGACGAGAACGGGAGGTTCCAGTCCGTCGACGACCTCCTCGCGGTGCCGGGCATCGGCGAGAAGCTGCTCGCCGGCATCCGCGACGGTGTGCGGGTGTGAGGCGCGACCCGCGTCTTCTGCCGGAATACCGGCGGATGCTCGTTTCGATAGGCTCCGCCCATGACGTTGCATCGAACTCGTGCGTTCTCCCGCCATGCAGCCCTCGTGGTCGGCGCTCTCCTCGTGCTCGTGGGGGTCTCCGGGTGCGCGGCCGACGGCGGGCCGGGCGATGGCGGCGCAAGTGCGGAGTCCGCGGCGACGGAGACGCCCACCGCGGCCCCGACGACGGAACCTTCGAGCGCGGCGGACGATGAGGTGACGTGCAATGCGTTCGGCGACGTACAGACGATCCTGCACAACGCTCAGGCCGCGTTCTACGACGAGCGCATGACCGAGCGAGAGCTGGACGGCTGGACTGCGCTCGCATCGCGCGTGCTCGGCAACATCCCCGCGGCGGACGACGGGCGCGTCTCCGACGCTCTCGCAGCCGTCAAGGAAGCCGTGCCCGCAGTTCAGGCGCCCCTGGGGCCGAGCAACATCCTTTCGCGCGAGTGGGACGTTCCCGGGGCTGAACTGCTGGCAGCCTGCGAAGCCGCAGGATTCCCCGTCATCACCAACGGGTTCATCGGAGGCTGAGCCACCACCGCACGGCTCGGTCGTCGCCGCTGCACGACAGGACGCCGCGGTGCGACAAACGGCCGAGCGTGACGCGAGTGACCGCGAACCGCGACGTGACGCCACCGTCAGCGGTGAAGTGATGCGGCGCTTCTCGAAGTTCCTGCGTCGCTTAGAACCGCGCGTGCGGCACGTTCGCCCGATGCGAGGGCGCCTTGAATCGACGCGGTGTCGCGGTGGTCGCCTGCGACGTACAGCCGCTCGGCGTAGCGCGGCGAGCGTGCTGCACCCAGGGGCGCCGGTTGGGCCGGGAGCGCGTCGGTGATGTCGTCGCGCCGGATCAGCTTCCATGCACTGATGTCCGCACCCCAGATCTCACTCAGGTGGCGGCGGACGTCGTTCTCCTCGGCGGGATCAGCGCCGCGCGGCAGCAGGCAGGTCGCGGCGATGAGGTGGCGTCCGGCCGGGGCGTACGCGGGTACGGTGTGCGTCATCACCACGGTGTTCACGACGGGGCCTCGGCCTCGGCCGTCGACGGTCAGCAACGCGGATGCGGTCGGAGGTTCGGCGGCGGCGAACCACCACGTCTGCAGACCGTTCGTCGCCGGACGGGCGAGCCCGGTGAGGTCGGTGACCGCATCGGGGCTGACCGCGACGACCACCCGAGTCGCGCGGACGGAGTCGCCGTCGGCCAGCTCCACCCTGACGCCTTCCCCGAGCGCTGTCATGCGTTCCGCGCGGGCGTCGAGACGGATGTCGGCTCCCGTCGCGCGCGCGTGCGCGGCAAGCTGCTCGGGGACCGCAGCGATCCCTTGTGCGGGTAGGCCGGGGCGGCCGAGCACGAAGTACCGCACGAGCAGCCGGGCGAATGCGTTCGACGTCTCGCCACCGCCCTCCGCCAGGACCCCGGCGAGGAACGGCTCGAGCACTGCGGTGCGGAGCGGGCCGCTGAGGCCCACGGCATCCCATGCCTCGCGCAGGGTGACATCGTTTCGGGCGAGACGGGAGAGAGGACGCACCAATGCCGGCGTGGTCCAGCGGGCCAGCGCGAAGGCATCCCTGCCGTTCACCAGGCCGCTGCGCAGCGAAGTCGCGATCGACAGCGGATACCGCAGCGGATGTCGCAGTTCGGCCATCCCCTCCGCTGTGCGGACCCGCACACCCACCGGGAAGCTTCCCAGGGCGAGCGCGTCGAGATCGACGCTGCGCCGGAGCGCCGGGTAAGCCGGGTTGAGTACCTGGAACCCGCGATCCAGCCGAAACCCATCGACGATGTCCGTGCGCTGGCGTCCTCCGACCGCATCCGCGGCCTCGAGGACGACGACATCGAGCCCGCCTGCGGAGAGCAATCCGGCGCATCGGAGCCCCGCGAGTCCGGCGCCGATCACGATAACGTCATGCATTCTCGACGACCTCCCCTCGGCGGGTCGCCCGCGTCGTGAGGATCCCGAAGCGCCGACTCCATGTCCCCAGCGTACGACGGGATGCCGGCGAGCGGACGCCGATGCCGAGTCAGCCCGCGCACCGCCCTGTGACGCCATTCAGAGCCTCGCCCGCCGCTTCTGCACATCGCGACATCGATGACCTCTCTCCACAGTGAGCGGGTCAGCGTCGGAGAGGCCGCCGCGGGGGACTTTAGGTTCTTCTGATGCAGACATCCACGAACAGCGTCAGCATTCGATGGATGGGCACCGTCACCATCAGCGACGGCGTGCGCGGGTGAAGCGCGATCTGCGCCTCCTGCCCGTTGCCGGGGGAGTCTGGGGGGCCGCTCTCCTGTGCGTCTTCGTCTCTGCCGCGGCGGGGTGGTGTGCCCTCGTGGGTGTGTTCGGAGCAGTCATCGTGTGTGCGGTCCTGCTGAGACGCGCAGACCGAGTCGCATCGCGGGCAGCGCTGATGGTGGTCGTGCTCGCCGCGATCGCGGCGGTCGCGGTCACTGCGATGTCCTCACTGCCCGGGCGTGACGGCGCAGCGTCGTGGGATGGGCGTGTGGTCGAGGCGACCGGGGAGGTCACCTCGTCGGCGTCGGTCGGTCGGGACGGGCGCCTCTGGATGGAGGTGCAGCTTACGGGGATCGGGTCGCCGGGGTCGGTGCGGGCGGCCTCGGCGCCGGTGCGGATCGGGATCGATCCGGCTGACGGGTTCGATCTCGGTGCGGCTGTCCGGGTGACGGGAGAGGCTGCGGCGACGGACCCGGGGGAGAGGTCGGCACTGGTCGTGTTCGCGAGCAGCGCGTCGGTCGAGGCGCGCGCGTCGGGGGTGTTCGCGGTGGCGTCCGATGTCCGGGGCGCATTCATCGAGCGCTCATCGCGGCTTCCCGAGCCCGGGGCCGGTCTGCTCCCAGGGCTCGCGGTCGGCGACACCCGTGCGGTGTCGACCGAGCTGAGCGACGACATGCGCACCAGCGGGCTCAGTCACCTGACGGCCGTCAGCGGGGCGAACTGCGCGATCGTCGTCGGCGCCGCGTTCTGGTTCGCGGCGCTGTGCGGAGCGGGTCGCGTGACAAGGGTCGTGGCGGCGGCCGTCGTGCTCGCCGGGTTCGTCGTGCTCGTCACCCCGGAGCCGAGCGTGATCCGCGCCGCGGTGATGGCCGGTGTCGCGATGCTCTCCCTGCTGCTCGGGCGTCCGAGTGCGGGGGCCGGGATGCTCTCGCTCAGCGCCGTCGGCATCCTGATCGCCGATCCCTGGCTCGCCTCGACGCCGGGGTTCGCGCTGTCGGTCGCCGCCTCCGGTGCGCTGATCATGCTCTCGCCGTCGCTGACGCGAGGCCTCGCGCGGTGGATGCCGCAGCCACTGGCACTCGCGATCGCCGTGCCGACCGCCGCGCAGCTGGTCTGCGGACCGGTGATCGCTCTGTTCGCAGAGCAGCAGTCGCTCGTCGGACTCGTGGCGAATCTGCTGGCTGCGCCGGCTGCACCGATCGCCACGATCATCGGGCTGCTCGCCTGTCTCACGGCGCCCTTTCCCGTGGTCGCCGACCTCCTGGCTGCGTCCGCGTGGCTGCCCGCCGCATGGATCGCCGAGACCGCTACCATCACGGCCGGGCTGCCGTTCGCGCAGATCGTGATGGAGCCGGGCATCACCAGTGCCGCGCTCGTCGCTGTGGTGAGCGGAGCGATAGGGGTCATCCTCGTGGACGGGTTTCGCAGGGGAAAGATCGTCCGGGGTGCGGCCTCAGGCATTCTCGCGATCGTGCTCGCTCTGGGCGGTGCCCACGTCGTCCTCGACGGACCACTGGCGAGTGCGACCAACCCCGACGGCTGGTCGGTGGCCGCGTGCGATGTCGGTCAGGGCGACGCCCTCGTCATCAGATCGGAGGGCCGCATCGCTCTGATCGACACCGGCCCCGCCCCCGAGCCTGTGGCTGCCTGCCTTCGCACGCTCGGCGTCGATCGGATCGATCTGCTCGTGCTCACGCACTTCGATCTCGATCACGTAGGTGGGGTCGAGGCCGTGCGGGGGCGAGTCGACACGGTTCTGCACGGCCCCACGGGCGAGAGCGGCGACGAGACGATGCTGCAGCGCCTCGCCGAGGGCGGGGCGACGGTGATCGCGGCGGCGGCAGGGCTTCACGGCGAGCTCGGAGCGGCATCCTGGCAGGTGCTCTGGCCGCAGCGCGGATCCGCGGCATTCCCACCGGGGAACGACCAGAGCGTGGTGCTCGAAGTCGGAGGTGGCGAGGTGCCGCGGTCGCTCTTCCTCGGAGACCTTTCGGCCGAGGCGCAGCGGATGCTGTCGCGCACCGCGCACATTCGGGGGAGCTTCGCGGTGGTCAAGGTCGCGCATCATGGGAGCGCCGATCAGGATGCCCAGCTCTACGTCGACCTGCATCCGCTCGTGGCGCTGTTCAGCGCCGGCGAGGACAACGACTACGGCCATCCGCGCGCTGAGACACTCGCCTCTCTCGCGGCCACCGGCGCGCGCGTGCTGAGGACCGATCAACGGGGGCGGCTCCTCGTCGGACTCGAAGACGGCGCACTGCAGTTCTGGACCGAGAAGCAGCCGCCATGACCGCGAGATCGACGTCGGCGGCCCCCGGTAGGCTGTGAGCATGGCTGCTTCTCGTACCCCCTCCCGCGGCGGTGCGAAGACGGCCAAGGTCGCGCAGGTCTCGTGGCGGGAGCCCCGGCCCGCGCCCGTCGTCCTGGTCTTCGGGCCTGAAGAAGTCTGCGCGGAGCGCGCGATCGCCGGGGTTCGCGATTACCTCCGCGCCGAAGATCCGGCGCTCGAGATCACCGACGTCCGCGCCGACGACTACGCGCCGGGCACGCTTCTCTCGCTCACCTCGCCGTCACTCTTCGGCGAGCCGCGTCTCGTGCGCGTCTCGGGAGTCGAGAAGTGCTCGGACGCCTTCCTCCAGGAGGCCGTGTCATACCTCGAGCACCCGCAGGAGGGTGCCACCGTCATCCTTCGGCACACCGGTGCGAGCGTCCGCGGCAAGAAGCTGCTCGACGCGCTGCGCGCAGGCACGGGCGACGGCATCGAGATCCCGTGCCCTGCGATCAAGCGCGACGGTGATCGGGTCGACTTCGCGGCGGGGGAGTTCAAGGCGGCCAAGAAGCGTATCGCGCCCCCGGCGCTGCGTGCCCTCGTGTCGGCGTTCGCCGACGACCTCACCGAACTCGCGGCCGCATGCCAGCAGCTGATCAACGATGTCGAAGGCGACATCACTGAAGACGTCGTCACCAAGTACTACGGCGGTCGAGTCGAGGTGTCGGCGTTCGTCGTCGCCGACACGGCGATCGCGGGGCGCTACGGCGAGGCCCTCGTCGCGCTGCGGCACGCACTCGCCTCGGGAGCCGATCCCGTGCCGATGGTGGCCGCCTTCGCGATGAAGCTGCGCACCATGGCGCGCGTCGCCGGCAACCGCGAACCCAGCCGCCAGCTCGCGCAGCGCCTCGGCATGAAGGACTGGCAGGTCGACCGCGCGAAGCGCGATCTCGCCGGATGGAACGAGCGCTCCCTCGGGATGGCCATCCAGGCCACGGCCCGCGCAGACGCCGAGGTCAAGGGTGCATCGCGCGATCCGATCTTCGCCCTCGAGCGCATGCTCACTGTCATCGCCACTCGGCAGCCGTTCGGAGAGTGAACCTCGTCGCCCTCCGGGGGCGATGGCGGCGCGACACCGCTCGGCCGCGAGCCCGGCGTACGCCCAGCGCACGCGAAAGAGCCCGCCCCGCGAACGGGACGGGCTCTTGTCACACCCTCAAGCAGGGGATCGGCTCAGAGAGCGGAAACCTGCTTGGCGATGGAGGACTTGCGGTTCGCAGCCTGGTTCTGGTGGATGACACCCTTGCTGACGGCCTTGTCGAGCTTGCGGGAAGCAGCCTTCAGGGCAGCCTCGGCTGCAGCCTTGTCACCGGAGACGACAGCGGCGCGCGTCGCGCGGATGTGCGTCTTCAGCTCGCTCTTCACGGCCTTGTTGCGCTCGTGAGCCTTGTCGTTGGTCTTGTTGCGCTTGATCTGCGACTTGATGTTTGCCACGTGTGGACGCTTTCTGTACGGAGTTATTAGGAATGCCGGCAGAAGAAGAGGGCTTCCACGCGGCGGTCGTGAGGGAAGAACCCACACGCAAGCCAAGAACCAACTCTACCAGCATCAGGGCGTTTCGCCCTAAACGGGGCGCGGGCCGTGCGCGACGACAGGGACGACACGCGGCGGCGGCATCGAGACTCGGTCGCGCACGAGACGGCACCGGGTGCACAATCATCAATATCCCGACATCCTCGTCGTGACATCGACGTCAAGGAGCGCCATGACTTCTGCCCTCCCGCCCTGCTCCCGCGCGACAGGGACGACCCCGCAGGCAGCGCAGAGGTGAGCGCCCTGAAGAAGGTCGGCGCGCGATGGATGACGGTGTTCACCCTCGCGTGGCTGGCGATCTGGACCGTGCAGCTGACCCCCGTGCAGCTGCTCCTTCCGCTGCAGCTCAACACCTCGGATGACGACTGGATCAGCGGGGTCGTCTCCTCCGGTTTCGTGCTCGGCATCGGCGGACTCGCGGGCATCATCGCCGGGCCAGTCGCAGGCGCGCTCTCCGACCGTGCCGGGGTCGGCAGGCGTCGGAGGCGTCCCTGGGCGATCGGCGGAGTCGTCCTCACCGCTGTGTTCCTCGTCGTCACCGGGTTCAGCGAGGGGCCCTGGGCCGTCGGAGGAGCCTGGGTCGGGGTGACGATCGGTGTGGCCGTATCGTCGGCCGCGTTCACCGCCCTGATCGCCGACCAGCTTCCCGCGACGCAGCGCGGCGCGGCATCCGCGGCTGTGGGCTCGAGCCAGGCCGTCGGAATCGTGCTCGGCGTCGGACTCGTCGTGCTCCTCAGCCTCGGAATCCGCGACGGCTACCTGCTGCTCGCGGCGGTGATCGCAGTGATCGGCACAGGTGCCGCCCTCATGCTGCCCGATCCGCCCGCGCCCGTCGAGGCTGCGGCGATCAGCGCCGCAGCGGTCGACAAGGATCGTCGTCTTCTGGCATCCCTTCGCGATCGGGATTTCGCCTGGATGCTGTGGGGGCGCCTGGTCACCAACATCGGCAACGCGCTCGGAACGGCTCTGTTCCTCTTCTTCCTGCTCCACGGCCTGCACCAGGAGACGGTCGTCGCTCAGGACAACCTGCTGCTGCTGATCGTCGTCTACACGCTGTTCGTCGTGCTCGCGTCGGTGCTCACCGGCATCGTGTCCGACCGCACCGGCAACAGGCGCACCCTCACGATCCTGGCAACACTCGTGCAGGCCGCGTCCGGCGTCGTGATCGCCGTCGTGCCGACCTTCGAGGCGACCATGATCGCCGCAGCGCTCATGGGGCTCGGCTACGGAGCGTTCTCGACTGTCGGGCTGGCCTTCGCCGCCGACCTGCTGCCGGACGAGAAGGACAACGCCCGCGACCTCGGGATCGTCAACGTGACGGCCGCGCTCGGCCAACTGATCGGCCCTGTTCTCGGTGCGGGCCTCGTGGCGCTCGTCGGCGGCTTCTGGCTCGTCTTCGTCGCAGCCGCGGTGTTGTCGCTCGTCGGCGGCGCACTCACCGCTTTCGCGAGGCAGCCCGCTCACTAGACCGGATCAGTTCAAGTTGCGCGACGCCCCGAGTGCGGACGCGATTAGGCCGTACATCTGATGCGTTCTCACAGAGAACGTTGCGGAGTCGGTGGCAAGCCCACCGACTCCGCGTGATCTGAGAGATCGAACTCTCAGATCTTGTAGCAGCGGACGCCCTTTCCGGGCGCCCACACGCACCAGATGCCCTTGCCCCCGCTGTACCCGAATCCACCGGAGGGCGTGTCGGGCTGACCGATCGACCATGCGGCCGCCGCAGGTCCCACGGGTGCAGCGAAAGTGAGCATCGCTGCAACCATCACTGCAATGACGGTTGACCCGGTCATACGCTTCTTCGAAATCATCATTTGAACCCCCCAAGGAACGAACATCATTTTCACGCGTAGGAACTTCGCGTGAAAGCACCATATGTGCGTCCGCTTTTCGAGGGATCTGCCATTTGGCCATTGTTGGTAGATGTGAGTCCAGGTCAGCCGTCGGCGTGGCGCTGGCTAGTGCTTTCGCGAGGCAGTCTGCTCACGAGGTTGACTCAGCCTCGACTGTCGCGATCGCGAGCCGCAGCACCGCGTTGAAGATCTGCGGTCGCATCGCCGTGACGAGGTGGGTCGTGCGCGGCACGACGATGAGCTCCGCATGCGGTGCGAGGCGCTGGAACAGAGCCTCGTTGACCCGCAGCTGATCCCACCGCCCGTTCACGAACCACAATGGCATCCTGATCCGGGCGACGGCTGTGGCGAGGTCGAGGGTGGCGAGGTTGCGCAGCGCCGTGTCTTGAGTGTCGAGGGCGTAGCCTCCCGCGGCGAAGTCCGATCGGGTCTCTTCGGGGATCGTCGCCTCGAGGATGCGCTGCGTGAACCACATGCCTCGGTCGGGCAGCCGATCGACAGCTCTCGCGATCACCCGGTAGGCGGCAAGTCCGGCGCCGCGGGGGAGCGACGTGCACGACGCCGCGATGAGCCCAGCGACCTGTGGAGTCTGAGCACCGCCGACGTACGCGAGAGACAGCAGCCCGCCCATCGAGTGCCCGACGAGCAGGACGGGCCCGCGTGATGCCGCGTCCCGCACCGCGACGTCGATCGTGTGCAACGCCTCGTGCAGGGTGAAGTCCTCATCCATGCGGGTTCCATGACCCGGGAGATCGACAGCGGTGGAGGGCACTCCCTGATCCGCGAGGAAAGCCACCTGCGACCGCCACATGGTCGCAGACGTGCGGATGCCGTGCACGAAGACGATCTGGACGCTCACGCGTTCAGCATAGAGAAAGCGGGGCCGGTGGATGAACCACCGACCCCGCTTCCCAATGCGGTTGTTACTTCTCCCAGCCGACGTTCTCAACCGGGGACACTCCGAAGAGATCCAGGCCGACGTAGGGCTCGGGGGTCAGGTTCGCGAGACCGTCCTTCACCGTGAAGATCGAGGGACCGTTGTAGAGCGGGATGACGCCCCAGGTCTCCTTGATGATCTCCGGCTCGAGCTTCATGGTCGCCGCGGTCCAGTCCTCCGGCGTCGTCTGAGTCTCGACCTCGTCCTTGATCTTCTCGTCGATGTCCGCAGTGCCCGTTCCCGAGAGGTTCAGGCTGCTGTCGGAGCAGTAGAGCTGGCAGAAGTACAGCGGTCCGAACGGGTCGGAGTCAGTGAACCGCAGCGAGAATCCGTCCCAGTTCTTCGTGCTGAAGTCGGTCGAGAAGTCTGCAGGTGCGCGCTTCTCGATCTGCAGGTCGATGCCGACGGCCTTCTCCTGCTGCTGGAGGGCCTTCGCGAGCGCCTCGATCGTCGGGTCGTCGCTGTGCACCGGGTAGACGACCTCGAGCTTCACGCCGTCCTTCTCGCGGATGCCGTCCTCGCCCTCGACCCAGCCCGCGTCATCCAGGAGCTTCTTGGCTCCGTCGACGTCGAACTTCAGTCCGGCCTCGGCGAACGAGTCCTTGTAGCCGTCCTGGAAGTCGTACATGTTGAGCGACCCTGCGGGAGCCTCTTCGTAGTCGAGGCCGTTCCAGGCGATCTGCTTCTGCTGATCGATGTCGATGGCCTTGAAGAAGGCCTCGCGCACCGCGATGTCCTGAAGCTGCGGCTTCTCGGCATCGAGGATGATGATGGTCTTCGCGGTCTGCTGAGAACGGTAGGTCGTGACATCTTCCATGTCGGCGACCTGCGCCAGTCGATCCTTCGTGTTGGTGCCGACCATGTCGATCTCGCCGTTCTTGAACGCGTTGATCGATGCAGAGGCGTCGAGACCGGTGAAGGTGACCTTGTCGAGCAGCGGAGCGTCGCCCCACCACTTCTCGTTCGGCTCGAAGGTGGCCGTCTGGCCGTTGAGGTCGAAGTCGGTGAGCTTGTACGGACCGGCTCCCCACTCGGGGTGCGCGTTCTCGATGTACGCGGTGTTGAACACCTCGGGCGAGTTGACCGCCGGGTTCAGAATGCCCGTGAGGAACGGCATGCTCGGCCAGGCGAACTCACCCTTGAAGGTGACGATGACGTCCTTGTCGGTCTCGCCGGGCTCGACCGACTCGATCTCCTTGTAGCCGTCAGTGGCGCTCGCCTCGTAGGCTTCATCTTCGCCGCTGTTGGCCTTCCACGTGGCTTCGAACGCGGTGTAGTCGATCGGGGTGCCGTCGTTCCAGACGGCCTTCTCGTTGACCTTCATCGTGATGACGGTCTTGCCGTCCTTCGTGCTGATGTTCCAGTCGTCGAGGTACGCCGGGTTCGCCGACACGTCGCCCTCAGGAGACATCAGGAACACCTGCGGGTTGTACCACTGGGCGAGGCGAGTGGTGTCAGCGCTGGCGTTTCCGTTGAACGGATTCATCTGCGGAGTGATCTCGTTGATCGGGAAGTTGACCTCGCCTCCTTCCTTCAGGTTCTCACGCGGCTGCGGGTTGTAGTCAGCCGACTTCGTCTCCTGGGGCTCGTTGCCGCCGTCGGTCCCGCCGTTGCCGCCTGCTGTGCAGCCGCTGATAGCGAGTGCCAGGGCGCCGCTGAGCGCGATAACGCCCATCAGCTTCGTGGTGCCTTTCATGGTGCTCCTTTCGCCTTTCGGCGTAGTCATAGAAGGGAGGCTAGTTCGCTTTCGCCCGAAAGGCTCGGGTGCGCGAGTGAATATCCCCTAACCGTTATCGGACAGTGACCGTCCGATCAGGAGACGAGGGGTCGGGTCGACATCGTCTCCGGATCGAAGACGATGCGCTCGCGCCCACGTTCGATGTCAGGGTCGGGAACCGGGATCGCCGACAGCAGAGCCTTGGTGTAGGGGTGCTGCGGATTGTCGAACACGTCGTCGACGTCGCCGTGCTCGACGAACTCGCCGAGGTACATCACGGCGACGCGGTCTGCGATATGACGGACCACAGAGAGATCGTGCGCCACGAAGAGATACGACAGCCCGAGCTTGACTTTGAGCTCGTCGAGCAGGTTGATGACACCTGCCTGGATCGATACGTCGAGGGCGGACACCGGCTCGTCGAGCACGACGATCTTCGGGTTGGTGGACAGAGCTCGTGCGATGCCTATGCGCTGACGCTGACCTCCCGAGAATGCACCGGGGAATCGGTCGAGGTGAGCAGGGTTCAGGCCGACGATGTCCATCAGCTCCTGCACGCGCTGATAGGCATCGGCCCTGCTCACGCCGATCGCGATCATGGGCTCGGCGATGATCGCGCTCACCGTCATGCGGGGGTCCAGAGCACCCATCGGATCCTGGAACACGATCTGGATGTCGCGACGCAACTCCCGCTCCTGGCGTCCGCTGGTGATGTCGCCCACGCGTGTGCCAGCGACCGTGATGTCGCCGTCCTCTTGCTTCGCGAAGTCCATGATCTGCAAGAGCGTCGTCGTCTTTCCAGACCCGGATTCGCCGACGATGGCCATCGTCTCACCCTCGCGGACGTCGAAGCTGATCCCCTTGACGGCGTGTACCTCTCCGACCTTGCGCTTGAAGATCGCGCCCTTCATCAGTGCGAAGCTCTTGTTGAGGTTGCGCACCTCGAGCGTCACGGGGCGCTGCTCCCGGGGCGTGCGGGTCAGGGCGCTCTCCGGGATCACGGGCACGGGATAGACCGGGCGGCCGGAAATCAGCCCGCCGTCCTCGATCTCGTGCGAGCGGATGCAGGCTGCGCTGTGCGCCTCGTCCGTGCCCGTCGAGACCGGCAGCAGTTCAGGCTCCTGCGCACGACAGGCATCCATGACGATGGGGCAGCGGTCGGCGAAGGGGCAGGCATTGGGAAGGTCGATCAGCAGAGGCGGGTTGCCCTTGATCGGGATGAGCGGCTGCTTCTCCGCCTTGTCGACGCGCGGGATCGCGCCGAGCAGCCCGATCGAGTACGGCATCCGAGTGCGGTGGAACAGCTCTCGTGCCTCGGCATGCTCGACCGGCTTTCCCGCGTACATGACGATGACATCGTCTGCGGTGCGGGCCACGACTCCCATGTCGTGGGTGATCATGATCACCGCGGCCCCGGTCTCGTCCTGCGCCTTCTCGATGAGATCGAGGATCTGAGCCTGGATGGTCACGTCCAGGGCCGTCGTCGGCTCGTCGCAGATGATCAGCTTCGGATTGTTGGCCATGGCGATCGCGATGACCACACGCTGGCGCATGCCGCCCGAGAACTCATGCGGGAAGGACTTCATCCGCTTCTCAGGCTCGGGAATCCCGACGAGCGACAACAGTTCGACAGACCGATCCCAGGATTCACGCTTCGAGAGGTTGCGGTGCACGGTGAGTGCCTCGATCAGCTGGTCACCGATCGTGTACACCGGCGTAAGGGAGGTGAGCGGATCCTGGAAGACCATGGTCATGCCGTTGCCGCGGATCATCGACATCTGCTTGTCGGTCTTGCCGAGGAGCTCCTGACCGTCGAAGACGATCGACCCCGTGACCCTCGCGTTGTCGTCGAGCAGACCCATGATGGCCAGCGAGGTGACGGACTTGCCCGAGCCCGACTCCCCGACGATTCCGAGAGTCTTGCCCACGTGGAGGTCGAAGGAGACGCCGCGGACGGCATCCACGCGACCGGCCTCCGAGGGGAAGCTCACCCGGAGGTCGCGGACGGACAGGACGGGGGTTTCGGTGTGGATGCTCATGCGCGGCCTCCTGCTGCCGAGGTGGGATCGAGTGCGTCGCGCAGGCCGTCGGCCACCAGGGCCATCGAGACGGTGAGCATGACGAGTGCAGCGGCGGGGAAGTAGAACACCCAGGGCGCGCTGGTGATGGTGTTCGCCCCGCTGCCGATCAGCGACCCGAGGGAGACGTCGGGAATCTTTACTCCGAAGCCGATGAACGACAGCCCGGTCTCGGTGATGACCGCGGCGACGACGCCGAGGGTGAAGTTGATGACGAGGAGCGACCCGATGTTGGGCAGCAGGTGCCGCAGCACGATCTTCATGCCGCGGACGCCCATGTACCTCGCCGCTTCGACGTACTCCCGCTCACGGAGCGAGAGCGCCATGGTCCAGATCACGCGCGCCTGGAAGAACCAGCCGATGAAGATCAGGGCGAGGGAGATCACCCTCCAGTCGCCGCCGGCGGTGTTCGACACCAGCGCGAGGATGAGGAACGTCGGGATCACCATGAGGAAGTGGATGATCAGGAGCGTGGTGCGCTCGATGCGTCCGCCGAAGTACGCGGCCGCAGTGCCGACGATCGCGGAGATCGCGGTCGTGCCCACAGACACGGTGACGGCGATCATCAGGGAACGCTGTAGGCCGATCGAGACCTGAGCGAACAGGTCGTTGCCGGCGGGCGTCGTCCCGAACCAGTGATCGGCGGAGGGAGCGGTGCCGAGGTTCAGGAAGTCGAGGACGATGTGATCGTATCGGGCGACGAGCGGACCCACGATGGCGAACAGCACCAGCGCCAGGAAGACGAAGACGCCGAACACCGCGGGACGGTTGCGAGTGAACCGGCGGTAATAGAGCCCGAAGGTGGACATCCGCTTGCGCTGGACGACGGCCGGAACCACCGGCTCTTCCGGGTGAAGGGTGGGGTCGATCATTTCGGTGCTCATGTCAGCTCACTCTCACTCGCGGGTCGAGGGCGACGACGGCGATGTCCGCGAGGATCGCGCCGATGGCGGTGAGCACGGCCCCGAAAGCGGCCACCGCTACGACGCCGTGGACGTCGTTCTTGCTGATCGTGTCGATGAAGTACTTGCCCATTCCGTTCCACCCGAAGATCGACTCCGTGAGGATCGCCCCTGTGAAGACTGTCGGGATGGTGAAGGCGAGCTGCGTGGCGACCGGGATCAGCGACGGGCGCAGCGCATGCTTGCGGATCGCCTGCTGCTTCGTGAGACCCTTGGCGCGCGCGGTGCGCACGTAGTCGGCCTTGATGTTGTCGAGCAGCAGAGAGCGCTGAAGCAGGTGGTAGTTCGCATAGCCGGTCAGCACCAGGGCGATGGTCGGCAGCGTGAGATGCTGCAGCTTGTCGATGATGAAAGGGAAGAATCCGTCGATGTTCTTCCCACCGGATCCGGTGACGTAGAAGACGCGGGCCCCGACCAGCTCATTGAAGGAGATCGCCAGAAGCACGATCCCGAGCGCTGCGACGACGATGGGGATGTTCATCGTCACGATCGACGTCGCCTGGCCGATGCGGTCGCCGAGCTTGTACTGCCGCGAGGCCGTGTAGACGCCGAGGGCGATGCCGAGTGCCGCACCGAGGATCGTCGCGCCGATCACCAGCTCTCCCGACACCCACATGCGGTAGGCGATCTGGTCGTTCACGGACTGGCCGACGGGGCTCTGGCCCCAGTCCCAGCGGAAGATGATGCCGCTGAACCACGCCCACCACCGCTCGAGGAGAGGGACCGTGTCGCTCAGATTGAACGGCTCCAGCATCCGGGTGATCTCGTCGGGACTGAGCGGTGGCCGTCGACCCACGTAATTGCTCCGAGGATCCAGGAAGCTCCACGCCAGGAAGTAAGTGACGTTGGTGGCGACCAGGATCATGAGGAACCAGCCGAGCGAGCGGCGCAACAGATACTTGATCAAGGTGATGATTCTTTCTCTTTTACAGACGCGCGCGGGATCCGCCGACGCAACGCTGAGCCGGGAAGACAGTCAATCACCATCTGCCGATCTGCGCGACACGACGCCTGCACGTGGTCTGTGACGGAGTCTTATCGCTCACGGGATCCGGTGTCACGGATGGCTCCCGGGCAACCTCGGCAGAATATCACCGGATCGGGCGAAGCGAGCATAAGCCTCGCCTCACCGTAGAATCGACGGGACATGTCACCACGCGCTCTCACTCCTCTTCAGCCTGCCGCGACGCCTGCGAAGCAGATCCGCAACTTCTGCATCATCGCGCACATCGATCACGGCAAGTCGACCCTCGCCGACCGCATGCTCCAGATCACCGGCGTGGTCTCGGACCGTGACATGCGCGCCCAGTACCTCGACCGCATGGACATCGAGCGCGAGCGCGGAATCACGATCAAGAGCCAGGCCGTGCGGATGCCGTGGGAGATCGATGGCGAGACCTTCGCGCTCAACATGATCGACACCCCTGGCCACGTCGATTTCACGTACGAGGTGTCGCGCTCTCTCGCCGCATGCGAGGGAGCCATCCTGCTCGTCGACGCCGCACAGGGCATCGAGGCTCAGACCCTTGCGAATCTCTATCTGGCGCTCGAGAACGATCTGCACATCATCCCGGTGCTCAACAAGATCGATCTGCCGGCCGCTGACCCCGACAAGTACGCCAAGGAACTGGCATCCCTCATCGGCGGCAAGCCCGAAGACGTGCTGCGCGTCTCGGGCAAGACCGGTGTCGGGGTCGAGGAGCTGCTCGACCGCCTGGTCAAGGAGATCCCCGCTCCTGTCGGCGACGCCGAGGCGCCTGCTCGAGCCATGATCTTCGACTCCGTCTACGACGCCTACCGCGGCGTCGTCACCTACGTCCGCATGATCGACGGCAGCCTGTCGCCCCGCGAGCGCATCCAGATGATGTCGACGGGTGCCAACCACGAGGCGCTCGAGGTCGGCGTGTCCAGCCCCGAACCGGTGCCGTCCAAGGGGCTCGGCGTCGGCGAGGTGGGCTACCTGATCACCGGTGTGAAGGACGTCCGTCTGTCGAAGGTCGGTGACACGATCACGACGGCACGCAGGCCCTCGACCCAGGCTCTGCCGGGCTACACCGACCCGAAGCCCATGGTCTTCTCGGGGGTCTACCCGATCGACGGCAGCGACTACGCGGAGCTCCGTGAGGCGCTCGACAAGCTCAAGCTCTCCGACGCCTCGCTGCAGTACGAGCCCGAGACGTCGGTCGCCCTCGGTTTCGGCTTCCGCTGCGGGTTCCTCGGTCTTCTGCACCTCGAGATCATCACCGAGCGGCTCGAGCGTGAGTTCGGTCTCGACCTCATCACCACCGCACCCAGCGTGATCTACGAGGTGCTCACGAGCGACACGGGCGAGACCGTGACGGTCACGAACCCGAGCGAGTACCCCGACGGGCGCATCGGTTCGGTGTCGGAGCCCATGGTCAAGACGGCCATCCTGCTGCCCAAGGACTACGTCGGCACCGTGATGGAGCTGTGCCAGTCGCGTCGCGGAGCACTGCTGGGCATGGAGTACTTCTCCGAGGAGCGCGTCGAGCTCCGCTACATGATGCCGCTCGGTGAGATCGTCTTTGACTTCTTCGATCAGCTCAAGTCGAAGACACAGGGCTATGCCTCGCTCGACTACGAGCCCGCCGGACAGCAGGAGGCGGACCTGGTCAAGGTCGACATCCTCCTGCAGGGTGACAAGGTCGACGCGTTCAGCTCGATCGTGCACCGCGACAAGGCCTACGCCTACGGCACCCTGATGACGGAGCGACTGCGCAAGCTGATCCCTCGCCAGAACTTCGAGGTGCCGATCCAGGCCGCCATCGGCGCCAGGATCATCGCCCGCGAGACGATCAGGGCGCTGCGCAAGGACGTGCTCGCCAAGTGCTACGGCGGTGACATCAGCCGCAAGCGCAAGCTCCTCGAGAAGCAGAAAGAGGGCAAGAAGCGCATGAAGATGGTGGGCCGTGTCGAGGTGCCGCAGGAGGCGTTCATCGCCGCGCTCTCCGGCGACGTCGAGGGCAAGGACAAGAAGTAGAGGCCCACGAGCCGGGCATCCTCGGCGCGTGGGGGTGACCGTCCAGGGAACGGGAAGTAGGCTGGAACTCATGCGGCGCGGGACTTTCCGAGACGACACGGTGGACTATGCGGCCGTGGGTGCGACCCACGCGCCCGATCTGATGCAGTACCCGCCGGAGCGCAGCCTCCCGGCGGAGAACTCCTGGCGGATCGGCAGCGGCATCGAACGCTTCCAGTCCGCCGGTGAATCGCTCCTGACCTGGACGGCGCAGCGCGCCTCGGGCCTGAGCGTCGAGGATGTCCGCCCGGCACCGGGCCCCGCCTACGCCGGAGTGAGCTTCGATGCGGAGGGCACCCCGATCGCCCCGAGCAAGAACGACGTCGAGCAGCGCTTCGACGCCGAGGGCACTCCGTTCGCAGGGCCGGGGATGACCCTTCGTCTGCACGGGCGTGTGAGCGGGATGCGCGCGGATGCCGAACTCCGCGTGATCTCGGTCACCGAAGAGAAGCGCCGCATCGGATTCGTGCTGGGCACGGTCGGCGGCTCCGTCGTGCGCGGTGAGGAATCCTTCGACATCGACTGGCGCGAGGACAACGACGAGGTGTGGTTCTCGGTGCGCGCATTCGATGCGCCCAACTCCCTGCTGTACCGCGTCGTTCCCGCGCTCGTGAAGCGCCGCCGCCGCGAGCTGTTCGCACGCTACCTGCGGGCGATCTCTCCGCTCTACGCGACTCCGGTCTGATGGCCACGGTTCTTTCATGGCCACGGTTCTCCTGATGGCCACTGTTCTCTGATGGCCGGTCCCCTTCCCGTGGGTGATCCGGCACCGGCAGACGGACGCTTGCCGTCCGATCTCGCGATCGACCCGGCTGCGCCGTTCTCGGCCTATCTGCACGTCCCCTTTTGCCGGGTGCGCTGCGGCTACTGCGACTTCAACACCTACACGTCCGGCGAGCTCCGCGGTGCGAAGCAGGAGGACTACGCCTCGACGCTGATCACCGAGATCGACCTGGCGAAGCGCGTTCTCGCGGATGCGGGCGCGCTGCGCCCGATGGACACCGTGTTCTTCGGCGGAGGCACGCCGACTCTCCTGCCCGCGGGAGATCTCGCCCGGATGCTCGGCGCGGCGACCGACGCGTTCGGTCTGACGGACGGCGCCGAGGTCACGGTCGAGGCGAACCCCGACACGGTGACGCCCGAGGTCGCCCGCACGCTCGCGGATGCCGGTGTGACGAGGCTCTCGATCGGCATGCAGTCGGCAGTGCCGCATGTGCTCGCCGCTCTCGACCGCACCCATCGCCCCGAGAATGTGACGACGGCGGTCGCCGCGGCGAAGGACGCAGGCCTCGCCGTGAGCGTGGACCTCATCTACGGAGCGCCGGGGGAGTCGCTGGCCGACTGGGAGGCATCGCTCGATGCGGCGCTCGCACTCGAGTCGGACCACATCTCGGCGTACGCGCTGATCATCGAGGACGGCACGAAGCTCGCGCGGCAGATCCGCCGAGGCGAGGTGCCGGCGCCGGACGACGACCTGCAGGCCGACATATACGAGCTCGCCGATGCGCGTCTCGCGGCGGCGGGCTTCGACTGGTACGAGATCAGCAACTGGTCGCGCACTGTGGAACAGCGCTCGCGACACAACCTCGCGTACTGGCGGGGGAGTGACTGGTGGGGCTTCGGCCCCGGCGCGCACAGCCACGTCGCAGGGCTCCGGTGGTGGAACGTGAAGCACCCGGCCGCCTATGCGCAGCGTCTCGCCGCCGAGGAGTCGCCGGCCGCCGGAACCGAGCGTCCCGATGCGAAATCGAGGACCCTCGAGCGCATTCTGCTGCTGAGCCGCATCCGCGAGGGGATCGCGGTCGCCGACCTGCAGCCGGACAAGCGCACGCGTGTCGCCGGCCTGATCGCGGACGGCCTCGTCGACCCTGCCGCCGCGGTGCGCGGGCGCGTGCAGCTCACGCTGCGCGGGCGCCTGCTCGCCGACGCAGTGGTGCGCGAGCTCACGGACTGACCACGGGGCGGGGTCGCTACGGCAGCAGGTCGAGTGCCTCTGCACGTCGCTGTGCGACGGTGGAGGTCTGGGTGTCGAACAGTCGCGTCATCCGTTCGGGGCCGAACCGCGGCCACCCCGGGTCACCGGTCTTGATGAAGGCGATCCACGCCGAGTGCATCTCGTCTGCAAGGTTCTGCGGCGCATCGGCTCCGGCGAGCCGTTGTGCTTCGGGGTCGCCGAGGCGGTCGAACACGAAACCCAGCTCGAGAGCGTGAGCCGCACGCAGGTCGCGGACAGTGCTCTGCCAGGCGAATTCGTAGACGTAGGTCGGCGCCGTGCGCGCCTGTGCCAGCCGGGTCAGCGGCGCGCGCAGCATGAAGTCGGTGGCGAGCTGGCCGAAGATCTCGCCCGTGGAGGCTCCGGGGAAGGTCGCACGATAGGCCGCGACGGCCGTCCTCGGGATCCGCAGAGCGAGTCGTGTGAGCAGCAGCTTCGCCGGACTGATTCCGGCGAGAGCTGCCGGAGGGAACCAGAGACGATACTCGTCCGTGTTGCTCCCGATGAGAAGCGGGACCTCGGTGTCGGCGAGGACCTCGTGCGGCGACCGCGGAAGCGAATCGGCATCCACCGCGAACTGGAACCCGGGCGCCCCGCCCAGCGGAGACGAGCCGCCGGCCTGTCGCCTGCGCGCATGGAGCAGCTTCGCAGGAGACGCTCCCAGGAAGCCCGCGCGGTCGGCCCTGATGCCGAGCTGCTTCGCCAGCTGCGCCGTGACGCGGCCCGCTTTCTTCGCGGTCTGCGCCTCGAGCGGTCCGGATTCGATGATGGCCCGCGCGACCAGCGAGCGCGACGAGGGGTTCGCGAGCAGACCGGCGACGATCGCACCCCCGGCGGATTCGCCCATGACCGTGATCTGCGCCGGGTCGCCGCCGAATGAGGCGATCTCGCTGTGCACCCAGGCGAGCCCGGCCGCGGCATCCTGCAGACCGAGATTCCGAGGGGCATCATCGAGCACCGAGAAGCCTTCGGAGCCCAGACGGTAGTTGATCGATGCGAACACGATCCCCGCCCGAGCGAACGAGGCTCCGTCGTAGAGGGGGAGCGCGGCGGTTCCCCGCTCGAGCGCACCGCCGTGGATCCAGAGGACGACCGGCGCGCCCGCGGCATCATCAGGCGCCCAGATGTTGACCGAGAGGATCTCATCTCCCGGGATCTCGACCGAACCCAGAAGGTCGCCGACCGCCCCGGGGTACGGATGCTGAGGAGCCGTCGGACCGAATGCCGTGGTGTCCCTGACGCCCTCCCACGCGGGTGCGGGCTGCGGCGCGCGAAAGCGGTTCGGCCCGAACGGGGCGGCGGCGTACGGGATGCCGAGGTAGCGACGCACTCCGTCGATCGCTTCGCCCCGCACGATTCCGGTGGACACGGTGACCTGCGGCGCGACACTCATACCCGTCATCGTAGGGGGATCAGCGCGGCACCCGCCTCGGCGGGTAGAATTGGCACTCGTACCCAGTGAGTGCCAGAGGGAGGGGGATGCGATGGTCAGTGAAAGAGGCCTCCAGGTTCTCCGCGCGATCGTGCAGGACTACGTCGAGACGCACGAGCCGGTCGGCAGTCGATCGATCGTCGACCGCTATTCGTTCGGTGTGTCCGCTGCGACGATCCGCAACGACATGGCACTGCTCGAAGACGAAGAGCTCATCGCCGCGCCGCACACATCGTCGGGTCGCGTCCCGACCGACAAGGGCTACCGTGTCTTCGTCGACCACCTCGCGCAGCTGCGTCCGCTCACGGTCGCTCAGCGCACGGCGATCGAGTCGTTCCTGACGGCACCCTCCGATCTCGACGACCTGATGGTGCGCACCGTCCGTGTGCTCACCCAGCTCACGGGCCAGGTCGCCCTCGCTCAGTACCCGTCGTTCGCACGGGCGCACCTCACCCACCTCGAACTCGTCGCGTTGTCGCCCAATCGGGTGCTGATCGTCCTCGTCACCGATGCGGGTGGGGTCTCCCAGCGCATGGCGCCGCTGCCGGTCGATGTCGATGAAGCCGACATGGCGATCCTCCGTGCGCGGCTGTCGGCGCTCATCACGGGGCGAGCGGTGAGCGATGCGGCCGAGCGACTGCAGAATCTGCTCGCCGCAGACGAGCACTCGCGCGACGTCGCGCTGCGGGCACTCGCGACGATCATCATCGATGAGCTCGGGGCTTTCCGTCAGGAGCGCCTCGTGATGGCGGGAGCGGCGACCCTCGCGCGACGCGAGCAGGACTTCCGCGGCAGCATCCACCCTCTGCTCGAGGCGATCGAAGAGCAGGTCACCCTGCTGCGCCTGATGAGCGAGATGGAGGCGGACTCACATGGCCTCGCGGCCAGCATCGGTACCGAGAACGCCTCGTTCGGCCTCGGCGAGGCATCGATCGTGGCCAGCAACTACGCCGCGCCCAGCGGCACGGCGCGTGTCGGCGTGATGGGGCCGACGCGCATGGACTATCCGAGCAATCTCGCGGCTGCGCGGGCTGTCGCCCGCTATCTCTCGCGGATGCTCGATGAAGACGAGGCGTCCCGCTGACGCGGGCGCCCAGAGAACAGCACACGCAGAAGGGCCATTGTGGCAGACCACTACGAGGTACTCGGCGTCTCTCGCGACGCCTCCACCGACGAGATCAAGAAGGCGTACCGACGTCTGGCTCGTCAGCTCCACCCCGACGTGAACCCGGGTGAAGACGCAGCCGAGCGGTTCAAGCTCGTCACGCACGCGTACGACGTGCTCAGCGACGACGAATCGCGTCGTCGCTACGACATGGGCGGCGGAGACGGCGCTGCCGGCAACTTCGGCGGCTTCGGCGGTTTCGGAGACATCTTCGAGACGTTCTTCGGGGCGGGTCAAGGCGGCGGCAGGGGAGCGCGCCCGCGGTCCCGCCGTGAGCGCGGGCAGGACGCCCTGGTGCGAGTGACGCTCGATCTGGGCGACGTCGTGTTCGGTGCGCACCGCGACATCGAGGTCGACACGGCAGTCCTGTGCGAGACCTGCAACGGCTCGTGCTGCCAGGAGGGCACGTCTCCTGTCACCTGCGACATCTGCGGAGGATCCGGTCACGTGCAGCGTCAGGTGCGCAGCCTGCTCGGCAACGTCGTGACGTCGCAGCCCTGCGGCACCTGCGAGGGCTACGGCACGACAATCCCCTACCCGTGCGGCACCTGCGGCGGGCAGGGACGCGTGCGCTCGCGCCGCACGGTCTCGCTCGACATCCCGGCCGGCGTCGAGACGGGCCTGCGTCTGCAGCTCCCCGGATCCGGCGAGGTCGGCAAGGCCGGCGGCCCGAACGGCGACCTGTACGTCGAGGTCACCGTGAATCCGCACCCTTCGTTCAGTCGTGACGGCGATGACCTGCTGGCGACGCTGGAGGTGTCGATGCCTGACGCGATCCTCGGCACCGAGACCACGATCCAGGGGCTCGACGGCGAGGTGGACCTCGAGGTCCGCTCCGGCGTGCAGTCGGGTGACGTCCTGACGATCAAGGGCCGCGGCATCACTCCGCTGCGAGGCAGCCAGCGCGGCGATCTCCGCGTCGGCGTCCAGGTGGTCACCCCGACCAAGCTCGACTCCGCACAGCGGGCGCTCATCGAGGACTTCGCGAAGAAGACGAAGGCGCCGGGACCCCAGCTCGCGCAGTTCCAGCAGGGACTCTTCTCGAAGCTCCGCGACCGCTTCCGCTCGCACTGACCCGGACGGCGCTCATGGCTCTGCACTTCCTCCTCGAATCGTCGTCGGATGCCGCGATCGGCGACCTCGTGTCGCTCACCGGGGCCGAGGCCAAGCATGCCGCGGTGGTCCGCCGTCTCCGCGTCGGCGAGGCGGTGACTGTGGGCGACGGTGCGGGCGTATGGCTCACCGGCGTCGCAGAGGAGGTCTCGCCCTCCCGTGTCGACGTCCGTGTGTCCGAGCGATCCGCAGACCCCGCGCCCACTCCGCGTCTCGTCCTCGTGCAGGCGCTGGCGAAGGGCGATCGCGACGAGCTCGCGGTGCAGGCAGCGTGCGAGCTCGGCGTCGACGAGATCGTGCCGTGGCAGGCGAGCCGCAGCATCTCGAGGTGGGAGGGCGCCAAGGCGGTCAAAGGCCGAGAGCGCTGGGCGACCATCGTCCGCGAGGCAGCCAAGCAGGCGCATCGTGCATGGGTTCCCGAGGTGGCAGCCCCGGCATCGACCGCAGATCTCGTGAAGCGTGCATCGTCCGAGCGTGTGCTGCTGCTCGATCCGAGCGCGACCACCCGGTTGTCGGAGCTCCACCCCGACGGTCGAGACCTCGTGCTCGTGGTCGGGCCGGAGGGCGGCATCTCGGACGACGAGCTGAAGAAGCTGTCTGACGCCGGCGCCGAGCGCGTGCTGCTCGGAGACACGGTGCTGCGCACCTCGACGGCCGGCCCCGCAGCGATCGCGGTCCTGTCCGTGGCGCTCGGCCGCTGGTGATCGGCTACGGGCCCGTCAGCGCTGCGGTCAGTAGACTGGGAGCATGTCCGAGCCCTCGATCTTCACGCGCATCCTGAACGGTGACATCCCGGGCGAGATCCTGCTCGACACCGGTCGGGTGTTCGCGATCCGTGACATCAACCCGCAGGCGCCGCTGCATGCGCTCGTGATCCCCAAGACCGAGGACTACCGCGACGTCACCGAGCTCGCGGCCGGTGACCCCGGTCTTCTCGCGGAGGTCGTCGCAGCGGCCGAGCAGCTCGCGTCCGAACACGCGAACGGCGAGTACCGTCTCATCTTCAACAACGGCGCGAGCGCCGCCCAGTCCGTCTTCCACGTGCACGCCCATGTGCTCGGCAACATCGAGGAGAACAAGCTCGTTGGCTTCTGACGAAAACGATTCCGTGACCGCATCCGACACCGCCGTCGAGAAGATCTACGCCGACGGTGTCGCCATGGTGCAGCTCCTCGGCCCCCAGGACCGACTGCTGCGGATGCTCGAGAAGGAGCACCGCGACGTCCAGGTGCTCGTGCGCGGCAACGAGATCACGCTCACGGGCGCGGCTGACGCCGTCGCGAAGGCGAAGACGCTCGTCGACGAGCTGATGACCATGACGAAGGCCGGCCACGACCTCGCCCCGAGCGATGTGACCAGCTCTGCGCGCCTCCTGCGCAATGACGGCGGCCCGCGCCCGAGCGAGGTGCTCGGCGAGGCCATCCTGTCGACCAGGGGCAAGGTCATCCGACCCAAGACCCTCGGCCAGAAGGAATACGTCGACGCGATCGAGGAGAACACGATCGTCTTCGGCATCGGCCCGGCCGGTACCGGAAAGACCTACCTCGCGATGGCGAAGGCCGTCCAGGCGCTGCAGCGCAAGGAGGTCACCAGGATCATCCTCACGCGTCCGGCGGTCGAGGCCGGCGAGCGACTGGGCTTCCTGCCCGGCACTCTCACCGACAAGATCGACCCGTATCTGCGCCCGCTCTACGACGCGCTGAACGAGATGATGGACCCCGAGATCGTCCCTCGCCTGATGGCGACGGGGACGATCGAAGTGGCGCCGCTCGCATACATGCGCGGCCGCACGCTCAACGACTCGTTCGTCGTGCTCGACGAGGCGCAGAACACGACGCCCGAGCAGATGAAGATGTTCCTGACGCGTCTCGGCTTCGGCTCGAAGATGGTCGTCACGGGTGACATCACCCAGGTGGATCTTCCCCAGGGTTCGTCGGGACTGCGTCTGGTGACGCGAGTGCTCGACGGCATCGACGACATCCACTTCGCCCGCCTCACGAGCGAGGACGTGGTGCGCCACTCCCTCGTCGGTCGCATCGTGGACGCGTACAGCGAGTACGACGAACGTCGCACCGCTCAGCGTTTCGAGCGCGAGCAGGCTGCCGAGTTCGCCAATCGCGCCGACCGCCGAGGTGCGCAACGACCAGGACCCCGGGACCGGATGCCGAAACGCGGCCTCTCCTGATGAAACGAGCACAGCCATGATCGAGATCAACAACGAGTCGGCCATCGATGTCGACGAGACGGTGCTGCAGCGACTGACCGACTTCAACCTCGCGCAGATGCATGTCAGCCCAGATGCCGAGGTCGCGATCGTGCTCGTCGACGAGGGCGCCATGGAGGCACTCCACGTGCAGTGGATGGACGAGCCCGGTCCCACGGACGTGCTCAGTTTTCCGATGGACGAGCTGCGCCCCGGCACCGAGGATCGCCCCACGGCCCCCGGGCTGCTCGGAGACATCGTGCTGTGCCCGCAGGTCGCCGAGGCGCAGGCCCAGGCGGCCGGTCACACGCTGATGGACGAGCTGATCCTGCTGACCACGCACGGCCTTCTCCACCTGCTCGGGTTCGACCACGCCGAGCCCGATGAGGAGCGCGAGATGTTCGGACTGCAGAAGGAGCTCATCCAGGGCTTCGCCGCGTCTGAACGTCGACGATGACCGCGGCCCTCCTTCTCGCCGGCGCCGTTCTGCTGGTCGCGTTCGGCGGCCTCATGGCTGCGATCGACGCGGCCTTCGGCGTCACGTCGCGCTCCGACATCGCCGAGATGGGCACAGAAGGACGCAACGCCCGGCAGCTGGCCCGCATCGCCGCCGATCCTGACGCTCACGTCAACGCTGTCGCCTTCATCCGCGTTCTCGCCGAGACGGCCGCAGCGGTGCTCGTCACGGTCGCTTTCAGCATCCTGTTCGACAACATCTGGTGGGCGATGCTCGCCGCGGCGCTGCTGATGACGGGCATCAGCTTCGTGCTGGTCGGGGCGAGTCCTCGATCCTTCGGTCGTCACCATGCTGAGGGGATGCTGCGCGCGAATGCGCCGGTCGTCCGCGGACTGCGCGTCATCCTCGGGCCGCTCGCCCAGGGACTCGTCGTGCTCGGCAACCGGGTCACCCCAGGGCGCGGGCGCAGCTCGTTCACCTCTGAGGAGCAGCTGCTGAGCATGGTCGACGAGGCTGCTTCGAACGATCTGATCGAGGCGGACGACCGCGACCTCATCCACTCCGTCTTCGACTTCACCGACCAGTTCGTGCGTGCAGTGATGGTGCCGCGAACCGAGATGGTGACTGTCGACGCGACGGCGACGACGAGCGAGGCCATGACGTTGTTCCTGCAGCGCGGCGTCTCACGCATGCCCGTGGTCGACGACGATGCCGATGATGTCGTCGGAGTGCTCTACCTCAAGGACCTCGTGCTGTTCGCGTTCCGAGACGAGAACGCGTGGCGTGCCGCATCCATCCGTCCGATCTCGCGGCCGGCGACCTTCGTCCCCGAGTCCATGCGCGCGGAGACGCTCCTGCAGCAGATGAAGCGGGATGCCGTGCATGTGTGCCTGGTGATCGACGAACACGGCGGAATCTCGGGCCTCGTGACGCTCGAGGACCTCATCGAGGAACTCGTGGGCGAGATCTCCGACGAGTACGATCAGGTGTCGGCTGAAGTCGTCGAACTCGGCGACGGACGCTACCGCGTGAGCGCCCGACTCTCGTTGGAAGATGTCGGCGATCTCTTCGGCCTCGAACTCGAGGACGAGGACGTCGACTCCATAGGCGGTCTGCTCGGCAAGGCGCTCGGTCAGGTTCCGCAGCCGGGAGCCACGGCGACGGTCGACGGACTGACGCTCACCGGCGGAGCCTCCAGAGGGCGAGGCCGCGGTATCGCGACGGTCTTCGTCGAACGAGCAGAGAACGACGCGGAATCGACCGCAGACGAGAGAGATGACAACGATGACTGAGCAGACGCGAAGCGGATTCGTGACCTTCGTGGGACGGCCGAACGTCGGGAAGTCGACTCTCACGAACGCACTGGTCGGCGAGAAGATCGCGATCACGAGCGAGAAGCCCCAGACGACACGACGGGCGATCCGCGGGATCGTGAACCGCCCGGAGGGACAGCTCGTCATCGTCGACACCCCCGGCATCCACAAGCCACGGACGCTCCTGGGCGAGCGGTTGAACGATCTCGTCGAGCAGGTTCTCGGCGACGTCGACGTCATCGGCTTCTGCGTGCCTGCGACCGAGAAGGTCGGTCCCGGTGATCGCCGCATCGCCGCGTCGCTCGACGGATATCGCCGCGCCAAGAAGATCGCGATCGTCACGAAGACGGATGCGGCCAGCCGTGACGACATCACCGAACGACTCATGGAGGTGGATGCGCTTCGCGAGGACTGGGACGCCGTGATCCCGATCTCCGCTCTCACGAACGACCAGCTCGAGGTTCTCGCCGACGAGGTGCTCTCCCTCATGCCCGAGGGGCCGGCGCTCTACGGCGAAGGCGTCACCACCGACGAGTCGGAGGAAGACCGGATCGCGGAGATGATCCGTGAGGCCGCGCTCGATGGCGTGCGCGACGAGCTGCCGCACTCGATCGCGGTCGTGATCGACGACATCGCCCCGCGCGAGGGTACCGACCTGACCGACGTCCACGCATCGATCGTGGTCGAGCGTGACAGCCAGAAGGCGATCATCATCGGCCACAAGGGCAAGCGCCTCGCCGACGTGGGGCGGCGCGCACGCGTCGGCATCGAGGAGCTCCTGGGTACCCGGGTGTTCCTCGGGCTGCACGTCAAGGTCGCGAAGGAGTGGCAGCGCGACCCGAAGCAGCTGGGTCGCCTCGGCTTCTGATGGCCCGCCACTGGATCGCCACCTCTTGGGGCTCGCCGGACGCCTGGCAGTTCGTCGAGTACGAGGTGCCGCGTCCGGGCCCCGGTGAGGTCACCATCCGGGTGCACGCGGCCGGAGTGAACCCGGCGGACGCGAAGCATGTCGCCGCGGCCAGGCCAGGCGCCGAACTCCCGGTGCCGATCGGATACGAGATCTCGGGTGAGATCACGGCGCTCGGACCGGACACGAGGATCGGGTCGGGCGACGCCGCGGTCGGCGACGAGGTCATCGCGTTCCGCGTGAGGGGCGGGTACGCCACCGAGTTGACCATCCCAGCGGAGAAGGCGTTCGCGAAGCCGACCACTTTGACGCACCCCGAAGCGGCCAATCTCCTCCTCGCCGGTACAACCGCAGCAGAGATGCTGGATGTGACGGGTGCCGCCCGCGGTGAGACGATTCTGTTGCACGGCGCATCCGGCGCTGTCGGCGTGAGCGTGCTCCAGCAGGCGGCACGTCGAGGCATCCGTGTGATCGGCACCGCCAGCGTCGGCAGGTTCGACGTCGTCGAGCGATTCGGCGGCATCCCTGTGGCTTACGGGCCGGGCCTCATCGATCGGGTCAGGGATGCCGCGGGTACGACAGCCGTATCGGCAGCCCTCGACGCAGTGGGCACCGACGAAGCCGTCGACGTGTCGCTCCGACTCGTCACCGACCGGGGACGCATCGTGACGATCGCCGCTGCGGGCAGGGCGAAGAGCGACGGCATCCTGGCGATCGCCGGCTCGATGCCCGAGAGCGCGCGGTTCCGGGATGCCGTGCGAGGAGAGCTGGTCGCGCTCGCGCAGGCTGGAGAGCTGGTCGTACCGCTGGCGAGGACCTTCCCGCTCGAGGACGCGCCGGCAGCGCTCGCACTCCTCGCCGACGGGCATCCAGGCGGCAAGCTCGCACTGGCCCCGTCGGCGTAGTCGGACGCTTCCCGCAATCCTGCTACCATGGCCGCATGCCTTTCGGCGGTCTGCTTCTTCTTAGCTGCCGCGACGAGTCCTAAAGCTAGGGCCTTCCTCGTCGCGGCGCTTGTGTTGGCCCGTTCACATTTCTGACGAAGAGAAGAAGCCCACCATGCAGAACACTCAGCGCCCGTCTGCGATGCCGATCCACAAGTATCGGCCGTACCACGAGCAGATCGCGGTCAACCTGCCTGACCGCACTTGGCCCGACGCCCGCATCACCGAAGCCCCGCGCTGGTGCGCGGTCGACCTCCGCGACGGAAACCAAGCGCTCATCGACCCGATGTCGCCCGAGCGCAAGCGGGTGATGTTCGAGCTGCTCGTCAGCATGGGCTACAAGGAGATCGAGGTCGGGTTCCCGTCGGCGAGTCAGACCGACTTCGACTTCGTCCGTCAGCTCATCGAAGAGAACCTGATCCCGGACGACGTCACGATCCAGGTCCTGACACAGGCGCGAGAGCACCTGATCGCTCGCACCTACGAGTCGATCGCCGGGGCCAAGCAGGCGATCGTGCACCTGTACAACTCGACCAGCGTGCTGCAGCGCGAGGTCGTGTTCCGCACCGACAAGCAGGGCATCATCGACATCGCGCTCGAGGGCGCGCGCCTGTGCCGTCAGTACGAGAAGACGATCCCCGACACGAAGGTCTATTACGAGTACTCGCCCGAGAGCTACACGGGCACCGAGCTCGAGTTCGCCGTCGATGTCTGCAACCAGGTGATCGAGGTCTTCGAGCCCACCGCAGACCGCAAGGTCATCATCAACTTGCCTGCCACCGTCGAGATGGCTTCGCCCAACGTCTATGCCGACTCGATCGAGTGGATGAGCCGCAATCTCGCGCACCGTGAGAACGTGATCCTGTCGCTGCACCCGCACAACGACCGTGGAACCGCGATCGCTGCGGCCGAGCTCGGCTACATGGCAGGTGCAGACCGCATCGAGGGCTGCCTGTTCGGCAACGGCGAGCGCACGGGCAACGTCGACATCGTGGCGCTGGGCATCAACCTGTTCACGCAGGGCATCGACCCGCAGATCGACTTCGGCGACATCGACCAGGTCAAGCGCACGGTCGAGTACTGCAACCAGCTGCCGGTGCCCGAGCGCAGCCCCTGGGCGGGCGACCTCGTCTTCACCGCGTTCAGCGGATCGCACCAGGACGCGATCAAGAAGGGCTTCGAGGCGATGGCCGCGCGTGCCGATGCAGAGGGCGTCACGGTCGACGACATCGAGTGGGCCGTTCCCTATCTGCCCGTCGACCCCAAGGACCTCGGTCGTTCCTACGAGGCCGTGATCCGCGTGAACTCGCAGTCAGGCAAGGGCGGCGTCGCCTACCTGCTCAAGGCCGACCACGCGATCGACCTGCCGCGCAAACTCCAGATCGAGTTCTCGGGCGTCGTGCAGACCAAGACCGACGCCGAGGGTGGCGAGGTCACGAGTGAGCAGATCTGGTCGATCTTCAACGACGAGTACCTGCCCGCCGCCGACACCGAGGCCAAGTGGGGCCGGTTCGAGTTGCTCTCTACGCAGACCCGCAGCGACATGTCGGGCGACGTGGTGCTCGATGTGACGCTGCGCGACGATGACCAGCAGGTCGCCGTCGCAGGCAACGGCAACGGGCCGATTGCGGCGTTCATCGAGGTTCTGCGCGGTCAGGGCTTCGACATCACGCTCTACGACTACGTCGAGCACGCTCTCAGTGCCGGTGGTGACGCGCAGGCCGCGGCCTACGTCGAGCTGCAGGTCGGCGACCAGCGTCTGTGGGGCGTCGGCATCGACGGCGACATCTCGACCGCATCCCTCAAGGCGATCGTCTCGGGTGTCAACCGCTCGATCCGCACACGCCAGCAGGAGCTCGCCGCAGTCTGACCTTCGACGAGAACGCCCCCTCGGTCAACGATCGAGGGGGCGTTTCGTCTTCTGACGGGCGAGGACCGGTCACTCGGCGCTGGGCTTGATGATCGGGATCACGCCGGTTTCGGCCGCCACCTTGCGGCGGTAGATGCGACGCTGTTCGGGCAGCGAGACGTCGAAGGTGACGGCGAGGATGCGGATGACGCTCGTGACCGCGATGCCGATGACGGCCGCGAGGGTGATGGGCATGCCCAGTGCGACGGCGATGACGATGAACGTGCAGCCGGCGCCGGCCGCGACCGCGTAGAGCGAGCCGACGTGCATGATGGCGGTCGGCAGGCCCATCAGCATGTCTCTCAGCACACTGCCGCCGACGGCCGCGCAGACGCCGATGAAGACCGCCGGCACTTCGGGGATGCCGAACGCGAGCGCCTTGCTCGTCCCGAAGGCGCCGAACATCCCGATCACGACGGCATCGAGCACGACGATCGCCGTGTTCAGCCGGGTGAACAGCCCGGCGAGGAGCATGCCGAGCAGCGCCGCTCCGCCGGCGGTCACCAGATACCACTGGTTCTGCAGCGTCGCCGGAGTCTGACCCAGCAGGATGTCGCGGATCAGACCGCCGCCCATGCCGATCATGATCCCGATGATCGAGACGCCGAGCCAGTCGAGCCGCCGTTGCCCCTGGAATCCGGAGGCGAACATGGCGCCCTGCACGCCGCCGAGGCCGACGCCGAGCAGGTCCGCCCAGAGCGGAATGATGAAGAGCGGTTCGGTCACGCCCCTATTCTCCCGCACGGAGGATAATCGAACGGTGCCCACTTACCGAGACGAAGCGGTGATCCTGCGCACCCACAAGCTGGGTGAGGCGGATCGCATCGTCACGATGCTCTCGCGGCGTCACGGCAAGATCCGGGCCGTCGCGAAGGGGGTGCGCCGCACGTCATCGAAGTTCGGCTCGCGGCTCGAGCCGTTCATGGTCGCCGACGTGCAGCTGTACCAGGGCCGCACACTCGACATCGTGCAGCAGGCGGAGTCGCTCGGCTCTTACGGATCCGACATCGCGGCGCACTACGACCGGTTCACGTCGGCCAACGCCATGGTCGAGACCGCCGATCGTCTGAGCGACTCCGAGGCGACGCCGGAGCAGTACCTGCTGCTGGTCGGCGGTCTCCGCGCGCTGTCCCGCGGTGAGCACTCTCCCCGCAGCATCCTCGACTCCTATCTGCTGCGCGTGATGGCGCTCTCGGGGTGGGCGCCGTCGCTGGGCGACTGCGCCCGGTGCGCCGCACCCGGCCCCCATGCCCACTTCGTCGGCCAGCTCGGCGGGGCGGTGTGCGTGAACTGCGCGCCGGCCGGAAGCCCGAAGGTCGCCGAGAAGACCCTGTCGCTGCTCCGCTCGCTGATGGCCGGCGATTGGGAGACGATCGACGCCGCGCCCCACGCCGACAACGCTGCCGCATCAGGTCTCGTCGCGGCGTACGCCCAGTGGCACCTGGAGCGCGGCATCCGTTCGCTCGCGCACCTCGTGGCCGACATCCCCCGAGAAGGAGCACGGTGAGCCCGAAGCCCTACACCCACAAGGATGCCGTGGCGTACCGCCCGCTCGACTGGACGGGCGTGTATCCGCCGAGCTTCCCCGCAGTGCCCGAGCACGTCGCTATCGTCATGGACGGCAACGGGCGCTGGGCGAACCGCCGCGGTCTCAATCGCGTCGAGGGTCACAAGGCGGGGGAGGAGGTGCTCCTCGACGTGGTCGCCGGCGCGATCCAGGCCGGGGTGAAGCACCTCTCCGTGTACGCGTTCTCGACCGAGAACTGGGCGCGGTCTCCTGAAGAGGTGCGCTTCCTGATGGGGTACAACCGTGATGTGCTGCATCGCCGACGCGATCAGCTCAACGAGTGGGGTGTGCGCGTCCGTTGGGCCGGCCGCAAGCCGCGCCTGTGGGGCAGCGTCATCAAGGAGCTGCAGTACGCCGAGCAGCTGACCAAGGACAACGACGTGCTCACGCTCACCATGTGCGTGAACTACGGCGGACGGATCGAGCTGGTCGATGCGATGCGGTCGATCGCCGCCGACGTGGCAGCCGGCAAGGTCAAGCCGAGCGCGATCAGCGAGAAGATGATCCGCCGCAACCTCTATGTGCCCGACATGCCGGACGTCGACCTGTTCGTGCGCAGCTCTGGCGAGCAGCGCACCTCGAACTTCCTGCTGTGGCAGGCGGCCTACGCCGAGATGGTGTTCCTCGACACGCTCTGGCCCGACTTCTCCCGCGAGGAGCTGTGGCGCTCTATCGGCATCTACCTGTCGCGCGACCGCCGCTTCGGCGGGGCGATCGACACCCCTGACGCGACGGCCTGAGCTCGCAGCCACCTCTCCGTCTCGCGAGGATGGCGCAGCCGCACGATGATGAGGTGGGGGAAGAGCTCTCGCTTCTGGGGCATCTGAGTCGTCCAGAACGTGCGAGTCTTCGTCTGCCAGGCCAGGATGCTCCGCGCAGGGTCTCGAGTTGAGAGCACCTGCCAGATCGGCTTCTCGACGTTTCCGTTGTACATCTCGGTGCGCAGGATGCTGCGGCTCAAAGTCCGTCGCAGGAGACGAGCTCGAACGATCAGCCAGGGGTAGTCGAGCCAGACCACGAGCTGCGCACGCGGAGTCATGATCTCGTCGGTGCCCTTGCTCGTGTACTGCCACTCGGTGACCCAGCGGTCTTCGGAAGCGAAGGCGCGCACGTCGTCGAGAAAAGACGGACGCGGCGTCCACTTCTCGCCGTGGAACAGCGCGTCCATCTCGTGTCGGTCAAGGCTCCAGAGCGTGGCGAGTCGGGCCGCGAGCGTGGTCTTGCCCGATCCGGTCACACCGGCGACGAGGACTCGCTCCGGGCGGAACGGAAGCGGATCGTCGGCGGTGAGCATTTGAGACGTCATGATGCCGGGGCCGACTCGACGCGACCGAGCCAGGTTTCGAGAGCGCGAGGATGATCGAGGCGAACCACCTGCAGGTGCGGATGGGATGCTTCGATATCAGGCATGCGCTCGATCCACTTGGTACGCGTGTCCTTCTGCCACCGCAGGATGTCGTTCTCGCCGGTCCATCCCTCGCGTGTCCACAGCGCCGGTTCGACGTTGCCGTTCCAGAGCTGCGTGCGCAGCAGGCGCCGCTTCAGCGTGCGGAGCAGAAGACGCCTGCGCACGAGGGGGTACGGGTAGTCCAGCCAGATCACGAGCTGCGCACGCGGAGCGAGGATCGCATCGGTGCCCTTGCTCGTGTACTGCCACTCGGTGACCCAGCGATCCTCCGCGGCGAAGGCGCGCACGTCATCGATGAACGACGGGCGCGGCGTCCAGTTCTCGCCGTGGAACAGCCCGTCGATCTCGACGTGGTGCAGATCCCACACCTCGGCCACGCGTCGAGCGAGCGTCGTCTTGCCCGATCCTGTGACACCGGCGATCAGTACTCGCTCTGGACTGAACGGCAGCGGATCGGCGGCGGAGAGCATCTGAGAATCCTAACGACGGAATAGCCCATAGGTGCATACGGTTGGATGTCAGTGTGAGTGAAGCCATCTCGATTGACATCTGGTCCGACATCGCCTGCCCGTGGTGCTACATCGGCAAGCGCAACCTCGAGAAGGGACTCGAGGCCGTAGCCTCCGACGACGACGCCCCGCAGGTGAACATCACCTTCCATTCCTTCGAGCTCTCTCCCGACACCCCCGTCGACTTCGACGGCGACGAGATCGACTTCCTCGCCGGCCACAAGGGGATGCCGCGCGAACAGGTCGAGCAGATGCTCTCGCACGTCACAGGCGTCGCCGAGGGGGCAGGACTCGCTTACCGCTTCGACCTGCTGCAGCACACGAACACGGTCAAGGCCCATGAGCTGCTGCACTTCGCGAAGGCTCAGGGCGTGCAGCACGAGATGGAAGAGCGCCTCATGTCGGCCTACTTCACCGAGGGTAAGCACGTCGGCCGTATCGACGACCTGGTGGAGCTCGCGGTCGAGGTCGGACTCAACCCCGACGACACCCGTGAGGCACTCGTGTCATCGCGGCACCTCGCGGATGTCCGCCAGGACCAGGCTCAGGCTCAGGCCTACGGAATCCAGGGCGTGCCGTTCTTCGTCATCGACGGACAGTACGGCATCAGCGGTGCGCAGCCGCCCGCGGCGTTCGAGAACGTCCTCCGCGACCTCTGGGCCAAGCGCGGCGACGCCGAGCCCGAGGGCGCAGCGGTCTAGCGGGTCAGCGCGGCTTCGATCGCGCCGACGATCTCGGGGTCGTTCGGCTTCTGCTTCGGGCGGAACCGGACGACCTCTCCGTCGGGCAGAACGAGGAACTTCTCGAAGTTCCACTCGACACGACCCGCCTTGCCGCCGGCATCCGGCGTCTCCTTCAGCGTCTTGTAGAGATCGGTGGCGTTCCTGCCGTTGACCTTCACCTTGTCGTTGATGGGGAACGTCACGCCGTAGGTCGTGGAGCAGAACTCCTTGATGTCCTCGACGGAGCCGGGCTCCTGGCCGAAGAACTGGTTGCACGGGAATCCGACGACGCTGAACCCGCGGTCGCTGTAGAGGCGCTGCAGTTCTTCGAGCTGCTCGTACTGCGGGGTGAGGCCGCACTTCGAGGCGACGTTGACCACGAGCACGACGTCGGCACCCAGATCGTCGAGCGTCTTCTCGTTGCCGTCGGCGTCTGTGAAGGGGATGGAACGGACTGCGGGATCGGTCATATTCACAGCTTAGGTCGATGCGCCGAGACGGGCTCCGTGTCTGGGAGAATGGGAGGGACATGACTCTCGCCACCACTTCTGCTCGCACCCTCAACATCGGTCCGATCGCTCTCGACGTACCGGTCGTCCTCGCACCCATGGCGGGTATCACCAACACCGCGTTCCGTCGGCTCTGCCGCGAATACGGAGCCGGGCTCTACGTGAGCGAGATGATCACGTCTCGCGCGCTCGTCGAGCGCAACGAGACGACGATGCGCCTGATCCGCCACCACGAGTCCGAGACGCCGCGCTCGGTCCAGCTCTACGGCGTCGATCCGCACACCATCTCCGAAGCAGTCCGCATCATCGTCGCAGAGGACCACGCCGACCACATCGACCTGAACTTCGGGTGCCCCGTTCCCAAGGTCACGCGCAAGGGCGGGGGAGCGGCGCTGCCGTGGAAGAGCTCCCTCTTCTCGCAGATCGTCACACAGGCCGTGAAGGCCGCGGGTGACGTGCCGCTGACCATCAAGATGCGCAAGGGCATCGACCCCGACCACCTGACCTTCCTCGACGCCGGGCGCGCGGCCGAAGACGCGGGCGTCTCTGCGATCGCCCTGCACGCCCGCACCGCGAGCGAGTTCTACTCCGGCTTCGCCGACTGGAACGCGATCGGCGAGCTCAAGCAGGCCGTCACCAGCGTCCCTGTGCTCGGTAACGGCGACATCTGGTCAGCCGACGACGCCGTGCGCATGATGCAGCAGACCGACTGCGACGGCGTGGTCGTCGGACGCGGATGTCTCGGTCGCCCGTGGCTGTTCGGCGAGCTCGCTGCGGCCTTCGGTGCTGAGTCGCACCCGGTCGACGCGACACTCGGTTTCGTAGCCGACGCCTTCCGTCGTCACGCCGAGCTGCTCGTCGAGTTCTTCGAAGACGAGGACCGCGGATGCCGCGACGTCCGCAAGCACGTCGCCTGGTACTTCAAGGGCTATCCGGTCGGCGGTGACATCCGCACCGGGCTCGCGACGGCATCCAGCCTCGCAGAGATCGACGAGCTGCTCGGTCAGCTCGATCACACGGCGCCGTACCCCGGCGCCGACGCCGAGGGCCAGCGCGGTCGTTCGGGGCGTCCGAAGCGTCCGGCGCTGCCTGACAAGTGGCTGGAGTCGCGCGAGCTCGCGGCGTCGGCATCCGAGATGATGCGAGGGGCGGAGATCGAGAACAGTGGCGGTTGATCCTCAGGTGGACTCGGCGCGCGGGCGCTCGGACGGATACGACCCGCGCGACGCCGAGCGATTCTTCGCCGAGACGCATCGATCCGAACGCGACGACTTCGCCCGCGACCGTGCGCGCGTGCTGCACTCCGCGGCGCTCCGCCGCCTGGCGGCCAAGACGCAGGTGCTCAGTCCCGCCAGCACGGCCGACTTCGCTCGGAACCGCCTCACCCACTCGCTCGAGGTCGCCCAGGTCGGGCGCGAGCTCGCGACCGCGCTCGGCGTCTCCGCAGACGTGGTCGACACCGCGTGCCTCAGTCACGACCTCGGACACCCGCCCTTCGGGCACAACGGCGAGCGGGCGCTCAACGAATGGGCAGAGCCCATCGGTGGTTTCGAAGGCAACGCGCAATCGCTGCGCATCCTCAGCCGTCTCGAGGCCAAGGCCATCGACGACGACGGGCGCTCGGTCGGGCTCAACCTGACCAGGGCCAGCCTCGACGCGACCTGCAAGTACCCGTGGACAGTCGACAGCCCCGTTCCCGACCCCGGTGGTCGGCTCAAGTTCGGCGTGTATCCCGAAGACGAAGAGGTCTTCCGATGGATGCGTGAGGGAATCCCCGGGCGTCGGCGATGCATCGAGGCCGAGATCATGGATCTCTCCGACGACATCGCCTACTCGGTGCACGACTTCGAGGACGCGATCGTCAACGGCTACGTCGACGTCGCCCAGCTCTCCGACCCGCGCCAGCACGAGGCGCTGATCGACCGCATCCAGCAGTGGGTCGGCTACGACTTCACGCGCGATGACCTCGCCGATGCGCTGTACCGCCTCGCCTCCCAGCCGATGTGGCTGCAGTCGTTCGACCGCTCGCGTCACGACCTGGCGCGGCTCAAGAACCTCACGAGTGACTTCATCGGTCGATTCGCCCGCGCTGCCGTTGCCGCGACCCGCGAGGCATACGCCGGTCCGACGCTCGTGCGCTACAACGCGCACGTCGTGGTGCCGCGGGTCATCGAGGCCGAGATCGCCGTGCTCAAGGGCATCATGGGGCAGGCCATCGTCACGATCGATGCGCGCAAGGGCGTCTACAAGGAGCAGCGCCGCGTGCTCAAGCGGCTCGCCGACGCGCTGTGGTCGACCGATACGCTCTGGTCCGCTGGAGCGGACGTGCTCGAGCCCGCGTTCTCGGCCGACTTCCGTTCAGCGACGACCGATCACGAACGCGCTCGGGTCATCGTCGATCAGATCGCGAGCCTCACCGATCAGAGCGCGATCGACTGGCACAACAGGCTGGTCGGCGAGATCGACCCCGCGGAGGTGGGCATCTGGACGCCGCGTCATGCGCGACCGGGTGCTCGTCAGCACACGCCGCGGCAGGCGGTCGTCGAAGGGGCCGGCTGATGCCCCGCATCCGCCAGGCCGACGTCGACGAGGTCAAGGCCCGCACGAACATCGCCGACATCGTCGGAGAGCGAGTCGCGCTCAAATCGGCCGGAGTCGGATCCCTCAAAGGACTCTGCCCCTTCCACGACGAGAAGAGCCCGAGCTTCCACGTGCGGCCCCAGGTCGGCTACTACCACTGCTTCGGATGCGGTGAGTCGGGCGACGTGTACTCGTTCCTCCGCGAGATGGACCACGTCAGCTTCACCGAGGCTGTCGAGCGCCTCGCAGGCCGCATCGGCTACGCCCTGCATTACGAAGATGGTGGTTCTGCTCCCGAGACGAGCGGGCGCAGCCGCCTGTACGCCGCGAACACCGCCGCCGCGGAGTACTTCCGCGGGCAGCTGCTGACGGCCGACGCCGAGGCAGGGCGCCGATTCCTCGGGGAGCGCGGCTTCGACGCCGGCGCCGCGGCTCACTTCGGTGTGGGATTCGCACCTCGGGGCTGGGACAAGATGCTGAAGGCGCTCACAGCACAGGGATTCACGCGAGACGAGCTGAGCGCCGCGGGGCTGGTCTCGACCGGTCAGCGCGGTGTCTACGACCGATTCCGCGGCCGTCTCGTCTGGCCCATCCGCGACGTGTCGGGTCAGACGATCGGGTTCGGCGCGCGCAAGCTCTTCGACGACGACCAGGGACCGAAGTATCTGAACACTCCCGAGACGCCGATCTACAAGAAGGCTCAGGTGCTCTACGGGCTCGACCTCGCCAAGCGCGACATCTCGCGGGGCGACCCGCGCCGGGTCGTGGTGGTCGAGGGGTACACCGACGTCATGGCCTGCCACCTCGCCGGTCTCACGACCGCGATCGCGACGTGCGGCACGGCGTTCGGCACCGACCACATCAAGGTGCTGCGCCGGGTCATGGGCGATGACAACGCCTCGGGTGAGGTCGTCTTCACATTCGACGGCGATGAGGCGGGGCAGAAGGCCGCGCTGCGCGCTTTCACCGAGGACGATCGCTTCAACGCGCAGACCTTCGTCGCAGTCGCCCCGGACGGCCTCGACCCCTGCGATCTCCGACTCCAGCGTGGCGACGCCGCGGTGCGGTCGCTCATGGAGACCAAGCAGCCGATGTTCGAGTTCGCGATCGACCGCAGGCTCTCGGGCTTCGATCTCTCCACTGTCGAAGGGCGCGTCGGCGCGCTGCGCGCAGCGGCGCCGATCGTCGCCGAGATCCGCGACCGTCTGCTGCGCCCAGGATACGAGCGGGTGCTGGCCAGGCGATTGGGCATGGACCCGACCGAGGTGCACAACGAGGTCGAGCGTGCGGCACGCGGCGGATCCCAGACCACGCGTCACGAGTCGCCCCGGCACGAGGTGACGATCGACCCCACGACCGGTGCGCCGGCCGTGGCGCCCGTGACGCTGGCCAGCCTGCCGCGCACGGCGGATGTCGCCGTCGAGCGCGATGCGCTGATGGGTGCCCTTCAGTACGGGCACCAGATCGATCAGGCGCTGCTCGGCCGCGCGCTCGGCAGTCCTTTCCGCACACCCGGGCTCGACGCAGTCCGCGAGGCCGTCGCGGCCGCTCCCGACCGCACGCGGGCGGGTTGGGTGACGGACGCCGTGAACTCGGTGCGCGAGCCCTACCGGTCGCTTGCGGGCGAGCTGCTCATGACACCGTTCCCCGCTCGCAACGAGGCCGGAGCCGTCGCATCGACCACCGACCTCGCCCGCAGACTCATCATGCGCAGCCTCGAGCACGAGAAGCAGGAACTCCTCGGTGCTGTGCAGCGGGTGCCTGCGGACTCCGACGGCGGGCGTGCGCTGCGAATGCGGCTGCGTGACATCGATGTCGAGCGTCAGAGGTTCGCCGAGTCGTAACGGCAGCTCCCCAGCAGGGCAGGGCAGGATGGAAGAATGTTCTCCCGGCCCGAATCGACCAACGCGATCGACAGCTCCGACCTGGTCATCGATCGCATCGGGCACAGCGGTGCCACCCGTGCGATCGACGGTGTGAGCTTCTCTCTCGCACCAGGCGAGCTCATCTGCGTGGCGGGGCCCACGGGGTCCGGCAAGTCCACGCTTGTCGCGGCTCTGGCCGGTTCCACGGATCCGTCGGTGCGAGTCGTCGGGGGCAGCGCTCAGGTCTGCGGCGTCGACATCCGACGCCCTGGGCGCAAGCACCGCCTGCTGACCTACCGCACCGGCTTCGTACCGCAGGGTGCGGGGGCCGATCTGCCGCCGCAGCTCACGGTGAACGAGGTGATCGCCGAGCCGATCCTCATCCGCGAGAAGCGCGTCAACACCAAGGCGCTGTCGATCAGGGTGGCGACGCTGCTCGACGAGCTGCACCTGCCGCTGGGCACCGCCGCGAAGTTCCCCTACGAGCTCAGCGCGGGTATGCGGCAGCGCGTCGCGATCGCGAGATCGTTCGTGCTCGAACCCCGCGTGCTCATCGCCGACGAGATCCTCGCGAACCTCGACCTCGAGGTCCGTCCCGTCGTCTTCGACGCGATCACCCGGCGCCGCAAGGAGCAGGGGATGGGTGCGCTGCTTGTCACCAATGACGCCGACTTCATCCGAGAGCTGAACGCCGAGACGCTCATGCTCCGCGGCGGTCACGTCGTCGCTCGCGGGGTGGGAAAAGACCTCCTGTGGGCGCCGAACGCGGAGGCGGATTCGCAGCACTGAAGGCGCCCGCGCGCGACACGCCCGATGTGCGGCCCGTGTCACGAGCACGCTCCGGAGTTTGCTAGGATTGACGAGTTGCCCGCGCAGCGGAGCACATTCCTCGGTAGCTCAATTGGCAGAGCAGCCGGCTGTTAACCGGCAGGTTCTTGGTTCGAGTCCAAGCCGGGGAGCCAATGAAAAGCCCCTCTTCGGAGGGGCTTTTCCCTTTCCCTCGGTCCGTCCGTGGCGATGGATCGCACAGTGCGGCGGGCGATTGCTCCGGCGCACGAAAGAAGGCCCCGTCGACGACGGGGCCTTCATGCGTGTCAGCGTCGGATCAGCGTGCTGCGCCCTGGAGCGAGCCCGTGGTCTGGCCGGCCGGGTCCGAGATGACGCACTGCACGATGCGGTCGTTCAGCTCGTCCCAGGTCTGCTGGGTCGGCGTGATCGGGTAGACCTCGAGCACGGAGTCGTTGAACGCGATACCGACGAAGCTCGTGTAGGCATCTCCGATGCACTCCTGCGAGGCTGCATCGACGCTCTCCTCGGAGAACTCGCCGTCGTCCATCGTGATCTCGTAGTAGACCTCTTCGTCGTGCGGCTGGTCGCACGGGACGACGTCCGCATCTTCGATCAGGCCGGTCGCGCTGGCCATCTTGCAGTCGCCCAGCTTGAGCGAGAAGATGTCGATGTTCGAGCTTTCGGTGACCTGCCCGGTGTCCTCGTCGCGGTCGGCGTCTCCCGAACCGCCACCCAGGATCCCGTTCAGCGCGCTACATCCGGTCAGTGCGACCGACAGCGCCACAGCAGAACCTGCAAGCGCCAGTGCGCGTCGCGTGCGCAGTTTCATCATGATTTCCCCTCCCAGAGCCTCTTGGTGCGTGGTATATCGAAACACCACCTCAAGCACGCTATCCGGCTCGGAGTCTGTGATGCAACTCCGAGAAGGCTTTGATTGGGCTGAAAGGTTAGGTCAGCCTTCCAGATCATCGACTCCGGGCATCCAGCTGGCTCCGGCCTTGCCCCACCCGCGCTTCTTCGCGATCTTCTGCACGGTCTTCCAGTCACCGTCCGAGAGACGGTCGATGTAGAGGATGCCGTCGAGGTGGTCGAACTCGTGCTGCATGATCCGCGCACGCCAGCCGTCGACCGCGATCTCGACCGGCGCGCCGTCCAGATCCACGCCTGTGACGCGTACCCGCTCGGAGCGACGCAGGGGGAATCGCTCGCCAGGGAAGGAGAGACACCCTTCGGACTCGAGGTCGTCGTCCGGCTCGCCCGGCTCGAGGGGCACCATCCAGAGCTCGGGGTTGATGATGACGCCGCGCCACGGCTGGTCGTCATCGTCGACGTACGCGTACGTGTAGATACGCAGCGGCACGCCGACCTGGGGAGCAGCCAGACCCACGCCTGGCGCGGTGTCCATGGTCTCGAACATGTCGGCCACGAGTGTGCGGATGTCGTCGGAGATCTCCTCGACGACGGAAGCGGGGGAGTGCAGGACGGGGTCGCCCATGATGCGAATAGAAAGAACAGCCACGCCATAACCCTACTCGGCGCATATCGCCGGGTAGGGTCGTAGGGTGAGCATCTCCGTATGGACAGCCGGGGCGGAAGACGTCACCGACCAGCTGGTAGGCGCGTTCCAGAACCCGGGACTGCTCCTCGGCATCCCCCTCGCACTCGCGGGCGCTGTCTTCATGTCGCTCGGTGCTCAGTACCAGCACCGCGGCGTCGAGAAGATGGAGCGGCTGAGCGGTGCGGACGGAGCATCCGGTCTGTCGATGGCTCAGGTCCGCGGGCTGCTGACGAGACCCTCGTGGCTCGTCGGGACCTTGATGCTGGGCCTTGCCATCGTCTGTCAGCTCGCAGCTCTGACCGTGGCGCCTCTGATCGTCGTGCAGCCGCTCGGAGCGATCGCGCTGGTCATCACCACACTGCTCAACGCCCGCATCTCGGGGCACTCACCGACCAAGCAATCCATCACGGCGATCATCTGCTGCGTCGGAGGAATCTTCCTCTTCGTCTTCTTCGCGGCGATCTTCGCCACCGAGAAGGACGTCACGGACACAGAGCTGTTCACGATCCTCGCGATCCTGCTCGTCGTGATCATCATCCTCGGCGCCTGCTGGCTCGTCCTCCGACACCGCATGCGCGCGCTCTTCTACATCGTCGGCGCCGGAATCCTCTACGGCTTCGTCGCGACGCTCGCGAAGGTCGTCATCAAGCGGGTCCAGGCCGGTGACTTCGAGTGGATCACTCTCGTCTGCGTGATCGCGCTCGTCGCCGCGAGCGCCGTGGGCGCCTACTTCGTGCAGACGGCGTACAGCTCGGGTCCGCCCGACCTCGTCATCGCGGGGCTCACCGTCGTCGATCCCCTTGTCGCCGTGCTGATCGGCATGGTGGTGCTCGGCGAGGCTGCTGCCGCGCCGCCGTGGGTTCTCGTGATCTTCGGCATCGCCGGTGCGATCGCGGTGTGGGGCGTGGTCGGACTGGCTCGGTTCCACCCGCAGGTGCTCAGCGACAGCCAGGAGATCGGCATCACCCGCGGAAGCGACGAGCATGCGAAAGGCCCCGAGGCGAAGAACCCCGAGGCCTGATCACATCGGCTCAGTATGCCGGATCGATGAGGTCGGGCGAGACCTCCGAGGCGGCCGCCTCATCGACGAAGAACACCGTGCGCTTGCGCCCCTTGGCGCCCGCTGCGGGAACATTCGTGTAGCTTGCCCCGGCGAGAGCAAGCCCCAGCGCTGAGGCCTTGTCGGCGCCGGTGAGCACGAGCCAGACGCGCTTGGATGCATTGAGCACCGGGCGGGTCAGCGTCACGCGCTCCGGCGGCGGCTTGGGCGAGTCGCGCACGGGCAGTGCCGAGGCATCCGTCACGGTGACCTCGATGCGATCGGGGAACAGCGACGCGATGTGGCCGTCGGGGCCGACACCGAGGAAGCACACGGCGAACGAGGGCCACGGATGCTCGTCGGTGCCGAACTTCGCGAGCTCAGCGGCGTAGGCATCGGCAGCCTCGTCGAGGGTCAGACCCTCGCCTGCGGCCGCGACCTCGTGCACGTTCTCGGCGGGGACGGGGATGTGGTCGAGCAGAGCCTCACGGGACTGCAACGCGTTGCGATCGGCGTCGTCTCGGGCGACGAACCGCTCGTCACCCCACCAGAAGTGAACGAGCGACCAGTCGATCTGCGACGAGCGCGGGTCATCGCGCGTGGCGCGAAGGACCGCACCTCCCATCGAGCCGCCCGTGAGGGCGACATGGGCGATGCGGCCGTTGCGCGTGCGTGCGCGAAGTCGTGTCAGGAATCTGTCGGCCACCCTCGCGGCGAGTGCGGCGGGGGTGGGTTCGACCACGACCCGCTTCTCTGCGGACGCTGTCTGCGACGACATCATTCTCCTGTCTCGGGCGGACCCAGCTTCTCCCAGCCCTCGGTGATCACTCGACCGTACAGGACGTCGGGGTCGAGGCGACGCAGCTCCTCGGCGAGGCACTCGCGCAGGGTGCGGCGGGGGAGGTGCAGATCGTGGTCCGGCTGATCCGGCTGCGTCAGCACGGCGACGCCCGGGGTCGGACGCTCGAGCAGGATGTCGCCGGAAGCGCGGTGGAGCCGCACGGACTTGATGCCCTCCTGCCAGTGCTCCGGGTCTTCGTAGGACCACGTGACGGGGATCTCGAGCGCCATCTGCAGCCAGGCGGCGAGCAGCGCGGTCGACGGCGAGGCCGAGCCGCCACGCACCTCGACAGCGGTGACCTCTTCGAACGGCGGCTGATCGAGCACGGCGGCGAGCTGCTCGCGCCAGTGCGTGAGGCGGGTCCAGGCGAGATCGGTGTCGCCGGGCGCGTGCGTCTCGCCGAGCTGAGCGAGACGGTCGCGCACATCGGATGCGGTGGCCGCATCCGTGATCCGGCGCTGAGCGATCTTGCCCAGCGGCGAGTTCGCGGGGGAGGTCGGAGCATCTTCCGGCCACCAGGCGACGACGGGAGCATCGGGAAGAAGGAGTCCGGTGACGAGGCTCTCTTCGTTGCTGGCGGCATCGCCGTAGGCGCGGAGCACGACGACCTCGCTCGCTCCGGCGTCGCCGCCGACGCGGATCTGTGCGTCGAGTCGTGCGTCGCCGTCGCCCGTGGTGAGCACGATGACACGCATCGGGTGCTCGCGGGAGGCGTCGTTGGCCGCGTCGATCGCGGCCTCGGCGACGCCGTTGCGGGCCGAGATGATCAGCGTCAGCACGCGTCCGAGGGCGACGGCGCCGCCTTCTTCGCGTACCTTGACGAGCTGCTTGGCGACCTGGCTCACGGTCGTGTCGGGAAGGTCGATGATCACGGGCGTCTCCAGACTCGTCCGTCGCGGGCGAGGAGGTCGTCGGCGGATGCCGGACCCCACGAACCCGGTGCGTACTGATCGACTGGACCGCCCTCGGCCGCCCAGTACTTCTCTACGGGGTCGAGGATCTTCCACGAGAGCTCGACCTCTTCGTGCCGCGGGAACAGCGGCGGGTCGCCGAGCAGGACATCGAGGATGAGTCGCTCGTAGGCCTCGGGGCTCGCCTCGGTGAACGCGTGGCCGTAACCGAAGTCCATCGTGACGTCACGCACGTTCGTGCCGTTGCCGGGGACCTTGGAACCGAAGCGGATCGTCACACCCTCGTCGGGCTGCACGCGGATGACGAGGGCGTTCTGCCCCAGCTCCGACGTGTTCGAGCGACCGAAGAGGTGCTCGGGGGCCTTCTTGAAGACGACGGCGACCTCGGTGACACGGCGTCCGAGGCGCTTGCCGGTGCGCAGGTAGAACGGCACGCCCGACCAGCGCCGCGTGTCGATCTCGAGCTTGATCGCGGCGTACGTCTCGGTCGCGGACTCCGGGTTCATGCCGTCCTCATCGAGGAAGCCGGTGACCTGTTCGCCGCCCTGCCATCCGCCGGCGTACTGGCCGCGTGCGGTCGCGAGGGAGAGATCGTCGGGCACGTGCACCGCGGCGAGGACCTTCTCCTTCTCGGCACGAAGATGTTCGGCCGAAAGGCTGATCGGCTCTTCCATGGCGGTGAGCGCCAGCAGCTGCAGCAGGTGGTTCTGGATGACGTCGCGAGCGGCGCCGACACCGTCGTAGTATCCCGCACGGCCACCGACGCCGATGTCCTCGGCCATCGTGATCTGCACGTGGTCGACGTAGTTGCGGTTCCAGATCGGCTCGTACAGCTCGTTCGCGAAGCGCAGCGCCAGGATGTTCTGGACCGTCTCCTTGCCGAGGTAGTGGTCGATGCGGAAGATCGAGTCCGCCGAGAACGCGACCTCGAGGGCGGCGTTGAGCTCGCGCGCGGATTCGAGGTCGTGCCCGAACGGCTTCTCGATGACGACGCGACGCCAGCGCTCGTCGTCATCGTCGTTCTCGCCGACGAGACCCGAGTCCTTGAGCTGCTTCGCGACCAGCGGGAAGTCCTTCGGCGGGATCGACAGGTAGAACGCGTGGTTCCCCATCGTGCCTCGCTCGACGTCGAGCTGGTCGACCGTCTCGCGGAGCTTGCGGAAGGAATCGGGGTTGTCGAACTCGCCCGAGACGAACCGGATGCCCTGGAGCAGCTGTGCCCATGTCTCCTCGCGGAACGGCGTGCGCGCATACTGCTTGACGGCGTCGTAGACGACCTGAGCGAAGTCCTGGTCCTCCCAGTCCCGTCGGGCGAAGCCGACGAGAGCGAATCCGGGCGGCAGGAGTCCGCGGTTGGCGAGGTCGTAGACCGCGGGCATGAGCTTCTTGCGTGACAGGTCTCCGGTCACACCGAAGATCACGAGGGCGCTGGGCCCGGCGATCCGGTTGAGGCGGCGATCATCGGGGTCACGCAGCGGGTTGTGCCCGCGCGAGATGGGAACAGACATCGGTGGGGGATTCTCCTGGCTGTTACTTCTGTGCTGCTTCGAAGAGGGTGAGGACGTCGGCCGACGAATCGGTGATCGTCAGGGAGACGACCGGGCGGCCGTGCTCGGCGAGGACACCGGCGTCGCCGGCGGCCTGCGCTTCGATGAGCTGCCCGAACGTGAAGGGCCTCTCGGGGATCTCGAGATCGACCTCGGTGCTCTCCAGGATCTGCAGGAACACACCCTGCGCGGGCCCGCCCTTGTGGTACTGACCGGTGGAGTGCAGGAAGCGCGGTCCCCATCCGAACGTCGTGGGACGACCGGAATCGGCGGCCACGAGTTCACGGAGGCCCTGCAGCTGCGGGACGTCGAGTCGGTTCACGTACGCCTGGATCGAGACGTAGCCGTCTGCAGGGAGCTGAGCCCACAGCGCATCGAGCACGCCTTCGACGGTGCCGGATGCCGCGAGAGCGGGATCGGACACGCGCACCTCGACGCCGTTCTCGACGAACGCGGGCGCGGTGGGCTCGGGGCGTGCGTCCAGCAGGCCGCGGGCCGCCACCTTGGCGGACTCGACGTCGGGCTGGTCGAAGGGGTTGATGCCGAGCAGGTAGCCCGCGATCGCCGTGGCATACTCCCACACGACGAGCTGAGCGCCCAGCGATCCGCTGACGAGGATCTCGCCCTCGTGCCGCTCGCGGAGGTGGAACTCGTTCGCGTCGTCGACCAGACGCACGATCTGCAGGTCCGACGGCTTCGAGTCGAGCTCCGGCGACACCGGAAGGAGCACGACGGGCAGGATGCCCGTGCTGTCCTTGCCCGTGGACTCGGCGATGAGCTGCTCGACCCAATCGGGCAGGCCGTTGATGTGCGTGCCGTCGGTGATCAGACCCAGCTTGTCGCGGCGGGGCGACGTTGCGGAGATCGCCGCTGCGAGCCGCAGTGCCGGGTTGTCGGCGGAGTCGATCGCAACCTCGAGAAGCGAGGCGTCGGCCTCGTTCAGGAGCTCGTCGATGTCGGCTCCGGCGAGCCCGGACGGGACGAGACCGAAGGCGGTGAGCGCCGAGTAGCGCCCTCCGACGTTCGGGTCGGCGTTGAAGACGCGGTACCCCGCCTCGCGAGCCGCGACATCGAGCGGCGAACCGGGGTCGGTGACGACGACGATGCGCTCGACCGGGTCGATGCCCACGTCGCGGAACGCGGCTTCGAACGTGCGGCGCTGCGAGTCGGTCTCTACCGTGGAGCCGGACTTCGACGACACCACGAGCACGGTGGCCTCGAGACCCTCATCAAGCGCGGCGAGCACCTGGCTCGGAGCGGTCGAGTCGAGGATCGTGAGCGGGACGCCCGCAGTCTGTGCGATGACCTCGGGTGCGAGCGACGATCCGCCCATGCCGGCGAGCACGACTCGCGTCACACCCTTCGCATGGAGATCCGCGCGGAGGGCCGCGATCTCGGCGACCAGCGGCCGCGAGACGGAGACCGCATCGATCCACCCGAGGCGGATCGATGCCTCGGACTCGGCTGCCGGACCCCAGAGAGTCGCGTCGCCGCCGGTGAGCCGGGAGGCGACGAGGTCGTGGACGAGAGCGGGAACCGTCTCGTCGATCGCGACCCGAGCCGCGCCCGAGGCGTGGATCGCGAATGTCATCGCTGCGCCTCGAGGCCCTCTGCCACCTGCGTGAGCAGGTCGTGCCAGGAGTCGATGAACTTGGCGACGCCTTCGTCCTCGAGCACCTGGGTCACGTCCGTGAAGTCGATTCCGAGGTCGGCGAGGCCGGCGAAGACGGCGCGGGCCTCTTCGTAGCCACCCGTGATGGTGTCGCCCGTGACCACGCCGTGATCGAAGGTCGCCTCGAGCGTCTTCTCGGGCATCGTGTTGACGACATCCTTCGCGACGAGCTCGGTGACGTAGAGGGTGTCCGGCAGAGCCGGGTCCTTGACGCCGGTCGATGCCCAGAGCGGACGCTGGGCGTTCGCACCGGCCGAGATCAGGTCCTGAGCACGCTTCTCGGCGAACTTCTGCTCGAAGAGCTCGTAGGCCAGGCGTGCGTTGGCGAGCCCCGCCTTGCTCTTGAGCGCCTCGGCCTGGTCGGTGCCGATCGCGGAGAGACGCTTGTCGGTCTCGGTGTCGACGCGCGACACGAAGAACGAGGCGACAGAGTGGATGGTGGACAGATCGATTCCGGCGCTGTGTGCGCGCTCGAGACCGGCGAGGTACGCCTCGATGACCTCGGCGTAGCGCTCGAGGCTGAAGATCAGGGTCACGTTGACGCTGATGCCGGATGCGATCGCCTCGGTGATGGCCGGGAGCCCGGCCTTCGTCGCGGGGATCTTGACGAGGAGGTTCGGACGGTCGACCGTGGCCCAGAGCTGCTTGGCCTGTGCGACGGTGCCCTCGGTGTCGTGCGCGAGGTCGGGGGAGACCTCGATCGAGACGCGGCCGTCGACGTGGCCGGAGGCCTCCCAGACGGGGCGGAAGACGTCGAGCGCTGCCGCGACGTCCTGCGTGGTCGCGGCGAAGACTGCTTCTTCGGCCGTCGCGCCGGACGCTGCGAGCTCGGTGACCTGAGCGTCGTACGACGTGTTGTTCTTGTCGGTGATCGCGTTGGCGAAGATCGTCGGGTTGGTGGTGACGCCGACGACGTTGCGGGTCTCGATCAGCTCGGCGAGGTTGCCGGAGGAGATGCGGGTGCGCGACAGGTCGTCGAGCCAGATGCTGACACCGGCTGCTGCGAGGTCTGCGGTGGGGGTGCTCATGCGTTCTCCTTGATGGTCTCGCGTGCGGCCGCGATGACGGCCTCTGTGGTGATGCCGAACTTCTCGAACAGGGTCTTGTAGTCGGCGGACGCGCCGAAGTGGTCGATGCCGACCGAACGGCCGCGGTCGCCCACGATGCCGCGCCAGCTGAGGACGGAACCCGCCTCGACGGAGACGCGGGCGGTGACGGCCTTCGGGAGCACCGACTCGCGGTATGCCTCGTCCTGCTCGTCGAACCACTCCAGAGACGGAGCGGAGACGACGCGCACGTTGACACCCTCGTCGGCCAGGGCCGCGCGGGCGTCGACCGCCAGCTGGACCTCGGAACCGGTGGCGATGATGATCACGTCGGGGGTGCCGTTCGGAGCCTCGGCGAGCACGTATGCGCCCTTCGAGACGCCGTCGGTCGAGGCGAAGACGTCGCCGTCGGCTGCTCCCTGACCGCGCTCGAACACCGGGATGTTCTGACGGGTCAGGGCGATGCCGGCCGGGCCCTCGTGGCGGCGCAGGATCTCGAGCCAGGCGGCCGAGGTCTCGTTGGCGTCAGCGGGGCGTACCAGCGTGAAGTTGGGGATGGCGCGGAGCGTGGCGATCTGCTCGACCGGCTGGTGCGTCGGGCCGTCCTCGCCGAGCGCGACGGAGTCGTGCGTCCAGACGAAGATGCTGGGGACGTTCATCAGCGCTGCCAGACGCACCGGCGGGCGCATGTAGTCGCTGAAGATGAGGAACGTGCCGCCGAAGGCGCGTGTCGGGCCGTGCAGCACGATGCCGTTGACGATGGCGCCCATGGCGTGCTCGCGGATGCCGAAGTGCAGCACCCGGCCGTAGGGGTCACCCGACCACTCGTGGGTGGACCACTCGGCGGGGATGAAGGACTTCGAGTCCTTGATGGTGGTGAGGTTCGACTCGGCGAGGTCGGCCGATCCACCCCAGAGCTCCGGGAGCTCGGCGGCGAGTGCGTTGATGACCTGGCCGGATGCCGCCCGGGTCGAGACGTCCTTGCCGCTGGCGAAGACGGGCAGAGCCGACGTGATGTCGGCCGGGAGCTCCTTGGCCTCGAGACGGTCGAGGAGCGCCTTGCGCTCGGGGTTGGCCGCGGCCCACGCGTCGAACGACGTCTGCCACGCGGCACGCGTCTCGGCGGCGCGGTCGGCGAGCGCGCGGGTGTGGGCGATCACGTCGTCGGCGATGGCGAAGTGCTCTTCGGGGTCGAACCCGAGGACCTTCTTGGTCGCAGCCAGCTCGTCGCCACCGAGGGCGGAGCCGTGGATCTTGCCCGAGTTCTGCTTGCCGGGCGAGGGCCAGCCGATGATCGTCTTGAGGATGATGAGCGACGGCTTGGAGGTCTCGCCCTTCGCGGCCTCGATGGCGGCGTTCAGCTCGGCCACGTCTTCGACGTACTCGCCCGTCTTCTTCCAGTCGACGGTCTGCACCTGCCAGCCGTAGGCCTCATAGCGCTTGGCGACATCTTCGGTGAAGGCGACGTTGGTGTCGTCCTCGATCGAGATCTGGTTGGAGTCGTAGATCGCGATCAGGTTGCCGAGCTCCTGGTGGCCGGCGAGCGAGGATGCCTCGCTGGTGACGCCCTCCTGAAGGTCGCCGTCACCGGCGATCACGTAGACGAAGTGGTCGAACGGGCTCGTGCCCGCAGCGGCCTCGGGGTCGAACAGGCCGCGCTCGTAGCGGGCTGCATAGGCGAACCCGACAGCGGAGGCGAGACCCTGGCCGAGCGGGCCCGTGGTGATCTCGACGCCCTTGGTGTGGCCGTACTCGGGGTGGCCGGGAGTGAGCGAGCCCCAGGTGCGAAGTGCCTTGAGGTCGTCGAGCTCGAGACCGAAGCCGCCGAGGTAGAGCTGCACGTACTGCGTCAGCGATGAGTGACCGACCGAGAGGATGAAGCGGTCGCGGCCGAGCCAGTCGGTGTCGGTCGGGTCGTGGCGGAGAACCCGCTGGTAGAGGAGATACGCGGCTGGAGCGAGGCTCATCGCGGTGCCGGGGTGGCCGTTCCCGACCTTCTCCACGGCATCCGCTGCCAGAAGACGCGCGGTGTCCACCGCACGTCGGTCGATCTCATCCCACTGCAATTCCGACACTGTGAAGCCCTTCTGCAACTGTTCGAGAGCGTCCGGAGTGCACATTCGCAGACCGCAACGTTACGGAGGGGTGTGTGATGTGCGCCGGGCGCGCGAGTCATTTCAGCATAGCGCCGTGGTGTGACCCGTTACCCAGTCTTACAACGCGTCACCGGCCCAGGAATTCCATGCCGGAGAGGGTGCTACGCGACCTGGTGAGACCCGGAATCACCGTCTTCGGAACGCGGTCTCGCGATGCCCCGGGCGAGTCCCCGGCGCGGGGCCGGGCGGGCCTCCGGCGTGCCCTAGACTGGGAAACGCTGTCGTGACGCGTGTGGAGGAGGCGATCGAGATCTCGACGATGTCTGATCAGACCGTTGTGAAGAAGTCCATCGGTCGTACCGTGAAGGCGTACGTCGCCCTCACCAAACCGCGTGTCCTCGAGCTGCTGCTGGTGTCGACCGTCCCGGTGATGTTCCTCGCCCAGGGCGGAATGCCCGACCTGTGGCTGGTGCTCGCCACGGTGATCGGCGGCTCGCTGAGCGCCGGTTCGGCAGCGGCGTTCAACATGTACCTCGATCGAGACATCGACGCGCACATGCACCGCACCGAGAACCGTCCGCTCGTGACGGGAGAGATCACCCCTCGGGGCGCTCTGATCTTCTCCTGGACCCTCGCCGTGCTCTCGACTGTCTGGCTCTGGTTCACGACGAACTGGCTGGCGGCCACGCTGTCGGCAGTCGCGATCTTCTTCTACGTCGTGATCTACACGATGATCCTCAAGCGCCGCACCGAGCAGAACATCATCTGGGGCGGCATCGCCGGATGCTTCCCGGTTCTCATCGGCTGGGCGGCCGTCACCGGTTCGCTCGACTGGCCGGCGTTCATCCTCTTCGCCCTGATCTTCCTCTGGACGCCGCCGCACTACTGGCCGCTGTCGATGAAGTACAAGGACGACTACGACGACGTCGACGTGCCCATGCTCGGAGTGACCCGCAACGCCTCGCAGGTCGGCCTCCAGGTCATCCTGTACGCCTGGGCGACCATCGCCTGCTCGCTGCTGCTGATCCCCATCGCGAACATGGGCCTCGTCTACACCGTCTCCGCCCTCGTGTTCGGCGGGTGGTTCATCTACGAGTCGCACCGCCTGTACAACCAGGCTGTGCGGGGGAACGAGGCGCGGCCGATGCGAGTCTTCCACGCCTCGATCACCTACTTGACGCTGATCTTCGTGGCCGTCGCGGTCGACCCGCTGCTGCCGTTCTGACGCTCGTCGTTCTCGACGGCAGCCTCGTCCTCCGACGAGGCCGGGGTGGGGTGCTCATCCGTGGCGGGCTCGATCGCGTCGACGGCGTCCGCCTCTGAGGTCCAGTCGATGGGTTCGACGACGACCGGTGCGGCCGTGGGCATGAGCGCCTGCACCGCGGTGAGCGCGATCGCGATCAGGAGTCCGATCACGCCTGCGCCCAGGAGAGCCGCGCCGACCACGACGAGCGACTGGCCGACATAGACCTCGATGCCCGTGGCTGTGCCATCGAGAAGAGTGCTCGTCATAGTGCCGACCTGCCCGGCGATCAGCCATCCGCCGACGCCCGCCGAGGCGAGCGAGAGCACGAGGAGGAGCCAGAAGCCGATGCTGCGTGTCAGTGACTTGTTCATGTCTGCCACGGTGCACGACGAACTGATGAGCCTCTGATGTCGCAGCTATGCATCCACTGTGCCGGTCGCCCAGCCGGCGGTCGTCGTCACTCCTGAGCGGAGACCGGCTTCTTCAGGTGCAGCACCACGACCGTGTAGGCGGCGGCCGACAGCGAAGCGAGCACCATGTGGATGCCGACGAGCAGCGGAGGGAGTCCCTCACGTGCCTGCCAGATGCCGACGCCCACCTGCACGAGGATCGCGAGCACGAGGACGAGCAGCCACTTGCGCGGTTCGAGCCGCAGCGCCCACGCCGTGATCGTCATCACGGCGACGAGAGCGGCGAGGATGTACCCGGGCCACGAGTGCACGTGAGCGAGGATCGTTGCGTCGAATCCGTGCCGCAGCACGTCGGCGTCGCCGGAGTGCGGCCCTGAGCCCGTCGTCAGAACACCGAACACGATCGTGACGGCCAGTGCGAGACCGGTGACGTGGCTGAGGATGGCGAACCACCTCGGGACGGCGCTGACACGGGGGCCGGCCGCAGCGTAGAGCCGCACCAGGAACGCCGCCGTGACGCACACGAGCAGCAGCGACGAGACGTAGTGGAACCCGACGATGAAGGGGTTGAGGCCGGTGAGGACCGTGATGCCGCCCACGAGCGCCTGCGCGACGACTCCGACGAGGACGATCCAGGCGAGCACGACGAGGTCGCGTCGTTCGGACGAGAGCCTGAGCGAACGGATCATCGCCGCGATCACCGTGATGAGAAGCGCACCCATGGCGAAGGGCGTCGCGGGAAGGGAGAACAGGGAGACGAGCCCGAAGACGATCGCCGCGGCGATGATCCCGGCGGCTGCGAACCGCAGCGCAGAGAACACCAGAAGTCTGCCGCCGACACGCGCCAGCACGAGCAGGAGGACGGCGAGGGCGATGATGCCGACGACTCCGGTCATCACGCGGTTGCCGAACTCGATGATCCCGTGTATTCCCTGATCGGCATAGATCGGCACGAGGGACTCGGGAGTGCACAGCGGCCACTCCGAGCATCCGAGGCCGGAACCGGTGAGACGCACCGCGCCCCCGGTGCCGATGATGATCGTCTGTGCGAGGAAGGAGAGCCAGGCGCACACGCGCAGCATCCGCCCCCAGAGGCGCGCGGCCGTCGAGGGCGCCAGAGGTGCGTTCATGGGGGAGGAGATCATCGTCTCGGGCATTGTTCTCTCCGAACCGCGCCGGACACGGCGAGCGGCCCTGTCTTCAGGCGGAACCTGTAGAATCGGATTGTTGTGATGAGCGCTGACCGCGCTGCACCATCACTAACAGTTTAGGCGCGATGGATGCGCCGGTGATGAGGGCCCACCAACGGCACCCGCTCCCGCAGACTCGACGGGGATCAGGTGTGTCGGGGCGGATGACACCGTTTTGGGACCTGTGAGGAGAGTGTGTGATGTCGGATGTGCTGATCGACCGCCCGGAGCTTGACGGCCTGGGGGTGTACGAATTCGGGTGGCATGACGAAGATGCTGCCGGAGCCATCGCCAAGCGCGGTATCTCCGAAGAGGTGGTCCGCGGGATCTCGGCGCTCAAGCATGAGCCCGAATGGATGCTGAAGACCCGTCTCAAGGGATACCAGCTCTTCGGACGCAAGCCGATGCCGACCTGGGGCGCAGACCTCAGCGAGATCGACTTCGACAACATCAAGTACTTCGTGCGCTCCACGGAGAAGCAGGCGCAGTCATGGGAAGACCTTCCCGCCGAGATCCGTGAGACCTACGAGCGCCTCGGCATCCCCGAGGCCGAGCGGCAGCGTCTCGTGGCCGGCGTCGCGGCTCAGTACGAGTCCGAGGTCGTCTACCACCAGATCCGCGAGGACCTGGAAGAGCAGGGTGTCATCTTCATGGACACCGACACGGCGCTCCGTGAGCACCCCGAGTTCTTCGAGGAGTACTTCGGCACCGTGATCCCGGCCGGCGACAACAAGTTCGCGGCTCTGAACACTGCCGTGTGGTCGGGTGGATCGTTCGTCTACGTCCCCAAGGGCGTTCACGTCGAGATCCCGCTGCAGGCGTACTTCCGCATCAACACCGAGAATATGGGCCAGTTCGAGCGGACCCTGATCATCGCCGACGAGGACAGCTACGTCCACTACATCGAGGGCTGCACGGCCCCGATCTACAAGTCGGACTCTCTGCACTCGGCCGTCGTCGAGATCATCGTGAAGAAGAACGCCCGCGTTCGCTACACGACGATCCAGAACTGGTCGAACAACGTCTACAACCTCGTCACCAAGCGTGCGGTCGCGCACGAAGGCGCGACGATGGAGTGGGTCGACGGGAACATCGGCTCCAAGGTGACGATGAAGTACCCGTCGATCTACCTGATGGGCGAGCACGCCAAGGGCGAGACTCTCTCGGTCGCCTTCGCGGGCCCCGGTCAGCACCAGGACGCCGGCGCGAAGATGATCCACATGGCTCCCTACACGCAGTCGTCGATCGTCTCGAAGTCGATCGCGCGTGGCGGTGGACGTGCCGGATACCGTGGCGAGGTGCGAGTGGACGCCAACGCGCACCACTCCGCGAACACCGTGCGCTGCGACGCCCTGCTCGTCGACACCAAGTCGCGCTCCGACACATACCCGGCGATCGACATCCGTGTCGACGACGTGCAGCTCGGGCATGAGGCCACGGTCTCGAAGGTCAGCGAAGAGCAGCTCTTCTACCTCCAGTCCCGCGGCATGCCCGAGGACGAGGCGATGGCGATGATCGTGCGCGGCTTCATCGAGCCGATCGCACGGGAGCTGCCGATGGAGTACGCGATGGAATTGAACAAGCTCATCGAGATGGGCATGGAAGGATCGGTCGGCTGAGATGACGGCCCAGACGACGACGCCCACGGCGTCGCATCATTCGAGCGCGCACGTCGACCCGGCCGCGCAGGTCGCGGACGCCGGATTCGTTCCGGTTCAGACGCGTTCCGAGCGCCCGCATTCGTTCGAGCCGGCGGACTTCGGTGCGCCGACCGGCCGCGAGGTCAACTGGAAGCACACGCCCGTCGCGAAGCTCTCGCCCCTCTTCGAGGTCGCGGGCTCCGCTGAGGGAGTGAGCTACACGTTCGGCGCAGGAGAGCAGTACGTCTCCGCGCCGCTCGCCGCCGGCGACGCTCCTCGTGGCGAGGTCTTCCTCGCCGAGGACATCACCGCGGCCATCGCGTGGCAGGGCTCGCCCGAGGCTCTGCACATCCGCATCCCTCGTGAAGAAGAGGTCGCAGAGCCGATCCTCGTGTCGATCGACGGTCTCGGCGCAGAACTGCGCGCGGATGCCCACATCGTGATCGAGGCGCTCGAGCACAGCTCGGCCACCGTCGTGCTCCAGCACACGGGCGCCGCGCAGTACTCGCAGAACGTCGAGATCATCGTGCGCGACGGAGCCAAGCTCACCGTCATCAGCCTGCAGCAGTGGCAGGATGCGGCCGTGCACACCTCGGCGCACCAGGCGCGTGTCGATGCGGATGCCACCCTCAAGCACTTCGTCATCAGCTTCGGTGGCGGCGTCGTGCGCGTGAACCCGAGCGTCGAGCTCGCGGGCGCCGGATCCGAGGGCTACCTCTACGGTCTGTCGTACGCCGATGCGGGGCAGCACCTCGAGAGCCAGGTGTACCTGCATCACAAGGGCCCGCACACCAAGGGCGACGTGCTCTACAAGGGCGCGCTCCAGGGTGAGGGTGCGCACAGTGTGTGGATCGGCGACGTGCTGATCGGCGCCGATGCGACGGGCACCGACTCGTACGAGGCGAACCGCAACCTGGTGCTCACCGAGGGCGCTCGCGCCGACTCGATCCCGAACCTCGAGATCGAGACCGGAGACATCCTCGGTGCCGGCCACGCCAGCGCCACCGGGCGTTTCGACGACGAGCAGCTGTTCTACCTGCAGGCTCGTGGCATCAGCGAAGAGGAAGCACGCCGCCTCGTCGTGCTCGGATTCCTCACGGACATCGTCCAGCGTCTGGGCATCCCGGCCCTGGAGGCCGAGCTGCTCGACGCGGTCGAGACGGAGCTCGCCGAGGTGAACGCGTGAGCGCCGAGCGCGTGTGCGGCGTCGCGGAACTCGAGCAGGACATGCCGATCCGTGTCGAGCCGAACGGCGTGCCGATCACCGTGATCAAGGACTCCGAAGGCGTGATCCACGCCATCGGAGACACCTGCACGCATGGCGACATCTCTCTCGCCGAGGGCTTCGTCGAGGGTGACACCGTGGAATGCTGGGCCCACGGCTCGGCGTTCTCCCTGCTCACCGGCAAGCCCCAGAATCTCCCCGCTTATGAGCCCGTTCCGGTCTACGTCGTCGAGATCGACGGCGACGACGTGCTCATCGACCCGACTGTGACGAAGGAAGTCTGAATGTCTGTTCTTGAAATCCGCGACCTGCATGTGACGGTCGAGACCGAGGCGGGGACCACTCCGATCCTCAACGGCATCAACCTCACCATGAACACCGGTGAGACGCACGCCATCATGGGCCCCAACGGCTCGGGCAAGTCGACCCTCGCGTACACGATCGCCGGACACCCGAAGTACACCGTGACCTCGGGGTCGATCACCTTCGACGGCCAGGACGTGCTCGAGATGAGCGTCGACGAGCGCGCTCGCGCCGGCCTGTTCCTCGCCATGCAGTACCCGGTCGAGATCCCGGGCGTCACGGTGACGAACTTCCTCCGCACCGCCAAGACGGCACTCGACGGCGAAGCCCCCGCGATCCGCGGCTGGACCAAGGACGTCAAGGCGGCCATGGCGAACCTCCGCATGGACCCGAAGTTCGCGCAGCGCAACGTCAACGAGGGCTTCTCGGGTGGCGAGAAGAAGCGTCACGAGATCCTCCAGCTCGAGGTGCTCAAGCCGAAGTTCGCCGTCCTCGACGAGACCGACTCCGGTCTCGACGTCGACGCCCTGAAGATCGTCTCCGAGGGCGTCAACCGCGCCAAGGAGTCCACCGGTCTCGGCGTTCTGCTCATCACGCACTACACGCGCATCCTCCGCTACATCCGTCCCGACTTCGTGCACGTGGTCGTCGCGGGCAAGATCGTCGAAGAGGGCGGCCCTGAGCTCGCTGACCGGCTCGAGGACGAGGGATACGACCGTTTCCTCGACCCCGCAGCCCCCGTCGAGGCGTAGGCTGATTCGCATGACAGCCACCCTCACGGACGAGAAGTACGACGAGGTCACCGAGGCTCTCAAAGACGTCATGGACCCGGAGCTCGGGATCAACGTCGTCGACCTCGGTCTCATCTACGACCTCGCATGGGATGACGAGAACGATGCTCTCGTCATCCACATGACACTGACCAGTGCCGGCTGCCCCCTGACCGACGTCCTCGAAGACCAGACCGCACAGGCTCTGGACAGCGTCGTCGACCGCTTTCGCATCAACTGGGTGTGGATGCCGCCGTGGGGTCCGGAGAAGATCACCGACGACGGCCGCGACATGATGCGCGCCCTCGGCTTCGCCATCTGAGGATGCTCGAGGTCAAGGCTCTGCCTCTGGCCGAGCTCCGCGAGCGCAGCAGCGAGAAGTGGCGGGAGTATCCCGCCGATGTGCTTCCGCTGTTCGTCGCGGAGACCGACTTCCCCCTCGCGCCCGCGATCTCGGCGGCGCTCAGCCGCGCCGTCGAGACGGGGGACACCGGGTACATCGCGTCGCGGACGCCGCTGCCATCCGCGTACGCTGCATTCGCCCGTCGGCGATTCGGATGGAACGTAGATCCTGCACGCATGCGCAGCACGGCGGACGTGAGCATGGGCATCGTGGAGATCCTCCGTCGCGTCACCCAGCCGGGGGAGCGCGTCGTCATCACGCCACCCGTGTATCCGCCGTTCTACGATCTGGTCGCCGAGGCGGGCGCCGAGGTCTCGCGCGTTCCGCTGCGCGACACAGGCACGGCGTGGGAACTCGACCTCGACGGCATCCGTGCCGCGTTCGAAGGCGGCGCGACCGCCATCCTGCTCTGCAACCCGCACAATCCGACCGGGACCGTCCACAGCCGCGACTCTCTCGCCGCATTGGCCGAGATCGCCGATGAGTTCGGCGCGTCCGTGATCTCTGACGAGATCCATGCGCCGCTGGCGCAGCCGGGCACCGGCTTCACGCCGTTCCTCGAAACCGGTGAGGCCGCCGAGCGGGTCGGATTCGCGGTCGTCAGCGCCAGCAAGGCCTTCAACCTCGCAGGCCTCAAATGCGCACTGATGGTGACGGCATCCGACGCTACGAGCGAGGTCGTGCGTGGCCTGCCGATCGAGGTCGTCTGGCGCACCGGGCAGTTCGGCCTCCTCGCCGCCGTCGCCGCGTTCTCGGAGGAGAGCGATGAATGGCTCGACGGACTGCTGAGGACGCTCGATGCGAATCGAGTGCTGCTCGAAGATCTGCTGGCCTCGAAACTTCCCGAGGCGCGCTACCGGATGCCGGACGCGGGCTATCTCGCCTGGATCGATCTCTCGGGGCTCGGGTGGGGCGAGAACCCGGCGCGCCGCATCCTCAAGGAGGCCAGGGTCGCGCTGCACTTCGGCCCGGCCTTCGGAGACGAAGGAGCGGGGTACGTGCGTCTGAACTTCGGCACGAGCCCTGAGATCATCACCGAAGCCGTCGAGCGCATCGCGGCGCTTGTGGAGAGGTGACCGTGCAGAGGTGACTGCGCGGAGGTGACAACGCGATAGGCGAAGGCGTCACCGGAGCCGTCGATCGCCCGCCTCGTCGTCTACTGTGTCTCTCGCCAGTGCTGTCACGCCGAGGTCGAAGATCCGATCCAGCCCCGCGGTGACGTCGACCGCGTCGCCTCCGGGGAGGGCGCCGTGGCTGTCGGCGTGCATGCGCTGCTGCACGAGCGTCGCGTGACCGAGGATGAAGTGCAGGAGGGCGACCGCTCGCTCCGGGGCGTCTTCGGCTCCCACGCGATGCAGAGAGTCTTCGAGCGCCGTCTGCGCCTGCGAGGAGCCGAGCTGCAGTGCGTACGTGCTGAGCACGAGTTCTGCGCCGTCGCGATACGTGAACAGGGCGTCGCGGATGCTGCGCGCTGTCGTCAGCACATCGGCGTCATCACGCGGGATGGTCGAGGTGATGCGGTCGGCGAGGTCGGCGAGCAGCTCCTGTTTGCTCGTGAAGTGCCAGTAGAGCGCGCTCGGCTGGACATCCAGCCTGCTCGCGATCCTGCGCATCGAGAGGTCGGCGAGCCCGACCTCGTCGAGGAGCGCCAGGGCTGCCCGAGCGACACCGTCGCGATCATGGCGGGTCGAGTTGTGATCGGGGCTCATGTTCTCACTATAGTGAACACCGTTCAGGTGAACAGTGTTCAGGAAGGTGTCGGATATGACGCAGCAGCGAGGCGACCTCGGTCGCGAACTGGCCAGAGTGGCGATCTTCGCCGCCCTCATCGTGGTGCTCGGGATGGTGACGATACCGATCCCCGGCGGGGTGCCCATCACCGCGCAGACTCTCGGCGTGATGCTCGCCGGCGCCGTTCTCGGCCCGCGGCTCGCTCCGCTCTCGATCCTGCTCGTGCTCGCCCTCGCGGCCGTCGGTCTTCCGGTTCTCGCAGGAGGACGCGGTGGGCTCGGCGTGTTCGTCGGTCCCACCGCCGGGTACCTGCTCGGGTGGGTGGCCGGAGTCGTCGTGATCGGACTGATCGTGCACCGGGGCAGGCTCACGTGGTGGCGCATCGCGCTCGGCACCGTGGTCGGCGGCATCCTGGTCGTCTATCTGTGCGGGATCCCCATCACAGCGCTCGTCCTCGGCCTCGACCTCGCGCCGACGGCCGTGGCCGCCCTCGTGTTCCTGCCGGGGGATCTCCTCAAAGCCGCAGCAGCTGTGGCGCTGACACTCGCACTGCGGCGCGCCTACCCGAGGGCTTTCGACGCTCGGGCGGCCCTCGCGCCCGCACCGGTCCGTGCGCTCTGAGACGAGTCACGCGCGCATCGCGCTCAACGGGGTGACCGTCGAGCGCGATGGCCGACGGATCCTGCGCGATGTCAGCGTCGATCTCACTGCCGCGCGCATCGCGGTCATCGGCGCGAACGGATCGGGTAAATCGACCTTCGCCAGGCTTCTCAACGGGCTCGTCGTGCCCACGTCGGGGAGGGTGAACGTGCACGGCCTCGACACGCGACGTGACGTCACCGCATTGCGGCGCCGCGTCGGATTCGTGTTCACCGATCCGCAGGCCCAGCTCCTGATGCCGACCCCGGCCGAGGACCTTGCGCTCTCGCTGCGCGGCCGGCCCAGGGCAGAGATCGATGCGCGGGTCGCCGATGCGCTCGCTGAGCACGGACTCGCTGAGCGGGCGGACGTCGCGGTATCGGAACTCTCAGGCGGTCAGAAGCAGCTCCTCGCACTCGCGTCAGTGCTGATCACGCAACCGGAGCTGATCGTCGCGGATGAGCCGACGACCCTGCTCGATCTGCGCAATGCCGGGCGCATCGCCGGCCTCCTGCTCGCCCAGACGGCACAGGTCGTCATCGTCACGCACGATCTCGACCTCGCGGCACGCTGCGACCACGCGGTCCTGTTCGACGACGGAGCTGTCGTGGCGGCCGGCGAGCCGGGCGCCGTGATCACGGCCTACCGGAACCTGTGCCGATGATCCAGACCTACAGGCCGGGCACGAGCATCTTCCATCGGATGCCCGCGGGGGCCAAGCTCGCGATCTTCGCCGCACTCGCGATCGGGCTGTCCGCGTATCCGCATGATGCCTGGAGTGTCGGCGTCACCGTGAGCGGTGTCTGCGCGCTCTTCGCCCCCGCCCGCCTGCCGCTGCGTGTGCTGGCAGCCGAAGTGTGGCGCCTCCGCTGGCTCGTGCTCGTGCTCGGAGGAGCGCTCTGGATCTTCGTCTCGCCACTTGTGGCCTGGATCAGCACCGCACGCGTCCTCTCGCTCGTCCTGCTCGCCTCGCTGCTCACGATCACGACGCGAATGGGCGATCTGCTCGGTGTGCTGCAGCGCATGCTCCGCCCGTTGCGGCGTCTCGGTCTCGACGCGGACGCCGTCTCGATGACGATCTCGCTCACGATCACGATGATTCCGGTCGTGGCATCGTTCGCCCACGAGGTCAGGGACGCGCAGCGGGCGCGAGGGGTTCGGCCGGGGCTTTGGGGCGTCGTTCCCCTTCTCGTTCGCACGCTACGCCACGCGGACGACGTGGGCGATGCTCTCGCCGCTCGCGGTCTGGTGTGAGCGCCGAGCCAGTCGAAGCGCCCAGAGCATCCCGCAGACCCCGACGGCCGCGGTCAGCACAGTCGTTCCGAGTACGAGCGGCAAGACGACGGCTGTGAGCCCCGCGGCCACGGCGCCGATCACGCGGCGAGGCGACTCCGTGAGCAGGGGAGACGGTCGGGTCTCGAATCGGGTGAGCGTGACGGCCACCGCAGCGGTGAGGGCGAGTGCGGCCGCGAGCCAGAGCGGACGCGTGATCCACCAGGCGACGCTGCTCGGTTCGGGGAGCGCCAGGCCCGTCATCAGCGCCGCGACGGCCGAGAGCCCGGCCATGCCGAGAAGCACCGGCATGTGCCAGAGGTAGATCGTCATGGTGCGACGGTTGATGAACACGGCTAAGGCGGCCGCCCGTGGGCGGCGGCTGAACGTCTCGATGCGGCCGCGGAACAACGACACGGCGCTCAGATGCACTACGCCGACGAGCAGGAGCGCTCCGGTGGGCGGGTTGATGTTCGCGATCAGGTCGGGGGAGTAGATGCCGCTGACGAACGTCGCGACGAGCACTGCGGCCGCCGCCGCGCCGCAGAGGGCTCTGCAGCGCCTGCTCAGACGCTCGATCGTTCCATCCGCGAGGAAGAATCCGATCTGCTGCAGTGCGAGCCACACGAAGGCGAGGTTGAGGAACCCCAGGCCGTCGACACCCGACAGTGCTCGGAGCCCGTCGACAGCGAGTGATGCCGCCACCAGCGCCGCCAGCATCGCCTTCGGCGCCCTGTCATGCGCACTCGCCAGCATCGGCAGCAGGGCCTGGCAGAGCAGGAAGACGCCGAGGAACCAGAGCGGCTGACCGTAGCGGAAACCGGCGATCACCACGAGCTCCGCAGGCACCCCGGCGAGGCTCAGCATCGCGAGAGCCATGCCCACGATCCCGATCGCGAACACGGCCGGCCGGAGGAGTCGGTGTACACGAGCTGCCACGAAGCCGGACGCGGTGCCGCCGCGCTCTCGCTGCCGCCGGTGGGCCAAAAAGCCCGCGAAGCCGCCGATGATGAAGAACAGCGGCATGACCTGCAGCATCCAGCTCACCGGCATGATCCACGCGGTGCCGTCGCTGGCGTTCTCGAAGACGGGGGCGCCGTCGACCACGGTGACACCCACCATGATCGCGTGCAGCAGCACGACGCCGACGACGCAGACTGCACGCAGGAAGTCGATCGCGGTGTCTCGACCACTCGGCATCGGAGCGTGCTGAGCGGTGAGCGGGGGTGTCTCGACGATGGTCATCGTTCCTCCTCGGATGGGTGTCCGAGGAGCGTATGAAGACGATGTCGGGTCGCGGATCAACCCGTGGGGCTGTTCGCACCCCTACCGAGGGGTGATGTCTCGCCGACGTTCACGACGCAGGCTCGACGAGCCCGGTGTCGTAGGCGAGGATCACGGCGTGCACGCGGTCGCGCAGCCCGAGCTTGGCGAGCACCTTGCCGACGTGAGTCTTGACCGTCTGCTCGGCGATGAAGAGGTCGCCTGCGATCTCGCTGTTCGATCGACCGCCGCCGATGAGCACCAGCACCTCGCGTTCGCGTTCGGTGAGGTCGGCCAGCGCGGCGGCTGCCCGAGGCGTGCGCGGCCGGCGACCGGCGAACTGCTCGATCATCCGCCGGGTGACGCTCGGCGCGAGCAGCGCGTCGCCGCCCGCGACCACGCGCACGGCATGGACGAGTTCTTCGGGGAGAGCATCCTTCAGCAGGAATCCGCTTGCGCCTGCTTCCAGGGCGTCGTAGACGTAGTCATCGATGTCGAAGGTCGTGAGCATGAGGATGCGGGGCACGTGGGCCGCGGGATACCCGGGTCCCAGGATGCGCCGTGTCGCCTCGATCCCGTCGACCTCCGGCATCCTCACGTCCATCAGGATGACGTCCGGGTCGAGGCGGGCTGCGAGGGTGACGGCGTCGGCGCCGTTCGCCGCCTGACCCACGACGCGGATGCCCTCGTGGGCGTCGAGGAGTGCCGCGAAGCCTGCTCTGACCATGGCCTGGTCGTCGGCGATGAGGACGCTGATGGTCACGGGGTCTCCTCCAGGGATGCAGTGGGGTCGGTGCGCGGATCCGGGTCGCGCAGCGGCAGGGACGCCGCCACCTCCCAGCCGCCGTCGGTGATGGGTCCCGCCGTGAAGGTGCCGCCGAGCAGTTCGACGCGCTCGCGCATACCGCGGAGTCCGTATCCGCCGCCGGTCGCTGCAGGAGGAGCGGAGGTACGGCCGTTGCGCACGCGGATGCTGATCGCGTCGGCGTCCGCCTGCACCCGGACGGTCACCGGCGCGCCGGACGCGTGCCGCACAGCGTTGCTCAGCGCCTCCTGTGCGATGCGGAACGCGGCGATCTGCACGGCCTGCGGTGCGTCCGCGACGGCCCCGGTGATCTCCAGCCCGACGGTCACTCCGGCTCGTCGCATGGTGTCGACGAGTGCGGGGATGTCATCGATGTCCTGCTGCGGGGCGAGCTCGGCGGTCTGATCCTCGGTGCGCAGGACGCCGAGCATCCGTCGCATCTCGGTGAGGGACGCCCGTGCGGTCGCCGCTATGCTGTCGAACTCGGCGGATGCCGCGTCGCCGATCTCGGGAAGCCGATATCGCGCGGTGGATGCCTGCACCTGGATCACCGACATGCTGTGTGCGATCACGTCGTGAAGCTCACGGGCGATGCGTGTGCGCTCCTCGACGAGTCCCCGGCGGGATTCCTCGAGGGCGGAGTGCTCGCGCTCGCGCGTGAGCTCGGCCGACACGCGCACCCGACCGGCGACCAGGACGGCGACCAGGAACATCGCCGCGGCCACGGAAGTGGTGACGATCATGTCGGCGGTCGTGCTGCCGGCCGTGGGCGCGGTGGCGACGATCTCCGGGCGCAGCAGGGGAGCCGTGAGAGAGAGGACGGCACCGATCACGAGAGGGAAGGCGCCGAGCCTGGCACCGTGCATGAAGGCCATGACGCCGACGAAGAGCACGAAGGTCAGGAGGGCGGGCACCGACCACGGCCAGGGCGACTCGGTGGCGAGCGTCGGGACCACGAGCAGGGGAAGGGTGAAGGCGGACGCGCAGAACGCCGCGATCGCCCAACGGGGGTGTGTCAAAGCCAACAGAGGTGATCCGCAGAGGGCCGCGGCCAGGATGAACGACAGGGGGAGGGACGTGCCGTAGAGAACGGTCTGGATCGGCACCAGCACCGAGAACAGCACGATGCACGCCGCACCGAGCGCCGCCACGGAGGCGGTGCGGCGGCTGATGCGGGGAGCGCGCTCGATGCGCGGCCGACGACGTGCCATGACTGTCATCCTGCCAGCTGTGCAAGGGGAGCACGTCGCCGACGGGCGGCTGCGACTCGGTCGATCACGAGCCCGATGACGAGCGCCACGGCGATCCCGATCCCGGCGCTGAGCAGCGGCTGCTCGGTGACCCACGAACCGGCGAGCAGTCCGATGGCGAGGCTCAGTGCGCTCCAGCTGACTCCTGCCACGACGCTCAGCGGAAGGAACCGTCGCCACGAGAATCGGAGGGCGCCGGCGGACATGTTCACGGCGACCCGACCGACGGGGATGTAGCGGGCGCCGAGGATGAGGGCGGCGCTGCGCTGCTCGAGTGCGCTTTCGGCGTGGGCGAATGCGGCCGCCACTCGCGGGCGACGCATCCAGGCCCATCGGGTGGTGCCCAGGCGCCGTCCGAGGGCGAACGCGATGTTGTCGCCGATCGCGGCGCCCAGCGCGGCGATCAGGCCCAGGGGGATCAGTGCCCAGAACTCACCCGTCGACGCCAGCACCGCCGCCGCGGCGACGAGGACCGTCTCGCTCGGCACCGGCGGGAAGAACCCGTCGACGACGGTCACCGCGAGCAGCACGACGTACAGCCAGGGCGATGCGACGGTCTGCATGATGAGCTCGTTGATAACATCCACCCCAGAAGGCTAGGAAGCAGGTGGCACGTGGGGCATCACCCTGAGGTATCGACCGCATCCCCCCTGAGAGGTAGATCGACCGACCGCCCGACGCGCGTCGGCGAGATCACGGTGCATGGGCTCGTGGTCGACGGCGAGACGCGCTGCGAGCACTATCGCGGTGCTCTCGACGTCATCGCGATCGCGTTCGCCTGCTGCGGTGACTGGTACCCGTGCCATCTGTGCCACGAGGAGGTCGCTGATCACGAGGCGCGGCAGTGGGCGCGGGGTCAGCGTGCGACGCCGGCTGTCCTGTGCGGTGTGTGCGGGGCGAAGCTGAGCATCCACGCCTACCTCGACGCACAGGGGTGTCCTGAGTGCTCGGCCGGTTTCAATCCGGGATGCCGGCTGCACCACGATCTCTACTTCGACTGAACGCGGTACGTCGACTGAACGCCCAGCCGAGCGATCTATACTGGGAGTTTGGCCCCTCGGCCGCTTCCCCTTGAAAGAACGGACATCCCGCCTGTGCTTGCCGTGCACGAACTCGAGATCCGCGTGGGCGCACGCCTCCTTATGGAGAACGTGTCGTTCCGTGTGAGCGACGGAGACAAGATCGGTCTCGTCGGCCGCAACGGTGCAGGCAAGACCACGCTCACCAAGGTGCTCGCCGGTGACGTCCTCCCGTCGGGCGGCAGCGTGACCCGGTCGGGTGAGCTCGGCTATCTTCCGCAGGATCCCCGTTCGGGCAACCCCGAAGACCTCGCACGCACCCGCATCCTCGACGCGCGCGGACTCGGTCAGCTCAACCTCGGGATGGCCGAAGCAGCACTCGCGATGGGATCAGACGACCCCGCGGTCGCCGAGAAGGCGATGAAGCGCTACGCGCGCCTGACCGAGGAGTTCGAAGGGCAGGGTGGGTACGCCGCTGAGGCTGAGGCGGCATCCATCGCGAACAACCTGTCGCTGCCCGACCGCATCCTCGACCAGCCGCTGTCGACGCTGTCCGGTGGTCAGCGCCGTCGCATCGAGCTGGCCCGCATCCTGTTCTCCGATGCCGAGACCATGATCCTCGACGAGCCGACCAACCACCTCGACGCCGACAGCGTGGTGTGGCTGCGTGAGTTCCTCAAGAACTACAAGGGCGGGCTGATCGTGATCAGTCACGATGTCGAGCTCGTCGGCGAAACCGTCAACCGCGTCTTCTACCTCGACGCGAACCGCCAGATCATCGACACCTACAACATGAACTGGAAGAACTACCTGCGTCAGCGGGTGGCCGACGAGGAGCGCCGTAAGAAGGAACGCGCCAACGCTGAGAAGAAGGCCACGACCCTGCAGCTGCAGGCGGCCCGCTTCGGGGCGAAGGCGTCGAAGGCCGCTGCCGCTCATCAGATGATCGCGCGTGCCGACAAGCTGCTCGCCGGCCTCGACGACGTCCGCCAGGAAGACCGCGTCGCAAAGCTGCGCTTCCCGAAGCCGGCTCCCTGCGGCAAGACCCCGATGATGGCGACCGGACTCTCGAAGTCCTACGGCTCACTCGAGATCTTCACGGATGTCGACCTCGCGATCGACCGCGGTTCGAAGGTCGTCGTGCTCGGGCTGAACGGCGCGGGCAAGACGACGCTGCTGCGCATGCTCGCGGGGGTCGACCAGCCCGACACCGGCCAGCTCGAGCCGGGACACGGCCTGAAGGTCGGGTACTACGCGCAGGAGCACGAGAACCTCGATGTGAATAGATCGGTCCTCGAGAACATGGTGTCGGCCGCACCGCACATCACCGAGATGGAAGCGCGCAGGGTGCTCGGCTCGTTCCTGTTCACGGGCGATGATGTGCTGAAGCCCGCCGGAGTGCTCTCCGGAGGCGAGAAGACCCGTCTCTCTCTGGCGACCCTCGTGGTGTCGTCGGCCAACCTGCTGCTGCTCGACGAGCCCACGAACAACCTCGACCCCGCCTCGCGCGAGGAGATCCTCGGCGCTCTCGCGCATTACGAGGGCGCTGTCGTGCTCGTCTCGCACGACCCGGGAGCGGTGCAGTCGCTCAATCCCGAGCGCGTGCTGATCCTGCCGGACGGCGTCGAGGATCTCTGGAGCCAGGAGTACCAGGACCTCATCGAGCTCGCCTGACCTGCGCCGTCCGCAGTCGGTGGCATAGTCGAGAGCGTGACGGACGAACAGGAACTGGACCTTCTCTCGCTCAACGAGTGGTTGAAAGGCAGGCACGCTCTCACCGGGGTCGCCCCGGTCTGGGATATCGGTGCGCTGCCCGAGCAACCGAGCGCGCTCTTCGCCCGCTGGCTGCGCGAAGCATCTGACGCGGGCGTGGCGGAGCCGCACACCGTCACCCTTGCGACCGTGGACGCGAACGGTGTCCCCGATGCCCGCACGCTCATCCTGAAGAGGATCGACGAGCGCGGGTGGGCGTTCGCCAGCACGAGATCCTCTCGCAAGGGCGCGCAGCTCGCCGCCGTACCCGCGGCGGCGTTGAACTTCTGGTGGCAGCCCCAGGTGCGTGCGGTGAGAGTGCGCGGACGCGTCGAAGAGGCGACGGCCGAGGAGAGCGCGGCCGACCTCGCCGCGCGCTCTGCATCGGCGCGTGCCGATATCGCGGCCGGTGACTGGACGCTCTGGCGACTGATCCCCACGCGGGTCGAGTTCTGGCAGGGATCGAGAGACCGACGTCATACGCGTGTGGTCTACGACGCGGTGGGTGAAGGGTGGTCACGGACCATCATGGGCGGTGCCACGGATCGGGTGACGGAAGGTCGAGAAGCGTGAAGGGCTTCCAGGTCATCGAGATCGGTGCCCTCGATGAGTGGCGCGAGCATCATGGCGGGTTCGATGCGGCGCGTTCGCGCGACGGACGCCGGGTCGTCGATCACGAGCTGACGATGCAGTACATCGGTCTCACCGCGAATGCTCTCGCCCCTGGTGAGGAGGCAGGCTACTGGCACGTCCACTCCCGCGTCGAGGAACTGTACGTCTTCCTCGACGGTCGAGGACAGATGGGGCTGGACGACGAGGTCGTCGAGGTCGGTCCCGGCACAGTGATCCGCGTCGGACAGGACGTCGCCCGCACCTGGCGCGCTCGACCCGACAGCACCGGCGAACTGCGCTGGCTCTGCATCCGAGCCGGCGGCGCAGAGCTTCCGCACCTCCCCGACGACAGCTCCCGTCTTCCCGAGAGAGCGATGCCGTGGGCGGACTGACCGATGGATGAGACTCTCGCGCCTCCACCGCACCACGCACCGGTTTTCATCGACGACTTCTCTCGAGGGCTCGACGAGGAGAGGTGGATCGCCCACTACCTCCCGCAGTGGACCGTGCCGGAGCGGTCGCAGGCGCGGTATTCGATCGTCGAGGCGGGCCTGCAACTGCGAATCGAGAGCGACCAGCTCGATTGGCGGGAAGAAGATGCGCCGCTCCGCGTGTCGAATGTGCAGACCGCGGTCTTCTCCGGAGCCATCGGGTCGACGCGGGGGACTCATCGGCATCGTCCGGACGGTCTCGAGGTGCGCACAGAGATGCCGTCGCGCCAGTTGTTCGCTCCGACCCGTGGACGGATCGATCTGACGGTCGCTGCCACCACCGACGAGGGATGCATGCTCGCAGCCTGGCTGGTAGGCACGGAGCAGCGCTCCGAGGAAGACGCGGGCGAGATCTGCATCTTCGAGATCGACGCCGACGCCATCTCGACGACGACACGAGCGCGGACCGGTATCAAGGCCCACCATGACCCGAGCCTCATGACCGACATGGCCGAAGTGGTGCTTCCGTTCGACGCGAGCGAGATGCACACCTGGACCGTCATCTGGGGCGACGGTGAGACGGTGATCGGCTGCGAGGGGCGCGTGCTGCGGCGCATCGCGCAGTCTCCGGACTATCCGATGATGCTCCTGATCGATCTCTTCGAGATCGGCGCTCCGTCTGGTGGATATCCCAAGACAGCCGTCATCTCCGAGGTGAGGGCCTGGTGCTGAGGCGCGTCAGCGCGCGTCGAGGAGCTCGTCCTCGACATCCGCATCCCTGTCGCGGCGCCGAGACTTCTTGACCGGAGCGGGAACGCCCTCGACCTCTTCACGGTGCTTCACGATCTCGGTGCGGATGATGTAGCCGATGAACACGAACCCCATGAGTGCGAACAGGATCCATTGGATCGCGTAGGACAGATGCGGACCAGGGTCGTCGGTGGGGGAGCCGAAGCCGCCCAGCGTGCCTTCTCCTGCCGGATCCTCGCTGACGATCTGCCCATAAGCGCTCGTGATCACATCGCCGTCGACCAGCTCGGCGATCGAGGGGAGGTTGATCGTCGGTACCTGGCCTTCGGGCGCGCCTCGTCCGGATGCCGGAAGCTGCTCGCCCGGACGCAGTCGCACGATGACCTCGACCTCGCCCGCCGGGGGAGCAGGAACGGCGTCGGCGGAATCCCCGTCTCCTGGTGGCACCCACCCGCGGTCGACGATGAACACCCGCCCGTCGACGTCACGGAAAGGGACCAGTACTTCGAAGGCGCTCGTGCCGCCGTGCGGGCGGTTGCGCACGAGAAGCTGCTCATCGGCGACGTACTCGCCGGTGAGCACGACCGGGTGCCACACATCACCGGGATCGAGTGATCCGTCGGTGCCGATGAGGTCGGCGAGCGGCACGGGATCCGCGTCGTAGTTCTTCTCGACCAGAGCGATCTGCTCGGATCTTGTCTCGTTCCGGTCGAACTGCCAGTTGGACAGGAAGGCGCAGGCGATCGCGAAGCCGATCGCGACCAGCACGTACACGGTCCATCGACCCATTCGGGCGCTCATGAGGGGACACCATCTCTCACGGTCACGGGGAAGTCCCTTGCTGCAAGGTAGTCACGGAGGAAGCCGACATGGTCAGCGCAGGCGAGCCAGATCTTCTCGCGGTCAGCGGCGTGGATGCGCGGATTGCGCCACACCACCTGCATGGTCGCGGTGTTCCGGCATCCGGCCCGCGAGCACTCCAGTTCACTCACTCGCGATCCTGGCGGCTTTCGTGGATGGTGAACACGCCGGGGGCGGCCTCCGGTACGACCGGGAGCGTCTCGGCCGGCGCGGGAGCTTCGAGCTCCTGCACGGGCGACTCTGCGATGGTCTCGGTGCTGTCGCTGCCGGCGTTCGCGAAGACGACCGCGATATAGGGCAGCACGGCAGCAGCGAGAGCGAAGACCCAGGTGTACCAGCCATAGGGCTGGATGAACATCATCAACGCGAAGCACACGATTCTGATCGCCATCGTGAGGACGTATCGGCGCACGCGGTGGTCTGCCTCGTCCTGCGGCGACTGCGGCAGGGAGGTGACAGCAGGGACCGGGTGCTTGCTCTTCACGATGACTCCAGCCTACGCCGGTGTGGGCGCGACGGCGCGCCCACACCGGCTCAGAGAGGCGCGCGTCAGGAGGAGAAGATGAACGGCAGTGTGAAGGCGCCGAAGAACACGAAACTGATGATGGTCATGACGATGGTGATCACCAGGAAGCCGACCATGATGTAGCCCATGATCAGGCCGGCGAAGGCCATGCCGCGACCACCGATCGCCGGGTTCGCCTTCGTCTGGCGCAGCGCCATGTGGCCGGTGATGACGGCGACGATCGAAGCGAGCAGCGGGATGAGCGCCCAGAACAGGACGATGCCCGCGATCCCGCAGATGAGCGAGGTGACGGCGAGTCCGCTCGTCGGGCGCGCAGGCGGATAGATCGGAGCGGCGTAGGTCGGGTATCCCGCACCGGGCTGACCCGGAGCGGGGGCGCCGTACTGCTGCGGGGCTGCGCCGTAGGGCTGGACGGCGGCTCCGTAGGGCTGCTGTGCCGGCGCCGCGCCGTAGGGCTGCTGTCCGGGTGCGAACGACGGCGCTGCACCAGGGTAGGACTGCGTCGGCGCGGCGGCGGGGTACGACGGTGCGGGGGCGACGGGGTACGCCGGACTCTGCGGAGCCGACGGGGCCGACTGGTAGGGCGCTGCCGGCGGCGCCGGGGGCGGCGTCCGCTGCTGTCCGCCCGGAGGGGTGGGGATGCTGTTGTCGCTCACGGTGAGGCCTTTCGTCGAGATCAGCGTCCCAGCCGGGGCAGGGGCTGTCAAACGCGCACCCGATCGAGTCACGGCATCATCGGTAGGATCGATGACGACCCGGCCCCGACCCCACCGGCCAGATCAGGAGTGGAAAATGAGTTCTCGCGTCGTCCTCGTCACCGGCGGCAATCGCGGCATCGGCCGTGCGATCGCCGAACGATTCGTCCGCGACGGATACCGCGTCGCCGTCACGGCGCGCAGCGGTGAAGGTCCCGAAGGCACACTGACGGTCCGCGCCGATGTCACCGACGCCGCTGCACTCGATGCCGCGTTCACCGAGGTGGAGCAGCAGCTCGGACCGGTCGAGATCGTCGTCGCGAACGCGGGTATCACCAAGGACACTCTTCTGCTGCGGATGAGCGAGGACGACTTCGACAGCGTCGTCGCGACCAACCTCGGCGGCACGTTCCGCGTCGTCAAGCGCGCCTCGAAGGGGATGCTCCGTGCGCGCTTCGGCCGCGTGATCCTGATCTCCAGCGTCGTCGGCCTGTATGGCTCGGCGGGCCAGGTGAACTATTCGGCGTCGAAGAGCGCGCTCGTGGGCTTCGCCCGATCGCTGACGCGCGAGCTGGGCGGCCGCGGCATCACCGCCAACGTCGTCGCGCCCGGCTTCATCGAGACCGACATGACGGCGGAACTCCCCGAAGAGACGCAGAAGCAGTACAAGGCGAACATCCCGGCAGGGCGCTTCGCGACTCCCGACGAGGTCGCGGGCGTCGTCACCTGGCTCGCCGGCGACGACGCGGGCTACATCTCCGGCGCCGTCATCCCTGTGGACGGCGGACTCGGGATGGGGCACTGAGTCGAGCGCAGGGCTGAGCCGAGCACCGCACTGAGTCGAGCACAGCACTGAGTCGAGTGCAGCACTGAGTCGAGTGCGGGGCGCTGCGTCAGCGGCGGGTCACCGCCGCATCGATGAGGTCCGCCAGCCTGCTCGGCACCGAGAACTGCGGCCAGTGACCTGAGCCGATGCGCACGACCTCGGCGTCGGCGATCGCCCGGAACTCGTCGGCGTACGGGCCCCACTGCTCGAGCTCGGAGTCGAGCGTCTCTCGGTCCATACTGCCCATGAGCAGGGTCACAGGGACTGCGTGCCGAGCCCCGGGGCCGAGCGTGATCTCGTCAGTGGGCACTCTGGCCGGCACGCTTCGTGCGAGAGGCGCGGTGCGCGCGCGGGTCTCGTCATCGAGATCGTCGACGTCTTCGGCAGGGAAGAAGTCCCAGCCGGGGAAGGGCACCACGCCGTCGACCACCTCGAACTCGCTGATGCCGAAGCCGGAGGGCGGCGGCACGGTGTCGACGAACACAGCCCTGGTCACGACGTCTGGGCGCGCATCTGCGACGCCCCAGGCGACGTTGCCGCCGCCGCTGTGCCCGACGACCACGACGGGCCCGCCGACTGCATCGACCGCGGCCACAGCGGCGTCGACCCAGTCGGAGATTCCGATCGCGGATGACTCGGTGGCGGGGGATCCGACGCCGGGCATCGTCAGCGGATGCACGGTGTGACCTGCGCGCTCGAGATCTGCGGTGACGTCGTTCCAGCTGGAGGCATCGAGCCAGAGGCCCGGGATGAGGATGATGTCCATGGCCCGACGATAGACCGGGCCACCGACATACGCTACGGGAGCAGCGCGATGACCTCGGACAGGTCCTGGGGGCCGACGACCAGGCTCGCGGCGGCGCGTACGGCCGGCTTAGCGTTGAACGCGAGTCCGAGCCCGGCGACCGACATCATCTGCAGATCGTTGGCGCCGTCGCCGATCGCGATCGTCGCGTGGCGCGGTACTCCGAGCTCGTCCGCCCAGGCCAGCAGCGACGCGGCCTTGGCCGCCGCGTCGACGATGTCGCCGTCGACTCGTCCGGTGAGGGTGTCGTCCGCGACTTCGAGGCGGTTCGCGCGCCAGCGGTCGACGCCGAGCCCGGGCGCGACGTCGTCGAGGATCTCGTGGAAGCCGCCCGAGACGACGCCGACGACACCGCCGCGTGCGTGGACGGCGGCCGTGAGTTCACGCACCCCGGGGGTCGGCTCGATGCGGGCGAGCACCCGGGCGAAACCCGACACGGGAACGCCCTCGAGAGCGGCCACGCGTGAGCGCAGGCTCGTCGCGAAGTCGATCTCGCCGCGCATGGCGGCCTCGGTCGCGGCCTGCACCTCGGCACGACGTCCGGCCTCGTCGGCGATCAGTTCGATCACCTCGTTGCGGATGAGGGTGGAATCAGCATCGAGTACGACGAGGAAGCGCGCAGAGGTCACGCCTCAGAGCCTATCGACAGCCGTGATGGTCGGCGCGCGACCCCGACTCAGGACGACGCGGTCACCGTTCGATGAACAGGCCCTTGCCGACCACGGTGATGCCGGACTCCGTCACGGTGAACCCTCGGGCGAGATCTCGCTCTCGATCGACGCCCACCGTCGCACCGTCGGCGAGGACCACGTTCTTGTCGAGAATCGCGCGATGAACGCGGGACCCCGCACCGACTCTCACCCCGTCGAAGACCACGGAGTCGGTGATCGTCGAGCCACCGCCCGCGAGCGTCCACGGACCGACGACGCTGCGCTCCAGGTGGGTGCCCGAGAGCACGGATCCGAGCGACACGATCGAATCGATCGCGTTTCCGATGCGGCCCACCGAATCGCGCACGAACTTGGCGGGCGGCGAGTTCACCGCCTGCGAGTGGATCGGCCACTCCATGTTGTAGAGGTTGAAGATCGGGAGCGTCGAGATCAGATCCATGTGGGCGTCGAAGAAGGAGTCGATCGTGCCCACGTCGCGCCAGTACGAGCGGTCTCGCGGAGAGGACCCCGGGACGTCGTTCTGCTTCATGTCGTAGTACCCGGCCTCGCCGCGGTCGACGAAGTACGGCACGATGTCGCCACCCATGTCGTGCCCGGAGGTCGGTGATTCGCCGTCGGCCTCGACCGCGGAGATCAGAGCATCGGCGTCGAAGATGTAGTTGCCCATCGATGCGAGCACCTCGTGAGGCGAGTCTTCGAGGCCGGCGATGTCGGTCGGCTTCTCGAGGAACTGCTTGATGCGTCCGGTCTCGGTGTCGGCGTCGATCACGCCGAACTGCGAGGCCATCGCGAGGGGCTGGCGGATGCCGGCGACGGTGGCCTTCGCGCCGGATTCGATATGCGCCTCGAGCATCTGACGGAAGTCCATGCGGTAGACGTGATCGGCACCGATCACCACCACGATGTCCGGTTTCTCGTCGTTGATCAGGTTGAGGCTCTGAAGGATCGCGTCGGCGGAGCCGGAGAACCAGCGCTTGCCCAGTCGCTGCTGCGCGGGCACGGACGTCACGTACGAGTCGAGCAGGGCGGACATGCGCCAGGTCTGCGAGATGTGGCGGTCGAGGCTGTGGGACTTGTATTGCGTGAGGACGACGATCTGGCGAAGGCCGGAGTTTATGAGGTTCGAGATCGCGAAATCGATCAATCGGTACTGTCCGCCGAAGGGCACTGCAGGTTTCGCGCGATCAGCCGTGAGAGGCATGAGACGCTTTCCCTCGCCGCCGGCGAGGATGATGCCGAAGATCTTCTTAGGTGCGGACATGCACCCACCATAGAGGCGAATCGGCCCGGCGAACTAGCATCTGGACAAGTGAGTCACTACCGTCTAGACATGCGCGTCGAGATGATCACGAAGGAATACCCGCCGGAGATCTACGGAGGTGCGGGCGTCCACGTCGCCGAGCTCGTCACGGCCCTGCGGCAGAATATCGATGTACAGGTTCGAGCCTTCGGTTCTCCCCGCGATGAGGCGGGTACTTTCGCCTATCGGACCCCCTCCGAACTGGCCTCCGCGAACGCCGCGCTGCAGACCCTCGGCACCGATCTCGAGATCGTCGCGGCGATCTCCGACGCCGACGTCGTGCACAGCCACACCTGGTACGCGAACTTCGCCGGGCACATCGCCTCCCAGCTGCACGGGATCCCTCACGTGCTCACCGCGCACAGCCTCGAGCCGCTGCGTCCGTGGAAAGCCGAGCAGCTCGGCGGCGGATACGCGGTGTCGAGCGGCATCGAGAAGCTCGCCTACGAGAACGCGGCAGCGGTCATCGCGGTCAGCGCGGGGATGCGTGCCGACATCCTTCGCAGCTACCCGTCGGTCGACCCGGCCAAGGTGCGAGTGATCCACAACGGGATCGACGTCGAACGGTGGCGGCCTGTGCAGAACCCCGCCTTCCTGGAATCCGTCGGGATCGACCCGGCCCGGCCGTCGGTCGTCTTCGTCGGGCGCATCACCCGTCAGAAGGGGCTCCCTTATCTGCTGCAGGCGGCTCGTCTGCTCCCGTCCGAGGTGCAGCTCGTCCTCTGCGCCGGCGCCCCGGACACCCCCGAGATCATGGCGGAGGTGCAGGAGGGCGTGAAGCTCCTCCAGCAGACCCGCGACGGTGTCGTCTGGATCGAGCGGATGCTGCCGCGTGATGAGCTCTCGGCGATCCTCACCGCCGCGACGACCTTCGTCTGCCCGTCTGTCTACGAGCCGCTCGGCATCGTGAACCTCGAGGCGATGGCGTGTGGCGCCGCGGTCGTCGGCACGGCGACCGGCGGCATTCCCGAGGTCGTCGCCGATGGCGTCACCGGACGGCTCGTGCCGATAGAGCAGCTGCAGGACGGCACGGGCACACCCGTCGACCCTGAGCGCTACATCGCCGATCTGGCCGGAGTGCTGACGGAGGTGACCTCCGACCCGGAGCGCGCGCGGGCATACGGCGAAGCCGGGCGGGAGCGTGCACGGGACGAGTTCAGCTGGGGTGCGATCGCCGACACCACACGCGCGCTGTACGCGGAGCTGACCTCCTGAGCCGATAGGCTGGAGGCATGTCGAGCGCTCTGGAATTCACCGACGTCGTCGTGCGCCGTGAGGGCCGCAACATCATCGATCACGTGACCTGGCAGGTCGACGACGATCAGCGATGGGTGATCCTCGGACCGAACGGCGCCGGCAAGACCACGCTGCTCCAGCTGGCCGACACGCTCATGCACCCGACCTCCGGAACCGTGACGGTGCTGGGGGAGACCCTCGGCCGCACCGACGTGTTCGAAGTGCGTCCGCGCATCGGATTCGCGTCCTCGGCGATGGCGAAGCGCGTGCCCCGCGACGAGACCGTGCTGAACACCGTCCTCACCGCCGCGTACTCGGTGCTCGGCCGCTGGAACGAGAACTACGAGGACATCGACGAGCGCCGCGCACTGCGCGTGCTGGGCGACTGGCGTCTCGAGCACCTGGCCGACCGCACGTTCGGCACACTGAGCGACGGCGAGCAGAAGCGCGTGCAGATCGCCAGAGCCGTCATGACCGACCCCGAGCTGCTTCTCCTCGATGAGCCGACGGCGTCGCTCGACCTCGGGTCGCGTGAAGAGCTGCTGGCCCTTCTCAGCGGCTACGCGTCGTCGCCGACGACTCCCGCGATGCTGATGGTCACGCACCACGTCGAGGAGATCCCCGTGGGCTTCACGCATGTGCTGCTGATGCGTGACGGCCGCATCGTCGCGGCCGGCCCCGTAGCCTCGACGCTCACGGCCGAGACGCTGACCGAGACGTTCGGCATGCCCATCGTGCTGACCAGCGAAGACGGGCGCTACGCCGCGCGCGCGGCATCCTGATCGCGATCTGATAGAATCGATCCTTGGTGCTCTCTGCACCGCAGACTTCCCTCGTCCCTGGCACAATCCAGGGCAGCAACTAAGGAATCCCATGAAGACTGACATTCACCCCGAGTACAAGGCTGTCGTGTTCCGCGACCTGGGCTCGGGAGAGACGTTCCTCACCCGTTCGACCGTGACGGGCGACAAGACCATCGAGCTCGACGGCGTCGAGTACCCCGTCATCGACGTCGAGATCTCGTCGGCATCGCACCCGTTCTACACGGGCAAGCAGCGCATCATGGACTCGGCCGGCCGCGTCGAGAAGTTCAACCAGCGCTTCAAGGGCTTCGGCGGATCGACCAAGTAACGATCGCCGCACTCGAAGGCCCCGTGTTCCTCGGAACACGGGGCCTTCGTCGTACCCGTTGCGACCGTCAGATGTCGATCACGATGCGTTCGCCGTCGATCCGGCTGAGCGGGTCACCGGGAGCGGGCGCGGGAGCCGTGCGCTTCGTCTGGCGGTCGCGCTCCATGCCGGCCTCGTGCGCCGACGGCATCCAGATCGCGTCGAACGAACCACCCAGTCCACCGCCTGTGCTCTCGTACTTCGTCTCCAGGGGTGCCTTCGCGTAGATCGCAACGATCACGACGACGAACGTGATCACGACGATCAGAAGGATCGCGATCGTGAGGAGCATCCCGAGAACGTCGGCCATGAGTCCAGGCTATTCGGCGCGCACCGTGCCGGCATCCACCCGCAGGAGGATTTCGGCCGGGGAGCCTCAGCGGATGCGGCGGCCGTGCGCGAGGTCGAAGAGGTGCGTCAGCACGGGGCCCGAGCGGACGCCGTTGTGCTCGTGCTCGCTGGTCACCCAGAGCTGCACGCCGGGCAGCAGCCGAGCGGTCTCGAGTGAGAACTCCATCGGCACGTATACGTCGTTCACGTACACCGCCGCGGCGCCCGTCGCTCCGGAGGTGGCGATGGCGACCTCGTCGTAGATCCGGGGCCACTCGAACTCCGCCAGCGCGAGCGCGACGTCACGCCACGGCTGGAACGCCGGCACCGTCTCGGTCCATTCGCGCCGGATGTGCTCACCGGTGAACAGGGTGACGTCGTCGCGGAAGTCCTGGGGCTCTGTGCGCTCCGCGGACCACCGTGTGGCGTGCCCGCTCGCATAGCTCGACTCGTGGAAGGCGAAGTAGAGAGGGTTGCGGCCGCCGTAGGGCATCGCGTGCATCAGATCGTGGCGGAAGGCGTTCGACCCGGAATCGCGCTCGAGCAGCGACCACACGGTCTGCCACCCGTCGTTCGTGCCGAGCGCCGAACCGACGGAGCGCAGTCGCGACGGCGAGACCACTTCACCGTCGGGAAGCACGATCTCGCCTGCCGCCGCCTGGTCCACCAGGCGGCGCATGACGTCTCGATGCTCGGGGAAGCTGCGGTAATACCGCTCGGAGGCTGATCGCATCTTGTCGTAGCAGAGCGCGTAGACCTCGTCGGGGTGCCGGTCGACGGTGCTGAGCCCACCCGTGATGAAGACGTCGGCGATCGAGTCCGCGTCGGTCGACAGGTAGGCCAGGGTCGTGAAGCCCCCGAAGGACTGACCCAGCACGCTCCACGTCTCCGCAGCGAGGTGCTCACGCATCGCCTCGCAGTCGCGGACGATCGAGTCCGCGCGCAGATGGGTGAGGTACTCGGCGACCTCGGCGGAGCCGCGTTCGAGGTCGGCGTCGCCGACCGGCGTCGAGAGTCCGGTGCCTCGCTGATCGAGCATCACGACCCGATAGTGCGCGAGAGCCTCATCGAGCCAGGCAGGGGAGGTGGACGAGTGGAACGGGCGCGGTGCCTCGTGCCCGGGGCCGCCCTGCAGGAAGACGAGGTAGGGGAGCCGTTCGCCTCCGTCGCGTGTGACCACACGGGCGAAGACATCGATCGTGCGGGTGTCGGCCGGGTCGGCCCAGACGAGCGGCACGGTCAGCGTGTGCTCTTCGACGGTGAGGTCGAGCAGGCGGCGGATGGTGGTGGTCATGTCACATCACATTCCCGATATAGGAGTACTTGACGAACACCTCGGAGGCGATGCCCGCCTCCTGGAGCACGCCCTGCACCGCGTTCATCATGTAGTTCGAATCCCACCCCATGTACAGGTGGTGCGAGTCGTCGAGCTGGTCCCACTGGCCCTTCCACGCCATCCCGTCGTAGATGGGTCCGCCGTGGGCGGCGCAGTACGAGACGGCGGCGGCACGTGTGTCCGTCCACGCGCGACGGAAGACGCGATTGAAGAGATACCTGACGTCGAAGACCTCCCACCGCTCGCCGCGGTACTCGACGTAGTCGAACTCCCGCTCCCAGCCTGCCGGCCAGCCACGTCGGCGGACGGCATCGAGGATCGGCGTCAATCCGTCGTCGTCGATCTCGGGCAGGGCCGGGCGCGCCCAGATGCGCAGCAGATCGGCGGTGAGGCGGACAGTGCGCTCGGAGATCGCGGCTGTGCCCCAGGTCGAGGTGCGTTCGAGCGCCCTCGTCTCGATGACCGCGCTGCGCGCATACGCCGAGTCGCGCTTGACCGCGAACGACTCCCCGAACACACGCTCGGCGAGGTTCTGCTCGAGCAGGGTGAGGTTGCCGAGCGTGGGCGCGAGAGCTCTGTGGGCGTTGCGCTCGTCATCCGAGTAATCGATCCAGGGGCGCACGCCGTCGCCCGACCAGCTGTCGCTCGGGACAGTCGGAACGATGTGCTCGACGTCGAAGTCGATCGCGTCGTCGACGCCCTCCAGACGCCCGAGCACGTAGGCGGGATGCGGCAGCTCGCTGTACTTCAGCACCGCACTCACACGCTCGTCAGACGGAGTGATACGGGCGAAGGCCCGGGCAAGCGCATCTCGGCCGTCGGAGCGGGCGCGGCAGAGACGCGCGACGAGCCGCTCGTTGGGAAGGTTCACCAGCGTGCGACGCAGATACATGGTCTGGATCCACTCGAGCGTCTGAATGAGTTCGTCGCGTCCGATGATTCCGCGCGAGTGGTCGCTGTACGCGCTCAGCACCAGCGGGTAGGACGCACGGCCGAAGGTGTTCACGAACCGCAGCTGCTGCGCGATCTCGGGGTCCTTCTCGAGAGAGGGGTCGAGCAGGATGCCGTAGATCTCGGCATAGTGCCGCCACACCTCGGCATCCGCCTGCAGGTGATCGAGGTCGACGCGGGGGAAGGAATGCCGGAACGCGCTGTACACGCCGTGCTCGCCGTTGGCCGCGACCTCGCGGCCCGTGGTCATGACGAGATAGTGCCGCCAGAACGCGCCGATGGTCTCACCCGTGTGCTGTTCGATCGGCAGCCAGAACCGCGTTTCGACATCGAGCTGCTCGGTGTGTGTCAGTCCCATCAGGATGTAGTTGTGGATCAGCTCGTGATCACGCAGCGGTTCGCCCGTGGAGTTCAGGCTCTCGAAGATCTGCTGCGCGTTGGCCTCGGTGCCGAGCGTGATCGACACGTGCTCGAGTCTCTGCAGCCCCCGCCAGATCAGCGGAGCCTCGTCGGCGTGCACCTGGCTGCGGAAGAACGCGTAGTTGTCGTCGAAGCGCGACTCCCGGTCGGCATGGTCGCCGCGCTCGAGCACCACCGATTCGTACAGCTCGGCCCAGGCGTCGTGGGGGCGCAGCTTGGTGCGGGTGGCGTCGTCAGGGCGCACGAGGACGCGATCGAGCTCCGCGGCGAGTTCGGGGGAGGAGTCCTGCACCGCGTGCCGCAGCGCTGCGACGAGCAGCATGAGCGTCGTGATGCGCTGCTGGCCGTCGATCAGCACGAGGTCGGTGTCGGCGTCGGAGTCGTCTGCGGCCGACAGGATCGAACCGATGAAGTGGCGATGGGACTCGTCTTCGCGGGCGACGGCTCGGACGTCGGAGAGCAGCTGCTCGCATCCGCCGATGTCCCATCGGTACTGACGCTGATACACCGGCACGACGATGGTCGTGGAGTCCTCTGCGAGCCACTCGATCGTGTTGACAGCTGTCGCCTCGACGTTGGTCGCAGTGCTCATGCTGGTGTCTCGTCCTCCCGTAACGCCGGGCGCCGAGGAGTCGCCAGGCGCCCGATTCAGTCTATTCGCTTATTCACGGCGACCCTCGGCGGCGCTCCAGAGGCGCCCTGTTAGGCTTGCCTTATCAGGGCCTGTTAAAACGTGCTGGCCCCCGATGAAAGGACATGACCTAGATCATGGGATACATCAAATCGAAGGCGCTCGAAGACAAGGGCTTCGTCGTTCTCGACAGCTACGACCAGGAGCTCGACCCCAAGGAGTGGCTCGACATCGAGTACAACGACTGGAAGTCGTCGGGCGACACACGGTTCGCCCCTCTCGCCAGCGCCAAGGGCGAGATCGAGTGCAACGGCTTCTGGAACCACAAGCCGCCGCGCACCGACAAGGACGGCGTCTGGATCGACGAGCAGACCTCCAAGGCCCCGAACCTGACTCGCCGCGCTCAGGAGCCGGGTGCCAACGTGGGTCGCTGCCGCGTGATCGAGCTGCAGCCGACCCCGTACGGCGAATGCCTCTACAACCTCCACCAGGACGACAACAACCGTCTGAACCCCGACGGCACCGGCTGGGTCGTCCGCGGCTTCTTCAACCTCAGCGACGACAAGGACAGCTTCTTCGTCCTGCGCGAGAACCGCACGGATCCCAGCATCGAGTACCGCATCGCTCTGCCGGCCGGAGCGCAGCTGATCGTCGACACGCAGCGTCTGTGGCACGCGGCGACCCACGTCGGCACCGAGCCCCGCTACTGCCTCATCACGTCGTGGACGTCGGGCCCCGAGCTCGACGCCTACATCGAGAAGTACAACGGCACCCAGGATGTGCCGAACGTCGAGGTCCCGCAGGACGTGCTCGAGGCCGGCTACGCCGAGCAGGCTCGTCGTGACGCCGCTCGTGCCGCGTACTACGCGGCCAAGGGCCAGCAGGTCAAGCAGGCGATGAGCGAGGCCTGAGCCTCATTCGATCAGGACCGGCGACGGTCCGAAGGCCCCGGTCCTCGCGACCGGGGCCTTCTTCGTGGAATCACATGCTTGTGATTTCGCCTGGTCTGGGCGAGAATAGCCCCATAACCGCATATTCACGCCAGTTCTCGTTGTTTCAGGTCGTTGGGGAAGACGCACCTGATGAAACGGAGAGATCATGGCGACGGCTTACGCACGCGGAGTGGTTTTCGTCCACTCTGCACCTCGCGCGCTCTGCCCGCACCTGGAATGGGCGGTAGGACGCGCCATCGGTCGTGCGGTGAATTTCGACTGGAGCGACCAGCCGGTGCTCGACGGCGCACGCCGTGCCGAGTTCTACTGGGACGGCCCGGTCGGTACCGGTGCGGCACTTGCCACCGCGATCCGCGGCTGGGAGCACCTCCGCTTCGAGGTGACGGAAGATCCGACGCCTCGCAGCGACGGCGGACGGTGGCTGCACACTCCGGATCTCGGCATCCACTACGCCCAGACGGATGCTGCGGGCAACATCGTCATCGGCGAGGACCGCATCCGCTATGCGATGGAGATCGCCGCCGGCAGTGCGAGCGAACTGCAGCGGGAACTCGACATCGCCCTCGGTTCGGCCTGGGACGAGGAGCTCGAGCCCTTCCGCCACGCGAGTGATGACGCCAGGGTCGTCTGGCTGCACAAGGTGGGCTAGTCGACGACACCGCACAGACCTGGATCGGGAAGGCGCGAGTATCGGATGCCGGTGAGTGATCCCGGACGCTGAGAAGGCGAATCCCCGTTCCACATGACGAGGACCCCGCCCCTGCATCAGGGACGGGGTCCTCGTCTGCGCTCAGATGACAGCCGAGCTCGGCATCTCCAAGCGCGCGGACGATCCGCCGGCCATGACGTCGTCCCACGCGAGCTGCAGTCGTCCTATCGCATCGGCCGTGCGCTCCGGCGGCATCGTGATGGGGATGCGCAGGCGTCGCTCCAACACCCCTCCGGTCGAGAATCGTGGTCCCGGCGGCAGGACGAGCCGGTGGTCGCGTGCGGCGAGGGAGAGCGCCGTCGATATCGGCGCGCCGAGATCGAGCCAGGCGGAGAGGCCGCCGGGCGCCGGTGGCATCGACAGCCCGCCGATGGATGCGAGGCCCTCCGTGACCGCTTCTCGCCCCGCCTGCAGCCTTGTCGTGACATGAGCGGTGAGCGCGGGCATGTCCTGGAGCAGCTCGACCGCGATGCACTGCTCGAGGAGCGCTGTGCCCAGTTCGAAGGAGGGTCGGGTGGCGAGCAGCCGGGTGATGAGTGAGCGCTCGGCGCGGATCCATCCGATGCGGAGCCCGCCCCAGGCGATCTTGGACATCGACCCGACCGTGATGATCTGCGGACTGTAGGCGGCCATCGGCAGCGGCGACCATCCTCGGTCGATGTCGAGCTCGGCGGTGGTCTCGTCGACGATCACGTGCGTACCGGAGTTCCGCGCGGTCGTCGCGATGCGGGAGCGCTCGGCGTCGCTCAGAGTCGCCCCGGTCGGGTTGTGGAAATCGGGGATGAGGTACGCGACGTGCGGGCGGCTGCGCAGGAGCGTCTCGTTGATGTGGCGTTCGTCCCATCCTGTGACGTCCACCGGGGTGGGGAGCAGCCGGTATCCGTGCCGGTGCAGGGCTTCGAGAGCGTGGGGGAACGTCGGCTGCTCCACCAGGGCTCGTTCTCCCCGTCGGCCGATCGTGGCGAGGACGAGGTGGAACGCATTGAGCGCACCCGACGTGATGATGATCTCGTCGGCATTCGTCTCGACTCCACGTTCGGTGAAGCGGCGCGCGACCGCCTCGCGAAGCTCGGGGAGTCCCCGCAGCGAATAGCCGCTCGTGCCTCGGAGTGCGGCGAGTCTGGGGAGCGACCTCACGGTGGCGTCGTAGAGCCCCGGCGTCGAGTCCATCGAGGCGATGGAGAGGTCGATGGCGTCGTCGTCGTCCGTGCTCGTGGAGGCGCGTGCGGAATGCGGAAGGGTGACTCGTGTGCCGCCGCCGTGCACACGGGACACGTAGCCGTCACCTTCGAGGAGCCCGTACACGCGCGTCGTCGTCGACCGTGAGCGGCGCAACTCGAGCGCGAGGGCACGCTCGCTGGGCAGTCGCTCTCCGACGGTCAGCCGACCGTCGAGGATCAGAGCGCGGATCTGCTCGGCCAGTGAGGCGGCAGTGGCCCCGGCGACGTTCTGCGCGCCGAGCTGTTCGACCAGTCGTGATGTCATCACTCCAGCATGCCGCAAAGTGGACTCGTCACAGCAGGCCACTTTTCACCGAGTGGCCTCGGCATCACGCAGAGCAGCGGGGCCACGATGGAACAATGCACCTCCGTTCCGTCTTCCTCCCGATCACGGCCACCAGCCGACGCGACGTCGTCGAGCGCATCGTCCAGCTGCTGGCGGGTCTGTTCCTCTACGGCGTCGCCCTCGGTCTGATGGTGCGTGGCGGTATCGGCGTCGCACCGTGGGACGTGCTCGCGCTCGGGATCTCCGGGCAGACGGGCATCGGGTACGGCGTCGTCACCGTGCTCGTCTCGGTGCTCGTGCTGGTGCTGTGGATCCCACTCCGCCAGCGCGTCGGTCTCGGCACGCTGCTCAACGCCCTGCTCGTGGGCCCGAGTGCCGACCTGGCCCTCTTCGTGATCCCTACGCCGCCGTCGATCTGGATCGGCGCGCCGATGTTCGTGGCAGGGCTGCTTCTGCTCGCGTTCGCGACGGGCCTCTACATCGCCGCGGACTTCGGCCCGGGCCCGCGGGACGGCCTCATGACCGGACTCGTGGCGCGCACGGGGCGGCCCGTCTGGCTGGTGCGCACCGTCATCGAGGGCGGCGTGCTGCTCATCGGGTTCGTCCTCGGAGGACCCGTCGGCCTGGGAACGGTGCTCTTCGCCTTCGGGGTCGGCCCGCTCGTCGGCTGGTTCCTGCCGTGGAGCACGCGTCTGCGCGCGGCTCGTTCGAGGCAGCTCTCCCGGGCCTAGGCCCTGGCAGGACGGAAGACGAGAACGGCCCCCGGTTTCCCCGGGGGCCGTTCTCGCATGTCTGCGTGTCAGTCGGCGTTCGCGAAGACCGCGACGGCGTTGTGCCCGCCGAAGCCGAACGAGTTGCTGATCGCGTACAGCGTGCCGTCGCCGAGGGGCTGTGCCTCGCCCGAGAGCTTGAACGGCACGGCCGGGTCGGGTTCGGTCATGTTGATGGTCGGGGGAGCGACGCGGTCGCGAAGCGCGAGAAGCGAGAAGATCGCCTCGAGAGCTCCCGTGCCACCGAGCAGGTGCCCTGTCGACGCCTTCGTGGCCGAGACCGGGATCTCATCGATCCGGTCGCCGAAGACCTTCCTGAGAGCGACGTACTCGTTGGGGTCGCCGACCGGCGTCGACGTCGCGTGAGCGTTGATGTGGGCGACCTGGTCGGCGGTGATGCCGGCCTCCTCGAGCGCCTGGGTGACAGCGCGTGCCGCCCCGTTGCCCTCGGGGTCGTTGCCGGTGATGTGGTACGCGTCTGCGGTCACCCCACCGCCGAGGACGTAGCCGTAGATCTTGGCGCCGCGAGCCTTGGCGTGCTCCTCGGTCTCGAGGATCAGTGCTGCGGCACCTTCGCCCATGACGAAGCCGTCGCGGTCGATCGCGCCGGGGCGGGATGCGGTGGCGGGGTCGTCGTTACGACGAGACAGAGCCTGCGCGGAGGCGAAGGAGGCCATGGTGATCGGGTGGATGGCCGATTCGGTGCCACCTGCGATCACGACGTCGGCGAGACCGTCCTGCAGGTGGTGGAACGCGTGGATGATCGACTCGGTGCTGGAGGCGCACGCGCTCACGACGGTCTGGGCGTAGGCGCGGGCCTGGAACTGCAGCGACAGGTTGCCGGCTGCGGCGTTCGGCATCAGCATCGGCACAGTCAGCGGCATGACGCGACGGGGGCCCTTCTCACGCAGCGTGTCCCACGCGTCGAGGAGAGTCCAGAGGCCGCCGATGCCGGTGGCGAAGTCGACGCCGAGGCGCTCGGGAGCAACCTCGGGGGATCCGGCATCCGCCCAGGCCTCGCGTGCTGCGATGAGGGCGAACTGGGAGGAGGGATCGAGCCGCTTCGCCTCGTGGCGGGGCAGGACCTCTTCGGGCCGGACGATCGCCTCTGCGGCGAAGGTCACGGGCAGCTCATACTGCTGAACCCAGTCGTGTTCGAGGGTGCGGGTTCCAGACTGCCCTGCGAGCAGGTTGGTCCAGTTGTCGGGAGCTGTCCCGCCGATGGCGGACGTGGCGCCGATGCCGGTGACGACGATGCGCTTGGTCATGTGTGGTTCCTTGTCAGGCGGGTCGAGCAGATGGCGGGCAAGGCGGAGGATGCCACGCCCCACATGCGTGGGGGTGGCATCCTGCGTGAATTACTCCTGGCCGGCGACGATGAAGTTGACGGCGTCTCCGACGGTCTTGAGGTTCTTGACCTCGTCGTCGGGGATGGTGACGCCGAACTTCTCCTCGGCGTTGACGACGATCGTCATCATGGAGATCGAGTCGATGTCGAGGTCGTCGGTGAACGACTTCTCGAGGGCGACCTCGGAAGCGTTGATGCCGGTCTCGTCGGTGATCAGCTCTGCGAGGCCAGCGAGGACCTCATCGTTGGTGAAAGCCATGTGGTCTTCCTCTTTCTTACGGGTTGTATATCGGAACCGTGGAACAGTCTAGGGAAAGTCGGCGCGTTCTCAGGGGAGGACGACGACCTGAGCGGCGAACACGAGGCCCGCGCCGAAGCCGATCTGCAGCGCGAGGCCACCCGAGAGCTCCGGGTGCTCGGCCATGAGGCGGTGGCTGGCGAGCGGGATCGAGGCAGCGGAGGTGTTTCCGGTGGTCTCGATGTCGCGCGCGATGACCGTGGACTCCGGCAGCTTGAGCTGCTTGGCGAACTCGTCGATGATGCGCATGTTCGCCTGGTGCGGGATGAACGCAGCGATGTCGGTCGGTTCGACGCCAGCCCGATCGAGAGCCTCGCGAGCGACCTTGGCCATCTCCCAGACGGCCCAGCGGAAGACCGTCTGACCCTCCTGGCGCAGGGTGGGCCACGGCACTTCGCCGTCGCGGAACTCGGTGAGTGTTCCGTTCATGCCGACAGCGTCGGCCTTCGAGCCGTCGGATCCCCAGACCGCAGGGGCGATGCCCGGCGTGTCGCTCGGGCCGATGAGCGCCGCACCCGCGCCGTCTCCGAGGAGGAACGAGATGCTGCGGTCGGCGGGGTCGACGATGTCCGAGAGCTTCTCGGTGCCGATCACGAGGGCGTAGCGTGCGGCGCCCGACCGGATCAGCGCATCGGCCTGGGTGACCGCGTAGGCGTACCCGGCGCAGGCGGCGTTGATGTCGTAGGCGGCCGCCGGGTTGGCGCCCACGCGGTCGGCGACGATCGCGGAGACCGAGGGCGACTGCTTGGGGTTGCTGATGGTGGCGACGATGACGAGATCGACCTGGTCGGCCGAGATGCCCGACTTCTCGATCGCCTCGGCGGCAGCGGTGGTGGCGAGATCGATCGCATCCGTGCCCTTGTCGGCCCGCACGCGGGTCACGATGCCGGTGCGCTGGCGGATCCACTCGTCGCTCGAATCGATCGGGCCGATGAGGTCGTCGTTCGGTACCGAGTTCTCGCCGCGCGCGGCCCCGTACGAGTAGATACGGGTGTACGCGGGACCTGTGACCTGGTTCAGGGTGGGGCTCATGCGGCTTCTCCGTTCAGCAGCGCGACGGCCGCATCGAGGTCATCGGGGGTCTTGACGGCGACTGTCGGCACGCCGCGCAGGCCGCGCTTGGCGAGCCCGGTCAGCGCACCCGCAGGAGCGAGCTCGATCAGTCCGGTGATGCCCTGATCGGCGAAGGATGCCATGCACAGGTCCCACCGCACTGGTGAGGAGACCTGGTCGACGAGGTAGCTCAGCGCCTTCGCGCCCTCGGTGACGACCGAGCCGTCGCGGTTCGTCCACAGGGTGATGTCGGGGTCGGAGGGTGTGACGGTCGACACGGCGTCGCGCAGGGCGGCGACCGCGGATTCCATGAACGAGGTGTGGAACGCGCCGGCCACCTGAAGGGGGATGACGCGGGTGCCCTTGACGGGCTCGGTGGCGAGGGCGTCGAGCCCTGCGAGCTCACCGGCCACCACGAGCTGGCCACCGCCGTTGTAGTTCGCGGGGGAGAGGCCGAGCTCGCTCAGGCGCGTGAGGATCGTCTCCTCGTCACCGCCGAGCACCGCACTCATGCCGGTCGGGGTCTGCGCTGCGGCATCCGCCATCGCGCGACCACGGATGCCGACCAGCCGCATTCCGGTCTCGGCGTCGATCACGCCGCTGCCCACGAGTGCGGCGATCTCGCCGACCGAGTGGCCGGCGACACCGTCTGCACGGCGTCCCGCACGGGCTGTCAGTGCGTTCGCGGCGATGAGCGAGGCGGCGACGATCAGCGGCTGGGCGACGCGCGTGTCGCGGATCGTGTCGGCATCCGACACCGTCCCGTGCTGCTCGAGGTCGACCTCTGCGGCCTCGGAGTAGGCGGCGAGGGTCTCCGTCACGCCGTCCAGCTCGAGCCAGGGGGAGAGGAATCCGGGGGTCTGCGAGCCCTGTCCTGGGCATACGACGACAATCACCACCCCAGTCTGCCAACGATCTGCCCGAAGTGGTGGATGATCCATCACAAGATTGCGAAGATCCCTTGTGTGTGGCGTACAGCAGATCGGAGTCTGCGGCCCCGATCAGCGGGAGGGGCGACGAAGCGGCGGGCGACGGCGGACCTGATCGGCAGCGCCGATGGAGCCGAGGATGAGGGCAGTCTGCAGGATCAACGCCTCGCGAGGACCCGTGGCATCCCAGCCGATGACCTCGCTGACGCGCTTCAGGCGGTAGCGGACGGTGTTGGGGTGCACGAACAGCTCGCGTGCGGTGGCCTCGAGCGATCGGCCGTTGTCGAGGTAGCTCCACAGCGTCGTGACGAGATCCGTAGAGTGCGCCTGCAACGGGCGATAGATCCGCTCGATCAGAGTCTGTTTCGCGAGGGGATCGCCCGCGAGCGCGCGCTCGGGCAGAAGGTCGTCTGCGTCGACAGGTCGCGGCGCGCTGCGCCAGGCGCGCGCGACGGCGAAGCCTGCGAGGGCAGCGCGTGCGCTCTGGCTCGCATCGACTAGGGCGGCGACGGCAGGGCCGAGGACGACGTACCCGGGACCGAACGAGGGCTCGAGTCGGGACGCGATCTCCTCGAAGCCGAGCTCTTCCTCCTCGCCTTCGGAAGGCTCCTGGCCCGCAATGCGGGCTCGACCGATGACGAGCACGAGGCGTGACCCCTGCACCCCGATGAGTACGTCCACCGCGAGCTTGCGTGCAGTGCGGCGCACGAGGTCGACGTCGAACTGCGGGGGAGTCGTGCCGACCAGCACCGCGACCTCGCCGTGGCCGTGCCAGCCGAGCGCGGCGATCCGGCTCGGCAGCTCCTCGTCGGCTTCACCCGTGAGGATCGAGTCGACCACGAGCGCTTCGAGTCGCGCATCCCACAGCCCACGGGCCTCGGCGGCGCGAGCGTAGACGTCCGCGGCGGCGAAGGCCACGTCGCGCGAGTACAGCAGGATCGCTTCGCGAAGATCGTTGCCTCGACCGGCGACCCGCTCTTCCGTCACCTCGACCGTGACCCGGATGAGCTGCAGCGTCTGCTGCAGGCTGACGCTGCGCAGAAGCTCGCGTGGTGCCGCGGCGAAGATGTCGGCGGCGATCCAGGGGGTCGAGGTCGGATCCTCGTACCACTGGATGAAGGAGGTGATGCCGGCCTGAGCCACCAGCCCGACCGCAGAGCGGCGGGCTGGTGGCATGTCGGCGTACCAGGGGAGGGTGTCCTCGAGGCGCTTGATCGTCACCGAGGCGATGTCACCGGAGATCCGGCGCAGCCACGTGAGCGTAGCGGCCTTGTCCATGCCGCGCGAAGAGGAACCCGTCACCGATGGCTCAGCTTTCGCCGCCCGCGTTGCCGCTGGTGCCGGCGTTCACGTCGTGCAGGCTGTACTTCTGAATGGCCTGCGCGGCGAGAGAACGATCGACGACCCCGTCTTCGGCGAGCGACTGCAGCGTGCGGACGACGATCGACGGACCGTCGATCTTGAAGAAGCGACGGGCTGCTGCACGCGTGTCGGAGAATCCGAAACCATCGGCACCCAGCGTCGCGAAACGCTGCGGGACCCAGGGGCGGATCTGGTCCTGCACGGCGTGCATGAAGTCGCTGACGGCGACGACGGGACCCTCGGCACCCTGCAGCTTCTGCGTGAGGTACGCGGTGCGGGGCTCTTCTTCCGGGTGCAGGAAGTTGTGCTCGTCGGCGGCGAGGCCGTCGCGGCGCAGCTCGGTCCACGAGGTGACCGACCAGACATCGGCGATCACGCCCCAGTCGTTCTTCAGCAGCTCCTGTGCTTCGAGAGCCCAGGGGAGTCCGACGCCCGAGGCGAAGAGCTGGGCACGCGGGCCCTCACCCTCGCCGACGGAGATGCGGTGGATGCCGCGCACGATGCCGTCGACGTCCACGTTCTCCGGCTCGGCCGGCATCACCATCGGCTCGTTGTAGAGCGTGATGTAGTACATGACGTTCGGGTCTTCGTGGTTGCCGCCGTACATGCGCTCGAGACCGGAGCGCATGATGTGCGCGATCTCATATCCGTAGGCCGGGTCGTACGACACCGTCGCCGGGTTGGTGGCGGCGAGCAGGTGCGAGTGGCCGTCGGCGTGCTGCAGGCCTTCACCCGTGAGGGTGGTGCGGCCGGCCGTCGCCCCCATGATGAAGCCGCGCGCCATCTGATCACCGGCGGCCCACTGGGCATCACCGGTGCGCTGGAAGCCGAACATCGAGTAGAAGAGGTAGATCGGGATCAGCGGCTCGCCGTGCGTGGCGTACGACGTGCCGGCCGCGGTGAACGCCGCGAGGGCGCCCGCCTCGTTGATGCCGACGTGCACGATCTGTCCCTGAGGGCTCTCCTTGTAGGCGAGGAGGAGCTCGCGGTCGACCGAGGTGTAGTGCTGGCCGTTCGGGTTGTAGATCTTCGCCGAGGGGAAGTACGCGTCCATGCCGAACGTGCGGGCCTCGTCCGGGATGATCGGGACGATGCGGTGCCCGAAGTCCTTCGAGCGCAGCAGGTCCTTCAGCAGACGGACGAACGCCATGGTCGTGGCGATCTCCTGCGTGCCGGAGCCCTTCTTCGGAAGCGCATAGGCCGTGTCGTCGGGAAGCGAGAGTCCCACGTGAGTGGAACGGCGCTCGGGCAGGTAGCCGCCGAGAGCCTGGCGACGCTCGAGCATGTACTGGATCGTCTCGTCCTGCGGGCCCGGGTTGTAGTACGGGGGCAGGTAGGGGTTCTCCTCGAGCTGCGCATCCGTGATCGGGATGTGCATCGCGTCGCGGAACGTCTTGAGGTTGTCCAGCGTCATCTTCTTCATCTGGTGGGTCGCGTTGCGGCCCTCGAAGTGCGGACCGAGGCCGTAGCCCTTGACGGTCTTCGCGAGGATGACGGTGGGCTTGCCCTTGTGCTCGGTCGCGGCCTTGAACGCGGCGTAGACCTTGCGGTAGTCATGGCCACCGCGCTTCAGGTTCCAGATGTCGTCGTCGGAGTAGTCCTTGACGAGGGCCGCAGCACGCTCGTCGCGGCCGAAGAAGTGCTCGCGGACGTACGCGCCGGACTCGGCCTTGTAGGTCTGGTAGTCGCCGTCGGGGGTGACGTTCATCAGGTTGAGCAGCGTACCCTCGGTGTCGCGGGCGAGCAGGTCGTCCCATTCGCGACCCCAGACGACCTTGATGACGTTCCAGCCCGCGCCGCGGAAGAACGACTCGAGCTCCTGGACGATCTTCCCGTTGCCGCGCACCGGACCGTCGAGACGCTGGAGGTTGCAGTTGACGATGAACGTCAGGTTGTCGAGCCCCTCGTTGGCTGCGACCTGCAGCTGTCCGCGGCTCTCGACCTCATCCATCTCGCCGTCGCCGAGGAAGGCCCAGACGTGCGACTGCGAGGTGTCCTTGATGCCGCGGTTCTCGAGGTATTTGTTCGACATCGCCTGGTAGATGGCGTTGATCGGACCGAGTCCCATGGAGACGGTGGGGAACTGCCAGTACTCCGGCATCAGACGCGGGTGCGGGTACGACGGGATGCCGTGCGGTGCGTGCGACTTCTCCTGGCGGAAGCCGTCGAGCTGGTCTTCGCTCAGGCGGCCCTCGAGGTACGAGCGCGCGTAGGTGCCGGGGGAGGCGTGGCCCTGGATGAAGATCTGGTCGGCGCCACCGGGGTGGTCTGCGCCCTTGAAGAAGTGGTTGAAGCCGACCTCGTACAGAGCGGCCGACGATGCGTACGTCGAGATGTGGCCGCCGACGCCGATGCCGGGGCGCTGCGCGCGGTGCACGGTGATCGCGGCGTTCCAGCGGATCCACGCACGGTAGCGGCGCTCGATCTCTTCGTCACCCGGGAACTCGGGCTCGTTCTCCGGCGCGATCGTGTTGATGTAGTCGGTGGTCGGGACCATCGGCACGCCCAGGTGCAGCTCCTTCGAGCGCTTGAGCAGGCTGAGCATGATCTCGCGGCCACGACCGTGGCCCTTCGCGTCGACGAGCTCGTCGAGAGACTGCTGCCACTCGCCCGTCTCTTCCGGATCGCTGTCGAGGGGGCCCTGGGAATACGGATCCTGGTCGTGCACAGTCACGGGGAGCCTTTCGTCAAGCTGGCAGGTCATGCCAATGAAACGGGAAGCGACGCGGGCAGCCTTGTCGGCTGTGCACAACGCGTGCCGCCCTCAGCCTATCCCCCTTCACGGACGGCCGGATGCCGCAGGCGTCTTGCGAGTCGTCTGTCACATCCGAAGCGCGGCCGGTGTCTTCATGTCGAAGGTCGGAAACGACAGGACAGGAGTCACGAGCATGAACAGCAGCAGCACGGATCGCCTCCCGGCGGCGGAGGTCACGGGTGTGTACGGCGCCATGGTCCGGTGTTCGCCAAGAGGATGATGGGCCGCAGATCCGAGGGTGGAAGGAACTGCCCCCGGATCTGGCCTCGTATGCGGCGATGGCGGCCGCGACGACGACCGGCCGCAGCTTCTGCCTCGACGTCAACTACTTCAGGAGGCTCCCCTGATGCGCTGGCTCACGCTGCTCGCGCCGTCTTGGCTAGGATGATCGGGAAGGGCCTTTAGCTCAGCTGGTAGAGCGCCACGTTTACACCGTGGATGTCGTCGGTTCGATCCCGGCAGGGCCCACCTGAATCCGATCCACACGCCGGACCGCGGGCGTGCTCACGTCGACGGCGCATCGGGGCACTGGGCCCGGATGCGCCGTCGAGTGTCTGCGAGGCCGCTTACTGCTGGATGAAGGCGAGGATGTCGGGGTTGATCACGTCGGCGTGCGTGGTCAGCATGCCGTGGGGGAACCCGCTGTAGATCTTCAGAGTCGAGTCGCTCAGGAGCTCGGCCTGCTTCACCGAAGCGTCCTTGTACGGCACCACCTGGTCGTCGTCGCCCTGGATGACGAGAACGGGCACGGTGATCGCCTTGAGGTCCTCGGTCTGGTCGGTCTCGGAGAAGGCCTTGATCCCCTCGTAATGGGCGAGGGCGCTGCCCGTCATGCCCTGGCGCCACCAGTTGTCGACGACCGGCTGCGACAGCGTGACGCCATCGCGGTTGAACCCGTAGAAGGGTCCTGCGGCGACCACCTGGAAGAACTCGGCACGGTTCGCCGCCAGAGCCTCGCGGAAGCCGTCGAAAACCGTGATCGGCGTGCCCTCCGGGTTGGCATCGGTCTGCACCATCAGCGGGGGCACGGACGACACGAGCACGGCCTTGGCGACGCGGCCCTGGGGCTGCCCGTACTGGGCGACGTAGCGTGCGACCTGGCCGCCGCCCGTCGAGTGACCGATGTGGATCGCGTTGCGAAGGTCGAGGTGCTCGACGACCGCCGAGGCATCGCTCGCGTAGTGATCCATGTCGTGGCCGGTGCCGATCTGAGATGACCGCCCGTGACCGCGACGGTCGCTGGCGATGACGCGGTAGCCCTTGCCGAGGAAGTACAGCATCTGAGCGTCCCAGTCGTCCGACGAGAGCGGCCAGCCGTGGTGGAACATGATGGGCTGCGCGTCGGGGCTGCCCCAGTCCTTGTAGTAGATCTCTGCGCCATCATCCGTGGTCACGAACGCCATGATCAGCCTCCAGGTTCCGTCGTGCCGGACAATGCCGGACGACTGTCGATCGCCCCACCTCTGCATCGTGGGAGCGCGACCACGCTAACCCGCCCGTCCTCACGGCGCGCTCGACATCTGTCCAGAATCCGTCCCCGCCGTTTTCGACATCTGTCCGGTGCGGCGTCGAGGCCGCATCGATAGCGTCTCGACCATGTCGAACTCCCGGATCTCGCACGGGGCGGGATTCTGGGTGGTCGCCTCCGCCTTCCTGCTCGTGATGGCGTACGCGACCGTGCCGACCCCTCTGTACCCGCTGTTCCAGGAGGTCGACGGGTTCCCGGTCTCGGTGATCACCCTGATCTTCGCGGCCTTCGCCGTCGGCGTCGTGCTCAGCCTCTTCCTGCTCGGGCATGTCAGCGACTGGATGGGGCGACGGCGGATGCTGGTGATCGCGATCCTCATCGCGGCTCTCAGCGCCGTCCTGTTCCTCGCATGGCACGAGGTGCCGGGACTGCTCGCCGCGAGGCTGGTGAACGGCGCGAGCGTCGGCATCCTCACCGCCACCGCCACCGCGCATCTGGGTGAGCTGCGGGCCCAGGCGCGCCCCAGCGAGAACGCGATCGTGGCCGCATCCGTGGCGGGTGCCGCCAATCTCGGCGGACTGGCGCTCGGACCGCTGATCGGCGGTCTGTTCGCCGAGTTCCTGCCCGCGCCGCTGGTGCTGCCGCACGCGGTCTTCCTCGTGGTGCTCATCGCGGCCGCCATCGCGGTGTCCGGTGTCCCGGAGACGGTGACACCACCCGGCGAGCTGAGACGGTACAGGCCGCAACGCATCGCCGCACCGCCGCGATCGAGGGCGGCATTCATCGCCGCGGGCTTCGGAGCATTCGCCGGATTCGCCCTGTTCGGCCTGTTCACCTCTCTCGCGCCCACCATCCTCATCAGCACGTTCGGCGAGCATGACCACCTTCTCGCCGGGATCACCGCGTGCTCGGTGTTCGCTGCCGCGGCAACCGGCCAGGTGGCTCTCGCTCGGGTGCCGCTGCGCATCCAGCTGACGGTCGCGGCCGTCTGCTGCGCATGCGGGCTCGTCGCCGTCGCCGCAGGAACGCTGGTGCCGTCGCTCGCGGTGTTCCTCTTCGGAGGCGTCGTCGCAGGCGTCGGCGTCGGGCTGCTGTTCAAGTCGTCGGTCGCGACGGCCGCGGGTCTCGCCGAGCCGGGACGACGGGGGGAGACGCTCGCGCTGGTCTTCCTCATCGCCTACTGCGGCCTCGCGCTTCCGGTGCTCGCGATCGGAGTGATCCTCACGTTCGCATCGCAGACCACGGTGCTCCTCGTCTTCATCTCGATCGTGTCGGTCGCGACCGTCTCGGCGGCGGTCGTCATGCGTCGCGCGCTCGTCGGTCAGGAGCCCGGCGCGAGGGCCGGACGTGCAGTGTCCGGTCCCGACGAAACCGCCCCGTAACCGGCGCGCCATCATCCCGCCGACGAGACCTGCCAAGCTGAGATCAGCGAAAGGCGGACGTCGTGACACAACCCTCACCCTTCGGGCTGATGCTGCGCTCGTTGCGCGTGGGCCAGAACCTGACTCTCGAAGCGCTCGCGTCTCGATCCGGGGTGAGCGTGCGCACGATCGGCGACCTCGAACGCGGAGCGAGCGCCTCGCCGCAACGGCGCACCGTCGATGCGCTCGCCGACGGACTCGGACTCGATGTGGCCGATCAGCATGCGTTCCTCCGCGCTGCGCGTGCCCGGCCCCGTGCCGCCGTCGCGACAGAGCCCGCGGGGGCCATAGCCCCGCACCGGGTGTTCGACTTCTCGGGCCGGCAGGCCGAGATCGATGAAGCACTTCGCATCCTGCACGGCCCTCCGCCCGCAGATCGGCAGCGACCGGCGCTGGTCATCAGCGGCGCGCCGGGAATCGGCAAGACGACCGGCGCCGTCGAGATCCTGTCGCGTGGAGGAGAGGCCGACCGCCGTCCGCTGGTCTTCGTGGGGCTGGACGGCTTCAGCTCGTCTCCGCTGACACCGCTCCAGGTGGTCACCGCCATGCTGCGGCAGCTCCCCGGAGCGGAGCAGAAGCCGCCTGCTGATCTGGCGACGGCGCGAACGGAATGGCGGGCAGCGGTCGCAGAGGCTCCCGTCCAGGTGCTGCTCGACAACGTCGCGAACGAGGCGCAAGTCCGTCCGATCCTGTCGATCTGCGCGGGGGATGTCGTGGTCGTGACGTCGCGCCGCAGTCTCGCAGGCCTCGAAGGGGTGCGGCGCCTGCGGCTCGGGCCCCTGCAGCGGGACGAGAGCATCGCGTTTCTCGGTCGTCTCATCCCGCATGACGATGCCTCCGATCTGGATGCGCTGAGTGAGATCGCGGCCCTGTGCGACGACGTGCCCCTCGCGCTTCGAGTGGTCGGCAACCGCATCGCCAGTCGCCCCTCATGGACGGCCCCCGATCTCCTGAGCCGCCTGCGCACGTCGGAGGACAGGCTGCGCATGCTCGTCGCCGGTGACCTGGCCGTGGAAGCGGCCATCTCTCTCTCCTACGAGGAGCTGGACCCGCGCACTGCCGCGCTGTTCCGGTGGATCTCGCTCATCGACGGTCGCACCTTCGGGGCCCATCTCGCCGCGGCTGCCGTGCGATCGTCAGATGTGGCCGAGGTGGAGCGACGGCTGGACGACCTCACGGACCTGGGAATGCTCGAGGCGCGCGGTGGCGACCGCTACCGTCTGCACGACCTGATGCGTCTCTTCGGGCTGGGCAAGCTGCGCGATGCTGTCGGATCCGATGAGATCGCACGGCGCCACGCCCATATCCGCGCGTGGCTGCTGGGGAGTCTGGAGCGCGCCGGCGCCTGGTACGAACCGGGAAGGGATGCGAGCGCAGTCTCACGCAACGGCCGCAGCTTCATCGATGCCGAGGCCGCCGCGGTGTGGATCCGCGAGGAGGTCGAGCACTGGTGGCCGGCGTATGCGGAGGCAGCGGAGCTCGGCGAGGACGCGATGGTCTGCGACGTCGCGGATGCGCTGCACTGGTACTCCGACATCTGGATCACGTGGGGACACTGGCATCGATTCTTCTCTCTCGCGGCTGCGGCGGCGAAGAGGCTGGGCGACCCGAGAGCAGAAGCCGCGCAGCTGGGGTACGTCGCGTGGGCGGAGATCGTCGAGGTCGGTGACCGGGCGCACGCGGTGCTCACCGGGCATGCCGCGCTGGAGGCGGCCACCCGCGCGGGTGATGCCGCGCAGCAGGGCTGGGCGCACTACTACATCGGGTGGGCGAGCTGGACGCTGGATCGTCTCGTCGAGGCCGACGAGGCGGCCGCGGCCGCCATGGTCGCCTTTCGCGCGGCTCAGGAGACGACAGGGGCGGAGAACGCGCAGGTGCTCTCGTCGATGGTCAAGGCCCGACGCGGCAAGTACCTCGAGTCGATCCCCGAGACGGAGGCGACGCTCGCGCGCGTCCGATCCGCCGAGACCACGGACAGTCTGACCAGCATCGTCACGCAGTTCGCGGCGTGCCTCGACCTCGTCGACGCCTATGTCGCCGTCGGACGACACGAGGACGCGGTCCGAGTCGGCGCGCTGGGCATCGAGATCGCACGATCGCTCAAGGACGACACCCGTGTGCTGCTGATGATGCGCCGACACATCCGTGCGCTGATCCACGCGGGCGACGGCGAGGCTGCGATCGCCGAGGCGGATGAGGCTCTGGCCATGCTGGGGCCGGGGAGCAGCGAGGCGTTCATCTTCGACAGAGTGCGCCGGGAGGTGTCGCTCATCGGCACGTCTTGCGCACCCGGTTCAGAGGGCGATTCAGCGTGATCGTCCGGCGGGGTCCCGCGGTCACAGGCGGCCGGTCGACTCCCAGAGCCTGATGAGCTTCAACGCAAGATGGAGAGTGCTGCGCGCGACGCCGTCGTCGAGCGCCTCTCTGACCACCTCGGGCAGACGCTCGAGCCGGTAGTAGAGCGTAGTCCGATGGACGAACAGGATGCGGCATGCCGCGACGACGTTCGCACCCACGTCGAGATACGTCTCGACGGTCACCCGCTGGCTGTCGTCTCGTTGGGAGTAGAGCGCATGCGCGGCGGGCGAGATGATCCGGAGTGCTGCCGGATCGGCTGACGCCGAGGCGAGCAGCCGCCATCCGCCGAGAGCGCTCGAGTCGACCGAGGGGTGGAACTGCGGGAGGGCGGCCGCGAGAGAGGCGGCGATGACGGCCTCATCGGCGGCGCTGCGCAGGTCCGACGCGCCCTGCGCAGGGGACGCGGTGCCGATTCCGAGAATGCGGATGCCGCGTCTCGCCGCCTCGTCGAGGAGGAGGTCGGTGAGGCCGTTGTCGGACGGCTGTCCCACGAGCAGGACGACACCGCGCTCCAGCCCGATGAAATGAGCCGGCACGGGCCGGAGGTGCGTCAGGTGGCGTCCGAAGGCGATGCGGTCGACATCGCTCACCGTCGCATCGATGAGGACGGCTCGAGCGACCGTGCCGGGGCCCGGCCGGAGCCACCGCTGCTGGACGGCGTGCGCGAAGGCGCCGCGACGCACGGACTCGTCGGCGTGCAGCAGATCGACCAGGATCGACTCTCGATCGACACGCGACGAGCCAGAGGCCCTGCGCAGGGCGATACGGGTGAGGGCGACGGCCGCATCGATCGCCTCGAACTCGCTCGCCGTGAGCTGCGGCCCATCTCCGAGGTCGATCTCGATGACGGCGACCGGGACACCGTCGTCATGCACCGGAACGGAGAGGAGCGAGGCGGATGCCTGAGGTGATGCGGACAGCCCGCCGTCGGACGCCGCCGGACCGAACTCGTGCACGACCACTCGGCGGTGCAGGGATGCTGCGAGTTGGAGGGCGATCTCCGACAGCGCCGTCGAGGCTGCGGGAGTCGTCGTATCGCTGATCGTCATGGGTCGCTCCTGTGCGGGGGATGGGCTCACCGTGTCGCTCTGCGTCGATGGATGCGGACGTCACATCCACCGAACTCGAGTACGCCCCATAGAAGCGTCTTCCGAGCAGCCGCACCAGGCGGAAAGCAGGCAGAAGTGAGGAACGACCGTCTTCGACTCCTGTCGCATGGTCGTGAGTCTGACGGTTCATAGATTCGTATTCAGCGGACGAAGGGACACGAGGTGACGCGATGATGAGCAGCAGCACGGTCGTCCTCGTACACGGAGCCTTCCTCGACGCATCCGGTTGGTGGCCGGTCGTGCTCCGCCTGCTAGACGGCGGACACCGGGTGCTCGCTCCTCCGGTGACCGGCCGCAGCTTCCGCGGCGACTGCGACTACATCCGCACGATCGTCGAGCACGTCGACGGAGAGGTGCTGCTCGTCGGACACGGGTATGGCGCGGCCGTCATCACGGTCGTCGGTGAGGCGGCGAACGTCTCAGGGCTGCTCTTCATCGCGGGCTATGCGCTGGAACGGGGCGAGAGCATCGCCGAGATGCGAGACCTCTTCGCGCCGGAAGAGGCATCCGCGCATCTCGTGGCCACCGTGTTCCCGGGTGAAGACGGCGCACGGCGAACGGAGCTGACCGTCGCACCCGACCAATTCGTGCGCCTTCTCGCGCAGGGCCTTCCCGCCGACGAATCGGGAGTCCTCGCGGTCTCACAGCGCCCGATCTCCGACTCCGTGTTCGCCGAGCGGGCGTCCGGCACGGGCTGGAGCGTGACGCCGAGCTGGGGCGTCGTGGCGACCCACGACCGTCTCATCAGCCCGCACCTCCAGCGCTTCGGATATCGGCGAGCGGGATGTCGAGCGGTGAGGGAGCTGGACGCACCGCACCTGGTCACGCAGACGCACGCCGCGGAGATCGTGCGGTTCATCGACAGCATCCTCGACGAGATCGAGACCCGTGGCTGAGCAGCAGGGGAGTGCTGTCGACGCCCGCCCCGGTTGGACGGCGGGGTTCGCGCCGCTCGCCGTCCCGATCTTCCGCCTGGTGTGGCTGGCATCGATCGTCAGCAACATCGGCAGCTGGATGCAGACCGTCGGCGCTCAATGGCTCCTGGTGCAGGACGACAGCTCGCCGCTGCTCGTCGCGCTCGTGCAGACGGCATCGGCAGCGCCCGTGCTCCTGTTCGCGATCCCGGCCGGCGTCATCGGCGAGTTCCTCAACCGTCGACGCGTCCTTCTCTGGTCGCAGACGGTCCAACTCGCCGTCGTGCTGGGTCTCACGTATCTGACCGCGGTCGGCCAGACGACCACGACCATCCTGCTGGCGTCGACGTTCGTGCTGGGGACGGTCTCGGCCATCCAGCTCCCGGCCTTCCAAGCGCTGGTGCCCGACATCGTGCCGCCGAAGCTCCTCATCGACGCGGCGAGCCTGTCGTCGATCGGCGTGAACATCGCGCGCGCGGTGGGACCGGCGATCGCGGGCCTCGTCGTCGCGCAGTTCGGGGTCGCAGCGGTCTTCCTCCTCAACGCGCTCTCCTTCCTGGTGTTCCTGGGCGTGCTGCTCTTCTGGAAGACCTACAGTCCGCCGGTGGCTCGGCCCGAGCCCTTCGTCGATGCGACGCGGGCCGGCATCCGCTACATCCGCCACTCGCGGATCGTCCGCCGCATCCTGCTGCGGCTCGCCGTCTTCCTGATACCGGCGAACGCGCTCTGGGCGCTGCTGCCGACCATCGCCAAGAACTCGCTCGGGTTCTCTGCGAGTGGCTACGGCCTTCTGCTGGCAGCGCTGGGAGCAGGATCGATCGTCGGTGCGTTCGTGCTCCCGTGGGCGCGTCGCGTCGCAGCGGTCAACGGTGTGGTGCTGGTCTCGTCCGTGGTCTTCGGGGCAGGACTCGTGATTCTCGTGACCTCGCCGACCCTGTGGATCACCTTTCCGGCGCTCGTGGCCACCGGTCTCGCCTGGATCGGGGTCATCGCGACCATCAACGGCACGGTGCAGGCGTTCCTGCCCGTCTGGGTGCGTACGCGCGGCCTGTCGTTCTACCAGCTCGTCCTCTTCGGCTGCACGGCCGCCGGGTCTGCGGGCGCGGGCGTGCTCGCGTCCGTGTGGGATCCCGGGCTCGTGGTCATCGGGGCCGGGATCCTCTGCGGCCTGGGCGGACTCTCCCTGCTCGTGTGGCCCATGCCGGCGACGAGCGGCATCGGCCGCGGCATCGTGGAGGTGCCGGGGGTCGAGGACCGGCCCCGCCCGGACGGTGCTGACGACGCGCCCGTTCTGGTGGTCATCCGGTATCGCATTCCGGTCGAGCGGAGACAGGAGTTCCTCGACACGATGACCGGCGTGCAGCAGACCCGTCTGCGGACGGGGGCGCGGGGGTGGCAGGTGTACGTCGACGCCGACGACCCGGGGTCGGTCATCGAGGTGTACTCCGTCGGCTCGTGGCGCGAGCACGTGAGTCAACACGAAGGTCGCACCACCGACTTCGACGCCCAGCAGATCGCCCGTGCGCGCGCGATGAGCACCCAGGAGCTCGAGGTGACGCACCTGCTCGCCATCCCCCTGCCTCACCACCGCGGCGTCGAGAAGCGCCGCACCCGCGACAAGAGACGGAGCATCCCGCATGGAACGTGACGACAACCCCACCACTCACCCCGAGATCCCGTCGCTGGGCGACCCCGATCTGCCGCAGGAGGGTGAGATCAACATCGCCGACCGCCCGCAGAGCAACATGATGACCGGCCCGCAGAACGAGGCGATCGAGTCGCAGTTCCCGAATCAGATGCATGCGCCGGCGACCGACATCAGCACGCAGCCGTTCTTCTGGTCCTCGTTCAACATCTCACCCCGCCGCGTGCAGCGCGGCGGCTGGGCGCGGGAGCTCACGAAGCAGGACTTCCACATCTCAGACGAGATCGCGGGCGTCAACATGTACCTCGAGCCCGGCGGGATCCGTGAGCTGCATTGGCACCAGACCGCCGAATGGGCGGTGATGACGAGGGGCAAGGCACGCGTCACGACGCTCAGCCGGTCGGGTCTCCCCGCGGTGGAGGATGTGGAGGAGGGTGATCTGTGGCTCTTCCCCGCGGGCACCCCGCACTCCCTGCAGGGCCTCGGCCCCGACGGCGCGGAGTTCGTGCTCGCGTTCGACGACGGCGACCAGTCCGAGTCGAACACTCTGCTGCTGACGGACTGGTTCGCGCACACCCCGCCCGAGGTTCTCGCGAAGAACTTCGGCGTCGCCCAGGAGGTGTTCTCCGACATCCCGCTGCACAACCTCTGGATCTTCCCGGGCGAGGAGCCGCCGGCGCTCGACGTCGACCAGGCCGCCGCGGGTGTGGAGTGGGGCATAGAGCCGGTCATCTTCCGACTGTCGCGCTCGAAGCCGCTCTACCAGAACACGGGCGGCAGCATCCAGATCGCCGACTCGACGAACTACGCATACTCGAGCACGGTCGCCGCCGCACTCGTGACCGTCGAGCCGGGCTCGATGCGCGAGCTGCACTGGCACCCCAACGCCGACGAGTGGCAGTACTACCTGCGCGGATCCGCCCGGATGACCGTCTTCAACACGGGTCCGCACGCGAACACGACCGACTTCCGCGCCGGCGACGTGGGCGTGGTGCGCAAGAACCTCGGACACTACATCGAGAACACCGGTGACGACGTGCTGCAGTTCCTCGAGGTGTTCCGCACCGACAGGTACGAGGAGATCTCGCTAACGAACTGGCTCGCGCACGTGCCACCGCAGCTCGTCTCCGCACACCTCAACATCGACCCCGCCGTGCTTGCGACGTTCCCCCGAGGGGCCCAGGGCATCACGCCGCTGCGCTGATCAGAGCGGCGCGATGTCGGCGAGGTAGCGGTGGATGAGGGTGACCGCCATCGCGCCCTCGCCCACGGCCGATGCGACGCGCTTGACGGAGTTGGCGCGGACGTCGCCAGCGGCGAAGACCCCGGGCACCGACGTCTCCAGATAGTGGGGCGCGCGCTCCAGGGGCCATCGATCCAGGTCGCCGGCGGAGAGGTCGATGCCGGTGAGCAGGAAACCGCGCGCATCGAGCCGCACGTCGGTGGTCTCCGCCCACGCGGTGTTGGGCGCACCTCCGATGCAGACGAAGAGATGCGTCGCCGGAACCCGGGTGGCCGTTCCCGCCTGATCGAGGGTGATCTCCTGCAGGTGGTCGGTGCCGTCGACGTCGACGACCCGGGTGTTCACGAGGATGGTGACGTTCGGCTGCACGGCGAGCCGGTTGAGCAGGTACGCCGACATGGTCGAGGAGAGCGACGGCCCGCGCACGAGCACCGTGACGTGCGCGGCGTGCGCGGCCAGATTCATCGCGGCCTGCCCGGCGGAGTTCGCGCCGCCGACCACGTAGACGTGAAGACCGATGCAGGCGGAGGCCTCGCTGGTGCCGGCGCCGTAGTAGACGCCCGCGCCCTCGAGATCGTGCGCTCGAGGCAGGTCGAGTCGGCGCCACTGCACCCCCGTCGCGCACAGGGCGGCGTGCGCGTGGATCTCGGATCCGTCGGCCAGTCGGGCCCGCACGTCGTGGTCCGTGAACGTGCGGTCGACCCCGTGACGCATGAGCACGAGGTCGGCACCGAACGAGACCGCCTGCCGGCGTGCACGTTCGGCGAGCTCAGCCCCGGAGATCCCGCCGGGAAAGCCGAGGTAGTTCTCGATGAGGCTGCTGAAGCCCGCTTGTCCGCCCACGGCGTCGCGTTCGATGACGGCGACGGAGAGACCCTCCGACGCCGCGTAGACCGCAGCCGAGAGTCCTGCAGGACCCGCGCCGTGGATGATCAGGTCGTACGTCGACCGGGACGGCGGATTGACCCAGCCCAGAGCCGAGGCGACCTGCTCAGGGGTCGGATCCTCGAGGATGGCGCCGTCCGACAGGACCACCAGAGGGAGAGCCCTGCCGACGAGGTCGACACCCGCCGCAGACGAGGATCCGGCGGGCACCACGATCGAGAGGAAGGGGACCTCGCTGCGGGTCAGATAGTCGCGGAGGGCGTAGGCATCCGGGCCGTCGGCATCCGCGACGACGCGGAGAGGCTGTTTGTCGTCCGCGGGGGCGATCATGCGTTCCCGGCGAGCTGTTCTTCCCAATCCGCCGGTACCCGCTCAGCGGGTCCGGGGGTGGTCTGCGACAGCGGGTGGCTGTGCGGGGGAGCGAGGGCTGGGCCGTCGAAGGCGGTTTCGGTGTCGAAGTCCCAGAACCAGTCCTCTCCGGGCTCGAAGCTCTGGATCACCCGATGACCGGTGGTGTGCGCGTGCTTCGTGGCGTGCTTGTGCAGGGAGTCGTCGCAGCATCCGATGTGCCCGCAGAAGGCGCACCGACGCAGGTGCAGCCACCAGGAGCCGATCTCCTCGCAGTCCACGCACCCAGGACCGGATGGGGGGACATCCGCGCGGATGAAGTCGCTGGCCTCGCTCATGGGCGGTTCTCCTGTCGTCGGAGTGCTGTCGAGGTCATGATGTCCCTCTTTCTCCTCGTACTCAAGGGTGCCCGCCGATCCCGGTCTGTTCCTCCGACAGTCGTCGAAGCGCGGGCGGCGATGCTCCTCTAGGTTCGAGAAGATGAGCACCTCTCCTTCCCGGCGCGTCCCCATCGAGTCGCAGAAAGTCGACGCCCCCCTGACCTCCAGCGCGACCTTCCTGGTGCTGAAGGTCGTCGAGGGCACGGACGCGGCCGACACGGTGCGAGATGTCATCAGCGGTATCGACGACATCGTGAAGAACGTCGGGTTCCGCGACCTCGACGCGCTGCTGTCGTGCACCGTGGGCATCGGATCCTCGCTCTGGCCGAGACTCACGGCCCGCAAGGCTCCTGCGGAGCTGCACCCGTTCGCGACGGTTGTAGGCGACGTGCACACCGCGCCGAGCACACCAGGCGACCTGCTCTTCCACATCCGCGCGAACCGTCGGGACCTCGTCTTCGAGTTCGAGCGCCAGCTGCTCGACGCGCTCGGCGACGCCGTGGCCGTGATCGACGAGACCACGGGCTTCCGCTACTTCGATGTCCGTGACCTGCTCGGCTTCGTCGACGGCACCGCGAATCCGGTCGGGAACGCCGTCGCCGATTCGACTCTCGTGGGGGCGGAGGACGGCGACAACGTCGCGGGCAGTTACGTCGTGGTCCAGAAGTACATGCACGATCTCGGCCAGTGGCAGTCGCTGACGACCGAGCAGCAGGAGGCCATCATCGGTCGCAGGAAGGCGGACAACATCGAGTTGGACGACGCCGAGGTCGGTCAGAAATCGCACAAGACCCTCGCCACCATCGTCGTGGACGGGGTCGAGCACGACATCCTGCGCGACAACATGCCGTTCGGAAGCCCGGGATCGTCGTTGTTCGGCACCTACTTCATCGGCTACTCGCGGTACCTGTGGGTCATCGAGAAGATGCTCGAGAAAATGTTCATCGGCGACCCGCCAGGGGCCTACGACAGGCTTCTGGACTTCTCGACTGCGACGACCGGAGGCACATTCTTCGCGCCGTCCGCGGGCTTCCTCGCAAGCCTTCCTGACGAGCAGCTGCCCGTGTAGCCGCTCCGGGGCTCCGCCACTCACGACGTGCGCGATGTCGCCGCATCCGGACCCGGGTATCCTCATGCGCATGGCCACCGCAACGACGCAGACCCCGAAACGCGAGGCATTCGGCTCGCGCAACGTCTTCATCCTCTCGGCGATCGGCTCGGCCGTCGGGTTGGGCAACATCTGGCGCTTCCCGTACGTGGCGTATGAGGGCGGAGGCGGTGCGTTCCTCATCCCGTACCTGTGCGCTCTGCTGACCGCGGGCATCCCGCTGCTCTTCTTCGACTACGCCATCGGACACCGATTCCGCGGATCCGCTCCGCTGGCCTTCCGACGGATGCACCGCAGGGCCGAGCCGCTCGGATGGTGGCAGGTGCTCATCTGCGTGGTCATCGCGGTCTACTACGCGGTGATCATCGCGTGGGCGGCGATGTACACCTGGTTCTCGGCGCAGCTGACGTGGGGCCCCGGCAACGAGAACGACTTCTTCTTCATCGACTTCCTGCGCTCGGCGGACGTCGCTGAGACGGGCATCTCGACCGAGTTCGTGCCGCAGGTCGGCATCCCGCTCGTGGTGGTCTGGCTGATCGTCATCGTGATCATGGCGCTCGGAGTGAAGCGCGGCATCGGCCGGGCGAACATGATCCTGATGCCCCTGCTGACGGTGATGTTCGCGATCCTCGTCGTGCAGTCGCTGTTCCTGCCCGGCGCGATGGACGGACTCAACGCCTTCTTCACGCCGAACTGGGAAGCGCTGGCAGACCCCGCCGTCTGGGCCTCGGCCTACGGCCACATCTTCTTCTCGCTGTCGGTCGCCTTCGGCATCATGGTGACCTATTCGTCGTACCTCAAGCGCAAGACCGACCTCACCGGTTCCGGTCTGGTCGTCGCGTTCGCGAACTCCGGGTTCGAGATCCTCGCCGGGATCGGCGTGTTCGCAGCCCTCGGCTTCATGGCGCAGGCGCAGGGCGCCGAGGTGGCAGGGGTGGCGTCGTCGGGCATCGGTCTGGCGTTCATCGCCTTCCCGACGATCGTCTCTCAGGCGGCGGGCGGCTCGATCATCGGGGTCCTCTTCTTCGGGGCGCTGGTGTTCGCGGGTGTCACCTCGCTCATCTCGATCCTCGAGGTGATCGTCGCCGCTCTGCAGGACAAGCTCGGCTGGGCTCGCATCCGCACGACCCTGACGGTCTCGATCCCGCTCGCGATCGTCTCGATGGCGCTGTTCTCGACGACCACGGCTCTGTCGGTGCTCGACACGGCGGATGCGTTCGTCAACGCCTTCGGCATCATGGCGGTCGCGCTCGTCGCGGTGGTCGTCGTCGCCTGGCTGCTGCACAAGCTGCCCGCGCTCGTCGAGCATCTCGATCGACGGTCGAGCTTCCGTGTCGGCCGGGTCTGGATGCTGCTCGTCGGCGCGCTCGCGCCGCTGGTGCTCGGTTACCTGCTCGTCACCGAGCTGATCTCGAAGATCTCCGAACCGTACGGCGGCTACCCCGGGTGGTTCCTCGCCGTCTTCGGATGGGGCATGGTCATCGCGCTCGTCGCGATCGCACTGCTGCTGTCGGCGCTGCCCTGGAGCGGCCGCTCGCATGCGAAGGACGACCCCGAGTACGACGAGTTCCTCACCGAGGAAGACTATGAACCGGATGCCGAGACGTCGTCGATCCCGCTGATCACGACCCCGGAACCGGGCGCGACGGAGAAGGGAGCGGGCGCATGACCACGACAGCGATCGTCATGATGATCATCGCGATGGTGACGATCTGGGGCGGCCTCATCGCCGCGATCGTCAACCTCGCACGTCACCCCGAGGCTGCGGACTCCGAGCCCGCTCCGCCCGTGGAGCTCTGACCGTCGACGTCGGGCCACCGTAGTCGCGTGAGTCCGCCGATGGTGAGCGTCCGCTCGTTCTCAGCGCGCAGGTAAGTGAGGAGCGTGTGGCGGCATCCGCGGCAGAGAAGGATCACTCCGGCGTCGTCGAGCTCGGCGACGGCATCGGCCAGCGCTGCCTCATGCGCGCAGTGTCGGCACGTCGCGCGTGCGGCCGTCATGTCTCTGCCGAAGATCTCGAGCAGGAGGCCTCCGGCGGCGTTGCCGTCGACCCTGTGGTGATGACCCGGGTGGGTGGTGTTCATCAGGCACCTCCGAAGCGTTCAGTGCGGATGAGGTCGGGGGAGTGCCCTGCCGCGACGAGCAGGTCGGCGACGGCCTCGACGAAGCCGGTCGGTCCGCACACGTACACCGACGGACGCTCGGCCGCGGGAATCGTGGATGCGGCGATCGTCGCCGCATCCACTCGTCCCGCCGGGCGGAGGACGCCCGGCGGTGCGGAACGGGTGTAGGCCCAATCGACGGTGAAGGCATCGCGTTCGAGGCCGGTCAGCTCATCGGCGTAGAACGCGTCGTCCTGCGAGCGGACCGAATACAGCAGCCGCATCGGCACGGTGCCTGCGGCGAGAGCGTGCACCCGCGCCATCGCGACGAGCGGGACGATGCCCGATCCGCCGGCGATGAGCTGCACCGGCTCCGCACGCTCGGGAGTCCACACGAAGTAGGCGCCGATGGGGCCGCGCACTTCCAGCTCGTCGCCGGGGAGCACGTCTTCGACCAGGTAGGGAGAGACCTCCCCGTCAGGGAGCTCGTCGACGGCGAGCTCGAGGATCTCGGAGTCTCCTGAGGAGGCGAGGGAGTACGAGCGAACGGCCTGGTAGCCGTCTTCGGCCGTGAGGCGCACATCGACGTGCTGCCCCGCGAGGTTGCCCGGCCAGCCGGCGACTCGAAGGTGAAGAACCCGACCGTGCGGCGTCGCCGGTCGGGTCTCGACGACTCGAGCGACCAGCCACGGTGATGAGGTCGTCACCAGTACCGCTCCTCTTTCCAGGGATCGCCGTGCATGTTGTAGCCGTTCTGCTCCCAGAACCCCGGTTCGTCGTGCTCCAGCATGTCCAGTCCGTGCACCCACTTCGCGGACTTCCAGAAGTAGAGATGGGGGACGAGCAGGCGCGCGGGTCCGCCGTGCTCGGCGGCGAGCGGCTCGCCCTCGAACTCGAATGCGATCCAGGCCTTGCCGCCCGACAGGTCCGCCCGTGGAACATTGGTGGTGTAGCCGCCGTACGAGAAGACCCGAGTGAAGTCGCCGCCGCCGGCATCCTGCAGCAGATGGTCGAGCGAGACGCCGCGCCACCGCGTGCCCAGCTTCGACCAGCGGGTCACACAGTGGATGTCGGTGCTGATGTCATCGATCGGGAATTCGTGCAGCTGCTCCCACGACCAGGTGCGGCGGATGCCGTCGAGCCCGACGACCGCGAACTCCCACGTGTCTGTGGAGACGCGCGGGGTGGGACCTGCGGAGAGAACGGGGAAGTCTTCGGTGAGGTACTGACCGGGAGGGAGTCGATCGTCGGACTCTCTGCGCCGTGCACCGAACCCGCGGGAGATCACAGCCATGTTCGTCTTCTTTCGTCGGTCGAACTCATTCCACCCGATCGCTCGGCCACAGTCGTCCTGCACATGTCGAAGCCTGATGCACGCGTGTCGCCCTGATTCTATGGGCGGTCGGAGCGAGATCGTTATGTGCTTTTTTTACTCATAAACGTGAACTTCGTGCTAGCTTCACTCGTAAAACAGTTGATCTAACCTCGGAGTCACATTGCTGAGTAATTCTGCTCTTTCTGCTGATTCCAGCATCGTCGCCGACGCACCCGTGACACCCGATCGACTCGCGCGCGACAACATGCCGCTCGCCACCTTTCTCGCAGTCGAGAAGGCGCGATCAGCGACGCATGTCGATCTCGACGATCTGCTCTCCGCCGCACGACTGGGCCTCGCCCGCGCGGCGATGACGTACGACGCATCTCGCGGCATCCCGTTCGGAGCCTTCGCCAGCAGTCAGATCAACTGGGCGATGCTCTCGGAGATGCGACGAGCAGACCCCGCCGGCGAACGCGGACGCGACAAGATCGAGCGAGTTCGCGTGGCCGGCGAGACCGTGCTGGCCCGCACCGGGCGCACGGCGAGCCTGGCCGAGCTCGCGAAGGAATCCGGCCTCGATGTCGATGCCGTCGCCGAGATGATGCAGCTCGACCAGATGGTGCGCACCGCCATCAGCTTCGACGAGCACTTCGATGTCGAGACCGGTCGTCAGGCGGTCGATCTCACCGACAGCGTGATCCTCCCTGAACACGCGGTCGAGCAGTCCGAGACACGTGCGATGGTGAATCGCGTGGTCGATGCTCTTCCCGCGGCGATGCAGCAGGTCGTGCGCGGCATCTACCTCGAGGACCGCATGGTCAAGGACATCGCCGAGGAACTCGCAGTCAGCCACGCCTACGTGTCGAAGCTGCGCTCTCGAGGCCTCGCCCTCGTGCGCGAGGCGATGGAGGCATGGGAGAGCGGCACGACTGGCGACCGCTCCACCAAGGCGAAGACCGAGTTCTTCGAGACGCTCTTCGGTCCCGCCCGCGTCGACACGCGCCTGCGATCGGGTGAGCTCCTCGTCGCGATCTGAGGCGACGTCAGAATCTTCGCGATCGGTGGTTACGCCGACGTCGCATGTCGCGAATATCGGTTGTGCAGGTCCACGGATGGACCGGCATTCAGTCCCATAACCACGGAGGAACACTCATGGGTCTTCAGATCGCAACCAACGTCGGCGCGCTCAACGCGTACCGCAACCTGTCCGTCAACCAGAACGACGTCTCGAAGTCGCTCGAGAAGCTCTCGAGCGGTCTGCGCATCAACCGCGCAGCCGATGACGCCGCCGGCCTCGCCATCTCCGAGGGCCTGCGCTCGCAGGTCAACGGCCTCAACGTCGCAGCCCGCAACGCCCAGGACGGCATCTCGGTCATCCAGACCGCAGAAGGCGCCCTGACCGAGGTCCACTCGATCCTGCAGCGTGTCCGCGACCTCGCGGTGCAGGCGGGTTCCGACTCGAACAACGCCGATTCGCGTGACGCCATCAAGACCGAGATCAACACGCTCGGCAACGAGCTCACCCGTGTCGCGGCCAGCACGAACTTCAACGGGATCAAGCTGCTCGACAGCGCGAGCACGCTGACGTTCCAGGTCGGTGCCGGTTCGGAGGCCGCAGAGGACCAGATCGCGGTCACCCTGACCGACTTCTCGGGCCTCGGTGCGACGATCAGCGGCCTGACCGTCGATTCCGCAGCCACCGCTCTCGCGTCGATCGCGACGATCGACACGCAGATCACCGGCGTCTCGACGGCTCGCGCCGGCCTCGGTGCGGTGCAGAACCGCTTCGAGTCGACGATCAACTCGCTGCAGGTCTCGGCCGAGAACCTCGCGGCAGCCAAGAGCCGTATCGCGGACACCGACATGGCCGCCGAGATGGTCAAGTACACCGCCTCGAACATCCTGCAGCAGGCCGGCACCGCCATGCTCGCGCAGGCGAACCAGTCGGGCCAGGGCGTCCTGCAGCTTCTCCGTTGAGTCGCTGCGCCTGAGGCGCACCAGGCGCCCGGGCGGAGTCACCTCCGCTCGGGCGCCTTCCTGTAGGACACCTTTGACCGCACCGCACGGAAGACGACCGGGATGAAACTCGACGGACTCGTATCAGGGCTCAAGACCGAAGAGCTCATCAAGGCGCTGATGGATGTCTCGGCGATCCCGAAGACGCTGATCACGAACAAGATCACGGACCGCAACTCGATCATCACGAACCTCCAGTCGCTCAACACCACGCTGCAGGACCTCGTCACGAAGGCGAAGACCGCTGCGGGTGCGACGTCGCTGGCCTCGTTCACCGCGTCCTCCTCATCGGACACCGTCACCGTCACAGCCGGCGCGAAGGCCAGCGCGTTCTCGACCGCGGTCGTCGTCGATGCCGTCGCCACCGCACATTCGGTCGTGACCGCCGCAGGAGGATCCACCGCATGGGGTGGCACGTTCACGCTCGTCGGCGCCGACGGCGAGTCCGTCGAAGTGGCTCCGGTGGGCACAGGCCCGCAGGACCTCGCCAAGGCGATCAACGCCTCGAAGGCGGGAGTGAGCGCCACTGTCGTCCCGGCCGGGACGGATGCCGACGGCAAGCCTCTCTCGCGTATCCAGCTGACGTCGATCGACACTGGGGCTGCCGGTGCGTTCACCGTGCACCGCGGCACGGCGGCCGATGTCGCCGCCGGAACCTCGACGGAACTCGGCGCCGAGCCGGGGGCCGCGATCATCACTCAGGGCACTGACGCCCGCATCCGTCTGTTCGCCGGCACGGCCGCCGAGCAGACGCTGAACAGCGCCAGCAACACGATCAGTGTGGGCGAAGGCATCGAGGTCACCGTGACGACTGCGAGCGCCGACCCCGTGACGGTGACCGTGGCGCGGGATGCGAAGAAGCAGACCACGACGGCTGAGGCGTTCGTCAAAGAGATCGCGGCACTCCTGACCCGCATCGACAAAGGATCGACGGCGACGGTCGGAGCGGTCGGGGAGACCACCACACTGGGCGTCTTCACGGGCGACAGCACGGTCCGAAATCTTCGCGGTGCACTCACGAGCGCGATGCAGCATCCGGTCGACGGCGTCTCGCCCTCGACGATCGGCATCTCGATCAGCGACAAGGGCGTGCTCTCGTTCGATGCCGAGAAGTTCGCGAAGGCACTGGCCGAGGACCCGGAGAAGACACAGGAGCTGTTCTCGTCGATCGCCGGTCGTGTGGAGGGCGTGACCACGCAGTATTCCGACAAGTACGACGGTCTGCTCACCCAGCGGATCACCGGCCAGGAGGCCGAGGTCAAGACGCTCAAGACCCAGGTCGAGCGGTGGGACATCCGTCTCGAGCAGCGCCAGGCCACTCTCGAGCGCACGTACGCGCAGCTGGAGGTCCAGCTCTCGAAGCTGCAGTCGCAGTCGTCGTGGCTGACCAGCCAGCTCGCAGGTCTCTCGTCGTCGTCGGACTCCTGACCCTCCGGCACCAAGATCCCGTCTTCTCGAACACCGCACCGCATCGGAGCTCGCACTCATGGCACTCACCTCCCTCGACCGGGCCAAGCAGCAGTATCTGGAGCAGCAGGTGGCGTCGGCCACCCCTGAGCGTCTGCTCACCCTGCTCTATGACCGGCTCCTGGTCGACATCGACCGTGCGGCATCGGCGCAGGATGCCGAGGACTGGCCGGGCGCGGGCCCGCATCTCACTCACGCGCAGTGGATCGTGTCCGAGCTCAATGGCTCGCTCACCGACGTCTGGGACGGCGCGGAGGAGCTGCGCGGCGTGTACACCTACCTCACCGGTCGCCTGATCGCCGCGAACATCTCGCGCGACCGTGCCGCGACCGCGGAGTGCCGCGACCTCGTGTCGCCCCTGCGTGACGCCTGGCATGCGGCGGCCGAGATCACGACCGCGGCCGCGCCGCGCGTCTCGGCTCTGGGCTGACGAGTCGTGCCAGACAATCTGACCGAGTGGCTCGCTGTCCTCGAGCAGTTCGAGCGTGCGCTCGACGCCGCGGACGATGCGCTCGACCCCCAGGCCTTCGAGCCGCCCTCCGGCCCGATACCCGATGAGCTCAGGGCCCGCGCCGAGGCGGTCCTCGCCCGACAGCAGCTCATGATCGGCGGACTGACCGCATCGCGCGCCCACGTCGCGCGCGAGATCGCCGCGCTGCGCCGCGTCCCCAGCGGACGCCAGGACGTGCCCATCTACCTCGACGTCGAGGGGTGAGTCCTCTCGGTTACGGCGCGCGCCCACTGTCGCGATAGTCCACACAGAGCACGGATCGCTCGACGATTGGCCAAGGATCGGCCTCTCCACCAACATCCGGAGTGCCCCCGTGCTCGAATCCGTCACCTCCTCCGCGCTGATCAGCGCTCTCGACGGCCTGGCGTTGCGCCAACGCTCGATCGCCGAGAACATCGCCAACGTCAACACCCCCGACTATCAGTCCCAGCGCGTCCAGTTCGAGGATGAGCTGCGGTCCGCTGTCGAGAACGGATCGGGAACCGTCGCCGCCACGGTGGAGCGGTCGCTCGAACCCACCAGGCTGAACGGCAACAACGTCAACCTCGACACCGAGACGCTGTCGAACATCGACACGGTGCTGCGATTCCAGTTCGCCAGCCAGGCGATCGGCGGCCAGGCTGCATCGATCACCAAGGCGATCGGCCAGGCCTCCGCATGACCTTCGACGCCATCGGCATCGCCGGCACGGGCCTCACCGCCCACCGCAAGTGGCTCGACGCCCTCAGCGACAACATCGCCAACGTCAACACCGCCACTCCCGCAGGCCAGGAGGCCTTCCGCGAGAAGTTCGTCACGGTGCAGGCGGGCACCGACAGCCCCGGCGTCTACGTCGCGGGGGTCGTCGAGTCGGACGCCGAGGGCAAGCTCGTCTACGACCCCGAGCATCCCTATGCGAACGAGGACGGGTACGTGCAGTACCCGAATGTCGAGCTCGGCGACCAGATGAGCATGCTCATCCTCGCCCAGCGCGGGTACGAGGCGAACGCCGCCGTCGTGGATCGCGCCAAGACGACGTACGAGGCCGCACTGCAGATCGGACGCAACTGATGAGCGGCGCTGTCGAGGCGGTCTCCGCCGCAGGGGTCACCCCGCTCGCGCCCCTCAGCTTCGAGACCGGTCCCGAAGCCGCAGGCGGGTCGTCGTCGGCCGGCGCCTTCGCGACTTCGCTCACGGGAGCCGTCGAGAACCTCCAGCAGCTGCAGTCGACATCGAACGGGCTCGCGGTCCAGGCCGTCACGGGCGACCTGCAGGACATCCACCAGGCGATGATCGCCTCGACCCGAGCCTCGGTCACGCTCGACCTCGTCGTAGCCGTCCGTGATCGCAGCGTGTCGGCATTCAACGAGATCATGAGGATGCAGGCCTGATGCCGAAGATGCTCACGGGATACTACGACCGCGCGAAGCAGGTCGTGGGAGGATTCTCGCTCGCCCAGCGCACGATCGCGATCATCGGCGTGGCGCTGCTCGTCATGGGAGCCATCGCGCTGGGATCGTGGTTGACCCGGCCGCAGATGAGCCCGCTGTTCACCGGTCTGAGCGCGGGTGACGCGTCGGCCGTCGTCGAGCAGCTGAAGTCCGCCGGCGTCGGATATGAACTCACCGAGGGCGGCGCGACGATCCTCGTCCCGGACGACCAGGTGTACCCCCAGCGGCTCGCGGCGGCATCCGCCGGTCTTCCCGGCGACACCAGCGAGGGATACACGCTTCTCGATGAGATGGGAGTGACCGCGAGCGAGTTCCAGCAGTCGGTCACCTACAAGCGGGCGATCGAGGGGGAGCTGGCCGGCACGATCGGCGCGATGGAGGGAATCTCCACCGCATCGGTGCAGCTGGCGATCCCCGAAGAGAGCGTCTTCGTCTCGGAGCGGCAGAGCCCCACGGCATCCGTCTTCGTGAAGACCCGGAGCGGGGCGACTCTCAGCGACGAGAAGATCGAGGCGATCGTGCACCTGACCAGTGCCGCGGTGCCGGGCATGACGCCCGAGGATGTGGCGGTCACTGATCAGGACGGACGGGTGCTCTCGGCCGTCGGAACGGGGCTCACCGGATCCTCGTCGAAGCAGGCCACCGAGCACGAGGCGAAGGTCGCCGCATCGGTCAACAAGATGCTCGAGACGATCGTCGGCCCCGGCAACGCGACCGTGACGGTGTCGGCCGACGTCGCGAACTCGACATCCGAGCGCATGGACGAGACATACTCCGCTCCGGAGGGCGACCTCAGCGCGTCGGAGCAGACCAAGACCGAGACGTACACCGGCGGCCAGGGCGGCGGCACCGGAGTGCTCGGCCCCGACAACATCGCGGTGCCCAACGGTGCGGACGGGAACGGTGCCTACGAGTTCGAGGAGACCTCGCGCAGCAACGCCGTGAACAAGTCGACCGAGAAGACGATCACTCCGGCCGGCGAGGTCACGAGGCAGACGGTCAGCATCGCACTGAACCGAGGGACGGTCACGGGAGTGACCGCGAACCAGATCGAATCGCTCGTCGCATCGGCCGCCGGCATCGACCTCGAGCGCGGCGACGAGATCGCTGTCGAGTTCGTCGAGTTCAACGAGTCGGGCGCGACGGCTGCGCAGACCGCCCTCGCGGCTGCGGAGGCCGAGCGTGATGCGCAGTTCCAGCAGGAGCTGCTGAAGTCGGCGATCATCGGGGGCTCGATACTCCTCGCGATGATCATCCTGATCATCTTCCTGGTCGTGCGTCGTCGGATGAAGCGCCGCGTGCTGTACACCGACGAAGGTCCGATCGAGTACTTCGCCACCGTGACCGAGAGCGAGGAGCAGAAGCTCAAGTCGCTCCGCGGGCTGAAGGATGCCGATGCGATCGTGCCGACGGCACCGACGAAGCTGCTCCCGTCGGCGACGGTCGACCTGGACGACGAGCCGGAACCCGACAAGGTGCTCGTCGAGCGACGGCGACGCGAGATCGACGACCTCGCCAAGCGCGAACCGGACGCGATCGCCAGCGCCCTGGCCGACCTGATGGATGAGGCGAGGGTATGAGTCTGCTCACGGATGTGCTGGACGCCCAGGCAGACACGGTCGAGGTGTCGACCGCTGCCGACATCGTCGCCGCACCGATCCCCGAGATGAGCGGCCTGCGCAAGGCCGCGATCGTGCTGATGAACATGGACCGCGCCGCGAGCGCCGAGGTGCTGCGTCATCTCGGTGAGGAGCGCTCCGAGATGCTGGCCGCTGAGCTCACCCAGCTCGGCGGTGTGGATGTCGCCTCGACCGCGCGTGCACTCGGGGAGTTCCGCCGCATCGCCCTCGGCGGCGCGGTGCCGTCTCGTGGCGGACAGGAGCTCGCCACCGGTCTGCTCGAGACCGCCTTCGGGCGCGAGAAGGCCGTCGGGATGGTGGGTCGGGTGATGTCCCAGGGCTCGGTCTCCTTCGATTTCCTGAACGCCGCCGACCCTGCCCAGCTCGCCACGATCATCGAAGGAGAGCTCCCGACGACGGTCGCGGTCGTGCTGGCGAACCTCCGCGCCGATCGTGCGGCGGCGGTTCTCGCGGCCCTGCAGGATCCGCTGCGCACCGACGTCGCCCAGGCGATCGCCACGATGGGCACGGCCACGCAGGAGGCGATCTCGATCGTGGCGGACTCGCTGCGTTCGCGCACCGGCGTGTTCGCCATGCGCGACAACCACGAGTCGATCGGGGGAGTGCAGCCGTTGGTGGAGATCATCAACCGCTCGGACACCGCTCTCGAGAAGTCTCTGCTCGCGAGCCTGGAGGGGCGGGACCTGGCCCTGGCCGAGGATATCCGAAGCCGCATGGTGACCTTCGCCGACATCGCCCGCCTCGAGGATCGCGATGCCCAGCGGGTGCTGCGCGGTATCGACCTGCGCATGCTCGCCTTGGCGCTGAAGGGTGCGGATGAGCAGATCACCGACAAGGTGAAGGGCAACATGACCGAGCGCAACCAGGAGAACCTGGCGGAGGAGACGCGTGTGCTCGGTCCTGTGCGGATGCGCCAGGTCGACGAGGCCCGCGCCGAGATCGTGCGCATCATCCGCGAGCTGGAAGCCGCGGAGGAGATCACGATCTCACGCGAGGACGAGGATGAACTCATCGAGTGAACCCGTGACCACGACTGATTCGGCGCACGCGGTTACCGCCGCAGAAGATCGTCGCGATAGTCGACAGGGAGCACGGATAGCTCGCCCTTCGGGCCACGGACAGGCCTCGTCATCTGATCCCGAGGTGTCCACCGTGCTCGATTCCGCCTTCACACCCCTGGTGGTGCCGCGCGTGGGCGAGACGCCGATCGACATCCGCAGCGAGTCCGATCGCGCACGCACCCGCGGCTACGCCGACGGATTCGCGGAGGGACGCCGGCTCGCGCTCGACGAGGCCGAGCGGCAGCAACGCGCGCATCAGCAGCGGATGCAGGAGCTCCAGGAGCTGTACCTGCACGAGCGAGGCTCGGCGCTCCGCGCACTGGAGGCCGCGCAGGCACTCCTGGGCCATCGGATCGACGAACTGAGCATGCTCACGGCGGAGCGGATCGAAGAGCTCGCCGTCGGGCTCACCGCGACCATCCTCGGTGCCGAACTCTCGGATCCTGCACGATCGGCCGCCCACGCGGTGCGACGCGCGATCGCGGAGATGCCTGTCGACCGATGGACGCGCGTGTCGTTCAGCGAGCAGGACCTGCAGACCCTCCGGTCGGACCCTCCGGTGATCGATCCGTTGCAGGGGATCGACATCGTCGGCTCGCATGCGGTGGACCCGGGAGGCGCGATCGTCGAGATCGAGGACGGCGCCGTCGACACGAGGATCACCGAGGCCCTCGCCCGCGCAGCGTCTGCGCAGCGTGGCGCTGATGAGCTCGGTGACGAGCTCGGCGGCGAGGTGATCGTGTGACCGTCGCGACGAGGTCGTGGCAGCGGACCCTCGAAGCCGCGCGTCCCGAGCGCTCCGGCACCGTGAAGGCCGTGCGGGGGCTGGGTGTGGAGGTGCTCGGCATCGATGCAGCCGTCGGCGACCGCATCCGCATCGATGCGGCGCAGGGTCGATCGGTCGATGCGGAGATCGTCGCCGTCGACGGAGCCTCCGCGCGATGCATGCCACTCGGCCGCCTCGACGGCATCACGGCCCGCGCCCGCGTGCGTCACGGGGGAGCACCGCTGCAGGTGCCTACCGGACGGGCGCTGCTCGGGCGCGTGCTGGACGGTCTCGGTCGCCCCATCGACGGCAAGGGGCCGCTCGAGCGGACCACGACGCTCGTGTCTCTCGACCACGACGCTCCGAGCGTCATGGATCGTCAGCGCATCGACAGCCAGCTCGGCCTGGGCGTTCGCGTGCTCGACACCATGACGCCGGTGGGCACAGGACAGCGACTCGGACTCTTCGCCGGTTCCGGTGTGGGAAAGTCGTCGCTCATGTCGATGATCGCCAGGGGCTCGACCGCCGACGTCAACGTCATAGCCCTCGTGGGCGAGCGCGGCCGCGAGGTACGGGAGTTCCTCGAAGACGATCTGGGACCTGAGGGACTCGCCCGCTCGGTCGTGGTGGTCGCGACGTCAGACCAGCCGGCCATGGCGCGACTGCGGTCCGCCTTCGTCGCGACGCGTATCGCGGAGGGTTTCCGGGACGACGGTCTCGACGTCGTGCTCATGATGGATTCGCTGACCCGCGTCGCGATGGCGCAGCGCGAGATCGGTCTGAGCGCCGGCGAACCGCCCGCCACACGCGGCTACCCGCCGTCGACGTTCTCGGTTCTCGCCCGCCTGCTCGAGCGCGCAGGAACAGGGCAGGTCGGATCGATCACGGGTCTCTACACGGTGCTCGTCGACGGCGACGACCACAACGAACCGATCGCGGATGCCGCGAGGGGAATCCTCGACGGACACGTCGTGCTCGACCGAGCGCTGGCCATCCGCGGGCACTTCCCGGCCGTCGACGTGCTGGGCTCCGTGTCTCGGGTCGTCTCGAAGATCACCACCGCCGAGCAGAGGCAGGACGCCGTGACCCTGCGGAGTGTGCTGGCCGCTCGTCGCAGCGCGAACGACCTGATCGACATCGGCGCCTATCGGCCGGGGGCGAATCCACTGGTGGATGCCGCGCTCACGCATGAAGCCGCCATCTCGCGTTTCCTCATGCAGCGGATGGACGATCTGACGGCATCCGACGATTCCTGGCGGCAGCTCGCCGCCCTCACCACCGATTTCGGAGGACTCACCCCATGACCTTCCCCCTGGCCGGTCTTCTCCGGGTGCGAGGCGCCCAGGAGCGTGTCGCCGCAGAGCGGCTCTCCCGCGCGAGCGCCGAGCGTGCGCAGGCCGAGGCTGCCGAGCAGAGCGCGATCTCGAGCCTCGCCGACATCAGCGCGCAGATCGACGATCCCCGAGCACTGATGGCCATGGCGGCTGCCCGGTCGGCCGGTCGCAGCACTCTCAGCGACCTGCAGGCACTCGTCGACCTGCGGCGAGGCGCCGAGTCGGAGGCGAAGTCCGCCCATGTCGATGCCCGCCGCGAGCTCAAGGGTCTCGAGCGCCTCGAGAGCACTCACCGGGTCGAATCCGCCAAGGCGGAGCTTGCCGCGGAGCAGACGGCTCTCGACGAGATCGCCGTCGTGCGCACCTCACGCCGAGAGGGGAGCGCCGCATGAGCGGCCTCGCATCCGTGATCGCGCGCGTCGACGCGATCGAGAGTCAGATCGTGTCACTCGATCCGGTGGCTCGGGCAGCGGCTGCGACCGCGACCGAGTCGACCGCTGAGGCAGGCGCGACGAGTGCGGCCAGCGCGGCGACGTTCTCGAGCGTGCTCGAGGCGGCGAAGGCGGCCGCATCCGCCGACACGACGACGCCCGTGTCTGAAGCGGGCGCTTCCGCTGACGCCGCGACGAGCGCGAAGAACGCCGAGCTCGTCTCGGCTCTGCAGACATTGTTCTCGGCGAACACATCGCGGTCGGCAGGATCAGCGGCGTCGATGCAGAAGCTCATCGAGATGCTCGGATGACCGCGGTGAGCCTGTTCGCTGTCTCTCTCGGCACCCCGACCGACGGTGACGCCGCAGGGCGCGCGGCCGGCGACTCGGGATCGCGGTTCGGAGACGCGCTGACCGCCGCAGGACAGATGCTCGTCGGCGCTGACGGGTCTCCCGATGGCGCGGAGGAGAGCGGCGCGGCTCAGGTCGCGGGTCGGCCGGATGCCGCCTCCGACACCTCGCTCGAAGGGGATGCCGCATCCACCGCCCTGGTTCAGCTCACCGCCCAGCTGCGTCCCGTCGCGCCGGACGCACAGGCGACGGCGGATTCGGATGAGCCCGAGGGCGGCCCCGACGATTCGCTGGTCGCAGCGGTCGCAGGCGTCGAGACGTCCACGGAACCGGCGCAGGCGCAGGCGCAGGCGCTCGTCGCGGTGCAGCAGGAGGTCGAGCCCGTGCCTGCGGCCGGGAGCGCGACGGTGCCCGCAGCCGCAGCCGCAGCCGCAGCCGCAGCCGCAGCCGCAGCCGCAGCCCCGATCGCCGCAGCGGTCGCAGCGCCGGTCGACGACGGTGCGGATGGCGACGCCGCATCCTCAGGTCCGGCACTCGCATCCTCAGAATCAGCCGCAGCCGCAGCCGCAGCCGCAGCCGCACCCGGCGCCCAGCCCTCGCCCGGCGCGCAGTCCCGGGGCGAGTCCGCCGGACGGCCTGCTCCGGCTCCCATGCCTGACCTCGCGGTGTCGTCCTCCGCATTCGCCGGAGCCGGGAATGCGTCGGCGACCGACCCGTCTTCGAACGAGGCCTCCGCGCGGATCGAGTCCGGCGAGCGCGTACCGTCGGGCCAGCCCACTCCGAGTACCGCGCCCGTCGCTCCGCCTCAGACCCCCGTGACCTCCGCGACCCCCGTCTCGACCCCGGAGACCGCGCCCGCGGGCCGCGCCGTCGCCGCCCAGGTCTCGCCGGTGGTCGTGAGCGTCGCGCAGCGACCGATGGGCACCCACCACCTCACCATGACCGTGAACCCGGACAGCCTCGGACCCGTCACCGTGCGCGCTCACATCAGCGCGAGCGGAGAAGTGCAGGTCGAGCTCAGCGGTGCCACGGATGCCGGACGCGATGCCCTGCGCGGCATCCTCATCGACCTGCGGCGGGACCTGGCCGCAGTGATGCCGCACGCCACCTTGAGCGTCAGCCAGAGCTCCGCAGCGGATGCGAACGGCGACCGCGGCGGCCAGGGCGCGGGAGCTCCCGGAGACCAGGGCGGCGGCGACCGCGACGCGAATCGCGGACGCTCGGAACAGCGCCCCGGTGCCGAGCGAGCCCCTGACCTTCCCCGCATCATCCAGACCACACCCCACGCCGGCGTCGGCGCGGGTCTCGACATCTTCGCCTGAGAGGACGACCGCATGACCGTCGACGCAGTGAGCGCTCCGAGCTCGATCTACACAGGAGGCACGACCGACCCAGCCGCGCGCAAGCAGGTGCTGGACGGCGAGGTGTTCCTGAAGCTCCTGGTGACCCAGCTGACCCACCAGGATCCGTCGAGTCCGATGGACACCAACGAGATGATCTCGCAGACGACGCAGCTCGCCATGATGGAGCAGCTCACGGCCCTCGCCGACAGCGGCGCCGAGGCCTTCGCATTGAACATGCGTCAGGCGGCGAGCGCTCTCATCGGCCAGGAGGCGAGCTACAAGGATGCCGACGGCAAGACCCTCTCGGGCGTCGTCACCAAGGTGTCGTTCGACGGACCCATTCCGCAGGTGACGATCGGAGACAAGACGATCGCCCTCGACGCCATCACCGGTGTCACCGCCAAGACCACCCCTGCCGCGCCGAACCCGGCCGCAGCCTGACCTTCGTCTCACACAGGAAGAGAGAATCACATGCTTCGCTCGCTCTACTCCGGGATCTCCGGACTCCGCTCGCACCAGACCATGCTCGACGTGACCGGCAACAACATCGCCAACGTCAACACGGCCGGCTTCAAGGGGTCGTCCGTGCTGTTCCAGGACTCGCTGTCACAGCTCATCGGCAACCCGGGCATCCCCGACGACGAGGTCGGGGGCCGCAACCCCGCTCAGGTCGGCCTCGGTGTGCAGGTCGCCGGAGTGCGCACGAACTTCGCGCAGGGGTCTGCTCAGGCCACCGGGCGCGGGGGAGACCTGATGATCTCGGGCGACGGGTTCTTCGCCGTCCGCTCGGGCGGGGAGACCCTGTACACCCGTGCAGGCGGCTTCTCGTTCGACCCGACGGGCAAGATGGTCACCGCCGACGGCGCCGTCGTCCAGGGATGGTCGGCGCAGAACGGCGTCGTCAACACCGGTCAGGCGACCGGGAACATCGTGCTGCCGCTCGACGCGGTATCACCGGCCAAGGCGACGACGGATGCCACCGTCACAGGCAACCTCCCCTCGACGGCGGCGACGGGCGACGAGCTTGTGCGCGATGTGAAGGTCTACGACGCACAGGGAACCCCGTCGACGCTGAGCCTGACCTTCACGAAGACCGCGACCGGCTGGGACGTCACCGAGCCCGTCAGCGGAGCGACCGGTTCGCTGACGTTCACCGACGGCAAGCAGGCGGGGGCAGGCCTCACCCTGACCGCCGGTGCTGTGAGTGTCGACCTCGGTGGGGTCACCGGCTACGCCAACATGTCGACCGTCGCGATCTCGGAGCAGAACGGCGCCGAGGCCGGCTCGCTCAAGTCGTACAGCATCACGGGCGACGGATCCATCGTCGGCACTTTCAGCAACGGCGCCACCCAGACGCTCGGAAAGATCGCGATGGCGACCTTCGCGAACCCCGAGGGACTCGAGAAGGCCGGAGGCACGGCATACCGGGTATCGGTGAACTCCGGCGCCGCCCGCATGGGGGAGCCGGGGCAGGCAGGGTTCGGCAACCTGGTGTCCGGGGCGCTGGAGATGAGCAACGTGGATCTCTCGCAGGAATTCACCAACCTCATCGTCGCGCAGCGCGGCTTCCAGGCCAACGCGCGGATCATCACCACGAGCGACGAGGTCCTGCAGGAGCTCACCCAGCTGAAGCGCTGATCGCAGGCTCGAGTTCCAGCGCATCCGCTTGTCGACGCGGCCCGCCCCTGGTTACCGGGGGCGGGCCGCGTCGCGATAGTCGGGGCAGACTTCCCCCTCTCGTCCGAAGCCCGGAGACCCCGCGATGATCATCGTCACCCGCCTCGACCGCACCCGGTTCGCGGTGAACCCCGATCTGGTCGAGCGCATCCATTCGTCGCCGGACACGACTCTGCACATGGTCGACGGCAAGGTCTATGTCATCGAGGAGACGCTCGACGCCGTGATCGACCTGATCGTCGCGTACCGGGCACGCGTCCTCGGTGCGGCCCACGCGCTGACCTCGCAGACGGGCGCGTGACCGTGGATCCCGCGTTCATCATCGGCGTCATCCTGGCGTTCGGCGCTCTCGTCGCGATGATCACGATGGAGGGCGCGAGCTTCGAGGCGCTGCTCATCCCCGCCCCGATGATCCTCGTGCTCGGCTCCACCATCGGCGTGGGTATCGCGAGCCACACGCTGCGCGACACGATCCTCGCGGTGAAGAGCCTCGGGCGCATGGTGCGCGGGCCGAAGATGACTCCCGAGGCGGTGATCCCGTTCCTGGTCGGCTACGCCGAGAAGGCACGTGGTGAGGGCCTCCTCGCGCTCGAGCAGGAGCTCGACGGCGCACCCGACGCGTTCACCCGCCAGGCGCTGCAGGCGCTCGCTGACGGCACGGACGCCGAGGACCTGCAGATGGTGATGGACGACGAGATCGCGGCCACCTCGTCGCGCAACCGCGTCGCCTCGAAGTTCTTCGGTTCTCTGGGCGGCTACGCGCCGACGATCGGCATCGTCGGCACCGTCGTCTCACTCACCCACGTGCTCGAGAAGCTCGACGAACCCGACCACCTCGGGCCCATGATCGCCGCCGCGTTCGTGGCCACGCTGTGGGGGCTGCTGTCGGCCAACTTCATCTGGAACCCGATCGCCGGTCGTCTCAACCGCATCGGTGCGGTCGAGCTCGAGCGGATGACGCTGGTGTCCGAGGGCATGCTGGCCATCCAGGCAGGAAGCGCACCGCACCTGCTGCAGGAGCGCCTCGAGGCGCTGTCGAGCGTCAAGCCGAAGGCCAAGAAGCAGAAGCGGGAGCAGGAGTCTTCCGTGGAGGACATCCTGTGAGCCCGACCCGCCGCGCGCGCGGCCGCGGGCATGAGGACGACTCGCATGACGAGCCGGACGAGCGCTGGGCCGTGTCGTACGCCGACATGGTGACGGTCCTGATGTGCCTGTTCATCGTGCTGTTCGCCGTGTCGAACGTCGACAAGACGAAGTTCGAGCTGCTCGCCAACAGCCTCGCCACGGGATTCGGTCAGGAGAGCACCGAGGGCGGCGCCGACAGTGCCGAGGGCCTGATCGTCCCGCCCGAGCTGCAGGATGACGACGGAGTGGTCGATCTCGCCGCCCGAGCCGCTGCCGAGTACGAGTCGTTGGAGGAGCTGCGTGATCGGATGAGTTCCGCCCTGGCCGCCCAAGGACTTCAGGACACCGTCTCGTTCGTGATCGACGACCGTGGGCTGCAGGTCGGGCTGGTCGGCGCCGAGACGTTCTTCGCCGACAACAGCACCGAGCTCTCGGCGAAGGCGAATGCCGTGCTCAATGCGATCGGCGACGTGCTCGTCACGGTCGACAACCAGGTCAGCGTCGAAGGGCACGCCGATCACCGGGTGTCGGCCGCCCCCTTCGCGACCAACTGGGAGCTCTCCGGTGGACGCGCGACGCAGGTGGCGAGATTCCTCGTCGAGCACGAGGGCGTCGGCGGGCCGCGGGTGAAGGCGACCGCGTTCTCGGACACACGACCGATCGTGCAGGGCGACAGCCCGCAGGCCCTGGCGAGCAACAGACGCGTCGACATCGTCGTCGAGTCCACCGAGGAAGAGCAGGTGCGAGCGCTGATCCCGGCCCTCGCAGCTGCCGCAGCGACGAGCTGAGCACACGTGAACACCACCGTCGAGGAGACACCCATGACCGCAGCCGCCGTGCTCGAGGACCCGGCCGCGCGCTACCCCGCATACGACTTCGGCCGCCCCGCCCAGCTCGGACGGGAGAGCACCCGGCACCTGGAGGCGGCGTTCGAGTCGTTCGCGCGCCTGTGGTCGTCGCAGCTGACGGCGAAGATCCGTGTGCGCGCCCATCTGACGCTCGAGTCCGTCGACCTGGTGTCGTACGAGGAGTACGCCGACACGCTGCCCGGCACGACGGCCATGGTGGCCGGTGCCTTCGCGGACCGCGAAGAGCCCTGCGTGGTGCAGTTCGGCCTCGACAGCGCGCTCCTATGGGTCGTGCAGATGATGGGCGGGCGCAGCACCTCGCTGCCCGAGGCGCGGACGTTCACCCCGATCGAGCTGGCGCTCGTGCGCAACCTCATGGAGGGCACGTTCGAGCACCTCCACGCGAGCCTCGACGCACTGCTCCCGGGGGCGCCGCGGTTCAGCGCCGTGCACTACAACCCGCAGTACATGCAGGTGATCGCAGCGACCGCCGCGGTCATCGTCGCGCGGTACACGATGCGTCTCGGCGACGCCGAGACGACGGCGACGGTCATGCTCCCGGCATCCGCCGTCGTCGACCGCCTGGCCGCAACGGGCTCGGATTCGGGCTCCGCCCACACCGCGGAGCAGACGCTGGAGCAGCTGCGCAGCACGCCGATGGAGATCACACTGCGCCTGGCGCCCATCACGATCGGCACGGGTGAGGTGCTCGACCTCGCGCCCGGCGATCTGCTGCGCCTGCCGCATCCGGAGACGAGACCGTACGAACTCATGGCAGGGGAGACCCGGATCGCCCTCGCCACCCCTGGGAGCAGAGGCTCGCGCCTCACCTGCAAGATCACGACCACCCCTGAGGAGACCCACTGATGAGCACCTTCCACGAGAGCGCCATCGCCGCGGCGATCGCCGGCAAGCTGCCGTTCGGCTACCCCGTCATCCCCGCACCCTCGACCGACCCCGGCGCATCCGGTGAGGCGGTCGCGGTCACCTTCGCAGGCAGCCCCGGGGCCCGCCTCGCGATCCAGGTCGTCGATCCGTCGCAGCTCGAGGACGGCTCGAAGAACGCAGCCCTGGCCGATCGACTGCATCCGATCTTCGAGGCGGCCGTCGCCGTGCTCGGCAGTGGCGCGCTCGGTGACGGCGAACTGGTCGATGCCGCAGGCGTCTTCACCGACACCGGCACCCAGGTGTTCGACATGATCGACGCCGCGGGCAGCGTCGTCGCGCGGGCAGCGGTGCGCATCGACGGAGCGCGGGCCGCCGCCGCGTCGTCGGGGCCGCAGCGCCTGAGCCGCATCGCCGGCGTCGAGATGGAGCTCGTGGTCGAGATCGGTCGCACGCGGATGCCGGTGCGCGACGTGCTGTCCCTCGAACCCGGCCGTGTCGTCGAACTCGACCGTGCGGCGGGCTCGCCTGCCGACATCAAGCTGAACGGCCGCCTGATCGGGCACGGCACCGTCGTGGTCGCCGAGGGCGACTTCGCCATCCGCGTCGAGCGCATCCTCGACGGCGCAGAGGCCGTCTGACCCATGGACGACATCCTCGTCGCGCTCCGTGCGATCGTCGCCCTGGGAGCGGTGCTCGGTCTGCTGCTGTTCCTCAGCCGTCGACTGCAGAAGTCACAGGCGAAGGGCGTGAGCCCGCTCGCGGGGTTGATGCCGAAGAAGCTCGCCCGGCTCACCGAACTCAGGCCGTCGCGCCCGGCGGCGGGCCCGAAGCCGCGGCCCGAGAAGATCACGGTCGTCGCGCGGTCGGGCATCGGCGGGAAGGCGCAGCTCGTGGTCGCCGAGTTCGGGGGCATCCGCTACGTCCTCGGCGTGACCGAGCACGGGATCAACGTCGTCGACACCCAGGAGGCGCCTCCCGTCGAGGAGGAATCGACGACGGAGGAGTCGACGGTCGCGGACGACCTGGCGAACGACATCGTCGATCGGGCCCTCAAGTCCGTCGCCTGACGCCGACCGGCGCGGGGCGACCGCTCCACGGTTACGCGCACGCCGTCGTGTCGCGATAGTCGACTGCGAGCACGGATCGCTCGACCCCCTGGCTACGGATCGGCCACGTCACCCATCTTCGGAGTGCCGCCGTGCCCGTATCCGCCGCCGCTGCCACCGCGCCGCTCGCGCGTGCGCCGCGCCTGCCGCGACGCGCGTGGATGCTGATCGCGGCAGCCCTCGGCGTCGCGACCGTCCTGGTGGTGCTCGACGCGACGAGCGCTCATGCGGCATCCGCCCTGCTCCCCACGGAGACGGGCGACGGCGAGGGCGTGACGATCAACGGCATCAACGGCACGCCGTCGGACAGCATCATGACGCTGCTCGGGATCACGGTCCTCAGCGTCGCTCCCGCGATGCTGCTCATGATGTCGAGCTTCACCAAGATCTTCGTGGTGCTTGCTCTCACCCGCAACGCGCTGTCGTTGCCCTCGATTCCGCCCAACCAGGTGCTGGCAGGTCTCAGCCTTTTCCTGACCCTGTTCATCATGTGGCCGGTGCTGACCGACATCAACACCGTCGCCGTGAGCCCGTTCACCGACGGGCAGATCGACTTCGGCCGAGCGTTCGAGCTCGCCCAGGAACCGCTCCGCGAGTGGATGCTCACTTACACGCGCGAAGAGGACATCGCCCTGATGCACCGGGCAGCGCAGATGGACAACCCGACCGACCCTGCAAGCATCCCGCTGCAGACGCTCGTGCCGGCCTTCATGATCAGCGAGCTGCGCGCAGCCTTCCTGATCGGGTTCATCATCTTCGTCCCGTTCCTCGTGATCGATCTGGTCGTCGCCAGCGCGCTGATGTCGATGGGCATGATGATGCTTCCGCCGGTGATGATCTCGCTGCCGTTCAAGATCCTGCTGTTCCTGCTCATCGACGGCTGGGGAATGGTCATCACCGCGCTCGTGCAGTCCTACAACGGGGGCGGCTGATGAACCCGGAAGCGGTCATCGACATCGGACAGGCGGCGCTGATCGTCGGAGCGAAGCTCTGCGCCCCGATGCTGATCACGGCGCTCGTGGTCGGGTTCGCGATCTCGCTGCTGCAGTCGATCACCCAGGTGCAGGAGATGACCATCTCGTTCGTGCCCAAGCTCGTCGCCGTGGGCATCGCGCTGCTGATCAGCGGGCACTGGATGATCGCCGAGATGATCGCGTTCACGAACGAGATGTTCGCGCGGATACCGTCGCTGCTGAACGGCGGCTGATGAACATCCCCATCGACTTCACCTGGCTCGAGGCCACGTCGCTCGCCTGCGTGCGCATCACAGCCTTCCTGGTGCTCGCGCCGCCGTTCAGCCACGGCACGATCCCGATGCGCATCCGCGCGATGCTGGGCGTCGGACTCGCCCTCGCGGTCTCGCCGGTGGTGACCGCGGGCTACGAGCGTCTCGACACCGGGGCGTTCATGTTCGCGCTGGTGGGGCAGGCTCTCACGGGCGCACTGCTCGGATTCCTCGTGATGGTGCTCTTCAGTGCCATCCAGGGTGCGGGCCACCTGGTCGACACCTTCGGCGGGTTCCAGATGGCGCAGGCGTTCGATCCGGGGATGGCGATCAACGGCGCCCAGTTCACGCGGCTGTTCCAGATGACCGCGATCATGCTGCTGTTCGCATCCGACGGCTACCAGCTCGTGCTCGGAGGGTTGTTCCGCTCGTTCGACGCAGTGCCGGTGACCGGCATGATCGACCTGGGCAAGCCGGCGGAGGCGCTGGTGGGAGCCGCCGGGCAGATGATGCTCAGCGCCGTGCAGATCGCGGGTCCCCTGCTGATCGTGCTCTTCCTCGCCGACGTCGGCCTCGGACTCGTCAGCCGGGTCGCACCGGCCCTGAACGCGTTCGCGATGGGCTTCCCCATCAAGATCGGTCTGACACTCCTGCTCGTGGGCTTTGTCTACGCCGCGCTTCCGAGCGTGGTGGCCGTCATCGCCGAGGACGCGGCCAAGCTGCTTCTGGGGGTGACCCGATGAGCGAGACCGACAGCGGCGAACGCACCGAGAAGGCGACCGAGCGTCGCCTCAAGGAGGCGCGCAGGAAGGGTCAAATCGGCCGCAGCCAGGACTTCACCGCGTGGGTGTGCATCGCCGCCGCCGCAGTGATGATGGTGCCGACGATCTCGTCGGGCACGCAGGTGCTCACGGAGCTGTTCCTGGCCGTCACACCGGTGGCGAAGAATCCCACCGACGGGGCGGCGTTGGATGTTCTGGGGTCGGCGATCTCGTCGCTGGGCGGCATTCTGCTGCCCATGCTGGTGGTCGTCCTGCTCGCCACCACCGCGACGGCGGTCGCCCAGGGCGGCATCCACCTGCGCGGTGTGACGATGCGCACCGAGCAGTTCAACATCGTGTCGGGGCTCAAACGCGTGTTCGGCCAGCAGGCGCTGTGGGAGGGCGCGAAGGCGCTCCTCAAGACGGCGGCCATCGGTGTCGCCCTGTGGATCGTCGTCTCGGGTCTCGTGCCCGTGCTGATGGCGAGCGGCAGCCACAACATCACGTGGCTGCTCGAGCAGGCCGCCGGGGGAGCGGTGGCCCTGCTGCAGGTGGCCGTGGCTGTGGGCATCCTGCTGGCGGCGATCGATGTGGCCGTGGTGATGCGGCGCAACCGCAAGCACACTCACATGACCAAGAACGAGGCGAAGGACGAGCACAAGAAGAGCGAGGGCGATCCGCTCGTGCGCTCCCAGCGTCGCTCTCGGCAGCTCGCCATGAGCCGCAACCGGATGATCGCCGCGGTGGGCGACAGCGACGTGGTGCTCGTGAACCCCACTCATGTGGCGGTGGCGCTGCGCTACGAACCGGGCAAGTCCGCTCCGCGGGTAGTGGCGAAGGGCGCGGGCATCATCGCGCAGAAGATCCGCGAGAAGGCCGAGGAGGCCGGCGTGCCGATGGTCCGCGACATCCCGTTGGCACGCGCCCTCCACTCGGCGTGCGACATCGGCCGCGAGATCCCCGAGGAGCTGTACACCGCGGTGGCGCAGGTGCTCGCCTTCATCGAGCACCTCAAGCGCCGCGGATCGGCGAGAGGAACACACACCATGCCCTTCGACAGCACCAGGGACCGCGGCCTCTGAGCCGCCGGATCCGCACCTGAACGAGTAGAGAGAACGAGAAGGCGAGACGCATGATCGGTCAGCTGTTGTCCAAGGCGGCGGTGCCCGTCGGAGTGGTGGGCATCATCCTCCTGCTCATCGTGCCCATCCCCACGCCGCTGCTCGACGTGCTCATCGTGCTGAACATCTCGTTCGCGCTGCTGATCCTCCTCACCGCGATGTTCGTGAAGAAGCCGCTCGACTTCTCGGTCTTCCCGAGCCTGCTGCTGGTGGCGACCCTCTTCCGGCTCGGCCTCAACGTCGCCTCCACCCGCCTCGTGCTCAGCGAGGCGCACGCCGGGCAGGTGATCCAGGCGTTCGGCCAGATCACGATCAGCGGGTCGCTCGTGATCGGCGCCGTGATCTTCCTGATCCTCACCGTCATCCAGTTCGTCGTGGTCACCAAGGGTGCCGAGCGCGTCGCCGAGGTCGGTGCGCGCTTCACCCTCGACGCGATGCCCGGCAAGCAGATGGCCATCGACGCCGACCTCAACGCCGGCCTCATCACCGACACCGAGGCGCGCAGGCGTCGTGCGGAGGTCGCGGCCGAAGCCGACTTCTACGGCGCGATGGACGGCGCGTCGAAGTTCGTCAAGGGCGATGCCATCGCGGGCATCGTGATCGTCGTCATCAACTTCGTCGGCGGCATCATCATCGGCATGGTCCAGCACGGCATGGAGATGGGGGATGCGCTCGAGACGTACAGCATCCTCACCATCGGCGATGGCCTGGTCACGCAGATACCGGCGCTCCTGATGGCCGTGTCGACGGGCATGATCGTGACCCGCGAGAACGCCGAGAGCGAGATGGGTCAGGCAGCCGGTCGTCAGCTCATGCAGTCGCGCAACGCCCTCGTGATCACCGGCCTCGCAGCCATCGCCATGGGCTTCATCCCCGGGATGCCCCTGGTGATCTTCCTGGCGATCGGGGCCGTGCTGCTGTTCGCCGCATCCCGGGTCAAGGCGAACGAGGATCGCGACGCCGCTCTCGAGGCCGACGCGCTGCAGCAGGAGGCCGTCGAGGCGGGTGTGGAGGGACCCGAAGAGCTGATGGACCGGATGCGCGTGCACGCACTCGAGATCTCGCTCTCGCCCGACATCGTCGATCTGGCCTCGGGGGGAGCAGGCGATCTGCTCACCCGGGTGAAGTCGCTGAGGCGAAAACTCGCTCTCGACATCGGCATCCTGATGCCGCCGGTGCGCACGCGCGACAACATCGACCTGCCGGCCCAGACCTACTCGATCCTGATCGCCGGGGTCGAGGCGGGCCGCGGATCCGTGCCGAGGGGCCACGTGCTCGCGATCGGCACGGGGCTCGAGCAGCTGCCCGGGTCAGCGGTCGTCGATCCGGTCTTCGGCCTCGAGGGCAAGTGGGTGCCCGCCGAGATGTCGCACGCCGCCGACATGGCCGGTGCCACCGTGATCGACCGCGCGAGCGTGATCATCACCCACCTCTCCGACATCGTGCAGAGCCAGGCCGACCGGCTGCTCTCGCTCGAAGACGTCCGTCAGCTGACCGAGCACCTCAAGCAGTCGAGTCCGGCGACCGTCGAAGAGCTGACGCCGGCCGTGCTGTCGCTCGCCGGCATCCAGCGCGTCCTCGCCGGTCTCCTGGCCGAGCGGGTGCCGATCAACGACCTCGCCCGCATCTACGAGGCTCTCGCGCTGCGCGGCAAGACGTCGACCGAGACGGCTGGTCTGATCGATGCGGCGCGTGCGGCCCTCGGCCCCGCGATCGCCGCACGATTCGCCGAGGAAGGCCGCATCCGCGTCGTGATGTTCGAGCCGATGCTCGAGCAGCAGATGCTCGAGGGGATGCGTGTGATCGACGGCCATCCGCAGATCGTGCTGACGCCGGAGGCGACGATGCACGTGCTCGAGAACGTCCGCCGAACGGTCGCAGAGCTCGATCAGGTCGGGCCGGAACCGGTGCTCGTGTGCGCGCCGTCGCTGCGCCAGGCTGTGCGCCGGATGATCTCGTCGCAGGTCGGCGGCCTCCCCGTGCTCTCGTATGACGAGGCTGCAGCCGGAGGACTCGCGACCGACGTGGTCGGTGTGGTCCGGATGACGCAGTCCGCTCTGCCCAGCGCCGCAGTGTAGCGTCGGAATCTGCTCATTTACGAGACGAGTGCGATACGTTTATGAGCAGAGGGCGCATCGGCGCTCACGCCATGGAAGGCAGACGACGCATGCTGGTACTCACGAGACGCGCCAATGAGAGCATCGTGATCGGTGATGACATCACCGTGACGATTCTGGCGGTGACGCCGAGCGGAGTCCGCGTCGGCATCGATGCGCCGCGCGACAAGCGCATCAATCGCGCCGAGATCGTCATCGCGGTGAGCGACGCGAACCAGGAAGCAGTCCAGGCGTCGTCGGACGACTCCGCGGCATCGCTGCTTCTGAGTGCTCTCGGGCGCGCCGGCACCACGTCCTGACCCGGTGCATCGCTGCTCGCCCTCGCGCTCGGAGTTACTGTCCAGGACGTTGTCGCGATAGTCGTGGATGTGGCGGGCGATCCCGTCGCGGAAACCGTGACATGACGAGGTGACGAATCGTGGCCGCTCACGACCTGAGCATGCAACTGATGCGAGAGCGCGATCTGCTGGAGGTGCTGCTGTTCAAGCTCGACGAACAGCAGATGCTGCTGGCGACCGGGCGCAACCGCTGGATCCATCATGCGGCGAACGAGATCGAGCGTGTGCTCGCGGCGATGCCCACGGTCGCCCTGTCGCGCGACACGCTCGTCATCTCCGTCGCGGATGAATGGGGAGTGCCCGAGGCGACGACGCTTCGCGAGCTGATCGACGCCGCACCGACGGATGCCTGGCGCGAGGTCCTGTCCGGCCATCTGGACGCCATGACCGCACTCGCCGACGAGATCGGCGACATGAAGAAGGTCAACGAGCAGCGACTGCGTACCGCCATCCGTGTCACGCAGGAGACGATCGCCGGCCTCGGCGTGCCCACCGGCGAGTACGACCCGCAGGGCGGCGTCGTCCGTGACGGTGACGCCCGACTCCTCGACACGAGGGTGTGAGGCGCGATGTCTTCGTTCGCAGGGCTTCGTCTCGCCGAATCCGCTCTCTCCGCCGCCCGCGCGGGGATGACTATCACCGGGCAGAACATCGCCAACCAGACCACCCCCGGCTACACCCGTCAGCGGGTCGACCAGGTTCCGATCTCGGCCCCCGGCCAGACCGGACTGTGGCCGTCCGGGCTCGGCATCGGCGGCGGAGTCAGCGTCACCGGCATCGCCCGGCTCGGCGACGACATCCTCGATGCCCGAGTGCGGGACGCGCTCTCGACCTCCGGCTTCTGGGCGGCGCGGGCGACGGCCGCCGGCCAGGCGGAGGCCGTGATGGCCGAACCCACGAAAGACGGTCTCGCCGCGAACCTGAACCGGTTCTGGGCTGGCTGGTCTGATCTCGCCAACACCCCGGATCCGGCGGCCGCGCAGGTCGTGCTCACCAACGCGAACGTGCTCATCGGGCAGATCGCGGCCGGGTACCAGTCGATCGCGGGGCAGTGGAGCGACCTTCGGGGTCAGGTGGACAGTCAGATCGCCGACGTCAACGCCATGGCAGGGCAGGTGGCCACCCTCAACGGGCAGATCCGTGACGCGCTGCAGTCTGGCCGCAACGCCAACGAGCTGATCGATCAGCGCAACGTCCTCGCCCAGCAGCTGTCGACCGCGGTCGGAGCCAAGGGCAACGTCGAAGCCGATGGGACCCTCACGCTGCGTGTCGACGGGAACGCGCTCGTCTCCGCCGACAGCAGCCGTGCCCTCGTCGCGAGCGGACCACGGGACATCGCGGACGCCGGACGCATCAGTGTCGCGTGGGCGGATCGCCCCGGTCTGCCGGTGACGATCACCGGCGGGCTGGTCGGCGGCACCATCAGCGCGCTGGCGCCTGCCGCCGACGGCGGGACCCTGGCCGGCGTCGCCGCCGCGTACAACGAGACCGCGACCGCTCTCGCGACAGCCGTGAACGACGTCCACCGCACGGGTGTCACCCCGTCGGGTGCCGCAGGCGGCGACTTCTTCTCGATGAGCGGCACCGGCCCCGCGGCCCTCGGGCTGAGCGTTGTTCCCACAGGCCTCGACGACCTCGCTCTCGCCGCACCCGGCGCGGGCGCCAAGGACACCACGATCGCTGACCGCATCAGTGCTCTGGGTGCATCGGCGACGGGACCGAGCAAGACGTGGTCGAGCTTCGTCACGGGCTTCGCGGTCGCGGTCGCCGGTGACGTGCAGCGCGCCGACATCGCCGACATGGGTGCCGTGGCCGCAGTCACCGCCCAGCAGTCGAACGCTTCCGTGGACGGCGATGAGGAGACGATCAACCTCCTGACCTACCAGACCGCGTACCAGGCCGCAGCTCGCGTGCTGACGGCCGTGGACGAGGCCCTGGACCTTCTGATCAACCGCACCGGCCTCGTCGGCCGCTGACTCTGGGGAGAGCCATCATGATCGGTCGCATCACGAGCAACACCATGACGCAGCAGTCGCTGCGGACGCTGCAGACGAACCTCGCGGATCGCGAGCGGCTGCAGAACCAGGCCGCCTCCCAGCGTGCTTTCCGCTCTCCGAGCGAGGATCCGGCCGCGGCCGCGACTGCGCTCGGCGTGCACGGCGACCAATCGCGCGTCGCGCAGTTCGCGCGCAACCTCAGCGACGGGATGGCGTGGGTGACGACGGTCGACACCGCTCTCGGGGCGAGTGCCGACCTGCTGAACCGCGCCAGAGACCTCACCGCGCAGGGCGCGAACTCGGGTGCGCTCAGCCCCACGGCCCGCGAGTCCATCGCGCAGGAGCTGGAGTCGATCAGCGCCGAGCTGCTCGCCAAGGCGAACACCACCGTGCTCGGTCGCAGCGTCTTCGCGGGAACCAGCGATTCGGGCGCGGCGTTCGACCCCGGGACGTTCACCTTCAACGGCAGCCCGGGAGCCGGAGTGCAGCGGCGCATCAGCGACAACGAGACCGTTCGCGTCGACTTCGACGGCTCGCAGGCGTTCGGCGACGGGGCGAACAGCGCGTTCGCGCTGCTCAACGACATCGCTGCGGAGCTGCGCGGCGGTGCGGAGGTCGGTGCCCGCCTTGCCGATATCGACGGACGTCTGAAGGATGTCATCGCGGCCAGGGGCGCGACCGGCGCACGGCAGGTGCAGCTCGAGCGGGCCTCGTCGCAGAACCTTTCGACATCGATCGACCTCGAAGCGCGACGTGCCGAGGTCGAGAACGTGGACGGCCTCGAGGTCCTCGTGCGGCTGCAGTCCGCCGAGCTCGTGTTCCAATCCGCTCTGCAGGTGACGGCCAAATCCCTGCAGACCAACCTCCTGGAGTTCCTCCGATGACCGCGACCGCTGAGACGACGGGCTTCGCCGTCGAGTTCACCTCTCCGATGCCCGGGCTGAGCCCGTACACGGCGTTCACTCTCGAGCGCCTCGCCGGCGCGGAAGGGCTCTATGCGCTGCGTGCTGCGGATGCCGACGTGCGGCTGTTCCTGTTGGATCCGCTCTCGGGCGACTACGGTTACGCTCCGGCTCTGCCCGCCGATGCGCGATCCGAGCTCGGCGCCTCCGACGACTCGGAGATCCGCGTCTTCGTGGTGGCGAATCCTGCCGACGACGGGGTCTACATCAATCTCCGCGCCCCCGTCCTGGTCCACCGGGAGACCGGGCGGGCGGCACAGGTCATTCTGGACGACCAGGCATACCCGATCCGCGCACTCCTCGGTGCTTGACCCCGACGCAGCGCGAATACCCAGTGACCGGCGTGCCAGGACGGCCCGCCGACCAGAACGCACAGGAGAGATGACGTGGTCGATCTGCGATCGAAGATCCATGGCGCCGGCGCGACCCAGGGCGTGAACCTGGTGGTGATGGCGTACCACGCCCGCGTCGCGCGTGACGCCGAGGGCGTGGTCATCACGCATTTCCTCGACGCCAGGGTGCACCCGGGCGATCGCCGCGCACCCGGGCAGACGAGTCTCGCGCTCGTGTCGAAGAAGGATGCGACGTCGACGACGGGCTTTGCGAATTCGGCTCGGTACACGCCGCTGCAGCTGGCGTCCATCGAGCAGGCGGCGGCCGACAACGCCACCGACCTCATCGACGTGTCGGGCAGAGTCGTGGGCAGAGCATTCGGCGTCAGGGCTGACCTGCTCATCAACAGCGGCGAGGTCGTCGTCAACACCCGGACGCTGACGGCCACCGAGCTGTCGGTGGGCGACGACGAGGACGGTCGCGACATCCGTGCGCAGATCGTCGCCTCGGTGACGGCTGCGAGGCGGGCGCGCGATGCTGCGCGCGCCCTCGTGAGCGAGCCGACGGGCGGTGCACTCGCGCGCGGATAGCCGTGGTGATGCGGCGATCGTCGGAAAAGCAAAGAAAACCGAGATTCACCGCATATACCAAGGAAGAGCCTTTAGGCTCTGGGAGCACAGGCTGGGGTACTGGCAGATCCCGGCGTCGTCGCAGGAGAGGGGAGACCTGCGCGCGCCGCGGATGCGGCTGGTAGGGGTACAGCGCAGAGAAGCCCGGTGACGGGCGACATTCCATGGGACGGAAGACGACATGAGCACATCAAGGACGCTCGAGACGAACAGGGTGAGCAAGCGCGAGTTCGTGCAGCGATTCGCGCGACGAGGGGGCATCTCGGTCCCGGCCGCGCAGACGGCGTACAACGCGATGATCGACGAGCTGCTCGACCTGGTCGGCCGGGGGAACACGGTGACTCTCACCAACTTCGGCAAGTTCTACCCGCAGACGCACAAGGGGCATCGCGTGCAGTTCGCGAAGGACGAGGGCGACGCCGAGGTCAATGACTACACGGTGTTGAAGTTCTCCGCGACGCGCGAAGTGAACCGACGCGTGAAGGTGAACGACTAGCCATCGTTATCTGAACGTAAACGAGAATCCCCGAAGGTTTCGACCTTCGGGGATCTTTCTTGCCCGTTACGCCTCTAGCATGTAGTTGAATGTAGTTCTGGCCGCTGGGGAGGGGCCTCGCTGTGAGTCGCTGGGGAGGGCTTGCACTTACAGTGGAAGAGACGGAATTCGATGCCGATGCGCGCACGGAACCAGCTCGTGGTCGAACACCTGCACATCGTCGGCGCGGCCACGGCATACGTGGCGTCCCGCCTCACTCAGGTCTCCCGCGACGACCTCGCCTCGGCGGGCGCCTTCGCGCTTGTCCGTGCGGCCGAGAAGTTCGACGCGACTCTCGGGGTGCCGTTCGGCGCCTTCGCCCGCGGGCGCATCAACTGGGCGCTGAAAGACGAGCTGCGGTCGATGGACTGGGCTCCGCGCGACATCCGCGTGCGTGCGAAGGAGACGACGAAGGTGCGGCAGACGCTTTCGGCGGCTCTCGGTCGCACTCCCAGCGTCGTGGAGATCGCAGCGGCCATGGGAGTGGACACCGGCTCGGTTCGCGAGGGGCTCGCCGATGCCGAGCGCATGCTCCTGAGCCTCGACGCCCCGGATGCGCCCGAGATCATCTGGACCGGCTATCTCCCCGAGGAGCAGGCGATCGCATCCGAGCGGGACGAGTTCCTCCGCCGCGCCGTCGATGCGCTCCCCGAGCGCAAGCGCGAGATCATCCGCGCGATCTACTTCGACGACCGCAGCGTGAAAGAGCTGGCCGACGAGCTCGGTGTCTCGCACGCCGCCGTGTCACAGCAGCGTGCCGAAGCGGTGCGGATGCTCCGCGATGCGCTCGACCGCCACTACGCCGAGGGCCCTGTCGGCGAGACCCCGCCGACGTCGCGCTCCTCCGCATCCGTGCTCGAGGCGTATTTCGAGCGGCTCGCGACCGGCGGTCACCGCTTCACGCGGGCGATCCTGTCGCACGCCGTCGGCGCCTGACCGCTCGACGCCGCACCGTCTCGGAATCCGCCCGTCGGTCTACCGTTCAGAGACCGAAGCCGTAGCTGGCCTGCCCGACCAGGATCAGGCTGACCGTGGTGGGGTAGACCTCCGGTTCTTCGTCTTCGTCGTCGAGCAGATCGAGTTTGTGGATCGGCACGAAGATGCCGCCGTCCGGCTCGAAGATGAGATCCTTCGGGACGAACGAGGCGAAGATCGAGCGCGTCGAGTTGCGCAGCTCATAGGTCCGGCCGACGTCGCCGCGCTCGAAGAGGTTCATCTCGACCTCCTCAGACCAGACCTTGCCGTCGGGGAAGCGGGCCTCGATGCGGTAGGTGCTGGGCTCGACGGACTTGATGTTCAGGTCTTCGACGATCTCGGAGAAGAGCGTGTCCGGCTGCTCGAGCTCGAACGCGATCGCGCGGAGGTGGTCGTAGTTGAGGCGAGCGCGTCGCGAGAACAGCGCCACGTTCTCGATCTCGTCCGGGTTGGCGTTCGGAGCCTGGTCGATCAGGTACTGCCTGACCTCGTCGGGGCCCGGGTACTCGAAGCGCATGTGGTAGTGGAATCGTCCTGGCCGGTTGACGATATAGGTGCTGACGTCGGCGATGTCGTTCACAGTGAGGCAATAGATGCGTTTGACTGACGACAGCCCGTCGAACAGTGACAGGAACTGGTTCTGCCGGTTGCTTGCGTCTCCGCCGCTGCGGCGGCCGGCGGGGAAGATCTTCTCGAACTCGTCGAAGATGATCAGGCACTCGTCGAGCGTGTCGAGGAACTCGACGATGCCGTCGTTGTCCTCCGAGACGATCACCACAGGAAGGCACTGTTCGCGGGCTTCCTCGGCGACCATTCGCAGGAAGAGCGTCTTGCCGATGCCCTTGTCACCGGACAGCATGACTCCCAGACTGCGGTCGGTGAGCGCGTAGGAGCGGAAGATCTTGTCGACCTTCCTGTCGCGACCGCCGTAGATGCGCTCGGTGCCGACGGAGAGGTCGTCGATCTTGATCAGGCTGAAGCCCTCTTTCGAGGTGAAATGCACCCGATATGTGCCGAGCGGGAACACCTGATGCGTGCGGACGGCATCGTCGTAGACGCGGACGTGTCCACCCGTCTCGATGTAGGTGCTGGTCAAGATCCTCCTCCTTCGCTCCCCGTTGTAGATATCGGTCGAGATCGCCGTGCCGTAAGGCGATCGCGGAGCGATTTTCGCAGTAGCCTGAGCGGATAGCGGGCGTGGGGACGTCCGGGTCTGGGGCCGTCATGGGTGGATTTGCAGGTGTGGAGCAGCCGGTCGACGGTTCGATCGTGATCATGGTCGAGGCGGCGCCGCAGGGGCTGATGCAGTACACGCTCGATCCGGACGCCAGACAGCCCGTGTGGAGGGCCATACTCATCGCTCATGACGACGCCATCATCGGTGCCGCGACGTCTCCCGAGCAGACCGCCGACCTGCTCGTGCGCGGCAGTGTCGAGTGCATCCGGCGGAGCATTCCCAGTCTCGATGTCGGCGGTCTGACGATGCGCCCCGAGGTCGGGCCGAACGACAACGCGCAGATCGTCGCCGCGGGCGACGCGAGATTCCTGAGATCCGAGTGGGACGCGGTCGTGCGCGAGATCGAGGACGAGATCGAGGGAGCGTAGCGCGCCCCTCAGTCGCCGATGAGGTAGGCGTCCACCAGCAGCGCCCCGCGGATATCGCGCAGGGTGTCGATCACACGGTCCACACTGCGCGGCGTGAAGGACGGCATCTGCAGGTCGTGCGGCCCCAGCGGCTCGAGCTTTCCGATGCGGATGCGCAAGACCTCCCATCCGGCGGCTCGCAGGGCTCGATCCTTGCGCAGATCGGCATCCTGGCGCTTGCCCACGTGTTCGAGGCCGTGTCGGCCGACCGTGTCGTACTCGATCGCGACCCGCAGCTCGGGCAGGAGGATGTCGGGCCAGACCTCGGTGTGTCGGAAGAAAGGCCGGGCGACCTTGACGGCATTGACGCCGGTGGTGACGGCGAGCCGGGACTCGAGCGCCCTGCGCAGCCTCGCCTCGGCGGCGGATGCCGGTGCCGGTGCGCACACGCTCAGGAACGCCTCGCCGCTCGGAAGGTCGGGGGTCTTCGCGCACAGCGTCGTAGGCGGCTTGGGTCGCCTCGGGATCGCGCGGGCTTCGCCGAGGATCACCGGCTGCGGTCGGGCGAGAGTAGAGCATTCCGGGCACCAGGACGACTGCCGGCGCACCCGTCCCGGGCGCTCGCGCTGCTCGGTGGGCGTGGCCGCGAAGCGGTGACCCATCCGGCACTCCCAGCAGAGCAGCACGTCGGCTGCGAGCGGCACCTGCGACAGTGCTATCCCGTGGTTGAGCTCGGGATGGTACTGGCGGATCAGCTCGGGGTACGCGGCCCAGGCCGCACGGTAGGTGCCCGTCTCATAGGGCACGTCGCGGCCGCGCGAGAACTGGCGTCTCGCCCACCACGACTGCACGGATTCGGTCACGCGAGGACGCTACCCGCGGCGACCGACATCGCGAGGAGGGACCGGACGTGACAGACTCGCGGAGACGGACGCGCCGGGAGACGGGCGAGCCGGGAGACGGACAGAGGGAGCAGTCATGGCGCAGCGGATCGTGATCAGCGGTGCATCGGGTCTGATCGGCACAGCGCTCGCTTCATCACTCCGCGCCGACGGCGTGGAGGTGACGACTCTGGTGCGCCGGACGCCTCGTGCGCCTTCCGAGGTCGAATGGTCGCCCGGGGAGCGGGAGCTCGACCCGGACGTCCTGGCGGGGGCGGACGCCGTCGTCGCTCTCGGCGGCGCGAGCGTCGGCAGACTTCCCTGGACGCGCCGGTATCGCCGCGAGCTCGTCGAATCCCGCCTCACGACGACACGTACGCTCGCGACCGCCGTGCGCACGCTGCGTGACGACGCTCCGGCGTTCGTCTCGGCATCCGCCGTCGGCTATTACGGCTCGGCGCCGGGGGAGACTCTGACCGAGGAGTCGCTCGCGGGTGACACGTTCCTCGCACAGCTCTGCGTCCGGTGGGAGCAGGAGGCGCAGCGCGCGGGGGAGCAGACCAGGGTCGCGCTGCTGCGCACTGCCCCGATCATCCACCGTCGGGGGGTGCTCAAGCCGCTGATCCAGCTGACCCGCTTCGGTGTGGCCGGCCCGATCGGCCGCGGCACCCAGATCTGGCCCTGGATCTCGCTCGACGACGAGGTGCGCGGCATCCGTCATGTGATCGACGCCCGTCTCGAAGGCCCTGTCAACTTCACCGGTCCCACGCGCGCGTCGGCGAACGACATCGGTCGGGCGCTCGCGAAGAGGATGCGTCGCCCGTTCTGGCTCCCCGTGCCGGGTTTCGCGCTCCGTCTCGCGCTGAGCAGATCCGCCGCAGACTCGCTGCTCCTGTCGGATGCGGACGTGCGACCGACGGCCCTCGAGAGATCGGGCTTCGAGTTCACGCACACGACCGCGCAGCAGGCGGTCGACGCGGCGATCTGATCGCACCCGGTCGACCGCCCGGCCGGATCAGTGCCCGTGCGGGTCGCGCCGGTTGAGTGTCTCCACGACCTGGGCGTAGTCGCCCCGCGCTTCGCCGTAGCGCAGGAACTTCACGTTCTCGACCTGGATCTCGGTCGCGTCCGGCTGCGTCTCGATCAGCCCGACGACCTCGTCGACGAAGTCCTCGAGCGGCATCGCGAAGGCACTGGATTCCTGACCGGGCATGAGCGACGTGCGCACGGCCGGCGGCTCGAGCTCCAACACCTTCACCGTGCTGCCGTCGAGCTGCAGGCGCAGCGACTCGCTGAGCATGTGGATGGCCGCCTTCGTGGCGTTGTAGGTCGGCGTCACTCGCAGCGGCGCGAAGGCCAGCCCTGACGAGACCGTCATGATCGTCGCGTCGGGAACCGTGCGCAGGTGCTCGATGAACGCCGCGATGAGACGGATCGGGCCGAGAAGATTCGTGGTGACGGTCGCCTCCGCGGTCTCGAGGAACCCGGCAGGTGTCGTCCAGTCCTCGGCGCGCATGATGCCCGCCATCGTGACGACGACGTTGAGGCTCGGGTGGTCGGCGAGCACGGTCTGTGCCGCGGCGCGGATGCTGTCGGCATCCGTCGTGTCGATCCTGACCGTGTCGATGCCGGGGTTCTCGGCGGCGATCCGTTCGAGCAGGTCGGTGCGGCGTCCGCCGACGATGACCGTGTTGCCGCGCTCGACGAACTTCTGGGCGAGCGCGAGCCCGATGCCGCTGGTCGCCCCGGGGATGAAGATGGTGTTTCCGCTGATGTTCATGCCTCCACTCTTCGGCCGACGGCGTCGGCTCACCAGAGAGCGCTGATCCAGGGATCCGCGATCCCTGGATCACCGTCGGCGCGCACGGGATACTCGAGAGGTGGACAGAGAAGCACTGGCAGAGTTCCTCGTGCGGCGCAGGGAGCAGCTGAAGCCGTCGGACGTCGGCCTCGGCGCCGGAGCGCGTCGTCGCACGCCGGGACTCCGTCGAGAAGAAGTCGCGCAGCTGGCGGCGATGTCGACCGACTACTACGCCCGTCTCGAGCAGCAGCGAGGGCCGCAGCCGAGCGTGCAGATCCTCGCGTCACTGGCGAGGGCCCTGCGACTCACCCCGGATGAGCGCGACTATCTGCACCGCATCTGCGGCCACAGCGCGCCCGATCGCACGATGTTCACCGACTATGTGCACCCCGGCATGCTGCGGGTGCTGGATCGCCTCGACGACACACCGGCGTTCGTGGTGTCCGTGCTCGACGAGGTGCTCATCCAGAACGATGCCGCGCGTGCTCTGCTCGGAGACGCGAGCGGCCTGGAGGGGATCGAGCGCAGTGGCATCTACCGGTGGTTCGCGCACCCCGATGGGGAGCGTGTCCGGTACCCGCCGGAGGACCATCCGCGGCACAGTCGAGTGCTCGTCGCGTCGCTGCGGGCCGCCCACGGGGCGCTCGGCGAGCGCTCGAGGGCAGGCGACATCGTCCGGGAGCTCTCCTCCCGCAGTGCCGAGTTCGCCGACCTCTGGGACGTGCACGAGGTGCGCAGGCGCTTCGAGGACCACAAGGTGCTCATCCACCCGGAGATCGGGCCGATCGAGGTCGATTGCCAGGCGCTGTTCACCGAGGACGAGTCGCAGGCGCTCATCGTGCTGACCGCCGCGCCCGGCAGCGATGCCGAGACCAAGCTCGAGCTTCTCAGAGTGCTCGGGACGCAACGGGTCTGACGGGCACCCAGCACGCCACGCGGTTGCGGTAGGCGGCGAACTCGGATCCGAAGCGGGACTCCAGATCGGCCTCCTCGAGCGGTCGGACGACCGTGTTCCAGAGGATCGAACCGCACAGCGAGTAGGCGACGACCATCCACGAGCCGAGCAGCATGCCCACCGCGACACCTTGCGCGATACCGGCCACGGCCATCGGGTTGCGCACGTAGCGGTAGGGGCCGGTGATCACGAGTCGGTGCGCCATCTGCGAGGGAAGCGGTGTTCCCTCGCCCTTCACCGACATCGACACCGCCGACCAGATCCCGAGTGCCGTCGCGCAGACGAGCAGCACGCCCCCGGCGATCCGCACGCCGAGAGGGACGTCGATGCGGAGCATCCACCGAGCCTCGACCAGCGACACGACGACGGGGATGACCAGGAGGAAGGTTCCCCAGAAGAAGAGCGTCTGCAGGCCGGTGCGGGCGAGCAGCCGCCCGGTGCCGACCCGCGCGGCCGAACGGAACGCGAACGGGCCGGTGACCATCCATTCCACCGGAACCCTGCCCAGGAGCAGGATGATCGCCGACACGATGCTCGCTCCGGCGGCGACGACCATCAGCAGGGCGCCCCACCCGGCGAGCGAGGTGAGTGTGGCGTAGACGCACATCGCCGCCGCCACCAGCGCCGTCCAGGGTGCGACCACCCAGAGCGCCCAGCGGAACCCGGCGGCGACCAGCGCGGACGCGACGACGAAGAGCGGGATGTCGAGCATCGCCACAGGTGCGACAGGAAGGTCTCCGAGCGTGGCACGACGGACCGCGTCCGACAGCGGGACCGCGATCCACCAGAGTGCCCCCGCGAGAGCCTGGAGGGCGAAATACACCCGCGCCGTCACCGGAGTGATGCGGATGCCTGCGATGACGGGCATGCTCGCCAGTCTACGAGCGAGTCCGGATCACGACTCCTCGTGCGTGGCAGGGTCGGCGTCGAAGAGGCGGCCGTCGGGGCGTCCGAGCGCGGTGATCGCCTCGACTTCGGAGGCGGAGAGCACGATCTCGCCCGCAGCCAGGTTCGAGGCCTGATGCTCGAGAGACGACGCCTTCGGGATCGCGACGGTCCCGCGGGCGACATGCCAGGCCAGAACGGTCTGCGCAGGGGAGATCCCGTGTCCGGCGGCGACCTCGCCGATCACCCGCTCCTGGATCAGTTCCTTGGCTCGTCCCAGCGGGCTCCAGGCCTCGGTGATGATCCCATGCTCGCGGTGATACGCCAGCTGCTCGTCCTGCGGGAAGTACGGGTGGACCTCGATCTGATTCACGACCGGGCGGACGCCCGTCTCGCGCTCGATGCGCTCCAGGTGCTCGGGAAGGAAGTTCGAGACGCCGATCTGCCTCACCGTCCCGCGCTGCTGTGCCTCGACCAGTGCCTCCCAGGCCTGCACGTACTCGTCCTGGTGCGGGTTCGGCCAGTGGATCAGGTGCAGGTCGATCGCATCGACGCCGAGACGCGAACGGCTCTCCTCGATGCTGGCGCGCGCCTTCTCGCGCGGGTGATGACGACCGGGAAGCTTCGTCGTGATGATGATCTCGGCACGGTCGACCTCGGCCGCGCGCACTCCACGGCCGACGGATCCCTCGTTCTCATAGTTGAAGGCCGAGTCGAGAAGACGGTATCCCGCACCGATAGCCGTCGTCACGGAGCCCGCTCCCGCATCGCCGTTGAGGGCATAGGTGCCGAAACCGAGGGCGGGAAGCGTGAAGCCGTTGTGTGCGGTGAAGTGAGGAAGAGCCGTCATTCCGCCAGCGTACGCTTATGGCATGACGGGAGGGCGAAGCGTGGCAGTCGATGACGGTGATCTCCCCGGCGACGCGAGCCGGTGTCCGTGCGGGTCGGGTGACGTCTTCGGCGGATGCTGCGGCCCGCTGCTCGCCGGGTCTCCCGCCCCGACGGCCGAGCGTCTGATGCGGTCGCGATTCACGGCCTTCGCACTGCACGATGCGTCGTACCTCCGCGCCAGCTGGCATGAGTCGACACGCCCGACGACGATCGACTTCGACGACGACCTGGTCTGGAAGCGGCTCGTGATCGTCGATCGCGTCGCGGGCGGTCCGTTCGATCGTGAGGGCGTCGTCGAGTTCGAGGCGTTCTTCCGAGAGGGCGCGGAGCGCGGTTCGCTGCGCGAGCGCAGCCGCTTCGTGCGGGAGGGGCGATCGTGGCTGTACCTCGACGGGCAGGTCGGGTGATGCACGCGACCGCGCAGCGACTAGATTTGAGAGCGTGAACGCCAGCCCAGAACACCAGCGCATCCTGCTCGACGTCGCCGACCTGGACCGGCGCATCGCGCAGGCGGAGCGCGCACGCACCACGCCCACGCAGGCGGCTCGGATCACCGAGCTCGTCGCGATCCGGCAGGAGCAGCTCCGCGAGCTGACCGCGCTGACCGGCACGCGTGACGACGTCCGCACGGAGCTCACCCGGCTCGAGTCCGATGTGAAGCTCGTCGAGCAGCGTCGGGCGCGTGATGCGGACCGTCTCGCCGTCGCGACGAACCCCAAGGACGCGCAGGCGCTCGAGCACGAGATCGCCAGCCTCACGAAGCGCCAGAGCGACCTCGAGGACATCGAACTCGATGTGATGGGGCGCGTCGAGGATGCCGATGCGGCGGTCGCCGCCCAGCAGGCGCTTCTCGCGACGACCACTGCCGAGGGCTCGGCGCTCACCGCGCAGGCCAAGGCCGACGTCGCGTCGGCGACCGAGCTCGGCGCGCAGCTGACGCGTGACCGTGAGGCCGTGACCGCGGTGATCCCCGCACCGCTGCTCGCCGAGTACACGCGTCGTGCCGCCAACAGCGCCGGTGCCGCTCGTCTCGCGCGCGGCACCTGCGAGGGCTGCCGCATGCTTCTTCCCGGCACCGACCTGAACGACATCCGCAACGCGGCGGACGACCTCGTGGTCTCGTGCCCCGAGTGCGGCTGCATCCTCGTCCGCACCGAGGAATCCGGGCTGTGATCTCCGCGCCGCGCGCGCGACGGCGGTGAGCTCGCCACAGCACACCGAACGGCGTGTGGCGTTGCTGGCCCGAGCCGGCGGATACACGGCGGTGGAACTCGCCGCCGACGATTCCGAGGTCGTACGCGTCGAACTCGCGGCGTCCGACATGCCGCGGTGGGTGTCCGATCAGGAGGCGACGAACCCGCCGCGCTGGGTGATCCGCAGCGCGCGGGAGATCTATCCCGTGCTGCTCGATGCGGGCGTTCTCCTCGGCCGCTCGCACGACCTGCTGCTCTGCCACGCCATCCTCCGCGACACCGACAAGGTGGCGAGGCCGCTCGCACCCTCCTCATCGTGGGTGCGTCGTGAGCCCGTCGACGAAGCGCCTGCTCTCTTCGACGTCGTCGAGGAGAGCGAGTCCGGCGACCCCGTGGGCGACGCGCTCGAGCAGTATCGAGAGCAGCGCCGCGTGCTCCGCGACGGCAAGGACGGGAGGCTGACGCTGCTGACCTCCGCGGAATCGGCGGGGGGACTGATCGCCGAGGAGATGCGCGCCGCGGGTCTGCCGTGGAACGAAGCGGCGCATGACGCGATCCTCACCGAGATCCTCGGCACGCGCCCTGCCGCAGGGGGCCTGCCCAGCCGGATGGTGGCGCAGGGAGAGCGTGTGCGTGCGATCCTCAGCGACCCGACCTTGAATCTCGAGAGCCAGCCCAAACTGCTCCGCGCACTGCACCGGGTGGGCGTGCAGGTCGAGTCCACGGGCCGATGGGAGCTGGCCCAGCACAGCCACGCGGTCGTCGAGCCGTTGCTGGCGTACAAGAAGCTGTCACGCCTCCTCAGCGCCAACGGGTGGGCCTGGCTCGCGGAGTGGGTGCACGAGGGCCGCTTCCGGCCGATCTACATCACCGGGGGCGTCGTGACCGGGCGCTGGGCGTCCGCCGGCGGCGGTGCGCTCCAGCTGCCGCGCAACCTCCGCGCGGCCGTGCGGGCAGATGAGGGGTGGACGCTCGTCGTCGCCGATGTCGCGCAGCTGGAACCGCGGATGCTCGCGGGCATGGCTGGCGATCGGGCGATGGCGAAGGCCGCGCAGGGCAAGGACCTCTATGCCGGCGTCGTGGAGTCCGGGGCCGTCGCCACTCGTGAAGAGGCGAAGTACGCGGTGCTCGGCGCGATGTACGGAGCGACCACGGGCGACAGCGGCCGCCTCGTGCCGCGCCTGCGCAAGGTGTATCCACGGGCCATGGCCCTGGTCGACAAGGCCGCACGCTTCGGAGAAGACGGCGGAGTCGTCTCGACCTGGCTCGGACGATCCTCGCCTCGTCCGTCCACGGAATGGGAGGCGATGCAGGCACGGGCGACCGATGCCGACGCCGATCCTGCAGACGTCGCTATCGCGCGACGACGAGCGAGGGACTGGGGCCGGTTCACCCGCAACTTCGTGGTGCAGGGGACGGCTGCCGAGTGGTCGCTGATCTGGCTGGCCGAGATCAGACACCGCCTGCAGGCGCTGCCCGATGCGGAGCGGCCGGCGACGGCATCCGGAGTCTTCCGCTCCCGCGCGCACCTCGCCTTCTTCCTGCACGACGAGGTGATCCTGCACGTGCCGGCCGACCAGGCGGACGCGGCGGCTGATGCCGTGCGCGAGGCTGCAGCGGTCGCCACGCGGCGGCTCTTCGGCGGCTTCCCGATTGACGTGCCGCTCGATCTCCGCATCGCGGAATCGGCCGAGAAGTAGTCACGCACCGACGTAGACTGGGACTGCGAATGGGTCGACTGGACGGTCGCGTGGCGGGCAACCGCACCGAGGAACGTCCGGGCTCCTCAGGGCAGGACGGTGGGTAACGCCCACCCGGAGCAATCCGCGAGAAAGTGCCACAGAGAGCAGACCGCCCCGCAAGGGGTAAGGGTGAAAGGGTGGTGTAAGAGACCACCGGGGGCCATGGTGACATGGCCCGCCAGGTAAACCTCGTCCGGAGCAAGGTCAGACAGAGGATGTTGACGCGGCTCGCCGAGTCCTCGGGTAGACCGCTAGAGTGCCACGGCAACGTGTCGCCGAGAGAGATGGCCGTCGAAGGGGCGAAGAACCCCGGAACAGAACCCGGCGTACAGGTCGGCCCATTCGCACTTACAGGCTTGGCCAGGATTGTCCGGTTCAGCGTGTCAGGCCTCGGCGGAGCGTCCCGACCGTCCGCTTCTGCCTCTGGCGTCACAGCCGGTTGCTCGGTAGCGTTCGTTGATGTCGAACCGCACAGCTGCCGCGACCGTGGCGCTCTTCACCGCCCTGTCCGTCTCAGCGCTCACCGGCTGCAGCGCGCCGACTCCGGAGATCGTAGAGACCGCGGCCGAGGTGCAGCCCGCCGCGAAGCCGACGCCGAGCGGCACCCACACGCCGACCCCGACTTCGACGTCGACTTCAGAGGTGAGCCGCTGCGACGTGCTTTCCATGATCTCGATTCCCGGGTACAGCGAGGGAGATGAAGAGCCGACCTATTACGCCACGTGGAACGGTGTACTCCCGGTGGACAACGGCGAGACCGATCATGCCCGCGGCACGATCACGAAGACATCGGACGGCCGGATCGCGACGTACACGGTCGCGGAAGGGGATGCGCCGATCGCAGTGCGGGAACGGCTGTGCACGGACGTCTACGCGGCGATGACCTACAACCGGCTGGGGTCGCTGCTCTATCCGGGCGATGTTCTGACGCTGGGGCCGGGAGCTATGGAGCCGCTCGCGACGGAACCGTTCGTGATGGAGCCTCAGCGACTCTGAGCACGGAAAGCTGCTCTCGCCGAGCGCCCGGGTGCGACCGGCGGCAGCCGAGCGTCGACGAGAAGGCGCACGGTGTTCTCGGAGCGGTTCTACGGCCGACCGCTGAGAGTGTCCGAGACGCTGTCGGCAGCCTCCGCAGCCTTCCTGCGCTTGAGGTTGCGTCGCACGAGGGGCCAGAACAGCACGAGCACGCCCGTGGCGATGAGGCTCGTCCACACCTGGGTGCGGCCCCCCTCACTGAACATCATCACGACGATCACTGCAGCGATGCAGGCGATCAGCAGGATGTTCAGCCAGGGGTGCAGCCACATCTTGAGCTTGAGATTCGCGACCTCCTCCGGTGTCATCTTCTGGCGGAGCCGCCACTGAGTGACGGCGATGAAGACGTAGACGAGCAGGGCGACGAGGCCGGCCGAGTTCATGATGAAGTCGAAGATGCCCGATCCGGGCGTCAGGAAGTTCACCAGGGTGGCGATGAGTCCGCCGCTGGTCGAGGCCAGCAGCGCCATCACCGGTACGCCGTTCTTCGACTTCTTCGTCATGATCTTCGGCGCGAAGCCCTGCTCGGCGAGCGCCGAGAACATGCGCGAGGCAGAGTACAGACCCGAGTTCAGTACCGAGATGACCGCGGTGAAGATCACGAGCTGCATGATGATGCTCGCACCGGGGATGCCGAACTGCTCGAGGGCGTAGGTGAACGGTGCGTTGGCGACGTCTGTGGGCGCCGGCAGCTCGTTCCACGGCACGACCGTGACGATGATGAGCACCGAGCCGACGAAGAACAGCAGGATGCGCCAGATGATCGTGCTCGTCGCCTGGCGGATGCCCTTGGCTGGGTCTTCGGACTCGGCGGAGGCCATCACGGCGATCTCGGTGCCGAAGTACGAGAAGATCACGAGCGCGACGCCGGTGAAGGCGACGCCGTAGCCGTTCGGGGCGAATCCGCCGTGCTCCCAGAGGTTCGAGACCGAGACCTCGGAGTTCGGCCAGAGTCCGAAGGCGAAGAGCAGACCGGCACCGAGGAACACGACGATCGCGAGAACCTTGACGCTGGCGAGCCAGAACTCGACCTCGCCGAACGCTCGGACCGAGATGATGTTCGTGCCGACGAAGATCCCGATCAGGATCAGGGACCACGCCCACGACGGGACTGCGGGGAACCAGCTCGCCATCGTCTCGCCTCCCAGCACCGCCTCGTAGGCGAGCACGCCGACCCAGAAGTACCAGTACAGCCACCCGACGAGATACGCGGCCCAGTTGCCGAGGCCCACTCGTGCGTATTCCATGAACGAGCCGATGGCCGGGCGCGAAGCCGCCATCTCGCCGAGCATGCGCATTGCGAGGAACACGAGCAGCCCGCCGATGAGATACGACAGCACCGCGGCCGGCCCGACAGCGCGGATCACGTTGCCGGAACCGACGAAGAGGCTCGCCCCGATGATCCCGCCGAGGGTGATCATCGTGACATGGCGCGACCTCAGCTTCTTCGCCTGAGGTCTCTCGACGGGCACGAATCCCGCCGACGTCGCCGGCGAGACCGGCTTCTCCCAGGATGATTCTGACGGTTGGTTCATCTCGAAGCTGCCTTTCGTTGCCACGCGACCTGGACGTCGGGGCCGTAGTCCAGAGGTATCTCACCGACCGAGGAGGACACGCAGGGATGCCATGTTGCCACGTGCCCTGGTGGTGCGCAGTATTTTCTGCGGACTGACCGTCCGCTAGCCCGCACCCCGGGAAGCCGCCGATCTCTCTCCCGGAAACGGAGAAGGCCCCGCCGGATCGGCGGGGCCTTCTGCAGTCTGTGGTCGTGGGGTCAGTCGCCGGCGAGGGACGCCGCGCCGATGATGCCCGAGTTGTTGCGGTGGATCGCCGGGACGATCGGCGTCTTGAGGTCGAGCAGCGGCAGGAAGTCTCCCGCGTTCTTCGACACGCCGCCGCCGACCACGAACAGATCGGGGCTGAACAGGAACTCGATGTGCGAGTAGAACTTCTGCAGACGCTCTGCCCAATCGGCCCAGCTGAGCCCCTCGCGCTCGCGTGCCGAGGTCGCGGCGTAGGTCTCGACGGACTCGTACTCGCCGAAGTTCAGGTGACCGAGCTCGGTGTTCGGAAGCAGCACGCCGTCGTAGAGGAACGCCGACCCGATGCCGGTGCCGAGGGTCGTGAGAAGCGTGAAGCCGCGCACGTCACGGGCGGCGCCGTGGCGAGCCTCGGCGACGCCGGCCGCATCCGCGTCGTTCACGAAGACGATGTTGCGCCCGAGGCCGTCGCGGAAGAACCGCTCGGCGTCGAAGTCGACCCACTCCTTCGAGACGTTGGCGGCGGAGAGCGTCTTGCCGCGCTTGACGATGGCGGGGAACGCCACGCCGAGGGGGAGAGTCGAGTCGTGCACGTCGAGAGTCTTCAGAACCGTCTTCACGGCCTCCAGGACGTCCTGGGGCGATGCGCCCTCAGGAGTGGGGACGCGCACCCTGTCGGAGGCCATGATGCCGTGCTCGAGGTCGACCAGACCTGCCTTGATACCCGTGCCGCCGATGTCGACGCCGATCGCTTTTGCCATGGTCGATAGCTTAGCGACCGCCGCCAGCGCCAGTAGGATCGATGACACCACGTGATGAAGGGGATCTGCCATGTCGAACGGCGATGAGAAGTACTGGTACAACCTGGAGACCGGTCAGGTGGAGTTCGGCATGATCTCGCCGTCCGCCGATCGGGTCGGTCCCTTCGACACCGAGCATGAGGCCGCCCATGCCCCGGAGAAGATGCAGGAGCGCTCGCGCGCCTGGGCCGACGAGGAAGCAGCCGAGAGCGGCTGGGACGCCGGCATCGGCAAGGGCGCAGAGTAACCGTGGACAAGCAGAGGGATTTCGTCCTGCGGACGATCGAAGAGCGCGGCGTCAAGTTCGTGCGCCTGTGGTTCACCGATGTCATCGGCACGCTCAAGTCGGTCGCGATCGCGCCGGCCGAGGTCGAGGGAGCATTCGCCGAGGGAATCGGCTTCGACGGCTCGGCCATCGAGGGACTCACCCGCAGCTACGAGTCCGACCTGCTCGCGCAGCCGGACCCGACCACTTTCCAGACACTCCCGTGGCGCGGCGAGATCGACCCCACCGCGCGCATGTTCTGCGACATCACCACGCCCGACGGTCGCCCTGCGGTCTCCGACCCCCGGCACGTGCTCAAGCGGACGCTCGCGAAGGCGGCGGACGCAGGATTCACCTTCTACACGCATCCCGAGATCGAGTTCTATCTGCTGAAGTCCTCGTCGTTCGGTCCTGAGGGCCCCGTCCCCGTCGACTCGGCCGGGTACTTCGACAACGTTCCGGGCGGAACCGCGCACGACTTCCGGCGTCGTTCGGTGCGGATGCTCGAGGACCTCGGCATCTCGGTGGAGTTCAGCCACCACGAGGGCGGCCCTGGTCAGAACGAGATCGACCTCCGCTACGCGGATGCGCTGACGATGGCAGACAACGTGATGACCTTCCGCACGGTCATCAAGGAGGTCGCGATCGAGCAGGGCGTCTACGCCACCTTCATGCCGAAGCCGCTGAGCGGACACCCGGGAAGCGGCATGCACACGCACATGTCGCTGTTCGAGGGCGAGCGCAACGCGTTCTACGAAGAGGGCGCCAAGTACCAGCTCTCGAAGACAGGCCGGCACTTCATCGCAGGCCTCCTGCGGCACGCCAACGAGATGGCGGCGGTCACGAACCAGTTCGTGAACTCGTACAAGCGTCTCTGGGGCGGCGATGAGGCTCCGAGCTTCGTCACGTGGGGCCACAACAACCGTTCGGCGCTCGTACGCGTCCCGATGTACAAGCCGAACAAGGGCGGCTCGTCGCGCGTGGAGTACCGCGCGCTCGACTCCGCGGCCAACCCCTACCTCGCGTACGCGCTCATGCTCGCCGCGGGCCTCAAGGGCATCGAGGAGGAGTACGAACTGCCTCCCGAGGCCGAGGACAACGTGTGGTCGCTCAGCGACGCCGAGCGTCGTGCTCTGGGTTACTCGGCGCTGCCGGCGAGCCTCGACCACGCGCTCGAGTACATGGAGAGCTCCGAGCTCGTCGCCGAGACGCTGGGGGAGTCGGTCTTCAACTACGTGCTCCTCAACAAGCGCAAGGAGTGGGAGGCCTACCGAGGCCAGGTCACGCCGCTGGAGCTGAAGAACAACCTCGAGCTTCTCTGAGCGTCGCGCATGGCCCGTTCGGACGACTCCGTCTCTCTCTCCGCGCTGGCCAGGCTCGGGTTCGCCGAGCTCAGCGAGGCCGCGGCCAACCTCGCGGAGCTTGCGACCCTGCTGGGCGTCGAGCGATCGTTGCTGCTCGGTGAGGCCGACGGCGCCGACCCCGATGCCGCGGTCGAGGGGATGCTGCGCGTGGCGCGGCGCGACCCCGCCCCGCTGGCCGCGTTGTTCGTCGACCCGGAGTCGCGTCGACGGGTCTGGCGGGTGTTCGGCGCATCGCAGGGTTTCGCGGACTTCTTCCTGAGGCACCCGGACCAGATCACGGTGCTGGGTGAGGCCACGAGCGAGCTGCCGTCGGCAGATCAGCTGCGCGAGCGGTTGCTGGACGCGGTGGGGGCGCGCGACGGGTTCGCCGAGTCCGCAGACGATGCGGCGGTGGTCACGCTGCGCGTCGCCTACCGCCGCAACCTCGCCGAGATCGCCGCGTTCGACCTCACGGCGCACAGTCCGGTGCGCATCGTGGGCGACGTCGCCGCGGCGCTGGCCGACATAGCGGGAGCCGCGCTCGAGGCGGCACTCGCGGTCGCCCGCCGACGTCTCGCAGACACTCTGAGCCGCGAGCAGGTCGCGGCGACGCAGCTCGCGATCATCGGCATGGGCAAGGCGGGTGCGCGCGAGTTGAACTACGTCAGCGACGTGGACGTCATCTTCGTCGGCGGAACGACCGACGAGGAGGTTTTGTCCGAGGCACGGGCTATCGACATCGCGACGCGCCTCGCGCGAGAGACCATGCGCGGCCTCAGCGGGATCGAGGTGGAGCCTCCGCTGTGGGAGGTCGACGCGGCGCTGCGCCCCGAGGGCAAGCAGGGCGCTCTGGTGCGATCGCTCGCCTCACACCTGGCCTACTACGACCGCTGGGCCAAGAGCTGGGAGTTCCAGGCCCTGCTGAAGGCTCGGCCCCTCGCGGGCGACCCCGACCTCGGCGCGGAGTACATCGCCGCCGTGCAGCCCAAGGTCTTCTCCAGCGCCGCTCGCGAGAACTTCGTCGACAGCGTGCAGCGCATGCGCGAGCGCGTCATGGAGCACATCGATCCCGAGGATGCGCCGTACCAGCTCAAACTCGGCTCGGGCGGGCTGAGGGACATCGAGTTCACCGTGCAGCTCCTGCAGCTCGTCCACGGCCTCACAGACCCCCGTCTGCGGACGAGAGGAACCCTCGAGAGCATCGATGCCCTGGTCGAGGGCGGCTACATCGGTCGAGCTGAAGCCGCATCGTTCGCCGACGATTACTGCATCCTGCGGCTGATGGAGCACCGACTTCAGCTGAAGGAGCTCAGCCGCACCCACCTGATGCCGCGGACCCCGGCGGGGCTCCGCGTGCTCGCGCGCAGCACGGGTCTGGGGGAGTCCGGGGAAGCGATCTGGGCGCGGTGGGAGAGCGTGCGCCGCGAGGTGCGCGACATCCACACCCGGCTTTTCTATCGCCCCCTGCTCAGCGCCGTGGCCTCGCTTCCCGAAGAGGAGCGCACGCTGTCGACGGCGCAGGCGCACGACAGGCTGATGGCCATCGGCTTCCGCGACCCCGCCGGAGCCCTCCGCCACATCGGCGCGCTGACCACCGGTCTCAGCCGGAAGGCGACCATCCAGCGGCACCTGATGCCGGTGATGGTGCGCTGGTTCGCCGACGGCAGCGATCCCGACTACGCCCTGGTCGCCTTTCGCCGGATCAGCGAGCGACTCGGCGACACGCCCTGGTTCCTTCGGATGCTCCGCGACTCCTCCGGTGCAGCGGAGAGCCTCACGAGGCTCCTGTCGTCGTCGCGGTACGTCGGCGAGCTCATGGAGTGGATCCCCGAATCCGTCGCGTGGCTCGACAGCAGCGATCTGCTGCGCCCGCGCAGTGGTGCCGCGATCGACGAGGAGGCGCGGGCGATCCAGACCCGCCACAAGAGCGTCGGCGACGCGCTGCAGGCTGTCCGCGCGCTCCGTCGCCGTGAACTGTTGCGCACAGCCATGGGCGGCGTGCTCGATGTGCTCTCGATCGAGCAGGTCGCCACTTCGCTCACCGAGATCACCGACGCGACCATCCAGGCCGCGCTCCGCGCCGTGCGCCGCGAACTCGTTCCACCCGAGGACGACGCGCTCGACTTCGCCGTGATCGGGATGGGGCGGTTCGGCGGTGCAGAGCTGGGCTTCGGGTCGGATGCCGACATCCTCTACGTGTATGACGCGAACGGCGTCGATCCGCAGCGTGCGCAGACCCTCGCGACACGCATCGTCGCGGGACTGCGCGAACATCTCACGGATCACAGGGTGCCGCTGGACCTCGATGCGGACCTGCGCCCGGAAGGCCGCAACGGACCGGTCGTGCGATCGATCGACGCGTACGCCGAGTACTACCGACGCTGGTCGCTGTCGTGGGAGGCGCAGGCCCTGTTGCGTGCACGCGGCGTCGCCGGCAGCACGACGCTCATCGAGAAGTTCACCGCTCTCGCCGACAGCATCCGATATCCCGCCGAGGTGGACCTGCAGGGAACCAGGGAGATCAAGCGCATCAAGGCGCGCGTCGAGGGGGAGCGGCTGCCTCAGGGCGTCGATCCGCGGCGACACCTGAAGCTGGGCCCCGGCACCCTGAGCGACGTCGAGTGGTTGGTGCAACTGCTCCAGTTGCAGCACGCGCACGAGGTGCCCGAGTTGCGCACCACGTCGACGCTCGGGGCGCTCGAGGCGACAGTCGCCGCGGGGTTCGTCCCGGCGGAGTCGGCTGACCTGCTCCGTGACGCGTGGCTCCTGTCCAGCCGACTGCGCTCAGCCATCACGCTGTACACGGGCAAGACGAGCGACGTGCTGCCGACCGACCCGCGCCAGCTCGACGCCATCGGCCGGCTGCTGGGCTACCCCGACCGCTCGGCGAGCGTGCTCGACGACGACTACCTCGGCGTCACCCGTCGTGCGCGACGGGCGTTCGAGCACCTCTTCTACGGGTAGCCCCGCGGTGCGAGTCACGGGCGGGCGCGTCATTTGCTTTTCGCCTGCTGGTCGCTCAGGCTGAGCGCATGACGATCTCGAAGCTCGGTGTGATCTGGAACCCCTCGAAAATCGATGAGGGCAAGCTGCGCGCCGCCGTGTCCGACACATTCACCTCGGACGTCGAGTGGTGGGAGACGAGCGTCGAGGATCCTGGTCGGGGGATGGCGGCTCAGGCCGTCGAGGCCGGCTGCGACGTCGTGGTCGCCGTCGGCGGCGACGGCACTGTGCGAGCAGTGGCCGAGGCGCTCGCGGGCACCGAGACGGCTCTCGGAATCGTCCCGCAGGGAACAGGCAACCTGCTGGCGCGAAACCTCGAGATCCCGCTCAACAACATCCCCGCGGCGCTGAAGCGCGTCCGCGACGGGGACCCGCGCAAGATCGACATCGGCTGGGTGGATCTGGACGGCACCGAACACGTGTTCGTCGTGATGGTCGGCTTCGGGATCGATGCGCAGATGCTCGTCGAGACCGACGACGACCTCAAGGACAAAGCGGGCTGGCTCGCCTACGTCGAGGCGATGGGTCGCGCACTCGCCGGCACCGAGATGACCGACATCACGGTCACGCTCGATGACGGCGATGCGCAGGAGCTTCGCGGCCACACCATGCTGATCGGCAACTGCGGGATGGTGCAGGGCGGCATCCGTCTGCTTCCGGACGCGGTTCTCGATGACGGTCTGCTCGACATGCTGCTGGTGAGCGCCGACGGACCGCTCCAGTGGCTCGACACCGTGCGCACGTTCGTCTGGGAGAACGGAATCCGTCGCATTCTCGGCAGCGTCGACGAGGCCGTCAGCAGCGACTCCACGCGCCACATCTCGGCAGAGAAGGCGACGATCGAACTGTCGTCGCCGCTGGCCTTCGAGATCGACGGTGAAGAGGTCGGCGAGGTCTCGAAGTTCTCGGTGCGGGTTCAGCCCGCGGCACTCATCGTTCGCTGAGCGTTCCCGGAGGCACGACCTTGCGGTCCTGCGTCGGGAAGACGACCTTCTGAACGATGATGATGACGCTCGCGGCGACCGGGATGGCGACCAGTGCGCCCAGGATGCCACCGAGCGCTCCACCGGCGACCGCTGCGATCACGACGAGGGCTCCGGGTACGGCCACTGCCTTGTTCATGATGCGCGGCGACAGGATGTATGCCTCGATCTGCATGTAGACCAGATAGTAGATGAAGGCGATCAGTGCGGTGACCGGGCTCACGATCAGGCAGATCAGCGAGTTGATGATCGAGGCGCTCAGAGTGCCGACAAGAGGGATCATCGAGCCGATGAAGGCGATCAGTGCGAGCAGCGCCGGCACCGGTGCGCCGATGATGCTCAGCACGATGAGGCTCAGGATGCCGTTGACGAGCGCGAGGCTCGCCTGGCCGATCACATAGCGTCCGACCGCACCCGACACGTCGTCGAGGAGCCCGCTGAACGTGTCGCGCTGGTAGGCGGGGACGAAGCGTGCGGCCACCTTCTTGATGCTGCGCAGCGAGGCCATGAAGTAGAGCGTGAGGATGAGGACGATCGTGACGCCCGTGAATCCTCCGGCGATGCCGGCACCGACGGCGAACACGCCGCCACCGATATCGGCGAGATTGCCGGGATCCTGGAGGAACGACAGGATGCCGTTCGCGGCGTCCTCGAAAGTCGAGCCGAACTGGTCGTTGAGGTCCTTGAACCAGGCCGAGGCCATGATGTCCTTGACCATCTGCGGGCCGTTCTCGATCAGGTTCGCGATCTGCTGCACGAGGATCGGGACGATCGCGAGGATGATGCCTGCGAAGGCGAGGACGACTCCGGCCACCACGATGGCGACCGCCGCAGGCCGGGGGAGCTTGCGCTCGAGGAAAGAGACGATCGGATCGAGGCCGAGCGCGAGGAAGATCGCCACTCCGATGTAGACCAACACGGTAGCGAGCTGGTTGACGATGCCGCCGAGCATGAGCGCGACGAGAACACCGAGTGCTCCGAGCAGGCCGTACATGAACGGGTTGATGCGGGCGATCGCCGCGGCCGCCGTCTTCGGCTGCGCCGGGGGAGTCTCGGTCGTGTGCCGCAGCAGCTGCTTCTCGGTCTTCCGGCGCATGGCGTCGTCCCCTCTGTAGTTCCCGACCTCTCAGTGCACCATCCGTAGCCCATTGAAGCAAGCGCGACACGGTCACGGTTGCGCGCGTGAAACCCGTGCGCGATGTCAGAGGTGTGTGGGATCGTTCCGAGATGCAGAACCTCACGCTCAGACGGTGGTCCGGCGACGACCTCGGTCTGCTCCGCATCGCGAACACCCCCGAGATGACGACGCACCTGAACGGGGTGGAGACCGAAGAGCAGCTGTTCGAACGCAACGAGCGGTATCTGCGCCTGTGGCGAGCAGGCGAGGCGAGGATGTTCGTCATCGAAGACGAGCACGATCGAGCGGTCGGATCGATCGGTTTCTGGCACGCCGCATGGCGCGGCGCACCGGCGCTGGAGACCGGGTGGTTCGTCGTCCCGGGGGCGCAAGGGCACGGCGTAGCCTCGAGTGCGCTCTCCCTGTTGGTCGACGACGCGCGCGCTCATCGAGACGGACGGCGCTTCCTGGTGGCGTTGCCTTCCGTCGAGAATCCCGGGTCGAACGGGCTGTGCCGCAGGGGTGGGTTCGAGCTCGTGGGCACGATCACCGAGACGTTCCGAGGATCCGAGCTGACGATGAACGAATGGGTTCTCGACCTCGAGGCATGAGCGCCGCCACCTGAGTCTCATGTCCGTCTCACGGGGGATGCCTCGAAGCCAGCGCCTTCGTACGGTGGATGATATGACGGATCCAGATAAGGACTCGAAGAACAAACCGCAGAACGGTCTCGCTGTGGGCCTTGGCCTCGGAATCGCTGTCGGAGCGGGGCTCGGACTCACTGTTTTCGACAACCTCGCACTCGGCATGGGGATCGGGCTCTCGATCGGTCTCGCGATCGGTCTCGCCGTCGACAATCGCAAGGGCGAATAGCCCACTCGTCCTCGCCACGGGCATCCGAGACCGCGGAACCGACACCGAGTGCGGCGGCACCGAATAGACCCTCGCCGCGACATGCGAAGAGCCCGCCAGGGCGGACCTGGCGGGCTCTCTCTGCATGTCTGAGGATCAGACGCCGAAGTACAGCTCGTACTCGAACGGGTGCGGGCGCTGAGCCATCGGCAGGATCTCGTTCTCGTACTTGTACGAGATCCAGGTCTCGATGAGCTCCTCGGTGAACACGCCGCCCTCGAGGAGGAACTGGTGGTCTTCCTTCAGAGCCTCGAGCGAATCCAGCAGGGAGTTCGGAACCTGCGGGATGTTCTTGGCCTCCTCGGGGGGAAGCTCGTAGAGGTCCTTGTCGACGGGCTCGTGCGGCTCGATGCGGTTCTTGATGCCGTCGAGGCCGGCCATGAGCTGCGCGGCGAAGGCGAGGTACGGGTTGCCCGATGCGTCAGGCGCGCGGAACTCGATGCGCTTGGCCTTCGGGTTCGAGCCCGTGATCGGGATGCGGATCGCAGCCGAGCGGTTTCCTGCCGAGTAGACCAGGTTGACCGGAGCCTCGAAGCCCTTGACCAGACGGTGGTAGCTGTTCAGGGTCGGGTTCGTGAAGGCGAGCACTGCGGGGGCGTGCGCGAGCAGGCCGCCGATGTACCAGCGCGCGATGTCGCTGAGCTGGCCGTAGCCGGCCTCGTCGTAGAAGAGCGGCTTGCCGTCGTTCCACAGCGACTGGTGCGTGTGCATGCCCGAGCCGTTGTCGCCGTACAGCGGCTTCGGCATGAAGGTGGCGACCTTGCCCCACTCTTCGGCGGTGTTCTTGACGATGTACTTGAACTTCAGGATGTCGTCCGCCGAGTGCACCATGGTGTCGAAGCGGTAGTTGATCTCCTGCTGGCCGGCGGTGCCGACCTCGTGGTGCGAGCGCTCGAGGATGAATCCGGCGTCGATCAGCTTCAGGGTGATGTCGTCACGCAGGTCAGCGGTCTTGTCGACCGGGCTGACGGGGAAGTAACCGCCCTTGTACGGGGTCTTGTTGGCGAGGTTTCCGCCTTCTTCTTCACGACCGGTGTTCCAGGCGGCTTCTTCCGAGTCGACCTTGTAGAAGCTCTCGCCGGCGGTGACCGAGTAGCGGACGTCGTCGAAGATGTAGAACTCTGCCTCGGGGGCGAAGACCGCGGTGTCGGCGATGCCGGTCGAGGCGAGGTACTTCTCCGCCTTCTTGGCGACCTGACGCGGGTCCTTCGAGTAGATCTCACCCGTGCGCGGGTTGTAGATGTCGAAGACCATCACGAGGGTGCTCGCCTCGCGGAAGGGGTCGACGTAGGCCGTGGTCACGTCCGGAATGAGCTGCATGTCGGATTCGTGGATGCTCGCGAAGCCTCGGATCGAGGAGCCGTCGAACAGCTGACCGTTGACGAAGAAGTCCTCATCGACGGTGGAGGCGGGGATGTTGAAGTGCTGCTGGACACCAGGGAGATCAGTGAATCGGATGTCAAGGAACTTGACGTCGTTCTCCTTGATGTAGGACAGCACCTCGGACGAATCTTTGAACATGTACGACTCCTGGATTGCGGATCGATGGCTTCACGGCCATTGTGCACAGTACGTGCGGGGCGTTACCCCACGGTATCCGCTTTGTTTCCGGCATGTTACGCGCCGGTAGGCTGGATACGTGACGGACGCTGTGAACACGTACCCCGGAGAACGACTCGGAATGCCGCAGACGGGGACCGGCAGCATCGCCCGCCCCGGCCGGCGGATCGGTGCTCTGCTGATCGACTACCTCGCGGCGACGATCATCGCGACCGGCTTCCTCGGATACGACCAGTTCGCGCTTCCCAGCGAGGCGGGGCTGACGCAGTTCGCCCCCATGGCGGTCTTCGCCGTGCTGCAGATCCTGTTCATCCCGACCGCCGGCGGAAGCCCCGGACACCGCATCCTCGGCATGCGGGTCGTGCGTCTCGACGGCGGATGGGTGGGGCTGTGGCGTCCGCTCGTGCGCACGCTGCTTCTCGTGGTCGTGATCCCGGCAGTCATCTGGGATGCCGACCAGCGCGGTCTTCACGACAAGGCGGCGGGGCTCGTGCTCATCCGAGCCTGAACGACGTCACTCCTTGCCTCGGTTGCGGCGTCGTGCCTCGCGAGGCGCGCGTCCGCCGAGGAACGATCGTGCCGGATCAACCGTGTACCCCTGGCGCAGGGCTTCGCGGCCGATGAGCATCCGGAATCCCATCTCGTCTCGGTTGCTCAGCGTCACCTCCGCGAGCACCTCGCGGTCGTGCAGGCGGATGAGCATCTCGACCACGAGTCGTTCCTGCGCATGCCCTGACGAGCTGCGGATCGCACGGCGATCATGCACGGGGGATTCGACGACCACCGTGTCCTCCTGGCTGTCCTGCCAGGGCTTCACTCGGAAGCGCACCCACGACACGCCGTCGCGCTCGAACTCCTGGATCTCGAATGCGTGCAGCGAGGAGGTGCGTGCGCCGGTGTCGATCTTGGCTTTCAGCCAATCGACGCCGAGATCGGGCAGGCTCACCCATTCTCGCCACCCGATAAGAGTGTTTGAATGGGATGACTTACTCACCCGACCATCCTGGCAGGAAATCCCCCGTGAAGATCGCAGTGCTCTCCCGTGCGCCGCAGGCGTACTCCACCCAACGACTGCGTGCTGCCGCGCTCCAGCGTGGTCACACCGTCAAGGTGCTGAACACGCTGCGCTTCGCGATCGATCTCACGGCCGATGAGCCGGATCTTCACTACCGTGGGCGTCAGCTCAGCGACTACGACGCGATCCTGCCGCGCATCGGCAACTCGATCACTTACTTCGGCACTGCTGTTGTCCGCCAGTTCGAGCAGATGGACGTGTACACGCCCAACACCGCGAACGGCATCTCGAGCGCGCGAGACAAGCTCCGCGCCAACCAGATCCTCTCCCGCCACAACATCGCGATGCCGCCCACGGCGTTCGTCCGCAACCGAGCCGACGTGCGTCCTGCGATCGAGCGCGTCGGCGGTGCCCCCGTCGTCATCAAGCTGCTCGAGGGCACGCAAGGCATCGGCGTGATCCTCGCGCCCCAGGTCAAGGTGGCCGAGGCGATCATCGAGACCCTGCACTCGACGAAGCAGAACGTGCTCATCCAGAAGTTCATCGCCGAGAGCCGCGGCCGCGACATCCGTGCGCTCGTCGTGGGTGATCGGGTCGTGGCGGCGATGCGTCGGTCGGCCGCAGGCGATGAGTTCCGCTCCAACGTCCACCGTGGCGGGTCCGTCGAAGCCGTCGAGCTCGATCCGATCTATGAGCGCGCGGCTGTGCGCTCCGCCCAGATCATGGGACTGCGTGTCGCCGGCGTCGACATGCTCGAGGGAGAAGACGGCCCTCTGGTCATGGAGGTCAACTCCTCTCCAGGTCTGCAGGGCATCGAGACCGCGACCAAGCTCGACGTCGCCGGTGCCATCATCGACTACATCGCCGGTCAGGTCGCCTTCCCCGAGATCGACGTGCGTCAGCGCCTCACGGTCTCGACCGGATACGGCGTCGCCGAGCTCATGGTGCACGGTGCGGTCGACCTCGTCGGCAAGACGCTCGGCGAAGCAGGCCTGTGGGAGCGTGACATCACGGTGCTCACCCTCCACCGCGGGGTGTCGGTCATCCCGAACCCCCGTAAGCACGTCGTCCTCGAAGCGGACGACCGCCTGTTCTGCTTCGGCAAGCTCGATGAGATGCGCTCGATGGTTCCCGAGCGTCGCCGTCGCCGCGCCAAGGTGCGCCGTCTTCCGCGCCAGCCGCTCTCGGAGTGAACGAAGAAGCGCGGCCGCTCCTCATCCGAGGTGCGGCCGCGCTTCTTCGTCTGCGGGCTGGATCAGCGCGGGCGCTGCGCCCTGACCTTGGTCGGGTCGATGCCCTTGGGGATCGGCAGCGATGAGATCGACTGCGAGACCGATTCGATCCGTCGGATGACGGCACCCATCGTCGCCTTGTCGATCACCTTGGGAAGCTTCTTGATGGTCTTGGCGAGGTCGGCGATAGCCACGTCGTCGTCGCCGTGTCCGACGTAGATCACGGTCACGGGAACACCGTGGGCCACGCGAGCGGCCTTGCTGCGCTCGTCGTTGACCAGACGGGTCAGGCGTCCGCGGGAGCCTTCGCCGACCACCACGACGCCGCCACGACCGACGGTGCGGTACACCGCGTCCTGCGTCTTCGGGTTGATGCCCACCGGTGTCTCAGAGCCCTGCCAGTTGCGGCCGAGGCTCGTGCTGATCACGTGACCGGTGGCTCCGGGCATACCGTCGATCTTCTGGTACATCGCCGAGGTCGACAGGCGGGTCATCAGGAACATCGCACCGAGGATGCCGAGCATCAGGCCCGAGATCCCCCAGAGGATGAGTGTCCACACCTGGAACGGCGGGATGAGGTAGCCGACGATGAGCCCGATCAGGACGCCGAGCACCAGCAACGCGATCTGCGCCCAGGGGAGCCAGGGGTAGATCTCTCTCGTGAACTTGAAGAGGGACTTGATCTGGGAGAAGAACCCCGGACGCTTCTCGGGCGCGGACGAACGGTTTGCCATGTGAACAAGAATACCGACTCCCGGCTGCGCTCATGTCGTCGTTCGCGTCAGGCGGATTCGCCCACGGGCCACCCGTCCTGCACGATGCGGAAACCGCGCGGATCCGTCCACATGGGACCTCATTCGACGCGCGTTCGCCTCGGGATGCGATGACATGGGGCCATGACAGTCCCAGAAGCGCCTGCTCGCGGTGCGTCGTTGGTGCCCGGAGCGCACCGTGTGATCAGACAGCTCGACGCCCACGAGGGTCCGTACGCCGGAGCACTCGTCACCCGAGGCGAATCGGTGGCGGTGCAGGTCGCTTCCGAGACGCTCGTTGGCTGGGCGGGCTGGGAGCACGCCGGCGATGACCATGTCGCGGGTCCGGTCGATGTCGTACGCCGCCCGGACGGCCATGATGTCCTCCTTCCCTGGTGCACGGAGCGGATCAGCGTGTTTCTCGGGCGTCGCGCCGCTGCCGAGGTCGCGTTCGGCGCGGGCGAGCTGACCACCATGGTGGCAAGCATCCTCAGAGGCCTCGGTGAACTCGCTCGCGCAGGCGGACCGGAAGCGACGGGGGAGTGGTGGCTGACCGACGACGGGCGCCCGATGTTCATGATCGGCACGGGCGGCGATGGGCGGTCGGCAGCGGCTGATCTGATCGAGCGGATGCAGCGAGAGTGCGTCGACCGGTCGCTGAAGCGGCTGTTGGGTGAGATCAGAGACGGGCTGGAGAAGAGCGGTGCGCGTCCGGGGATGCCGGCTCGGCAACTCGAGCGGTGGGAGGCGGAGCTGTTCGCAACCGCTGCCTCGCGGCCGCTCCGGCGCGACGTGCACGCTCCGGAGAAGGCGCGAGACCTCGACGTCGCACGCCGCGTCAGACCGGTGCCCGGGACGAGGCGCGAGGCGCGTGTCGGAGGACCAGAGCATTCCGTGGACACCGGACTGCGCGCTGCGATCGATCGCGTGTTCGAGTGGGCGAGGCATCGGCTGGAAGAGGGCAGGGCAGCCTTCGAGCGTCGACGGATCAGGCGGGGGAAGAAGACCGTTGAAGGCAGGCCACCCAGGCACGAGAAGAAGCACTCAGACGTCGTCGCCGGTGCTGTCGAGCCCCTGCCCCGACGCGGTGGACGCAGACTGGCCGTGGCCGGCGCTGCGGTGGCAGTCGTGCTGGGTGGAGGCCTCCTCTGGCCGGGCGGTGCGACCGGGGAGCCGGCGGCCGTGAAGAGCCGACCGTCGCCGGCGGTGAACCGGAGTTCTGCAGGTCCGCCGACGACCACGCCGACGGCGCGGGCATCTACGGTCCCATCCGCACAGGCGACTGATCCGTCGACCGGCCCCGACGACCCGGTGGTGGCGGCGCGAGCGCTCCTTCTCGCGATAGGCCACTGCGCCGAGGCGGGTGACCTGGCGTGCTCGGACGCGGTGGCTGCCGGATCATCCGGGATCGTAGAGGCGCTCGCAGGGGCGGCATCGGGGGAGAAGGTGCCGGAGCTGGCCGGGGTCGACGAGTACGGCGACGTCGCAGTGATCCGGGTCTCGTCGGTCTCCGGGGCCGGCGAGGGAGCGCCGCCGGAGCGGATCGAGCAGATGGTCGTGGTCGTGCGGGTCAACGAGAAATGGCTGGTCCGCGACGCCTACGACGTCGCGGACCAGCCAGGGTGAAGCTGTGGTCAGGCTCCGAGCTGAGCGGCGAACTGCGCCGACTCGAGGCGGGCCTTGACGGCGCCCAGGAAGCGGGCGGCGTCGGCACCGTCGATGATGCGGTGGTCATACGACAGTGCGAGGTACACGTACGAACGGACAGCGATCGCATCCGCGCCGCCGACCTTGACCAGACCGGGGCGCTTGACGACCGTTCCGGTGCCGAGGATCGCGGACTGCGGAAGGAACACGACGGGGGTGTCGAACAGTGCGCCACGCGAACCGGTGTTGGTCAGCGTGAACGTTCCGCCGGCGAGCTCGTCGGGCTTCAGCTTGTTGTCACGCGTGCGTGCGGCGAGATCGGCGATCTCGTGAGCGATCTCCGCGATGTTCTTCGATGCTGCGTCGCGCAGGACCGGCGTGAGCAGACCGCGCTCGGTGTCGACGGCGATCGACACGTTCTCGGACTCCGGGTAGACGATGTTCTCTCCGTCGACCGTGGCGTTCACGATCGGGAAGGCACGCAGCGCCTCAGCGGCAGCCAGAGCGAAGAACGGCAGGAACGACAGCTTGTCCCCGGTCTTCTCGAGGAACGAGCTCTTGACGCTGTCGCGGTACTCGGCGAGAGCGGTGACATCGACCTCGACCACGGTGGTGAGCTGAGCGGTCTGCTGCATCGACTCGACGGCGCGCTTGGCGAGGACCTTGCGCAGACGCGACATCGGCTGCGTGGTGCCACGCAGCGGCGAGACTTCGAGCGGAGCCGGTGCGGCGGGAGCTGCGGCTGCAGCGGGTGCAGACGTCGCACTCTCGGCGGCCTTGAGGACGTCTTCCTTGCGGATGCGTCCGCCCACGCCGGTGCCGGTGACGCTGGCGAGATCGACGCCCTGCTGCGAGGCCAGGCGGCGCACGAGCGGGGTCACGTACAGGTTGTCGCTCTCCGTGGGGAGGGACAGCTTCGGCTCGGCCGGAGCCGGTGCAGCGGCCGGAGCCGGAGTAGCGGCGGGTGCCGGTGCGGCGGCCGGAGCCGGTGCGGCGGCAGGAGCCGGAGCAGCGGCCGGAGCAGCAGCGGGAGCGGGAGCCGGGGCAGCAGCGGGCGCTGGGGCCTCGGCTGCCGGAGCGGGAGCCTCTGCCGGAGCCGCGGGAGCAGCACCGGAGCCGACACGGGCGAGCACGGCGCCGACGGCGACTGTCTCGTCTTCGGCGGCGACGATCTCCTGCAGCACGCCGGCGACGGGCGAGGGGATCTCGGTGTCGACCTTGTCGGTGGAGATCTCCAGCAGAGCCTCATCGACCTCGACGGTGTCGCCGATCTGCTTGAGCCAGCGAGTGACGGTGCCCTCGGTCACGCTCTCGCCCAGCTCGGGGAGGACGATGTCGGTGGCGTCGCCTGCCGGAGCGGCGGCTGGCGCGGCCTCGGCGGGAGCGGCAGGTGCGGGCTCTGCCGGTGCAGCCGGTGCCTCGGCCTGCGGTGCGGCCGGCTCGGGCGCCTGTTCGGCGGCCGGAGCCGCTGCGGCAGGAGCATCGTCGGCAGGAGCCGAGTTGCTGCCGTCGCCGATGCGCGCGAGCAGCGCGCCGACCTCGACGGTCTCGTCCTCGGCGACGAGGATCTCCTCGATCACACCGGTGATGGGCGAGGGGATCTCGGTGTCGACCTTGTCGGTCGAGATCTCGAGCAGGCCCTCATCCGCCTGAACGGTGTCTCCCACCTGCTTGAGCCAGCGGGTGACCGTACCCTCTGTAACGCTCTCGCCGAGAGGGGGGAGGACGACGGATGTGCTCATGACTGAGTCTCCTTCAAGAAGTTAAATGACGCGTGTCTAGCTTAGTGAACTGTGCACCGGTTGGTGTTCAGAGGGCGTGCAGTGGCTTTCCGGCGAGCGCGAGGAAGGCTTCGCCGAGTGCCTCGCTCTGCGTGGGGTGAGCGTGGATCAGGGGTGCGATGTCCTCGGGGTGGGCTTCCCACGCGACGGCCAACTGGCCTTCGGTGATGAGCTCGCCCACACGATCGCCGAGAAGGTGGACGCCGACGACGGGACCGTCCTTGAGGCGTACGACCTTGACCAGACCGCTCGTGCCGATGATCTCGCTCTTGCCGTTGCCGGCGAGGTTGTACTCGTAGGCGACGACGGCATCTGCACCGTGCTCGGCGACGGCCGCTTCCTCGGTGACGCCGACCGACGCGACCTCAGGGCTCGAGTAGGTGACCTTCGGGATCTGGATGTCGGGGATGTTCGCGGGTGAGAGGCCGGCGATCCGCTCAGCGACGGCGATTCCCTGCTGGAAGCCGCGATGTGCGAGCTGCAGTCCCGGGGTGATGTCGCCGACGGCCCACACACCGGGGACGCCGGTGCGGAGGTCCTGATCGACCGTGACGAAACCGCGATCGAGGCTGACACCCGCTTCCTCGAAGCCCAGGTCGGCCGTCACAGGACCGCGTCCGACTGCGACGAGGAGGTAGTCGCCGGAGAATTCCTTGCCGTCTTCGAGCGTGACCGTGACCGATCCGTCGTCCTGCGTGGCGGTCTGGAATCGGATGCCGAGCGAATACTGGATGCCGCGACGACGGAAGGCGCGCTCGAGCCCCTTGCTCATCGCGATGTCCTCGTTCGGGACGAGATGCGGGAGAGCTTCGATGATCGTGACCTCGGAGCCGAACGAGCGCCATACGCTTGCGAATTCGACGCCGATCACACCGCCGCCGAGGATCAGCACGCGCTCGGGGATGACATCCAGCGCCAGTGCATGCTCGCTCGTCAGGATCCGCCCGCCGATCTCGAGGCCGGGCAGAGTGCGGCTGTAGGAGCCGGTGGCCAGGATCACATCCGTGCCGACGTAGACGTCGTCGCCCACGCCGACGGAGCGGTCGGCGTTGAGGCGGCCGGTGCCCGCGACGGTCGTGATACCGCGGGCTTTGACGAGACCCTCGAGGCCCTTGTACTTCTTCGCGACGATGCCCTCGCGGTATGCACGTACGCCGGCGGGGTCGATTCCCTCGAGCGTCGCGGAGATGCCGACGTGCGCGGCGTCGCGCACGTGCTCCGCGACCTCTGCAGCGTGCAGGAGAGCCTTGGTGGGGATGCATCCCCGGTGCAGGCATGTGCCGCCGACCTTGTCCTTCTCGATGAGCGCGACGGATCTGCCGAGTTCGCTCGCTCGCAATGCTGCGGCGTATCCGCCGCTTCCGCCGCCCAGGACGACGATGTCGAAGGTGTGCGTGGTCATGGTCATGCCTCCGTGTGGGATGCGTCGGCGAACGCGATGATCGATCGGACCATCGCGCCCGTGGGGCCCTTGTCGGTGAAGCCGTACGGCGCACCGTTGTGCTCGCCGGATCCGGCGATGTCGAGGTGCACCCAGGGGATGCGAGGGGCGTCCTTCTCGTCGGAGACGCGTCCGACGAAGCGGCGCAGGAAGAGTCCTGCGTAAGACGCACCACCCATGCGGTCGCTCATGTTCGCGTTCTGCATGTCGGCGATGGGGGAGTCGAGCGAGTCCTCCATGTGCTCGGGGAGCGGCATGTGCCAGGCGAGCTCGTCCGCGCCCTTCGCGGCGCTCAGGAACTCGGCGACCGCGTCGTCGGCGCCGAAGACACCCGTGTGGCGGTGACCCAACGCCATGACGATCGCGCCGGTGAGCGTCGCGACGTCGATGATCACGTCGGGGTTCTCCCGGCTGGCGGCGACCAGTCCGTCCGCCATGACCAGTCGACCCTCGGCGTCGGTGTTCGGGACCTCGACGGTGGTGCCGTCGAGCATCCGGATGACGTCGCCGGGGCGCAGCGCCCGACCGGAAGGCATGTTGTCGGTGATGCAGAGCCAGGCCGTGACGCGCACCGGAAGACCGAGCGTGGCGATCGCACGCAGCGCGGCGACGCTCGTCGCCGCTCCGGCCATGTCGAACTTCATGCCCACCATCGATGCCGCGGGCTTGAGCGAGAGTCCGCCCGTGTCGAACGTGATCCCCTTGCCGACCAGGGCGATGTGCCGGGTGGCGTTCTCGGGTGCGTAGTCGAGTCGCACGAGACGCGGAGGGCGGTCGGAGCCCTGTGCTACGCCGAGGATCCCGCCGAAGCCCTGCTCTGCGAGGGCAGTCTCATCGAGGATCTCGACGGTGACGTCGAGATCCTCGACGCTGTCCGCGGCGCTCTGCGCGAGCTGGGAGGGGCTCTGCCACTCGGCAGGCACGAAGACGAGATCCTTCACCAGAGCGACAGCCTCGCCGACCGCGACGGCTCGAGAGAGCTCCTGGTCGTCGAGATCCGCATGCAGCACGACCGATGCGGCGCGGCTCTTTCCGGCGTCTCTCTTGTAGCCGTCGAAACGGTACCCGCCGAGGACCGCGCCCTCCGCTGCAGCGGATGCGAACTCCTCGAGTCCGGGAGCGAGTCCGAGCGAGACGTTCTCGAAACCGGTGAGAGAGCGAAGAGCTGCACCGACCGCGTTTCGCACGGCGGCGGCATCCGGGGCGCGTCCGACGCCGACGACGGCGAACGGCAGCTCCGTGACCTCCGGGGCGTACACGCGGGTGAACGCCGACGGCGAGCCCGTGAAGCCGATGCCCTTCAGGGAGGCGGCGAGTCCCGGGCGGTCCGACAACGACTCGGTTGAGTCGGAGATGTCGGGGATGACGAGCACTGCGGCGTCTGCAGCGCTTCCGGGGAACTGATCTGAGGTGCGCGAGAGCGCGGGAAGCGTCATGACTCCATCCTAGGGAAGCCAGCAGCGGGAGACGCGGAGGGAGTGTTCGCTCTCAGCATGACCGTCACCGCCCGCCCGTTGGAACCTGCTCGTAGCATGGACTCATGCCCTTCTCCGGAGAGATCCATGAACGTGTAGCGAACGCGCCGGCGGTGCCGCGCGGGCTGCCCCTTGTCCTGCTCCTGACGGGTTTCACCGATGCGGGCAACGCCGTCGCAGGTCTCATCGAGCACCTCCGCGAGACGACCTCCCCCGAGCCGATCGCTGTCTTCGACAACGACGTGCTCCTCGACTACCGCGCGCGTCGTCCCGTGATCTCGTTCGATCAGGATCACCTCACGGAGTTCCGCCCTGCGCGGCTCGAGCTCTCGCTCGCGACCGACGCCCTCGGTCAGAAGTTCCTGCTGCTCGCGGGCTACGAGCCCGACTTCGCGTGGAACGAGTTCGCTCGCACCGTGCTCGACCTGGCCGACGAGTTCGAGGTCTCCGGCCTCAACTGGGTCCACTCGATCGCGATGCCCGTGCCGCACACCCGCCCGATCGGCACCACGGTCAGCGGCAACCGTCGCGAGCTCACGGTCGCGCATTCGGTGTGGCGTCCGCGCACGCAGGTTCCGGCGACCGCAGGGCATCTGCTCGAGTTCCGCTTCGCCGAGCACGGCGACCGCGTCGTCGGATTCGTCCTGCTCGTGCCCCACTACCTCGCGGAGACCGAGAACCCCGAGGCCGTGATCGCGGCGGCTGAGAAGCTGATGGCCGCAACGGGCCTCGTGATCCTTCTCGACGAGGTGCAGGATCGTCGTCAGGACTACCTGACCCGGGTCGACGAGCAGGTGCTCGGCAACGACGAGCTGCAGCAGATGGTGCAGGGACTCGAGCGCCGCTACGACGCCTACATGGCGGGCCGCGACCCCGAGGACGGGTCGTACGACGAGGGCGGATTCAACGAGCGCGACCTCCCGAGCGCCGACGAACTGGCCGCTGAGCTCGAGCGTTATCTCGCCTCACGTCCCAGCGGCGACGAGGACAAGCCCGGTCGGAGTTGACATCCGGGTCGCGAACTTCGTCTGAATGCACCTGCATGCCCACACGTGTGCGATACTAGGACTCTGACCCGTTGTCAATCGATCTTTCCGGAGATCTGACTTGACAAGGGTCTTACTAGTGTCCGAAATGCTCCGGGGCCTGCGATCGGCCCCGTGAAAGGCGAAACGTGACTCCTGCCACGACGAAGAAGACCCGGACGACGAAGAAGACCGCCGACGCTCCCGAGGTCGACGCCCCGGTCGAGGAGGCCGCTGAGAAGCCGGTTCCCAAGACCGCAGCGCAGCGGGCCGCTGCCAAGCGCGCGCCCGCGAAGAAGAAGAAGGCCGATGACATCGTCGAAGACGACGAGACTCCTCCCGCCGCAGAACCCGACGAGGACGACGAGGACTCCAAGCCCAAGTTCACCGAGCCTCTGCCGACCGGCGCCATCGTCATCTCGTCGAACGACGACGAGGACGTGCCGGTCTACTCCACGCAGATCACCGGCGCGACGGCCGATCCCGTCAAGGACTACCTGAAGCAGATCGGAAAGGTCGCACTGCTGAACGCGGCCGAAGAGGTCGAGCTCGCGATGCGCATCGAGGCCGGTCTGTTCGCCGAGGAGAAGCTCTCGACGATGACCGCCGCCGAGAAGGCCGGTCAGCTCGGGCTCGACCTGCAGTGGGTCGCCCGCGACGGTCAGCGCGCGAAGAGCCACCTGCTCGGAGCCAACCTGCGACTCGTCGTCTCGCTCGCCAAGCGCTACACCGGCCGCGGCATGCAGTTCCTGGATCTGATCCAGGAGGGCAACCTCGGTCTGATCCGCGCGGTCGAGAAGTTCGACTACACCAAGGGCTTCAAGTTCTCGACGTACGCCACCTGGTGGATCCGTCAGGCGATCACCCGTGCCATGGCCGACCAGGCCCGCACCATCCGCATCCCGGTGCACATGGTCGAGGTCATCAACAAGCTGGCCCGCGTGCAGCGCCAGATGCTGCAGGACCTGGGCCGCGAGCCCACGCCGGAAGAACTCAGCCGCGAGCTGGACATGACGCCCGAGAAGGTCGTCGAGGTCCAGAAGTACGGTCGCGAGCCCATCTCGCTGCACACGCCTCTCGGCGAGGACGGCGACAGCGAGTTCGGTGACCTCATCGAGGACACCGAGGCAGTCGTCCCCGCGGACGCGGTCGGCTTCACGATGCTGCAGCGTCAGCTCGAGCAGCTGCTCGACTCGCTCTCCGAGCGTGAGGCCGGGGTCATCCGGATGCGCTTCGGACTCGGCGACGGCCAGCCCAAGACGCTCGACCAGATCGGTGACACGTTCGGCGTGACGCGTGAGCGCATCCGCCAGATCGAGTCGAAGACGATGGCGAAGCTGCGTCACCCGAGCCGCTCGCAGTCGCTGCGGGACTACCTCGAGTGATGCAGGCGAACGAGGGCAAGGCGCTCGAGACGAGCGTCGACGGCAAGAGCTACGCACGTATTCCGCTGCGCACCCGCGTAGTCATGCCTGACGACGACCTCGACTCCGTCATCACGGAGTACGCGAAGGATGCCGTGCAGCCGGGAGACCTGCTGTTCGTGACCGAGAAGATCGTGGCGATCACGCAGGGACGCTCGTACCGTCTCGACGAGATCACTCCACGTCCGCTCGCGCGCTTCCTCTCGCGGTATGTCGTACGCACGTCGTACGGCATCGGCCTCGGCATGCCGGAGACGATGGAGATGGCGCTGCGCGAGTGCGGCACCCTGCGCATCCTCTTCGCGGCCGGCGTCTCGGTGATCACGAAGGCCTTGGGCCGTCGCGGTGACTTCTACCGCATCGCAGGAGACAAGGCCCGCGCGATCGACGGCCCCACGAAGAACACGATCCCGCCATACAACCAGGCGGTCGTGCTCGGGCCGAAGAACCCGCGCGAGGTCGCTCTCCGCGTCCAGAAGCTGGTCGGCGGACAGGTGGATGTGGCGGTCGTCGACATCAACGACATCGGCGGCAACATCCTGGGATCGACCCTCGACAAGGCCGGTGAGCGCCGGCTCGTTCAGATCCTCGGTGACAATCCCCTCGGCCAGGCGACGCAGTCGACGCCGATGGGAATCGTCCGCGAGGTCTGATCTTCGCGAGTCGCACTGACAGCAAGAAGGCCCGGATGCTCAGCATCCGGGCCTTCTTCGTGCCCGAGTCGGGTCAGAACGAAGTCGGGTCAGAACCCGATCGCGGCCTGGTAGCGAGGCTTGTGGCCCGTGCGGATGCCCGTGACGCTCGGCTTGTTCTCGTACACGCCGGCTCCCCAGTTGCCCTCGACCAGAACAGGCCCCTCGGCGGTGACCACGACGTCCCAGCCGACGTACTGCACCTGAGGCACGACGCGGGCGACCTGGTCGACGAACTCGCGCACCTCGTCCATCATCGGAAGCTGGAAATCGGCGATCGGGAAGCCCGAGTCGGGGTGCGTGACGTGGACGTGCCCGTGCGAGTCGTAACCCGAACCCACCGAATGTCCGTCCTCGTCGAGCATGGTGTAGAAACCGCCGAAGCTCATCTGGTCGCTGACGGCTCCGCGGCCGAACTTCTGCGCCATCGCGAGGATGTGCGTCTTCTCGCCGTCGAAGAACGCGGTGATGCGGGTGGTGTTCACCGTGCCGGGGCAGACGGCGGCGAGGTCGGCGTGCTGACGGATGACCTCTTCGACCAGCACCTGCTTCTTCGACAGCAGCTCCGCGTGAAAGGCGTCCCAGTCGGTGACGTCGGCCGCGTGGTAGCGGTGGACGCCGGTGCCGGCCTGACCGTGCGTCTCCTTGACGACGATCGTGCCCTGGCGCTCCGTGAAGGCGCGCAGCTCCTCGGCATTGCCCTCGGTGATGAGCATCCACTCGCGCTTGAGGAACGCGTCGAAGACGGCGTTGAACTCGGCCTTGTCGTGGAAGAGGTGCCGGTAGTCGGGGTGGTCGTACTTCTGCGAGATCTCGTTGGAGACCGGGTGCGTCATGAAGGTGTCGCGCTCGGCCTTGGTGAGGATCGCGAAGTCGTAGTCGATGTAGTCCTGGAATCCGACGTTGTGTCGACCCGCCGACCACAGCATGTCGACCACCACGAGAGGCACGGCCTTGCCGTGCTGGGCGGATGACTCCTTGGCCCTCTCGATCACCGAGGCGACGTCGATGCGGCGGGCGCGCGTCAGCAGATAGCGGACGCGGGGCACGAGGGAAAAGCGTGACATGGATCTCCAAGGTCGGGGTCCCATCCAGTCTACGGGGGGCACGCAGGGCATCCTGAGAAGGCGGAGCTAGGCTGGAACCGTGTGTGAGAAGACATCCAGCTCCCGTCCGCGGGCGATGATCTCGCGGTCGGCTCTGGCCGCGTCCGCGTCCGCAGCCGTCGACGCGGGAGGCCGCATCGCGGATCTCCGCAGGGATGCCTGGGGCCATGGCGTGCTCGCGATCGCGCACGCCGTGACGGGTGCCGGCGCTGCCGCCGTGCTCGTGGACTACGCCGAAGAGGCCGAGATGCTGCGACTCGAGGGCATCGAGGCGGTCACCGAGGGCGCGGCCGACATCGACCCTTTCCTGCTCTACGGACTGCCGGATGCCGAGGGGACGCTGCGTACGACCCCCGTGATGCGCCTCGTCGGACGGATTCTGTCGACGAAGCCGCTGAAGGCCGGAGACGCGGTCTCGTACGGCTACACGCATCGGGCATCGCGCGACACCACAGCGGCACTCATCACCGGCGGATACGCGCAGGGGATCGTTCGGGCGCTCGGCAACGCGGCTCACGTCGAGATCGACGGCGTGCAACGGCCGATCGTCGGGCGCGTCGCGATGGATGTCTGCGTGATCGATCTGCAGGATGCCGCCGATGCCCAGCCCGGTGTCGACGCCACCTACTTCGGCGGGCCGGGATCTGCCGGCCCGGGGCTCGCGCGCTGGAGCGCTGTGACCGGACTCACGATCGCCGAGCTCATCACCGTGGCCGGGTCGCACGCGGAGCGGGGGTGGGAGGCATGAGCCGCCCGGAACTCCGCATCCGCACCGATCGATTCCTGTCGAACATCGTCGCCGTGCGGGAGCGCATCGCTCCGTCGGCCCTGATGGTGGTCCTCAAGGACGACGCGTACGGACACGGGCTCCGCTGGGCGGTCGAGGCAGCCCAGAGCGCCGGCGTCGAGTGGTACGGCTCCTATGACGTCGGCAGCGGTGTCGAGGCACGGCGGGTGCTGGGCGAGAGCGGGCGCGTGCTCGCCTGGGTCACATCGACCGATCCCGAGATCGATGAGGCGCTGCGTCAGGGCATCGACCTCGGCGTCGGCAGCGCCGAGTATCTCGAGCGGATCGTCGCGCGGGCATATGACCTCGGACTCCGCGCCCGGATCCATCTCAAGATCGACACGGGGCTGCATCGCAACGGACTGCTTCCGCAGGAGTGGGCGCAGACGATCGCGGACGTCAGAGCAGGTGAGACCGCGGGGCAGCTCGAGCTCGTCGGAATCTGGAGCCATCTCGCCGAAGCCAGCGACGCCGAGGACGACGAGGCCCAGGCGGCGTTCCTCGAGGCCGTCCGCGTGGTCGAGGAATCCGGGGGCACCCCCGAGGCGCTGCACCTGACGGCATCCGCTGCTTCCTGGTGGCGCCCGGAGCTGCGCGGTTCCGTCTCCCGCATCGGCGCGTTCTGCTACGGCGTCCGTTCGGCCGACGGCCCGGACCTCGATGGCCTCCTGCCCGTGGCCGAGCTCGTGGCCACCGTCGTCGAGATCCGCGATCACGGAGCGGTGATCGCGATCGGCTCTTTCGACGGGATCCCGTCGACGCTCGTGGGAGCGACTGTCGGCACACCGGAAGGACCGCGCGAACTGGTCCGCATCGACATGACGACGTCCGTGGTCGCCGCGTGGCCGGGCATGCAGGTGGGCGACGCCGTTCGGGTGTTCGGGGCAGGGGAGCACGGGGAATGCAGCGCGACCACGCTCGCAGAGAGCATCGACACGGTCGGGGAGGAGATCCTCACCCGACTGACACCTCGGGTGCGGCGCGTCGTCATCGAGTGACGAGAGGGGCCGCACGACGAAGAGGTCGGTCAACGAAAGCGGAGCCCGTCACATGACGGGCTCCGAGGCGGATCAGACCGAATGGCTCAGTCGATCAGACGAGCGGTCTCATCGTGCCAGCTCGTGGCGATGCTGCGGAGCTTCTCTTCGTACTTGCGTCCGTGGTGGGCGCAGAAGAGCAGTTCGGAGCCGTTGACCTCGGCCGCGATGTAGGCCTGAGCGCCACACGAATCACAGCGATCCATGGCGGTCAGGCGGAACTCGACGGCGGAGGTCTCACGTTCTGTCGTTGCGTTCATCTCGGTGCCTCCTTGAGAGTGTCGGGTTCGCTGGTTGGGCGTGATCAATGTAACCACGCTGTGGCTGCAGTAATGCCCGGTTTGCGGCGTGTTTCGCTCAGCGCGTACGCGCAGCAGTCGCAGTGGTCGCCCACGGGGAGTGTCTGCGGGCCCGAGGGAGGCATCGCGAATAGACTCGGAGATTGTGACCGCCGAGTATTCCGCCCATCATCTCCAGGTGCTCGAAGGGCTCGAGGCCGTCCGCAAGCGTCCCGGTATGTACATCGGTTCGAACGGATCCCCGGGCCTGATGCACTGCCTCTGGGAGATCATCGACAACGCCGTCGACGAGGCCGTCGCGGGCAACGGCTCGAAGATCGACATCATCCTGCACGAGGACGGCAGCGTCGAGGTCCATGACCGCGGCCGCGGCATCCCCGTAGACGTCGAGCCCCGCACCGGTCTCACCGGCGTCGAGGTCGTGTTCACGAAGCTGCATGCCGGTGGCAAGTTCGGCGGCGGGTCGTACGCCGCATCCGGTGGTCTGCACGGTGTCGGTGCTTCTGTGGTCAACGCGCTTTCCGAGCGCCTCGACGTCGAGGTCGACCGCGGCGGCAAGACGTATGCGATGTCCTTCCACCGCGGCGAGCCGGGACTCTTCGCCGACTCCGGCGAGAAGCGACCGGACGCGAAGTTCACGCCGTTCCAGGACAAGAGCGAGCTGCGGGTCGTCGGCAAGGCGCCTCGCGGTACCAGCGGCACGCGCATCCGCTACTGGGCCGATCACCAGATCTTCACGAAGGATGCCGCGTTCCAGCTCAACGATCTGGTGAACCGCGCTCGGCAGACGGCGTTCCTCGTCCCCGGCCTTGAGCTCGTCATCCGCGACGAGCGTGCGGCGAACGGATCCGAGGTCGAAGGTCAGGCGATCGAGACCTCCTACCGGTACGACGGCGGCATCTCGGAGTTCGTCGAGTACCTCGCGAACGACGCTCCCGTCACCGACACCTGGCGCATCCAGGGCGAAGGCACCTTCAAGGAGACCGTTCCGGTTCTGCAGGCCGACGGTCACATGATCGCGACAGAGGTCGAGCGCGTCTGCGCCGTAGACATCGCGATGCGGTGGGGAACGGGCTACGACACGACCACGCGCTCGTTCGTCAACATCATCGCCACGCCCAAGGGCGGCACGCACCAGCAGGGGTTCGAGCAGGAGCTGCTCAAGGTGCTGCGGTCGCAGGTCGATCAGAACGCACGCCGTCTGAAGGTCGGCAGCAACGACAAGCTCGAGAAGGACGATGTCCTCGCGGGTCTCACCGCTGTGCTCACGGTGAACGTGCCGGAGCCTCAGTTCGAGGGGCAGACGAAGGAGATCCTCGGCACGCCGGCCGTGCGCCAGATCGTGGCCCAGGTGATCCGCAAGGATCTCGCCGCGCGCTTCAGCTCGACGAAGCGTGACGACAAGAGCCAGGCGACGCAGCTGCTCGACAAGATCGTCGCCGAGATGAAGGCCCGCGTCTCGGCTCGCGCGCACAAGGAGACCCAGCGACGCAAGAACGCCCTGGAGTCGTCGACGCTGCCGACCAAGCTGGTCGATTGCCGCACGAACGAGGTCGAGCGCAGCGAGCTGTTCATCGTCGAGGGGGACTCCGCTCTCGGTACGGCCAAGAACGCGCGCAACAGCGAGTTCCAGGCCCTGCTGCCGATCCGCGGGAAGATCCTCAACGTGCAGAAGGCGTCCGTCGGCGACATGCTGTCGAACACGGAGTGCGCGTCGATCATCCAGGTCATCGGTGCGGGGTCCGGTCGGAGCTTCGACATCGACGCCGCGCGCTACGGCAAGGTGATCCTGATGAGCGACGCCGATGTCGACGGTGCGCACATCCGCACGCTGCTGCTCACGCTCTTCTACCGGTACATGCGTCCGCTCATCGAGCACGGACGCGTGTTCGCCGCGGTGCCGCCGCTGCACAGGGTGATCGTGATGAACCCCGGCTCCAAGCCGAACGAGACGATCTACACCTACAGCGAGCAGGAGATGCACACGCTCCTGGCCAAGCTCCGCAAGGCGGGCAAGCGCTGGCACGAGCCGATCCAGCGTTACAAGGGTCTGGGCGAGATGGACGCCGAGCAGCTCGCGAACACCACGATGGATCGTGGCGGACGGCTTCTGCGCCGCGTGCGCATGGAGGATGCCGAGGCGGCGGGTCGCGTCTTCGAGCTGCTGATGGGCAACGAGGTCGCTCCGCGCCGCGAGTTCATCATCGACTCCTCCGACCGCCTGTCGCGGGAGTCGATCGACGCCTGATCGTCACCCCTGATCGTCACGGCGCGAGCGACAGTGCGGCGCGGTACACATCGATCAGAGCATCCCTGTGGGTGTCCTGCGCGACCTGATCGCGATGGGAGATCGCAGCCGTGCTCATCGACCGGACAGAGGCCGGATCGTCGCGCAGCGCGCGGAGTGCATGGGCGAGCCCCGTCGCATCCGGGGTGTCGGTCACGATTCCGCCGCCGTCGGGGAGCATCTCGGCGAGGTCAGGGTCGGTGACGATCACCGGCAGCCCCGACGCGATCGCCTCGAGGATGACCATCGGCTGGTTGTCGAAGTCGAGCGAGGTCGACACCAGCACGTGTGCCTGACGCATGCCGTCGAGCACCCGGGACTGGGGGACTCCGCCGTGCACCGTGAGGCGTCCCGACGGCAGATCCGCCGCGGCATCCGCGCCAGTCCGACGCGCGACACCGTCACCGAACATCTCGGCGCGAACTCCGGGCGACTGCCGCAGGGCGTCGACGAAGACCTGAGGCCGTTTCTCGGGAGACAGTCGGCCGCACCACACGACGCGGAGCTCTTCGTCCGGCGCGACGATCCGTGGCGTCGGCGAGCCGACCCGGTCGAGCACACTCGACTCGAGCCCGTTGGACAGCACGGTGAGCGGCGTCCGCACGCCCTGGGCGACCAGCTTCGCTGCGAAATGCGCCGACGGCACGATCACCTGGTCGGCGTGGTTCGCCTGACTCACCATGAGCCGCCACATCCGCTGGGCCATCCGCGTCTTCGCATACGCGGCGGTCGAGTCGATGCGCGCCCGGTCGTGGCTCAGACGTCGTCGATGCATGGCCGCGAGCAACGCCGTCGTGACGGAGGGAAGGGGAAGCACGGATCGCGTGTAGACGTCGATGCGCCCGTGCATGGTCTGCACGATCGGGATGCCGAGGGCCCGCGCGGCCTCGAAGCCGGCCAGTGCCGCGAACATCTCGGTGTGGACGTGGACGATCTCGATCCCGTGCATGCTCAGACCGTCGCGAAGAGCCGTCGCCGCCGCTGCCGGCGTCCACGTGAACGGATAGCCGTCCGGCGCGAAGCCGCGGGCTGTGGGCAGCCGCACGATGTAAGGATCGGCACTGGGCCCAGCCAGAGGAGCGAACACGAAGACCTCGTGCCCGGCGTGCTCCAGAGCCTCCCTGTGCGCCTTGATCACGGTCTGCACGCCGCCCAGAGTCGGCAGGTAGTAGTCGGTGACCATGGCGATGCGCACTCGACCACAATAGGGCGGCTAGGGTGATGTGCATGTCCGGAGCCCGTGTGCTGGTGACGGGGGCGAGCGGGTTCCTCGGCGGCTACGTGGTGCCCGAACTGCAGCGCCAGGGGTACGAGGTCTTCGCGGCGGGGCGCAATACGGCGGCCCTCACCCTGGTCGCCGACGGCGAGCACTGCGTTCCCGGCGATCTCGTCTCGCTGCGTACCCGCGATCTCCCGATGGATGCCGTGATCCACTGTGCGGCGCTGTCGACGCCGTGGGGACCCTGGAAGGACTTCCGAGAGGCGAACGTCGGGGGCACTGGTCACGTCGTCGAATTCGCCCGCCGCAACGGCGTCCGAAGGATCGTGCACGTGTCGTCTCCGAGTGTGTACGCGGCGGCCCACGACCGCGTCGCGATCCGGGAGCCCGATGTCGATCGCAGCAACCGTCTCAACGGCTACATCCGGTCGAAGATCGCTGCCGAGGACCTCCTGCTGGAGGCGCTGGATGCCGGAACGATCCCCGAGGTCGTGATCCTGCGCCCTCGAGGACTCATCGGAGTGGGGGATCCGAGCCTCGTGCCGAGGCTGCTCGATGTGCACACGCGGATCGGCGTGCCGCTCTTCGACGGCGGCGACAACCTCATCGACGTGACCGCGGTCGAGAACGTCGCTGTGGCGCTGCGGCTCGCGGTGACCGAGGGAAACGGTGCCGGAGGGGTGTACAACATCTCGAACGGCGACCCTCGGCGATTCCGCGAGCTGCTGACGACACTGCTCGATCTCATGGGACAGACGCCTCGGTTCCGGCCGATGAGCAGACGTGTCGCCTGGGCATTCGCTTCCGCTCTGGAGGGTGTGTGCGCGGTGCTGCCCGGGCGGCCCGAACCTCCGCTCACCCGCTACACGCTCAGCACCATCGCCTACTCGCAGACCCTCGACATCTCGCGTGCGCAGGAGGAGCTCGGATACCGCCCAGAGGTGACGCTGGACGACGCCCTCGCCACTGTCGCCGCTCACCTGAGGGCGAGCGCGTGACCGCCCGACTCCGCCACTTCGTGTGCGGGAGCACCTCGCATGATGTCGGTGCGATGTTCTACGGCGCGTCGCACGGAGTCCGTGAATTCCCGTCCGGAGTGTTCCTGTACGACGACGCGTACGGGCGGCGCGTGCTGTTCGACACGGGTTACGCGACGGGTGAGTGGCACACGGGCTGGCGCGGTGCCGTCTACCGGCGTCTGCTCCCGCCGACCGTCGATGACGCGGATGACGTGGGCGCACGTCTGCGCGCCGACGGCGTCGACCCGGCATCCGTCACACACGTCGTGCTGTCTCACCTGCATCCGGACCATGTCGGGGGAGTCCGTCGGTTTCCGCGCGCCACCTTCGTGCTGAGCGCCGGGCACGTGCGGACCCTCGCCGCACCGCGGCTCCGCACGGGGGTGCTCCCGGGGCTGTTCCCCGAGTGGTTCCCGGGCACAGACGGCGTGGTGCTCGATGCCGATGCCTTCTCGACAGTCGAGATCCGAGGTGTCGCGTTGCGCGCTCACGACCTCTTCGGAGACGGCTCATACCTGGTGGTCGATCTTCCCGGCCATGCTGACGGTCACCTGGGCGCGCTGATCGAGCACCGAGTGCTGCTGGCAGGGGATGCGGCCTGGGGAAGAGACCTGGTCGAAGCGTCCGCGGGGCTGAAGACGCTGCCCCGGCTCGTCCAGCACGATGCGGATCGTTACGCCGCGACAGCGCGTGTTCTCGGCGACCTGGCGTCCGCCGGCATCCGGATCGTGTGCAGCCATGACCCGCTCGGCGCGAAGGAGCTGCTGGACTGATGTCGAAGTTCGCGATCCTGCGGGAGTTCGTCGCGGTGCGGTGGCTCCGGCCGCTGCGCACGAGGGCGGCGGTCGAGCGACGGCAGCGACGACTGCTGCGGTCGCACCTGAGGTTCCTGCGGCAGCGATCAGCGTACTTCCGCGAGCAGCTGGCGACCCGGTCCTTCTCCGATCTCCCGCTCATGGACAAGAGCGTCATGATGAGCCACTTCGACGAGATCAACACCGTGGGCGCCGGACGCGACGAGGCGCTCGCCCTCGCGATCGAGAACGAGCGCTCCCGAGACTTCGAGGCGGATCTGGGTTCGAACTCTGTCGGGCTCTCGAGTGGGACGAGCGGTCACCGCGGCCTCTTCGTGGTCAGCAGCCCCGAACGCGATGCCTGGGTGGGGACGGTGCTCGCCCGCGCCCTCCCGCGAGGCAGGCTGCTCGGACATCGGATCGCGCTGTTCCTCCGGGCGGACAACAGCCTCTACGAGTCGGTCGGCTCGCGAGCGGTGTCGTTCCGGTACTTCGACGTGTACTCCGACATGGACGAGAACATCGCCCGGCTGCAGGAGTACCGCCCGACCATCCTCGTCGCCCCGCCGTCTGTCCTGCGGCTGATCGCGCGAGCGGCCGATGCCGGTGCCTTCGACGTCGTGCCCCAGCGGGTGTACTCGGTGGCCGAAGTGCTGGAGATCGCCGACGAGCAGCGCATCAGGGAGTCGCTCGGACAGCCTCTCCTGCACCAGCTCTACCAGTGCACGGAGGGCTTCCTCGCGCACACGTGCGAGCGCGGCGTCATCCACCTGAACGAGGACAACATCCTCGTCGAGCGCGAGGTGTTGGATGCCGAGCGGTTCACGCCGATCATCACGGACCTCCGGCGACGCGCGCAGCCGATCGTGCGATATCGGCTGGGCGACGTCCTCCGCGAGCGGGATCGACGGTGTCCCTGTGGCAGCGCGCTCACGGCGATCGAGCGCATCGAGGGCAGAGAGGGCGACACGCTGGTCTTCCGAGGACTCGACGGGCGTGACGTCCCGGTATTCGCCGATGTGATCACACGTGCGCTTCTCTACGCCGACGGCTTCGACGAGTACCGCATCACCCAGATCGGCGCGTCGCGGCTGCAGATCGCTCTGGACACGGTCGATGATCGGTCACGGCGCCGCGTCGAGGACGAGGTTGGTGCACTGGCCGACAGATCGGATGCGAGCGGCCCGATCTCACGTTCGTGGACTATGTGAGGGACGGTTCGGTGAAGCTGCGCCGGGTGGTGCAGGAATGGGGGGACCGGAGATGGTGAGGAACTGCGAGATCGTCGGGTGGGGCACCTCGCTTCCCGCACGGACGGTGCGATTCGGAGACGAGACGCGGTACCGCCTCGAGGACGACGTGTCGCATCTCGACATGCTGACCGAGGCGTGCGAACGGGCGCTCGCGCACGCGGGCGTCACAGCGGATCAGATCGACCTCGTGCTGGGTGCCTCGGCTGCGGGCATCCAGCCGATCCCGTGCACCGCCGCGCTCGTGCTCGAGAGGTTGACGCTCACCGGTCATGCGGCCGCCTTCGACGTCAACTCGACCTGCACGAGCTTCATCACGGCGCTCGATGTCGCGTCGCGGTACCTGGACGCCGGCGATCACGAGACGATCCTCGTGTTCGCGGGCGACGTGGGAACGCGCTTCCTGAACCCCGAACAGCGCGAGAGCTTCGAGCTCTTCAGCGATGCCGGCGCAGCCGTCGTGCTCCGCCGGTCCGCAGACCCCGACCGGGGCGTGATCGCGAGCGCTCAGCGCACCTGGCCCGCCTATGCGCACGATACCGAGATCAGGGGAGGGCTGTCCGGGTCGCCCGCACAGGCCTATGCCACGGCGGACCCCGCCGACTACCTGTTCGACATGGACGGACGCCGAGCGCTGCTCGGGATGATGCGCGTGCTGCCTGAGTTCTTCGACGCGTTCCACCGGAGCTCGGGGATCTCCTACGACGATGTCGCGCTCTGGGTGCCCCATCAGGCATCGGCCGCGCTCGGACCGATGCTCGATCGCCTCGGGATCCCGGTCGAACGCCGCATCGACGAGGTCAGAGAGTTCGGCAACATGGTGTCGTCATCGGTGCCGTTCATGCTCGCACGCGCGCTCGAGAGCGGTCGGGTCGGCACCGGTGACACCGTGATCCTCTGCGGCACGGCAGCGGGCCTCACGGCCAACATCCTCGCGCTCCGACTCTGAGAGGCGGTCCGGGCAGGACTGCGCCCGGCCGACCCGCCCTCACACCAGGGTGCGGCCGATGCTCCCGATCACACCGTCGATCGGCTGCCCCGAGGCGTCACGACGCGCACCCGCGTCGGGGAGCTTGCGCACGGCACCGGTCGGATCGACGGCCTGCGCCGGGCTCGGTCCCACCCAGGCGACCGTCAGACGGTCCTCGCCCTTCAGGAACGCATGCGCCCGCACACCGCCGGTCGCCCGGCCCTTCGCGGGGTACTCGGAGAACGGCGAGACCTTCGCGCGGCCCGGTTCGGTTCCCGGAAGGCTGCTGTCGCCTCCGGACACCGTGGCGACCACGGCATCGGACTCGGGGGCCACCGCACCGAAGAAGAGCACCGAGGCGCCTGCGCCCAGCTTGATGCCGGCCATGCCACCCGCCGGTGCCCCCTGCGGTCGCACCGCAGACGCGGAGAACCGGAGCAGCTGGGCGTCGGTCGTCACGAAGACGAGGTCGTCATCGTCCCGCGCAGCCACCGCACCGACCACCGTGTCACCGGGCTTCATGCCGATGACCTCCAGATCGGGTCGCACGGGAAGCGTCGACGGGACGATCCGCTTGACGGTGCCCTGAGCAGTGCCGAGTGCGATCGGCGTGTCATCGTCGAAGCGGAGGAAGCCCAGGATGCGCTCTCCGCGGGTGGTGATCCCGAGGTAATCGCGCAACGGGGCTCCTGCGGCCAACTGCACGGACGACGACGGCACCGACGGCAGGTCGACAGGGGAGAACCGCAGCACGCGACCCTCCGTCGTCAGCGCTCCGATCTCGGCGCGAACCGTGGTCTCGATCGTCGTCAGGATCGCGTCGTGCTTGCTGCGGCGAGGCGGCAGCGAGAGCTCCTGGCCTTCACCGAGGTCGACGCGCACGGCTCGACCGGTCGTCGAGAGGACGAGCACGGTCGGAGCGTCCGCGATCTGCAGATCGACCGCGGCGCCCTTCGCCGCACGGGGCTTCGGGGGAGCGGCGTTCATCAGGAGCGTGCGGCGAGGAGTGCCGTAGGCGTCTGCTGCGGCATCCAGTTCCTTCGCGACCGCAGCCCGGAGCAGCACGTCGCTGCCGAGGAGCTCGCGCAGCGCGGCGATCTCGGCGAGCAAGGCGTCGCGCTCGGTCTCGAGTTCGATGCGCGAGAACTTCGTCAATCGGCGCAGGCGCAGTTCGAGGATGTACTCGGCCTGCAGCTCGCTGAGGTCGAACACGGAGCGCAGACGCGCACGCGCCTGCTCGGAGTCGTCGGACGACCGGATGACCTGGATGACCTCGTCGATGTCGAGGATCGCGATGAGCAGTCCCTCGACGAGGTGCAGCCGCTCTTCGCGCCGCGCGAGCCGATACCGGCTGCGTCGCGTGATGACCTCGAGACGGTGTGCCACGTAGACCCGGAGCATCTCCTTGAGCCCCAGTGTGCGGGGCTGTCCGTCGACGAGTGCGACGTTGTTGATGCTGAAGGAATCCTCGAGGGGCGTCAGGCGGTACAGCTGCTCGAGCACCGCGTTGGGATCGAACCCGGTCTTGATGCCGATCGCGACGCGGAGTCCGTGGTTGCGGTCCGTGAGGTCCGTCACGTCGCTGATGCCCTGCAGCTTCTTCGCCTGCACCGCATCGCGGATCTTCTCGATCAGCCGTTCGGGGCCGACCATGTACGGCAGCTCCGAGACGATGATGCCGGTTCGGCGCGGTCCGAGGGGTTCGACGGAGACCTTGCCTCGCACCTTGAGCGCGCCGCGCCCGTTCGTGTACGCGTCCTTGACGCCATCGAGACCCATCAGGATGCCGCCCGAGGGGAAGTCTGGCCCCGGAACGAACTCCATGAGCTCTTCGGTCGTGGCGTCAGGGTTCTCGAGCAGGTGAGTGGCGGCGGCGACGACCTCGATCAGGTTGTGCGGCGCCATGTTGGTGGCCATGCCGACCGCGATACCGCTCGCGCCGTTGACGAGGAGGTTGGGGAAGGCTGCCGGGAGCACGGAGGGCTGCTGGAACTGCCCGTCGTAGTTCGGGATGAAGTCGACGACGTCCTCGTCGAGGTTCTCGGTGAGCGCCATCGCCGGCGAGGCCAGACGCGCTTCGGTATAACGCGCCGCCGCTGGTCCGTCGTCGAGCGAGCCGAAGTTTCCGTGGCCGTCGACGAGGGGAACACGAAGCGCCCATTCCTGGGCAAGTCGCACGAGGGCGTCGTAGATCGCGGTGTCGCCGTGAGGGTGCAGCTTTCCCATGACCTCGCCGACGACACGGGCGCTCTTCACATGGCCGCGGTCGGGACGGAGTCCCATCTCGGCCATCTGATAGAGGATGCGGCGCTGAACGGGCTTGAGACCGTCTCGAGCGTCGGGCAGCGCTCGCGAGTAGATCACCGAGTAGGCGTATTCGAGGAAGGAACCCTGCATCTCGGTTTCGAGATCGATGTCCTGGATTCTCTCCGGGGCGAGCTCGGGAGGCGGGGTCTTCGGCATGGCCATCCTGAATGGGTGCGAGGCTGAGGGCGTACGGGAGCCTGTGTCAGACTGGCTCGGATGCCCATCATTCTACCGTCCGAGTCGCTCGCAGTCCGGAGCGTCGTCGGGGTGGCGGACGACGTGTTCGCCGCTCTGCGCGGCGAATCCGCGACCCTGCCGCGGGCCGAATCCGTCGTGCTCGTGCTGATCGACGGCCTCGGCGCGATCAGCCTGCGCGCCCATGCCGGGCATGCCCGGACGCTGACGGCGGGCATGGCGAAGAAGGATGTGGCACATTCGGTCTTCCCGTCGACCACCGCGGCGGCCCTCACGAGCATCCTCACGGGCGTCTGGCCCGGACAGCACGGGCTCGTCGGCTACAGCGTGCTCGACCCCGCACAGGACGCTCTGGTCAACCAGCTCACCGGCTGGGAGTCCGAAGGGCTCGACCCCGCGACCTGGCAGGCGGCGCCGACGATCTTCGAGCGCGCCCGTGCCGAGGGACGAGCGGCCTTCGCCGTCGGCTTCGCCGCCTACGCCGGAAGCGGGTTCACACGAGCGACGCTGCGCGGTGCCGACTTCGTCGCCGCGCAGACGCCGGCCGAACGAGTCCAGGTCGCCTACGACCTCGCCGAGCGCCACCCCGGTTCGCTGGTGTACTGCTATCTGCCGGAGGCGGACAAGGCGGGTCACCGATACGGTCTCGATTCGGCGCAGTGGGTGTCAGCGCTCGAGGAGATCGACGCCGCGATGTCCCGGCGGGTGCCGCCGGGAGTGGGGGTGCTCGTCACGTCGGATCACGGCATGATCGATGTGCCGTCGCATAGGCAGGTCGTACTCGAAGCCGAGCACCTGGCAGGCGTGCGTCACGTCGGCGGGGAACCGCGGATGCTGCACGTCTACGTCGATCCCGACGTCGATGCCGCGGTCGTCGCCGATCGGTTGACACGTGACCTCGACGGCCGCGCCGATGTCGGCACTCGTCATGAGGCGATCGCAGCGGGATTGTTCGGCCCTGAGGCGACTGCTGCCGCCGCATCGCGCATCGGCGATGTACTCGTCGTCGCGCGCGGGAACGGTGCGGTCTACGACGGGACCGCGCAGGATCAGCGCAGCCGGGGGATGATCGGTCAGCACGGCGGCCTCACTCCGGAGGAGCGTCAGGTGCCGCTGCTCCGGTTCGGTGCCTTCGTTCGCTGAACCGCCCCGCGGACTCTATTCGTCGGTGCGTGCTCCGAAGACGATCTCGTCCCATGAGGGCATGGCGTTGCGCCGCTTACGTCGGCCGGAGTTGTCGTTCGCCGGCTCGGGAGCGACTTCCGGCCGGTCGTCCTCGTCGGGGGCGGAGTTCTCGAAGGCGTCGAACAGGGCGATCGGATTGCGGTCGTCCTGTTCGTCCTCGGACGTCTCGAGGATCGGTGCGGTCTCCCGCTGTCCCCGGCGGCGGCGGAGGGCCTCGAGCAGGTCGGCGGTCTCGGGGCTCGTCGTGGCCGATTCCGGTGCACGCTTGATCGCGGCATCCTGCACGGCCGCGGTGGAGCGCTCGGGGGCCGCCACGTCCTCGATATCGGCCTCGGGGGCAGGGATCAGACGCGGTCCGAAGGCGCCGGAGTCGAAGCGGCTGTCGTCCTTGTAGGGCGACGCCTGGCGTTCGGCTTCGACCGCGCGCAGCCGCGGGATGAGACCCTCCGGGAGAGAGCCCTGGCGCGAGAGCTGCGTCGCATCGGCGTTGAGCGGCGCCAGGGCGCTGCGACGCGGATCGAAGCTCCAGCGAGCATCGTGCTCGACCTCGTTGGCAGCGAACTCGAGCTTGATGATCCAGCCGCTCTCGTCCTTCCAGCTCGCCCATCGTTCGGCGGTGGCCTCGATCTCGGAGAGCTTGGCGCGGATGGCGGTGCCGAACGTCGGCTGCGCGTCGGGTTCGACGTCGCTCCCGATCAGAACGGGAACGGCGAGAGCCTGGCCGATGACGTGCTCGCGCTCAGCCAGCACGGGGCCCTCGAAGCGGATGACGTCGTCGACGCTGATGCCGAGGAGCTCAGCCACCTCGGGGGCCGTGAGTCCGGCGCGGATCTGCGCCTGGATGTCGCGCGGGCTCGCGGCGAGGCGCTGAGCAGTCGGCTCGCTCTGTCGCGTCGCCCGTCGGATCTCGCGGTGCAGGACGTCGTCGATGGGCAGCGCGAAGCGCTCGCCCGACTCGGTCGCGAGTACGAGCAGACCTGCTTCTGTGCCGACGATGGTGACGTTTTCCATGCGAATGCCCCTCTGATGGGTGTGCGTTCATGGTGTCACGCGGTGCGCCTCTCAGCCGGGAATACTCTGGGCGTGCCGTGAGTTTGGTCTGTCGCACGCTCGGGCATTTGCTTATTGCCTCGCAGTCGTGCAAACTATGGCCGCCGATTACCCCGACGGCGCACCACCCACTCGCATGAAAGTGGAGATTCACCACATGGCAACCGACTACGACGCTCCCCGCAAGAGTGAAGACGACTCCGAGTCGATCGAAGCCCTCAAGGAGCGTGTGCCGGACAAGAGCTCCGGCTCTTCGGGAGACGAGGATGCGGACAACCCGTCCAGCTTCGATCTTCCCGGAGCCGATCTTTCCGACCTCGAGCTCGATGTCGTCGTGCTGCCCGCGCAGCAGGACGAATTCACCTGCATGAACTGCTTCCTGGTGAAGCACCGTTCTCAGCTCGATCACGAGGGCTCTTCCGGCCCCATCTGCAAGGAGTGCGCCGCCTGAGCGCACTCGAACGAGATTCCACGCGCCCCCGACCTCTCGGTCAGGGGCGCGTCGTCTTTGTCCGTGGGGCGGCTGTCGTCAGCCCCGGGAGGCGAGGATCGCCGCCGCGAGGCGGTCGGGCGTCCTGGTCGAGACGGTCCAGGTGTCGACCGGGTCGTCCGGGTCGATGTTGGGAACAACGACTACGCCGTCCACGCCGCCGCGGATGAGGTGCCACCCGCGGGCAGGCAGTCCGGGACCGCGCGCGTGGCGCGCCTCCTCGCCGGTCAGCGCCGTCGGCGTGCCGAGGTGTCGAGTCTCGATGTGCGCCCGTCCGGCGCGCAGGACGCCGCCCTCGACCGACACCACGGGCGTGAGGGCGATGAATGCGATCACGAGCAGTGCCGAGACCGCGGCGCCGACGATCAGAGCGATCGTGGAGCCGACCGGTACGAAGATGAGGGCGACCATCGGGCCCGCGAGTGCGACCGTCGCCAGCAGCCACAGGCTGGGGGACAGTCTCTCGCGGTAGCGGGTCCGCGCATCAGGAGCGATGTTCTGCATTAGCCTCGTGGGGTGACTGATTCCGTTGATGTCCCCATTATCGCCTCTGTGGTGCCCGGTTACGCGCATCCCGGCGACGCCGGAGCCGATCTGGTGGCGGCGGAGGCCGTTCATCTGGCCCCGGGGGAGCGAGCCCTCGTGGCGACGGGGGTGCGCATCGCACTGCCCGAGGGATACGCGGCATTCGTGGTGCCGCGCAGCGGTCTCGCGGCCAAGCACGGCATCTCGATCGTCAACTCGCCTGGCACGGTGGATGCCGGATACCGCGGCGAGATCAAGGTGAGCCTGATCAACACCGACATCCGCAGCGCGTACGATGTGGCCGTCGGCGACCGCATCGCGCAGCTGATCGTCATGCCCGTGACGCGAGCCACGTTCATCCCGGTCGAGGAGCTGCCCGACAGCGTCCGCGGCGAAGGTGGCTTCGGTTCGACCGGCTACCAGGCAGGATCCCATTCCCCTTCGGCAGGACAGGCCAATGACTGACAACAACGCGACTCCCTCGAAGTCCGCCCCGGACGACCGGGCGACGCAGGGTCCCTTCGACGACTCAGAGGCGAACCCCGTGCGCCCGTACATCGACCTCGGCGGAATCAAGATCCTTCCGCGTGAAGGACTGAATCTCCGCCTGGAGGTCGAGGAGCAGTCCAAGCGCATCGTCGCCGTCGGCCTCGACTATGCCGACTCCTCGCTGCAGGTGCAGCCCTTCGCCGCACCGCGCTCCGGCGGGCTGTGGGATGAGACGCGAGTGCAGCTGCGCGATCAGGTGCGCGGCCAGGGCGGTCGCGTGGAGGAGAGGGACGGCCCTCTCGGCAAAGAACTGCTCGCCGAAGTGCCGGCCGCCGCGAACGAGGGCTCGGAGCTGCGGCTCGCCCGCTTCATCGGCATCGACGGTCCTCGCTGGTTCCTCCGCGGCGTGATCGGCGGCGCTGCCGCATCCGATCTCGAAGCGGCGGCGAAGGTCGAGGACCTCTTCCGGTCGATCGTGGTCGTCCGCGGTGGGGCTCCGATGCCTCCGCGCGACCTGATCCCGCTGAAGATGCCCGCGACTCCCGGCTCCGCGTGACCACCCCGGCCCCTGAGCCCGAGCGCGAGCAGACCGCGTCGGACATCGTCGGCGCGGCCCTCGGCGGCGCCGCCCGGCGCGCAGGGCTCGACCCGACTGAGAGCGGTGCGACCCACAAGGTGGTCTGGTCCGCGATCGGCGGGTGGCGCGGCATCCTCGAGTCCGTCCTCCCGAGCCTCGCGTTCGTCGTCCTCTTCACGATCCGCCCCGAGCCGCTGATCCTGCCGCTCGGAGTGTCCGTCGGGCTCGCCGCCGTGTTCACCCTCGTGCGGCTGGTGCAGAAGTCCCCGCCGTCCGCGGCCATCGGCGGTCTGGTGGCCGCTGCGGCCGCTGCGGCATTGGCGCTCTGGACGGGGCGAGGTGAGGACAACTTCGTCCCCGGCCTGATCACGAACGCCGCGTACGGCACGGCGATGCTCGTCTCCGCACTGATCGGATGGTCGCTGATCGGCCTCGCTGTCGGGTTCCTGATGGGGGAGGGCACCGCCTGGCGCGGCGACCGTCGCAAGCGCCGGGCCTTCTTCTGGCTCGGAGTCGCCTGGGCCGCGCTGTTCTTCGCGCGGCTGGCGGTGCAGCTCCCGCTCTACCTCGCCGGTGATGTCACAGCGCTCGGGACGCTCAAGCTCATCATGGGTCTTCCGCTGTTCGCGCCGCTGATCGCCGTCACCTGGCTGATCGTGCGCGCGCTCTATCCGCGCGCGTCGGATGCCGAGGCGACTGCGCACTCGTGATAGATTTATCTTGACATCAAGATAAATTGCAGGCTTTCGCCCGGAGGCTGAGCGGAGCAGACTGGTTAGGTCTGCCTTGCTAGCCGCAGGGGCTCGCTGGCGAGCAAGATGGAGGCGCCTGTCGCTCCCATCCGAATAGAAGGAGACGGATTCGTGTCCACGGTGAACAGCTTCGGTGCCAAGAGCACCCTGACGGTCGGCAGCACCGACTACGAGATCTTCCGCATCGACACGGTGCCCGGTTTCGACAAGCTCCCCTTCAGCCTCAAGGTCCTCCTTGAGAACCTGCTTCGCACCGAGGACGGCGCGAACGTGACGAAGGCGCAGATCGAAGCCCTGGGTTCGTGGGATGCTGCGGCAGAGCCGAGCACCGAGATCCAGTTCACGCCCGCCCGCGTGGTCATGCAGGACTTCACCGGTGTTCCCTGCATCGTCGACCTCGCCACCATGCGCGAGGCAGTGACGGCGCTCGGCGGCGACGCGAACAAGATCAACCCGCTCTCGCCCGCAGAGATGGTCATCGACCACTCGGTGATCGCCGATCTCTTCGGTTCCGAGAATGCGCTCGAGCGCAACGTCGAGATCGAGTACGAGCGCAACGGCGAGCGCTACCAGTTCCTCCGCTGGGGCCAGACCGCCTTCAGCGACTTCAAGGTCGTCCCGCCCGGAACGGGCATCGTGCACCAGGTGAACATCGAGCACCTGGCCAAGGTCATCTACGACCGCGACGTGAACGGCGTGCTGCGTGCGTACCCCGACACCTGCGTCGGCACCGACTCGCACACCACGATGGTCAACGGCCTGGGCGTGCTCGGCTGGGGCGTCGGCGGTATCGAGGCCGAGGCCGCGATGCTCGGCCAGCCCGTGTCGATGCTCATTCCGCGCGTCGTCGGCTTCAAGCTGTCCGGCGAGATCCCCGCCGGTGTCACGGCGACCGACGTCGTCCTCACCATCACCGACCTGCTGCGCAAGCACGGCGTCGTCGGCAAGTTCGTCGAATTCTACGGCGAGGGCGTGGCATCCGTGCCGCTTGCGAACCGCGCCACGATCGGCAACATGTCGCCCGAGTTCGGCTCCACCGCCGCGATCTTCCCGATCGACGACGTCACGCTCGACTACCTGCGTCTGACCGGGCGCAGCGACGAGGCCGTCGCTCTCGTCGAGGCGTATGCCAAGGAGCAGAAGCTCTGGCACGATGCCTCCCACGAGCCCACCTTCAGCGAATACCTCGAGCTCGACCTCGGCACCGTCGTGCCGTCGATCGCCGGCCCGAAGCGCCCGCAGGATCGCATCCTCCTCTCCGAGGCGAAGACGCAGTTCGAGCACGACATCCTCTCCTACGCCTCCGCATCGACCTCGGACTCCGTGGTCGACCTCGAGTCGAAGCACTCGTTCCCGGCGTCCGACCCGGGTTCCGTCCCCGGTGAAGAGGAGCCCACGACGACCCGACCGGTGCACATCAACAGCGGCGCACCGGCCAATGCGTCCAAGCCCGTGCCGGTCACCACGCCCTCGGGTGAGAAGTACATCCTCGACAACGGTGCGGTGACGCTCGCGGCCATCACGTCGTGCACGAACACCTCCAACCCGTCGGTCATGATCGCTGCAGGTCTCGTTGCCCGCAAGGCGCTCGAGAAGGGCCTCAAGCAGAAGCCGTGGGTCAAGACGACGCTCGGCCCCGGCTCGAAGGTCGTCACGGACTACTACGAGAAGTCCGGTCTCGACAAGGACCTCGAGGGCCTGGGCTTCTACACCGTCGGTTACGGCTGCACGATCTGCATCGGCAACTCGGGTCCGCTGATCGAAGAGGTCTCCGCGGCCATCAACGACCACGACCTCGCGGTGACCGCCGTGCTCTCGGGCAACCGCAACTTCGAGGGTCGCATCAGCCCCGACGTGAAGATGAACTACCTCGCCAGCCCGCCGCTGGTCATCGCCTACGCACTGGCAGGGTCGATGCACTTCGACTTCGAGAACGACGCGCTCGGCAAGGGCACGGACGGTGAGGACGTGTTCCTGAAGGACATCTGGCCCACCCCGGCCGAGGTCCAGGAGCTGGTCGACTCGTCGATCTCGCGTGAGCAGTTCATCAAGCAGTACGCCACGGTCTTCGACGGCGACGAGCGCTGGCGCAGCCTGCCCACCCCGGACGACGACATCTTCCAGTGGGACGAGAACTCGACCTACGTGCGCAAGGCGCCCTACTTCGACGGCATGACGATGGAGCTCACCCCGGTGCGCGACATCGAAGGCGCGCGCGTCATGGCGACCCTCGGCGACTCGGTCACCACCGATCACATCTCGCCCGCCGGAAACATCAAGGCCGGCACGCCCGCCGCTCAGTACCTCACCGAGCACGGTGTGGACCGCAAGGACTTCAACTCCTTCGGGTCGCGTCGAGGCAACCACGAGGTCATGATCCGCGGAACGTTCGCGAACATCCGCCTGAAGAACATGATGGTCTCGGCCGTCAACGACGGTCAGGTCGTCGAGGGTGGATACACCCGCGACTTCACCCAGCCGGGCGGCCCGCAGTCGTACATCTACGACGCGAGCATGAACTACCAGGAGCAGGGCACGCCGCTCGTCATCTTCGGTGGCAAGGAGTACGGCTCCGGCTCGTCGCGTGACTGGGCGGCCAAGGGCACGAGCCTGCTGGGCGTCAAGGCGGTCATCACCGAGAGCTTCGAGCGAATCCACCGCTCGAACCTGATCGGCATGGGCGTCGTCCCGCTGCAGTTCCCGGCCGGCGAGAGCTGGGAGTCGCTGGGTCTCGACGGCACCGAGGTCGTCTCGATCACGGGTCTCGAGGAGCTCAACAACGGCACCACACCCAAGACGGTCCGCGTGACCGCCGCCCCGACCGATGACTCGCCCGAGGGCAAGCAGGTCGTCGAGTTCGACGCGGTCGTCCGCATCGACACCCCCGGTGAGGCGGACTACTACCGCAACGGCGGCATCCTGCAGTACGTGCTGCGTTCGCTGGTCTGATCGCACAGTCGGAAAGGGCTCGGTTCTTCGGAACCGGGCCCTTTCCGCGTGTCAGCGCCTGTGTCAAGGGGGAGTCGCTCTCCGAGCTTTCCCGGATGCCCGGGGTAGGATCGAGCAGGCGTCCGTACCGGAATCGGATGCCGCGAACGGTGCCTATGAGGAGGTGCAGATGCCGATTCTTCCGAGCATCTCAGGACCCCGTGACCTCGACTCGCTGTCCGAGGATCAGCTCATCGAGCTCGCGGGGGAGATCCGCGCGTTCCTCGTCGAGAACGTGTCGCGCACCGGCGGGCATCTCGGCCCGAACCTCGGAGTGGTCGAACTGACGATCGCCCTGCACCGCGTCTTCTCGTCTCCCGACGACCCGTTCATCTTCGACACCGGGCACCAGTCGTACGTGCACAAGCTGCTCACCGGGCGTCAGGACTTCTCATCGCTCCGTGTGCGCGGAGGGCTCGCCGGTTATCCGCAGCGCTCCGAGAGCCCGCACGACGTCGTCGAGTCGTCCCACGCATCCAGCTCGCTGAGCTGGGCCGACGGCGTCTCGCGCGCACTGACTGCAACCGGGCGTGCAGATCGCCACGTGGTCGCCGTCGTCGGAGATGGCGCGCTCACCGGCGGCATGACGTGGGAGGCGCTCAACAACATCTCCGACGACAACGACCGCAACCTGGTCATCGTCGTGAACGACAACGGGCGCTCGTACGCGCCGACCATCGGCGGGATGTCGCGATACCTGAACCGTGTGCGCACGGCCGCGGCGTACAAGGAGCTGCACCACAAATCGGACCGCCTCTTCCGCGCCTTCGGGCCCGTCGGCCGTGCCGTGTTCCGCGGTGTGCGGGGTGGCACACACGGGTTCCTCTCGCGCTTCACGAACAACGAGGCGCTGTATTCCAATCTCGACATCAAGTACCTCGGCCCGGTCGACGGACACGATCTTCCTGCGCTGCTCGAGACCCTCGAGCTCGCGAAGTCGTTCGGCGCGCCCGTCATCGTGCACACCATCACCGAGAAGGGGCGCGGCTACCAGCCCGCTCGAGATGACGAGGCCGACCAGTTCCATGCTGTCGGGCGCATAGACCCGACGACCGGTGAGACGCTCTCGTCGGGAGGGACCGGCTGGACCGATGTCTTCTCCGACGCTCTCGTCTCCGTCGGCGAGCGACGCTCGGATGTGATCGCCATGACCGCCGCGATGCTCCGCCCGACCGGGCTCGCTCCGTTCGCGGAGCGATTCCCCGACCGTGTGTACGACGTGGGAATCGCCGAGCAGCATGCCGTGGCATCCGCCGCAGGTCTCGCGTTCGGCGGCCTGCACCCTGTCGTGGCGCTCTATGCGACCTTCATGGGCCGCGCCTTCGATCAGGTGCTCATGGACGTGGCGCTCCACCGTGCGGGCGTCACGTTCGTCCTCGACCGGGCGGGTGTCACCGGTCCCGACGGTCCGAGTCACCACGGCATGTGGGACCTGGCGATGCTGCAGATCGTCCCGCACATCCGCATCGCCGCCCCGCGCGACGGAGTGCGCCTGCAGGAAGCGCTCGACGAAGCCGTACTCGTCGAAGACGCCCCGACCGTGATCCGTTTCCCCAAGGGCGATGTCGCGCCTGAGCTGCCCGCCCTCGAGCGCCTGCACGACGGTGTCGACGTGCTCGCCCGTGGCGAGTCCGAAGACGTGCTGCTCGTGGCGATCGGGCCGTTCGCTGCGCTGGCGATGGATGTCGCCGAGCGTCTGCGCGCCCAGGGCATCGGGGCCACAGTCATCGACCCCCGCTGGGCGATCCCTGTGCAGCCCTCGATCGTCAGCATGGCCGCGCGTCATCGCCTCGTCATCACGCTCGAAGACGGAATCCGCGTCGGAGGCATCGGCACGCGCGTGCGTCAGGTGCTCCGCGAGGCGGGCATCGACACGGCGGTCGATGAGCTGGGCCTGCCGGACGAGTTCATCGATCACGCCTCGCGCGATCAGATCCTCGCGGATGCCGGACTGACCGCGTCGAAGATCGCGCAGGACGTCGTCGCCCAGGTCCTCGGGACTCGTATTCCGGTCGCTCGCCAGTCAGGGGAGACCGGCACTGTCGATCTTCCGCTGCACGAGCGGAGCTGATCCCGGGCGGCCTACCCCGTGAGTGCCCGCCCGGTCAGTTGAGGGCGTGCAGCGCCGCGACGGCTTCGGCACCGCGGTCCGTGTCGCGGAGCGCGGTGGAGAGCAGATAACCGTCGGTCAGGGCGTCGCCCGTGACCATGACCCGGACGAGCTCGACCCCGCAGGAACGTCTGACCTCGTCAGCGCTGGCGGCGATTACGCGGGTGTTGATCTCGTCGTTGTGCGGCAGCTCGGCTCCGTCGAGGCTCCGGATGACGTCTCGCAGGGCCGCGCCGACGATGTTCGACGCGCGTTCGTTCACGTTCACCACGTCGAGTTCGAACACTCGCAGATCTCGGCCGGTGGCCAATGGTCGCCATTCGAAGGACGCGTGCACCCGGTGCTGATGCCCGCTGGCGCCGGTCATCTCGCGGGCGGGCAGGTCGGTCGCGCGACAGCGGACGTCGATGAGCTTGTACCAGTAGAACAGTGGGAAGGCGCCGTGCGAACCGGGGTCGAGCACGACGACTTCGCCGACCGCGCCCCCGCGTGAGGTGGGCCGCCGCTGCGGCCTGTTGCGGATGATCGGCTTGCCGTTCCGGGTGCGGATCGCCGCCCACCCCTCATCCACCGTGACGACGAAGATCTTCAACAGGGCCGGCACGACCAGCAGGATCGTGAGGATCGCCGTGCCGGTCTTGAACAGACCCGACATTCCTTTACCACCGAGCATCGAGAGGAGCATGTCCATGACACCACTGTGCCGCCTGCTGCTTCTGCGCACGGCCATTCACCGCTCTCCGATGCCGGTGTTCACACGCTGTTCCGTCGGTGTTATCCGCGACGCCGCGAGGTGGATACGCCGCGGGCGCGGGCGAGGCTCGATGCGCCTCAGCCGAGGTCCGCGAGCACCTCGGCAAGCAGTGCTTCGGTCGTGACTCTCGCCCGCTCGCGGTCGGCCTCGACGAGGCCGACCCTGGTGCGCCGGTCGAGGATGTCGGCGACGGTCATCGCGCCCTCGGCGCGCACGGCGAACTCGACCTGCTCGCGGGGCACTGCGCCGTCGGCATCCGAACCGGGACGAGACCGCTTCGGCGCGGTGTCGGTGAGCCGGAGGGACGCCGTCCGACTCGGCGCGGCGTTCAGACCGCTGACGTGTGCTGCGAGGTCGACGGCGTCTTCCGCCATCCGCCGATACGTCGTCAGCTTGCCTCCGAGGACGTTGACGAACCCCGCGTCGGAGACGGCGACCAGATGACGGCGAGAGATGTCCGCGGTCGAATCGGCCCCCGTGTCGACCAGCGGGCGCAGGCCCGCGAACGCCCCGCGCACTCGTTCCCGACCGATGGGTTCGGCGAGCACCCGGTTCAGGGTCGTCAGAAGGAAGCAGATCTCGCCCTCTGTCGGCGTGGCGATCCGCGGCACAGCGCCCGGAGCATCCTCGTCCGTCAGACCGACGATCACCCGTCCGCTCTGCTGCGGCAGAGCGAACACGTAACGGCTGATCGACCCCTCGTGCGGGATGGTCAGCGCCGCCGACGGGTGTCCGAGGTCGGCGGCGTCCAGGACGATGTGGGTTCCGCGGCTGGGGCGCATGGTGATCGACTCGTCGAGGGTCCCGGCCCACACCCCGGTGGCGTTGATCACCGAGCGGGCCCGGATGTCCAGGGTCTCGCCGGTCAGCGCGTCCGCGGCGATCGCCCCATCGCTGCGGAGCCCTCGCGCGCGAACCCGCGTGAGGATGCGTGCGCCGAGAGCTGCGGCCGTGCGGGCGACCGTCACGACCAATCGCGCATCGTCGACGAGCTGTCCGTCGTACGAGAGCATTCCGCCCCGAAGTCCTCGGCGGTCGAGCGCGGGAACCAGATCATGGGCGGCGCGCGCGGAGACCAATCGCGGCCCGGGCAGCACCGTTCGTGGCGTGCGAGCCCGCATCCGCAGCAGATCGCCCATGGCCATGCCCGCGACACCTGCCGCGCGCTGTGCGGCGGTCACACCGACGGCGAAGGGCATCAGCTGGCCGAGCGGTCGGATGAGATGCGGTGCGATGACCGTCATCAGCAGGTGCCGCTCGAGGGCGCTCTCCTTCGCGGTCGCGACATCACCGGTGGCGAGATAGCGAAGGCCGCCGTGCACGAGCTTCGAGCTGAATCGGCTCGTGCCGAATGCGAGGTCATCCGCTTCGAGCAGCGTGACGGACAGCCCTCGGGAGGCGGCGTCGAGAGCGACTCCCGTGCCGGTGATCCCGCCGCCGATAACGAGCACGTCGACGGTCTCTTCGGCGGCCCGAGCGAGGTCTGCGGCCCGACGCGCGACGTTGAGGTCGGGGGAGTAGGCGGTCATGGCCGGAGCAGCCCGTCGAGAGCAGCGCGCAGCTCGCGTTCCCACGATTGCTCGGAGATGAGCTCGGAGACGGTCCCGTGCGACAGCACCGCCGATTGCGCGATGAGCAGCAGCATCACCGCGATCTCGCTCGGCTCTCCCGCCCGGACGCTCTTACCCCGCTGCGCGGTCTCGATCGCCGCGGCGAGCCACTGCAGGATCAACCGCTGGCTCGATCCGACGCGCTGCAGCGTGTAGCGGGTGAAGACCTCGGGCTCGTCCGCGAGCAGTCGCCCATAGACCTCGTCGGAGCGGAAGGACGCCGAGAAACGGAGCACGTCGTCGACGAGGTCGTGGCGGGTGCGGGGCTCTGTCGGGAACTGCGCGACGATGCCGGCGACCCGGCGGAGCAGGGCTGAGCGCACGACGTCGTCGGCGTCGTTCCAGCTGCGGTAGATCGTCGGACGGCTGTGACCTGCGCGACGCGCGAGTTCCGCGATGGTGACTCCGTGCACCCCTCTGCGGCTGATCAGGTCGTCGGCCGCGTCGAGGATGCGCGCCTGGGTGGCGTCCCAGAGCGGATGCTGTGCGAGCCGCGCTTCTGCAGTCACTTGACGTTCTTCCATGATGTGTCACACTGTAACGCATGAGTCAGGAGAACGGCAGAGTGGCCGCACGATCGGAGATGCGGTGGAACGGCTGGGGTGATCCCGCGAAGGCCGATGATCTGCCCCGGGCCGTGCGGGCGCTGCTCCCGTTGCTGCTCGGGCGCATTCGCAAGCCCGCCGCGCCCGTCGAGCTCGGGGACGTGCTCCTCGCCGCCTCTGCGCTTACTCCCGACGACATCGCGGCGTTCACCGTCGTCGTGGGCAAGGATCGGGTCGATGTCTCTGACGAGTCTCGGATCCGCCATGCAGGCGGTCGCTCGACGCCCGATCTGCTGCGAAGGCGACTGGTGCGTCAGGTCACCCCGGATGCCGTCGTCCTTCCTGCCGATCACGACGAGGTGGCTGCCGTGCTCTCCGTCGCCGCCGATCGCGGAGTGGCGGTTATCCCCTTCGGCGGCGGGACGAGCGTGGTCGGGGCCCTCGATCCGCAGCGCGGCCGCCACCACGCCGTGATCAGTCTGGATCTGCGCCGACTCACCGGTCTCCTCCGCCTCGACGAGGTCAGTGGCGAAGCAGTCCTCGCGGCAGGAACCACCGGGCCCGATGCAGAGGCGCTGCTCAGCGCGCATGGATACGAGCTCGGCCACTACCCGCAGAGCTTCCGCTACGCGACGATCGGCGGGTTCGCGGCCGCGCGGTCTTCAGGGCAGAACTCTGCGGGCCACGGGCGCTTCGACACCATGGTCACGGGCATCAGGGTGGCGACGCCGACCGGTGACATCGATCTCGGGCGGTCTCCGGGTTCTGCCGCGGGGCCCGACCTGGTCCGCGTGTTCCTGGGCTCCGAAGGCATCTTCGGGGTGATCACGGAGGTCCGCGTCCGCATCCATCCGATCCCGCGTGAGCGCGTTCTCGAGTCCTGGACGTTCCCGGATTTCGCTTCGGGTGCCGATGCCCTCAGAGCGGTGGCGCAGCATGGCGGCGGGCCGACGGTCATCCGCCTGTCCGATGAGGCTGAGACCGCGGTCAGCCTGGCGCAGGTCGGCCGGATCGGCAAGGCGCTCTCGAAGGGTGCAGCGGTCGTCACGGTGTACGAGGGCGGCGGCATCGTCGAGCGCCGGGCGCGCGCGTCCGCACTGCTGGCTGCTGCTGGCGGAGTCTCCTCCGGTGAGGGAGCGGCTGAGGACTGGCTCGACGGACGCTTCGACGGTCCGTACCTGCGCGACGCGCTGCTCGACGCGGGAGTCTTCTGCGAGACTCTCGAGACGGCGACCACCTGGGCGAACATCCCCACACTGAAGGCGGCGGTCACGACTGCCCTTCGCGACGGACTCTCTGACTCCGGCGCGAAGCCCTATGTGATGTGCCACGTATCCCACATCTATGCGACGGGGGCATCGTTGTACTTCACGGTGCTCGCCTCCATCCGGTCCGACCCGATGGAGGTCTGGGCACAGGTCAAGGCGCGTGTGAACGACGCGATCATCGCTAACGGCGGCACGATCAGCCACCACCATGCCGTCGGTCGCGATCATGCACCGTGGTTGGAGCAGGAGATCGGCGAGACCGGCGTGCGGATCCTGGCCGCGATCAAGCGCGAGCTCGACCCCACGGGGATCCTCAACCCAGGCGCCGTGATCTCCGCTGATCGGACGCGCTGACGTGGGTGACCACATCGCCATGCTGTCGAATCCCTCCGCGGGCAAGGGGCGCGCCGGGCGCGAGGCAGCCGCAGCTCTCGCCCATCTGCGGGCCCGTGGCGCAGACGTGCATGTGTTCACAGGGGACTCCGCCGCATCGAGCGAGGTGCTCGCGGCGCAGGCTCTCGGTGAAGAGCCGCGTGTGCTCGTGGTCGTCGGGGGAGACGGCACGCTGTCCGGCATCCTCGACCTTCTCTGCGAGAGCGCCGTCCCTGTCGCGCTCGTGCCGGCCGGTACGGGGAACGACCTCGCGCGGGCCCTGGGCCTTCCTCGCCACGACCCGGTCGCCGCAGCGGAGCTCGCGCTCTCCGGAGTCTCCAGGGCGATCGACATCGGAGAGATACGCACCGGAGGCCGCGTCGCGCCGTTCCTGACGATCGCCGCTCTCGGCTTCGACGCGAAGGTCAGCGATCGCACCAACCGGTTGCGCTGGCCCCACGGTGCGCTGCGCTACTACCTCGCCCTCGTGATCGAACTCCTGCGTCTGCGCCCGATGGAGTTCACGGTGTCCGTCGACGGCTCGGCCCCTGTCGCGGCGCCGGGCACTCTCGTGGCCGTCGGCAACACCGAGAGCTATGGAGGCGGCATGCCGGTATGCATTGGCGCGGCGGCCGACGATGGTCTCCTCGACCTCGTACAGGTGGCGCCGCTGAGCCGCCTCCGTCTGCTGCGGCTGTTCCCGCTGCTGCTTCGAGGCACGCACCTGTCGCGTCCCGAAGTGACGCACGGACGTGCCCGGTCCGTGACGGTGAGCGCACCGGGACTCGTCGTGTACGCCGACGGAGAGCGGATCGGCGAGGACGAATGCACGGTCGGTGTCCGCCCGGCGGCGCTCACTGTCCTGGTGCCTGCAGCGAAGGAGACGGGTCGTGGCTGACAGCGGCAGGAACGCGCGACAGAGCGCACCGTTCGACGAGGACGTGATCGTGATCGGCTCGGGCTTCGGCGGATCCGTCTCCGCGCTGCGGCTCGTCGAGAAGGGGTATCGCGTGCGGGTCTACGAGGCCGGACGTCGATTCGAAGACGAGGACTTCGCGAAGACCAGCTGGGATGTGCGTCGCTACCTGTGGGCGCCGGCGTTGGGCTGCTACGGCATCCAGCGCATCCACCGCCTGCCGCACGTGATGATCCTCGCGGGGGCGGGCGTCGGCGGTGGATCGTTGAACTACGCCAACACTCTTTATCAGCCCGGCGGAGCCTTCTTCACCGACCCCCAGTGGAACGCACTCGCGAACTGGGATGCTGAGCTCTCGCCGCACTACAGGACGGCGAAGCGGATGCTCGGCGTGGTCGAGCGGTACCCTCATTCCGGTCCCGTCGAGCGCATCATGGCCGGTGCCGCAGAGGATCTCGGTGTCGGCAGCACGTTCCGGCGGGCTCCGGTGGGCGTGTGGTTCGGCAGGCCGGGGGAGCGTACGCCCGATCCGTTCTTCGAGGGAGAGGGCCCAGATCGCACGGGCTGCACACTCTGCGGCAACTGCATGGTCGGATGCCGTGTCGGCGCGAAGAACACGCTGATGAAGAACTACCTCGCACTCGCGGAGCGCCGCGGCGCGGTGATCGAGCCGCTCCGCACGGTCACCGAGGTGTGCGAGCTCGCGGGCGGCGGGTTCGCCGTGACGAGTGAGCGCAGCGGTGCCTGGCTGCGTCGTGATCGCCGTACCGTGCGCGCCGGTCAGGTCGTGCTGGCTGCGGGCACCTGGGGCACACAGCAGCTGCTGCATCGGATGAAGCACTCGGGTGCTCTTCCGCGTGTGTCCGACGCCGTCGGGCGACTCACGCGGACCAACTCCGAGGCGCTCGACGGCGCGATCGCGACCCGGGTTCCGACTTCTCTCGACCTCGCGAAGGGCGTCGCCATCACGACCTCGTTCCACGTCGACGAGCGCACGCATGTCGAGAACGTGCGCTACGGGCCGGGCTCGAATCTGATGGGTGCGCTGGCGTCGATCATGGTGCCCGGAGATGTGCCGCTCGGCCGCCGACTGGGCGGTCTCGTCGGGCGATTCCTTCGGGCGCCGATCCGTCAGCTGCGCCTGGGGTCTCTCCGGCGCTGGAGCGAGCGCGGCATCATCGCTCTCGTCATGCAGACCGTCGACAACTCGCTCACACTGTCTCTGCGGCGCCGGTTCGGGCGCCTGGTGATGACGAGCCGGCAGGGTCACGGTGAGCCGAACCCGAGCTATCTGCCGCAGGCGCACCGTGCGGCTGCGGCGATCGCCGCGCGCATGCAGAAGGAGGGTGGCGTGCCCGCCGAGGCGCGGGGCTCATGGCCCGAGGTCTTCGGCATCCCCCTCACCGCGCACTTCCTCGGCGGCGCCGTGATCTCGGCGTCCCCCGCGACAGGGGTCGTCGATCGGTACCACCGTGTGTGGGGGCATCCGGGGCTGCACGTCGTCGATGGGGCGGCGGTGCCCGCGAATCCGGGCGTTAACCCGTCGCTGACGATCACGGCGCTCGCGGAACGGGCGATGTCGTTCTGGCCGCGCGCCGGGGACGACGACGACGAGCGTCCAATTCAGCAGGCATGACGAAGGGGGCCGCGCCGAGCGCGACCCCCTTCGATGCATCCGATCAGCGGCTCTCGATGCCGCGGATCTGCGGGGTGTGGAACTCTCCACCGAAGGCGCGCTCCGAGGCGCCCTCGCGGTCGAGGTAGGGCGAGGCCCCACCGTCGATGAAGGGCCAGCCGGCGCCGAGGATGAGGCACAGGTCGATGTCCTCGACCTCGGGCACGACCCCCTCATCGAGCATGAGCTTGATCTCGCTCGCGAGACCGTCCTGCACTCGCTGCAGGATCGTCTCGGCCGACGCCGGCGTCTTGCCGACGGCGGGCTTCAGCAGCTTCTCGGCCTGCTTCGTCCAGCCGGTCACCCGACCGCCCTTGTCCTTCTCGATCACGGCGTCGAGCTCCGCGAGAGCGTGGAAGTTCTCGTTCGCGTAGAAGCGCTCCGGGAACGCGTGCGCCATCGTGTCCTGCACGTGGGCTGCGACTTTCCACCCGACCAGGTCGATCAGCTGGAAGGGTCCCATCGGCAGTCCGAGAGGTGCGAAGGCCTTCTCGACATCGGTGATCGGAGTGCCTTCGTACACCGCGCGAGCCGCCTCGCCCATGACCTTGGCCAGCAGACGGTTCACCACGAAACCGGGAGCATCTGCGGTGAGCACCGCGTTCTTGCCCAGATTCTTCGCGACGACGAACGCGGTCGAGAGCGCACCCTCGGAGGTGACTGGTGTCTTCACGATCTCGATCAGCGGCATCACCGCGACCGGGTTGAAGAAGTGGAAGCCGACGAGGCGCTCGGGGTGAGCGAGCTTCGCGCCGATCTCCTCGACCGAGAGCGACGAGGTGTTGGTCGCCAGGATCGCGTCCTCGGCGATGATCTTCTCGATCTCGCCGAACACCTGCTGCTTGACGCCGACCTCCTCGAACACGGCCTCGATGACGAAGTCGCAGTCCGCGTACAGGCTCTTGTCGGTCGTGCCCGTGACGAGCGCGCGAAGCTTGTTCGCGGAGTCCGCATCCAGGCGACCCTTGCCCTCGAGCTTGCCGATCTCCTCGTGGATGTAGGCCACGCCTTTGTCGACTCGCGCCTGGTCGAGGTCGGTGATCAGCACCGGCACCTGCAGCTTGCGCACGAACAGCAGCGCGAACTGGCTCGCCATGAGCCCCGCGCCGATGATGCCGACCTTGGTGACCTTCTTGGCAAGGGCATTGTCGGGTGCGCCGACGGGCCGCTTCGCGCGCTTCTGCACGAGATCGAACGCGTACATGGATGCAGCGAACTGGTCGCCCGTCACGAGTTCGGCGAGAGCTTCATCCTCGCGCGCGAAGCCCTCGGCCTTGGTGCCGCTCTTCGCCCTGTCGAGCAGCTCGAGCGCGGCGTACGGCGACTTCGGAACCGTGCCGATCTTCGACTCGAGCATGCCGCGCGCCATCTTGATGGCGATCGGCCACTTGGTGAGTCGCTCGATCTTGCCCGGCTCGTTCTTGCGCTCGACCTTCTTGCCGCCGAGCACGGCGTCGGCCCAGGCCAGCGAGTTCTCGAGATAGTTCGCCGCGGGGAAGATCGCGTCGACGATGCCCAGATCGAAGGCCTGCTGCGGCTTCAGCATCCGGTTCTGCTTGAGCGGGTTCGAGATGACGACCTCGAGGGCGTTCTCGATCCCGATCAGATTCGGCAGCAGATAGGCGCCACCCCAGCCCGGGATGATGCCGAGGAAGACCTCGGGGAGCGCGATCGCCGCGGCGGACGCGTCGACCGTGCGGTAGCTGGAGTTGAGCGCGATCTCGAGGCCGCCGCCGAGCGCCAGCCCGTTCACGAACGCGAACGACGGGACGCCGAGCTCGCCGAACTTGCCCAGCACCTTGTGGCCGAGCTGCGCGATCAGGCGCGCGTTGTCACGCGAGCCGACCTTGCTGATGTCCGAGAGGTCGGCCCCGGCGGCCAGTATGTACTGCTTGCCGGTGATGCCGACGGCCTGGATCTCTCCGGCGGCGGCGCGAGCGGCGAGGCCGTCGAGCGTGTCGCCGAGAGCGGTGAGCGTCGCCGGCCCGAGGGTGTTCGGACGAGTGTGGTCGCGTCCGTTGTCGAGCGTGATCAGGGCGAGGACCTTGCCCGAGGCGAGACGGATGTCGCGCACAGGAGAGTGCGTGATCACCTCGTCGTCGGTGAGAGCCTGGATGGGGGAGAAGTCGACGTTCGCGTACTGTTCGGAAATCGAGTGTGCCATCGGCGCTTACTTCCTCTTCTTGCCGTCGAAGTGCGGGTTCTCCCAGATGACGGAGCCGCCCTGGCCGAGACCGACGCACATCGCGGTCAGGCCGTAGCGCACGTCGGGACGCTCGGCGAACTGCGCCGCGAGCTGGATCATCAGACGCACACCGGATGCCGCGAGCGGGTGTCCGAGTGCGATCGCGCCGCCCCACTGGTTGACGCGGGGGTCGTCGTCGGCGATCCCGAAATGGTCGAGCAGCGAGATGACCTGGATCGCGAAGGCCTCGTTGAGCTCGAACAGGCCGATATCGGCGATCGTGAGCCCGGCCTTCTTCAGCGCCTTCTCGGTCGAGGGGATCGGGCCGATGCCCATGATCTCGGGCTGGACGCCCGCGAACGCGAACGACACCATGCGCATCTTCGGTGCGAGACCGAACTCCTTCACCGCACCGCCACCGGCGAGCAGCGACATCGTCGCACCGTCGGTGAGAGGCGACGACGTGCCGGCGGTCACTCGACCGTGCGGTCGGAACGGCGTCTTGAGCGCGGCGAGGTCTTCCATCGTCGTCTGCGGGCGCCGGCCCTCATCCTCCGTGGCGAGTCCCCAGGCTCCGTCGGCGCTCTTGGTCGCGACGGAGACGAGATCGGGCTGGATCTTGCCGGCGTCGTACGCGGCCTGCACCCTGTGCTGGCTCAGCATGCCGAACCGGTCGGAGCGCTCTTTCGTCAGGTGCGGGAAGCGGTCGAAGATGCGCTCGGCCGTGACACCCATGTTCAGGGCGCCGGGGTCGACCATGCGCTCCGCGACGAACCGGGGGTTGGGATCGGCGTTGCCGCCGATCGGGTGGTGGCCCATGTGCTCGACGCCGCCCGCGAGGGCGAAGTCGTACATACCCACACCGATCGATGCGCCCATCGTCGTGACGCTGGTCATAGCCCCCGCGCACATGCGTTCCACGGCGAGGCCGGGAACCGTCTGCGGGAGCCCGGCGAGGATCGCCACCGAGCGGCCGAGGGTGAGGCCCTGGTCTCCCGTCTGGCTCGTCGCCGCGATGGCGACGTCGTCGATGCGATCAGCAGGGACGGCTGCGTTCCGCTCCATCAGGCCGATGGTCGCCTTCACGGCGAGGTCATCTGCGCGGGTGTTCCAGTACATGCCCTTTTCGCCGGCGCGCCCGAAGGGGGTGCGCACTCCATCGACGAAGAAGACGTCCGAGATCTCGGCCACTCTGCCTCCAAGTTTGTGCGGTGGCCTCAGTTTAGGGAGGGCCGGAAACCGGGAGGAATCGGTTGGGTCGAACCTACGAAGCGGGCGGCGGCGTCTCGTCGGGCGTTTGCGCTGCTTCTACAAAGGCGTCGGCGATCTTCTGTGCGGTCTGTGCAATCTGCCACGGGCGTGCACCGAGCGCCGCGAGGGCATCGCCGATGGCCTCGGGCGTCGTGCCCGGCACATCCCACGCCACGCGACGGAGGTAGTCGGGGGTCAGCAGGTTCTCGGTCGGCATCCCCAGTTCCTCTGCCGTCGCCTCGATCACGGGGCGTGCGGCCTTCAGCCGCGCATCGGCCTCGGGGTTGCGGTCCGACCACGCCCGAGGGGGTGGCAGCGCATCGCTGGGGACGCGTTCGCGCGGAAGCTCCTCGGTCGCGCGCCCGTCGACGAACGCCTGCCACCACCGGTCGAGCTGCGTGCGGCTCGCGCGACCCTGGAAGTCCTTGACTCCCGCGAGCGCCTGCTTGCTCTGCGGGTTCGCGAGGACAGCGGCGATCAACGAGCGATCGGGAACCAGGCGACCGGGGGAGACATCCTGATCCTGCGCGAAGGCCTCCCGTGCCTGCCAGAGCGATCGGGCGACGGCGAGGTTGCGGGCGCCGCGAACCTGGTGGAGCCCGCTCAGTCGGCGCCAGGGGTCTTCCCGCGGCGGCTTGGGGAGGCGCGTGAGCGTCGCGGCGAACTCCTCGGCCGCGTACTCGGTCTTGCCCTGCTCCTCGAGCTCGGCCTGGAGCGCCTCGTACACGTCGATCAGATGCAGCACATCGAGTGCCGCGTACTCGAGCCAGGCTGCGGGGAGTGGCCTCGTCGACCAGTCCGCGGCCGAGTGCTCTTTCTTGAGAGTGATGCCCAGGGTGTTCTCGACCACGGCGGCGAGACCGACGCGTTCGTGTCCGAGCAGACGCGAGGCGAGCTCGGTGTCGAAGATCGAGCGAGGAAGCAGATCGAGTTCGCGCAGCGACGGAAGGTCCTGGCTCGCGGCGTGGAAGATCCACTGCACGTCGCCGATCGCCTCCTGAAGCGGGCTGAAGTCGCCGAGCGGCGGCGGGTCGAAGAGGAAGACCCCCGCATCCCTGCGGAACACCTGCACGAGGTACGCGCGCTGCGAGTATCGGAATCCGGATGCCCGCTCGACGTCGACGGCGACAGGGCCTGTGCCTGCGGCCAGCGCGGCGCATGCCGCACGGAACTCCGAGACGTCGGAGATCACGGAGTATTCAGTCACGTGCTGCCTTTCGCGCGCCGATCACGGCGATGCCCTCGGAACCGGGCGGAAGACCCGCCAGCATTCCGACCAGTTCGACCCATGCTTCGACGTGGGGTGTGAAGGGGCCTTCGGGTGTCCAGGACGCCCTCAATTCTATCTGGGCGCCGTCGCCTTCGTCCGCGAGGCCGCCGAAGCCCTTCGAGAGCGTCTTGGTCGACGTGCCTGATGCGGAGTGATATCCGGCGCCTCGGGAGTCCAGCGCGTCGACCAGCCACGACCACGTGACGTCCGCGAGAAGCGGGTCGGTTCCGATCTCCGTCTCGAGCGGTGCCTGGGCGAAGATCACGATCCGCCATGCTCCGTCCCACGCGGAGGGCGTGTCCGGATCGTGCAGCAGCACGAACCGGCCGGTTCCGTAGGCGGACTCTCCCTCGTCGTCCGGACGGACGTCGGCAGCGAGCGCGAGGGCGTGCGGGGCGAGGCCTTGAGGGGTGGGGATCTCACGGATCGTGATGTCCGCTCGGAACGCGATATCACGCAGCTCGGCCACTGCGGCGTCGAAGATCGTCCCGGCATCGGGGTGTGCGGTCACGGCAACAGGCTAGAGTCAGGAAGCGATGAAGAGTCTCAGGCACGCCGTTGCGCTCCTTGTCCCTGCACTGCTCGCACTCGGGGCGGCGATGGCCCTGCTCGTGCTCAGCATCGCCAGACGCGTGGTGATCCCGGCGAAACGCCCCGCGGATGCCGAGATCCTCGCGGTGGACACGGGCGCCCAGACGATCGAACTCACCCGCACGCGCGACACCGAGCTGCCGGGCCGTTACGGGCTGTTCACGTCGGGCACCTACGGCTACGTCAAGCTGGGGGCGGTGCTGAGCGCCGACGCGACGACCGTGCGTCGAAAGCTGTTGACGCAGATCGAACCAGGGGCTCGGGTCGACCGCAATGCCGCGTTCAGCGGCTGGTACTACGCCGCCCCGAGCGAGCTGCACCTCCGGTGGGAGAACGTGCTCATCGGATCGCCCGCCGGACCGTGTCCGGCATGGTTCTTCCCGGCCGAGTCGTCGACCTGGGTCATCCAGGTGCACGGCCGAGGTGTCACACGCGCCGAATGCCTTCGTGCGGTGCCTGTGCTGCACGCGGCCGGTTTCCCGAACCTCGTCGTGTCGTACCGGAACGACGGTGAGGCGCCCCGCAGCCGCAGCGGAGCGTACGCCCTCGGAGCATCGGAATGGCGCGATGTCGACGCCGCCATCGCCTACGCGCTGCGCCACGGCGCTGATCGCGTGATCCTGATGGGCTGGTCGATGGGCGGCGCGGTAGCCCTGCAGACCGCCGTCTCCTCGGGCAACCGCGACCGGATCGCGGGCCTCATCCTCGAGTCACCCGTGGTCGACTGGCGCACGGTGCTGCGTTTCCAGGCGCGAGAGGCCGGCATGCGCGCTCCGCTGCCCGACCTCGCGATGACCGCTCTCTCGGTACCGCTCACGGCGCGGCTCAGCGGAGCGGAGGATGCGATCCCGTTCGATCGCCTCGACATGGTCGCTCGCGCCGAGGAGCTTGCGGTGCCGATCCTGATCCTGCACAGCGACGACGACGGATTCGTCCCCGCCGACGCCTCGCATGCGCTTCAGCAGGCCAGACCCGATCTCGTGACGATGCCCCGGTTCACGGTGGCACGCCACACCAAGCTGTGGAACTACGACCAGGACGGGTGGAGCGACGCGATCACCGGTTGGCTCCGCGCACAGGGGTTCAGCGCTTCTGCCTGACCTGATTCTTCGCCCGCATCAGCATTCCGGTCATGCCGCCGATCCGCAGCGGTGAGACAGCTCTCGTGAGTCCGATCGACTGCGGGTAGTCGTCGGGGATCGCCAGCACTTCGTCTGCTGTGAGGCCTGAGATGCCCTGCACGAGGATGCTCGCGAAACCACGGGTCGTCGGTGCCTCCGGCGGAGCCGTGGCGTGCATCGTGACGACTCCGTCGTTCACCTCGACGTAGATGTAGACGGGCGACTGGCACTCGGCCACGCGCTCGCACATCTCGGGATGGCTCGCGACCTCCTCGGAGACCTCGGGAAGCTCGTCCGAGTACTCCAGCAGGAGCAGCAGACGATCTGCCTCAGGGGTCTCGAGGAATCCGTCGCGGATCTCGGCCAGGGTGTCGGGAACTTCGCTGGTGCTCATCCCTGTCATTGTCACACGGTCAGAGGGAACCGGGCTCCGCGCCGGTCACGATCGGGACGCGCACGGCGCTGCCCCACTCGGTCCACGATCCGTCGTAGTTGCGCACGTTCTCGAACCCCAGCAGGTGCTTGAGCACGAACCAGGTGTGGCTGGAACGCTCGCCGATGCGGCAGTACGCGACGACGTCGTCGCCGTCGGCGAGTCCCGCGCCGTCGCGATAGATCGCGTCGAGCTCGGCACGTGACTTGAAGCCGCCGTCCTCGGCGACGGCCTTCGCCCACGGCACGCTCTGCGCGGTCGGGATGTGGCCGGCGCGCAGCGTGCCCTCTTCGGGGTAGGCCGGTGCCGTGGTGCGCTCCCCGCTGTACTCCTCGGGAGAGCGGACGTCGATCAGAGGGCTGCCGATGTGGGCGAGCACGTCGTCCTTGTAGGCGCGGATGACGGAGTCGTCGCGCTCCACGATCGGATACTCGGTCGGCACGGGCGTCGGTGCATCGCGGGTGATCTCGCGCCCCTCGGAGATCCAGCGGTCGCGGCCGCCGTCGAGCAGACGCACGTCCTCGTGGCCGAAGAGCGAGAAGACCCAGAGCGCGTAGGCGGCCCACCAGTTGTTCTTGTCGCCGTAGATGACCACCGTGTCGTCGCGCGAGATGCCCTTGCTGCTCAGCAGCTTCGCGAAGCCCTCGCCGTCGACGTAGTCGCGCACGACCGGGTCGTTGAGCTCGGTGTGCCAGTCGACCTTCACTGCTCCGGGGATGTGACCCGTCTCGTACAGGAGCACGTCCTCGTCGGACTCGACCACCACCAGACCCGGGTTCCCGAGCCGCTCCGCGAGCCAGTCGGTGGTGACGAGGCGGCCGGGCTCGGCGTACTCGGCGAACTTGGGCGAAGTGGTGTCGAACTCGATGGCCACAGGGATCTCCTCAGACGGTGAGCGGCGATGATGCAGGGCGTTGACGGCGTAATGTGGAGCCGATACTTCGACGATAGATCCACGCCGTGCGCCCTGCACCCGATTCGTAAGACTTCGACACAGGTGCGCCCCCGATACAGGACCGTGATGACCGACACGCCCAACCGCACGGGCATCGTGCACCTGACCGATCGCCAGCCGACCGTCACCGGTCCCGAGATGCTCGCGAGCCTCGTTCCGCCTCCGCAGTTCGACGGAGCAACTTTCGACAGTTATCGGGCGGACGAGGCGTATCCCTCGCAGGAGGAGGCGAAGGAGACCCTCATCCGCTTCGCAGGTCGCGGCGCTCCGGTCAAGCGCGGTGGCTTCTTCAGCCGTGCGAAGAAGGAGCCCGAGATCAAGCCGGGCGTCTATCTCGACGGCGGCTTCGGCGTCGGCAAGACGCACCTGCTCGCATCGATCTATCACGCGATGCCGGCGCGGAGGAAGTACTTCGGATCCTTCATCGAGTACACGGCTCTCGTGGGCGCACTCGGCTACAAGAACACCGTCGACCTTCTGAAAGGCGCGGATCTGCTCTGCATCGACGAGTTCGAACTCGACGATCCGGGCGACACGATGGTGATGACCCGTCTCATCGGGGAGCTCGTGCCGACCGGCACCAAGCTCGCCGCGACCTCGAACACGCCGCCCAACGCGCTCGGCGAGGGGCGCTTCGCGGCGCAGGACTTCCTGCGTGAGATCCATGCCATGTCCGACAGCTTCCAGACGATCCGCATCGACGGGGTCGACTTCCGGCAGCGCGCGCTCGACGGGCACGCCGTGGTCAGCGACGCGAGTGAGTACGAGAACGCCGTCGAGACGGGCGCTGCCGCGGGAACGGCATCCGACGACTCCTTCGGCGAGGTCATCCGCCACCTCGCGCGGGTTCACCCCTCGCGTTACCTGCGTGTCATCGCAGGCCTCGATCTCGTCGGCCTCCGGGACGTGCACGTCCTGACCGATCAGTCGGAGGCGCTGCGGTTCGTCGCCTTCGTCGACCGCGTCTACGACGCGCAGATCCCGATCGTCGCGACGGGTGTGAGCCTCGATCAGGTGTTCGCCGAGGAGATGCTCGGCGGGGGATACCGCAAGAAGTACCTGCGCGCTATCTCCAGACTCAATGCACTTACACACGCGGATCGCAGTGTCGCGTAACGCGATGTTCACACACAGAGCCGCTCTGTAACGTCAGCGCAACAAACCTCACGCATTCCGGAAATCGGGCCTCGTCACACTGAAGCTCTCAGTTTCCCGAATGTGAGGTTTGACTATGGATGCTCCAGGCAACATCTCCTGGGCGATCACCGCGACCGCCCTCGTACTGCTCATGACGCCCGGCGTCGCCTTCTTCTACGGCGGCCTCGTCAAGGCCAAGAGCGTCGTCAGCATGATGATGATGAGCTTCGGCTCGATCGGTCTCGTCGCAGTGCTCTGGATCCTCTTCGGATTCTCGATGAGCGCGGTCGACAGCCCTACCGCCTTCGCAGGCAACCCCTTCGCCGACTTCGGCCTCTCGAGCCTCGCGGCCGGTGAGGGCTCGAACGTCGCTCTCCTCGGTGTCGCCTACGGCGCCACCTTCGCGATCATCACGGTCGCCCTGATCTCGGGGGCGATCGCCGATCGCGCCAAGTTCGGCAGCTGGCTGATCTTCGCCGGTGTGTTCGCGACCGTCGGGTACTTCCCGGTCGCCGCATGGGTCTGGGGCGGCGGTTGGATCATGAACCTCGGCACCACGCTCTTCGGCGAGGACAGCGGAATCGGCGTGATCGACTACGCCGGTGGTACCGCGGTGCACATCAACGCGGGTGCTGCGGCTCTCGCTCTCGCGATCGTCCTCGGCAAGCGCATCGGCTTCCAGAAGGGCATCCTCAAGCCGCACAACGTGCCGCTGACCCTCCTCGGCGCGGCGCTCCTGTGGTTCGGCTGGTTCGGCTTCAACGCCGGTGCGGAGTGGCTCGCGGAGGACATGGGCGGCGTCGGACTCATCGGCCTGAACACCCTCGGCGCCACGGCGGCCGCGATCCTCGGCTGGATCCTGATCGAGCGCATCAAGGACGGCAAGGCCACCTCGGTGGGTGCCGCATCCGGTGCGGTCGCCGGTCTCGTCGCCATCACCCCGGCGTGTGCCAACCTCACGCCCGGCTGGTCGCTGCTGCTCGGTGCCGTCGCCGGTATCGTCTGCGCACTCGCCGTCGAGATGAAGTTCCGTCTCGGCTTCGACGACTCGCTCGACGTCGTCGGCATCCACCTCGTCGGTGGTCTCATCGGAACCCTCTACCTCGGCTTCTTCGCGACCGGCACCGGGCTGTTCGTCGGCGGTGACTTCCGTCAGCTCGCTGTCCAGGCGATCGCCGCACTCGGCGTACTGATCTACTCCTTCGTGGTGGCCTTCATCATCGGCTTCGCGATCGAGAAGACGATCGGCTTCCGCATCACGAGCGAAGACGAGATCGCCGGTGTCGACCAGGTCGTCCACGGCGAGGAGGGCTACGCGCTGGCCGACGCCTGAACTGCGGTTAGGGTGACCGTGTGAGCAACAGCAACGGCATCCTGGCACGACTCGCGGAGATCCTCTTCACAGCACTGGGATCTGACCGGGCGTCTCGGACGAAAACTCGTCCGAGACGCCCGGTCTCGCGTCTGCGCACCTCCGACGAGGTGCGCATCGGGGAATCGGCGGTCTCCTCGAGGCCTCGGCAGGGAACGGCGACAGTGCGCATCGACCCCGACCAGATCGACGACCTCCGCGTCGAGTATGCGCCCGACCGGGACGGCGCGCCCGACGCGGGCGAGATCATCTGGACCTGGGTACCGTACGAGGAGAACGACGGACGGGGCAAAGACCGGCCGGTGCTGGTGATCGGCAGGGAGTCCGACGATCGCGTCTACGCGGTGCGGATGACGAGCAAGGCCCACGATGGCGACCACGACTACCTGTCCATCGGCTCTGGCGCGTGGGACTCGCAGGGGCGCGAGTCATGGGTGGACATCGAGCAGCTCTACAGCGTGCACGAGACAGGACTCCGCCGTGAGGCCGCAGTGCTCGACCGGTCGCGCTACGGTCGGGTCGCCTCCGCGCTCACGCGCCGACACGGCTGGTCGAACGCCTGAGGGCCGAGGCGGCGCCAGGGCAACGGGGAGCGATCGTCGACGAAGATCCAGTCGAGGACGAGAAGGATCGGGAAGATCGTGTGCAGGGTCGCGCTCACCCAGAGCGGCGCGCTCCCCGTGCCGGGGACGAGGACGTTGTAGACGATCCCCACGATGATCATGCAGGCGACCGCCACCGCGCGCGCCGACGTGAGAGACGACGGCACCCCTTTCGCGCGCACCGAGGTCAGGCCCGTCACGATGAGGATGCCGGCTGTCAGCAGACTCGTCAGGTTCGTGAAGTAGCCGAAGTAGTCGACGAGGCTCGCACCCTGACGGGGTATCCCGATCACGTAGGTGTAGAGCAGGATGCCCGCCACAGACGTGCCGACGGCGAGCCTCAGAGCGGAGACGGTGCGCGGGGGCGGTGGCGTCGACGTCATCCGTCCAGCGTACGAGGGGGCGGTGGGCAATCCGTTTCGTCTCGGGCTGCGAACCGTCTGTGAGTCGCAGCACGCGACGACACCACAGGAGGAATCATGCGTTTCATCCCCACCAAGGTCCATGGAATTCTCGACTACATCGTCGGAGTGGCGCTGATCGCTGCCCCGTGGCTGTTCGGATTCGCGAGCATGGGCGGGCCGGCCGTGATCATCCCGATCGTGCTCGGTGTCGGACTCATCGTCTACAGCCTGTTCACGAAGTACGAATGGGGCCCCTTCGGCTTCATCCCGATGCCCGTCCACCTCGTCTTCGACATCGTCGCGAGCCTGTTCCTGGCACTGTCGCCCTGGATCTTCGGCTTCTCGACCGAGGCGCCGAACGTCTGGGTGCCGCACGTCGTCGTCGGCGTCGCCGTGATCGTCGTGGTGCTGTTCTCGCAGCCGCAGCCCGCGAAGGTCAAGGCCGCACGCGCCTGACCCCGCCGAACTCTGAAGCCCCGCACGGAACGTCGGCCCCGTGCGGGGCTTCAGTTCTGCAGTGCCATGCTCACCCAGCGTGCGTAGAGCTGCCAGGGGTCGGCCACGGTGCGGAGCCCGGCGATGTGGGACTCGAGCTGTGGGGTGAGGGTGAACCATTCGCCACCCTCGCGGATGTCGGCGAACTCCCGATGCCGCGCCTGCTCGACGTCACGCCCTCCCTGCTCGAACGCCAGCAGCTCTTCATGACGGATGCTCGCGAGTCGCTGGCGGGGCCGTCTGCTCGTGCCGATCTTCACCCGGCTGTCGTAGCGGATGTAGTACACGACCTCGATCACCGGGCGCGGGAGGTCGGGGTCGGGGGAGTCGCCGTATCGCCACCCGCACCACGCGCACATCAGAGCCGCCGCCACTCGCACCGCGTCGCGGTGACCGCAGAGTGCACAGGGGCTCGGCAGCGGGGTCGTCTTCACCGTCGGCACGCTACCGGCGGCCACGGACGTCAGACCTCTGTGCTGCGCCGCTTCCGCCGCGAGGCACCCGGTTCGAGCAGCTCGGCTAGCATGAGGCCGACCGCCCGAACTCACGAGGGGAAGCGTGTGAACGCCGAAGTCATCGCCGTCGCGTCCGCGCGTCTCGACACCATGCTGCGCACGGAGCCCGACCGACTCCGCAGGCGCAGCATCTCGCTCGGTGTGCCGCTGGCGGATGCTGAGGATGCCGCGCAGAATGCGGCCCTCCGCGCCTGGCGTTCTCTCGCAGCCCTCCGTTCGGCCGATGCCGGCCCGATGTGCGCGTGGCTGGACACGATCGTGAGGACCACCGCCATCGACATGAACCGTGCCCGCAAGGACGATCTCGGCGAGGTCCTGTGCGAGCGCCTCGCGTCGCAGCAGGACGTCGAAGCCGAGGCGGAGTTGCGCGATCGCCTCGAGGCGGCTTTCCGGGCGATCGATGCGCTCCCGGACGATCTGCGACGGCCCCTCCTCATGAGCGTCGTCGACGATCTCACGGCGCAGGAGATCGCAGAGCGACTCTCGATCTCGTCGGCCACGGCGCGTCAGCGCGTATCTCGCGCACGCCGGGCTCTGCGGGCCTGATCCGCGGTTCCGTCCCATCCGCGGTTCCGTCACATCCGCGGCTCTGTCACAACCGTCGCTCCTGAACGTCTTTCTCGATGGGCCGCTTTTCCGCGGTCTCGCACACGACGAAGGAGAACATCATGCCCACGACTCCGGTCACCTCGCTCGACCAGCTCAACCTCGCGTTCGCCGAGCGCTTCAACGCCCGCGACGTCGAGGGCCTGCTGGCCCTGAACCTGCCGAACGCGGTGTTCGCCCCGGCGCCGGGTCACCCCGTCGAGGGTGAGGCAGCGATCCGCGGCGCACTCGAGCAGTTCCTCGCGCTCGGGCTGCCCATCACGATGAGCGTCCGGCACGTGTTCGAGGCGGGGACGGTCGGACTCGCCATCGCCGATTGGACGCTCGAAGGCACAGGCCCCGACGGCTCGGAGGTCAAGCTCGGCGGCAGCACGGCCGACGTCGCCGTGCACGACGACGAGCACGGCTGGCGCTACGCGATCGACAACCCCTTCGGCACCGCCTGAGGCACGGTCCTGGGCGGCGCCCGCGCACACCGGGTGCCGCCCACGACGGGCCTCAGCGCGGAACGACGAGCGGGGTGCCCGTATGCGGATCGGGGATGATCGAGCATTCCAGCCCGAACACCTCCTGGACGCGCTCGGACGTCACGATCGATGCGGGGTCGCCCGAGGCGACGATCCGACCGTCGCGCATCATGATCATGTGGTCCGCGAACCGAGCCGCCTGGTTGAGATCGTGCAGCACGGCGACGATAGTGCGCCCCTGCTGATGCAGGCCGTGGAAGAGCCGCAGCAGGTCGTACTGGTGCGCGATGTCGAGGAAGGTCGTCGGCTCGTCGAGCAGCATGGTCGGCGATTCCTGGGCGAGCAGCATCGCGACCCACACCCGTTGGCGCTGTCCTCCGGAGAGCTCGTCCACGAGCCGCCCGGCGAGCTCCGTCGTCCCGGTCGCGGCGAGCGCGGCGGCGACGGCCGTCTGGTCGTCGTGAGACCACTGTCGAAGGATGGTCTGGTGCGGATGGCGCCCGCGCGCCACGAGATCGGAGACGCGGATGCCGTCGGGGGCGATCGACGTCTGCGGAAGCAGGCCGAGGCGTCGCGCGATCTCCTTGGTGGGGAGCTCGGTGATCGCCCGACCGTCCAGCAGCACCTGGCCGCTCCTGGGCTTCAGGAGTCGGGCGAAGGCTCGCAGCAGCGTCGACTTCCCGCAGGCATTCGGCCCGACGATGACGGTGAAGGCGCCTGCGGGGATGTCGACGCCGAGATGCTCGGACACGACACGCCCGTCGTAGCCGATGGTGAGGTCCTCCGCGCGCAGCCGCACGGTGTCGGTGTCGATGACGGTCATCGCTTTCTCGCTTCCTGAATGAGCAGCCACACCAGATAGACGCCGCCGAGGCACACGGTGACGATTCCGACGGGGATCTGGGTGGGCGCGAACAGCCGTTGTGCCAGCACGTCGCTGGTTACCAGCAGCAGGGCGCCGACCGCGGCGGACGCCGTGAGGGTCACGCTCGCGGATCCGGTCAGACGGCGGGCGATCTGCGGAGCGGCGAGCGAGATGAACGCGATGGGACCGGCCATCGCGGTCACGGCTGCGGTGAGGCAGACGCCGAGGATGATGAGGGTCAGCCGCGTCCCGCCGGTGCGGACGCCGAGCGCCGAGGCCGTGTCGTCCCCGAGCTCGAGCAGATGCATCCGATCGGCGAGCATCGCCACGGCGAGGCTGATCGGGACGATGACGCACGCGGCGATGGCGACCTGTTCGGCGGTGATGACGTTGAGCGACCCTGCGCCCCATGCGCTGGCGAGCATCGCGATCCGCAGGTCGGCATTGAGGATGATCCACGTGTTCACCGACGCCAGCATCGAGGCCACGCCGATGCCGACGATGATGAGCCGGAATCCCGTGAATCCGCGACGGAATGCGAGCAGGTAGACGAGCAGCGCCGTCGCCGCGCCGCCCGCCAGTGCGGCTGCGGCGGTCGAGGCCACACTGATGCCCATGGTGGTGATCACGATGAGCGCGCCGGTGTAGGCGCCGGCGTCGAAGCCGATGACGTCGGGGCTGCCCAGCGGATTGCGGGTCAGCGACTGGAAGACGGCTCCGCCGATGCCGAGCGCGACGCCGAACACCAGGGCCGCGAGGACACGGGGGAGTCGCCACTCGATGATCACGAGTTCCGCGCGCGGCTCGCCGAAGCCGAGGAGTGCCATGAGCACCTCGCCCGGAGAGAACGGGGCGTCGCCGAGAGTCAGGGCGAAGACGCCGACGGCGACGGCGGCGAGCAGTGCGGCCACCGTCACGACGGTGGCGCGGACCCCGATGCGACGTGAGAGGACATCGGTTCGGGGTGCGAACACCCGGCGACCGGCATCGACCTCGGTCGACGGAGGGAGCAGAGCGGTCACAGTCCGCTCACCTTCTTCCTGCGGACGAGGGCGATGAGCACGGGGGCGCCGATCAGCGCGGTGACGACGGAGACGGGGAGCTCTCCGGTGCGAAGGACCAACCGGCCCACGACGTCTGCGGTCAGCAGCAGCAGTGGAGCGGCGAAGACGGTACCCAGGAGGATCCACCCCTGATGCGGCCCGACGAACCAGCGGACGGCATGCGGCACCATCAGGCCGACGAAGCCGATGGGCCCTGCCGCGGCGGTGGCGGCTCCGCAGAGCAGCGTGACCGCGAGGATCGACAGCACCCGTGTGAGCCCGACGCGCGAGCCGAGAGCGGTGGCCAGATCGTCGCCCAGCGCCAGGGCGTTGAGCGAGGGGGCGAGGCAGAAAGCCAGCACGAGTCCGATCAGGAGGAAGGGGAGCACCGTGTAGACATCCGGGGTGAGCGCCGACAGTGATCCCGCGTTCCATGAGCGGATCGAGTCGAAGGCCTTCGGATTCAGCAGCCCGATCGCCGCGACGATGCCTCCCATGACAGCACCGAGCGCGACGCCGGAGAGCGTCATGCGCATCGGGTCGGGCGCTGTGCGGCCCGCCGAGCCGATGAGGTACACGAGCACCGTCGCGACGATCGCTCCTGCGAAGGCGAACCAGATGTAGCCGCTGGCAGCGGTGAGTCCGAAGAACGCCACGCCTATCGTGACCCCGAGGCTGGCGCCCGCGTTGACTCCGAGGATCCCGGGGTCTGCGAGCGGATTGCGGGTGAATCCCTGGATGAGTGCTCCGGCGATGCCGAGAGCGGCACCCACGGCCAGACCGATCAGGGTGCGGGGGACGCGCATGCCCTGGACGATCGCGCCGGGGTCGCCTGCTCCTGTCGTCAGTCCGCTCCAGACCTCATCCACGCTGATGCGCTGGGAGCCGAGGAAGATGCTGGCGACAGAGGCGATCGCCAGTGCGATGGCGAGGACGAGGACGACCAGGCCACGGCGCGTGGCCGTGACCCGGGTCGCCCGATCCTCGGAGAGAACGGCGGTCATGACTCGGAGATCACAGACCCAGCTTCTCGAGCTCGGCCTCGTAGGCTTCCTCGATGTCCTCTGCGGGGCGGGTGTCGTCGTCCCACATCGCCATCAGTCGTGCGTGAGTGGACTCGTCGAGTGATTCGTACCGTTCACGCCACGCTTCGGCGTTCTCGGTCCAGTAGCCGATCACCTTGTACGCCGACGCGGGGAGCTTGAGCTCGTGCCGCAGGTGCTTGCGCACGCCACGGGTCGCCTTGGTCTCTCCGGCGACCCAGACGTATCCGGGGCCGCGGGGAAGCTCGGAGGCGCGGAGTATCTCCTCGATGCGGGTGGGGGCATGGCCGTTGCCGCCGTGAACCCAATGCAGCTCGACACCCTCCGCAGGAGTGAGGTCCAGCTCGTCCTCGGGGGTGGAGACCTCGAGCACCACGCGCGTGCGGATGCCTGACGGGGCGTTCTCCGCCAGGCGCGCGGCGGCGGGGAGCCCGGTCGCGTCGGCGATCAACAGCTGCCACTCGATGTCTGCGGGCGGGTCGTACAGCCCCTTCGGGGTGTTGACGCCGACCACGTCGCCCTGCTTCGCGTGGAGCGCCCAGGCCGCGGCGATACCGCCGTCGTGCACGACGAAGTCGATCGTGAGCTCGCGGGCCGCGGCATCCCAGTCCCGCACCGTGTAGGTGCGCATCGGTGCCGGGTCGACGCCCTCGGGGAAGTCCCAGTAGCCGTCATCCGTGGGGAAGGGGAGGTTCGGCTCGTGCTGCCCCTCAGTGGGGAAGAACACGCGGAAGTACTCGTCGCCGACCTCGGTGGAGACGAATCCGTCGAGTCCTGCTCCGCTGAACACGATGCGGACCATTCCGGGGCTCAGACGCTCGACGCGCTGAACGACGATGCGGTGGATCAGGTTGACGGTCATCCGAGAAGCGCCTTCTCGACCACGGTGAGGAAAGCGTCCATGCCGCTGGGCGAGCCGTAGATCATCTCGTAGTTGTACGGGAAGTAGGCACGGTCGTTGACGAACGACAGGTTCTGCCAGAGCTGGTTCTGCTGCAGCGCGGCGTCGTCCTCGATCCACACCGTGCCGTCCTCGTCGGCTCCGGTGAAGACGACATCGATGCCCTCGAGCTGGCCCACCTGCTCGGGGCTGAGCTCGGTGTAGTCCTCGCTCGCGGGGAGCCCCTCGTCGGTCGCGTTCATGAGTTCGTGCATCTCGAGGCCGAGGTCGGCGAACACCAGGCACGGCACGCCGTAGCAGGAGGTTGTGACCTGACCCTCGAAGTAGCCGACGTCGGCGACGACGGGGTGGATGTCCGCGGCGTCGAGGCGCGCCTTGATGTCTGCGACGCGCTCCTCGTACTGGTCGACCCAGGCCTGCCACTGGTCTTCGCGTCCGAGATCGGATGCCGCCTGCGCGACCACATCGCGCCAGTCCCCGCCGTCGAAGGCGTTGTAGGTGTAGGTCGGTGCGATCTTCTGCAGCTTGCCGTCGAGGTCTTCCTCGTAGCCCAGCCCGTTGAGGATGAAGTCCGGGTCGGCCTCGAGCACAGCCTCGAGGTTGAATTCGGGGAAGTTGCCGAAGGTCTCGAGTCCTTCGAGCTCCTCTTGGGGGAAGAACTCGGGGAATGCGGTGAAGTCGTCGCGGATCGGCTGAGTCCCGGCGAGATCGAAGCCGAGGGTGATGAGGATGTCGAGATCGGTCGTGTAGAAGCCGAGAGCGGACTGCGGCTCGGCGGGGATCTCTATGTCGACGCCGGCGGGAGTGGTGAGTTCGACGGTCTCAGCGTCGCCGGAGGAGCCGGCTGCGGTGGAGCCGGCGCACGAGGTGAGCAGAAGGCCGGTCGCGGCGAGCGCGATGAGCGAGAGGGGCGTGGAGCGCATGGATCGTCTTCCAGGAGAGAGTTCGGGAGGGCGCCAAGCAGGTTAGCTAAGGCTTGGCTTACTTAGTATGAACCGGCTCCGTGTCGCACAGGTGCCAGCCGGTGTCGCGCTCAGGCCGACTTCTTGGTCGCTTCACTGCGCACTGAGGCGAACTCCCCGGGGGTGCGACCGAGCTCGCGCCGGAACGCCTGCACGAACGCACTCGGCGTCGCGTATCCGGAGCGGCGGCTGACGTATGCGACGGTGTGGTCTGCGGCCAACCACTCGATGGCGCGGCGCATGCGTGCGCGAGTGCGCCAGGTGGAGAAGCTGAGTCCCGTCTCGGCGACGAAGAGTCGCGAGAGGTTGCGGGCGCTGGCGCCCACGTGGCGGCCCCAGTCCTCGATGGATCGATCATCGGCGGGGTCCGAGAGGAGCGCTTCCGCGACGAGGCGCGTCCTCATGTCGCGGGGGAGGGGGAGGTCGATCGTCGACACCTCGACCGGCTCGAGCAGGCTCAGTGCCAGCTCCTCAGCGTGCACGCGCGGGGCGGCTGAGAGATACGGGGGTGCTTCCAGTCTGTCGAGCACCGCACGGACCACCTCGGGAATCGCCACGGCTGTCGTGCGGGTGGCGATCGGGTGGATGTCGGCATCGACGAATGTGCAGCGGAACGCGGTGCCTGCCGCCGCCACCACCCGGTGCGTGACGCCTGCGGGGATCCAGAGCCCGAGGGACCCGGGAATGGCGAAGTAGCCGTCGTCCGTCTCGGCGGTCAATGCCCCCCGTGTGCCCCAGAGGAGTTCGTGCTGATCGTCGTGGGAGTGCGCATCCCACTCGACGTGATCCGCGAGTTCGAAGGCGTGAGTGCCGATGCGCCAGACGACGGACTCCTCGAGGTGCTGTCCGATCAGCGACATCGTCTTCCCGCCTGTCGTCTCGCGGTCATGGTTAGGTCACCCTAAGCTAGCACGCGGGGCGGGCCCGCTCAGCGCGCGGTGAACGACGCCCCGGCGCTGAGCAGCTGCAGGCGGGCAGCGAGGAGATCGGCATCGAGAGTCGCGCCGGAGATCTGGAACTCGCCAGCGAGCTCACCCGAGACCATGGGAGCGCTGATGACGCCGATGAAGTCGACGAGCGCGATCTGATTTCCCGGCGCGGGCGCGGTGGACGCCTCCCTGGTCCATGTTGCGAAATCCTCGGCATCGGGGGCGGACAGGGTCACGGCCACGACGTCGCCGCTCACCTCGACCTCGGCGATGGCGTTTCCGACCAGGCGCGCGGAGGAGGGAAGGAGCAGCTGGGTCAGCATCGCCTCGTCGCAGGCGAGGACGTGCCCCTCGAGGGAGATCGGACCGAACCGCAGTGCGTCGCACGGGGGAGTCGCCGAGCCGTCGCCGAGGTCTGCGCCCCCGGTCGCCGGATGCACGGCGTCGACCGCGTAGAAGCCCTGGGCTGCGGGTGCCGAGATGGCGCGAGCGAAAGCGTCGACGTCGGTGCCGGTGACATCCGCGCCGAAGGTCACGACGAGATCGCCGGCATCCGTCTCGGCGATGTCGACCACCTCGATGCCGGCGTTCTCGCCGTAGAAGGCGAGCGCGGTGCGGGCGGCGGCGAGAGTCGCCGAGTCCAGGTCGCGCTCCGCCGTGACCTGGATGACGAGCTCGTCGCCGGATTCTGATCCCGACGGCGGCGTCGACTCCGACGGCGCGGGGGTGTCGGGGGTGGTGGGCGCGGCTCCGCCGGAGAGCGCGCCTCCGAAGCTGAGCAGGAGCACGATCGCGACCACCCAGACGACGCTGAGGATCGCGCCGATGGTGACGGCAGTGGTCGCGACCACCGTCGGCAACCCCGAGGCCTTCGACTTCACGCGTGCGACAAGACCCAGGACGACGCCCGCGAGCGGGAGGATGAACGCGAGGGCGAGCGCCACGATCGACAGTGTGCTGGATCGTGTGTCCCTGGTCGAGACGTGCGGGGAGTCGGTCATGCGGGCTCTCTTTCTTCGCGGGGAAGGCGGACGGCGGCCACATGCGGACCCGTGGGGCGACTCGTGCGTACGAGAAAGCCCCGCACAACTCTAGTTGTGCGGGGCTTGTGTCTGTGGGCGATACCGGACTCGAACCGATGACCTCTTCCGTGTGAAGGAAGCGCGCTACCAACTGCGCCAATCGCCCATACCCATGGGGTACGTCAACCGATACTACCGGACGGTCGGAGGCGCTGCTGACCACCCTGGGAGACACGCGCGAGATTCGCTTCCGGTTTGGACAGGCGGGAATCATCGGCTAATGTTTCATAAGTGCCCGGGACAACAACCGGGAACAACGCGGATGTAGCGCAGTTGGTAGCGCACAACCTTGCCAAGGTTGGGGTCGCGAGTTCGAGTCTCGTCATCCGCTCAAGTGCAGGGGCCTTCTTCGGAAGGCCTTCGGCACGTGGGGTCAATCCACACGGTGGCGTGGCCGAGCGGCTAGGCACCGGCCTGCAAAGCCGTTTACACGGGTTCGAATCCCGTCGCCACCTCTCACAAACTGAATAGCCCACTTGGGCGCGATTGGCGCAGCGGTAGCGCGCTTCCCTGACACGGAAGAGGTCACTGGTTCGATCCCAGTATCGCGCACACTGAAACCCCCGGTTCTTCCGGGGGTTTTTTCGTATCCAGCGCGCTTCGGACCCACGGACGACCGGCATCACTGCATAGCCAGGCAAGTCTTTCGCTTGGCTAGACACTTTGATATATTGGGTGCGTGGCCACGATTCAGGTCACTCGCCGGTTGTTCCCCAGCGCCGGCTCAGCGCCCCGCGAATTCCCCAGGTTCGCCGGGGCGCTTCTCTGTTCGGGGCGCAGGCTCCGCGATCGTGCACCGATGCACCGCGACCCGCATGCAGGCGTCGAACCCGGGGGATGAGTCTCAGTCACGTTGTTCGCATCCGCCACACCTGCATCATTGTCAACAGCGCAGGGTTTCGCCTAGGGTGAAATAACGATGTATCGGCGAAGGTGCATCGGGCTCTGAGGGGGGTCGCGATGGGTGGGGGAGGTGTTCGTCGTGGCTGGGCGCGATCCGCCGTCGCCATGACCACCGCCATCGCCGTGATCGCCGCCGGATTCACCCTCGGCGCCCCGCAGGCTGCTGAAGCCGCCGTCGTACAGTGGGGCACCAACTCCGGCACCGCCCCGAACTACCAGGCCAACGTCAACGGTGACTTCATCATGGCCGGAAACGGCGTGCTCGCGTGCTCGGCGACGACGGCCACGACGAACGGCACCTGCGCCGACCTGCATGCCGCTTCGAGCACGAACGCGAACAACGTCAACGACAACTTCGTCATGACCCAGAACAACTCGGTCGCGGGTTTCACCTCGAACTCGAGCAGCGCGACGATGACGATCCCCGCCGGTGCCACCGTGGTGAAGGCGTTCCTCACGTGGAGCGCGAACACCGGCGTCTACACGGGGGACACACGTCGCCTCTGCGCCCAGTACTCCGCCGCGCGCGGTGTGGCCACGATGCCCTCCGGCAGCGCCACCGGCTACACCTCGCGCGCCATCCAGCTCAAGGTCGCAGGCAGCTCGGTGACCAACGTCTCCCCGCAGAGCATGCTGGCCGACCCCGCATCGCAGGCGACGGCGCTGTATTACTCCGCGAGCGCCGATGTGACCTCCGCATTCGCGGCTGTGCCGACCGGATCCGAGGTGACGATCTCTGCCGGGAACATCTGGACTCCCACCGGCGCCGGATGCTACGCGGGATGGTCGATCAATGTCGTCTACGACTACGGCACGTTCGTTCCGAACAATCCCGCCTCGGTGCCGCACAACATCATCTACTACGAGGGCCACGTGCGGCAGGGTGCGAACGACGCCGATCTCACGGTCGCCTTCAACGGCTTCACGGCCGTTGCGGCGGGAACCCGTGCAGGATTCACGCTCTTCGAGGGTGACCGGAACATCACCGGAGACTCTGCGGCGTATTCGCGCGGCGGATCGACCCCCTACACCGAGATCGCGAATGCGGCCGGAGCGAACAGCAACATCGGTATCTCGCGTGCCGTCGGATCCGTCCGGTATACCGGAACAGGTACCACATTCACGAACCAGAGCGTCGATGTCGCCACCGCTGCGCTGACCAACGTGGTCGCGGGAGATTCGACCGTGAACCTGCGTCTGGGCACATCCGGCGACTCCTATCTTCTGCGCAACGCGATGCTCTCGGTGCCGACGGCCGGCCTGCAGATCGTGAAGACGTTCGACGGCACGGCAGACACCCAGTCGCGAACCTCCGGCGAGCTCGCGACGTTCACGATCCGCATCACGAACACGGGCGCGGGAACCCTGCGCAACATCGTGGTGACAGACGATCAGGCGAACTGCGCCCGCAACCTCGGCGCACTCACCCTCGCACCGCTCCAGACGACCACCTATACCTGTACGGCGACGGCCCCATCGGCGACGGGATACGTCTCGACGGCCGAGGCCACCGCCAGGACGGCGGTGGGGGACTTCCTCGCGCAGGACAGCGACAGCACGACCGTCCTGCTCAGCGCGATCAGCCTGACCAAGACCAGTGCGCTCGCTCCCGGAGGCACCGGACGCGCAGGAGACGTCGTCATCTACACGTTCACCGTGACGAACACAGGTCAATCGACGCTCACCGACGTCGTGATCAGCGACCCGTTGTCCGGTCTGTCGGCGATCACCTTCGGCACCTGGCCGGGGACCGTCGGCACGCTGACGCCAGGCCAATCGGTCACCGCGACGGCGAACTACACGCTCAAGCAGAGCGATGTGGATGCGGGTTCCGTGGCGAACACGGCGACCGTCAGCGCGGCGGATGATGACGGCGGCATCCGGCCATCAGGATCAGCGAACCGGGTCACACCGATCGCCGCGGCCGGCGCCGTCACGGTCACCAAGACCGGCGCGCTCGCGAGCGGGACGACCGGCCGAGTCGGCGACCGCATCAACTACACCTTCACCGTCCGCAACACCGGCAACGTGACTCTCGAGAACGCGTCGCTCGTCGATCCGCTGCCGGGTCTCTCGCCACCGGCCATCACCTGGCCCACAGCGACGGCCGGCGTCATCCCCGTCGGTCAGACCGCCACAGCGACAGCCTTCTATACGATCACCCAGGCCGATGTCGACGCAGGCAGCGTCCGCAACACCGCCACCGCCACAGCCCGTACACCGGCCGGCACCACGGTCTCCGGTTCCTCTCCGCAGGTCACCGTCCCCACGATCGCCTCAGCCCCCGGACTCACGACGACGAAGTCGGGATCCATCACCCAGGGCAACGGGGGCGTGGGCAGCACGATCACCTACACGTTCACCGCCCGCAACGCCGGCAACACGACGCTCACGAACGTCGCGATCGCCGATCCGCTCGCCGGGCTCTCGGCCCTCACCTATTCGTGGCCCGGGGTCGCAGGCACTCTCGCCCCGGCCCAGTCCGTGACGGCGACCGCGACGTACACCGTGACCCAGGCCGACGTGGACGCCGGTGCAGTCCGCAACACCGCGACCGGCACGGCCCGCACACCCGCAGGGGCGGTGCTCACGGTTCCCAGCAGCCAGTCGGTCGTCTCGACCGTTGCCTCTTCACCTGCGGTGAACCTCACGAAGTCCGGTGCTCTCGCGCCCGGCAGCACAGGCAGGGCCGGTGACGTCGTCACCTACTCGTTCCGCCTCGCGAACAGCGGAAACGTCACGCTCACCGAGGTCGCGATCGCCGACCCGCTGGCAGGACTCTCCGCCCTGACATACACCTGGCCGGGAGCCGCGGGCACGCTGGCGCCGGGACAGGCCGTCACCGCGACCGCGACGTACACGTTGAAGCAGTCCGACGTCGACGCAGGGTCCGTCGCGAACGCGGCGACAGCGTCGGCCCTGCCGCCGAGCGGCGCGCGACTGTCGCAGACGAGATCGTTCACGCTTCCGGTCACCCCGACCGGCGCTCTGACCGTTCTCAAGTCGGGATCCGTCACGGCGGGGACGGGGGGAGTCGGCAGCACCGTCACCTACGACTTCTCGGCGACCAACAACGGCAACGTCACGCTGACGCAGGTCGCCATGGCGGATCCCCTTCCGGGCCTCTCGGCCATCACGTACACCTGGCCCGGCACGGCAGGAACCCTCGCGCCGGGTCAGACGGTGCAGGGCCGCGCGACATACACCGTGCGCCAGGCGGACGTCGATGCCGGCACCGTGACCAACACGGCGACCGCTTCGGCGCGCACCCCCGGCGGAGCATCGGTCACGGGAACGTCGCCGACGACCCGTGTGAACACGGTGACGGCTGCGCCCGCGAGCACGACGACGAAGACTGCCGCGGTGTCGGGCGCTGCCGCGGTCGGGGATGTCATCACCTACACCGTGCGCACCACGAACTCCGGGAACGTCACGCTGACGGACGTCGCCATCACAGACACGCTCGCCGGCCTGTCGGCCTTCACGTACACGTGGCCCGGGACCTCGGGGAGGCTCGCACCCGGACAGACGGTGACGGCGGTCGCCACCTACACGATCAAACAGGCCGATGTGAACGCGGGCTCAGTGCGCAACGTCGCGTCATCCACAGCCCTGTACGGCACGACGCCCGTGACGAGCACCTCCGGCACCGTCACGACGAACACCGTGGCCGCATCAGCCGGAATCGTCACGACGAAGTCGGGCGCCCTGCAGAGTGGCTCCTCCGGCCGGGCGGGCGACACGATCGTCTGGTCGATCACGCTGCGGAACTCCGGCAACGTCACTCTGACCGGAGTCTCGGTCGCGGATTCTCTTCCCGGAATCTCCGCACCGAGCTACGGCACGTGGCCGGGCGGCACTGCAGGCGTCCTGCAACCCGGGCAGACCGTCACCGCCACCGCGACCTCGGTGATCTCGCAGACCGACGTCAACTCGGGCGCGGTGAGCAACGCCGCCACGGGTTCCGGCGTCCCGCCCACCGGAGCGGCGGTGACGAGCACGGCACCGGCGACTGTGTCTCTCGCCTCCGCCCCCGGTCTCGTACTCACCAAGACCGGCGCGATCACCACCGGCAATGGCTCCGTCGACAGCACGATCACCTATTCGTTCTCGGCGCGCAACACCGGAAACGTCACACTCACGGGCGTCGCGATCACCGACCCGCACGCGGGGCTCTCGACGATCGCCTACACCTGGCCCGGAACGGCGGGCACTCTCCAGCCCGACCAGACGGTCACCGCGACCGCCACGTACACGGTGCGACAGTCGGATGTGGATGCGGGCTCTGCCAAGAACACCGCGAGCGCGAGCGGCACCCCGCCGACGGGGGCCGCGATCACCGCATCCTCCGGCGAGGTGACGGTCGCGACGATCGCCGCAGCGCCCGGCATCGCGATCACCAAGACCGCCTCGGGCGGCGGCGGAGGAGTGGGCAGCGTCATCACCTACACCTTCCGCGCGAGCAACACCGGAAACGTCACGCTCACCGGGGTCGGCATCGCCGATCCGCTGGCGGGCCTCGGAACGCTGCAGTACCAGTGGCCGGGTGCTGCAGGAACGCTCGCGCCGGGGCAGACAGTCGTCGCCACCGCGCCGTACACCGTGACGCAGGCTGACGTGAACGCGGGATCCGTCACGAACACCGCCACCGCCACCGGCACCGGTGGGGGAACGACCGCGACCGCGGCATCCGGAGCCGTGACGACCCCGACGGCCACGAGCGCACCCGCCGTCTCGGTCACCAAGACCGGAACGCTCGCAGGGAGCGGTGCCGCAGGCGACACCATCACGTATGCCTTCACCGTACGCAACTCCGGCAACGTCACCCTCACCGGAGTGTCCCTCGTCGACCCTCTGATCGGCGCGGCAGCAGTGCCGCTGTCCGGCTGGCCCGGAGCCGCGGGCACCCTGCAGCCGGGCCAGAGCGTCTCAGGCACCGCCACCTACTCGGTCACGCAGACCGACGTCGACGCCGGCGCGGTGGCGAACACCGCGACTGCCACGGGCACACCGCCGCGGGGTGCAGCTGTGGCCGGAACCGCGCCCTCGACCGTGCGGATCGCCGCGGTGCCGTCGATCGCCGTGCAGAAGAGCGGTTCGGTCACGGCCGGATCCGGCGAGGTCGGCAGCACAGTCACCTTCGCGTTCACGATCCGCAACTCCGGCAACGTCACGCTCAGCGGAGTCACGCTCACCGACACCCTCGCGGGGCTCAGCGCTCCGTCCGTCACATGGCCCGGTTCGCCGAACACCCTGAACCCGGGTCAGACGGCGACCGGAACGGCGACGTACACCGTGCGGCAGGCCGACGTCGATGCCGGTTCCGTGCGCAACACGGCGAGCGTCAGCGGTCGACCGCCGACGGGCGCGGTGGTGAGCGCGACGTCCACGGAGGCCGTGGTGCCCACGAGCGCGGCTGCGCCGGGACTGACCGTGACGAAGAGCGCGGACACCGCGGCCGGATCGCGCGTGGGCGATGTCATCACCTATACGATCACGGCGACCAACAGCGGAAACCAGACGCTGACCGGGGTGACGCTGAGCGATCCGCTCGCGGGTCTCTCCGCTCTCTCGGTCACGTGGCCGGCCGCGAGTGGAGTGCTGGCACCAGGGCAGACGGCGACCGCTCGAGCCACCTATGTCATCACCCAGACCGATGTGAACTCCGGATCGATTCGCAACCGCGCGTCCGCAGCGGCCACGGCTCCTGGCGGTGCAGCGGTCAACGCGTCTTCGTCCGACGTCGTGACGCCGACGGTGGCGGCCGCGCCCAGGCTGACTCTCGAGAAGACCGCGAGCCTGGCGCCCGGCGCGACGGGCCGAGCGGGCGACGTCGTCACCTACAGCTTCATCGTGCGCAACGCCGGCAACGTCACCCTCACGGGTGTCGGCATCGCCGATGCGCTGCCAGGACTCTCGACCATCTCATACACGGCCTGGCCCGGCGCGACAGGCACTCTGCAGCCAGGGCAGAGCGTGACGGCGACCGCGACGAGGGCACTCACACAGTCGGATGTCGATGCCGGCTCCGTAGCCAACACCGCGACCGCCACAGGCACTCCGCCGAGCGGTGACGCTGTCGAGGTCACGGCCTCGGCGACACTCCCGCTGATCGCCGGTCCGCTCCTCACCCTCGGCAAGACCGGGGTGTACACGCAGGGGAACGGCGCGGTGGGCAGCGTCATCACGTACACGTTCACGGCTCGAAACGCCGGAAACGTCACACTCACCGGCGTCGCGATCGGCGACCCGCACGCGGGCCTCGGCGCGATCGCCCTCACCTGGCCCGGTGCGGCCGGAACCCTCGCGCCGGGAGCCCAGGTCGTCGGCACCGCGACGTACACGGTGACGCAGGCCGACGTCGACGCGGGCACCGTGCGCAACACCGCACGGGTGACCGGCACACCTCCCAGTGGTCCCGCGGTCGGCGCGGACTCCCAGACCGTCTCCCTCGCGACGGTCGCCGCCGGCCCCGCGGTGACGACCACGAAGTCGGCGGCCGTCGGCGGCAGCGGAGCCGTGGGCGACGTCGTCGACTACACGGTGCGGGTGACCAACACCGGCAACGTGACACTCCGCAGCGTCGTGGTGAACGACCCGATGGCCGGCCTGACGCCGTTCGCATACACCTGGCCCGGTGACGCGGGAGTGCTCGCGCCCGGTGCTCAGGTCATCGCTCGGGCGAGCCACACGATCACTCAGGCGGACGTGGATGCGGGCTCGATCGTCAATGTCGCGACCGGAAGCGGGCTGTCGCCGAACGGCACCCCCGTGAGCGCGGCTTCCGGCACAATCACCACGCCGACGGTCGCAGGAGATCCGCGGCTCCAGGTCGTCAAGTCCGGCACGCTGCCCGCGGGCGCCACTGGCGTGGCAGGGGAGACCATCACCTGGACCGTGTCGATCCGGAACACCGGAAACGTGACGCTTTCCGGCGTCACCGCCACCGACTCCCTCCCGGGAATCAGCGATCTCACCTTCGGCGCCTGGCCGTCGGGCACCGCGGGTGTGCTCGCACCGGGCGACGTGGTGACGGCCACAGCCACCTCCACGGTGCGTCAGACCGACGTCGACGCGGGAGCCGTCTCGAATGCGGCGACGGCGACCGGCGCTCCCTCGCGGGGCCAGGCCACGTCGGCGGTGGGTTCGGCGACGGTTCCGCTGACCTCGGCGCCCGCGCTCACGATCCAGAAATCGGGCGCCTACACCGCAGGTACAGGGTCGCTCGGAGACACGATCACCTACTCGTACACCGTCCGCAACGCCGGCAACGTGACGCTCACGGGAGTCGCCGTGAGCGACCCGCACAGCGGACTCTCGGCGATCACCTACGGCGTCTGGGCCTCCGGCACAGCAGGCACGCTCGCGCCCAACCAGTCGATCACCGCGACCGCGACCTACCAGGTGCGCCAAAGCGATGTGAACGCGGGCTCCGTCACCGATGTGGCCACCGCGTCGGGGCGTCCGCCCACGGGCGCGGCCGTGTCCGCGACCTCGCAGACCGTGGTGCTCGGCACCGCCACTCCTGCTCCGGCGATCCTGACGACGAAGACCGCGTCGGTCGGGGGCCCCGGACAGCTCGGCGACCTCATCACCTACACGCTCCGCGCGACGAACTCGGGCAACGTCACCCTCACCGGCGTCGCGCTGTCCGATCCCGCTCCGGGGCTGAGCCCGCTTGCCTACGGGCCGTGGCCGGGCGCCAGCGGCACACTTCAGCCGGGTGAGTCCGTGACCGCGACAGCTACTCACCGCATCACCCAGGCAGACCTGAATGCAGGTTCCGTGTCGAACACGGCGACCTCGACGGGCACGCCCCCGACGGGCCCGGCCGTGACCGATCCGTCCGACACGATCGTGACCGCGACGGCGCCCCAGACCCCCGACATCGAGGTGACGAAGACAGGGACGCTCGCCGGCGGAGCGACGGCTCGCGCGGGCGATGCGGTCGCCTACTCGTTCTCGCTGCGCAACACCGGCAACGTCACGCTCACCGGCGTCGCACTCGCCGACCTCGAGCCCGGCGTCTCTCCGCTGGTCTACTCGTGGCCGGGCGCAGAGGGCGTCCTCGCTCCCGACCAGGTCGTCACGGCGACCGCGACCTACGCGCTCACGCAGGCCGACATCGACGCGGGTGCCGTCGACAACGTCGTGAGCGGTTCGGGTACCGCTCCGGGCGGCGCGTCGATCACCGAGAACGACGATGTCACCGTCCCGATCGCTCCGTCGGCATCCATCGACGTGTCGAAGACCGGAACGGTGCTCGGCGACGGAGTGGGAGACGGTGAGGCGGGCGACCAGATCCGGTTCGACTTCGTGGTCGTCAACACCGGCAACGTCACTCTCGCGGATGTCGAGCTCGCCGACAGCATCCCCGGTCTCGTCCCGACCGTCACCTGGCCGGATGCCGGCGCGGCGGGCGTCCTCGCTCCGGGCGCCACGGCCACGGCCACAGCCGTCTACGAGATCACCCAGGCCGACGTGAACAGCGGATCCGTGCCGAACTCCGTGACCGCGTCGGGTGCGCCGCCGACCGGGGCCGACGTGACGGACACCGACTCCGTCGAGGTGTCCACGGGTGCGCAGCGTTCCGAGCTCAGGCTCAGCAAATCGGGCACGACCCTGCCGAGTGCGGCAGGACTCGGCGACGACATCGCCTACACCTTCGTGCTCAGCAACACCGGGAACGTCACCGTCACCGGGATCGTCATCTCGGATCCGCTGGTCGGCCTGTCCGACATCGTCGCGGACTGGCCCGGCGCTGACAGCGTGCTCGAGCCGGGGCAGAGCGTGACTGCCACCGCGTCGCTCGAGATCACCCAGGCACACGTCGATGCCGGGCGTGTGCTGAACACCGCGACCGCCTCGGGGACTGCACCCGCAGGGGCCGTCTCGACGACGTCGCCGCAGAGCATCGTGCCGGTGGAAGCGGCGGCGCCGTCCGTCGCGGTCACGAACAGCGGCTCGCTTCCGCCCGGATCCGTGGCCGGATCGACCGTGACATGGACCTACACCCTCGAGAACACCGGCAATGTGACCCTGAGCGGTTCCGCGCTGTCGGACGCCCTCGCGGGCACGACGTCACCCGTCTACCAGTGGAACGGCCCCGCAGGTGTCCTCGCCCCGGGCGAGACGGTGACCGCGACAGCGACGACCGTGCTCACCCAGGCTGACGTCGATGCGGGCTCGATCATCAGCCTCGTCACCGGGCGCGGCACTGCGCCCTCCGGTGCCGTCGTCACCGCGGCCGCACCAGCCACAGTCACCATCGCCTCGAGTGCCGGGTTGTCGTTGGCCAAGTCCGCATCCCAGACCGAGAACCTGGCCGTCGGCGACATCGTCACGTTCACGTTCGACATCGCCAACACGGGAACGGCGACGATCGACGCCATCGCGCTGAGCGATCCGCTGCCCGGACTGTCGGCGATCACGTTCGGTCCCTGGCCCGCGGCGGCGGGAACTCTCGCGCCGGGTGCCACCGTGAGCGCATCGGCGCAGTACACCGTGACCCAGGCGGATGTGGATGCCGGAGGCGTCCGCAACACCGCGACCACGACCGGGCTCACCCCGACCGACGCCGCTGTCTCCGCATCCGACATCGTGACCCTCGCCACCGAGACGAGGGCGCCCGCGCTCGAGCTGGTGAAAACCGATGAACTCGTCGGCGACGGCGTGCTCGGAGACTCGATCTCGTACTCGTTCACCGTGCGCAACGCCGGGAACACGACAGTCACCGACATCGCGATCACGGATGAGCTCGAGGGAATCTCGGGCATCGTGTTCGGAACATGGCCGAGCGGGGAGACAGGTCGTCTCGCGCCCGGTGAGCAGGTGACGGCCACCGCGCAGTACACGATCGGCCAGGCCGACGTCGACGCAGGCGAGGTCATCAACACCGCCATCGCGACCGGAAGCACGCCGGCCGAGGTCGATGTGTCTTCGACCGAGGCTGAGGTGACGACCGAGCTCGCGGCGGCGGGTCCCGAGCTGACGGCGACCAAGCGCGGCACCCTCGCAGCCGGGTCGACGGGGCGCGCAGGAGACACCGTCGAATTCCGCTTCTCGGTCGTCAACACGGGTGACGTGACGGTCAGCGAGGTCGGGTTCGACGACGCCCTCCCAGGGCTCAGCCCGCTGACGATCACCTGGCCGGATGCGACGCGCCCAGGCATCCTCGTTCCCGGCGCCGAGACGACCGCGACCGCGACCTACGTGCTCCTCCAGTCCGACGTCGACGCCGGCGCGGTATCGAACGCCGTCACCGTGACGGGTACGCCTGTGCGAGGGACTCTCGCGCCCGTGCCGGCTGCTGCGACCGTTTCCATCACCCCCGGAGCCGCGTTGTCGGCGGTGAAGACGGGTGTGCTCGCTGCGGGTGACATCGGCGAGGTCGGCGACCGGATCGACTACACGGTCGTGGCGACGAACACGGGCAACGTGACGGTCACCGGCGGCGTGCTGGTCGACCCGATGGAGGGGCTCCAGGGTGTCTCCATCGCCTGGCCGGATCCTGCGGTTCCCGGTCGCGTCGGTGTGGGGGAGTCCGCGACAGGGCGCGGCTTCTATCTGCTGACGCAGGCGGATGTGGATGCCGGGTTCGTGGTGAATACGGCGTCGGTGGCGGCGTTTGCTCCGGGTGGGGTGCGGGTGTCTGCGGATACGAATACGGTGCGGGTGAACACGGTGTTGCCTGCTGC
>NZ_LMOD01000006.1 GCF_001423485.1 Microbacterium sp. Leaf320
TCTCAAGGGTTAGGATCGCTGTCACTCTCGCGCCGAGCACGCATGCCGATCCTTAGAGATAGACGAGGCAGCACCCCAAATCAGACGCTACGCGTCCGACTATCCACCAATATCGTCTCGACTCATTCTGGGACATGCGATCTCCCGAACACGTCGACCGGACAATGCCGCAGGCGTCTGGCAAACAACACCGGACGACAACAAGCACCACGTCCGGCTCGGCTGGGTCTCCGCTCAGGACGGTAGGTGCATCCAGCTGCCTGTTTGAGTGGGACAGCAGGAGCTTCGACAAGATACCCGGGGCGATGCGATGTCGCTCATTAACGGACTGTGAGCGTCGTCGACCGCACCTGAAGACCTACCTGGATAGGGCAGCAACGCGCGCGCAAGTCTTTCGACGCTGTGAGGGTGGCGGCACGTCCCCCCAAAGGCACCCCCTGGCTCGACGTGTCGGGTGCCGGCCACTTGTCGTCTCGCACAGGTGCGGGCACGAGGACAGTTCTGGAGTGCTAGCGACCACGGTTGCAGCATCCGCCCGCCAACCATGCACCGTCCGCTCAGAGCGCACGTGCCGACTCTCGGGTGCGACGGATCTTGGCGATCACAGAGCGGAGTTGTCGGCCAACGCACGCTCGGGAGCCATCTGATCGATCCGCTGGCATCACCGAAATGCAAGCGACCTCGCTGAGGCCGGATAGAGCGGGTCAGGCGCTATCCGTATGGGGGTGATGACGGCCTTGTCACTGACGCCGGTACCACCATCGAAGCTGCGGAGGCTTCTCCGAGTCCTCAGCAGCATCGAAGTGCTCAGCCGTGTTAGGTGCGTTCCCTTCGGGGACTACTTGGTGGTTGAGCGGACAACACCCTCGATCGATCCTGCGAGCCGAGGAGCATGAATCTCCTGCGGGCTGGTGTCGCGCATCACGGTATCCGCGAAGTCACCCCGCTCGACCTGACAGTGTCGTGTATTCGGCGGGGTCGCCTCCGATACGGTGTCGTCCCTATGCGTCATCATCCCTCCATCTCCGGCTGCCTCCTTGTCTCCGCCGACCATGAGCCCTCGGGAGAGTGTGACGGGAAGCACTCTTGCGATTCAGTATGAGCGAACTCAAGAACACCCTACGCATCGCCCATCATGAGGCCTTCGATGGAGTGCTTCTGGGTGACCGGGTGAGCTCGTCGACCACGTGGCAGAGGAGATGACGTCGAACCCGCTGCGGAAGGGCGTCGTAGAAGTCTCGAGTGACGGCCATGTCGCGATGATCCGCGTTGCCGGCCCCGGGGACGTCGAGGCCAAGCACGAGGACGGGGCGTGACTTTCGTGACCGATTCGCGGTACCGCTATGGACGGCGAGCGCGGATCTCACTGACACATCCCCGCGTTGGGGGAGCTTTCGGGTCGCGAGTGAGGCGTCCGTGTTCGCGAGTCTCGGCCGGCATCGGGAAGTCTCGATGCCAGGGCTGGTCCTGTGCTCCGGCGTTCGGGACATCAAATCCGAGCTCGACGATCTGGTAGTCAGGTCCCAGCACAGCCTCGGACACGGAGCGCACCCAGGGGTGATCGACAAGATCAGCCCAGCCGCGCATCTGTTGAGGGTGGATTTCGACGTAGTGCCGATTCGATCCACGGCCCACCGCCCCGCCGGGCAATCGTGCGAAGAACTGCTCTGGTCACCGCAGCGGCCCCGCCTGATAGACGTAGTGGTGCATGTGGACGGCGAAGACCGCACCCACGATGCAGTGTCGTCATATCTGGGGCTCCGGTCCACCGCCGTCGACCGTCGACTCTTCCTCCTCAACGATCGACCTCGGTACGTGCGCTCCATGCTGAGCCAGGGGTAGTGGCCCGCATCCCACCTCGCGGCCCCTTCCTCCGCTGCCCTCCGCGAGGAAGTCGAACTCATCAAGAGTCTCGGCTTCAACGCCGCGCGTATACACCAATAAGTCGAAGATCCGCGGTTCCTGTATTGGGCGGACAAGCTGGGCTCATGGTCTGGGCAGAGCCCCCCGCGACCTTTATCTTCACCCCCACCTCCGCCGAACGCACCGTACGCGAGTGGCTGGAAGTCGTGCACCGAGACCTCTCCCCCTGGGCGCCGCTGAACGAGAGCTGGGGCGTCCAGCACATCGCTCACGACGAGCGCATGCTGCACCACGCGCGCGCCCTCGTGCATCTGACCAAAGCCCCCCGATCCCAGCCGGCCCGCCGTCTCCAACGACGGTTGGGGGCGGGCAGACACCGACGTCCTCGCGATCCATGACTACGAATGTGACGCGGATATCATGCGTGTTCGCTACCGAGATCGCACCGCAGTCAATGCACTCATCTCCGGAGTCGGCCCTGCCGGCCGCCGCCTCGTAATCAGCGGCGACTTGAGCGAGAAGCCCGTGATGCTCACTGAGTTGTGTCGCGTCACGTCATGTGGTGCCCGGTGACTGACGCGATCATGAACACCTTCGTCTCGGTAGCCACCGTCCACTGGTCGTCGACGAACAGCTTCGCCAACCGAATGCGACCGCGAGGAGCGAGGGCAGATTGAGTGGGCTCCGATCACTCACCAGCGTCCTACGACATCACCGCTAAACGTCGAGTTCAGTGAGCTTGTCCTCACGTAACGTGAGGAGCTTGCGAGTCAGTGGAAGCCCTTCCGTTTGAGGGGCCTCAGCGCTGGCGCGGTACCGCTTTTCTGCGATTTGGCGGAGGTCCTCGAGAGCTTCGTGGTCGTTGGCGCCGCACACATAGAGAGAGGTCCGGCCGCCCGCTGCGAACACTGGAGCACCATTGATCGCATCGTTGTTCAGCCACGTGTCCGCGACAAGCATCAAAGAAGCGGTGAGATCGGGGGCGGCAGGAGTCCAGACGCGAAATCGCCCTCCGATTCCCTCTATGCGCAGGTCGTTCGCGGCCATGCGCAAGCGCGCCAAAGCGCCGGTTCGAGCAAGCTCCGGGCTCAGGCGCATGCCTTCGAGATGAGTGCGGGTGAGTAGGACGTAGCGTTGCGGCTCATCGAGGTTCAACGTGGAGACGATGCCCGGGGCAACTGTCTCACCCAGAATCAGATTCCCAGCGCCTGCCTCTCGAGCGTTGAGAGCGGAAACCTTCGTTTGAAAGTCGCTCGCCCCACTTAGGAGGAGATCGATCGGGGGGAATCGTTCGGCCGCCCCGGACTGCTGGTCGATCATCATTAGTGTGTGAGCGTCGCCCACTCTGGCTTGAACAAGCTTGGTGTAGTGCTTGCGTTGTCTGGATGAGTGCTCTGCTCTTCGGCGGAAGATTCCCAAAACATCCTGCTTTCCACGAGAGGCGACCTGATTCTGTAGGGCATGGTCGGGTGTCCGTCACCCAAGACCGTCCGCGCTATCAACCAGTAAGACGCGCCGGAACGCTGAACCTGTCGCTGTAGCACGCGCCTAAGTACGGCATTGTCATAGACAGTTCGTGGTATCGCGTGCATGCTCGCTCGCAACGGGTGGAGATCCATAGCCGAGATAAGCTCAGGCTATTTCTGCTCTAGGTTTGAGGAACGCTACCGCGGGGCGCAATGCTGTCGAACGGTGCTTCAATGGCCTCGAACAGGGACGCGGAATCGAATGTGCGCCGGGAGAGCGTCATCAAACGCGTACCGCGTGTATCACGCTTGGTTGAGCCGGTCAGATCCACCCTCCAGCAGGCGCCAACCGCGATATTTCTTCCGGGTCCGCCATGTATGCCCGTATCTCGATGGCTTCCCTCGCAGGACGGAGCATCTGCTAGCGCAGCGTTCCCCCGCTCCTCGCGCCTAGGGCCCGGAACCAACCCTCACTCGGCTTTTCCGGGAGAAATCGCCTGCCGTCCATATGTCGACGCGCCGCCCGCTAGCGTCGCGGCAACCCGGTCCAGCGTGTGCGGATAACCGCAGTTGGTGTCGTTCTATAGACGTGCACCGTGACGCTGATGTCGGCGATCGGCTTGCGTAAATGCCGAGCGTAGAGATCTCTGGCCGCATACTCGGCTTCCGCCAGCGTGCTTACCCGGGTCTGCCGGCCGATATCCACTGCGTGCACCAACCACCAACCTTTGTCGACGTACGCCGTTGCCTCATAGGGATACCCCACTGACGCTCCATCCATCCTTGGCGGCCTAGTCGCCGCGAAGGACAAGACGATCGAGCGCCGATTCCATGTCGCCCGAGCAAGTCCCATCTCGCGGGGACCGCCGGTGCGACCGGTCCCCGTACTTCGCTAATGCTCGCACCTGATTTGCGGGGACATCCGCCCGCCATCATCTGCAGCACGGAATGCGCCACCGTAGCTGTGATCTCATTTGCCGCCAAGGCTAGCGCGGTGAGCTCATCCGTTGGCCGCGTACGAGCTGGGCGGCTGACAGACCGCATCGAGCAGGATCTGGGCTGGCCCATAGCCTCGAGACCATCCCACGCACCCGCGACAGCCTCTGGCTTCAGGAATATCCAGGGGTCTGCGGGGCACCTTCCAAGCCAGATTCATCGATATATCAGTATGCGGGTACGTACTTACACGGATGTGCGCCCACGCCCTCCTCGGGAGACTCGTAACGGGCCTAGATGGGTAGGCCGAGCAAACGGGGAGCGAGAACAATGACAGTCGAGTGTGCAGCTGCAGCAGAAAGCGCACCGTCGGTGACGGCGGACGAACGAAAGCGCGATCACTATGCGAATATCGAACGCTTCTACGCGGAGTACCGCGGCAGATTGACTCGAATCGCGCGACGTCTGTCGCATGGCGTGTTGGACCCTGACGACCTCCTGTCTGAAACGGTCCTCCGCAGCCTGGAGTCCGCCACGGATCTCCGTTCGCCGGCCGGACTGTACTCGTACCTCGCCACTTCGATGCGCAACAGAGTCATCGACGAGGCCCGCGCTCCGCGTCATGGCAATGTTGCGATTTCGCCCGCAGTTGAAGCACTGCTATCGGCGCCGGTCGCGACCCCCGCCAATGACCTGGATGAACGATCGTTGGTGTGGCGCGCCCTGGAAAGGATGCCCGTAGTGCATCGGCGATACATCCTTCGCACTGTCGTCGATGGGTGCAAGCCTCGGGAACTCACCGAGGAGTTCGGGCGACCTGCTCCGGCTCTCTCATCACTTGCTCAGCGCGCCCGCCAGTCGATGTCGGAAGCTCTCCTCGACGTGCTCTCCGAGCAGTGTGCGGCCCGGGGGCATCGTCAACCTGGTTTGACCCATTGCTGGACGTGCCTTGAAGTGTGGTTCGACATTGCGTTGACGTACGGTAGTCGACCTGCCGCTGAACGAGAGCTCGACCGCTGGAGTGAACGTCAAGCTCGCGCGAAATGATCCTCGGCCCGCACCCACGTGGTAGCCGAGAGCGGCCGGCTAATGCCTTCTAACCGCTTGCCGCCCGACGGGACCGCTTGCCGGCTAGCTCGGCACGGTTTGATACTCCGAGTTTTCGGAAGATCCGCGCGACGTGGGTTTCGACCGTTCTTCGAGATACGATCAGCAGCTCAGCAATCTGTTGATTGGTCGCCCCCTCCGCAATCAGCCGTGCGACCTCCTCCTCGCGTGCTGTAAGGGGCTCAGTCGACACTGACGGCAGTTCGAAACCGTGGACGTCGTCGTCATCCAGGGCGACGGTCACGAGCCACCACAGTGGGGCGAACTGGCTGCTCTCACGCCTCGACGTGTACTCACGCGCCCCGAGCTCGCGCAGCAGTCCGCGTCGCATTTCCGGGAGATCCCCCGTCGCCGTGAGCATCGGTCGGTAGAAGGCGACCGTGGAGGCATTGGCCTCGACGCCGCCCTCCAAGTACGCGGAGAGACGCGAGAGCCCGGCTCGATATGCGACGACGGCAATCGTCTGGACTGCTGACATCGTCAGCGTCACTCCGCTCGTCCTTGCGAGCTTCAGCCCGTCGCGCGCCATCGATATCGCTTCACGGTGAAGCCCCTTGCGGGAACGAATCAGCGCAAGGGTGCCCATCGCCATCGATCGGTACCAGCGCTCACCTAGGCCTTCGAGCGGCCGAATCAGGTCAAGGGCGGTGGCCGCAGCCTGGTCTAGGTCACCGATTCCGAAAAGTGCATCCATCGCAAGCTGCAGACTGCTGAGGTGATGTTCTTGCCGGTTCCACGAGGTCTGGGCCATGGCTTGGGCGACGACGTGCGCCTCCCTGAACATCCCCCGGACGAGGTATCCGGTGGTTTCAACGTAGTCGGCCGCGAAGGCGAGGTCCTCAGAGTCCCATAGCCGGGAAATGCGACGCGCTTCAGCCAATCGCCGCTCGGCATCTTCGAACGCACCCGTGATGATGTGACCGAACACGAGACTGAACCCGAACAGAAGTGAGTCAGGATCCGGCGGGTTGACCTTCCGTGCCCATCGAATCACCTCGTTCGTGTGCCCTTGGGGCCACCACAGCGTGCGGAAGGGGCGAAACGCGATGTCTATCGCGTGGTCTTGGAGTCGCGGTTCATCAAAGCAAATTGTGAGCGCCTGACGCAAGACTGCGCGTTCGGCATCGGCGCGAATCGTCCAGAGCTCTTGCGGACCTTTCGGCGAGACGGCCAGGGCAGCCCGCCCTAGACGCGCGGCGTAGAGTACGAGCGTCTCCATCAGCTCCCGTTCCCCCGTCAGGTGAGAGGCGCCGAAAGTACGAGCGGGCTGTGACATGCGAAAGCTGGTCAGGCCCCTGTCCGGAATCCGTCTCAGCAAGTTCGCCGAAACGAGCGCCTCGAGCATCGGGGGAGCGCCCTCGTCGAGGACTGCGATGGCGCACTGAAGAGTGAAATCCCCCTCAATGAACGCCAGCTTCGACCACGCCTCCTTTAGTTCCGGCGAAAGCCGTCCCCAGACCCACTCCAATGCGAGCGCCACTTCTTGACCGTCGATCTCGTTACGCGCCGCCAGCACCGCGAGCTCAGCCTCAAGTTGCTCGAGACCGATCGCGCCGGCGCAGCTGGCAACGACCTCCAGTGCATACGGGACTCCCCCCAGTCGGCGAGCGACCTTCTCGACGTTTGGTGACTGCGTGACCGAGAGCCGATGATGCGCGTTCGCGGTAGCGGCATACACGCGCGCTGCCTCACTGAGGGACGTCGCGCGCACCTCCAAAGAGAGGGCTCCGAGAACAAGAACGGTTTCGCCGACAACATTCACCGGAGTGTGGCTGGTAACCACCACCCTCGTTCGTTGTGAGGTTGAGAGAAGCGTCTCCGTGAGCTCCACCGCACTCACCCTCGAGGGAACCCAGGCATCGAGAATGACAATGGCGTCGTGCGATCCCAAGAAGTCACCGAGGCGAGTACTGTCGCCCGCCCCGACGAGCACGTCAGCCGCTTTCGCCACAGCTTCGGCGAGCGATACATCCCCGCCCATCCGATCTACGTTCACAGTCAGGGTCATCGCCCCGCCACCGCGAAGGCTCTCGACCGCGGCCTCCACGAGGGACGTCTTCCCTACCCCCGGAGGCCCGGACACCGTGACCAGGGGAGCGCGCTGCTGAATCAAGTCAAGAAGCCTGGCGAGCTCGTCCTCGCGCCCAATCAGTCGATTCGATGGTTCCATCTGCGTTCGAAGTCCTACCGACGTATGGCTGTTCGTGATACCTGCCGCTGTCCCGTAGCGGAGACGGCAAGCGGGATGTACTTGGACGCGATCTTACTGCTGCGTGCGGTTGCATTGGGCCCTGATCGCGAGGGAAGCAGGAGTCGCTGGCTGTCGGTGGGTGTGGGTGACGCTTGTCACTCCGTTCGGACTACACATTGAGACGGTTGCAGCTCTCGGTGTCGAGGGCACCGAACAACACTCCGACGGGGTCGGTGACATCGGCTCTGAACGAACGAGACATAGTGTTTTGGTCTCCGCGCGAGCCTGTTCAGCGGCAGCGCGCGCGGACGCGCGGTTGTTCTCTTGCGGTGTGCGTCTGATTTGTCCGAAGCCTATCTCTTCTGTTGCCGCAGCCCTCCGGCTGAAGCCCGGGGCGCCTGGTCCCCTCTCGATGTGACCGCGTCATTCCAGGAGTGCTCCGGTGAAGCGCTAAATTCGCGCTAGTTCGTTTGTGGTCCGAAGCCGTGATGCGTGAGGCGGAGAAACCTCAGGTCCCCACGTGCGCGCTGCCCTGTACGCTCTCCGACTCGCTTGAGCGCCCCGAATCGCGCATCGATACGAAGACCGTTCTGTCGGGTGAGATCAGGAGTCCGCCGCGAGGGCGATTCCGACGTTGCGAGGATCGCGAACTAGTGAGTCTCCAGCTCGCCCTGTCCTCAGCCGTTGGCGACAGCTCTATCCGTTCCGGGCTGCGGCCCGGAGATGACCCTCGTTATCTGGACTTCCATCGAACGCCAGGATCCCGCTTCAAACCGGACAACGACCGCAACCGGCGAGATGGTGACGATTAGCAGGCAGACCCACAGCGGCCAGCCGATGGCGGCGAAAAACATCGCCGCTACCGGCAGAGCGAGCACGATCACTTGAAGCAACGCGTTCTTCGGTAGGGCCGAGACGAGCCACGCATGCAACAGGTACAACGTCACCATGAACACCACAACCGGGATCGCGACGGACGCGATCGCCGTGAACGTGCTCACGTGATACTCGTCGCCGAACGCGTAGCCGATGACATGGAGCCCGGCGCCAATTGCCGCGATCGAGCCGAAAACGAGGATGTGGGCATACCCCCAGAGCAGGGCCCGCGAACGTCGCACGGCAAGAATCCGTGCGCTGGGCAGCATGAAGTATGTCCACCAGAGCGCGAATGCCGTGACGATTCCGAGGCCCACCACCATGATTGACGACAGCGTCCAGCCTTCGGAGGCGGTGATTGCCTGCGCCGCCGCCAGGGTGCCGAGTACGGTCTCACCTAATGCGATGATGGCCAGCAGCGAGTACCGTTCTGCGATGTGGTGCGGATGCCAGGGCGTCGCTCCGCCGTGCTTCAGTCCCTTTTTCTCAGCGATGATCGGACTCGACCAGTCGATGGTCGAGACGATCAGAGCAGCGATCAGCAAGCCGAGCGGGTCCAGCGGCAGGAAGATCAGCAGCACCCACCCGACCTGTGCGACACCGATGATCAGTGCATAGGTCTTCGCTGCGGCGAAATACACCGGGTTGCCCTGTGCCGCACGCATCCACTGTGCGATGACCGCCACTCTCATCACCACATATCCCGCGACCATCACTTCGTTCTGGACTGGCTCGCCTTGCTCGAGCGACGCGAACATCTCAGGCAGTCCGATGGCGAGGATGACCACCCCGGTCATCTGCACCATCGTCAGCACCCGAAACAGCCAGTCGTCGGTGTCGAACGCCGAGGCGAACCATGAGTAGTTGATCCATGCCCACACGATGGCCACCATCGCGAAGCCGAAGGCGCCGACGCCTGCGAGTACCTCACCATGCGCGACCGAGGATGCGAGTGCGTTTCCGGCCACGCCGAACGCAGCGACGAAAGTCAGATCGAACAACAACTCCAAAGGGGTCGCGGTCCGATGCGGTTCCGTCGTATCGCGCCCCGTCATGCGCCTTAGGCCGTGCGGATAGGACACCGAAGCAGACATGAAACTCCCCAGATTCTCGGTTGAAGTTCTCCTCCGACCTCACCTAGGGCTGTCGGATGATTTGGCAGTCGGACCGTGAACATCTCTAGCTCGACGATCTTGCGCCGGCAATCTGTCGCGTGCTGTCGGGGTGTTCGTTCAGGGGCAGGTGGCACCTTTGGGTCAGGGTGACCGACCGAAGCTAGTGCTCCCGCTGCCGACCAGGGTATTGAGAGACAAAACTCGTCGGTTCGGGTTCACGTTGTCCTCCATCACGCTGACGCTTGTCGCGGGCACAGTGGAGTCTCCGAGCGACGATGCTAAATCAGATCCACACCCGCGTGGAAGCGAGCGACCAGGTGCTGCCCACGCGAAACGACCGAACGGACATCGCAACCCGTCGTCAGATCAACCTCCTTGCGTCGTCCAATGAACGAGGTGCATGCACTCACCCAGGTGGACGCGCTCAGTGAAGAAGGTCTACCCGAGCTGTGGGTGGCGGCTGTAAACACCAAGGACTGCCGCCCCCATGGCGATCAAGCCTCGAGGGTCCCGCAGGCGGGGAAGCGCCGGTCCGATTATCCCGATGAGCGTACGACAGTTTCCACATCAACAGGTTGACTCTGTTTATCAACGACGTCGTAACCCCTCACCAACGCTGATCGGCAACTGCGCCGCTCCCCCCAGCTGGGGTGTCCGCGGGCGGATCTGCGCGCCCATGCCCACTTGCATCGTTGCGGCGGGAGAGGAGAAGGGGGCGGAGGGGGAGCCTCCGCCCCGGCCGACCTGGGTATTGTCGGCTACGTGAACCGGGGAGACAGTTCACGCCCCGCTGAGAGGGGTTCACCACACAAGACGAACGAGGTCATCAAATCTGTCGCGCGAGGGCAACCTCGTCTCGCAGCCCGCCTACTCGCTTGCCGCGCAGCCGCGTTGCGCCTGGCCTGCTCCACCGGTCGGCGTGAAGACAGATCCGCTGACAAGGTGCAGCACGAAGCTCGACCGCAACGAATGTCGTGACGCCAGGGTAGAGCTGACGTTCACAGAACAGCGACAGCGACAGATTCTGTCGCGTCGCTCGTCCATAACATAAGAATCAGTTTTTGGGGAAACAATCCGGTAGACACAGTTGTGTCGGCTACCGGCAAGAGACGGCGGACCTGGAGTGGGAGGGTTCGGCGCGGGGACTTGGGGAGTCATGCAAATTTCAGGGGACCCTTCGGTCGAACACGATGACAGCTTCGCGCTCGTTGCTCTCGCGGCGAAGGGCGATCGAGCGGCAGCTGGTGCATATTTTCAGAAGAATCACCGATTGCTCATGGCGATGGCTCATCGCATCGGCGGCGGTGTGATCGATGCCGATGATCTGCTCAGCGAAGCGATGGTTACGATGCTGACGAAGTGGACGCAGGGTGTCGGTCCCGATCGCTATGCGAATGCGTACTTGATACAAACGATGCGAAATCGGGTGAAGGACGAGTTGAAGTCCCCACGCTCGCGAGTCAGCGAAATTACCGACACCAACGCACCCGTGCACGACCCGAGTGATGAACAGCACGTCGCAGACATGCATCGTGAGTATGCGATCGTGCGTCAAGCGCTCGATCTGCTATCTCCCGACCAGCGCACTGTCCTTGTCGCGACGGTGCTGGAAGGACGCAAGCCCGCGGAGCTCGAGACCGAGCTGGGGAGACCAGCGGCCGCGATCTACTCCTTGTCTCGGCGCGCTCGCCTGAGCCTGCGTCGAGCAACGCTGCGAGTGGTATTGGAAGATCGAGCACCACAAAGGTGTCGAGAGGCGGCCTCGGAACTCCCCGACACGGTAGTGGATTCGGTTGACGACGCCGGCGACGCCCGTGGAATGGAGCACATCCGAACCTGCACGCGCTGTCGTGCGGCATGGGCCCGGTTCGGGACGATGTCCTCGGCACTCGGGATTGTCACACTCCTCACCGTCAGCGGCGTCCTCTTCCCTTCCGGGAGCGCTGAGGCAAGCGAGCTGCAGAGTACCTCAACGCCAGCCCTTCGGAGTGGCCCATCACTCCTGCGGTCCTGGGCCCGGCACTCAGGATCGTGGTCGATAAGCCCGATGAGGGTAGGCGCCGCAGCAGTCGCGCTCGGTTCGCTCACAATCGCGATTGGCGCCCTCGTCGCCCCGCTCTTGGGCCCGACACCGCCGACGGCTGACTTTGCGGTGACGCCAACGACACTCGGTGACCGGTACGTTCTGGACGTCAGTATCGTCGTGGACCGTCCATGGACGGTCGACCAGCTCACTTTCACGCTCCCGTCAGGCTTCACGGTCGATGCGCCTCCACCAGGATGGATCTGCACGCAGACGGAGTCGGAAGCGACGCAATGTACTAGTGATGTCGCCAGCGCGTCCGGTGGAGACTTCGTCCTCTCGGGTTATTCGGCGGACAGGGACTCCACGTACCGTGTCGACCTCATCGCGCATGCCGACGGCTACACGCTTAACGCTTTCAAGGGCGGCCCCCTCTCACACTGAGAATCCCTATCTTTCCGTTGGACCATGGACCATCCCGTCGCCAACGCCGTCGAGGCTGCAATCGTCGACGTTTTGTCCTCACACCCGCGGATATCGAAACCTGCGTCCCCACACTTTCGATTGGCTGGCCGAGCGAGCCTCAAGGTGCGGCCGCGCTTCTAGGCATGCCGCGGCCGACCGGAGGCGGAGAAGGTCATCGGACGTGACGAAGTCCAGTGCCGCACGCTCGAGAACAAACGGAAAGAGTTCTGCCCCCTGGGTACCAGCGGCCGCGCGATCGCGGCCATGTCCTGACGTGCGGGCCGCGCCCCGTCTCGCCCAAGTCGCTCCCGCCCGCGGGACAGATCAAGGCGACCGCCGGAGCCACAGGTTGTCTCGATGTTGCGGATACGACGCAGCAGCGGGTTGGGACTGTCGACACACGCAGGTCGGTCGTCAGCAACGGATGAGCGTGCCGCGGCTATCGAAGTGTGAGGGGACGAAGCTTGGGGACTTCGCCCCCTCGCCGGATGAAGGAGCCCGGCGCGCAACCGTGGAATCGGCCACGTGACTGATCAGTCGGAATGGAAGACGAACGGGCGGGAAAAGTCTGTCGGCCGACTCCCGTTGTGCCAAAGGGCGACAGATTAGGACGTCAGAGTCGTCGTCTCTTGTGTACCGTGTGCCGTCCCGTAGGAGTCCCGTGTCCCTGTTCTACCGCCGTCCACCACGTGTGCTTGGCGTCGCGATGTTCGTCATTGCGATGGCGGCCCTCTCTGGGTGTGCGACACACGACACGACGACCGATACCGAGGTTTGTGAGCCTGCGTCCCCGGAATTCACCGAAGCAGGGGCCGCTGGCGTGTTCGCGGTCGAAGTAGGCGACTGCTTCGACCATCAGCCCGCGACAACATCCTCAGATGTCCCTGTCGTGCTGTTCGCTCAGTCGCACACGAATGAGATTTCTTACGCGCGCGGGATGCCCGACGGCGAGTTCGACGATGCCGCGATCGCCGCTTCAAGTCCGACGGGCTGCTGCCGGAGGTCGTCGGTCGAGCCTCCGACACGTCGGCGCTCGATGTCTGGAACGGTGTTTCCACTGCAAAGACGTGGGAACCCGCTGACCACGAAGTCCTCTGCGCCATCACTGATCCCAGAGGGTCCGTGCCAGGTACCGTGAAGGGTTCTGAGCAGTGATGAGTACCGTGTCGCCGATGGCGGGTGGGCCAGCGTCCGCCACCTACGCCTCGAAAGTGTGGTCTCCCCTGCTCGGAGCCTTTGTGGGCTCCGCGATCGCCTCGGCTGTGGTCATTGATGTTATGACGGTGAGGCTACCCGTACCGGGAATCAGAGACGCCGGTTGGGATGCGGTCATCGGCCTGATCCTCGTCGGCGTCCTTGTCGCGCTCTTTCTCGCCTTCTGGATGCAGAACCTCAGCGTGGTGATCTCGACGACTTCCGTCACAGTTCGACGCCCGTTTCACGTTCTTGCATCATTTCACCGCGCTGGCACGTCGTTCAGGTCCACGGTCATCACGCACCGCACCACGGGACTCCCTTCTGCAACGACACGAACCTTGATCGCGACCCGCACGGACGGGACATCGAGTGTGTTCACGCTGAACAAGCTCCCCCCCGAAACGTTCAGCGAACTGCTCGACCATCTGAATCCCGCGAGGCCGGGCTCCGATCTGACCGGAGACTTGCGCACCTCCCCATCGGCGACGCCCGCACAGAATGTCGTGTTCACGGTCGATGCTTCGTCGATGATTAGGACTCGGCGAACGTTGACATTCTTCGCGACACTTGTGACGCTCGCTGTCGTGGCGACTGAGGGCGCGATCGGAGTTCAGCCCCTTCGGGCTCCTTCCCTCCCGTTCGTCGCGGTGCTCATCGCCGGCCCTTTCGTAATCGGCTTACTCATCGCCGTCATCATCGTGGACGACCAGGTACGCCGGTTCCCGCGAGCCATCCGCGTGAACGCGCACGACATCCTCATCGATGACCAGCAATACCCGTTCTCGGAACTCTCTCGCGTGTGGGTGACCGCACCCACCCACCAAACGAAACAGATCACCATCGAACAACACGACGGGCGAACAGCCCGCCGCCTGCTCGAAACGGGCAACACCCATATGCGCCAGCCCTACACAGAGTTTGTGCGGACCCTCGCTGAGGCAACGGCAACGCGCCGCGGGCTACTTGGCTTCGACCGGGGCTGACAGACAACCCGCGCGCCCTCTTCCACCACTCGCACCACTCGCACCGCTCTCGGCCACAACGGCCATCACCATGGAGGCACGAATGAACCAGGTCACCCCTTACCTGTCGTTCCGCGGCAACGCTCGAGACGCGATGAACTTTTATCATTCCGTGCTCGGTGGCGAGCTACGCATCGATACCTTCGACACCGTCCCCGCGATGATGTCCTCGCCGCAAGACAAGAACCTCGTCTTGCACTCGCAACTCATGATCGATGATGGTCCCATACTGATGGCTGCGGACACCCCGACGCATATGCCACACTCGCCTGCCGCGGGGATGTCGGTCTCGTTGAGCGGCGACGACCAAGCAGAAATCGAGCGCATCTGGAAAGCAGTGAGCGAGGGCGCCACCGTGACGATGCCGCTTGCCACCCCACCGTGGGGAGGCAAGTTCGGGATGCTGGTCGATAAGTTCGGCATCCCCTGGATGCTGTCCGTCATCGTCCCCGCCCTCGCCGCGTAGGCGACCGACCGTAGGCCGAGATCTCCGAAGGAATGTGATGCTGACCCCTGAACAACCAAGGTCTCGCGTGAGGCGTCGTCCGGCACGCGAGGGTCGACGACGACACCCTGTCGCGTTGATCGTCGCCAGTGTTGCTCTCATCGCTCTCGGTGGCAGTCTTCTTACGGCGACCGCGATCGCCCCACGATCCCTCGAGTATGCCTGGGGCACCATACGGAGTGTTGCCGTGACCACACCTCAGCTCTTCACCCGCGAGCTTCCGTCTGTCCGGCTTGGGGCGTCAGGATCGGCCATCGACCTCGATCGCTGCGATGGCACGTTCACCGAGATGGTCGACTACCGACAACGTGAGGTCCCCCCGGTGTGGGCCGCGCACAACAACTGCGGCGGTGACACGATCCTGCCCTGGAAAGAGGGGCAGCGATTCCTCGTCGGCGACGAAGAATATGAAGTCGTTGAAGTGCGGCTGCTCCCGAAGTACACGGCGACCCCCAAGGACCTCCTCGGCATGAAAGGCGAACTGGCCTTGCAAACCTGCCTTTACGGGGAACCACTTATGTCATTCGTCGGCGCAACATCCGTTCGTGTCTTGGCCGAGGAGTAACGGGATGGATCATGTACGCGCTGCAGCAGGACTGCCCTCCCCCGCGCCGACACCCCACCCCACCCGGCTCGCCTACGACGACGTATATGAGGCCTTAAGAGCGGCGATCCTCCCTCGAAGGCGTTCCTCGTTCAGCCTGGCCGATATCGCAACGAGATCCGCGTGGGTGTCGAGTGTCCGAGATGGACAGGGCCATCTTCTGGTCGGCGGGGCTATCTCCGGAGCTCTTCACGCTCAAAGGACCCGGGGCGCGCAGTCGGGCGATGTCGAAAGGTGTCCCAGCTACTCACCGGGCGCTGCCGTCACGCCCCCGACATGGTCGCTGTGAAGTCGTGGCTTGCCGACGGGCTGCGATACCCAGAGGACCAGAACGCGGAACAGATTCGGGTGTCAAACGCGCTTACGGCTCGTGGCTGGACTCACCTCTCTAACCGAGTTACATCCCTCATTCTTGCCACGTTCACCGTCGCCCTCCGCGCAACGGCATTCACCTACCCCGCACCCCAGGAGCAGCGATGACGATCCTTAAGCACCCGCAAGCAGTGACCTTGACTACCCGACGCGGAGTAGACCCCACGCCCTTGTCAGAGCTGGCCTTTCAACACATCAGTGACCGGATACTCCAGGGCAAGTACGGGCCAGGAGACGTGCTGCACAACCGCCACTTCGCCGATGAGCTCGGAGTGTCGCTCAATCCAGTTCGCGAGGCGATTCTGCGCCTCCGCGACATCGGACTTGTAGAGGTCTCCCCCGCCCGGTACACCAAGGTCGCCGACTTTTCAGCCGCCGAGTCCCGAGCCTCGATCGGCTACGCAGGCAGCCTTGCTGGCCTCGCCCTAAAGAACTCTCTCCCGACCCAACCGTCCCGAACCCGAAAGAAGCTCGCAGCGGCCGCCACCAAGATCATCAGTGCAGAGAACCGCCCCGACGCCACCGCTGCGTTCCTCTCTGCTGTAGCCGCCCTCGTCCCCCATCCCCCGCAGGGCCGCCACCTGACGGAAGTCGCACTCCTGGCGTACTGCGCACTGCGGTTCTCCGCCCTCACCTCGAGCGACGCCGACAGCAGCCTTACCCCTGTTGTCACCACCCTCAGCGACGCTCTCCAGACCGGAAACAGGGAGATCGCCGAAACAACGGTGTGCGCGCTCTTCACGATCCTCCAGGGCAATTAGAGGCCCTCATCGCCCCTGTCGAGTCACCGCAGAAAGCATCGAACTCAAGCTGGGTGAAGAGAAGTGCGCTTGCGACTGGCGGGCTGCCCCCGCCGCACACCCTACGCCGCCTCGATGGCGATGCCCGTTTTTCTAGCCAGGACATCGTTCGCGCTCGTACGACACCACGATTCTGAGTCGACCGCCGGCGAAAGTAGCTCACGACTAGGGTCCCCACAACCACCGAAGGAAACGTAGTGGTGGCAACGACCGGTGGCTGCCACGACATAGTGAAGCAGGAGGTAACGCTTAGGACAGCGCCTGCGATCCAAACCAGCGAACTTGTCCCCACGATCTCCGCCGTCGACGGCCTCCCGACGACGATCGCAACCGCTGCGACGATCGACGCTCCCACTGAGAGAAAGAGCCCCATCGCTCCTACAGGCTGGAAGAACGATGCAAGTGCGTTCTCCAAGAACTGCGAAGACGCATTGTTTTGGTCCGCAACCCACTCCGATGGTCGCATTCCATTCCTAGCTTTCATCTGGGCACAGTCACGCACTGTCCACGATGCACGGTCCATACGGAGCTGTGGGCTCGTCCCGCTGCGCAACCAATGCTCCGACCCGGGACATCTAGTGCCTATGCGGGCGGCGCGGATACCCCTAGGGCGGTGATGAGTTCGTATGCAGCAGACCGTGCCTGCACGATGACCGTGCCGAGCTGCACTCCGCTGGCTGACACCGACAACAGCAACTGCCCGTAAGGCGCAAGGATGAAACTCAGCAGCGACATCTGACTGGCCCCGATCGATACCGACACCACCGCGGACATGCTTGGAGTCGTCCCCTGCGAGAGGATGTCCGCCTCTGCCCTGGCAACTCCGAACAGCGAACCGTTCATCGCCGCCAAACGATCACCCGAGTCGTGAGGGACGCCGACCGACGCGATATGGAGTCCGTCGGCGGTCGAGAGGACTGCTGACGTCATCTCAGGGAACGAAGCCTCTAGGTGGCGTAGCCGCGTAAGCGCGGCCCCGCTTACTACCGCCGACCACAGGGCCCAGTCCGTCGCAATGGCAGGATGCATGAGCGCCTGGTCGTTCATCGTCGAGGATCCCCCATCGGAGAGAGTTTGCTCGCTTGAGTATTTGCTCACAAGTCCTTCTCCGGCAGGTCGAGCGCAACGCACGCGACTCGTTCCACGCTGTCGCGATCGCGCGCATCGGCCGCGATCACACGGTCGACGGGAATCCCGTGGCGGTCGAGTACCTCGGAGAGCGATCCGCGGGCAGCCTCGAGTGCGTCGTCCGCGCAGTGGCTGACGGCGATCACGAGCCGGTGCTCGTCGCCGGCGAATCGGGGGATCCATGTAGCCGCGTCCGTGGCTATGTCCGCGTGATCAGCGCGCAACCAGAGCAGGAACCGGGCGTCAGGCATCGATGAGTACCGCTGCGCATGCGCGAAACGGTCCTGTCCCGGCACACCGATGAGGGCCACAGAAAGTTCTGCTGTGGGCTTCCATGCACCGTAGTCGAGCCCCACGGTAGTGGTCTTCTTTTCGTCGTCACCGAGCTCATCAGATCCAGCCGAGATCGGAACGTCCGTGTCAACCGGTGACACATCGCTCAGCGCGCGTACGGCCGTCGTCTTCCCCGCACCCACCGGTCCCGCGAACACGAGACGATACCGGTTCGGCAGGCCCACCCGTCGCCAGCGCGTGCGTTTCTGTTTCATCGCTGTTTCCGCCAACACGGGGTGCGCCCAGGAGACGTCAACGAGCTCGGTCGTCCGGATAAGTCCGATAGTCAAGCGCTCAGCGCCGTGACATGGCGGTTCACAGCGGACCGGAGCAGCGCGAGGTTCGTGACTTGCCGATCTGCCGCAAGGTAAAGGAACGTGTCCGCATCGACCATCTTGAGCAGATGGAGCTGGGTGTCGAGTGTGAGGAGCATGTCCTCGAGAGTCGCGCCGAGACGAAGAGCCTCGATCGTCTTCCGCTTGTTCTTGACCATTTCGCTGTTGTACGCGCTAGCAACATCCAGATCAAAGTCAGGGCGGACCGATTTCGTCGCGAGCGGCAAACCTGACTCAACGTCAACAACCGATGCGCCAATAAATCCATTGATGTCGTCCGCGATCTGCTGAATGAGAGCGTTCAGTTCGTCTTGCGTAGCCACAGTAATATCCCCGAAAGTCAGGCATCAGAGACCGCGCCTTGCGGACCTCCTGCGCTCCCCACTGACGCCGGCCAGTTGCCACCGCGGTGCGAGGGGAGTCCACTTGCCTCGTTAGTCACATGGTGGACGACCCGACCCGTCAAATCTGTCGCTGAAGAGCCCCAGCGGCGCGGCAGCCGGGGCTGTGAACGCGATGCAACCGGCAAGTCGCCGACCGAGTCTGCGCTGAAACGGCTGAGCGCCGTCTGCGTGCCGCCCTGCGTCGAGATGCGGGGGGCGCCCGAAAGGTGGAGGGCCTGAAGGCGGCGGTTCGAGGGGTTGCCTCCAGGCCCTCCATGGCGCATGCCCGAGCGGGCTGCGCCATTCGGAATCACAGGCGAAGCCAGCGATTCCGCCGTCGCGCCAACAGCCGGGGAGGGTGAGGGGATGCGACGACAGGTTCATTTAGGTTGCTCGTCACACGTCTCTAGAGGCGGAGGTGCGGCTCGAGACTGCGACTCAGCTCCATCAACGAGTTGACGCTAGGACGACCCTAGTCACCGCCTTTCACACGGCTCATCCTGACCGCGTGAATGCTCCCGGTGCGCACCACACCGGACTTTGGAGGAGAGATTCATGAGCGACGCCAGCTTTGAACGTGTGTTCGCCAGCGCGCTGAGACGCCACAACATGTCGCTCTCCGAGCTTCGCCACCGGCTCATCGCGGAAGGTCACCACGTAGCGCTTTCGACGCTGAGCTATTGGCGCTCGGGGAAGCGACGACCCTCGGGGCGGCGTTCACTCGATATCGTGGCTGCGATCGAGCATGATCTCGGTCTACCCAACGATGAGCTGATTGACTACATCGACCACACATCTGAGCACATGTACCTCGCAACGGTTGCACCAACGCAAGATCCGGTCCTCGTTATTGAGATGCGAGAGACCACGACCGAACTCGGGCACCTCGCCACCGTTACCGCAAAGCAGGTGGTGGTCTCGATAACCGCAGATGTAGACGACAACCGCCAAGTGGCGCGAGTCGTGACCCGGGTGCTCCTGCAGGCGGTCGCAGGAACAGTCTCTAGGTTTCCGATTCTCGAGGTTTCGGATGCTGCATCGCCCCGACCTCCCCGTATCCAAATTGTGTCCGGTGGACACATCATTCAGACTTTTGCTCATCCGGGTGGGCGGGTTCTCGGCATCGATGTAGAACTCGATCACCCACTCAAGAGCCCCGGGACGATGAGCTTGGAGTGGTCAGTTGACTATCCGGCGGACTACCCGCAACGCACCAGCATCGCCTACGGCGTGAATGGACGATGTCGCGACATCGTGCTTTGGGGGCGATTCTCGGCTGACGCCGCGCCCGACTGGATCGGAGAACGTGAGGAGCGGCGCTCCGGAGTTCGCAATCACTCGCACGCCGCGCGTGGCCTGAGCCACAGTGTGCACCGACAAAGCTTCGGACCGGGCCGTCTGGTGCTCACCTGGGGATCCGGTTCGGCCCCCTCCGCCCACCCGCCGTCGTTGGCCAAGAGCGGCCTTGGTAGCAGCAGACTGAACTGAGGGTGGGTATCACAGCGCCTACGCGTCGGCTTTCCTCGAGGCGAGTCGCACTGATGGCCGAGTGAGATCACGGATATCTCAGTGGACGAGATCGATGTCAGCGAAGTCGTTGTTCCGTTACTCCCGCCAGGGCTGCCTTCGGAGGCTGCCGGCAACGGACGCGTTCAAATTGTCGCGCTAGCAGAGCAGGTAGCGGTTGAACTGGCGTCGGTCCGTGGAGGATCTGAGATTTCCCTCGCGCGAACGGGAGTGATCCCCGCTGGATGCAAGTCCACGCCGACATCTGCTTGCTGCACGGTCGACGAGGCCGGTCGAGAGCGGGGCGTGACCACACACGGAGGGGGCTGCGCCAGGCAGCCCCCCCCTCCTGTCTGCTAGTTCTTGGTGCGCCGGCGTGCGATGAGCATTGCTCCCACGCCTAGAGCGACGACGACCAGTCCCGCAACGGCGAGGAATCCTGCCCCGCTGCCACCAGTGGTCGCGAGCGCGCCGTTGGTAGGCGTCGAGTCAGAGTGCCCACACGTTGCAGTCTTCAGAGCGACTGTCATCGATGAGGATCCGTCATCTGCGGTTTTCCACCCCGGCGACGTACTCAGTTGGTAGCCCGGCTGCGGAATAGCCAGGATGGTGACCGTGTTCCCCTGAGCAATCTTGCCTTCCACGCGATAGGTGATGCCCTCGGTCTTTGCGACCGTGACTGTGGGTGTTGAGGCACGGTCTGAGGCTGTACACACCGCTTGTTTGACCTGAGGCTCCACGGGCACGACAACCGCGTCCGCGCAATCAACGGAAGTGAGCGTCACCTGCAATGACGCGCTTCCGTCGGCCGCTGCGGTCCACCCTTGCGCCGCCGCGAGCACGTAGCCCGACTTGGGCGTTGCGACTACTGTGACCGTCGAACCCTCAACGACCGACCCGTCAATCGTGTAATTGATCCCGGCAGTAGACGCGGGCGTCACAAACGGCGTAGACGCCTCCCCCGTGTCAGTGCAGACAGCCTGCACGACAGCTGGCATCTCGGGAGTCGCGGTGACCACCGGGGGTGCAGGCTGCTTCAGTACCGCGAAAGCAAGCGGGTTCGCGTTTACGTCGGAGCCACCGGAGGTTCCCCCACCTGCACGACTTTTGCTAACTGCCGCGGCGGTGAAGCCCCAGTACACCTTCGAGTCGCCGTTCTGGAGACCGAACTGGGCGTTCACATCGGACACCGTGAAGGTCTGGGCCGTCCAACTGCCGAGCTGATATTTGAGCGTTCCTGTGTTGTCGCCATGGGGTTCCCAGGAAACGTGGAAGTCGCGCCACGTGTCATTGCTGAGTGTGTCCGTCGCGGAACCGTACTGAAGGTTCGAGTGCGACACCGCAATCGGCGCCGGCGTCACAACACCGACATGACCATACAGCTGCGAGCCACAGAATATCCACCATGAACACAGCTCTCGGTCCCCAGACTCCCCCCCGTAATTGTGTGCGTCGTTCATGTAAGTGTCGAACTCGATCGACAACGCGTTGCGGATGTACTGCTGCTGTGCTTCATCGTCCTTTACATCCCGATCCGGGAATGCTGTGCCCCAGTTTCCACCGTACGCACCGAGCGAGCCGCCGGCAGAACCAACAGCTCCTCGTCCGCGAGGATCGTTCTGAAGAGTAAAGGTCATGCCGTCGCCGAGGTTCGGCTGATAGCCGAGGTACACAGAGAAAGTGCTCTCGAACGGCTGCGAGAGATCAAGTTGGGTGTTCGACCACACCGCGCCGCCTTGATGTTTCGCTGTGTCGACGTCTTCGGCCATCCGCCACTGGTTCGAGTAGGTCGGGTCGACATGGGCGACCGGTCCTACCCCTCCCCCGACTAGCGTGTTCGGGAACACCTGCCCCTCGGAGAACTGTTCGGTGATGTCGAGGTTGTCGGGGTTCCCCGGGTTGTTGGTGCCGAGCGGTTCGTCCACAGGAATGGCGGCACCTGCCGACATCGGAACTGCCACGGCTAGCGTGGCGAACAGCGCGCCGATCGATAGCGCGATCAACCCTCTTTGTCGCTTTTTGGACATGGTACTTCCCCCTGAAATGAGACTTTCTACTGCGGATCTGCGTGGCATCAAGGCCTGCTGAGCCAGCCCCCTGCTGGTGATTGCTTTGCCTCAGGCGTCGATGCCCCGGCCGACCCTAGTACCTGCATTTCACAGGGCACTTGGGAGCAATGTGAAGCTCGAATCTCGGATCCGTGCGGCGCGCACAGCGGCTGGAAGAGAGCCCAGCGTCTGTATCCAGCCCCTACGCTGATCGCATGGAGAACCACGCTTCGAAACTCGTCTAGATCCCGCGATCTCGATCCCGCCACGGCCACCGCGAGATGGACCAGCACGGCACGTTCGAGCCTTCGGGCGACGACCGGAACGGCGGAGGACAATCCCAGCAAGGTGCGCGGGAGCCCGTGCGGGGCCTTGGAGTGGTGACCGGCGAGCCCGCCCTACTCAGCCGGACGCGGGCTCGCCGCCGGCGGCGCGGCTGACCTCCGTCAGGCGCTGCTCCAGGAAGGCGCGCTCCGCGGCGTTCGCCGTGAGCTCCATCGCGCGCCGGTACGACTGAGCCGCGCCGGCGGCGTCGCCGAGGCGGTGCTGCAGATCGGCGCGTGTGGCCGGAAGGTAGGGGTAGTCGGCGAGCCGGGGATCGGTCGCCAGCTCGTCGAGGAGCGGCAGGGCGGCGGCCGGACCGTCGGCGAACGCCACGGCGGCGGCCCGGTTGAGCGCGACCACCGGGGTGTTCCACACCACGAGCAGCCGGTCGTAGAGGTGCACGACGCGCGGCCAGTCGGTCTGCTCGAGGGACGGCGCGATCGCGTGTACGCCGGCGATCGCCGCCTGCAGGGTGAACCGCTCCGGTGGGCCGGACGCCAGCGCCCCGGCCGTCACGGTGAGCCCCTCCAGAATCGCGCGCTGGTCCCAGCGAGTCCGGTCTTGGTCGGCGAGCAGGAGCAGCCGGCCCTGCTCGTCGGTCCGGGTTGCCCGGCGCGCGTCGGTGAGGAGCAGCAGGCCCAGCAGGCCGCGGGTCTCGGCCTGCTCGGGGAGCAGCGCGGTGAGAGTGCGCGCGAGGTGCAGGGCCCGGTCGCAGAGATCCTGACGGACGAGCGCGTCTCCCTCGCCGGCCGTGTGGCCGGTGCTGAAGAGCAGGTGGACGGCGGTGAGTACGCTGTCCAGGCGCTCGGGCAGCTCCTCCCGGCTCGGAACCCGGTAGGGGATCCGCGCTTCAGAGATCTTCTTCTTGGCCCGGGTGATCCGTGCCGCCATCGTCGACTCGGACACCAGGAAGGCCCGGGCGACGTCGGGCGTGGGAACGTTGCAGACCAGGCGCAGGGTGAGGGCGACGCGGGCCTCGGGGGCGAGGGTGGGGTGGCAGCACGTGAACACCAGCCGGAGCCGGTCGTCGGGCACCGCGGCGTCGAGCTGGTCCAGGTTGGCCGGGTCGTGCGGATCGACAGTCGCCGGCTCCACGAGCAGCGGGAGCTTGCGCCGGAGGGTGACCTCGCGACGCAACCGGTCGAGCGCGTGGTTCCGCGCCGTGGTGGTCAGCCACGCGCCGGGCCGCTCCGGGACGCCGTCCCGGGTCCAGGCCTTCAGCGCGCTGACGTACGCCTCCTGCGCGCACTCCTCCGCGACGTCCAGGTCGCCCGCGACGCGCACCGTGGCGGACAGTACGAAGGCCCACTCGGAGCGGTGGGCCTTCGCCAGCGCGGCAGCGACCGCGTCCGCCTGCATGGCGGACGCGGTCGGCTCGTCGCGGGGAGTGTTCAGAACGGGTTCGTCGTCGGGTCCACGACCGGGCGAACCTCGACGCCGCCGAAGGGTGCCGGGCACAGCTTGGCGATCTCGACGGCGTGGTCGAGGTCGCGCGCCTCGATGACGTAGAAGCCGCCGAAGGCCTCCTTGGTCTCGACGAACGGGCCGTCCGTGACCGTGGTGCCGCGCTTGATCGTGGTGGCCGTCGTCGTGGCCGCGAGCGCCTCCCCGCCCGTGAGGGACCCACCGAGCTCGAAGACCTGCTTGGTGAACGTGCTGTGCGCGTCGACCAGCGCGCCCCATGCCTCGGGCGACATGGTCGCGTACTGCGCCTGGTCTTCGTAGATGAGGATTGCGTACTGGGACATGGAGTGCCTCCTGCAGTGGGTCGCGGGCCGGTCGGTCCGGCTCCGTCATTAACTACGACGATCATCCTGCCGCCGGATCGACAGCTGGGCCAAGATCGTCGCCAAGTCGTAGGACGCGCCGAAATGCTGAACCTGTCGATGCCAACCCTCCAAAGGGGGGCGCGCTGTCAGCGGGCTGGACAGCACTCCCTGTAGTTCGACGCCACCGCGCGCGAGGACTAGCCGTCCAGCGTCACGCGGAGGCCGTGAGCGAAAGCCTCAACACCCTGGATACCATGTCGAGCGATTGCATCGTCCCACCCAGCGCGGAATAGCGAGCGTCCATGCCCACGTCGAATCGCCGCGAAAGCACGAGGGTCCGCTGACGCCTTCGGTCACTGTCGAGAGCCCATCGCTCCTGCCCGTGCTCAGGCAAGCAGCCGATCGTCTACGAGCAGTTCTTCACCGTCAAGGGTGTCGACCACGCAGTCTATGGTGGAGCCCGGCAGCGCTGGGTTACCGCACCACAGCCATGCACACGACGACGGGCGGATTTTGACCCAGATCGCAAGCGCGAGGTTTGAGACTCCGCGGAGCCGCAAACTCGCTGCCCACCGAACGTGCCCCACGCCCCGCCCCGGATACGGAAAAACCCCCGATTTCTCGGGGGTTTCCATGGCGGTGACGGTGGGATTTGAACCCACGGTAGGGGGTTACCCTACACAACTTTTCGAGAGTTGCACCTTCGGCCGCTCGGACACGTCACCGCGGACTAGCTTACGACAACCCGGGCCACGGCGCGAATCGAGCAGTCAGGTGAGTTCCGACGCGGGCTTTTGTCCGGTACGCTCCCCGTCGGCCCTCAAGCCCCCTGGTTAGGATGGCCTAAGGCAACGGGCACGGAGGGGACGCAATGGGTTTCATCACATCAGAGGCGCTGGCTGAGACCGGCTATGTCGTGCTCGACGACCATGACCAGGCATCCGACCCCGCCGAGTGGCTCGACCTCGAGTACATCGGCTGGCGCTCGTCGGGCGTCACGCGCTTCGCCCCGCTCGCGAGCTATGCCGGCGCGATCGAGTGCAACGGCTTCTGGAATCACACCCCTCCTCGCACAGACAAGGACGGCGTCTGGATCGAGTCGCAGGTCGCGATCGCACCGACCCTGCAGCGGCGTGCGCTCGAACCCGGCGCGGGAGTCGGCCGCTGCCGCGTGATCGAGCTGCAGCCCAACGAGTACGCGGATGCCGTCTACAACCTGCACCAGGACGACAACAACCGCCTCAACGAAGAGGGCACCGGTTGGGTCGTGCGCGGCTACTACAACCTCTCCGACGACACCGACTCGCTGCTGCTCCTGCGCTCCGACCGCTTCGACCCGGCGACCGAGATCCGCCTGCCGCTGCGCGAGGGGTCGCGTATCATCGTCGACACCCAGCGCTTCTGGCACGCGGTCTGGCACCGCGGCACCGCCCCGCGCTACGCCCTGATCACGTCATGGACGTCGGGTCCCGAACTCGATGCCTACATCGAGGCGAACCACGGCGACCCGCATCCGGTGACTGTCGATCTCGACCCGCGCCTGGTCGACGACGCGCAGGTCGAGCTGCACCGCCGCATCGAAGAACGCCGTCGCGTCTTCGAGGCCCAGGGCATCGTCATGGAGCCCCGCGCCGACCTCAGCGTCTGACGGGCCGGTCGCCCCGTTTCGTCTCGTCGCTGCGCTCCTCGCTCAACGACCGGAAACGCGCCGCTGCTCCCTCACTCAACGAACGGAAACGCCCCGCTGCGCCCTCACTCGACGAACGGACCACATCCGGTCGTTGAGCGAGCGAGCGAAGCGAGACGCGCCACCCGACTCACGCCAAGACGGTGCGCCCGTCTTCGAGCCGGACGACCCGATCGACCGTCTCTGCAGGCGGGGCGACGTGCGAGATCAGCAGCACGGACTGCTCCCCCGCCGCCTGCAGCAGGTCACTCAGCAGCGCGTCGGATGCATCCGGGTCGACGCCCGCGGTCGGCTCGTCGAGCACGAGCACCGGGAAGCCGCGCAGCAGGGCGCGAGCGAGGGCGATGCGCTGCGCCTGACCTCCCGAGACGAGACCGCCGCGGTCGCCCACCCGCGCATCCAGTCCCCCGCGCTCGCGGACCCACGACCCCAGGCCGACACGGTCGAGCACGGCGAGCAGCTCGTCGTCGGTCGCCGAATCCCTGGCGAACAGCAGGTTCTGCCGGATGTCCTCATCGAACAGCTGCGGGCTCTGCTCGCACAGCCCGATCGTGCGACGAAGAGCAGGGCCTGACAGCGCGGCAGCATCCCTGCCGCCCACGGAATACTCACCCTCGACACGCAGGAATCCGACGAGCGCCGCAGCCAGCGAGCTCTTGCCCGCCCCGCTCGGACCCGCCACCAGCACGCGCTCCCCCGGCTTCAGGTCGAGGTCGACTCCGCGCAGCGCGGGCGCTCCACCCGGCCACCACGCCCGCACGCCTCGCAGCCGCAGAGTCGGAACGCCGACGATCTCGGCCTCCTCGCCGTCGTCTGACCGCAGTTCGGCGGGCATCTCGGAGGGCAGCACGTCGACGATCCGCTCGGCGCTCGAGCGCACGCTGCGCCAGGATGCTGCGGCGATGGGCACCGCGCCGAAGACCTCGAACACGACCATCGGCACGAGCACGGCGACTGCGAGCCACGGGCCGTCGATCGCCCCTGTCGAGAGACCGGGGGCAGCGACAGCGAGCGCCCACACCGACGCGGCACCCGCGACGGCCGAGACCACGCCGGCGGCGATCGCCTGCGCGAGCGACGCCCTGCTGACAGCGCGGCGAAGGTCGGCATCCGCCTGTCGCACGCGCTCGCGCGCCTGAGGTTCCGCGCCGAAGGCGAGCAGCACGTCGAGCGTGCCGAAGTAGTCGGTGAGAGCAGCCGAGAGATCGCCGCGTCGACGCGAGACCGCGGCCTCGGCGCGAGATCCGAACACCCACCCCAGTCCGATCGCCGCCGCGGCGGCGATCACCAGGCACGCAGCGAGGGTGAGCGCGGCCGGTACCGACACGAACAGCAGGAACCCGACCGCACCGACCGCGACGAGACCCGACACGGCGAGCGGCTGCACCACCCGCAGCGGCAGATTCTGCAGGTTCTCGACATCGTCGACGAGGGCCGACAGCACGCGTCCGTGGTCGGTGCGTCCGAGCCCCGCGGGCGACAGCGGAGTGAGCCGGCGCACCATGTCGGCCCGCGTCGAAGCGAGCTGACGCAGAGCCGCATCGTGCCCGCTCAGCCGTTCGAGATACCGTGTCACGGCACGGGACACCGCGAAGAAACGCACACCCACGACGGCGATCGACAGCGGCACGAGCGAGTCGACGATCGAGGCGCTGACGATTAGCCAGCCGCTGACGGCGAGCAGGCTCACGGCGGCGCCCGCCGACAGGAAGCCCCAGACCGCGCCGGGCAGGAAGCGACGCAGCGGCGGCTGCGCGAGACGGAGGATGCCGCGCACCCGCGCCGCGGTACCGGGGGCACTCATACGCTCACCCCCAGCTCGACGACGTGGTCGGCGATGTTGCGCGCCGAGCGGCGGTGCGAGACGAGGAGGACGGTGGCGCCGGTATCTGCCCGTGCACGAAGCGACGCCCAGAGCCGGTCTTCGGTGTCGGGGTCGAGCGCGCTGGACGGCTCGTCGAGCGCCAGCACCGCGTCAGGGTGCTGCGCCTGCCGATACAGCGCTCGGGCGACCGCGACGCGCTGCGCCTGCCCGCCCGAGAGCCCGCTGCCCTGCACACCGAGCTCGAGCGCCGGGTCGAGGTCGTTCGCGCAGGCGTCATCGAGGGCGTGACGGATGCCGTCGGCATCCGGCGCCTCATAGCCCAGCGCCACGTTGGCGGCGATCGTGCCGCGGCTCAACTGCGGGCGCTGTCCACTCCAGGCCAGCCATGCCGACGGGGAGAGCTCGCGCACATCGATGCCGCCGACCGTGGCCGCGCCCGAGAACTCCACCGCACCGCGCAGAGCAGCGAGCAGACTCGACTTGCCCGCGCCGCTCGGTCCCTCGATCAGCGTGATGGTTCCGGGTGTTGCGGTGAACGAGACAGGCGGCAGTTCGCGCACCTGCAGGTCTACGACGACCAGGTCTCGCGCGTTCGGGGTTCGCAATTCAGCATGGATGTCGTCGCGACCGGCTGTCAGCCCGTCAGAAGATCGGGTGTCGGAATCTCCTGCTGAATCGTGAACACCGGCGGTCCGAGAGTCGGCCCGGAAGCCGGCCCGAGCCGCGGCCGAATCCAGCACCTCGAACACGTCTTCCGTCGCCGCGACCCCCTCGGACGCGGCGTGGAACTGCACACCGACCTGTCGGATCGGCAGGAAGGCCTCGGGGGCGAGCAGCAGGACGAAAAGCCCGACCTCGAGCGACAGGTCGCCCGACAGCAGCCGGAAGCCGACCGCCACCGCGATCAGCGCCACGGCGAGCGAGGCCAGCAGCTCCATCGCGAAGCCCGACAGGAACGAGAACCGCAGCACCTTCATGGTCTCGCGGCGGTACTCGTCGGCCGTCGTCTCGATCTGCGCGGCGGCGCGGCGCTCGCGCCCGAACAGACGCAGCGTCGAGAGCCCCTGCACGGTGTCGGCGAACCGAGCTGCGAGGCGCTGCAGCGTCTGCCACTGCGTGCGCTGCACCGTGCGGGTCGCGATGCCGATCAGGATCAGGAACAGCGGGATCAGCGGCAGCGTGATGAGCGCCGTCAGCCCGCTCGGCCAGTCCTGCCACCACATCACCGCGACAAGCACCGGCGTCGCGATGACCGTGAGCACGAGCTGCGGGGTGTACCGCGCGAAGTACGCGTCGAGGGCTTCGAGCCCGTGGCCCGCAGTGACGGCGAGCTGCGCCTGGTTGCGCTGCGCGAGCCACCCCGGTCCGAGGCGCCCGACGGCGGCGATCAGCGCGGCACGCAGCTGCATCCCTGTCTTCGCCGCAGCGCGGGTTCCGGCGGCATCCGACGCCGCGATCAGCACGCCCCGCAGGGCGGCGAGGCCGAGCAGCCACAGCAGCGTCGTCGTGACATCGCGTCCGGCGAGAGCGCCGGTGACGGCATCCGTCAGCATCCAGGCGAACGCGATCGTCACCGCTGTCTGCGCGACGCCGATCGCGCCCGACAGCAGCAGGAATCCGCGGGCCGCACTCGCATATCGCAGCAGACGGATGTCGACCGGCTTCACCGCTCACCACGTTTCGTCTCGGGCACGCTCCGCGCGGCCTCGCTCAACGACCGGGATCCGACCCTGCTCCGCGCGGCCTCGCTCAACGACCGGGATCCGACCCTGCACCGCGCGTCCTCGCTCAACGACCGGCCCTCGGTCGTTGTGCGAGCGAAGCGAGCGCCGTACTGAGTGAGCGGAGCGAGTCGAAGTGACGAAACGCAGCCCGCGAAGCCGTGTCTCACGCGTGCGCCGGAGCCCCCTCGATCGAGCTGCGGGTGACCCGCTTGCGGAAGATCCAGTAGGTCCACGTCTGGTACGCCAGCACGAGCGGCAGGGCGATCAGCGCGGTCCAACTCATGATCGTCAGCGTATACGGGGTGCTCGACGCGTTCTCGATCGTGAGGCTGAACGCCGGGTCGATCGTCGACGGCATCACGTAGGGGAACAGCGCCGCGAACAGCATCACCACAGCGGATGCCACGGTCACAGCGCCCGCCGTGAAGGCCCGACCGTCGCGTCCGCGCAGGGAGAACAGCACCGAAGCGATGAGGGCGAGCGCGGCGACGAGTCCGCATCCGACGACCATCCACAGCAGCGGCGCCTCACGCCCGGCGGCCATGACGACCGTCCAGACGACGGTGCCGGCCGCGGCGAGCACCGTGGGCCCTGCCGCGAGCTTCACCAGGCGACGGGCATCGGTGTGCACCTGTCCGTCTGTCTTGAGCGAGACGAACAGCACGCCGTGCAGGAAGAACAGCAGCAGTGTCGTGACGCCGACGAGCAGCGCGTACGGGTTCAGCAGCGCGAAGAAGCCACCGACGTAGATGTGGTTCTCATCGATCGCCACCCCCTGCACGATATTGCCGAAGGCGACGCCCCAGAGCAGCGCCGGCACGGCCGAGCCGATCACGATCATCCGGTCGAAGCCGCGCTTCCATTTCGCCGACTCGCGCTGGTGCCGGTACTCGAACGACACCCCGCGCAGAATGAGCGCGAGCAGGATCAGCAGCAGCGGCAGGTAGAACCCGCTGAACAGCGTCGCGTACCACTCGGGGAACGACGCGAACAGGCAGGCGCCCGCGACGATGACCCAGGTCTCGTTGAGATCCCAGATCGGGCCGATCGTGTTGATCACCTGGCGACGCGAGACGTCGTTCTTGCCGAGGAACGGCAGCGACATGCCCACGCCGAAATCGAACCCGTCGAGCACGAAGTAGCCGACGAAGAGGAAGGCGACGATCCAGAACCACATGTATTCCATGACTGATCCCTTTCTCAGTACACGACAGACGGCAGCTGGGCCGTCTCCTCGTGGGGTTGTTCGTCGGTGTCAGGGCCCTTCTGCGCGGCCTTGATGATGAGGCGGATCTCGACCACGGCGAGTGCCGCGTAGATAGCGGTGAAGGCGATCAGCGAGATGAGCACCTCGAGCCCGCTGACGCCCGGCGAGACGCCGTCCTGCGTGGTCATGAGTCCGAAGACGATCCAGGGCTGCCTGCCCATCTCGGTGAAGACCCAGCCCATGATGTTCGCGGCGAGCGCGAGCGGGAACGACCAGATCGCGAGCTTCCACATCCACTGCGCCGGCGGCTTCTTGGCGCCCTTGCGGGTCAGCCACAGGCCGACGACGGCGACGAGGGCTGCGGCGATACCGAGGCCGATCATCCAGCGGAACGCCCAGTACGTGACCCAGAGGATCGGGGCGAACTCGGTGAGTCCGGTGTCGGCGAACGTGGTGCTGTACTCGGCGTTGAGGTCGTTGATGCCGTGCACGCAGGCGTCGAACGAGTGGGTCGACAGCAGCGAGAGCAGATACGGCACCCGGATCGAGAACAGCTCTGAGCTGCCGTCCGGGGTGCCCAGCGTGAAGATGCTGAACGAGGCGTCGTAGCCGCAGACGGTGTTGAACGTGGCTTCCGCCGCCGCCATCTTCATCGGCTGCGCGGCGTACATCGCAAGGCCCAGCTGGTCACCGGTGAGAACGACGCCGGCGGTCGAGACGATCATCGCCCAGAGTCCGAACTTCAGCGAGATGCGCATCGTGTCGAAGTGCTGGCCGCGGGCGAGATGCCAGGCCGACACCGAGATCACGACACCGGCGGCGAACATCAGCGCCCCGAAGATCGTGTGCGGGAAGGCGGCGAGCGCGACGGGGTTCGTCAGCAGCGCCCAGAAGTCGGTGAGCTCGGCGCGGTTCGTCTCGGGGTTGTAGACGTATCCGACCGGGTTCTGCATGAACGCGTTGGCGGCGATGATGAAGTACGCCGACAGGATGCTGCCGATCGAGACGCACCAGATCGTGGCGAGGTGCAGCTTCTGCGGGAGCTTGTCCCAGCCGAAGATCCAGAGGCCGATGAACGTCGCCTCGAAGAAGAAGGCGAGCAGACCCTCGAAGGCGAGCGGGGCGCCGAAGACGTCACCGACGAAGCGGGAGTAGTCCGACCAGTTCATGCCGAACTGGAACTCCTGCACGATGCCGGTCACGACGCCCATAGCGAAGTTGATCAGGAAGATCTTGCCGAAGAACCGGGTCAGGTGCAGGTACTGCACCTTGCCGGTGCGCACCCACGCGGTCTGGAAGATCGCGGCGACGAGGGCCATGCCGATCGTCAGCGGCACGAACAGGTAGTGGTACACGGTCGTCAGACCGAACTGCCATCGAGACAGGACCAGCGGGTCTAGCCATTCCATGTGCCACTCCTTCTTCGATGCCCTTGTTCTTCTGTGCGCCGGGTGCCACGCTAACGACGCGCCCGCGGCCCCCGGAGGGCTGCAGGCCGTGAATAAGACAGATGCTCGCCTAGGCGGCGGTCATCTCCGTCAGGCGCAGCTGCACGGTGCAGTCCGCCGGGAGGGCGGTGGCGCGCACGGCCTCGGCAGCGAGCGGCCCACCGGCTTCGGTGAGCACCCCCTGCATGAGACCGAGGTGCACGGAGCACAGCATCGGACGGTCTTCGGCGCGACCCGCGGCGTGCGGGCACGGGCTGAGATCGACGGTGAGCTGCTCGTCATCGACGACGGGCTCGAAGCCGCTCTCCTCCAAGTGTTCGATCAGGGCGTCCAGCTGATAGGTCGCGTCGCGACCCAGAGCGGAGGCGGATGCGGGCAGCACCCGGCGCAGCAGGTCGCCGCGCTCGGCTGCGGCCTTGGCCTTGTTGCGAGCGATGGGGCTGGATGCGTCAGCGGTGCCGGTCGCGGCGCTGTAGAGCGTGCGCGGACGACCGCGGGTGGTGCGGTGCTCGCTGGCCTGGATGACGTAGCCGCCCTCGATCAGGCGCTGCAGGTGCTCGCGCACCGTGTTGGGATGCAGCCCCGTGGCGTCGCACAGCTCGCCGATCGTGCGATCGGAACGCGTCTGCACGAGGTGCAGGAGCTGCACCCGTGAGAACGTCGAGATCGGCCCGCAGACGGGCCCGCCATTGGCCATGACTCCAGTATTCCGTGGCCACTGCTTCCCGTGGGGTGGTTCGGCCGTGAATAATGCCCGAGGCGATAGGGATGTCTGATCCCGGCGATAGCCTGGCTGCATGGCCACCCGAAAACCTGCCCCTCCCGCGTACGTCTGCACCGAATGCGGGTGGACGACGGCGAAGTGGGTGGGCCGCTGCGCCGAGTGCCAGCAGTGGGGCACGGTGCAGGAGCAGGGCGCGCAGACCGGCATCCTCAGCCGCATCACCCCGCTCGCGCCGACCGCGGCGAAGGCCGCACGGCCGATCACGCAGATCACCACCGAAGACGCTCCCCGCCGCACGAGTGGCGTGGGCGAGTTCGACCGCGTGCTGGGCGGCGGCATCGTGCCGGGGGCTGCGATCCTGCTGAGCGGGGAGCCCGGAGTCGGCAAGTCGACCCTGCTGCTCGAGGTCGCTGCTCAAGCCGCGCGCTCCGGTCGTCGCGTGCTCTATGCGAGTGCCGAAGAGTCCCCCGCCCAGGTGCGTCTGCGTGCGGAGCGCACCGGAGCACTGCACGACGAGCTCTACCTGGCGAGCGAGACCGATCTCGCGACGATCCTCGGTCACATCGACGAGGTGGCCCCGCAGCTCGTGATCGTCGACTCGGTGCAGACCGTGTCGTCATCGCTGATCGACGGCGCGGCGGGCCAGCCGAGCCAGGTGCGCGAGGTCGCGGCGACGCTGATCCGGGTCGCGAAAGACCGCGGGCTGCCCGTCATCCTCGTCGGCCACGTGACGAAAGACGGCACCGTGGCCGGCCCCCGTGTGCTCGAGCACCTCGTCGATGTGGTGTGCCACTTCGAGGGCGACCGGCAGACGTCACTGCGTTTCATCCGGGCGTTGAAGAACCGATTCGGCCCCACCGACGAGGTCGGATGCTTCGAGATGACGGGTGCGGGCATCTCCGAGGTTCCCGACCCCTCGGGCCTCTTCCTGTCTCAGGGCGAGACGGAGCCGGGCACGTGCGTCGCCATCTCGCTCGAGGGCCGCAGGGCGCTCCCGGTCGAGGTGCAGGCGCTGACGATCAACACCACCGCGCCGAATCCCCGTCGTGTGGTGCACGGACTCGACTCGTCCCGTGTGGCGATGGTGCTGGCGATCCTCGAGCGCCGGGCGCACATCAAGACGAGCAACCTCGACGTCTACGTCTCGACCGTCGGCGGCGTGCGCTTCACCGAACCCGCCGCCGACCTCGCGATCGCGATCGCCGTGGCGGGGTCGATCCAGCAGATCTCGGTGCCGCGAACGGTCGCCGCAGTCGGCGAGCTCAGCCTCGCCGGCGAGATCCGGCCGGTCACGCAGTCGGCGCAGCGCAGATCGGAGGCATCGCGACTCGGTTACGAGCAGGTGGTCGACGACCGTTCGAAGACCCTGCGCGCGGCACTCAACGACGTCCGCTCCCGCAACACCACCCGGCGCAGCGAAGCCGACATCCCGCCGTTCTGAATCCGCGCCGACCGCAGGGTCGCGGGCGCCACCGCGCTCAGGCGTCGAGCGCCTTGAGCAGCTCGTCGGGCGAGGCCTGCATCGGGTGCGGACCTGCGATATCGAGGAAGACGGTGGTGATCGGGTGCGCGGCGAGGAACTTGCGCAACCAGTCCGCGGTGTAGATCCCCACCCCTGGGGGCAGGTTCGCCGGCTTGTTCCTCGCGTCACTGAAGAGCAGAAGCGCCAGGTCACCCGACTTCGGGTCGCGGTAGGTCCACACCTCACCACTGTCGAGCGGGTTGTCGCGGGCGCCGGGCTTCACGAGCGGCACGACCGTGGTGCCGTGTCTCAGCGCCAGCGCGACTGCGGCGATGTCCTGCTTCTCGAGAGCCTGCGCGAGAGCATCCGAGCGGAAGTCCTCGGGCGCGGGCTTGTTCTTCGCGGACTTCGCCTTCTTCGATGCCATGTATCCAGCATATTCAGCCCGCGCCGATGTCTCGCCCGAACGTGAGCGAAGAAAAGGGCCCTCTCGAGTCATCCATTGGGGACTGGGGTACTCGAGAGGGCCCGCGGACCCTCGGGCGGCAGTGTCGAAGCGCTGGGGACGCTGTGTTCGACGCCACTGGGGATGGCATGCGCCGCAAGTCTGCGAGGGTCACCCCAATGGTATCCCAAAGAACGGGTGCTGTCAGCACCGAAACTGAGTGCAGGTCTGTATTCAAGACCTTTGGCCAAGGCGGACTCGACGGGCGACGCATCGAGCGACGCACACCGAGCGACGCACCGAATTCTCAGTAGAGCAGGATCTGCTTGGTGGCCGCGCCCTTGAAGCCGCCGATCTCGACGGCCACGTGATACGACGCTCCCCCGCCGGGAGCGCGCGCGCGGTTCTCCTGGGCACAGGTTTCGACGCTCGACCGCGTGCGATCCCAGGTCACCGGAACCTTGCTCGTGACGGTCGCGCCGGCGGCCAGCGTGGCGATCATGCTGCTCGGGTTCTCCTGGCAGTCGGTCGATCGCCACCACACGTCGGATCCGCTCGACACCGTGAGCACCTGGGTCGTCGACCCGACGTCGATCGCGCAGTCGGCGGCGCCGCGATTCGTCAGCGAGATCGACAGCTGCGGCAGGACTCCCGCCGGGTACGTGTCGGCATCCGTGACGGCTGCGACCTCGACGTCCTGCGCTTCGCACGCCACGATGCCCGGCGTCTCGTCGCTGGACGGCTCGGGTGCGGGCGACTCGGCAGCGGTCGGATCGGGCGTCGTCGACGTCGTGGGGGCCACGGGAGTCGATGACGCCGAGGGCGTCGGTGACGGTGTCGCATCCGTCGCGCTCGCCCACGGCCGGGCCACGAGAAGCCACACCGCTGTCACGATGAACGCGACGAAGACGATCAGTGCGACAAGGGTCACCAGTCGCCGACGACGATAGACGGCGGCGGAGTGACGGGGCATGAGTCCAGGTTAGTTGAGCCTTTTCAGCATCCTGGTGTTGCCGAGCGTGTTCGGCTTGACGTGGGCGAGGTCGAGGAACTCCTCGACACCGGCGTCACCGCTGCGCAGCAGCTGAGAGTACACGTCGGGGTCGACGACCTGCTCGCCGATGGTCGTATAGCCCCGGCGCCCGAAGAAGTCGATCTCGAACGTGAGGCAGAACAGTCGGCTGAGCCCGAGCTCGCGAGCCTGCTCCTCGAGGGCGCCCACGATCGCGCCGCCGACGCCGTGGTGCAGCCAGTCCCCGCGGACCATGAGGGTGCGCACCTCGCCGAGGTCCTCCCAGAAGACGTGCAGCGCGCCGCAGCCGATCAGCTCGTCGTCGGCCTCGGCCACCACGAACTCCTGCACGGCGCCGTAGAGCACAGCGAGATCCTTGCCGAGCAGGATGCGCTGCTCGACCATCGGCTGCAGAAGATTCCGGATGCCGATGATGTCGGCGCTGCGCGCAGGCCGGACGATGTACTCGCTCACATCGTCAAGCCTAGAACTCCTCACCTCCCCAGACCCTGAGCGAGCCCGGAATGCCGGAGTGCTGGAGCGTCCCGGACACAGAGAAGGGGCGGATGCCTCAGCATCCGCCCCTTCTCTGATCAGGTCACTCTCCGCTGGCGATGGCCAGGTCGGGGGTGCCGGGGATCGCTCCGCCGGTGTTGACGCCGACTGCGACCTGCTCGCCGCGCGGGCCGTGCTCGAAGAGGAACTCGCCGTCCTTCGAGTCGACCTTGACGTGATCGCCGGGGTTCAGCTCACCGTGCAGGATCTTCTCGGACAGACGGTCCTCGACCTCGTGCTGCATCGCGCGACGCAGCGGTCGGGCGCCGAGTGCCGGGTCGAAACCGATCTCGATGAGGCGCTCCTTGGCGGACTGCGAGAGCTCGATCGTCATATCGCGGTCGAGCAGACGCTCGCCGAGCCGCTTCGTGAACAGATCGACGATCTGCACGAGCTCGTCCTTCGACAGCTGCGGGAACACGATGATGTCGTCGACACGGTTGAGGAACTCGGGCTTGAAGTTGCGCTTGAGCTCTTCGTTGACCTTGCCCTTCATCCGCTCGTAGTTCGTCGAGTTGACGCCCTCGATCTGGAATCCGACCGGACCACCGGCGATGTCACGAGCACCGAGGTTGGTGGTCATGATGATGACGGTGTTCTTGAAGTCGATCACGCGGCCCTGACCATCGGTCAGACGACCCTCTTCGAGGATCTGCAGCAGCGAGTTGAAGATGTCCGGGTGGGCCTTCTCGATCTCGTCGAACAGCACCACGCTGAACGGCTTGCGGCGCACCTTCTCGGTGAGCTGGCCGCCCTCTTCGAATCCGACGAATCCGGGAGGGGCACCGAACAGACGCGAGACGGTGTGCTTCTCGCCGAACTCGCTCATGTCGAGCGAGATGAGAGCGGCTTCGTCGTCGAACAGGAACTCGGCGAGCGCCTTGGCGAGCTCGGTCTTTCCGACACCCGTGGGGCCGGCGAAGATGAACGAGCCCGAGGGACGCTTCGGGTCCTTGAGGCCGGCGCGCTGACGACGGATCGTCTTGGAGAGCGCCGCGATGGCCTCTTCCTGACCGATGACGCGCTGGTGCAGCGCCTTCTCCATGAAGACGAGTCGCGAGGACTCCTCCTCCGTCAGCTTGAAGACCGGGATGCCGGTGGCCTGTGCGAGCACCTCGGCGATCAGGCCCTCGTCGACGACCGCCTGGGTCGCGACGTCACCCGAACGCCACTGCTTCTCGAGGCGCAGGCGCTCGGCGAGGAGGCTCTTCTCCTCGTCGCGCAGCGATGCGGCCTTCTCGAAGTCCTGGTCTTCGGATGCCACTTCCTTCTGCTCGCGGACCTTGGCGATCTTCTCGTCGAATTCGCGCAGCTCGGGCGGGCTCGACAGGATGCTGAGGCGCAGGCGTGCGCCGGCCTCGTCGATCAGGTCGATGGCCTTGTCGGGCAGGAACCGGTCGGAGACGTAGCGGTCGGCGAGGTTCGATGCCGCGACGATCGCGCCGTCGGTGATCTGCACCTTGTGGTGCGCCTCGTACCGGTCGCGCAGCCCCTTGAGGATGTTGATCGTGTGAGGGAGGCTCGGCTCGTTCACCTGGATCGACTGGAAGCGGCGCTCGAGAGCGGCATCCTTCTCGAAGTGCTTGCGGTACTCGTCGAGCGTGGTCGCACCGATGGTCTGGAGCTCACCGCGTGCGAGCAGCGGCTTCAGGATGCTGGCCGCGTCGATCGCTCCCTCGGCGGCACCCGCACCCACGAGGGTGTGGATCTCGTCGATGAAGACGATGATGTCGCCGCGTGTGCGGATCTCTTTCGTGACCTTCTTCAGTCGCTCTTCGAAGTCACCGCGGTAGCGGGAACCGGCGATGAGCGAGCCGAGGTCGAGCGAGTAGAGCTGCTTGTCCTTGAGCGTCTCGGGCACATCGCCCTTGACGATCGCCTGGGCGAGGCCCTCGACGACGGCGGTCTTGCCGACGCCGGGCTCACCGATCAGCACGGGGTTGTTCTTGGAGCGGCGAGACAGGATCTGCATGACCCGCTCGATCTCCTTCTCGCGACCGATGACCGGGTCGAGCTTGTTGTCGCGCGCGGCCTGCGTCAGGTTGCGACCGAACTGGTCGAGCACCTGCGAGCCGCCCTGGGCGCTCGGGGTGTCGTTCGACTGCGCGCCGACGGCTGCCGGCTCGCGTCCGGGTGCACCGGACAGGAGCTGGATGACCTGCTGGCGGACCTTGTTCAGGTCGGCGCCGAGCTTGACGAGCACCTGGGCTGCGACACCCTCGCCCTCGCGGATGAGGCCGAGCAGGATGTGCTCGGTGCCGATGTAGTTGTGGCCGAGCTGGAGGGCCTCGCGGAGGCTCAGCTCGAGGACCTTCTTGGCGCGCGGCGTGAACGGGATGTGCCCGGTCGGCTGCTGCTGGCCCTGGCCGATGATGTCCTGCACTTGCTCGCGCACGGCGTCGAGCGAGATGCCGAGGCTCTCGAGCGCCTTGGCTGCGACACCCTCACCCTCGTGGATGAGGCCGAGCAGGATGTGCTCTGTGCCGATGTAGTTGTGGTTGAGCATCTTCGCCTCTTCTTGGGCGAGGACGACCACTCGACGGGCTCGGTCCGTGAATCTCTCGAACATGCTGTGACTCCTTATTCGCACGTGTTGTTCGACACTGGCGAAGACGCGTGAAGCGCTTGTACATCGAGAGTAACCACCGTGCGGATCACGTATGCCCGTGTTCGCCGTCGGCATAGTGCCGTGACGGTCGGTGACGGCGCTCTCGCGGGGCCGGGGTTGACGAACATATCGACAGTCGTTATGTTAACGATTATCGGTAATAACGACTCTCGATAAGGAGTGGATCATGACCTCGACCAAGAACCGCACGATCTCCCGCGGCGACACCGGAGCGCTGATCGGATTCTGCATCGCCGGGGTCGCGATCGCCGCGTACATCACGGTGTTCTCGATCATCCGGATCGTCGAGCTCGCCCGTGGCGTGAACGTGCCGGTGCTCGCCGAGTTCATCAGCTCGAAGACCCCGGTCGACCTGCCGCTCAGCACCGGCGACAGCATCTCCGTCGGGCTCGACAGCGCCGTGATCACGGCCCCTCAGCTGCCGACGGTCGCGGCCGTGCCCGGCATCATGGGGCAGATCGCGCAGATCCTCACGATCGTCATCGTGATCGGATGCCTCATCGTGCTGGCCCGCAGCGTTCTCGCCGGCCGCGTCTTCAGCCGCCGCAACACCGCTCTCGCGTCGACCGCCGGCATCACCGGACTCGTCGGCTTCGCCGCCGTCCGCTTCTTCGACAACATGCTCGCCAATGCGACGATCGCCCACATCACCGACAACGGCGTCGAGAACGCCGTCATGAGCGTGGAACCCTTCACCTTCGTGCTCGCGGCGTTCGTCCTCGCGCTCATCGGCACGGTCTTCGTGGTCGGCGACCGCCTGCAGCGCGACACGGAGGGACTCGTCTGATGGCCACCACGACCGCGACGACACGGTCGCAGGCCGCCGATGCGATCACCGTGATCCTCTTCGGTGCGGCAGCTCTCGTGGTGACGGCGATCAGCACCGTCCTGCGCGTGCTCGGCACGTTCCGCGACCAGGGCATCGCGTGGTCGATCCCCATCGACGAGCAGCCGATCGACGCGACCGTCGGCTCGGGGGCCGCGTCGGTCCAGGGGATCGCCCAGGAGGCGATGGTGTTCGCCACCGGAGTGGACGCCGCCTCGACCGCAGCGATCATCGGCTCTCTCGTGCTGTGGGCGGTCGCTCCGCTGATCGTCATCGTGGGCGTGATGCTCGTCGCCTGGAACTTCCTCCGCGGACGCTTCTTCGTGCGGAGCAACGCCCGGGCCTTCGACGCGATCGGCTGGACGCTCGTGCTCGCCCCCATGTTCATCGTGCTGCTCGAGAAGCTGGGGCTCAACGGGGTGTCCGCCGCGGCGGGTCTCGGCTCCGGCGAGCCGGTGCATCCGATCGAGTTCTGGTCGATCGTGCCGATCTTCGCGACAGGCGTGGCGGTGGGTCTCATCGCGGCCGCATTCCGCCAGGGAATCCGGTTGCAGCGCGAGAAGGCCGTGCTCGAGGACGACACGAAGGGACTCGTATGAGCCCGGCGGAGAACGACGACGAACTCACCGGCATCCACTGTCGACTCGACGAGCTGCTCACGGAGCGCGGGATGACGCTGACCGAGCTGAGTGCGCGGGTGGGCGTCAGCATCGTCAACCTGTCGGTGCTGAAGAACGACAGAGCGCGGGCGATCAGGTACTCGACTCTGCGCGCGATCTGCGACGCCCTCGACTGCGAGGTCGGCGACCTGCTCGTGCTCGCGTAGCGTCAGGCGTCGCGAGCCGCCGTCAGGCCTGCGGCGGCACCGGCGGGTGGGGCTGCGCTACCGGCGCGAGAGGCTCGACCACCACAGCCGTGCCGTAGGCGCAGATCTCGGTGAAGTTCGCGATCGACCCTGCGTCGAAGCGCATCGCGACGATCGCGTTGCCGCCGCGCTGCTGGGCCTCGGCCCACATGCGGCCCATCACCACCTGCCGCGCCTCGTACATCACCTGGGTGAACTCGGGGATCTCCCCGCCGCCGAGCGAGCGGAACCCGGCGGTGAACCCCTGCCCGAAGTCGGTCGAGCGCACCGTCAGTCCCATGACCTCCCCCAGCACCTGAGTGATGCGATAACCCGGGATGTCGTTCGTCGTCACCATGAACATGAGGACATCGTGCCATGCCCCGGGCGCCGATACGGAGTACCAGCGCGAGACGAATCGGCACAACCCCTTCTATGCATTCGCTGTGAGCCGATAGCGTTGAGCGCATGAAGCTCAACGACCGGAACCTGCGCACCTCCTCCCGCCTCCTCATGGCGCTGCCCATCGCGGCACTCGCCTTCTCGCTCGCCGCCTGCGGCGGATCCACTCGTCCCAGCGCCGACGACGTCGCCGCCGGCCTCGACGAGTTCTTCACCTCGCAGGGCCAGGAGCTGCCCGACGGCGCCTCCGAGTGCTTCGCCGGCTACCTGGTGGACTCCGAGCTCAGCAACGAGACGCTGACGTTCCTCGCCAACGGCGAGGACAAGCAGTCCAGCGAGGCGGACAAGGCCCTGACGACGAAGATCCTGCAGGACAACATCGAGGAGTGCGCGGGCTGACCCGCACCATTCCGATCGACAGAGGATGACGGATGCTTCGGCATCCGTCATCCTTCGTCATCTCGGCCTCGGGACTCCGGCCCTGCTCATAGCGTGGACGGAAGCGCGCACACGGCGCGCATCGATTCTGGAGTCCTCGATCCAATGAGCACCACCGTCCGCGCCACGAAGGCGCCAGACACCCGCGGTCCCGTCCGGAAGCTGCTGACCTCGTTCGGCTTCCAGATCCTCGCGGCCCTCGTCCTCGGCATCGCCGCCGGTCTGATCGCCCGCCAGCTGGGCGCCACGGCAGACAGCCCCAACGGTCTCTCGGCCACGCTCGACACGATCGGCAGCTCGTACGTCACGCTGCTGCGCACCGCCGTCGTGCCGCTGATCTTCACCGCGATCGTCGCCAGCATCTCGAACCTTCGCCGCGTGCAGAACGCCGCTCGCCTCGCCGGCCAGACCCTGCTGTGGTTCGCGATCACCGCGTTCATCGCCGTCATCATCGGCATCACGCTGGGCCTCGTCATCCAGCCCGGCAACCGGGCCGGCGAGGGCCTCGAGCCCAGCGACCCGTACACGGTGGGCACGTGGTGGAACTTCCTGCTCGGACTGATCCCGCAGAACTTCCTCGGTCTCAGCGTCAGCACCAACGCCGGCGCGACCGAGGGCACCTTCTCGTCGAGCGTGAACTTCAACATCCTGCAGATCATCGTGATAGCGGTCGCCGTGGGCATCGCGGCGCTCAAGGCCGGCAAGAAGGCCGAGCCGTTCCTCGCGTTCACCGAGTCGCTGCTCAAGGTGATCCAGCGGGTGCTGTGGTGGATCATCCGCATCGCCCCGCTCGGCACCTTCGGCCTGATCGGCGCGGCGGTCGTCAAGTACGGATGGGAGAAGCTCGCCTCGCTCGGCTGGTTCGCGATCGCCGTGTACATCGGCCTCGCTCTCGTGCTGTTCGTCGTCTACCCGATCCTCGTCAAGACGAACGGACTGTCGATCAAGCAGTACTTCTCGGGTGTGTGGCCGGCCGTGCAGCTCGCGTTCGTCAGCCGCTCGTCGATCGGCACCCTGCCCCTCACCGAGCGCGTCACCGAGCGCAACCTCGGCGTGCCCCGCTCGTACGCCTCGTTCGCCGTGCCGTTCGGCGCGACGACCAAGATGGACGGCTGCGCCGCGATCTACCCGGCCATCGCCGCGATCTTCGTCGCGCAGTTCTTCGGCATCGAGCTGAACCTCGTGCAGTATCTGCTGATCGTGCTCGTCTCGGTCGTCGGCTCCGCCGCCACCGCCGGCACCACGGGCGCGACGGTCATGCTCACGCTGACGCTGTCGACCCTGGGCCTGCCGCTCGAGGGCGTCGGACTGCTGCTCGCGATCGACCCGATCCTCGACATGGGCCGCACCGCGGTCAACGTCGCGGGCCAGGCGCTCGTGCCGACCATCGTCGCCAAGCGTGAGGGCATCCTCGACGAGGAGCTCTACAACGCCCCGCGCGAAGGCCTGCCCTTCGCCGACGACTCCGACGACGACGCGCCCGAGGCGGATGCATCCGGCGCCGCGGACGCCGAGAAGGAACCGGCCGGCCGCCGCTGACCCCGCATCACCCGAGCGCCTCGCCCCTCACCGGGGCGGGGCGCTCGTGCGTGCGGCAGGTGGCTCCGCAACCGCCGCGTGCGTTCGGAACCTGTGCCGGTACTACGCGCGGCCCTGCTGGCGCGTGGCGCCACGCGTGTCGAGCGCCAGCTCCTCGGCATCCATCGCGGTCATCAGCTCGCGCATGACCTCCTCGTCGAGGTTGCCGGCGTCGCGCTCGGCCAGCAGGATGTCGCGACGCACCTGCAGCCACCCGCGCGAGAGGGCGACAAGATCGTCGTACGACGGCCGCGCCGCGGCATCCTCGACCTGCTGCGCCTCATCGGTGTCCTTCTCGACCCGGGTCATGCGCTTCGTGAAGGCGTCGAAGACGCCGAGGTCGACCTCGCCGTACTTCTGCTCCCACTCGACGCGCTTCTCGGCCAGGAACGCCTTGCCCGCCTCGCGGCTCTTCTCCTTGACGGCGGCGATCGCCCTCTCGTCGTCTTCGTCGTCGACATCGCTGGCGATGCCGAGCCCACGGATCAGCAATGGGAGCGTGAGCCCCTGCAGCAGCAGAGTCCCGACCGTGACGATGAACGCCACCACCACGATCGCGTGCGACGGTTCGGTGTCGAGAGCCGCGAGGTCGGCCGCGGCGAGCGCTGTCGCGAGCGTGACGACGCCGCGCATCCCCGCCCACGAGATGACGGCGTTGTCCTTCCAGGTCAGCTGCAGCCCGGCCATCCGGTCGCGCACGATCTTGGAGCGCAGCTCCTCGGCGCTGTAGTCCTTCCACCGTTTCGACTCACGCCGTCGCTCGTCGAAGGCGCCGGACTCGACCGTGCGATCCCAGCGCTCGAGCCGCTTGCGGTCTTGGAAGTTGGCCCATCCGTTCGCCGGGTACACGTAGAGCGGCCGCATGACGAGGACGACCAGCAGCACGGCACCCGAGAGCACCAGGATGCGCCCCACCTCCTCGCCGCCGAGGTCGCTGAGGACCCGGGGGAACTGCAAGCCGATGTAGGCGAACACGAAGCTCTCGAGCAGCAGGTCGGCCGACAGCCACAGCGGCGTCTCCTGCTGGCGGGTCGTGTAGTCGGTGCGCGGGGAGTTGTACCCGACGTAGAGCCCCATCGCCACGACGGCGAGCACACCGGATCCGAGCAGGTGCTCGGCGATCGCGTAGGCGCCGAAGGGGGCGAGCAGGCCGAAGGTGCCGATCACGACGGCGTCGTTGATGCGCATGCGCAGCTGGTGCAGCACGATGCCGAAGACGAGTCCGATCGCGACGCCGACCCCGACGGCGAGCAGGAACTGCCCGATGCCGTCGACGATGCCGACGGTGGCGCCGGCGATGATCGCCGCGAACACCCGGTACAGGGTCAGCGAGGTCGCGTCGTTGATCAGGCTCTCCCCCGAGAGCACCGTCATGATGCGCCGGGGCAGACCCAGCTTGCGACCGATCGCGGCCGCCGAGACCGCGTCGGGCGGCGCGACGATGGCGCCCAGCAGCAGCGCGCCCGGCAGAGTCAGCGACGGCAGGATCCACCACGCCACGAGCCCCACCGCGAGCGATGTGAGCAGCACGAGAGTGATGCCGAGTCGACGGATCTGCGGGAGGCTGCGTTTGAAGCCCACGAACGACACGTCGAGGGCGGCCGAGTACAGCAGCGGCGGAAGCACGAGATTCAGCAGCAGGTGGCCGTCGATCTCGACGTCGGGCACGAAAGGCAGGAAGGATGCCGCGAGCGCGACCACCGTCACGAGCAGCGGTGCCGGCCAGCCGCGCCATCGGGCGATCGCCGCCACGACGACAGCACCGACGAGCACGTAGAAGATCTCGGCATCCATGCCTTTTAAAGTACTGCCCGTCGGCCCGGGAACGGGGTCGCGGGTGCGGGGTCGCCGGTGCGCGGGTGCGGGGTCTCCGGGTCAGTCCCCGCCGTCGGCGAGTTCGTCGCGGAGCCCGGCGTTCTCGTCCTCGAGATCGAGCACGCGGCGGATGCCGACGATGTTGATCCCCTCGACGCGCAGACCCGTCACGCGGCGGATCCGTTCGAGGTCGTCGTCGCTGTACCGGCGGGTGCCGCCGTCACTGCGCGCAGGAGTGACGAGACCCTTCGCCTCGAAGAGACGCAGACTCGCCTCGGGGACGCCGCTGAGCTGGGCGGCGACGGCGATGCCATAGACCGGCATCGCCGGATCACGATCAGCCATCGGAACCTCCTTCTTGCGGCACTTGCATTCTATCGGGAGTTGTTCTATAAAAAATCTATAGCAAACGGTGCAGATAATCTGCACCACCGATGCCCACCTGGGCCACATGAAAGGAGACACTCATGGCCATGTCATTCGATCCGTTCAGTCAACTCGACCGCTTCGCCGCGAGCGTGCTGGACTCGGTCCGCGCACCGCGTCTCATGCCGGTGGACCTCTTCCGCGACGGCGACAGGTACGTCCTGCACGCCGATCTTCCCGGCATCGATCCGGGCTCCATCGACGTCGACCTCGACGGCGGACAGCTCACGATCCGTGCACAGCGCACGGCCGACGGGCGCGAAGGCGTCCGCTGGCTCGCACGCGAACGCGGAGCAGGCTCGTTCCTCCGTCAGTTCTCGCTCGGTGACGGAGTGGACCTCGACGCGATCAGCGCCTCGTACGAGAGCGGCGTGCTGTCGGTGATCATCCCGGTCAGCGAGAGGGCGAAGCCCCGCAAGATCGAGGTCGAGTCGAGCGACAACCGACAGTCGATCGCCGCCTGACAGCACGGGGCCGGGGCACACCCGGCCCCCACTTCCTCCTCTGGAAAGGACGACCCATGCACAACTCCGCTGCACTCGACCGCTTCCTGCGCGGGATGGAGTACCCGGCGACGCGCGACGACCTGTTGCGCGAAGCAGCCCGTGACGGTCTCGGCTCCGACGATCGAGCGGTGCTCGCTCGGCTTCCCGAGCAGAGCTTCAGCGCGGCCTGGCACATCCGCTACCACGTCGCACGCCACGCTCTGGCCGAGGAGTTCTCGCCGTCGGCATCCTCTTCCCTCGCCGCAGCGTGACGACCCACCGGGCACGATGAGGCGGGCGGGAATTCCCCGCCCGCCTCCGCCGTTGCATCCGGGGATGACTTCCACCGCGCTCTCCGTTCTCGACCTCGTCCCGGTTCGCACCGGGCAGACCAGTGCCGAGGCGATCTCCGCTTCCCTGTCCCTCGCGGCCACCGCCGACCGGCTCGGCTATCGCCGCTACTGGTTCGCCGAGCACCACAACATGCCCGCCGTGGCATCCACCACTCCTCCGGTGCTGATCGCCGCAGCCGCGATGCGCACGACGCAGATCCGTCTGGGCTCGGGCGGCGTCATGCTGCCCAACCACGCTCCGCTGATCGTCGCCGAGCAGTTCGCCGCGCTCGAGGCCATCGCCCCCGGCCGCATCGACCTGGGCCTGGGCCGCGCGCCCGGCAGCGACCCCGTGATCACGCAGCTGCTGCGCGGATCGGGCACGACGAGCGACGTCGAGCAGTTCCCCCGCAACGTGCAGGACATCGCGGCTCTCATCTCGGGCGAGGGCGCGACCGTGCGCTTCACGTCGGGTGGCGAGTACACCGTGCACGCGACGCCGTCGGCCACCGGCAGCCCCGAGGTGTGGCTGCTCGGATCCAGCGACTACTCCGCCCAGCTCGCCGCATCGCACGGCCTGCCGTACGTCTTCGCGAACCACTTCTCGGGGCAGGGCCTCGAGCGCGCCCTCGACCTGTACCGCACCGGCTACCAGCCGAGCGAGCAGCACCCCGAGCCGCGCACCTTCCTGACGGTCAACGTCGTGGCATCCCCCACCCAGGAAGAGGCCGAGGCCCGCGCACTCCCCCAGCTGCGCATGATGTCTCGTCTTCGCCTGAACAAGCCGCTGACCGCACTCGAGACGGTCGAAGAGGCACTGGCCGCCGAGCCGGATGCCGCGACCGACCAGGTCGTCGAGGCCGCCCACTCGCGCTGGTTCGTCGGAACGGGCGAATCCGTCGCCGAAGAGGTGCGTACGTTTGCGTCGAAGTGGGGCGTCGACGAGGTCATGCTGTCGCCCGTCGCAGGAGCCTACGAATCCGAGCCGCGCGACTCCGCCGCCGGCCGCGCCCAGACGCTGGAGCTCGTCGCCGCGGCGCTCTGATCGACCGCGCCCCGCCCCCGCGTCAAGGGCTGGTATTCCGGTGCGCCTGGGCGTAGCGTCACGAGCAACGGAAGGGGTTCGATGATGAGCACGACCAAGACCCTGGCACTCTGGGTGGCGTACGGCACGAACGGTGTCGCAGGCAGCATCCGACACGATGACGAGGGGTACACCGTCGTCATGGCGGGTTCCGATGCGGCGACGGGCACGTACCCGAATCTCGCGTCGGCGAAGGGCGCGCTGCACTCGCACATGTCGCCGGGCAGCGCCTGGCCCATGTTCCGCGAGCACTGACCCAGACGGGGAGGGCGGGGCGCAACGGTCGCGGGGTCATGCCCGCGACCGTCGTACGCTGACTGCATGCGTATCGCGCCTCCTGCTGCTCCTCCCGCCATGCGGACGGTCGATGAGCATCTCGCGACGGTGCTGGCGTCCGTGGTCGAACTCCCGCACGAGTCCGTGCTGGTCGACCATGCCCAGGGGCGAACCCTCGCCGCGCCGGTGCACGCCCGGGTGGATGCACCGCTGTTCGACAACTCCGCGATGGACGGATACGCCGTGCGCTACCCGGACGTGGCCGCGGCATCAGCTGCGCATCCGATCGCGCTGCGAGTGATCGCCGATCTGCCCGCCGGGTCGACCGTCGAACCCGAGCTCGGCGCGGGCGACGCGGCACGGATCATGACCGGTGCCCCGGTGCCCCGCACGGCCACCGCGGTGGTCCCGTTCGAGCACACCAGGGACGGCCTGCAGGGCATCGATGCCCCCGCGGTGGTCACCACCGCACCAGTCCGCGAGGGAGCCCACATCCGTCGCCGGGGTGAGGAACTGCGGGCGGATGCCGAGGTCGCCGCCGCCGGGACCGTCGTCGGCCCGCTGCAGATGACGGCCTTCGCGGTGGTCGGCGTCGACAGCATCGTCGTGAGACGACGGCCCCGCGTCGCCGTCATCTCGACGGGCAGCGAGCTCGCGCCCGCCGGCGGGACGTTCGCGCACGGCCAGATCCCCGAATCCAACTCCGTGCTCCTGTCATCGCTGTGCACGCAGGCAGGTGCCGAGGTCGTCTCGGTCGAGACGGTGACGGATGAGGATGCCACGTTCGAGGCGCTGCTCGCACGCGCGCTCGACCACGCTGACGTCGTGGTCACCTCGGGCGGGGTCAGCGCCGGCGCCCATGAGGTCGTCAAGAACGTGCTGCGCGATCGCATCGACTTCGTCGCCGTGGGCATGCAACCGGGCAGGCCGCAGGCGTTCGGACGCCTCGACGACACCCTGGTCTTCGGCCTCCCCGGCAACCCGGCCAGCGTCGCGGTGTCGTTCGAGGCGTTCGTGCGCCCCGCTCTCCTCGCTCTTCAGGGTCGCGAGCCGCTGCACCGCCCAGTGCTCCGCGTCGCTGCCACGACCGGCTGGCGCAGCCCGGCAAGGCGACGGCAGTACGTGCCCGTGACGCTCGACCGCTCGGACCCGGCCGCCTGGTCCGTGCGCCCGGCCGCCGCGGATGGGTCGTCCGGTTCGCACCTCGCCGCCGGGCTGGCGCGAGCGGACGCCTACGCGGTCGTTCCCGAGGACGTCTCGGCAGTCGCCGCGGGCGACCTGATCGACGTGATGCTGCTCTCGTGAGCACGATGCCGGAGACCCCGTCCGCAGCGATCATCCTCGCGGGCGGCCGGGCCTCTCGCCTCGGCGGCGCGGCCAAGCCGCTGCTCGACATCGACGGACGCACGCTGCTCGACAGGGCCGTGGCCGCCGTCGCCGGCTGCGCGCCGATCGTCGTGGTCGGCCCGCCTTCACCCCTGCAGGCCGACGTCGTGTGGGCACGGGAGACGCCCTCCTTCGGAGGCCCCGTGGCCGGCATCGCCGCCGCACTCGCCCTGATCGACACAGCGGAGGTCTACGTCCTCGCCGCCGACCTGCCGAACGCCGAGGCGGCCGTCGCTGTGCTGCGACAGCATCCGCCGCTCTCCCCGAACGCGAACGAGAACGAGAACGAGAACGAGAGCGTGGACGGCATCTGCCTGACCGATGCCGCGGGACGGATGCAGTGGCTGCTCGGCCGCTATCGCACCGCTTCGCTCCGCAGGGCCGTCGCCGCGCTGCCTGATTCGGGGCACGGCGCCTCTGTGCGCGCGCTGCTCGCGGGCCTCGCCCTCACGACGCTTCCGGCCGGTGACCTGGCGATGGACGTCGACACGTGGGACGATCTGGAACGTGCCCGCGCGATGATGTCGATGCCCCGCCGCGACGACGCGACCGCGAGTGCATCCGACGAGGAGACGACATGACAGACAAAACGCAGCACCTTCCGGTCGAGGCCCTCGAGGACTGGACCACCGCCGCCTGCGCGGCCCTCGAGATCGACCGCGAGTCGGTCGACATCGCGCTGCTCCTCGACCTCGCCCGCGATGTCGCGCACGGCGTCGCCCGCCCCGCCGCACCGCTCAGCGCCTATCTCGCCGGCCTTGCCGCCGGGCGTGCGGGCGGCAGTCGCGAAGACACCGCCACGGCAGCCGCGACGATCACCGGGCTCGCAGCGACCTGGAGCGCATCCGAGACGCATTCCTGAAGTTCTCATCGACGACCTCCCGGATGTGACCGAGAAAGTGGTCGCGCTCGTGCAGCGCGGGTCTGCGCTGTCCGAGCGGCCGCGCGAACCGCGTCAGTCTTCGGGCTCGCCCGAGAGGATGCCGCGCAGCCAATCGCGCGCCTCGACGAAGATGTCGTCGGCATAGCGCTCGGGGTACTGCACGATCTGCCGGTCGGCCCGCGGGTACGAACCGAGGAACACCACGCGGGGGCTGAAGCGGCGGATGCCGAGCAGGGCGTCGGCCATGCGCTCGTGCTCGATGTGCCCGTCGGCGTCGAGCACGAATCGGTAGCGGCCGAGCTCGTCGCCGATCGGACGCGACTGGATCAGCGAGAGGTTGATGCCTCGGGTCGAGAACTGCTCGAGCATCTCGAGGAGCGAACCCGGGTGATCGTTGGGCAGCTCGACGATCAGCGAGGTCTTGTCGGCGCCGGTCGGAGCCGGTGCCGTGGTGGTGCGGGTGACGAGCACGAAGCGCGTGACGGCCTGGGCGTTGTCGCCGATGTCCTCGGCCAGCACGTCGACGTCGAGGTGCTTCACGACGCCGGGGGCTGCGATGGCCGCCTGCGCAGGCAGATCGCCGTCGAGCATGCCGACCGCCGAGGCGACGTTGCTCGCCGCGGGCACGTGCGAGTGCGTCGGCAGATGCTCGCCGAGCCAGGAGTGGCACTGCGCGTAGGCGACGGGGTGCGCCGCGATGACCTGCACGTCGGCCAGCGTGGTGCCGCGGGGAGCCACGAGCACGAAGTTGACCGGCACCAGGTACTCGCCGACGATCCGCAGGCCCGGCAGTGTGGCGAGGGCATCCTGCGTGGTCGAGACGCCGCCCTCGACCGAGTTCTCGATCGCGATCATGGCGGCATCGCTGCGGCCCTCGAGCACGTCGGCGAGCGCCTCGCCGACGTTGTGCACGGCGCGCCACTCCTGTCCGCGCGCCTCGGCGACCTGTTCGAGCGCCGCTTCGGTGAACGTTCCGGCAGGGCCGAGATAGCTGTAGGTGCGGCGTTCAGTCACGCGTTTCACCTTAGGGCAACTCCGAGCGCGCAGAAGATGCGCGGATGCCGAGATGGGGGCAGACTGTCTGCATGACGAGCCGTGCCGGTCTACCAGCCGAAGAATCCGATCTGATCGATGTCGATGAACTGATCGCCGCCTATTACGACCGCGTCCCGAATCCGGAGGTCGCCGCCGAACGCGTCGCCTTCGGAACCAGCGGTCACCGCGGCTCCTCCCTCTCGAACAGCTTCAACGAGAACCACATCCTGGCCACCACCCAGGCGATCGTCGACTACCGGGCGGCCCAGGGCATCACCGGCCCGCTGTTTCTCGGCCGCGACACCCACGCCCTCTCGCTTCCGGCCGAGCGCAGCGCCATCGAGGTGCTGGTCGCGAACGGCGTCGACGTGCGGGTGGACTCGCGCGACTCGTGGGTTCCGACGCCCGCACTCAGCCACGCCATCCTGACTTTCAACCGCGACCTCGCCCCGGATGCTCCCGGCCGCGCCGACGGCATCGTCGTCACCCCGTCGCACAACCCGCCGCGCGACGGCGGCTTCAAGTACAACCCGCCGCACGGTGGACCGGCCGACACGGACGCCACGGGCTGGATCGCCGACCGCGCCAACGAGCTGATCGCCGGCGGACTGGTCGACGTGAAGCGCGAGCGTTTCGCCGACGTCGACTGGGATGCGGTTCCCGGCTACGACTTCCGTGATGCCTACGTGCGGGACCTCGCGACGATCATCGACATCGACGCGATCCGCAGCGCCGGCGTGCGCATCGGCGCCGACCCGCTGGGTGGAGCCTCGGTCGAGTACTGGGCGCTCATCAAGGAGGTCTACGACCTCGACCTCACGGTCGTGAATCCCGAGGTCGACCCGACCTGGCGCTTCATGACGCTCGACTGGGACGAGAAGATCCGCATGGATCCGTCCTCCCCCTCGGCGATGGCCTCGCTGGTCGCCAAGAAGGGCGACTACGACGTCCTGACGGGCAACGACGCGGATGCCGACCGCCACGGCATCGTCACCCCCGACGCCGGGCTGATGAACCCGAACCACTACCTCGCGGTTGCGATCGACTACCTGTTCTCGCACCGGGCCGAGTGGCCGCGCGACGCAGCGATCGGCAAGACCCTCGTGTCGTCGATGATCATCGACCGCGTCGCCGAGTCGCTCGGACGCCGCCTGCTCGAGGTGCCGGTCGGCTTCAAGTGGTTCGTTCCGGGGCTGCTCGACGGCTCCGTGGCCTTCGGAGGCGAAGAATCCGCCGGAGCGTCGTTCCTGCGCAAGGACGGCACCGTCTGGTCGACCGATAAGGACGGCATCCTGCTGTGCCTTCTCGCCGCCGAGATCATCGCCGTGACAGGCAAGACCCCGTCGGAGCGGTACGCCGAGCTCGAGCAGGCGTTCGGATCGTCGGCATACCAGCGGGTAGACGCTCCGGCGACGCCCGCGCAGAAGGCGACGCTGGGCAAGCTGGCGCCGGATGCCGTCTCGGCGACGACCCTCGCGGGCGAGGAGATCACCGCCAAGCTGTCGCACGCTCCCGGGAACGGCGCGGCGATCGGCGGCCTCAAGGTGCAGACCGAGCACGCCTGGTTCGCCGCCCGCCCTTCGGGCACGGAAGACGTCTACAAGCTGTACGCCGAGAGCCTGCGCGGCCCCGAGCACCTCGCCGAGGTGCAGGCCGAGGCCCGCGCCGTGGTGTCGGCCGCCCTCGGCGGCTGAGTCTCGCCGATGCTCGCTCGGTCAGGCCGACCGGGCGAGCAGCGCCCCGGCCTCGCGCAGCCAGCGGGCGGGTTCGGCGAGCGCGGCCTCCGACGACCCCGCGATGTCGGTCAGCGAGGCGGATGCCGCGAACAGCGCCGTGCCGGAGTCGGGCGTGATGCGTCCGGCGGCGAGCAGGGCGGTCGCCCCCGCCGCAGCCGCGAGGCCCGCGATGAACGAGGGAACCTTGCCGTCGCCGGACTGTCCGTCGTACGAGCCCTCGCCCGTGATGACGATGTCGGCGTCGGCGATCGCGTCTGCGAGTCCGATGAGCTCTGCGACTTCGGCCGCTCCCGGGGCGAGCGTCGCACCCCAGACGACCAGCGCCCCGCCCGTGCCGCCGGCAGCGCCGGTGCCGGCGAGAGCGGCGTCGAGGGCGAGCAGGTCGGCGAGGCGCGCGAGCGCGGCATCCACCTGGGTGATGTCGTCACCGACGAGGCCCTTCTGCGGGCCGAACACCGCAGCCGCACCGCGGGCGCCGACGAGCGGATTGGTCACGTCGGTGAGCACCCGCACCTCCGGGGCTCGGCGCAGACCGGTCAGGTCAACCGAGGCGATGTCGGCGAGGCCCCGGGCACCGCGCGCGACCGGGTCGCCCGCGACGTCGAGGAAGCGGGCGCCGAGCGCCGACAGCATCCCGGTGCCGCCGTCGGTCGACGCGCTCGATCCGATGCCGACGACCAGCCGCGAGACGCCGTGATCGAGGGCGGCGGCGATGGCCTGGCCGAAGCCGGTGGTGTCGGCGTTCCACGGGCGCAGCTCGTCGAGCAGCTCGATGCCCGAGGTCGAGGCCAGATCCACGACGGCGGTACCGCCGGGAGCATCGGCAACAGGAGGAAGCAGCAGCCAGCTCGTGTCGATGCGGGCACCGGCAGGGCCGTCGACGACCACCGGAACACGGCGAGCACCGGGCACCGCGGCCTCGAACGCCGCGACGGTGCCTTCCCCTCCGTCGGCCATCGGACGGTGCACGAACGTCGCGGTCGGATCGATCGACGCCCAGCCCGCGGCGAGGGATGCCGCAGCATCCGCCGCGGTGATCGTGCCCTTGAAGCTGTCGGGAGCGAGGACCACCCGGGTCATCGGTCGATGCCGGGTTCGGTGCCAGGAGTACTCGCCCGCACGGCCACCTCGAGCGGCAGTGCCGCCTGCTCCCAGTCGGCGTCGACCGTCGCGCGGAAGGCCTGGTAGCCGACCTCGCTCAGCGGCACGCGCACCGTCGTGAGCGCCGGTGTGACGTCGCTGCTCGAGGGGACATCGTCGAAGCCGCACACCGCGATGTCGGTGCCGATCTCGCGTCCTGCGTCGCGGATCGCCGACATGGCGCCGATCGCGACGACGTCGCTCATGCCGAACACGAGAGTCCCCTGCTCGACCCCGTCGGCGAGTGCGGCGCTCATGGCCTGCACACCCGACTCGCGGCGGAAGTCGCCGCGGATCACCCGGTCGATCGCGCCGCCGCCGGACTCGAAGCCGGCACGGAACCCGGCGAGACGCTCATCGGAGGTCAGCACGCCCTCGGCCGCCGCGATCGCGATGGCCGAGCGGTACCCGAGCGCCGCCATGCGCCGACCGAGCTCTTCGGCTCCGGCGCGGTTGTCGATCTCGACGTGCCGGTTCTCGGCGCTGCCCGCACCGAACGTGACGACGCGTCCGCCGAAGCGGGCGTATTCGGCCAGCTCGCGCGCGGTGTCGGAGTCGGTCGGCTCGTTCGTGCGGGAGGCGGCGAGGATGAGTCCCTGCGGCCGCTGCCCCCTGAGAGCCCGCACGATGCGCGCCTCGCGGGCCGGATCGCGCTCGGTGATCGCGATCGTGACGACGAGCCCCTGCTCGTCGGCTCCGCGGGCGACGCCGGCGGCGATCAGACCGAAGTACGGGTCGGCGATGTCGGCGACCAGCAGCGCGATCACGGGAGAGGATCCACGGGCCGTCGCCTGCGCCGACGCATTGGCCGTATAGCCCAGCTCGGCTGCCGCCTGCTCGACCTTCTCGCGGAAGGATTCGGCGACCTTGCGCTCGGATCCGTTGAGGACACGGGATGCCGTCGCGAGCGAGACACCGGCCTCACGGGCGACGTCGTGCAGGGTCGGGGCGGCGCCTCGCGCGTGACGCGGCTGACGCACGCGGGAAGGGCTTTCCGGCTGGCTCATGCCCCGAGCATACTGCGGGACGACCGCGAGAACGGGGAGCGAAGAGGCATCGCGCAGCAGCGCGTCAGAGCGGGCACCGGGCCTCAGATCGACAGGTACGAGCGGAGAGCCGCGGCCTCGCCTCGCAGCAGCGCCGGGTCGTCACCGGGGACGAACTCGAGCAGTGCATCCCTGGGCGGCCGGGAGGATGCCAGCGCCTCGGCGAAGAAGCGCGTCCACAGCGCATCCCTCGCCCGCAGCGGCAGGCGCTCCTGCGCGGGCCACCAGGAGAAGACGTGCGCGGCGGTGGTGTGCACGGCGAGGTCGCGATACTCGCCGAGCACGGCGTCGACGGTCGCAGCGACCGTCGGCTGCCAGTAGGTGCTGAGTGCCGGGCTGTTCACGTCGGCGAGCAGTCGCAGCGTGGTCGGCGCCGTGTCGGCGAGCGTGCCCGAGTGGAACTCGAGGGCCAGGCCGATGCCCCGATCCTGCGCCTCGGCCGCCGCATCGCGCAGGCGGGAGACGATGTCGGCCCAGTGCTCGTCCGACGCCTCCGACGATCCGAGGTGCCCCGCCCAGACGCGCACCCGGTCGACTCCGAGCGCCTCGGCGCTGTCGAGGACGGGCGTGAGCTCCTCATCGGCCCCTGCCCGGAAATACGACCCGTACGAGCACGACGACAGCCCGGCATCCGCCGTCTCGGTGGCCACCTGCGCGGCACGCTCGATGTCGCCGACCGGCACATGCACGTCGGCACCCCACTCGATGACCTCGAGCCCGGCTTCTGCCGCGAGCCCGACGACCTCTTCGGTCTCGAGCGAACGGAAGGTCACTGAGCAGAGCCCGGGTCGGATCTTCGTCATGGGTTCATCCTCTCAAGGGGGGCGGCTCGGCGTCTCGGGGGTTGCGTCCGGCGGCGCGCGTCGTGTCGGCTCGCCGTGCCCTCTGCAGGACCGCGGCCCGGATGCAGGACCGGAAACCGTGCCCCCGCCCGGCATCCGTGCCCGAGTCCTGCAAATCGCACGCCCGGGACGATCGACTCCCGGGCGTCAGCGCAGGTGCGGCGAGACCGCGGCCCCGAAGGTCTCGGCCGTGCGACGCACGACGTTCTCGGGAGCATCCGCCCAGATGTCGGCGTTGAAGATCTCGACCTCGATGTCGCGGTCGTAGCCCGTGTCGATCACGGCGCGGGTGAGCGAGCCGAAGTCGATCACGCCGTCGCCCGTGTAGTGCCGCGACAGCAGCACGTCGGCGGCGAGCGGGGTCTTCCAGTCGCACACCTGATAGGTCGCGATGCGGCCCTCTCGGCCGGCGCGGGCGATCTGGTCGAGCACCTGCGGGTCCCACCAGATGTGGAAGGTGTCCACGGCCGCGCCCACCACATCGGCATCGAAGTCGGCGGCGATGTCGAGCGCCTGGCCGAGGGTCGAGACGACGGCGCGGTCGGAGGCGTACATCGGATGCAGCGGCTCGATCGCGAGCGTCACGCCCGCCGCCTTCGCATCGGTCGCGAGCACGCCGATCGCGTCGCGCACCCGCTCACGCGCGCCGATCAGATCGCGCGACCCGGCGGGGATGCCGCCGGCGACGAGCACGAGCACGGCGGTCGATCCCTCGGCGCCCGCAGCGGCGAGCGTCGCGGTCTCCTCGATCGCGCGGCGGTTGTCGTCGAGTGCGGCGACGCGCTCCGGCCCCTCGGGGAGGGTGAAGAAGCCGCCACGGCAGTGCGTCGTGAACCGCAGACCCGAGTCCGTGAGCATGCGTGCCGCGACGTCGAGGCCGACCTCGTTCACCGGCTCGCGCCACAGACCGATCGCCTGGACACCGGCATCCGCCGTGACCCGCAGCGCGGTCGCGAGATCGGCGTGCTTGATGGTGGCCTGGTTGATCGACAGGCGGGGATCGACGGTCATGCGGTCACGCCTCCTGCATCGATGCCGTTCAGGCGCAGCATCCCGTGCCAGCGCTCGCGTGCGAGCTCGGGGTTCTCGAGTGCGAGCGAGGCGTTCGCCAGCTCGACGATGCGGCTGAGGTACACGAGGCTCCGCGCCGAGTGCAGCCCGCCGACCATCTGGAACGCGGGCTGATGCCCGTTGAGCCACGCGAGGAAGGCGACGCCCGTCTTGTAGTAGAACGTCGGAGCCGCGAACACCTGACGGCTGAGCTCTTCGGTCGGGCCGAGGATCTCGAGATAGCGCGCAGGATCTCCGGCATCCAGCGCCTGGATCGCCGCGGAGGCCACCGGGGTGATCGCCGCGAACGCGCCCAGGAGCGCGTCGGAGTGGGTGCGTTTCGTCTCGGTGCTTCGCTCCTCGCTCAACGACCGGGTGGTGTCGCCGCCGATCAGGCCGACGTAGTTGAAGTCGTCTCCGGTGAACATGCGCACGCCCTCGGGCAGCTGCTCGCGCACCGAGATCTCGGACTCGGCGTTCAGCAGGCTCATCTTCACGCCCGCGACCTTGTCGGGGTTCTCGGCGATGACATCGAGCAGCACAGCGGATGCCGTCTGCCAGTCATCCGCTCCGAAGTAGCCGGCGAGCTCGGGATCGAAGGCGGTGCCGAGCCAGTGCAGCACGACCGGCACCGTGGCCGATGCGAGCACCTCGCGGTAGACGCGACGGTAGTCGTCGGCGTTCTCGGCGACGCGTGCCAGGTGACGCGAGGCCATGAGCACGGGACCCGCCCCCTGCTCTTCGGTGAAGTGCAGCTGCTCTTTGTAGGCGTCGATCACCTGGTCGAGCGAGATGTGCGACTCGGCGACGTGGTCGGTGTTGACGCCCACCACGACCGAGCCGCCCTCCTCACGGGCGACCTCGGCGCTGCGGGCGATGAGCTCACGCGTCGCCGCGGCATCGAGGCCCATGTTGCGCTGCGCGGTGTCCATCGCGTCGGCGACACCGAGACCCCACGAATAGACGTTGCGACGGAAGGCGAGCGTCGAGTCCCAGTCGATGTCGGCGGGCTGCCCCGGAGTGTTGTCGGCGTGCACCTTGGGCACGACGTGGGCTGCGGCGTAGGCGACGCGGCTGTGCAGCGGCGAGGACGGACGGGAGTATCCGCCGCCCTCGCGCAGCTCGGCATCCGTCACCGCACCCGCGGCGTCGAGAAGTCGGAGAGTGGTCATGCTCAGCCCAGCGTCAGCGGCTCGAGCGCGACCTTGCGGCCTTCGGCGCTGGAGGTCAGACCCGCCTCGGCGAACTGGACGCCGCGGGCCCCCGAGAGCAGGTCGAAGGGGTACTTCGTGCCCTCGACGAACGAGATCAGGTACTCCTCCCACTGCTGACGGAAGCCGTTGATGAAGACGTCGTTCGTGGGCACGTTCTGCCAGTCGGTGTCGTAGTCGTGGCTGTCTTCGAGGTCGGGGTTCCACACGGGCTTCGGCGTCGCGTTGCGCGGCTGGATCTTGGCGCCGAAGAGTCCGACCACGGCCGACCCGTGAGTGCCGTCGACCTGGAACTCGACGAGCTCGTCGCGGTTCACGCGCACGGTCCAGCTGGAGTTGATCTCGGCGACGATGCCGCCCTCGATCTCGAAGATGCCGTACGCGGCATCCTCGGCAGTGGCGGTGTAGTGCTCGCCGTTCTCGTCCCAGCGGTCGGCGATGTGCACGGCGGCCTGCGCGTAGACGCTCTTGACCTCGCCGAACAGGTTCTCGAGCACGTAGTTCCAGTGCGGGAACATGTCGACGATGATGCCGCCGCCGTCTTCGGTGCGGTAGTTCCAGCTCGGGCGCTGAGCGGGCTGCCAGTCGCCCTCGAAGACCCAGTATCCGAACTCGCCGCGCACCGAGAGGATGCGGCCGAAGAAGCCCGAGTCGATCAGGCGCTTGAGCTTCTGCAGGCCCGGCAGGTAGAGCTTGTCGTGCACGACGCCGGTCTTGACGCCGGCCTCATCGGCGAGGCGCGCGAGCTCGAGGGCCTCTTCCAGCGACTCGGCGGTGGGCTTCTCGGTGTAGATCGCCTTGCCTGCCGCGATCGCCTTGCGAAGGGCCGAGGCACGGGCCTTGGTCACGAGGAAGTCGGCGTAGATCTCCCACTTCGGGTCGGCGAGCGCCGCGTCGAGATCGGTCGTGTAGTCCTCGATGCCGTGCTTCGCGGCGAGTTCAGCGAGCTTGGCCTCGTTGCGGCCGACCAGCAGGGGCTTCACCGTGATGCGGGATCCGTCGGGCAGCTCGACGCCGCCCGCGTCGCGGATCGCGAGGATCGAGCGCACGAGGTGCTGGCGGTAGCCCATGCGCCCGGAGACGCCGTTCATGATGATCCCGATCTCTCGGGTTGTCGCCTGTGACATTGCTGGTCCGTTCTCTTCTCTCAGATCCCGCACGCTCTGCGGGGAAACTTGTGGGTCACGTGTACCGGTAAGCGCTTTCCGACAGCATGCCATGCCGCGGCCCGGTGCGCAAGCGGATGCGGAAAACGCTCTCCGGATCTACCAGGTCCGACTCACCCCGACACCCGCCCTCATGCACTCAACTCCATGTCGAGGCGGGTGATCACCTGCGACGGCACACCGCCGTGCAGCAGCGCCTCGACGTCGTCGAGGGCCGAATCGGCGAGGCGCCGCGCCTCGTTGCCCATGGACCCGGCGATATGAGGGGTCAGAGCGACGTTCGACAGCGTCCGCAGCGGCGAATCGGTCGGCAGCGGGTCGGGTTCGGTGACGTCGAGCACGGCATCCAGTCGCCCCGATTCGCATTCGGCGAGCAGCGCCTCATGGTCGAGGATCCACCCGCGCGCCGTGTTGATCACGGTGGCGCCGTCGTGGAGCGCCGCGAGTTCGGCCGCACCGATCATGTGCCTCGTCTCAGGCAGCGCCGGCGCGTGCAGCGAGAGCACGTCGACCTGACCGAGCATGTCGTCGAGGGGCAGCAGCTCGGCTCCGGCGTCGGCCACCGCCTGCGCGGAGACGAACGGGTCGGCGACGATGATCCGGATGTCGTCGAGCTGCCCCAGCATCCGCACCACCCTGCGCCCGATCCGCGAGAATCCGACGATGCCGACCGTGCGACCGACGCTGCCGTATCGGGTCGAGCCGACCAGGTCGCGCCATTCGAGCACGGTCGAGGGCGAGCGCATGTGCACGAAGGCGCGTTTGAAGGCGAGGATGATCGTCGCGAACGTGTACTCGGCCACCGGTACGGCATTGGCGTCGGCGGCCGAGGTCACGGTGATCCCCCGCTCCCACAGCTCGTCGGACACCAGCTGCTGCACGCTGCCCGCGGCATGCACCACGGCGCGCAGCCGCGGCATCCGGTCGAGAAGCTCGGCGTCGAGGCGCGGGGCTCCCCACGAGGTGAGCAGGATCTCGGTGTCTGACAGGTCACCCCCGTCGATCGCCAGCTGCGGCGACGGAGCCAGGGTGCGCAGGCGCTGCAGACGCGCCTCATCGAAGAGCAGAGCGAACACCTCGGGACTCATCGCGGTACGGACGGTCACGCGCGCGCTCCTTCGATCTCGCGCGCCTCGTCGACATCGAGCACGGGCCGCAGTGTGTAGCGGCTGTTCGCCCACGCCACGTAGAGGGCGGGCGCGCAGGTCAGGCCGATCGCGATCGCGGGCATCGTGGTGAACAGTCCGACCTGCACTCCGAGCACGGTGAGCGACAGCGCCGTGAGGTACCAGCGCCGCACGCACAGATACAGCGCCGCCTTGACGATGTCGCGCATCCGCGCGCCCGGCTCTTCGGCCAGCGCGACGAGAGCCACCAGGGCGGTCGCCACGGCGACCACGGTGAGCAGGGCGAGCACCGGGACGATCATGACCGAGGCGGGCGACGCGCTGACCGCGCGCACGTCGACGAGCAGCACCACGACGGATGCCGTCGCCGCCGCGCCGATCAGCAGGCCCTTGCGTGCCGTGGCCTTCCAGCCCCGCAGGAACGAGCGCACCACCTGGGGCTCGCCGCGGCCGAACTCGCGGAACGCCGTGAACGCGCCCGTCAGCGCCGGAGCGACCAGCGGAGCCGCGAGCGCCAGCAGCGGCCACGACAGCGCGGGATCGGTCGTGATCAGCAGCACGACGAGAGGTGACGCCGCGACGAGCACGAGGAAGTTCACCATCAGGCCCAGGTAGACGACCCCGAGGATCGTGGCCCAGGCATCATGCGATATGCGCTTCATCGGTCAGCCCTTCAGCCCGCTGGTGGCGATGCCCTCGACGAAGTACTTCTGCCCGAGCAGGAAGATGATCGCGATGGGCACGACCGAGATCGTGAGTCCGGCGAACAGCAGCGCGTAGTTCGTGTCGAAGAGGTTCGAGACGAAGCTCTTGAGTCCGAGCTGGATCGTCCACAGGTCGGGGTTCCGCAGATAGATCAGCGGCCCGAGGTAGTCGTTCCAGGTGTTCACGAACGTGAGCAGGGTGAGGCTCGCGATGGCCGGCACCGACAGCGGCAGCATGATGCGTCGCCAGATGCCGTACTCGCTGAGCCCGTCGAGACGCGCGGCCTCGCTGAGCTCTTCGGGGATCGTCTCGTAGTACTGCTTCATGAGGAACACCCCGAACGCACCGAACGCCTGGAGCAGGATGATCGCCCACAGCGTGTTCGACACCTTCAGATTCGACAGCAGGATGAACTGCGGGATCATGTACGACTGCCACGGCACAGCGATCGTGCCGATGTAGACGAGGAACAGGATGTCGCGGCCGGCGAACTTCATGCGCGCGAAGCCGTAGGCGGCGAACGATCCGGTCAGCACCTGCAGGAACGTCACGCTGACGGCCAGGAACAGGGTGTTGCGGATCCAGACGAGCATGTTCGACTTCGTCCAGATGTCGATGTAGTTCTGCCACACGAACGTCTCGGGAACCCAGACGACGGGCACCGAGAACACCTCGTTGGCGTTCTTCAGCGAGCTCATGACCATCCAGAAGAACGGTGCGAGCAAGCCGACCGCCGCGATGATCAGGGCGATGTAGCCGAGGGTGCGACCGACCGTGAGCCTGGTGCGCACGCGGCCGGCGGGGGCGGGGGTGTTGAGCTTGCGCAGCGTTCCCCCCGTGACGAGGACCTGGGTCTCGGTCATCATGCGCTCCGCTTCTTGTTCCAGAGGAACTGGCCGATGGTCACGAGGATGCAGAGGAAGAACAGCGCCACGGCGGCGGCGGATGCGTAGCCGAACTGCGACTCCTCGAATCCCTTCTTGTAGATGAACTGCGACAGCACCAGGGTCGACTGGCCGGGGCCGCCGTCGGTCATGACGAGGATCAGGTCGAAGATCTTGAAGGAGTTGATGGTGAGCATCACGGTGACGAAGAACATGGTGGGCCGCAGCGACGGGATCGTGACGTTCGTGAAGCGCTGCCACACGTTCGCGCCGTCGACGCGCGCGGCTTCGTGCAGCTCACGCGGCACCGTCTGCAGGCCCGCCAGGAAGAGGATCATGTAGTAGCCCATGTCGCGCCAGGTGCTGACGATCACGACGGCGGGCATCGCCCACTCCGACGACGTGAGCCAGCCTGGAGGCTCGGAGATGCCGATCGCCCGGAGCACCTCGTTGATGGGGCCGTAGTCGGGGCTGAAGAGCAGGTTCCACACCACGGCGATCGCGACGATCGAGGTGATGTAGGGGAAGAACGCGGCCGTGCGGAAGAACGCGACGCCGCGGAGTTTGTTGTTGAGCAGCAGTGCGAGCCCGAGCGAGACGACGATCGTCAGCGGGATGTGCATCACCGAGTAGTAGATGGTGTTCCAGAACGCGATGTGGAAGCTGCCGTCGCCCATCAGGCGCTGGAAGTTCGCGAACCCCACCCAGTCGGCCTTGCCGAAGACGTTCCAGTTCGTGAACGCCATGTAGAAGAGGATCAGCACCGGGAGCAGGGTCAGGAACCCGAACCCGATGAAGTTCGGCAGGATGAAGCTCCAGCCGATCAGGGCATTGCGGCGACGCAGTGCCGAGCGTCTGCGGGGCAGCTTCGTCTGCGGCGGGGCCGCGTCGCGGCTCGGGGCCTCGGTGGTGGTCATGTCTCTCGTCTCCTGGATGCTGCGCGAGGGCGATGTCGGGGGCCGACCGGCGGCCGGCCCCCGAGTGGATCAGCCGACCTCGTTCTTCACGCGGTCCTCGGCGGTCTTGATGGCGTCGTCCACTGACACAGAGCCCGACATGACTGCGGTGTGCAGGTCGGCGAGGATCCCCTGGATCGTCGCCGTCTTGCTCGACGTGGGGTTCTCGGGAAGAACCTCGTGCGTCGACCAGGCGAACTTGGACAGATCATCCGTCGGCGCACCCTCGACCGCGAAGTAGGACTCGACGACGGCGTCGTTCGTGAGCGCCGGAGTGATCCCGATCTCGGCGAGCGCCTGCGCGCCCTCCTCGGATGCGGCGAACTCGAGGAACTGCTTGGCGGCGTCGGCCTTGGCGGAGTCGATGTTCGCGTTGATGCCGAAGCCCGTCGGGTCGCCGAACGTCACCGGGGTGTTGTCGGTGCCCGTGGTCTTCTCGTCGAGCTGCGGTGCGGGAGCGATGCCCCACTCGAAGTCGTTCGCCTCGCCCGACGCCTGCTGCGCGATGAGGGTGGCGGTGTACCACGTGCCCATCAGCATCATCGCGGCCTTCTGCGTGCCGAACTCGCCCTGGTAGGTGAGCTGGTTCGCGGTCGAAGTGTTGAAGTCGACCTGGTCGCCGGCATCCTGCAGCGCGAGCGTGTTGTCGTAGTAGTCCTTCATGTTGCTGAAGTCGCCGTCGAGCACGCTGGTGTCGGTCTGCGCGTTCGCGAAGCCCTGCACGGTCGACTGCCAGCGGTGCAGGTACGTGCCCTTGGAGGCGTCGGTGGTGAGCGCCTCCGCGGCATCCGCGTAGTCCTCCCACGTCCACGATCCGTCCGGCTCGGCGACGCCGGCCGCTGCGAACAGGGCCTTGTTGTAGAAGAGCACCCAGGAGTCCTGGCGGTACGGCACGGCGTAGGCGGCGCCGTCGACCTCGTAGGAGTCCGCACCGCTGATGCCGTCGGGCAGAGCCACGTCCGAGACGTCGAGCAGCTGGCCGCCCTCCTGGAAGGTCGTGACGTACTTGACCTCCTTCTGCGTGATGATGTCGGGGCCGGACCCTGCGGCGAGGTCGGCGGTGACGAGGGTGTTGTACTCGGCCGCGTCGTATTCCTTGAGCTCGATCTTCACGTTCGGGTGGTCCTTGGTGAAGGCGTCGGCGAGCGTCTGGAACTCGGGGGTGGTGTCGATGCTCCAGCCCGACAGGGTGAGCGTGACGGGGGCGTCGGGGTCGGTGCTCTCTCCGGCGTCGCTACTGCCGGAGCAGCCTGCGAGGGCGAGGGCCGCGACGGCGGCGATGCTGCCGGCGGCGAGGATCTTGCGGTTCATGGGGATACTGCTCCTTTGCAATTGCGGGTCGGGATGACGGCTCAGGCGAGCCGGTGTTCGGTGGTGGTGGAATCGGGCCACACCACGGCGACGTCGTCGCCGTCGATGCGGACGGTGGGGGCGGATGCCGCGGCGCGGTCGGACAGGTGCACCGCGGTCGCGATCCACTCACCCGTCGAGACCGGGGACGTGACGACCGGGACGGATGCGGCTGCGCCGAGCGGGCTCGCGTCGCGCCGGTTCTCGATCGAGGGCACTCCCCCGGGCGTGAGCGCGACGATGGTGCTGTGTCGACCGCGGGCGCTCGCAGCGGCCACGGTCTCCGAGACGGTGTCGTCGACGGCATCGGCGGCGAGCGCCCAGCCGCCGATGCGCAGGGCGGTGGGGGCGGCATCCGCCTCGATCCGGTCGATGCGCACGACTCGCACCTCCCATGCACCGCGCACGATCGACCAGGTGGTCACGGTTCCGGCGACCTCGACGTCGCCCGTGATGCCGGAGCCGTGTCGGGTCTGGGTCGCGGCCGGTGCGATCCAGTGCGCGGTCGCCTCGGATCCGGCGATCGCCGCATCCCCGTCGCGACGGATGCTCTGCACGCGCATGCCGGCACGATGAGTCGCCCGACCGTCGGCGTGCAGCAGTGCGACCGACTGCTCGAGGGGCTCTGCCCAGGCGTCGCCGTTCAGCAGGGGGCTCGCAGCCGTCGAGTAGCCGAGGCGGGCGTAGAGCGGCGAGTCCCCCACGAGGTCACCGGGTCGCGCATGGTCGGCTCCGTGGTTGATCACCCGGACGATGCCGTCATCGGTCGTCGCGGAGATGATCCACGCCGGGGCTTCGACGACCCGGAGGACGTCTGCGCTCTCGACGGGCAGCGGCTCGGCGGGTGCCGACCACACCGGGTGGTCGGCCGGGAGGGCGATGCCGAGCAGGCCCTTCGACGCCCAGTACGGGGATCCCGTGCCGGAGTAGTTCTGCGCGAGCCGGCGCCACTCGTCGTGCCATCCGAGGTCAAGGAGCCCCTGATCGTTGGGGGCGCCGTTCTCGGCGAAGTGGCGGACGATGGCGGATGCCGCGCGGCGCAGCTGCGCGGCGGGAACCGACGGGACCTCGGCGATGACACCGGCCCAGTACGGGGCGGCCGCGGCGAAGCGGTAGACGAGGCTGCGGCCCTGGATCAGCGGAGCGCCGTCGGCGCCGACGAGGGCGATCGCGTCCTGCAGGAACGTGTCGAGGCGGGCGAGATCGTCCGCGGTCCGACCGCCCTCGAGCTCGGCGGCGCCCTGCATCTGCGACCACAGCACCGGGTAGAGGTGCAGCGCCCAGCCGACGTAGTGGTCGTACGAGCGGTCGTCGCCGTCGGAGATCCACCCGCCCTCGCGGATGAACGAGTCGTGCTGCGCGAGGTCCTGATCGATGTCGGCCTGCGACCACGGGCCACCCACCGAGCGCAGGAAGGTCTGCACGACGACGCGGAACCACAGCCAGTTGTTCTTCGGGTAGCTGTCGTCGCCCACGACGGGCGCGAGGTAGTCGATCATGCGGTGCTGAGTGGTCTCGTCGAGGCGATCCCAGATCCAGGGGCGGGTCATGTCGAGGATCAGGGCGATCGACGCCGCCTCGACCTTGGCCTGTGCATGCTCGTCGAGCCGCACCCACCGGTCGGGGCTCGCAGGATCGACCCCGGCCACGATGCCGCGCGAGTAGAAGTCGATGAGGTCGTCGACCCCTTCGCCGCGTGCACCCGCGATGCGGAAGCCCGCGAGCAGGAAGGTGCGCACGAATCCCTCGAGGCCGTCGACGTCGATTCCGTATCCGCCCGAGGCGCCGGGCAGTGTGATGCGGGCGTTGTTCTCGGAGGCCCACGGACGCACGGCCGCGAGCAGTCGGTCGGCGTACGCGACCAGGTCGTCGCGAGACCACTCCGCGTTCAGAGACCACTGAGCCTCGCGGGGGCTCGTCGCCGTCGGGGCGACGGTGCTCTCGTACGTCACAGGGTTCTCCTTTGAAGACTGCTTCGAGGTGGACCGCGACGGATGCCGTCTCTTTGCGATCGTTGGGAGATTATCACCGCATTTCGATCAAGACAAGACTCAAATAATGCTAGATCGATCATTTTCGATCAGTTATGCTGAGTGCGTGAACACGCTCCCCGCGCCGACCGCCGATGATCGCGCCGCCTGGTCGCACATCGATGCGGCCGATCTGCGCGCCCGCGCCGACGCCGACCTCGGTACTCCCTGGCCGCAGCCCCTCGCCAGTCAGGCGGCCCGCGTGCACCGCGACGGCGATCGCGTCGCCTGGGAGAATCCGGCCTTCGCCCGCCAGCATCGGCTCAGTCGCGCCGTCATCACCGCGGCTGTGACTCTCGACGAGCAGTGGATCGACGAGGTCGTCGACGGGGTGCAGCTGCTGTGCGAGCAGAGCTCGTGGTGCTGGCCCGCCCACGACGACACGTTCGACAGGCACGGCAGCGTGCTCGCGACCGTCACCGACCCGTTCCTCGACCTCGGCGCCGGCGAGGTCGTCGCCCAGCTCGCGTGGATCGACCACGTGCTCGGCGCGCAGCTCGACTCGCGCGCCCCCGGCATCCGCTCCCGCATCCGGCATGAGGCGCAGGTGCGCGTCTTCCGTCCCTTCGTCGAGCGCCGCGACTGGCACTGGCTGGGGCTCGACGGCGACGTGCACAACTGGAATCCGTGGATCCACTCGGCAGTCCTCACCGCGGCCGTGCAGCTGCACGAGCGCCCCGACCCCATCATCGACCTGGCCGTCGAGGGGCTCGATCGCTACCTCGTCTCGCTGCCCGACGACGGCGCGATCGACGAGGGCTATTCGTACTGGTGGAACGGCGCCTGCCGCGCGCTCGAGGCGCTCGATCTGCTCGAGTACGCCACGAACCGGTCGCGCCCCGACCTCGCCGGACTGCGCGAGACCGTCGCGTTCCCGCACCGCTGCCACCTCGGCGGCGACTGGTACGCCAACCTCGCAGACGGGCAGGCTCGCCCGCCTGCAGATCTCCCCTGGCACGCCCTGCACCGCGCCGCCCTGCGGATCGGCGATGCGGATGCCGCGGCCCACGCCGCCTCGCACCGCGACGCAGTTCCGTCGGAGTTCGCCGGACTCGGGCGTCTCGTCCAGGAGCTGACCGATGCCGACTGGCTCGCCGCCGCCCCGGCAGCCCCTCCCCTTCCGCGCGACGTGTGGCTGCCCTCGACCCAGATGCTGCTCGCCCGCGAACGTGCGGGATCGGCCGCAGGTCTCGGCCTCGTGGTCAAGGGCGGGCACAACGCCGAGCACCACAACCACAACGACGTCGGGTCGTTCATCGTGACGTCCGACGGGGTTCCCGTGATCGTCGACGCGGGGCGTCCGACGTACACGAAGGCCACGTTCGGGCCCGACCGGTACTCGATCTGGACCATGCAGAGCGCGTGGCACAACACCCCCACGATCGCCGGCGTCGACCAGTCACCGGGTCGGGAGTTCGCCGCCACCGCGGTCGAGGCCTCGGTGACGGATGCCGTCTCGTCGCTGACTCTCGACCTCAGCGCCGCCTACGCGCTCGACGGGCTCGCGTGGCGGCGCACCGCCGCCCTCGACCGTGCGGAGAGGGTCGTGCAGGTCTCGGACGCGTGGAACGGCCGCCTCTCAGACGGCCCGACCACCCTCAACCTCGTCGTCGCCGGCACCGTATCCGCCCTCGATGACGGCATTCGGGTCGCGCCGCTCGACGGAGCGACGCCCGTCGTGATCCGCTGGCCCGCCGGCATCCGCTCCGCGCACACGGTGCGCGTGCTCGACGACCCGATGCTGAGCGATGTGTGGGGCGAGCGACTCACCCGCATCGAACTGGACGTGAGCGCGCACGATCGTGCGTGGATCACGGTAGAAAGAGACGACGCCACCCCGGGGACGGGTGACAGCGAGGACGACCGATGACCGATCAGCAGCACGCTCCGCTGGCGCCCGCGCGTCACGCGCACATCCTCGCCGCCCTCGAACGCGACGGGATCGTGCGGGTCTCGCGCCTGACCGAAGAGCTCGGAGTCGCGCCCGTGACGCTGCGTCGCGACCTTCAGCAGCTCGAGGAGGAAGGGCGTCTCGAGCGCGTGCACGGTGGGGCGGTGCCAGCCGAGGCTGCGCGCGTCGACGAGCCGGTGCCCGCGCAGGTCGGCGGCGCGATCGGTGTGCTGGTGCCGTCGCTCGCGTACTACTGGCCCGGTGTCGTGCGGGGCATGGAGGCCGAGGCACGCAAGCGCGGACTTCGACTGGTGCTGCGCGGAGCCTCGTACGAGCTGCAGGACGAACGCCCGGTGCTCGAGCGCCTCATCGCCGCCGACGACATCCGCGGACTGATCGTCGCGCCCAACCCCGATGTGACCCACGCGCAGGACGTGGTGCAGTGGCTCGACGCCTCCGGCATCCCGGCGGTGTTCGTCGAGCGCGACGCCGTGGTGCTCCCCGACCGCGCGCCCGTCGAGAACGTCACGACCGACCACGCCCTGGGAGCGGTGCTCGCCGCACGCCACCTCGCCAGCCTCGGCCACCGCCGCATCGGCCTCATCCTGTCGCGGGAGTCTCCCACCGGCCGCAAGATCGTCACCGGATGGGCGACGGCCTGCGAGGAGCTCGGACTCGCGCCGGCCGACCACTTCGAGAGCCTCTTCCCCGACCGCAACGGGCCGGGCTTCGCGACCGCCGTCAACGCGGCCATCGACAAGGCGCTCGACGCCGGGGTGACGGGGCTGCTCATCCACTCCGACCCCGAGGCCATGGCGTTCATCGACATCGCACTCAACCGCGGGCTCTCGGTGCCCGAAGACCTCTCGGTCGTCGCCTACGACGACGAGGTCGCTCAGCTTTTCACCCCCGCACTCAGCGCGGTCAGCCCTCCGCGTGCCGCCGTCGGCGCCGCAGCGATCGACCTTCTCGCCAAGCGCATCGCCGACCCGTCACGTCCGGTGCATCGGGTGTCGCTGAGCCCGACGATGCACGCCAGGGAATCGTCGGCGCCTCCGGCCTGACCTCAGCGGGTGCTGGAGCGCTCGACCAGGAGCGTCGGCACGACTGCGGATGCTCCGGCGCCCGGCGTGCCCTCGATCTCGGCGACGAGCAGGTCGACGGCGCGGTGCGCGAGAGCGGTGAAATCCTGACGGATCGTGGTGAGCGGCGGGCGGTAGTTGGCGGCATCCGGCACGTCGTCGAAGCCGATCACGCTGACGTCCTCCGGAACCCGGCGCCCCGCCTGGGCGAGCGCGCGCAGCAGCCCCAGCGCCATCTGGTCGTTGGCGCAGAACACGGCGGATGCTGCGCCCAGCGCGTCGCCCGCAGCGAACCCTGCCTCAGCAGACCAATCACCACGGACGACCATCGGCGGCTCGACGCCAGCCGCGAGAAGGGTCTCACGCCAGCCGCGCTCGCGCTCGGCCGCGGCGAACGAATCTGCGGGGCCCGCGAGATGGTGCACGGTCTCGTGTCCGAGGCTCAGCAGGTGCGCGGTCGCTGCGGCGGCGCCGCCGACATGGTCGCTGTGCACGACGGCGAGGTCGGCCGCCCCCGGGGCGTCGACGACCACGAGCCGCAGTCCGGCCGGCCGCTCGGCCGCCGGCACCAGGGCTGAGGCCTCGTTCAGCACGATCGCGCCGTCGACCTCCTGCTCGGCGAGGCGCTCGAACGCGTCGGCGACGTTCTCGCCCGCGGTCACGAGGGTGAGGGCATAGCCACGCTCGGCAGCGGCCTCGGCCGTGGCCTGCAGCATGCGCGAGTTGCCCACCGTCGCGAGCGTGGTGACGACGAGTCCGATGGTCTGCGAGCGGCCTGTGCGCAGCGCGCGCGCTGCTCGGTGCGGCCGGTATCCGAGCTCGACCATGGCCTTCTCGACGCGCTCGCGGGTGATCGGGTCGACGCGGGGGCTGTCGTTGACGACGCGCGAGACCGTCTGGCCTGAGACCCCGGCGCGGGAGGCGACCATCGCCATCGACACACGGCCCGACGAGGGGCGCCGACGCCGAGGCCGGCTGGGGTCGCGCGGGAGGTCGTCATCCACCGCAGGCACCCCCATCTCGCGTTCGCAACTCAGCAATGTTGACGTTACCACGGCGATGTGCGTACCATGTTTACGTGAACACGATCGACTCTGCTGAGATGCGCACCGAGACCCTCGCCGCCGGAATCACGAAGCGCGCGACCACGCTCGCCGACGGCCGCGAGCTGATCTACTTCGACGACCCCGACACGACGCTCGGCGAAGAGCGCGCGGTCGACTCCCGCACCCTCGACCCTCGGGGCGAGACCGCCACGATGCGCCTCGACGTGCTCACGGGAGACTGGATCACGGTCGCCGCGAACCGCCAGAACCGCGTCATGATGCCCAGCGCCGACGCCGACCCGCTGGCCCCGCAGTCGCCGACCAACCCGTCGGAGGTTCCCTCGCTCTACGACGTCGCGGTGTTCGAGAACCGCTCCCCCGCCTTCGGCCCCGCCCTGGCCGAGGCGACCGGCATCGCCCCCGAGGCGAGCAACCCTCCCCGCGGGCTCGACGACCTCTCAGCCCTCGGGCTCGGCCGCACCCGCACCTCGGTCGGCCGCTGCGAGGTCGTGTGCTTCAGCCCCGAGCACACCGGATCCTTCGGCACGCAGTCCGTCACACGCGCCCGCACGGTCATCGAGGCCTGGGCCGACCGCACAGCCGCCCTCTCGAAGCTGCCGGGCATCGAGCAGATCTTCCCGTTCGAGAACCGCGGCGAAGCGATCGGGGTCACGCTCCCGCACCCGCACGGACAGATCTACGCCTACCCCTACGTGACGCCGCGCACCACCCGCGTGCTCGAGTCGATCGACCGCACGGCGCCCGAGCTCTTCCAGCACATCCTCGAGTCCGAGCAGGCATCCGAGCGCGTCGTCTTCCGCGGCGAGCACTGGACCGCGTTCGTGCCCTTCGCCGCCCGCTGGCCGCTGGAGGTGCACCTCATGCCGCACCGCCACGTCGCGGACTTCGCCGAGACGACGGATGCCGAGCGCGACGAGCTCGCCCCTCTCTACCTGCGCCTGCTGCGCGGCGTCGACGCGCTCTACGACACCCCGACCCCCTACATCGCCGCTTGGCACCAGGCCCCGGTCAACGTCGGTCGTGACAGCGTGCGCCTGCACCTGCAGCTGACGAGCCCGCGCCGTGCCGCCGACAAGCTCAAGTTCCTCGCCGGCTCCGAGGCCGCGATGTGGGCCTGGGCCGCCGAGGTCACCCCCGAACAGGGCGCCGCCCGCATCCGCGAGGCCATCGCGAAGGCAGACGCCGCGCACGCGGCCGACACCGCAGACGCCGCGCACGCACAGAGCGCCGACACCGCACCGACAGACAGCACCGACACCGCAGACGAGGCATCCGCATGACCACCACCGACGACGCCGCGACCGCCCTCTTCACCGAGCTCACCGGCTGTGCACCCGCCGGCGTCTGGTCGGCCCCCGGCCGTGTGAACCTCATCGGCGAGCACACCGACTACAACGACGGATTCGTGCTCCCGTTCGCGATCCCGCACCGCACCGTCGCAGCCGTCGGCCCCCGTGACGACCGCCGCATCCGCGTCGCCTCGACCTTCGCCGACGAGCCGGTCGAGGTCGCCATCGACGAGCTCGCCGAGCTCTTCCCCACTCCGACCGGCAAGGCACCGGCAGTGCCCGAGTGGGCCGCCTATCCCCTCGGCGTCGCGTGGGCGCTGCGCCAGGCCGAGGGCGCCTCCGACGCGGTCATCACCGGCGCCGGCCTCGACATCGCGATCGCCTCCGACGTGCCCGTCGGCGCGGGGCTCTCGTCGTCCGCCGCGATCGAGGGAGCCACGGCATCCGCTCTCAACGAGCTGTGGGAGGCCGGTCTCGACCGCATCGCTCTCGCCCGGGTCGGCCGTCGTGCCGAGAACGAGGCCGTCGGCGCCCCGACCGGAATCATGGACCAGATGGCCTCGATGCTCGGCGAGCCCGACGCGGCGATCTTCCTCGACTGCCGCTCGCTCGACGCCAACCTCGTGCCCGTCGGCATCGCCGAAGCCGGCCTCGCGATCCTCGTGATGGACACGCGCGTCAAGCACGCCCACTCGACCGGAGGCTACGGCGAGCGCCGCGCCGCCTGCGAGCGAGGAGCGGCGATCATGGGCGTGCCGAGCCTGCGCGACGTCTCGGTCGACGACCTGCCGCGTGCCGAGGAGCTCATGGACGACGTGACCTTCCGTCGGGTGCGCCACGTGGTCACCGAGAACCAGCGCGTGCTCGACACCGTGCGCGTGCTGCGCGAAGAGGGAGCCCGCGCGATCGGCGACCTGCTCGTCGCCTCGCATGCCTCCATGCGGGACGACTTCGAGATCTCGGTGCCCGAGCTCGACACCGCGGTCGAGGCCGCCCTCGCCGCCGGTGCGATCGGTGCCCGCATGACCGGCGGCGGCTTCGGCGGCGCGGCCATCGCGCTGATCGAGCAGGATGCCGTGCAGCACGTGACGGATGCCGTGAACGCGGCGTTCGCAGCATCCTCCTTCACCGCTCCGGTGATCTTCACCGTCACCCCCTCGGCCGGCGCGCACCGCGACGCCTGACGCGGTCAGGCTCAGCGGGCCCGCCCTGAAATACTGAACTCTCCACCACCTGAGGAGCACCATGTCCTGGATCGTGACCGGCGGCGCCGGATACATCGGCTCGCACGTCGTACGCGCACTGGCGGATGCGGGGCTCGCACCCGTCATCCTCGACGACCTCTCGAGCGGCGTCGCGTCGTTCGTGCCCGAGGGCGTGCCGTTCGTGCAGGGTTCGATCCTCGACCGCGACCTCGTCGAGAAGACGCTCCGCGACCACGGCGCCGAGGGCGTCATCCACGTCGCCGGGTTCAAGTACGCCGGTGTCTCTGTGCAGCGCCCGCTGCACACCTACGCGCAGAACGTCGAAGGCACCCGCGTGATCCTCGAGGCGATGGAGGCCGCGGGCGTCGGCAACATCGTGTTCTCCTCCTCGGCCGCCGTCTTCGGCACCCCTGATGTCGCGCTGGTCGTCGAGGACACCGCCAAGAAGCCCGCGAGCCCGTACGGCGAATCCAAGCTCATCGGCGAATGGCTGCTGCGCGACCAGGCGATCGCGACCGCCGATTCGGCGACCCCGCTGCGCCACACGTCGCTGCGCTACTTCAACGTGGTCGGATCCGCTGACCCGACCGTCTACGACGTCAGCCCGCACAACCTGTTCCCGATCGTCTTCGAGGCGCTGATCGCCGGCAAGACCCCGCGCATCAACGGCGACGACTACGACACCGAAGACGGCACGAACGTGCGCGACTACGTGCACGTCGGCGACATCGCCGCCGCCCACGTGGCTGCGGCGAAGCGCCTCGCAGCGGGCGAGTCGATCGAGGCGGCCTACAACCTCGGCTCCGGCGACGGCCTGAGCGTGAAGCAGATCATGGATGCCGTGGCACGCGTCACCGGCATCGACTTCACGCCCGAGATCGGCCCCCGCCGTGCCGGCGACCCCGACCGCATCGTCGCCACCGGCGAACTCGCCGCCCGCGACCTCGACTGGAAGATGCGGTACTCGGTCGATGAGATGGTGCGGACGGGCTGGGAGGCGCGTCAGTCCGCCTCCTGATCTGCAGCCCCGGTCGTCGAGCGAGCGCAGCGAGACGAAACGTGCGGCCTCAGAGGTCTCTGGTGCGAATCGGGTAGAGCCAGAAGCAGAGCCAGGCGAGGGCGGCGAAGACCATCGGCACGACAGCGACCATCACGCGGATGCCGCCGTCGACCGCTTCGGGCTGCGCATCGCCCAGTGACGCATCGAAGCCGGATGCCGTCAGCACCACCGCCGCGACGACGGCCTGCAGCACGACGGAACCGCGCACCACGAAGCCGTTGACCCCGAAGTAGGCACCCTCTCGTCGGTGGCCTGTGCGCGTGGCATCCTCATCGATGATCTGGGCGAGCACCACCTCGAGCAGCTGCAGCAGACCGCCGACGCCCACTCCCACCGCGACGCCGACGAGTGCCGCCGCCAGCACGTTCGAGGGCAGCAGGAAGCCGAGCATCGCGATGCCGAAGACCGCGACGCTCCACAGCAGTGCCGAGCGCGGTGAAGTGCGCCGCACGACCGCGCTCCACAGCACGATCGACGGGATCGCGGTGACGAAGATGGCGCCGAGCAGCAGGCTGCCCTCGCCCTCGGGCGCCCCCAGCGAGTACCGCACGTAGAACGGGATCGCCGCGAGGATCACGGCGATCGCCGTCTGGATGAACAGCGAGCCGAGCACGTAGGGCACGAACGCCCGGTTCGCGAACGTGTACTTCAGCTGGTCGCTCCAGCGCATCGCCTCGGATGCCGCCTCCGGCACCTGGCGCTCGATCATGCCGCCGAAGAACGACCACACGAGCAGCACCAGGCAGACGGCCGAGAGCACGATGGCCATGCCCGGCCATCCGATCGACCCGTACAGCGCGGGCGCGCCCGCGGTGCCCAGCACCATTCCGAGGATCGCGAAGATCTGGCGCGGGACGTTGCCCCGGGCACGCTCTTCGGTGGTGCGGAAGATCTCGGGGAACAGCGCCGAGATGTTCAGCACCACGACAACGAAAGCGATGTCGTAGACCGCGACGACGACCAGGAACCAGACGATGAGACCTGCGGCGGGCAACTCCGGTGGCATCCACACCAGCGCGAACGCCACGACGAGCGGCACGATGCCGAGACCGATCCAGGGGATGCGGCGGCCCCACGGCGTGCGGATGCGGTCGGACACCGCGCCGACCACGGGGTTGAGCACCGCGTTCAGCACGCCGTGCGCGATCATCGCTGCAGCCACCCAGGTCGGCTCGACGCCGAGGCGCGTGACATAGAAGTAGACGACGAACGCCGAGAACGTCTGCGCCATGAGCTGGGTCGGGAATCCGGATGCTCCGAACGCGATCGCCTGCGCCCTCGTGGGCACGGCATCCAACCGTCGGTCGCGCAGACGCGTCGTCAGCGAACTCATACGCTCTCTCTCCGCTGCAGGTCGCGCAGGTCGCGCCACCCCAGCCGGACCAGTCCCTCGTCAGCGATCGCCTGCAGCACCGCAGGGTCCGAGAGCAGGCGCAGCTCGTGCCCCCGCTTGACGGCGGCGTAGTCGACGGCCGCGCGCAGCTCGTCGTCGTCGACCATCGGATGCAGGTAGATCTCCGTCACACCGGCGGGCACGGCTCGCAGCAGTGCGATGAAGCCGTCGCGCACCTGCTCGTACGACTCGCCGGGCACCTCTTCGAACGGATGGCTCCACAGCCGGTCGATGATCTCGACGCCGAAGGCATCCGCCGCCGCGGAGGCCTCGGTGAGCTTCGACTGCAGGGCGACGTCGGTGCCGGTGCCCTCCATGCTCCGCGGCAGCCGGAACGGCAGTCCGTGGCGTGCGGCGAGCTCGAACACCGGTCGCAGGAAGTCACGCCCCGTCAGCAGCCCGTAGACCGACCCCATGTGGTTGTCGAGGTGGGTGACGTCGACCCCGGCATCCAGCGCCGCCTGCAGCTGGGCAGCGATCTCGGCGGCGACATCGTCGGTCGACGCATGCTCTTCGACCTCCAGGGCACCCGCCGGAAAGTATCCGGCCGCATCCACCAGACTCGTTCCCGTGCCGGTGAGCGGGCGCCAGCGGTAGTCGGTCCACTCGCTGGTGAGCACGAGGTGCACGCCGATGTCGAGGTCGGTGCGCGCGGCGGCGAAGGCCATAGCCTCCGGCGCCCAAGCGCACGGCACCATCACCGTCGTGGAGTCGATGTGCCCGGCATCCAGCAGCTGCACGATCGCGGTGTTGGCCGCGTGGCACATGCCGAAGTCGTCGGCGTTGATGATCACGGCTCGAGCTCCTGGCGGGAGTCCGAGCCGGTCGGCGAGGTCGGAGATCATCTGCCGCTCCTGTCCGATCTCGGGAGAAGGCGCGAGAAGACGGTCGCGCGAAGGGCGGATGCCGCCTCTCCTGCAGCCCCCACCAGCGGCGCCTCGGGCCCGAAGGACGACACGACGAATCGCAGCGGCAGCTGAGGCGCGAGCTGCTCGGCGTAGTCGGCGACGGCGTCGAGCATCGCGGGGTGCGCGGCGGATCCGCTGAGGATGAACGCCTCGGGGTCGAGCACGAGTGCGATGCTCCCGGCGACGAGGGTGAGGCGGCGCCCCATCTCGGTGGCCATCGCGATCGCGGCAGGGTCGCCGGCTGCCGCCGATTCGAGGTGCTGATCGATCGTGAGCTCGGGGTCGCGGCCGTTGCCGAGTGCGAGGTCGCGCACCACGTCGTCGCCGAGCACGGGGGCGCCGACGGGCAGAGGGGTCTGCGGGAGGTACATGACCTCGCCCGCGACGCCCGAGAACCCGCGGTGCAGGATGCCGTCGATCACGATGCCCGCTCCGAGTCCGTCATCGAGCAGCAGCAGCGCGAAGCTCGCGAGATCTGCGCCGGTGCCCGCGGTCAGCTCGGCGAGAGCCGCCAGATTGACGTCGTTCTCGACGCGCACCGGGCAGGCGAGACGCTCCGAGAGCGCGTTCTTGAACGCACCCCCGTCTGGGCCCTGGTCGTCGCGGATGCCGCCGTCTGCCGAGACGATGCCAGGGATGCCGACCACCACGAGCTCGAGGGGTCCGGCGACCACTCGCCGGCAGGCGGTGACGAGATCGACGATGTGCTCCACCCGATCTCCCCGCACCGGGAACGCCGCGTGATGCTCCGCGCGCACCGCGCCGGTCGGGTCGACGAGAACGACGTGGGCGGCATGCCCGTCGACGTGCACGGCGGCAGCGAGTCCGAGCTGGGGATGCAAGGCCACGCGTCCGGCTGCGGGTCCCCGCGTCTCGCGATCGACGCCGGCCGGGGCCACGGCCGACGCGCTCTCGAGCATCCGCAGCACCTGCGTCACTGCGGTGCGGGAGAGCCCGGTCTCGGTGACGAGCTCGTTTCGCGTGAGCGGCCCTCGACGGGCGAGCGTCTCGAGGATCGCCCGACCGTTGAGGGTGCGTAAGAGGGTCTGCGGGCCCGCCAGTGGTCTTGCCATGATGATCCCCCCGGATTCGACGTGCGCCCAGCATGACACATCGTGTCTCACCGGTCGAGTGGTTCTGACATGCATTCGAACGCGCTCGTAGAGTGGTCGGATGACGACAGTGCTGATCCGTGACGGAGTGATCGACGACGCCGATCAGATCGCCGGTGTGCATGTGCGCTCCTGGCAGGCGGCGTATCGCGGGCTGATCGACCAGGAGACTCTCGACCGGCTCTCGATCTCCGAACGCGCCGAGGGCTGGCGTCGTATCTTCGTGAACCCGCTGCCCACCAGCCTCGGCATCCTGGTCGCCGAACGTGAGGGCGAGATCGTCGGCTGGACGTCCTTCGGCTCGGGGCGCGAGGAGGAGGGAGCAGACGACGGCGAGGTCTACGGGATCTACGCCGACCCGGCCGAGTGGTCGACAGGTGTCGGACGCGCGCTGCTCGACGCCGCCGAGCGGCGCATCCTGAGCGCTGGGCACACGCGCGCCTACCTGTGGGTGCTCGACGGCAACGAGCGCGCCGACGCGTTCTACGCGCGCCGCGGCTGGGAGGCCGACGGCGCGAGCAAGGTCGAGGAGCGGCCGGACCTGAGCCTGCGGGAGCACCGCAGGGTCAAGCGTCTCGCCGCCTCCTGACCCCTGGCTCTCAGTCGAGAGCCGACATCACGTGCTTGATGCGCGTGTAGTCGTCGAAGCCGTACTGCGAGAGGTCCTTGCCGTAGCCCGAGTGCTTGAATCCGCCGTGCGGCATGTCGGACACGAACGGGATGTGGGTGTTGATCCACACGCACCCGAAGTCGAGATCCCGCGAGAAGCGCATCGCGCGGGCGTGATCTGTCGTCCACACCGACGAGGCGAGCGCGTAGGGCACATCGTTCGCCATCTCGAGCGCCTGCTCGTCGGTGTCGAACGACTGCACGGTCAGCACCGGGCCGAAGATCTCGCCCTGCACCGCCTCGTCGTCCTGATGCAGACCCGACACGATGGTCGCCTCGAAGAAGTAGCCCGTGTCTCCCTGTCGCCGACCGCCGGTCTCGACGGTGGCGTGCGCGGGCAGACGGTCGACGAAGCCCTGCACCTGGGCGAGCTGGGCCGCACTGCTGAGGGGCCCGTAGAGCACTCCTTCTTCGTGCGGGGCGCCCGTGCGGGCATCCGTCTTCGCCTTCTCGACCAGTGCCGCGACGAACTCGTCGTGCACCGACGAGTGCACGAGCACTCGCGTGGCTGCCGTGCAGTCCTGCCCCGCGTTGAAGAACGCTCCGGTGACGATGCCGGATGCCGCCTTGTCGAGGTTCGCGTCGGGGTAGACGATCGCCGGCGCCTTGCCGCCGAGCTCGAGGTGCACGCGCTTGACGTCGTTCGCCGCCGACCGGGCGACGGCCATGCCTGCGCGGACGGACCCGGTGATCGCGACCATCTGCGGGGTCGGGTGCTCGACCAGAGCGACCCCCGTGTCGCGGTCGCCGAGCACGACGTTGAGCGTGCCGGCGGGCGTGTGCAGCGCGACGATCTCGGCGAGCAGGAGCGTCGTCAGCGGCGTCGATTCGGCGGGCTTCAGCACGACCGTGTTGCCTGCGGCGAGCGCGGGGGCGATCTTCCACACAGCCATGTTGAGCGGGTAGTTCCAGGGCGTGACCTGACCGATCACGCCGATCGGCTCGCGGCGCACGAACGAGGTGTGTCCGGCGAGATACTCCCCCGCTGCGCGCCCCTCGAGGCTGCGGGCGGCACCGGCGAAGAACCGCAGCTGGTCGATCGACTGCAGGATCTCGTCGGTCACGAGGCTCGCGCGCGGCTTGCCGGTGTCCTTCGACTCGAGGTCGGCGAACTGCTCGGCGCGCTCCTGCATCTCGTCGGCGATGCGGAAGAGCGCCAGCTGCCGGTCGGCCGGCGTCGTGTCACGCCAGATCGGGAACGCGGCGGATGCGGCGGCGTACGCGGCATCCACATCAGAGGTGTCGGAAACGGGCAGCTCTCCGTAGGTCTCCTCGTTCACGGGGTCGATGAGCGGCATCCGCCCCTGCCCGCTCACGGGAACGTACTGCCCGCCGATGAAGTTCTGAAGCAGTTCTGTGGCCATGACGGCCATGTTAGCGACCGGATCACGAATACAGAAGAGTCTTCTGATTCAAACGATGGAATCAGTTGCTTCACGGGCAGGATCCTGTCAATATCGACACATGAGCGCCACATCGAAGCAGCCCGTACTCGACGACATCTCGAAGCGGATCGTCGAGCTGCTGCAGGAGGACGGACGTCGGCCCTATGCCGAGATCGGCCGAGAGGTGGGGCTCAGCGAAGCGGCTGCGCGTCAGCGCGTGCAGCGGATGACCGAGGCGGGCATCATCCAGATCGTCGCGGTGACCGACCCGATGCAGCTCGGCTTCAACCGCATGTCGATGATCGGCATCCGTGTCACCGGCGACCCGAGGCTCATCGCCGAAGAGCTGACGAAGATCACTGAGCTCGCCTACGTCGTCGTCACGCTCGGCACCTTCGACATCCTCGTCGAGGCCGTGTGCGAGAGCGACAGTCATCTGCTCGACCTGATCGCGACCCGCATCCGCACGATTCCGGGCATCACGCACACCGAGAGCCTGCTCTACGCCGGCCTCTACAAAGACCTCTACAACTGGGGCACGCGCTGAGGCGCGGGCCCGGAAACACGGAGTGATCATGGGAACCACGGTCTTCGAACGTCGCCGCCCCGCGGATGCAGTGATCGACGCCTCGCTGCGCGACACCGCCTTCAGCGTGTTCTGGCTCGACGACGTCGAGCGCGTCTCACACCCGGCCCTCACCGAGAGCATCACGGCCGACCTCGCCATCGTCGGCGGCGGGTATGCCGGGCTCTGGACCGCCGTGCGGGCCAAGGAGCGCGACCCGCAGCGACGCGTCGTGCTGCTCGAGGCGTCGCGCATCGCGTGGGCGGCATCCGGCCGCAACGGCGGATTCTGCGAGGCGAGCCTCACGCACGGACACGAGAACGGCCTGACCCGCTGGCCCGACGAGATCGATCGCCTCGAAGAGCTGGGTATCGAGAACCTCGACGGCATCGAACGCACCGTGAAGCGCTACGACATGGATGTCGACTTCGAGCGCACCGGTCAGCTGGCCGTGGCCGTCGAGCCGCACCAGGTGGAGTGGCTGCGCGAGGAGGAGGGCTTTCTCGACCGCGAGGCCGTGCAGGCCGAGGTGCACTCCGACACGTTCCTCGCCGGCGCCTGGGAGCGCGACGCATGCGCCCTCGTGCACCCGGCAAAGCTCGGTCTCGAGCTGGCCCGCGTCGCGGTCGAGTTGGGCGTCGAGATCTATGAGCACTCACTGGTGCGCGAGATCGTCGGCGACGGGTCGAGCGCGATCACGCTCGTCACGCGGGACGGCGGGAAGGTACGAGCGGATGCCGTGGCTCTCGCCACCAACGTCTTCCCCTCGCTGCTCAAGCGCAACCGCCTGATGACCGTTCCGGTCTACGACTACGTGCTGATGACGGAGCCGCTGACCGACGAGCAGCTCGACTCGATCGGGTGGTCGAACCGCCAGGGGCTGGCCGACAGCGCCAATCAGTTCCACTACTACCGGCTCACGGCCGACAACCGCATCCTCTTCGGCGGCTACGACGCGGTGTACCACTTCGGCGGCAAGGTGCGCCCCGAATACGAGGACCGCGCCGAGAGCCACCGCAAGCTGGCCTCGCACTTCTTCACGACGTTCCCGCAGCTCGAGGGCCTGCGGTTCACGCACCGCTGGGCCGGAGCGATCGACTCGTCGAGCCGCTTCTGCGCGTTCTTCGGCACCGCCCGCAAGGGACGAGTGACCTACGCCACCGGATTCACCGGCCTCGGCGTCGGCGCCGCGCGATTCGCCGCCGACGTCATGCTCGACAAGCTGTCGGGCGAGCCGACCGAGCGCACCGAGCTCGCGATGGTGCGCGAGAAGCCGATCCCGTTCCCCCCAGAGCCCGTCGCCTCGATCGGCGTCAACCTCGTGCGCGCGGCGATGAACCGGGCCGATCACAATGAGGGCAAGCGCAACCTCTTCCTCAAGACGCTCGACGCCGTCGGCATGGGCTTCGACTCATGAGCGAGCTCGCTGCTGGGACCGGAGTGGATGCTGCGGCCCTGCCGCTCGCGCACGCACCGCTGCCCGCCGACGAGGTGCTGATCGGCCGGCCGACCACCGCGACGCATGCACTGGCGACCCTCGGCGAGATCGAGATCGGCATCTGGGAGATGACGCCGGGCACGGCATCCGACACCGAGGTCGACGAGGTCTTCGTCGTGCTCTCAGGTCACGCCCGCATCGAGTTCGTCGAGCCGGCGCTGCCCGCGATCGAGGTCGACCCCGGGTCGGTCGTACGCCTGGCCGCGGGCCAGCGCACGGTGTGGACCGTCACCGAGACGCTGCGCAAGATCTACATCGCCTGACGCGCGGGGGTGTGACCACGCGATCCCTCAAAAGAAAATCAGCCCGCGCCTTTCGGCTACGGGCTGATCGTGATGCATCCACTATTACTCAGGAACGCACGCCGCACCAGTATTCAACGACTCCGCCACGCCCTCTCGACGTACCTCCGCTCCGACTCAGGCTCGCGCGGATGCTGCCGCCGTCGCTGCGACGGCCGGCTTCTCATCCGCGCCCTTGATCACCCAGTAGACGACGGCGACCGCGAGGATGCCGATCACCGGGCTCAGGAACGCCGCCCATGCGGTGCCGAGCGGGGCGAAGCCGACCGCGAACACCGAGACATCCCAGAGGCCGTGCAGAGCCATGGCCCAGATGAGCGACCCGGTCACCCGACGCACGATGTAGAAGCACGTGCCCGACATCGCGGCGAGCACCACCTGTCCGAGCGTGGGCCCCACGGGCGCGCCCAGCGCGGCATTGATGATGTGCATCCCACCGAACAGAAGAGACGTGAGCAGCCACACCCACACCTCGGAGAGGCGTGAGCGGAGGGCCGTCAGCAAGAGCCCCCGTGACATCAGCTCCTCGCAGAATCCGACGGCGAGGCCGAGGGCGAGCAGCGACAGCAGGAATGACGCGTCGAACTTCGACCAGTCGGTGTTGAACAGGTTCGCCACCGCGACGACGAGCATGATCGCGGGCACGAAGATCGGCCACTTGTGGTGCGAGCGCTTGCGCTCGAACAGCGCCGGCTTCCACCACCCCAGAAGCCACGTGGTGATGGCGAGCAGCACCGCCCCGACCGCGAGGTCGAGCACCGCTCCTCGCCAGGTGAACTCGGCCGAGGTGCCGATCTCGGTGTACGCCACCCCGCTCAGTTTCGACACGACGAAGATCACCGCGACATAGCCGACGTAGATCGCGAGGCCGATCCAGACCCGAGGGGTGACGCGCATGAGGTTCTGCTTTCCGTCGGCGAGGGGATTCCGATCACCCAACATATCGGTGCACGACGGAGACGGTGACGCCGGATCGACCACCATCTTCGCGTTCGCCACCATCAGTTACGCGGGGTCCGCACCGAGAACGATGCCGAGCCTGCCGGCGACATCACGAGACCGCCTACGAGCGTCGCCTGCTGTGCGCTCGAGGCGGGGCAGGTCCTCCGGGCCGAAGTACCAGGTCGACCGGTCGCCAGGGGAGACATATCGTTCCTCGTCGGTGAGCTGCGCGTCGGCGCGGGCCTTCCGGAGGTCGGCCTCGGCGCGGTCCCGCTCGTCGAAGACCTGCGACGCGAACGCGATGTCACGCGCGGGCAGATCCGCCGGGGCGCCAGCCGCCACAAGGGGATGGATCAATACGGATGGCAAGGGGTTCGGGACGGGAGCGGCCGGTATCCGGCGCGAAGCGATGACCGCGGACACGATCGCCCCCAAGACGAACAGCAGCCCGACGGCGATGGCCGCATCCCGAAGCGGTAGTCGGAGCGACGCGACCGCCACGACGGCCACGGCCGCGAGCACAAGACCGCCGGCGATCGGGACGAGACCCCCCCCGCATCTTTCCTGCCACGGGCAGCGCGCGCTCACCGATGGCTCTCGATGATCGCCGACGCGTCAGTTCCGCTGTCGGGCGTTACGAGGTGAAGCTGATCCGGGCGTGTCCGGATCGCCGCAGCGTCGGCGGCCGGCAGGAGGAAGCAATCCGGGCGGTCGGAGGAGATCGGCACCGAACCATCCTCTCGCGCCGGGGCCCGCCAGCGATCCACGCCTAGGACGCAGAACGGTCACGGGCAGCCCGAACTCCCGGGTTGTGGCTCTCAAGCACCAGCCGCGCCTGCCGTCACGTGCCAATGTGGGGCCGTACGGATCGTTCGCAGTGTCTCCCTCGCCACCCGCAGCGACGCTCATCGGACTTTTCGGCACTCGCATGCTCGGCCTAGCCGGCCGCAGTTTGGCGGGCCCCGCCCCCACCGTCATCCAGTACTCCGGATTGCGGCGGCATAGCGATGCCGCTCGTGGACGAGGTCGGCGGCGAGCTATGCCTTGATCTCCGGTCATCGGCCATGGTGGACGCGAGGACAGGCTCGTTCGGGATGGACCTGCGATCGATCGGACTTGAACGGTGGTTCACGTCTCGTCGCGGAAGTCCGAGATCGAGCGCTCGACGAGGCGGGGTTCGTCGAAAGTGACGTCGCAGCCGTCACTCTGGGGCGACTGCGCCTCGAATCCGACCTCGAGCGACTTGTGGCCGTTGGGGAGCGAGAACGCGCGGACCAGCTCCCACCGTTCGCCGTCCAAGGAAGCGTGGAAGGCGAAGACCGTCCCCTTCCGAGATACACGCAGGTGCACGTGATCACCGTCGACGGTGAAGGCGTTGGCGTCGTCGGACACACGATTGTTGATGACGCTGACGATCATGCCCTGCCCGCGCGGCGAGAACTCGAAGCAGAGCTTCGCCCACGTCTCACGGTCGTGACGCAAGAACAGCACGCCGGCATCGAACGTGCCCGCGAAGCGGACGCTGACGCGCGCGCTGAGCTGGAAGTCGCCGGCGGGCGCATCGGTCAGAAGCGTTGCTGCGTTGTGCAGCGTCGACGACGTGACCTGTCCGCCGTCGTCGCCGCCTGGGTCGGTGAAGATGTCGGTGCCCGCAATGCTCGACACACTGATGCTGCCCGAGGCAGGATCCACCGACCACCGGTCGTCTGGGAACGGTCGGAACGGGGTCTCGATGCTGGGGATGTGTACCGTCATGCGATCAGGCTAGCGCGGCACCGTGCACGTGCACAGTGATGCACTGCGCACGCTCCTCCCGTGGCTGATCCGACCACCGGCACCGCCTCTTGACGTCCGATGTCAGAGCAGCGCCTTCACCGACGCGTACGCATCGGCGACGTCGCGGGTGGGCCGGTCGTAGACGCGCACGATCCCGGCATCCCCCTGGTGCGGCGTCCAGCCCGGATCGCCCGTGGTGACGAAGGCGACGGCGGCACCGTGCAGCTCGTCGGCGAGTTGCTGCGGCGGGTTCGGGCCCGCCAGCGCCTCCATCGACGGGCCGTCGAGGCAGTCGAAGAAGAAGGGCACGTCGAGGCAGTGCTCCGCGAAGCCGAAGTGCCCGGACGGCCATGAGAACCGGTAGAGCCAGGTCGGTGCGTCACCTCGGTCGGCGGCGATGCGCGGCACTGTGGCGCGGAACATCCGGTCGGTGAGCACCCGCCCCGCGAGCCGCGCCTTGCCGAGACGGGCGACGTCGGCGTTCGCGGCGAGATACTCGGCCCGGATGCTGCCCGGCAGCCCGAGCCGATTCAGAAGAGCCGCCTGTGGCACCCATCGGAGCGCCTTCGCAGCGCGGCCCGTGAACGCCATGGTGAACTCGTCGTCGGCGGCGCCGATCACGAGCGGCTTGTCGGCACCGACGCCGGCACGCAGAGATTCAGGGGTCGGACTTACGAGAAGGTCGCCGTCGATCACCGGCCCGAGTGGCAGACCCTCATCGATCATGGTGGTCATCGACGACGGCCCGAGCTGGGTCGCCTTCTTCTGCAGGGCGAGCAGACGATCCTCACTCACGGTCGAGAGACCGGCCACGGTGGGGTCGACGCCCGCTGCCGCGGCGAGCGCTCGTCCGAATGCCTCGGCCCGCGGCGCCGACACGTCTCCGAGCGCTCCCGAGATCGCATAGACCCCGTGGAACAGGTGCTGCGCCGCCTCCATGCCGAGCAGCGTGAGCACGGCTCCGCCACCGGCGGACTGCCCGGCGATCGTCACACGACCGGGGTCTCCGCCGAACGAGGCGATGTTCTGCTGCACCCATTCGAGCGCGAGCAGCCAGTCGCGCACGCCGCGGTTCGACGGGGCATCCTCTATCCAGCCGAAGCCGTCGAATCCGAGCCGGTACGAGATCGAGACGGTGACGACGCCGTCTCGGTTGAAGTTGCGCCCGTCGTACCAGGGGCTCGCGGGGGAACCGGCGAAGTAGCCGCCGCCGTGGATCCACACGAGCACGGGGAGTCCTGCTGCCGCGGGGTCGGGGGTGAAGACGTTGACGTTCAGGGTCGAGTCGCCCTCGACGCTCGGCTCGGGGATCAGCGTCACCCCGGGGTCGCCGCGCTGTGCGGTGGCGGCGAAATCGAGTGCATGGAGCACGCCCTCCCACGGCGCCTTCGACACGGGCGCCCGGAATCGCAGTGCACCGATCGGCGCCTCTGCGAACGGGATGCCGAGAAAAGCGGCCGAGCGCGCAGCCCCGCGCCCTCCCGTGGTGGGGCGCCAGCGCCCTCGAACGCGCCCGGCAGCGGTCTGCACCTCGACGAACTCGGTCATGCCCCTCACACTCTCACGGCGAGGCTCTTCGCTGCCGACACTACGGCGCCGGCCGCGCGGTGGCGACGATCCTCGGCTCGACGTATCCGGCCTGCTCCAGCTGCGCTATGACCTCGGCGCTGTAGGCGTCGACATCCCGGTCGTCGTTCACGCTGATCTCGCCGAAGACGGCGACGGCTTGCACCTGGAAAGGTTCGTCGAACTGCACCCCGGGGTCTGCCAGAGTGTCGAGCCACACCTGCACCGCGGCGAAGTAGCGATCGGCTCGCTCGGGGTCGTACCCCAACCACTCGAGCGTTGCAGACCCCGACTCCGCACCCTCCTGCATGTGTCTGAGAACCACGCGCACGGGCATGGTGCCGAGCGGCGAGTCTTCGACGATCGGCAGAGCATCCTCGATGAATGCTCGCGTCTCGTCGTACGACATGTCGCCCAGGAAGGCTTCGAGCGTAATTCCGTCGGACGACGACCTGACCTGCACATCGTCAGGGGCGGAATCGAGCTCGTTCACCGCTTCCGACACGGGCTCAGCGAAGGATTCCGATCGTTCGTCGGGGGTCGCATAGTGGGGCGCGCACCCCGTGAACAGCAGCGTGGTGATAACGGCAGCGGCGGCGAAGGCCGCGATACGCCGGCTCATTCGGCCACTCCGTACAGCGTGGTCTTACCGTCTTTCGGCAGTGCCGTGACGTTGGTGTAGATCACATTCACGGCGGGCCCGAGCACTCCTCTGTTCGTGAGCGCAGCCATGATCTGCGCCGTCTGCTCGGCCGTGAGGTCGGCGGTGCCGGTCAGAGAGACCCAGGTCACATCGGGATTGAGGCTCATCCTCGCGCTCGTCAGGTAGTCCAGACTCGCGAGATCCTCGCTCAGTTCGATCCATCCCTCGCCCAGTTCGACGCGGCCCGACCTGTTCGAGATCGAGGCGCGATCGACGGAGGCGTACAGCGACGGCGGAGCATCGGAGTAGGGCGGCTCGCTCACGGCCTGTTCGAGCGCACCGTAGGCTTCGGCCATCGTCACTCCGGCGTCGCCCGGATCCTCCGAGAACACCGCCAGCGTGCCGGGGCCCACACCTTCCGTGGCCGTGACGTAGCTGACCTCGGTGAACCCGTCGTCGAGGAATCTCGCCCACAGGCGAACGTCATCCGCGAAGCGATCGGGGTCGTCGTAGGTGGTCGTGCTGAACTTCGTATCCACGTAGGGGTCACCCGGATACACGGCGACGATGGCGAGTTCGCGCGGACGGTCCTCACCCATCCCATCGACGATGTCGCGCACCGCGAGCGCCGTCGTCACGATCTCGTCCTCCGGCGCGGCGGGATCGATCTGCACGAGATTCTCGTACGGCGCGACGAGGACGCCGGGAACCTTCTCGACCTCGAGCATCGCGTCGACCGATGCAGGATCCTGCTCCCCCTCCTGCCCCGCACAGCCCACCAATGCCACCGCTAACGCAATGACGACAACCCCCCGGATACGTCGCATGCTTCGACCCTATCGCGCAGCCTTCCGGCCGACGTGCCTGCGAAGAACGGCCTCGTACGTGCGCTACTCGCCGACGCGCGTGACCTCGGCGTGCGGCATCCGCTCGGTCATCACGCGCACCGCTTCGGGATTGTCGTCGACGAGCACCGCGTCGCGGCCGAGAGCCGAGGCGACGGCGCCGGTCGTGCCACTGCCGGCGAAGAGGTCGAGCACGCGGTCGCCGGGGCGGCTCGATGCACGCACGATGCGCCGCAGGATGCCCTCGGGCTTCTGCGTCGGGTATCCGGTCTTCTCACGCCCGGTCGTCGGCACGATCGTGTGCCACCACACGTCGGTGGGCAGCTTGCCGCGGGCGGCCTTCTCGGCCGTGACCAGACCCGGAGCCATGTACGGCTCGCGGTCGATGTCGTCGGCGTTGAACACGTACTCGCGCGGGTTCTTCACGTACACGAGGATCGTGTCGTGCTTGGTGGGCCAGCGGCGACGCGACTTCGCGCCGTAGTCGTATGCCCAGATGAGCTCGTTGAGGAAGCAGTCGCGGCCGAACACCGCATCGAGCATGACCTTGGCGTAGTGCGCCTCGCGGTAGTCGAGGTGCAGGTACAGCGTGCCGTCGTCGGCGAGCAGCCGCCACGCCTCCTCGAGCCGGGGCATCAAGAAGGCGCCGTAGTCGTCGAAGCGGTCGTCGTAGGTGCGCAGCATGCCGCGCACCCGCTCGTACGCGTGGCCGTGGAACCCGTGCCGCACCTCGGAGTGCGCCGTCGCCGGTTCACAATTCAGCACGACGGGGGCTGCGGCGGCATCCGATCCGCGGGATTCCGGGTCTTCGACACCCTCGGCGTCAGTCTCATGCTGAGTGGTGAACGTGCGACGGGCGGTGACCACCTGCCGCTCCTGCGCGCGACCCGTGTTGAACGGCGGATCGAGGTAGACGAGCGTGAAAGACGCAGACGGAAGAGTCGCCGCTGCGGCGAGATTGTCGCCCTGGAGGATCGAGACATCGCCGCGAATGGGAGCAGGATCAGCGGGAGCAGGATCAACGGGAGCAGGATCGGCGGGCCTCTCCGGGGCAGCCTCCGGCTCAGGCGCGGGATCGGTCACGGAACCCGCTGCAGCCACGCGTCGGTGGCGAACTTCGACTCCACCAGCGCCTCGGCATCGGCGTACTCGTCGGCGGTGATCGCGCCGTCTTCGGCGGAGGTCAGCGAGCGGAACGTGTCCTTGAAGCGCTCGATGATCTCGGCCCGCGCGAGGCCGGTCTGGCTGCGCAACGGATCGACCCGCTTCGCCGCCGACGTGGTGCCCTTGTCGCTGAGCTTCTCGCGGCCGATGCGCAGCACCTCGGTCATCATCTGACCGTCGATGTCGTACGAGAGCGTCGCATGGTGCAGCACTCCCCCGTTCGCGAGACGCTTCTGCGCGGCGCCGCCGATCTTGCCCGACGAGCTCGCGATGTCGTTGAGCGGCTGATAGATCGCGTCGATGCCGAGCGAACGCAGCGCCTGCAGCACCCAGTCGTCGAGGAAGGCATAGGAGTCGGCGAAGGTCATGCCCTGCACGAGGGATGCCGGGACGTACAGCGAGTATGTGATGATCTGCCCCGCGGCCATGAGCATCGCGCCTCCGCCCGAGATGCGGCGGACGACGTCGAAGCCGTGACGGGCAGCGCCCTCGGGGTCGACCTCGTTGCGGTACGACTGGAACGAGCCGATGACGACGGCCGACTGGTCCCATTCCCAGATGCGCAGCGTCGGGCGACGGCGTCCTTCGCCCACGCGAGAGGTGAGCACCTCGTCGAGCGCGAGGTTCATGCGGGGAGAGACCGCCTTCTCGTGCACGATCTCCCAGTCGAAGTCGTTCCAGCCGGGGGCCGTCACCAGAGCACGGCGCACCGCGGTGCCGACGGCCTCGGGGGTGAAGCCGAGCAGCTGCGCGCCCTCGGGCAGGGCACCACGCACCGCCGCGGCGATGGCCGTGGCATCCGTCTCGACCGGCAGGCCGGTCACCGCCCGGTCGATGTCATCGAGAGCCGTGTCGGGCTCGAGGAAGAAGTCGCCGGCGAGGTGGAAGCGAGCGATCCTGCCGTCCTCGACCTCGAGGTCGACGACGACGAGCTTTCCGCCTGGAACCTTGTATTCACCGTGCACGGTTACAGCTTAAGCCGCGGTCGTCGCACCGGCGCGGTGAACCCGCGGATTCAGCGCCCGAGTACCACCGCACGCTCTCCGGCGCGGATCGGCGCCGAGAAGCGGTTGCCGGCGGGCGGCTGCGGGCAGACGTACTGGTCCGAGAACGCGCACGGCGGCAGGTAGGCACGGTTGAAGTCGATGAATGCGGATCCGTCTGGGGCCGGCTCCTCGATCGGCAGGAAGCGGAACCGATAGGTCTCGGTGCCGTTCGTCCCGTCGGCGAAGACCGCCGTCAGAGCACCCTGCGGAGTGCGAGTGGCCGCGAGTGTCACGGCGACGCCGTCGAGGGTGAAGTGCAGCCTGCCCGCGAGGTCCGAATCGTGGACGTGTCCGTCGATCGACGTGACAGCGATCGTCTCCCCCGGCGTCTGTTCGAACACCGCAGCGATCCGCCAGCCCTCCCGAGGCGGATACGCGTCGATCGCGCTGAACCGTTCGCGCTCGGGGCGCCTCGGGTTGAACACCCGCAGGGCGACCGTGCCGCGGCGGTCGAACACGCGCAGCTCGCGGCGTCCGAGCCTCAGCGACTCGCTGCCACGCAGGGTGACGACCGAGCCAGAGGTGCCGAGATCAGTGCCGCGGATCCCTCCGTCTCCCGTGAGCGCCCACAGCCCCGGAACCCCCTCCACGGCAGCGGGCTCGGTGATGAGCCAGTTCGTCGACTCGAGCGCGGCCGGACCGTACTCCGCGCCGGCATACCGCTCGCGCGACTCGTGCCACGCCCGCCACTCGTCTTCGAAACCCACCACGCACCTCCCTCTCGCCGCGAATCTATGCGCAGGAGAGACCGATATGTCGGGTCGACGTCACGCGGATTCACCCGCTGTAACACCCGTTCACGGGGCGTAACACGCGGACGCGCGAGAGGACGCCCGACCCCGGTCGTTGAGCAAGGACGGCGAAGCCGACCGAGACGAAACGCAGTGAGCCGATTGCGCGCACTCGCCACGTTTCGTCTCGCTGCTTCGCTGCTCGCTCAACGACCGGACAGAAGCCCGCTCCGCCGCGCGGGGCTCAGCGCGCGGGGATGTGCGAGTCGAGCCACGAGAGGATGTCGGCGCGGACCTCGTCCTGCTGCAGCTCGTTGAAGATCTCGTGACGCGCATCGGGATAGACGAGCGTCGTGATGTCGGTGAGCCCGGAGCGCGTGCGGTACTCGTCGGCGAGCTTGTGCACGCTCCGAGGGCCGCCGACCGAGTCGTCGCGACCCACGAGGAGCAGCATCGGGATGTCGCGGCCGAGGTCCTTGCGGGGTCGACCGTAGAGCTTCGCGGCCTCGATCGGGCCGAACAGCTTCAGCAGCGGCACGTCGGTGGTGAGGGGGTCCTCGTCGAACGCCTTCCATACCGCGGGATCGCGGCTCAGCCACTCGAGCCCCGTCGCATCGTCGGCTGCCCAGCGGGCGTTCAACGGTGCGGCGTTGAGCGAGCCGGGCATCCGAAGGGCCGAGCCCGACAGGATCACGGCGTCCCACGCTTCGGGGTGGTCGTTCACGAGCATCTGCGCGAGGAACGAGCCCCACGAGTGTCCCAGCAGCACGAGCGGAAGATCAGGATGCTCGTCCTTGATGATGCCGGTGAGCTGCCAGACGGCATCTTTGGCGGCGATCAGACCGCCCTTGCCGAGTCGGCCCAGCTTCGCCGGACCCCCGTGCTGTCGGATGCCGGTGCGGCCGTGTCCGCGGTGATCGTCGGCGTAGACGTGGAAGCCCGCCTCGGTGAGGGCCGCGATCAGCGCGCCGTAGCGACCCGCGTGCTCGCCGACACCGTGCAGCAGCTGCACGACTCCTCGCGCATCCCCCGCCGCCTCGTGGACGTCGTAGACGATGGCGATGCCGTCAGCATCCGTGAATTCTCGGGTATCCGTCACGCCCCCACCCTACTGAGAGTGCGCGGCGTGCGTCAGGCCCCGCGTCCGCGGCGCACGTCGGGCACCGTCCGCGGCGCGCGTCAGGCGCCGAGCGCGGCGATGAGGCCCTGGGCGATCGCGAGGTCGGTGATCTCGTAGCCGCCCACACCGTCGGAGGCCGAGCCCATGCGCACGCCGCCGTCTTCGTGCACGGTGCGCTTGGCCGAGAAGTGCAGCGCGTCGACGCCGGTCGCGGCGAGGGCGGCGGCGCTGGCGGCATCCACTCCGCTGCCCGCCATGATCTCGATCTCACCGGCGGCCTCGGCGACCAGGGCGCGCAGGGTGTCGATGCCGTCGATCGCTGCCGAGGCGCCACCCGAAGTGAGCACGCGGCGGAGGCCGAGCGAGCGCGCGGCGACGAGCGTCGCGACGGGGTCGGCGGTCACGTCGATCGCCCGATGGAGGGTGACGGATGCTCCGCCCGCGGCGTCACGCATCCGGGCCATCGTGTCGAGGTCGAGGCGACCCTCCGCATCGAGAGCGCCGATAACGACGCCGTGGGCGCCGGCCTCGATCGCTGCGCGGACATCGCGCTCCGAGAGGGCGATCTCGTCAGCGTCATAGTGGAATCCGCCGGCACGGGGGCGGATCAGCACGTGCACTTCGGGCCCCGCGGTGCGGGCGGCCTCGACCGCCAGTTCGATCGTGGCGAGCGAGGGCGTCAGGCCACCGAGCGGCAGCGCCTGCGCGAGTTCGACGCGGGCGGCGCCGACGACTCCGGCGATGCGGACTCCGGCAGGATCCTGGACGGCGATTTCGATGGCGGGGGTTCGGGTCACCCGTCCATTCTGGCCTGTGGTTCTGGCCGGCCTCGGCATCCGACTTCCGATTCTGCCGAAAATTACTTAGACTGTCTAAGTAATGTCTGCGTCTGATGAATCCCTCCACCTCACCGCGACAGACCTGCGCATGGCGACTTTTCGACTCGCACGGCGCCTTCGATGCGCCCGAGCCGTCGACGCGATGAGCGATGCGCAGCTCGCCGTGCTCGCCACGCTGCGCATGCACGGCCGCCGCACGATCACGGCCCTCGCCGAGCGCGAGCGCGTCACCGCACCGTCGATGACGAACATGATCAACGGCCTCGAGGAGCAGGGCTACGTGGTCCGCACTCCGGATGCCGAAGACCGGCGACGCGTGCAGGTCGACATCACCGACGCGGGCACCGAGATCGTCGCGCAGACCATCAAGCGTCGTGACGAGCTGCTGGCCGACATGCTCGGCGAACTCGACTTCACGGAGGAAGAACTTGCGACGCTGCGCGAAGCCAGCGCCCTTATGCGAAAGGTGGTCGACCGATGAGCGTGATGTTCCGTTCGTTCTCGAACATCAACTACCGCATCTGGTTCGCCGGCGCCCTCGTCTCGAACATCGGCGGGTGGATGCAGGCGACCGCCCAGGACTGGGTCGTGCTCACCGAGCTCACCGACAACGACGCCGCGGCCATGGGCGTCACGATGGCGCTGCAGTTCGGGCCGCCGCTCGTGCTCGTGAGCCTGACCGGCTGGGTCGCCGACCGGTTCGAGCGCCGGCGCATCCTGATGGCCACGCAGTCGGCGCTGCTGCTGCTCGCGATCGCCGTGGGCGTCCTGCTGCTCAACGGCGTCATGACCCTGCCGATGATGTTCTGCTTCGCCGCGGGCTTCGGCGTCGTCAACGCGTTCGACGCACCGGCCAGGCAGGCGTTCGTCTCCGACATGGTCTCGTCGGGCGACACGTCGAACGCGGTCGCCCTGAACTCGGCATCCTTCAACCTCGCCCGCATGATCGGCCCTGCGGTCGGTGGCCTGCTGATCGTCGCGATCGGATCGGGCTGGGTGTTCATCGCGAATGCCGTCACGTTCCTCGCGATGCTGGTCGCGTTGCTCCTGCTGCGCACCGGCCAGTTGGCGCCGCGTCTGAAGAACCGCCGCCCCGGCGGGCTCGCCGAAGGCTTCCGCTACGTGTGGGGGCGCAGCGATCTTCGCGTCGTCTTCGTGACGGTGTTCCTGATCGGCGCGTTCGGCATGAACTTCCCGATCTTCGCCTCGACCATGGCGCTCGAGTTCGGAGCCGGCGCCGACGGGTACGGCGTGCTGAGCTCGGTGCTCGCGATCGGCTCTCTCGCCGGCGCACTGCTCGCTGCCCGTCGCGACCGCGCCAGGGTGCGCGTCGTGATCCTGGCGGCCGGAGGATTCGGCATCGCCGCATTCATATCGGCGGCGATGCCGACATACATCTCTTATGCCGTCACCCTGACGTTCACCGGGTTCATGATCGTGACCCTGCTCACGACAGCGAACGGCTACGTGCAGATGACGACGGCTCCGGCTCTCCGGGGCCGCGTGCTCGCGCTCTACATGGCGGTCATCATGGGGTCGACCCCGGTCGGAGCCCCCATCGCGGGATGGGTCGCCGACACGTTCGGCCCTCGCAGCGCGATCATGCTCGGCGGTACCGCCGGGTTCGTCGCCTGCGCGATCGGCGCGATCTGGGTCTTCACCTCCGGTCGTCTGCACCGGTCCGAGAACAGCCGATTCCTGATGACGCTCGATGAGACCAGGCCGCTGAACGTCGTCGACGAAGCCGAGATGCTCGACAAGAAGGCCGACCCGGTCGAGTTCAGCGACGAGGCGGCCGTCACGACGCCGATCCGCACGTCGAAGAAGGACTGACCCCGTTCTGAGCGTGTGGATGCGGTTTGTCAATGCCCTCCACGCATGGCCGGGGCAGACGTACGTTCGCCGCATGGACCAGAACACAGGACGCACCCCGCACGCCGAAGAGCCCGCTGAGGGTTCGCCCGCACAGAACCCCGAGCACAACACGGCGCCCGACGGACAGTCGACGGCGGGTGCGCGGCGTGAGCCCGACGAACTCGACGGCAACGCTCAGGGCTCAGCGCAGGGCGGCGCGATCCAGGGTGACAGCTCGCACGGCGACGCAGCCCGAGGCGCCATCCAGGGCGAGGCCGAAGACGGCAACGCTCAGGGCGCAGCCCAGGGCGGCGCGATCCAGGGCGACAGCTCGCACGGCGAATCGCCGCGCGGTGCCATCCAGGGTGACGCGAGCCCCGACCGCGACGCGGCGCTCGGCGGGGACAAGCACACGGAGGACCAGCTGACGGCCGACAACGAGGTCGAAGAAGACGCGCTACGCTCACTCGACCCGAACGACGCTCCGGCCTGACCGGCGGACTGCACGACGAAGGGGGCGGATGCCGCAGCATCCGCCCCCTTCGTGTCGTTCAGCGAGACTCAGAAGTCCCAGTCGTCGTCTTCCGTGGCCTCGGCCTTGCCGATGACGTAGGAGGAGCCAGAGCCCGAGAAGAAGTCGTGGTTCTCGTCGGCGTTCGGCGAGAGCGCCGACAGGATCGCCGGGTTCACGTTCGTGACGGTCGAGGGGAACATCGCTTCGTAGCCGAGGTTCATCAGCGCCTTGTTGGCGTTGTAGTGCAGGAACTTCTTGACGTCCTCGGTCAGGCCGACACCGTCGTAGAGGTCCTGCGTGTACTGCACCTCGTTGTCGTAGAGCTCGAACAGCAGGTTGAAGGTGTAGTCCTTCAGCTCCTGGCGACGCTCTTCGGTCTCGTTCTCGAGACCCTTCTGGAACTTGTAGCCGATGTAGTACCCGTGCACGGCCTCGTCACGGATGATGAGGCGGATCAGGTCGGCCGTGTTCGTGAGCTTCGCCTTGGACGACCAGTAGATCGGCAGGTAGAAGCCCGAGTAGAACAGGAACGACTCGAGCAGTGTCGAGGCGATCTTGCGCTTGAGGGGGTCGTCGCCCTGGTAGTAATCCATGATGATCTGAGCCTTCTTCTGAAGGTTCGGATTCTCGGTCGACCAGCGGAACGCCTCGTCGATCTCCTTCGTCGACGCGAGCGTCGAGAAGATCGAGGAGTAGCTCTTCGCGTGCACCGACTCCATGAACGCGATGTTCGTGTACACCGCCTCTTCGTGAGGGGTGATCGCGTCGGGGATCAGCGAGACGGCGCCGACTGTGCCCTGGATCGTGTCGAGCAGGGTCAGGCCTGTGAAGACGCGCATCGTGAGCAGCTGCTCGTCTGGCGTCAGCGTGTTCCACGACTGGATGTCGTTCGACAGCGGTACCTTCTCGGGCAGCCAGAAGTTGTTCACCAGACGGTTCCAGACCTCGAGGTCCTTGTCGTCGATGATGCGGTTCCAGTTGATCGCCTGAACGCTGTCGACCAGCTTGATCGGGGGGTGAGGAGTCATGTTGCAGTCCTAGAGTCGGTCGTTGAGCGAAGGTGTTCGTTGAGCGAGCGGAGCGAGACGAAACGCAGAGACGAGACGCCTCAGAGCATGCAGGAGACGCATTCCGTCATATCGGTGCCCTCCAGTGCCATCTGACGCAGACGGATGTAGTAGATCGTCTTGATGCCCTTGCGCCATGCGTAGATCTGAGCCTTGTTGATGTCACGCGTCGTGGCGGTGTCCTTGAAGAACAGCGTCAGCGACAGGCCCTGGTCGACGTGCTGGGTGGCGGCGGCGTAGGTGTCGATGACCTTCTCGTAGCCGATCTCGTATGCGTCCTGGTAGTACTCCAGGTTGTCGTTCGTCATGAACGGCGCCGGGTAGTAGACGCGACCGAGCTTGCCTTCCTTGCGGATCTCGATCTTCGACGCGATCGGGTGGATCGACGACGTCGAGTTGTTGATGTACGAGATCGAGCCGGTCGGCGGCACCGCCTGCAGGTTCTGGTTGTAGATGCCGTGCTCCTGGATCGACGACTTCAGCGCCACCCAGTCGGCCTGCGTCGGGATGTGCTTGCCCGCGAAGAGCTCCTTGACCTTCTCGGTCTCGGGCTCCCAGGCGCGCTCGATGTACTTGTCGAAGAACTCCCCCGACGCGTACGTCGAGTCCTCGAAGCCGTCGAAGGCCTGCTTGCGCTCGATCGCGATGTTGTTCGAGGCGCGCAGCGCGTGGAACAGCACCGTGTAGAAGTAGATGTTCGTGAAGTCGATGCCCTCTTCGGAGCCGTAGTGCACGTGCTCGCGAGCGAGGAAGCCGTGCAGGTTCATCTGGCCGAGCCCGATCGCGTGAGAGCGGTCGTTGCCGTCTTCGATCGAGCGGACCGAGCGGATGTGGCTCTGGTCGCTGACCGCGCTCAGCGCCCGGATGGCGGTCTCGACGGTCTGACCCAGGTCATCGGCATCCATCGACAGCGCGATGTTCATCGAGCCGAGGTTGCAGGAGATGTCCTTGCCGATCTGGTCGTACGAGAGGTCGTCGTTGTACGTGGTCGGCGTGTTCACCTGCAGGATCTCGCTGCAGAGGTTGGACATGTTGATGCGGCCCTTGATCGGGTTGGCCTTGTTCACCGTGTCCTCGAACATGATGTACGGGTAGCCCGACTCGAACTGGATCTCGGCGATGGTCTGGAAGAACTCGCGCGCGTTGATCTTGGTCTTCTTGATGCGCGGGTTGTCGACCATCTCGCGGTACTTCTCGGTGACCGAGATGTCGCCGAAGGGAACGCCGTAGACCTTCTCGACGTCGTACGGCGAGAAGAGGTACATGTCCTCGCCGTTCTTGGCGAGCTCGAACGTGATGTCGGGCACGACGACGCCGAGCGAGAGCGTCTTGATGCGGATCTTCTCGTCGGCGTTCTCACGCTTGGTGTCGAGGAAGCGCATGATGTCGGGGTGGTGCGCGTTGAGGTACACCGCTCCTGCACCCTGACGGGCTCCGAGCTGGTTGGCGTAGCTGAAGCTGTCTTCGAGGAGCTTCATCACGGGGATGATGCCCGACGACTGGTTCTCGATCTGCTTGATCGGCGCACCGGCCTCGCGGATGTTCGAGAGCAGCAGCGCCACGCCGCCGCCGCGCTTGGAGAGCTGCAGAGCGGAGTTGATGCCGCGGGCGATCGACTCCATGTTGTCTTCGATGCGCAGCAGGAAGCAGCTGACGAGCTCGCCGCGCTGGGCCTTGCCCGAGTTGAGGAAGGTCGGGGTGGCGGGCTGGAAGCGGCCGGAGATGATCTCCTCGACCAGGGCGACCGCGAGCTTCTCGTCGCCGCCCGCGAGGCCGAGAGCCGTCATCACGACGCGGTCCTCGAAGCGCTCGAGGTAGCGCTTGCCGTCGAACGTCTTGAGCGTGTAGCTCGTGTAGTACTTGAAGGCGCCGAGGAAGGTCTCGAAGCGGAACTTCTTGCCGTAGGCGAGGTCGTTGAGCTGCTGGATGAACTCGAGCGAGTACTGCTCGATCACGGCCGGCTCGTAGTACTCCTTCTCGACCAGGTAGTCGAGGCGCTCCTTGAGCGAGTGGAAGAACACCGTGTTCTGGTTGACGTGCTGCAGGAAGTACTCGCGTGCCGCCCGCTTGTCGGCGTCGAACTGGATCTTGCCGTTCGCGTCGTACAGGTTAAGCATCGCGTTGAGGGCGTGATAGTCCAGGCCCTCGTAGGTCGGGTTCATCTTGAACGCCACCGTGTCTGTCACTGAGTCGGTTCCTGCCTGCTCGTCAACTGCGGTACCCACCGTCGCTCCAATCCGTCGCTCACGCGATCAACATCGTCTTGTGTGCCGAAGATCTCGAGCCGATACAAGTGAGGCACGTTGCACTTGCGGCTGATGATGTCACCGGCGAGACAGAACGAGTCGCCGAAGTTGGTGTTGCCCGCAGAGATGACTCCGCGGATGTGTTGCCGGTTGCGCTCGTCGTTGAGGAACCGGATGACCTGCTTGGGCACCGCGCCTCGTTCGACGCCGCGCCCCTCACCCCCGCCATAGGTGGGAGTGACCAGCACGAAGGGCTCGTCGATGACGAGTTCTTCCTGCTGTCGGAGAAGGGGAATGCGTCGGGCCGGGAGCCCGAGCTTCTCGACGAAGCGCGCGGTGTTACCCGAGGCGCTCGAGAAGTAGACCAGGAGCGGCGCGGCGGTCGCGACGGCGCTCATGGCTCATTACGCCAGACGCGAGGCGAGCTCGTCGATCTTGTCGGGGCGGAAGCCCGACCAGTGGCCCTCGTCGGTGACGACGACCGGCGCCTGCATGTAGCCCAGCGCCTTGACCTGCTCGAGCGCGGTTGCGTCTTCCGACAGGTCGAGGATTTCGTACTCGATGCCCTTGGCGTCGAGCGCGCGGTAGGTGGCGTTGCACTGAACGCAGGACGGCTTTGTGTAGACCGTGATCGACATCTTTTCGCTTCCCCTCAAATCTCTGGCCTGCATCTGAATCAGGCTGTTTTCCGGTAGACCCTCACCGGGATCTCAATACTACATATAGGTACGGACATTCAGGGTGACCACTAGGGGTAGTAGTTACATACGTGTAGTTTTCCACCGCTCTCCACTGGTACAACACAGGTTCTCCACCGTTTCTTCCACAGGCTCAGGCCCCTCGGAGGCACCTCCGAACCGCGAGAAATCGCGGCTGGGAACGACCTGTGAGAGATCCATCCACAGGTGGCACGATACGACCGGCCTCCGACATCGGATTTTCTGTGGAAACTCCGTTTGGGCGTGTCGCGGCGTGTCGCCGAGGAGCCGCTTCGACGGCCGCCGCCGGCTCCCGGTAGCGTTGACCCGTGGCGGGATATCGGGACCTTCTTCGCACGCCCGGGGTGGCGCGCATGATCGCGGCACAGCTGACCGCTCGATTCCCCAACGGCATGAGTTCGCTCGCCATCCTGCTTCATGTGGAGCAGCAGACCGGCTCCTACGGGTCGGCAGGCCTCGTGCTCGCCGCGACCAGCGTCGGCCAGGCCGTCGCCGGCCCGATCACGAGTCGATGGATGGGCGCCTGGGGCATGCGCCGAGTGCTCACCCTCACGCTCAGCGTGTGCGTGGTCGCGGTGCTGGGTCTCGCCCTGCTCCCCCTGAACGTTCCCGGCTACATGATCCTCGGCATGATCGCCGGGCTCTCGACTCCGCCGGTGCAGGCTGCGGTGCGCACCATCTATCCGAAGCTCGTGAATTCCAAACAGCTCACTCCTCTCTTCTCGCTCGACGCCTCTCTGCAGGAGATCATCTGGGTGCTGGCGCCTGTCGTGATCACGCTCGTGTCGACGCAGGTGGGTACAGCAGAGGGGCTGCTCCTCGTCGCCGCGGTGCTCGTCGGCGGCGGAGCGTGGTTCATCCTCTCCCCCGAGGTCGGCCGCGTGCGCATCCCGCGCAGCCGCAGCGCGCTCGGCAAGGTCGTCCTCAAGCCGCCGGTGCTGCTCGCCACCGTCATCGGATTCCTGCTCATCGGCGCCTGCTCGGCCGTCGAGGTCGGGGTCGTCGCGACGTTCGAGCACGGGAGCCTCGCCGCGGGTCTGGTGCTCGCGGTGTTCGCCGTCGGCAGCCTCGCCGGAGGCCTCTCGTTCGGCCACATCCCGATCGGCCCCTGGGCGATGGCCCGCCGCCTCACGATCGTCACAGTCGGCCTCGCCCTCACGATGTTCTCGCTCAACGAGTTCTGGCTCGGCGGCACGCTGATCGTCGCCGGCATCGGCATCGCCCCGGCGCTGGCCGTGCTGTTCGCCATCACGACCGCGAGCGTCAAGTTCAGCGAGACCGCCGAGGCGTTCGGCTGGGCGGGCACCGGTCAGCTCATCGGCGCGGCCGCCGGATCGGCCGTGGCCGGGTTCCTCGTCGACGCGACGGATCCCCGTGGCGCCTACCTCGCAGCGACCCTGTTCGCGGCGGCCGGACTCGTCGTCTCGATCGTGTTCGTCCGCTCGTTCCCCGATCTGCGTCATCGCGACGCGAGCCCCCACCCCGACACCGAACCCCTGGCGGTCACCCCTTCATGAGCTCTGTCTCCTCCCCCGCATCCGCCGACTCGACCATCGCCCCCGAGGTCGTCTGCATCGGCGAGTCCATGGGACTCGTCACGGCCCTCGGCGCACCGCTCGCCGAGACCGAGACGGCAGCGCTGGGACTCGCCGGCGCCGAGGGAAACGTCGCGGTCGGACTCGTGTCGGCAGGACACCGGGCCGCGTGGGCGTCGCGCCTCGGCGACGACCCGATCGGCATCCGCATCTCGACCGAGCTCGCGCGCCGGGGCGTCGACCTCTGGGTCACGACCGATGCGGACGCTCCCACCGGCGTCATGTTCAAGGACCCGGGCGTCGAGTCCTCCTCCGTCTACTACTACCGCCGCGGGTCGGCGGCCTCGCTGATGGGTCCGGGGTTTCTCGACCCCGCACAGCTCGCCGGCGTCCGGATCGTCCACACCACCGGCATCACCCCCGCACTCTCAGCGTCGTGCCGAGCGATGGTAGACCAGCTCTACATCGACGCCCGTGCCGCCGGCGCGCTCGTCTCGTTCGACGTCAACGACCGTCGCGCGCTGTGGACCATGCAGGACGCCGCCGAGACGCTGGCCAGGCTCGCAGATGCCGCCGACATCGCGTTCGTCGGACGCGACGAGGCCGAGCGCATCTGGGGCACTGCGACGCCTTCCGAGATCCGCGCGCGCCTCCCGCACTGCGGGCTGCTGATCGTCAAAGACGGCGATGTCGGTGCGACCGCGTTCCACGGCGACGCCGAGCCGGTGTTCGTGCCGGCTCCCCGGGTCGATGTCGTCGAGCCGGTCGGCGCCGGCGACGCCTTCGCCGCGGGCTTCCTCGCCGCGACCCTCGACGGCGCCGGCCTCGCCGACCGCCTCTCTGCAGGGCACGCCGCCGCCGCCGTGGTGCTCACGACGCACGGCGATCTGCCTCCGCTGATCTGACCTCGCGTGAGCGCGACCGGGCTGCTCCGCGCAACCCGGTCGTAGGCTGAGAGCATGCCCGCACCGCTCTCGCTGCCTCGCATCTCCTGGGGACACCCGGCGTCTGATCGCCGCGTCCTCCTCGTGCACGGACTCGGCTCGTCCGGCGCACTCATGTGGCGCCTCGGCACCGCTCTGGCCGACATGGGCTGGCACGCGACCGCTATCGATCTGCGGGGCCACGGCGATGCGCCACGCGCTCTCGACTACTCGGTCGCCGCGTACGGCGCCGACCTCGCCTCCACGCTGCCCGAGGGCGGCGGACCGTGGGATGCCGTGGTCGGCCACTCGCTCGGCGGGGCCTCCGCCACGGTGGCCGCGGCATCCGCCCCCGAGTGGACTCGCCGACTGGTGCTCCTCGACCCCGCGATCCTCGTCGGCGGTCGCGACGCCACGATCGTGCGCAAGAGCCAGGAGCGCGCGTTCGCCGACAACAGGGTCGAGCTGGTTCAGCAGGAGCATCCGCACTGGCATCCGCAGGATTGGGAGCTCAAGGTCGACGCGGTGCACCGCACGAGCGCCTGGGCGGTCGAGCAGACGAGCCGGCAGAACACTCCCTGGGACGTCACGGCGGATGCCGCACGGGTGACCGTCCCCACGCATGTGATCGCCTCCGATCCCGCGGTGTACAGCATCTTCACCGGTGACGTCGCGGCCGGCGTGCTCGCATCGAACCCGCTTATCACGATGTCGGTGGTCGCGGGATCGGGGCACTCGCTGCACCGCGACAAGCCGGAGGAGACCATCCGACAGCTGGAAGAGGCACTCGCATGAGCACGTTCGATCCGACCGCCTTCCTCCCGGACGACCTGCTCGAGCGCATCCGCGACCGGGCGCCGATCCACGACCGCGATAACACCTTCCCCCAGCAGGACCTCGACGAGCTCCGCGACGCGGGCTACCTCTCGATCCTCGTGCCGGCCGAGCGCGGCGGCGCGGGTCTGGGGCTCGCCCAGGCCGCGATCCTGCAGCAGCGCCTCGCGACCGCCGCCCCGGCCACGGCGCTCGCGATCAACATGCACCTCGTCTGGACGGGCGTCGCCAAGGTCTTCTCCGACCGCGGCGTGCCCGGCCTCGAGTTCGTGCAGGACGGCGCGGTCGCGGGAGAGGTCTTCGCGTTCGGCATCAGCGAGGGCGGCAACGACCTCGTGCTGTTCGGAAGCGACACAGATGCCGTTCCCACTGCCGACGGCGGCTACGCGTTCACCGGCACCAAGATCTTCACCTCCCTCGCGCCGGTGTGGACGAAGCTCGGGCTGCACGGCCTCGACACGACGAGCGCCGACGCCCCGAAGCTCGTGTTCGCCTTCGTCGAGCGCACCGATGCGGTCGTCACGGGCGACGACTGGGACACCCTCGGCATGCGGGGCACGCAGAGCAGGACGACTCGACTCGACGGAGCCACGGCGGATGCCGCGCACGTGGTGCGCCGCATCGACCCGGGCCCGAACCCCGACCCCATCGTCTTCGGCATCTTCTCGGTCTTCGAGATCCTGCTCGCCTCGGTGTACACGGGCATCGCCCGGCGCGCGCTCGACCTCGCGGTCGAGACCGCCCAGAAGCGCCGCTCGAAGAAGACGGGCGCCGCCTACAGCCAGGACCCCGACATCCGCTGGCGCATCGCCGATATGGGGCTCGCCTACGACGCCCTGCCTCCGCAGATCGCCGCGCTCGCCCGAGACGTCGATGAGAAGGTCGACAACGGCGCCCGCTGGTTCACTCTGCTCTCGGGCGTCAAGCATCGGGCGATCACCATGTCGAAGCACGTCGTCGACCAGGCGATGCTCGTCGCGGGCGGCGGCTCGTACTTCTCGTCGAACGAGCTGTCACGGCTGTACCGCGACGTCCTGGCGGGCGCGTTCCACCCCTCCGACCCCGAGTCGGCGCATGCGACCGCGGCGAGCGCATGGTTGGGACCACTCGACTCCTAGCCCCGGTATTCTGCGGTTTCCCGGCTGCCGCTTCGAAAATTCTGCGGAATCGGTTGAAGAGAGACCACTCCGGTGCGAGGATCGCATCATGCCGTCCTCGAAGAAGCACCCCCCTTTGGATGATGTCGCGAAGACGATCATCGAGCTGCTCCAGGAGGACGGCCGACGCTCGTACTCCGACATCGGGCGAGAGGTCGGCCTGAGCGAGGCCGCCGTCCGGCAGCGGGTGCAGCGCCTCACGGAGTCCGGCGTGATGCAGATCGTCGCTGTCACCGACCCGATGCAACTGGGCTTTCCCCGGCAGGCCATGATCGGCATCCGCGTCTCCGGCGACACCCGCGTCGTCGCCGAGGCCATCGCCGAGATCCCCGCGATCGACTACGTCGTGATCACGGTCGGATCCTTCGACATCCTCGCCGAGGTCGTGTGCGAAGACGACGAAGACCTGCTCGCGATGATCAACGACCACATCCGCCCGATCGACGGGGTGCTGTCGACCGAGACCTTCATCTACGCCAAGCTGCAGAAGCAGCTCTACAACTGGGGGACCAGATGAGCACGCAACGCCAGACTCCGTCCGAGGCCGAACTCCAGGCGATGGCCAAGGACCACCTGTGGATGCACTTCACCCGGCAGTCGACCATGGAGAAGAGCGGCGTGCCGATCATCGTCAAGGGCGATGGCCACCGCATCTGGGACTCGAAGGGCAAGGAGTACTTCGATGGCCTCTCGGGACTCTTCGTCGTCAACGCCGGGCACGGTCGCCGGCGCCTCGCCGAGGCCGCGGCGAAGCAGGCATCCGAGCTCTCCTTCTTCCCGCTCTGGTCGTACGCGCATCCCGCGGCGATCGAGCTCGCCGACAGACTGGCCGACGAGGCCCCCGGCGACCTCAACCGCGTGTTCTTCTCGACGGGCGGCGGCGAGGCGGTCGAGACCGCGTTCAAGCTCGCGAAGCACTACTGGAAGCTGCAGGGCAAGCCCACCAAGCACAAGGTGATCTCGCGCTCGGTCGCCTATCACGGCACTCCGCAGGGCGCCCTCGCGATCACCGGCATCCCGGCGATGAAGTCGATGTTCGAGCCGGTCACGCCGGGCGGCTTCCGGGTGCCGAACACCAACTTCTACCGCGCGGCCGAGATGGGCGGCCCGAGCGACGACCTCGAGGCCTTCGGACGCTGGGCAGCCGACCGTATCGAGGAGATGATCCTGTTCGAGGGAGCCGACACGGTCGCTGCCGTCTTCCTCGAGCCGGTGCAGAACTCGGGCGGATGCTTCCCGCCCCCTCCCGGCTATTTCGCCCGGGTACGCGAGATCTGCGACCGCCACGACGTGCTGCTGGTCTCCGACGAGGTCATCTGCGCGTTCGGTCGGCTCGGCCACACGTTCGCGTGCACCGGTCTCGGCTACGTGCCCGACATGATCACGTGCGCCAAGGGCATGACGAGCGGATACTCGCCGATCGGCGCGACGATCATCAGCGACCGGATCTACGAGCCGTTCTCGAAGGGCGACGTCTCGTTCCCGCACGGCTACACCTTCGGCGGACATCCGGTGTCGGCGGCGGTCGCACTCGAGAACCTCGCGATCTTCGACGAGGAGGGGCTCAACGAGCACGTGCGCGAGAACTCGCCGCTGTTCCGAGCCGAGCTCGAGACGCTGCTCGACCTGCCCATCGTCGGAGACGTGCGCGGTGACGGCTACTTCTTCGGCATCGAGCTCGTGAAGGACAAGGCGACGCGCGAGACGTTCGACGACGACGAGTCGGAGCGGCTGCTGCGGGGCTTCCTCTCCCCCGCGCTTTTCGAGGCCGGGCTCTACTGCCGCGCCGACGACCGCGGAGACCCCGTGATCCAGCTCGCGCCGCCGCTCACGGTCGGTCCTGCCGAGTTCCGCGAGATCGGGCAGATCCTGCGGAGCGTCCTCTCCGACGCCCAGTCGGTGCTCTGACCCAGCCGGATCGTCTCAGCCGGATGCCGCGGTGCGCCGCCTCGCCAGCAGTGCGAGGTGGAGCGCCGCGATCGTCTCGCCGTCGTCGAGGTCGGCCCCCAGCAGGTCGCCGATCAGCGTGAGGCGCTGATAGAACACGGACCGCGACAGGTGGCTGGCCGCCGCTGCGGCCGAGCGATTGCCAGGGTGCGCGACGAGAGCTGCGATCACATCGAGCAGGTCGCCGCGGCGCTCCCTGTCATGACGGATCAGCGGCGCCAGCATCCGCTCGCTGTGCTCGTGCAGTCGGTGATCGTCGCGCAGCGTGGCGACGAGCCGCTCGAGCGGGCGGTCGTCGACGCGGCGCACTCGGGCACCCGACTCGGCCCGCTCGCTGTCGGCCAGATCGCGCGCCGCACGCAGAGAGCCGAGCAGGCCGATCACGTCATCGGCGACCGGCCCCACGAAGACCGCCCGGTCGGGGCCGGCGACGCGCAGCAGCACCTCGTCGGAGAGCCCGGCGGATGCGGGCGCCGACAGCAGCGCGACGTCATCGCCGTCGACGCGGGCGGCCATCACCGCGAAGCCGGCCTGCCGCGCGCGGTAGGCGAGCTCGCTGATCGAGCCGCTGCCCCGTGCCACGATCCCGTGGCAGTGGCGGCCTCGGAGCGCGAACCCTCCGGCGCGCAGCCGGGCGTCGATGTCCTCGGCCTTCGCGAAGCGCGCACCGAGCAGGTCGTCGATCACTCCGCGCTGAGCCAGCAGCGACCATTCCGCGTCGCCGCCGTCGGCGATGCATCCGAAGGCGAGGGCCGTCGCGCCCTGCTCGAGCACCGTGACCCGACCGGCGGGATGCGCAGGGCCCGGCAGCGCGAGGAGCGTGCCCCAGCGCATCCCGCGCGCCTGCACGGGCACCGTCTCGGCAGCGCTGCGATTCTCAAGCACCTCGGCGATCGGCATCTCGAGCCCCTCCGTCGCGATCACCTCGCGCGCGAGGTTCTCGAGCACGACCGGGGCTCCGAGTGCGCGAGCGGTCTCGGAGACCACGACGTCGGCGGGAGCCCCCTGCAGGCTCAGTGCGGTGAAGAGCTCGTGCAGACGCTGCCGTTCGCGCAGCGCCTGCGTCTGCGCGGCGATCAGCGCATGGTGCACGGCTTCGGTCACGGCGACGAACTTGACCTCGCGGGTGAGGGCGATGAGGGCGAGTCCCACGGTCGCGCAGACGTCGACGACCGGCTGCGGCACCGCCTGCCGAGCGGTCTTCAGCTCGAACACGATGCCGGCGATGCCCGCCCGATGCAGGCTCGACGCGAAGTCCCTCAGCTCGGCATCGTCCACAGGCCACCCGGCGCCTGTGGTCAGCAGCAGCTCACCGCCGTCGAGCAGTCGCGCGACGCCTACGCTGTCGGAGACGTGCACCCAGCGCACCGCGGCATCGAGCGCCGCACCGCCGACGAGCACGTCGGGTTCACCCTGCTGTACCGCAGCCTCGGCGAGCACATCAGCCACCGTCAGGAAGACGGCGCCCGTCGGACGATCTGTCCGATTGCCGCCGATCTCACTACGTTCTGACACCGCAGATGCTCCTTGTGCTCTGTGATCATGGGAGGAAGCCAGCGTATCGCCCCTCGGTCAGAGTGTTCGATGCGGATCCCACATCCCGAAGGAGTCCCGTGATCGTCCGTCACCTCATCAATGGAGCAGACACCGCCGACGCGGCGCGCACGGGAGAGGTCTTCGACCCGGCAACCGGTCAGGTCTCGAAGCACGTCGCCTTCGCCTCCACCGCCGAGGTCGACCACGCGATCACCGCCGCGGCATCCGCTCTGCCCGCCTGGCGCGAGACGAGCCTCATCAAGCGCGCCGACGTGTTCTTCCGTCTGCGTCAGCTGCTCAAGGAGCGCACGCCCGAGCTCGCGGCGATCGTCACCTCGGAGCACGGCAAGGTGCTCTCGGATGCCGCGGGCGAGGTGTCGCGCGGCATCGAGAACGTCGAGTTCGCCGCCGGTCTCGTGCACCTGCTGAAGGGCGAGCGCAGCGAGCAGGTCTCGCGTGGTGTCGACGTGCACTCGGTCAAGCAGCCGGTCGGCGTCGTCGCCGCGATCACTCCGTTCAATTTTCCCGTGATGGTGCCCCTGTGGATGGTCGCCTCCGCGATCGCGTGCGGCAACACGGTCGTGCTCAAGCCGAGCGAGAAGGACCCCTCGGCGGCCGTCTGGATCGCGAAGCTCTTCCATGAGGCGGGCCTTCCCGACGGCGTGCTCAACGTCGTGCACGGCGACAAGGAGGCCGTCGATGCTCTGCTCGAGTCGCCGCGTGTGAACGCGATCAGCTTCGTCGGCTCGACCCCCATCGCCCGCTCGATCTACCAGCGCGCCGCGAACGCGGGCAAGCGTGTGCAGGCGCTCGGCGGCGCGAAGAACCACATGGTCGTCATGCCCGATGCCGACATCGACGCCGCAGCGGATGCAGCGATCTCGGCCGCCTACGGCTCGGCCGGCGAGCGCTGCATGGCGGTCTCGGTGCTGGTCGCAGTGGGCGACATCGCCGACGACCTGGTGGCCGCGATCGCCTCGCGCATCGACGGCCTCTCGATCGGTGCGGGCACGGATGCCGCGAGCGAGATGGGTCCGCTCATCACCCGCGAGCACCGCGACCGCGTCGCCTCGTACGTCACGGGCGCCGCCGCCGAGGGCGCGACGGTCGTGGTCGACGGCACGACGAAGCAGTTCGACTCGGAGGGCTTCTTCATCGGAGTCAGCCTGATCGACCGGGTCGCCCCCGGCATGAAGGTGTACGACGACGAGATCTTCGGACCGGTGCTCTCGGTCGTGCGCGTCGAGACCTACGCCGAGGCCGTCGAGCTGGTCAACGCGAATGCGTACGGCAACGGCACCGCGATCTTCACGCGCGACGGCGGCACCGCCCGCCAGTACGAGTTCGACATAGAGGTGGGAATGGTCGGCGTGAACGTGCCGATCCCCGTGCCGATCGGCGCGTACTCGTTCGGCGGCTGGAAGGACTCGCTGTTCGGCGACTCGCACATCTACGGCCCCGAGTCGGTGCACTTCTACACTCGGTCGAAGGTGGTCACCACGCGTTGGCCCGACCACACGCCCTCGCAGATCGACCTGGGCTTCCCGAGCAACCACTGAGCTCCCGAGCAGACACCGAGAACTGAGACACGAGACATGACGAACTTCATCGACCGGCGCGGCGCATCGCATCCGCTCCCGGCCCCCGAGGCCGAGGCGCAGGTGCGTGCGGATGACCGCGGCCACGTCTTCCACTCCTGGAGCGCCCAGGGCCTGATCGACCCGCTTCCCGTCGCGGCGGGCGAGGGCTCGACGTTCTGGGACTACGCCGGCAACGCCTACCTCGACTTCTCGAGTCAGCTGGTGAACCTGAACCTCGGCCACCAGCATCCCGATCTCGTCGCCGCGATCCAGCAGCAGGCCGGGCGTCTGTCGACCATCCAGCCGGCGATGGCCAATGACGTGCGGGGCGAGCTCGCCCGACTGATCGTCGAGGTCGCGCCCGAGGGGTTCGAGAAGGTGTTCTTCACGAACGGCGGCGCCGAGGCCAACGAGTACGCGGTGCGCATGGCCCGCCAGTCGACGGGCCGCCACAAGGTGCTGTCGATGTACCGCAGCTATCACGGGTCGACCTCGACCGCGATCTCGCTGACGGGTGACCCGCGGCGCTGGGCCAACGGCACTCCCGATTCGGGCGCCGTGCGCTTCTTCGGCCCCTACCTCTATCGCTCGCCGTTCCACGCCGAGACCCCGGAGCAGGAGTCCGAGCGCGCACTCGCCCACCTCGAGCAGACGATCCAGCTCGAAGGACCCGCGACGATCGCCGCGATCATCATCGAGACCGTAGTCGGCACGAACGGAGTGCTCGTGCCGCCGCCCGGCTACCTGCAGGGCGTGCGCGAGCTGTGCGACCGCTACGGCATCGTCTACATCGCCGACGAGGTCATGGTCGGCTTCGGCCGTCTCGGCGAGTGGTTCGGCATCGACGCGTACGACGGGCGCCCTGACCTCATCACCTTCGCCAAGGGCGTGAACTCGGGCTACGTGCCGCTCGGCGGCGTCGTGATCTCGGAGCGCATCGCGAAGGCGTTCGACACCACGCCGTTCGCCGGCGGACTGACGTACTCGGGCCACCCGCTCGCGTGCGCCGCGGGCGTCGCGACGTTCGAGGTGTTCCGCCGCGATGGCATCCTCGAGCGCGTGCGCGACCTGGGCGAGCGCATCGTCGAGCCGATGCTGCGCCGCTGGGTCGACACCCACCCGAGCGTCGGAGAGGTGCGCGGTCGCGGCCTCTTCTGGGCCGTCGAGCTCGTGCGCGACAAGGAGACGCGCGAGCCCCTGGTGCCCTTCAACGCGAGCGGAGCGGATGCTGCGCCGGTCGCCGCCTTCGCCGCCGCCGCGAAGAAGGCCGGCGTCTGGCCGTTCACGCACTTCAACCGGATGCATGTGGCACCGCCGCTCGTGATCACCGAAGACGACCTGGTGCGCGGTCTCGCCGTGCTCGATGAGGCTCTGTCAGTCGCCGACGAGGCCGCAGCGAGCTGACTGCGGCACGACCGGGGACGCGCGCCAGCGGCAGATCCCGGTCGTGTGGCACGACCCGCGCCGGAGCGGTGCGGGTCGAACTCGTGACCCGCTCGGATTCAGATCAGGAATCCGCGCAGCAGCGCTTCGGAACCTGCGAGGTGATCGCGCATCGCGGCCTCCGCGGCGTCGGGGCGACCGGCGAGGATCGCGGTGACGATGCGCTCGTGCTGCTCGCCCGAATGCTGGATGTTGCGCGGCATCAAGGGGAACGTGTCGAGCCACGCGTTGACGTCGGCCCGATTCTCGGCGACGAGAGCGACGAGCGACGGGATGCCGGCAGCCTCGGCGATTGCGAGGTGCAGCAGGGTGTCGAGGCGCCGATACTCCTCGGGCCCGGCGGGCAGCGCGGCCTCGTGCCGCGCCCACAGGTCGGCGCGGGTCGCGGCATCCAGCGTCCGACTCGCGGCCGCGCGCACCGCCCCGGTCTCGAGCACCCGCCGCAGGCCCAGCACGTCGTCGAACTCGGCAGCGGTCACGGCCCCGGCATCCGAGGGCTGCGGCAGCGGGTCGGCGACGAACGTGCCGCCGTACCGCCCGCGCTTGGGCACCAGGTATCCGGTGTCCGCGAGCTCGCGGATGGCCTCCCGCACGGTGTCGCGGCTGACGCCGAACGATGCCGCGAGCTCTCGTTCGGGCGGTAGGGACTCCCCCGGCGCGACGACGCCGAGGCGGATGGTCTGCACGAGTCGAGCGACCGCATCTTCGAGCGCGTTGCCTCGGCGCAGGGGCCGGTAGACGGCCCGGCGCACCTCGACGAGATCGCCGTCGGAAGGGTGCTCGCTCATGCTTCTCAGCCTGTCACAGCGACATGAGCGCGGATCACAGCGGGGTGACGTAGGCGTTGGTGATGCCGCCGTCGACGACGAAGGCACTCGCGGTGATGAACGACGAGTCGTCCGAGGCGAGGAACGCCACCGCGGCGGCCAGCTCCGACGGCTCGGCGAAGCGCCCCATCGGCACATGAACGAGTCGGCGCTGCGCCCGCTCGGGATCCTTGGCGAACAGCTCCTGCAGCAGCGGGGTGTTCACCGGTCCGGGGCACAGGGCATTGACGCGCACCCCCTGTCGCGCGAACTGCACGCCGAGCTCGCGCGACATCGCGAGCACTCCACCCTTCGACGCGGTGTAGCTGATCTGCGAGGTCGCCGACCCCAGCAGCGCGACGAAGGATGCGGTGTTGATGATCGATCCCCGTCCCGCCGGCACCATGTGGCGAAGCGCCGCACGGCTGCACAGGTACACGCTCTTGAGATTGACGTCCTGCACGCGATCCCAGGCCGGCAGCTCGGTCGTCTCGATCGAGTCGTCGTCGGCGGGCGAGATGCCCGCGTTGTTGAAGGCGATGTCGATGCGGCCGAACTCCTCGGCGACCCCGTCGAAGAGCGCGTTGACCTTGCCCTCGTCGGCGACGTCGACCGGACGGAATGCACCGCCCACCTCCGCGGCAGCCTTCTCTCCCGTGGCGGGGTCGACGTCGGCGATGACGACGAACGCGCCTTCTGCGGCGAACCGCTGGGCGGTGGCGAAGCCGATGCCGCTCGCGCCGCCGGTGATGATGGCGACGCGGTCCTTGAGGCGCTGGGTCAGATCGATGGTCATGTGTGTTCTCCGTTGCAGGTGGGGATGCGGGTCAGGATTCGTCGGTCGCGAAGAAGACGTTCTTCGTCTCGGTGAAGTGCTCGGCGGCGTCCGGTCCGAGCTCCCGCCCGAGGCCCGAGGCCTTCATGCCGCCGAACGGCGTCGCGTAGCGCACCGAGGAGTGCGAGTTCACCGACAGCACGCCGCTCTGCACTCCGCGCGAGACGCGCACCGCGCGACCGAGGCTCTCGGTCCAGATCGAGCCGGCGAGACCGTAGGCGGTGTCGTTCGCGAGACGGATCGCATCGGCCTCGTCGTCGAACGGCATCACTGCGACGACAGGCCCGAACACCTCCTGCTGGGCGATCCGGTCGGACGGATCGGCCAGCACCACGGCCGGGGCGAACCAGAAGCCGTCGCCCTGGGGCGCGCTGCCCCGGAACGCGATGTTCGCATCGTCGAGGAACCCCGACACCGTGTCGCGGTGCGCCGCCGAGATCAGCGGCCCCATGTCGGTATCCGCGCTCGACGGGTCGCCCACCCGCCACGCCTTGACCGCCGGCTCGAGCAGTTCGAGGAACCGGTCGTACACCGAGCGCTGCACGAGCAGCCGGCTGCGCGCGCAGCAGTCCTGCCCGGCATTGTCGAACACCGACCCGGGAACGGCCGCGACGGCCTTCTCGAGATCGGCATCCGCGAAGACGATGTTGGCGCTCTTGCCGCCGAGCTCCAGCGTGACGGGCTTGAGCGCTCTGGCGCATCCGGCGGCCACCTCGATGCCGACCTCGGTCGAGCCGGTGAACACGACCTTGCGCACATCCGGATGCTCGACGAGTCGCTGCCCGACGACCGAGCCAGAGCCTGTGACGACCTCGAAGAGCCCCTCGGGGAGGCCCGCTTCGAGGGCGAGCTCGCCGAGGCGGATGGCCGTCAGAGGCGTGAGCTCGGCCGGCTTCAGCACCACGGCGTTGCCTGCGGCGAGCGCCGGCGCGAACGCCCATGCCGCGATCGTCATGGGGAAGTTCCACGGCACGATGACCCCGACCACGCCGTACGGATCGTGGAAGGTGACGTCGAGTCCGCCCGCCACCGGGATCTGTCGACCCGAGAGACGCTCGGGGTCGGCCGAGTAGTAGTTGAGCACCTGGGCGACGTGACCGGCTTCCCACCGAGCGGAGCCGATCGGATGCCCGGAGTTCAGCACCTCGAGCTGGGCAAGCTCTTCGACCGCGGCCCCGACCGTGCGCGCGAAGGCACGCAGCGCATCGGCCCGCGCGACGGGTGCGAGTGCCGCCCACCGGCGCTGAGCCGAGACGGCACGAGCGATCGCGGCATCCGTCTCTCCGATGTCGGCGCGCGCGACCTCGCGGATCGCCGAGCCGGTCGACGGGTTGATGACTGTGAACGCGCTCATCGGGCGTCCTCCTTCCGCCGCGCGGCGAACGCGCGGGCCTGTGAGACGAGATCGGTGAAGAGCCGCCGGTCCTCGGCGTTCTCCTCGGGGTGCCACTGGACGCCGACGATATGACCGACTGACGTGTCGACGAAGGCCTGCACGAGTCCGTCGTCGGAGTGCGCCGCCGCGACCAGCCCCTCGCCCAGGCGATCGACGCCCTGGTGGTGGTAGCTGTGCACCCGCATCTCGGTCTCGCCGATGATGTCGGCGAGGCGTGTGTCGGTCGACACCGCGACGTCGTTCTCGGCGAAGACTCCCCCGCCGATGCGGTACTTCTCGGTACCGAGCGATTCGGGCAGATGCTGCTGCAGAGTGCCGCCGCGGGCGACGTTCACGAGCTGCAGACCGCGGCAGATGGCGAGCACCGGGATGCCACGACGCTCGGCCGCCTGGAAGAGCGCGAGCTCCCACGCGTCACGGTCCACCCTCGCGGGGTCGGTGAGCGGATGCCGGTCCTCGCCGTAGAGCTCGGGGGCGACGTCCGCGCCACCCGAGAGCACGAGTCCGTCCATCCCCGAGATCGCCGCGTCCGCGGCATCCGGATCCTGGGGCGGGAGAAGAAGGGCGATGCCGCCGGAGGAGGTCACGCTCGTGAGGTACTGCTCCGGCAGGAACGCGGCCCTGACATCCCACACCCCCTGCTGCGCGCGCTCGAGATAGGTCGTGACGCCGATCAGCGGCGCGGGGTCAGAGGCGCTCGAAGCCACGGATGCGCTCCCAGTCGGTGACGGCCGCGTCGTAGGCTTCCACCTCGATGCGGGCCTGGTTCAGATAGTGCTCGACCACGTCGTCGCCGAACGCCGCCCGCGCGATGGTCGATTCGCTGAACAGCTTCGCCGCCTCGCGCAGGGTGGTCGGCAGGTGGTCGACCGCATCCTCGTAGGCGTTGCCGGTGAATCGCTCGGGCAGCGGCAGTTCGTTCTCGATGCCGTGCAGACCGCCCGCGATGATCGCCGAGATCGCGAGGTACGGGTTCACATCTCCGCCGGGCACCCGGTTCTCGACCCGCAGCCCCGATCCATGGCCGACTACCCGCAGAGCGCAGGTGCGGTTGTCGATGCCCCAGGCGACTCCGGTCGGGGCGAAGCTGCCCTTCGCGAACCGCTTGTACGAGTTGATGTTCGGCGCGAGCAGCAGGGTGAACTCCCGGAGCGTGGCGAGGATGCCGGCGATCCAGTGCTCCATCACCGGGCTGAACCCGTGCTCGCCGTCTCCCGCCATGACCGGGGCGCCCGACTCATCCCGCAGCGACAGGTGGATGTGACAGCTGTTGCCCTCGCGCTCATTGAACTTGGCCATGAACGTGAGCGCCTGTCCGTGCTGCTCGGCGATCTCCTTGGCGCCGTTCTTGTAGATCGCGTGCTGGTCGGCGGTCTCCCGCACCTCCGCATAGCGGAATGCGATCTCCTGCTGGCCGAAGTTGCACTCGCCCTTCACTCCCTCGCAGTACATTCCGGCGCCATCCATGCTGTTGCGGATGTCGCGCAGCAGCGGCTCCATGCGGGTCGAGGCGAGCAGGTTGTAGTCGACGTTGTAGTCGGTCGCGGGTGTCAGCCCGTCGTACTTGCGCGCCCAGGCGTCGCGGTAGGTGTTGTCGAAGACGATGAACTCGAGCTCGGTGCCCGAGTACGCGATCCAGCCCCGCTCGGCGAGACGGTCGCGCTGGCGATCGAGGATCGCCCGGGGCGAGGGCCCGACGGGTTCGCCGTTCTGCCAGACGAGATCGGACATGACCAGCGCGGTGCCCTCGAGCCACGGGATGTTGCGCAGGGTCTCGACATCGGGCTTGAGCACCATGTCGCCGTAGCCGCGGTCCCAGCCCGACATCGCGTAGCCGTCGACGGTGTTCATGTCGACGTCGACCGAGAGCAGGTAGTCGCAGGCCTCGGCCCCGTGAGCCAGGATGTCCTCCTGGAACAGCCGCGCCGACACGCGTTTGCCGACCAGTCGCCCCTGCGCATCCGCGAAGGCCACGATCACCGTGTCGATCTCGCCGGCGGCGATGCCGGCATCCAGCTGTTCGATGCTCAGGTTGCCCGACATCTGACGCTCCGTTCTCGTGCGGTGAAGCGATCGGCCGACCGGCTTCGCCCTCAGAGTAGATCACCTCGACGTTTAAAGGTAGACGAAACCACCATTGACTGTCACAATCGTCCGCAAGGTGCACCCGGCGCCTGCACGCATGCGAACGGAGAGCGGATGTCCCAGCAGAGCAATGAATCCCGCAAGGTCGCCGGAGCGACCTATACACGCGCCGGGAGTGACTATTTCGAGAAACGCACCCTGAAGAGGTCGGCCGGAGTCTGGGGTCTGTGGGGGCTCGCAGTCGCCGCGGTGATCTCGGGCGACTTCTCGGGCTGGAACTTCGGCATCGACTTCGCGGGCTTCGGCGGGATGCTCATCGCCTTCGCCATCCTCGTCGCGATGTACTACGGGATGATCTTCGCGATCGGCGAGATGGCGGCCGCGATGCCGCACACCGGAGGCGCCTACTCGTTCGCCCGCTCGGCCATGGGTCCCTGGGGTGGACTCGTCACCGGCGCCGCCGAGACCATCGAGTACGTCGCGACCACGGCGGTGATCGTCTACTTCTCGGCGTCGTATGCCAACGGCATCACGAGCGAACTGCTCGGCCTCGAGCTTCCCGGGTGGGTCTGGTACCTCATCCTCTACATCGTCTTCATCGCCTTGAACTCCGCGGGCGCCGCGATCTCGTTCCGCTTCGCGATCATCGTGTCGGTGATCTCGATCGGGATCATCCTCGTCTTCTCGGCCATGGCGCTCTTCTCGGGCGCGTTCTCGTGGGATGCGCTGTGGGACATCGTCCCCGATGAGGGACAGACCGCATTCCTCCCGCACGGCGTCCTGCCGATCCTGTTCGCCCTTCCGTTCGCGATGTGGTTCTTCCTCGGCATCGAAGAGCTGCCGCTCGCCGCGGAGGAGTCGCACAACCCGACCCGCGACATCCCGAAGGCGGGCTTCTGGGCCCGCGGCACGCTCATCGTCACCGGCCTCCTGGTGCTGTTCCTCAACACCGGCGTGATCGGCGCCGAGGCCACCGGCACCGCGGGGGAACCGCTGCTCGACGGCTTCCGCGCGATCGTGGGCGACCAGCTCGCCGCTGTGCTCGCACTCTTCGCCCTCATCGGCCTGCTCGCCTCGCTGCAGGGCATCATGTTCGCCTACGGACGCAACATGTACTCGCTGTCGAGGGCCGGGTACTACCCGCGCTTCCTCTCGCTCACCGGCAAGCGACAGACGCCCTGGGTCGCCCTCACTGTGGGTGCGGCCATCGGCTTCGTCGCCCTGATCGTGCTCGACGTGCTCACCGCCGTCGACTCCGAGGGTGCGGGCACGGTGGCCGGGGCGATCGTGCTGAACATCGCCGTGTGGGGCGCTGTCGTCGCCTACGGACTGCAGCTCGTGTCGTTCATCATCCTGCGCAAGAAGTTCCCGAACGTCGCTCGTCCGTACGTCAGCCCGTGGGGCATCCCCGGTGCGGTCATCGCGCTGGTGATCGCGGCACTGATCTTCGTGGGCTTCCTGCTGAACCCGACGTTCGGTCCGGCGATCATCGCGATCGCGATCGTCTACGCGATCATCCTGCTCGGATTCGGGCTGTTCTTCCGGCATCGCCTCGTGCTCTCGCCCGAAGAGGAGTATGCCCTGTCAGGCGGCTCTCACGGCGACCCGCAGGCCGAGGGCTACGACGCGATGGAGGGTGAGGTCTTCGACGGCGGACGCTGACCGGGGCGGAGGAGCGCGGTTCTACTTGCGGTCGAAGTCGAACGCCTTGAGAAGCTCGGCGACAGCCTTGTCGCGCTCCTCCCCACCCTCGTCGAACATGTGCGTCACGTGCGTGCGCAGATGGTTCTCGAGCAGCAGACGGTTCAGCGACTCCAGCGAGCGCTGGATCGCGCGGGACTGCGTGATGATGTCCATGCAGTACTCCTCGTTCTCGATCATCCGCGCGACGCCGCGCATCTGACCCTCGAGGATGCTGGTGCGGTGCAGGGCGCGCTTCTTGATGTCTTCGATCACGCTTCGAGGGTACTCGTGTCCTGCGCGTGTCAGTCCGAGAACGGGTTCAGCACCGACAGGCCGGGCGCGGACGGATCGCTGCACGCCGACCTCAGCGCGAACTCCGCGTGAAAGGATGACGTCATGCCGCGAACACCGATGGCGCTCCTGTCGCCCGCAGACCAGGTACGACTTCGCGCTCTTCGACGGATGAAGGCGGTGGCCCTCGGGGCACTGATCTTCATGGCCGTCGTGTTCGTGATCGCGTTCGCATTCCAGGAGCGGCAGCCGTGGCTGGGCTACGTGCGTGCCGCCGCCGAGGGCGGCATGGTGGGCGCCCTCGCCGACTGGTTCGCCGTGACGGCGCTCTTCCGCAGGCCGTTGGGGCTGCCCATCCCGCACACGGCGATCATCCCGAACCGCAAGGACGAGATCGGCCGCACGCTGGGCGAGTTCGTCGAGACGAACTTCCTCGAGGCGAGCGTCGTGCGCACCAAGCTCGCCAGCACCGCGATCGCGAAGCGCGCCGGCGAGTGGCTGCGCGAGCCCGCCCACGCCGAGCGTGTCGGCGCGGAGGGCGCGACGATCGCGACCGCCGTTCTCAACGCTCTCAGCGACGACGACGTGCGCGACCTCATCACCGACCTGGCGCGTGAGCACCTCGTCTCCCCCGAGTGGGGCCCGCCCGCCGGTGCTTGGCTCGAGAAGATCGTCGAGGCGGATGCTCACCACGGAGCGGTCGACCTCGCAGCCGACAGCATCGCGCGCTGGCTGGACGCCAACGCCGAATCGTTCTCGGGGCTCATCTCGCGTCGACTCCCCGGGTGGGTGCCGAAGCTCGCGCACCGCTTCGTCGACGACACCGCCTACAACGAGGCCGTGAAGTTCGTGCGTGCGGTGCAGGCCGACCCGAAGCATCCCGCGCGCATCGCCATCGACGGCTACCTCGCCCGCCTGGCCGACAGCCTGCAGAACGACCCGGAGACCAGGGCGAAGCTCGAGAACGCGAAGTCGTCGCTGTTCGACAGCCCCCGGGTCGGCGCCCTCGCTGCCGAGGCGTGGAACACCGCCAAGAACGGACTGCTCACCGCCCTCGCCGACCCCGAGAGCGGGCTGCGGGTGCGCGCGGCGCAGGCTCTGCAGGAGATCGGCGACCGACTGACGACGGATGCCGCGCTGCAGCGCCGCGTCGACACGTGGGTGTCGGATGCGGCCGTGTTCCTCGTCGACCGCTACCGCCACGACATCGCGTCGATCATCACCGACACCGTCGAGCGCTGGGACCCGGTCGAGACGACCGAGAAGATCGAGCTCATGGTCGGCCGCGACCTGCAGTACATCCGCCTGAACGGCACATTCGTGGGCGCGCTCGCGGGCCTCGCGATCTTCACCGTCGCGCACCTGCTGATCCCCGGGGTCTGACGCGTGCGGATCGTCGTCTCGGGCACGCACGCCAGCGGCAAGAGCACGCTGATCTCCGACTTCCACGCAGCTCATCCCGAATACTCGGTGCTCGGCGACCCTTTCGACGACATCGAGTCGGAGGCGCCGAGCAGCGCAGCCAGCTTCGTCGCGCAGCTCCGCGTCACCGTCTCACGACTGCGAGAGACTGTGGGCGAGGGTTCCGTCATCTCGGAACGTGGCCCCGTCGACTTCCTCGCCTACCTCACTGCGCTCGAGGTGCTGGGGCGCGGTGACGGCGCCCTGCTCTCGCGGGCGCAGGAGCTGATCGAGTCTTCACTGACCCACATCGATCTGATCGCCGTCGTACTTCTGGATGCGCGGCACCCGATCGACGTTCCCGACGACGAGGATCCGGAGCTTCGAGAGGCGATGGAGAGCGCCCTTCTCGATGCGCTCGACGACCTGGAACGCACCGGTGCTGCGCCGCCGACCGTGATCCTCACGGGGAGCCCGGGCGAGAGACTCACGCAGCTGGAGAAGGCTGCCGGCCTCTGAGGCCCCGCCCCATGGCCGAGAAGTACGATCGCTCCATGACCTCATCACCTCAGATCTGGATGATCACGGGCGCGGGCCGCGGGCTCGGGCGGGCACTCGCCGAGTCCGCACTCGAGGCGGGGCACATCGTCGTGGCGACGGTCCGTGGCGAACACGAGCTGCCCGCGCACGACCGCCTGACCATCATGACTCTCGACGTCCGCGACCGCGGCGCCGCTCGAGACACCGTCCGCCGCGCCGTCGAACATCACGGACGCATCGACGTGCTCGTGAACAACGCCGGCTACGGACTGATCGGCGCCGTCGAAGAGGCGTCGGAGGACGACATCCGCTCGGTCATGGACACGAACCTGCTCGGCCCGCTCTGGCTCAGCCAGGCCGTCATCCCGGTCATGCGCGAGCAGAGCGGCGGACACATCGTGCAGATCTCTACGGTCGGAGCGGTGGGCACGATGCCTCTACTCGGGCTCTACAACTCCACGAAGTGGGGGCTGGAAGGGTTCAGCGAAGCCATGGCAGCGGAGGTGGCACGCTTCGGCATCCGCGTGTCCCTCATCGAACCGGGCGCTCTCGACACCGCGTGGGCAGGGCCGAGCATGCGGTTCAGTTCGCCCTCCGACGTCTACGACGAGCAGCGGACGGAGCTGTTCGGCACAGCCGAGGTTCCGTGGCCGCCGGGCGACTCTGCCGGCGGCACGACACCGTCGGATGCCGCAGCCGCGATCCTCGCTCACGTCGCCTCCGATGACGGGCCCCTGCGCGTCCTCATCGGCGACGATGCTCCTGAACAGGTCGCCGCGGCACTCGATCTTCGGAGACAGGACTACTCCCGAGATCCCCGGTTCCCCGGCGCGTAGTCCGCCAGACCCACGGGGGCTCCGATCAGAGGAACAGCGGCAGCAGTGACACGACCAGACCGATCACGCCGACACTCGTGAACACGATTCCCAGGGTCATCACGACCCGGCGCAGATGTGGCGGATCCCCCACACGAGCGCGAGCAGGATCGTTCGCACTCACGACCCCTGCGGCCCAGCCCTCCTCCGGGGTCGCGAACTCGTCGCGCCGCAACGGTCTCTCGTGAAAGTCGCCCCCGGCGAACCAGCGGGCGAACACGGAGCCGTCCCGCTCGACGATCGCGATCTCGATGCTGCGCCACGGACCTTCGACCGCACGGATCAGCGTGGCCAGCAGGAGCAGCGGCAACCCGAGCCCCAGACCCACCCACGACAGCACCTCGCCGACGAGAGCGAAGGTGTCCAGAGCATCCATGGCTCCATCGTAAAGTCGCCGGCCGATGGCCCGACACGCACGGATGCCGCCGCGGCGATCCGCGCTTCCCTGGCTCATAGCCCGCCAGACCCGCATCAGGTGCAGTTGCTAGGGTGCTCCCCTATGACCGCCGATGTCGCATCCACCCGTTCAGATCGCCGGCGAGCGAGTCGGGGCACGTGGCAGCGAGTCGTCGCAGGACTCGCTGTGCTGGTCAGCGGCATCGTCGCCTTCGTCCTCGCCGGCTCCGCCCTGGATCTCGTGCGGGATCAGTTGCACCACAACTGCGGGATGCAGCCCCCAGGCTCCGAGGGAGCGGGCACCTGGATCTGCAGCGACGGGATCGGGTACCTCGCCATCGCAGGCATCCTCGCCATCGGGTGGCTCGCTGTCGTGCTCTCCGGTTGCCTCATCGCCCTGCTCGTCCGCCCCTCGCGACAGGCGCGTCCGGCGCTCGTGATTCTCGCAGCCGTGTCCGCCGCGTGGGTCCTCGGGCTGACCTGGTACGGGTCGACGACGCAGGTTCAGGATCAGTACGCACCGATGACGGGCGCCGAGTACTGGCTGGAGGCGGTCGGCCCTGCAGCGCTCGTCATCGTCCTCGGAGTCACCACGGGCTTGCTGAGCCTCGTGCCGACGGGACCGCTCTCGTGGATTCTGGGGATCGTGGCGACGATCCTGCTGATCGTCGCGGCCGTTCTGCGACCGGGGCTGAGCCTCAACATCATTCCGGCCGTGGGGCTGCTTGCCGCGGCGACCATCCGCGCGATCGGCGTCGAGACCGCCGCGGGTCCGGGGTTGCGTCGGCCGCGACGACCTGGAACGCCGCGTGGGAGAACCGGCAGATGAACGCGCTCTTCGGTGCGGCCGCGCTGATCGCCCTGCTTGCACTCGGTATCGCAACCGCCATCGGCCTCGGACTCCGGCCTCGACCGGCCCCCGAGTACTGGGCGAGCCTCGTCGCGTGGAGCCTTCAACTCCTCGCCGCGATGGCAGCGGTGTTCTGGGTGGGATTCCTCGGGATCTCGACCCCGGGTTGCGCGCCGAACTGCGACTGGGACCTCCTCGGCTACAACTTCCAAGGTTTCATGATCGCGGCCGGGATCATCCAGCTCGCGAGCATGGTGCTCATCATCCTGCTGCGCCGACGCCCGAAGGTCTGGGTGGTGCCGCTGGCTGCCACCGGGCTCATCATCGTTCTCGCTGTGGTCTCGTCGATCATCGCGTACAAGGCCATGCTGTTCTTCTGAGCTGTGCCGTCGTTCGGAATGGTCCGCAGACGGGCACCACGGGCGCAGAGCATCGTGGACGCTGCGCGACTAGCAGCCGCGGTCAGCGGGTGGCGAGTGCCGCGAGCATCTCGAGCACGCAGAGGGCCGCGAGCCTGACGGTGCGCATGTCGTCGGTGTCGGCGGTCGCGTCGACCTCGGCGATGTCTGCACTGACGACGCGCGGATCCGTGACGATCGAGCGGACGAGCGTGCGCAGCTCCCACGCCGCGAAACCGCCGGGAACGCTCGCCGGGCACCCGGGCGCCGCGGCCCGATCGGCGGCGTCGACGTCGACATCGAGATGGATGCGAGCGGCGGCGCCGGCTCCCGCGATGCTCGTCGCCTCCGCGACGACGTCATCGATGCCCCGGCGCCGCACCTCGTCGAGCGTGATCACCCGGATGCCCCACTCGGCGGCGCGGGCCGCGTACGCGGCCGAGTTCGCGAAGTCCGCGATGCCGATCTGGACGATCCGTGTCGGGTCGATCCGCTCGCCCTCGGGGGCATCCTCGATCAGCCGCCGCACGGGCGATCCGTTCGACACACCGTCGCGCAGGTCGAAGTGCGCATCGATGGTGATGAGTCCGGTGGCTCCGGCTCCTCGCGCGACCGGGTAGGTCAGCGCGTTGTCGCCTCCGAGCGCGATCACAAGACGCACGGATTCGCTGAGCTCGTGCACGCGTGCGACGCTCGCCGCGATGCCGGCCTCGCCGTCGGGCTCGGCCACATCCCCGGCGTCGAGCACGCGCAGCGCCTCACCGAGATCGACGACCGGCGGGCCCATGAGCGTCGCGCTGTACCGGGTCAGCGCCTCCCGGATCGCCGCGGGCGTCGCATGCGCGCCGGTCGGCGACAGCGAGGTGCGCCAGGTCGGGACGCCGACCAGCACGGCATCCGCGTCGTCTCCTGCGGCGAAGGCCGGCCAGGAACCGGCGCGCGGCCAGAGGTCATCGTGCGAGAGAGCCATGGTTCTCCGTTCCTGAAGTCGCGCCCGGCGCCGCGAGGACCGCGACGCCGTCCTTCCACACCTGATCGACGAGCGGCACTCCCGGTCGATACGCGAGATGGATGCGCGTGGGTGCGCTCAACAGAACGAGGTCTGCGCGCGCTCCCACCGCGATCAGGCCGACGTCGTCGCGTCGCAGCGCCAGGGCTCCTCCGGCGGTCGCCGCCCACACGGCCTCGGCTGGGGTCATGCCCATGTCGCGTACCGCGATCGCGATGCAGAACGGCATAGACGACGTGAAGCTCGAACCAGGGTTCGTGTCGCAGGCTAGTGCCACCGTGACGCCCGCATCGATCAGTCGTCGCGCGTCGGGATACGGCTGCCTGGTCGAGAACTCGACTCCGGGCAGCAGGGTGAGCACCGTGTCCGAGGCGGCGAGCGCCTCGATGTCGTGGTCGGTCAAGTAGGTGCCGTGATCGATGGAGGCTGCGCTGAGCTCGACGGCGAGGCGCACCCCGTCGCCCGGCCCCAGCTGGCTCGCGTGCACTCGGGGCGTGAGGCCCTTCGCGACACCGGCCTCGAGCACCCGCCGCGACTGCTCGACCGAGAAGGCCCCGGTCTCGCAGAACACGTCGATCCACTTCGCGTGCGGAGCACACGCGTCGAGCATCGGCCCCGTCACCAGGTCGACGTACTCGTCGGCGCGGTCGGCGTATTCGGCCGGAACGACGTGCGCCCCGAGGAACGTGACCTCCGGTGTGACCTCGGCGGCAAGTGTCACGAGTCGCTCTTCATCCGTGACGCTGAGCCCGTATCCGCTCTTGATCTCGACCGTCGTGGTGCCCTGCGCGAGCATCTCGCGCATGAAGCCGCGCAGGCGCTCGCGCAGTTCATCGTCGCTCGCCGCTCGCGTCGCGGCGACGGTCGAGCGGATGCCACCCGCGGCGTACTTCTGCCCCGCCATCCGCGCCTCGAATTCGGCGGCGCGGTCTCCGCCGAACACGAGGTGGCTGTGGCTGTCGACGAACCCGGGAATGACCGCGCGACCGCCGGCGTCGATGATCCTGTGGGCATCAGGTGCGGCCACGGGTGCGGCATCCGCCGAGCCGACCCAGGCGATCCGTCCGCCGTCGATCAGCACGGCCGCATCGTGCAGCGTGCCGAAGCGGTCTCCCTCAGGCGAGCCGACGTTCGTGGTCAGCTCTCCGATGTTCGTGATCAGTGTTGTGCTCACAGCATCGGCACCTTCAGGCCGCGCTCGCGGGCGATGTCGCGAGCGTGCTCGTATCCGGCGTCGACGTGCCGCATGACTCCGGTGCCGGGGTCATTGGTCAGCACGCGCTCGAGCTTCTCGGCGGCCAGTGCCGAGCCGTCCGCGACGCTGACCTGGCCCGCGTGGATCGAGCGTCCGATGCCGACGCCGCCACCGTGGTGCAGAGAGACCCACGACGCTCCGGATGCCGTGTTGAGCAGTGCGTTCAGCAGCGGCCAGTCGGCGATGGCATCCGAACCGTCCTTCATGGCCTCGGTCTCACGGTACGGTGACGCGACCGAACCCGAGTCGAGGTGGTCGCGGCCGATCACGATCGGTGCCGAGAGCTCACCCGAGGCGACCATCTCGTTGAACTTGAGACCGGCGAGGTGACGCTCCTTGTATCCGAGCCAGCAGATCCGGGCGGGCAGCCCCTCGAAGTGCACGGTCGAGCCCGCCTTCTCGAGCCACCGGTGCAGGGCCTTGTCTTCGGGGAACAGCTCTGCGATCGCACGGTCGGTCTTGTAGATGTCCTCGGGGTCACCCGAGAGAGCCGCCCAGCGGAAGGGCCCTCGGCCTTCTTCGAACTGCGGCCGGATGTACGCAGGCACGAAGCCGGGGAACTCGAACGCCCGGTCGAAGCCGCCCAGCTGCGCCTCGGCCCGGATCGAGTTGCCGTAGTCGAAGACCGCGGCCCCGGCATCCTGGAACGCGACCATCGCCGCCACGTGCTGCGCCATCGATTCGCGCGAGCGGCGGGTGAACTCCTCGGCATCCCGCTCGGCCTCGACCTTCCACTCGGCGACCGAGATGCCCACCGGCAGGTAGGCGAGCGGATCGTGAGCGCTGGTCTGGTCGGTGACGATGTCGATCGGCACGCCCCGGCGCAGCAGCTCGGGGAAGACCTCGGCCGCGTTGCCGACGACGCCGACCGAGAGCGCCTCGCCGGCCTGCTTGGCTGCGACGACCCGGGCGACGGCCGCATCGAGGTCGGTCGTGTACTCGTCGAGGTATCCGTGCTGCACTCGGCGCGCGAGGCGCGACTCGTCGACATCGACGATCAGCACGGCCCCGTCGTTGAGGGTGACGGCGAGCGGCTGCGCGCCGCCCATTCCGCCCGCGCCGCCGGTGAGGGTCAGCGTGCCCCTGAGCGAGTCCCGGCCGAGCGAGCGGGCGACGGCCGAGAAGGTCTCATAGGTGCCCTGCAGAATGCCCTGCGTCCCGATGTAGATCCACGAGCCAGCGGTCATCTGGCCGTACATGATCAGTCCGAGCTCTTCGAGCTTGCGGAACTCGGGCCAGGTCGCCCAATCGCCCACGAGGTTCGAGTTGGCGATCAGCACGCGAGGCGCCCACTCGTGCGTGCGGAAGACACCGACGGGCTTTCCCGACTGCACGAGCAGAGTCTCGTCGGGTTCCAGTTCGTCGAGCGTGCGGACGATCGCGTCGTACGCCTCCCAGCTGCGAGCCGCCTTTCCGGTGCCGCCGTACACGACGAGATCTTCGGGGTGCTCGGCGACCTCGGGATCGAGGTTGTTCATGAGCATCCGCTTGGCCGCTTCCGCACCCCAGCTCTTGGCGGTGCGCTGGTTGCCGCGGGCGGCGCGGACCGTGCGGGATCCACCGGTCGCGGTCGATCCCGTGGTCGCGGTCGATTCGGGGGTCGTGGTATCAGTCATTCGCGTGCTCCTTTGCGATGCGGGCGACGGCGCCGGACTGCACGAGTGCGGTCACGGCCTCCATGTCTGGTGAGAGGAAGCGGTCGGGTCCGGGACCCGCGGCGACGGTGCGGACGAGATCGCGCACGGCGCCGGTCGCAGGCCCCGCCTGCAGAGGCGCGCGCAGGTCGAGGGCGCGGGCGCCGGTGAGGATCTCGATCGCGAGCACGCGGCCCAGTCCGTCGATGGCGCGGCGGAGCTTGCGAGCCGCCGCCCACCCCATCGACACGTGGTCCTCCTGCATGGCCGACGACGGGATGGAGTCCACGGATGCCGGAACGGCGAGGCGCTTGAGCTCCGACACGATCCCCGCCGCGGCGTACTGCGCGATCATCAGACCCGAGTCGACACCGACCTCGTCTGCGAGGAACGGCGGCAGGCCGTGACTGCGCGCGGGGTCGAGGGCGCGGTCGGTCCGACGCTCCGAGATCGAGGCGACATCGGCGACCGAGATCGCGAGGAAGTCCAGCACCGCAGCGACCGGCGCTCCGTGGAAGTTTCCGTTGGATTCGATGCGGCCGTCGACGGTGATCACGGGATTGTCGATCACGCTCGCGAGTTCACGGTCGGCGATCGTCGACGCGTAGCCCATGGTGTCGCGCGCGGTTCCGTGCACCTGCGGCGAGCAGCGCAGCGAGTAGGCGTCCTGCACGCGGCCGTCCTCCGGGCCCTTGTGACTGTGCACGATGGGCGAGTCGCCGAGGAACGACCGCAGGTGGGCTGCGGACACGGCTTGCCCCGCTTGGGGGCGCAGCGACATGAGATCGGCCGCGAAGACCGCATCCGTGCCGAGCTGCGACTCGACCGACATCGCCGCCGCCATGTCGGCCGTGAGCAGCAGAGTCTCGAGGTCGTGCAGCGCCAGCACGAGCATCCCGAGCATCCCGTCGGTGCCGTTGATGAGGGCGAGGCCCTCCTTCTCGACGAGCGTGAGGGGCTGGATGCCGGCAGCCGCGAGTGCCTCGGAGGCGGGGACGAGCGCGTCGGACGCGTCTCGGACGTCTCCCTCGCCCATCGTCGCCAGAGCGATGTGAGCGAGCGGGGCGAGGTCGCCCGAGCATCCGAGTGATCCGTACTCGCGGACGATCGGAGTGATGCCCGCGTTCAGAAGGGCGGCGTAGGTCTCGACCACGACGGGGCGGACGCCCGTGCGGCCCGATGTCAACGTCTGCAGGCGCAGCAACTGGAGTCCGCGCACGACCTCGCGCTCGACTTCAGCGCCGGTACCGGCGGCATGCGAACGGATCAGACTCGCCTGCAGCTGCAGGCGGCGGTCGGGGGCGATGAAGGTCGTCGCGAGGGCACCGAATCCGGTCGAGACGCCGTAGTGCGGGTTCGGGTCGATCGCGAGCCCGTCGATCACCCGGCGGGTCTCGGCGACTCGGTCGAGGGCTGCGGGGCTGATCGAGACGGGAGCGCCGTGGCGCGCGACCGCGACGACATCGGCGGGGCTCAGGGGGGCATCGCCGACGAGGACGGAGGGCAGTTCGGTCATGTCTTGATTCCACACCCGGGCGCTCGCATGCGACAGCGGTTCATGGCATCCTGTGTCTGTGATCCCAGACAATGCAGATACCGTCGCGCAGGTGCCCGCCGCCGACAACACGCTGCGGATCCTGCGCTATCTGGCCGGGCGCCCCGCGCCGGTCGCCGCCTCGGCGATCGCCCGCGAGCTCGATCTGCCCCGCTCGACCGTCTATCACCTGCTCACGACGCTCGCCGCTCACGGGTTCGTCATCCACCTGCGCGAAGACCGGCGGTGGGGGCTGGGAACCTCGGCGTTCGAGCTCGCCGGCGGATACGCGCGGCAGCAGCCGCTCGCGCGACTCGGGCGCCCTCTCGTCGCCGCGCTGTCAGACCGACTCGGCGAGAGCGCGCACCTCGCGGTCATGAGCGGCGGCGATGTGCTCTACATCGTCGAGGAACGTGCACCCCGACGCCAGGCGCTCGTGACGGATGTCGGCGTGCGCCTTCCCGCGCACCTCACCGCTTCCGGACGCGCGATGCTCGCAGCTCTCCCCCGCGAGCAGGTGCGGGCGCTCTACCCGAGCGCCTCTGCGTTTCCCGACCGCACCGGGCTCGGTCCGCGAAAGCCCAGCGAGCTGCGCGAGTTGCTGCGCACGGTGCGGGCACGCGGTTATGCCACCGAAGACAGCGAAGTGGCCGAGGGGCTGCGCAGCGTCGGCGCCGCCGTCTGCGATCATGCCGGTTGGCCGGTCGCCTCCGTCGCGGTGACCTGGGCGGGAGCGGACCTCGACGAGGGCGTGCTCGCCGAGGCAGTGCGCGACACGGCAGCGGTGCTCGAATCGCGGCTGAAGCGCTGAGCACGATGTCGCAGAGCTGCGACATCGGCGCGACACGACGGCGACAACGGCTGGCTACTCTCGAAGCATGACCTCGACTCGCACTGCCGCTCATCGCCCTCGCCGCGGCCTCGTCGTCTCACTCGCACTCGGCAGCGCGGCTGCCCTGGTCCTGTCGGGGTGCGCCCCCGAGCCCACGCCGACGCCGGCCGCGAAACCGGCGTCGACGCCCGCCCCGACCCCGACACCCGACGCCGTGACGGTCGCCGGATACGACGTCGGGCAGTTCCCTCCCGTCCCGCTGTTCGTGCTCCCCGATCTGTCGCTGCTCGACACCTCGGCATCCGCCTTCACGATCGAGGTCAATGAGGCACTTGCCGACATTCCGGGAGTGATCGCCTCGCCCGCGCACTGCGATGCCGACGGCAGCGTGGTGTCGGGCAGGGGCACGGCCTACCTGTACGGCGACGGCTCCGGCACGTTCACCGGGCCCGACGGTTCGGTGCAGAACTTCGGTGACGGGTCGGGCACGTCGACCATCAACGGCGTCACGATCCAGAACTTCGGCGACGGCGCAGGAAACTACAGCGACGGCACCGTCACGATCCAGAACTTCGGCGACGGCTCGGGCAACTACAGCGATGCATCGAAGACCGTGCAGATCTTCGGTGACGGATCAGGCAACTACACCGACGAAGCGGTGACGATCCAGAACTTCGGTGACGGATCAGGCAACTACACCGACGGCACCGTGACCATCCAGAACTTCGGAGACGGTGCGGGCAACTACAGCGACGGCCGGATCACGATCCAGAACTTCGGCGATGGAACGGCCAGAGTCGGCGGGACGCTCGTAGACGCCGAGCCGCTGCCGCCCGTGCCCGAGCTCGGAGTCTTCCCGCCGCTCGGAGCACTCGCACCACTGGAGTCATGCGGCACGACTCTCACGTTCGAAGACGGCGTGCTCTTCGACTTCGACAAGAGCGAGATCCGCGCCGACGCCGCCGCCACCCTCGATGCCGTCGCTCGGGTGTTCACCACGCTCGACATCGCTGAGGCGCAGGTCACGGGCCACACCGATGCGATCGGATCGGATGCCGAGAACCAGAAGCTGTCCGAAGCCAGGGCAGCGTCGGTGGTCGAGGGACTCGCCGACCGCGACGTCACGACCTCGCTCAGCGCCGAGGGATTCGGCGAGACACGACCCGTCGCGCCCAATGAGATCGACGGCGCAGACAATCCCGCCGGTCGTCAGCTCAATCGCCGCGTCGAGATCTTCATTCCGGCCGCTCTCTGAGCGACACCTCGGCGATTCCGAGAACACGACGATCCGCACAGGACGCGAGAGGATGTCTGCATGCGCCGTATGACAGCGACTTCTGCCCTGGTGGCAGCACTCGTGCTCGCACCGACGATGAGCGGATGCTCGGTCAGCATCGTCGACCCGACGGAATCGTCGACGCCTGCCTCGACGACCCCGGAGCGATCGGAACCGTCCGCGCAGCCGGGTAGCGCACCGCCGTCATCCGAGCCCACCTCTGACTCCACGCTCAGCGCGGAGGGCCAGGTGGAACGCGCCCGGCTGATCGATGCGGCGACGACCACGATGCCGTGCCCGTCCGGCCCCCTCACCGAAGACGGCGCCATCATCCGGGTGGAAGGCCCGTGCGACCAGCTGATCATCGAGATGGATGCAGGTGTGGTGATCGCCGACGATGTCGGTGCGCTCACCCTGTCGGGCAGCGGCACCGTCGTCTATGTGGGCGAGGTGGCGGCGATCACCGTCACCGGAAGCGCGAGTTCGATCTTCTGGGACGGCGCGACCCCCACCGTGCAAGACGCCGGGTCGGCCAACACTCTGCGGCGAGGCTGAGCGATGGACGCGCCCGCACGCCCCCGCCTCCTGCTCGTCGACGATGACGCGGCGATCACCGAAGCCCTCGGTGCGTTCCTCGGGCGCAGCGGCTTCGACGTACGCGTCGCAGATGACGGACGCGCCGGACTGCTCGAGGTCGAACGAGACGTTCCGGACCTCGTCGTGTGCGATGTCCTCATGCCGCACGTCGACGGACGTGAGTTCGTTCGTCGGGTCCGGGCCAGGCAGCTGTGGCTCCCGATCATCCTGCTCACCCAGGTGGGCGAGTCGTGGGAGCGCAGCGCCGCCCTCGACGAAGGTGCCGACGACTATCTGAACAAGCCATTCGACCCTCACGAGCTGATCTCGCGCATCCGGGCGGTGCTGAGACGAACTGCCCAGGGCGCGGGCTCCCTGCGCTCCGCACAGCGACTCCAGGCCCGCGACCTCACGCTGGACCGCAGTGCGCGACGCGTCTGGCGAGGTGCCGCAGAGCTCGCACTCACTCCGAAGGCCCTGATGCTGTTGGAGTTTCTCATGTTGCACCCGCAGGAGGTGCACTCGCGCGAGCGGCTGCTGTCGACCCTGTGGGGCTTCGACTTCGCGACGTCGAGCCGGGCCGTCGACCACCGCATCGCCGAACTGCGGCGAGTACTCGGCGACAACGACACCGAGATGCGATTCATCGAGACCGCCCAGAGCCTGGGCTACCAGTTCGCGGCGAAGGTGAGCCCTGCATGAGCCGTGGCACCGACGTCACGCTCGGGATCCTCACGGCCGTCCCGATCGGGGCGTGCGCGGTCTTTGCCGGGGGAATGCTTCTGGCCGGCGATCCGCGGATGCTCTCCATCGATCTCGCCCTTCCCGGAGCCGTCCTCGCGGCGGGAGTCGTCGTCTCGGCGGCGCCCCTGTGGATACTTCTCGCTCGGCGGAGAGCAGCCCGCAGACGCAGGATGCTGGACGCATCGGCGCACTCCGCCGCCGCCGCTGCGGCGCAGTACGAGCGCGAGAACCATCAGAGGTTCCTCGCCAGACTCGACCATGAACTGAAGAACCCGCTCACGGCCATTCGCGCGACAGCTGTTGCTGCCCAAGAAGGTGTCGCGGACGATGCGTGGAAGACAGTGGACGCGCAAACCACGAAGCTGAGCACGCTGGTGCGTGATCTGCGAAAGCTTGCAGAGCTCGACACCCGCGCGCTCGAGACGGAGAACGTCGTGCTCGAGGAGGTGCTCGCCGAGGCGATCGACGCACTCGGTCAACAGAATCCCGGTGCGCGCGCGAGAGTGGTTCTCAACGTCACGCGCGTGCCGTGGACGGTGCCGCCTCTCGCGCTCGACCTCGATCTGATCTCGTTGGCGATCGACAACGTGCTCGGCAACGCAGCCAAGTACTCCGCCCAGGGGCCGATCGAGGTGCGACTCCGTGAGCAGGAGGGATGGGCTGTCATCGAGGTGGCCGATGCCGGCCGCGGCATTCCTGCCGCAGACCTGCTGACCGTGTTCGACGAGCTCGCCCGTGCGCAGAACGCGCGTGATGTGAGCGGGTCCGGAATCGGGCTCACGCTCGTCGCGACGATCATGCGTCGACACGGCGGTGACGTGTCGATCCGCTCTGTGGAAGGAGCAGGCAGCGTCGTCACGCTGCGGCTTCCCCTTCGCCGATGATGCTCACCGGGCAACAAGAACGCGCGTCTATGCGAAACGCACGTTAACGCAGAAAAGCCACCCAACATTGGGTGGCTTTTCTGTTTAAAAGAAGTCCGGCGGTGTCCTACTCTCCCACAGGGTCCCCCCTGCAGTACCATCGGCGCTGTGAGGCTTAGCTTCCGGGTTCGGAATGTAACCGGGC
>NZ_LMOD01000007.1 GCF_001423485.1 Microbacterium sp. Leaf320
TGTGTGCACCCACGGTGACGGTGATCACCGGGCGCCCCGCATAGGTTCCTGTGGCAACAACGTCCACCGGACCCATCAATGGCCACACCGTCCGAAAGTCAAGGATCGCGACCGCAACCGCGGTGTGAGCCCATTCGGTGCTCACTTCCGCGAGTTCACGCGATTCTCGCGAGGTCACCTATTCCGACCGGGTGGTGTGGGGTGAGTCCGCTGGAGATGCGCTTTGCCTCTGCGACAGCGGTGGTCGACAGCCTGCGCAGCTCTGTCCCCAAGGATCCCGCGATATGGGGAGAGAGAAAGACGTTCGGCAAAGTGTAGAGACGGTCCCCGGAGACGGGGATCCACGGGTCGGTGACGTCGAGGATCGCTGAAATGTCGCCGAAGGCGAGCCGGTCGGTCAGTGCTTGTTGGTCGACGAGAGAGCCGCGCGCCGTGTTGATCAGCGTTGCTCCGGGTTTGAGCGTCCGGATCAGTTTGCTGTTGAAGAGATGGTGCGTACTAGGAAGAGCGGGCGCGTGCAGGGACACGACGTCGCTGCTTCGCGCGAGTTCCTCGAGCGATACGCGTTGCACGCCGAGGAGGGAGGCATCCGCATCTGACAGGTACGGATCAGCGACGACGACCTCCAGATCGAACGGCTGCAGCAGGTCGATGACGCGGCGCCCGATCGTAGACGCCCCGACAAGTCCGATGCGCTTGCCAAAGTTCCCGATCCGAGGGTCGAGATCTTTCCTCGGGTCAAACGCCTCTGTGCGGGACAGATGTCGCGAGATACCGATGACGTCCTTGTTGGCAAGCAAGATCATGGCGAGGGTGTATTCGGCAACCGGGAGCGCATTCGCTGCCGTGGCCGAGCTGACGATGATTCCCCGGCGCCAGACTTCTTCTGTGAGGTGTTGTTTGACGGACCCTCCTGCATGGACGATGGCCCGCAGCGCGGGGGCCGAGTTCAGCACGGTGGCGTCGATGACGGGGCTCCCCCAACTCGTGATGAGCACTTCGGTTTCTCGAAGGATGCTGAGTGATCGGTCGGCGGCGAAGGAGCCGAGGGGAGCATCAGCAAGGAGGAGGAGTTCCGGAGCGAAGGTGTCGCGTTCCCTGGGAGGGAAGATTTCCTCGGCGACATCTGCTGTCATGGCCAGTGCGATTGTCGATGGCCGCGTCATTTGACAGCGCCTTCGGTCATCCCGGCCCGCCAGTATCGCTGCAGGAGGACGAACGCGAGGATCAGCGGGAGGATCGAGAGCAACGATCCGGTGATAACCAACGGGGCAAACTCGGGGTTTGCGCGAGTGTATCCCTGCCACAGCGACATACCCAGCGAGACGGGAAAGAGGCGCTCCGACGTGAGCATCACGAGCGGCAGCATGTAGTTGTTCCACACGGCAACGAACTGGAACAGAGCGATAGTGATGAACCCCGGCATGATCATGGGGAGCGCTATAGAGAAGAAGCTTCGTATAGGGCCGGCGCCGTCAACGCGTGCGGCCTCAAGAGTCTCGTCCGGGATGTAGGCCTGGCTGTAGATCCGCGCGAGGTAAACGCTGAAAGGATTGCAGAGCGCAGGCAACAGAATGGCCCACATGGTGTTGGTCAGGCCGAGGGGCGCGAAAAGCATGTACAGCGGCAGCACTGTCGCGGTGTTCGGGATCAGAACACCGACCAAGACGAAGCCGAAGAGCTTGTTTCGCCCTCGAAACCTGTACTTGTCGAACGCGAAGCCTGCGGCGACGGAGATGAGGCCGCCGATGACCGCCCCGACGGACGCGTAGAGGATGCTGTTGCCCATCCACGCGAAGAAGATGCCGTCGCTGCGGGCAGCGATGTCCGCGATGTTCTGGGGCAGGGAGAAGTCCGTGAAGTCGAAGATGGTGCCGCCGTAGAGCTGTTGGGCGTTTTTGGTGGAAGCGAACAACAGCCAGGTCACGGGGAGCACCATATAGAACGTGGCGAGCAGCAGGATCGCGGTGACCATCGTGCGGCTCGTCAGTGACGTTTCGTTCCCGCCAGCGCGGCGCCGCGGCTGTCGCGGTGCGCGTGTTCCCGCTGGGAGGCGGGGTGAACTGGTGTCGGCGAGCCTCGAGGCTTCGGTGAGCGAGTTCATGCGCCGGCTCCCTTCGAGTTGATGCGGGTGATGAAGAACGACACCGCGCCGGCGATGATGGCGATGATGATGGAGGCGGCTGCTGCCTGATGGAGGTCCAGTCGGTTGAAGGCAGCGTCATATGCCCACATGTTGGGGACGTAGGTGGGTGTGACGGCACTGGACGCCGTCGCAAGGATGGACGGCTCTGTGAACAGCTGGAGTGATCCGATGCTGGTGAACAGAACACTGACCCCGAGGGCAGGAGCGACGAGCGGCAGCTTGATCGAGAACGCTGTTCGAAGCGCTCCGGCGCCATCCACTCGAGCAGCCTCGAGTACCTCTCGTGACACCGCTTGCAAGGCGGTGAACAGGATGATGACGTTGAATCCGGTCCACTCCCACACCGCTATGTTCACCATCGCAGGCAGCACGAGTTCTGCCGAGAAGAAGTTCACGGTGATGCCGCCGGATTCGAGAGCCTTGACGAAGGGACTCACCCCGGGAGTGTAGAGGTAGGTCCATATCAGCGCTGCGATTACTCCAGGGACGGCGTGGGGCAGGAACAGCAGAAGCTGGAATGTTCGTTTGAGGAGCGCGGCGGCGGAGTCGAGAAGCAGGGCAAAGACAAGTGCGCCCCCGATCATGCTTGGCAGGTAGAGAAGGATGTAGACGGCCAGTCGCCCGAACCCCGCGAGGAAGGACTCCGAGGCGAGGACGGTGACGTAGTTCTCAATCCCCACGAAGCCCGTCTCGGGGGCGCCTCCGAAGCCGAGCCCGGACTTTCGCGTCGCGAACACGCTCAAGACGACGGAGTAGATCACCGGAGCGACCATGGTGAGAAGGAACAGGGCAAAGAACGGCGCGAGGAAGATGCTGGCCGTCCGCCCGCCACCTCCCAGATCGCGCGAGCGGAAACGTGACCGCGTTGATGATTTCGAAGTGGACATGAGGCCTCGACTTTGCCCTGTTCTGGTTCTCTTGAGTGGTGGACGGATACGGCTTCGCTATTTGACAGACAGGCCCGTCTGTTTCAGCCCGTCGATTGTCTTCTGCTGGACCGTGTCGAAGTCAGACACGAGGTCCCCCTCGGGCCCCACAGCAGTGAGTGTCTCCTGCATCGCCGAAGAGGTGACACCGAAGTTGGGGCCCCACTGCCAGCCGTTGGGGTCGCCTGCCGATGCCTTTTCAAACACCTCCCAGATGTCGTTGCCGAAGAAGTCGGACGTCGCGTAAGCCTCCTTCGCCGCCTCTGTCAGCTCAGGTGCCGCCAGGAAAGCCGATCCGGAGTCTCCCCGTGCCTCGATCGCCAGTGGGTCCGTGGTGAGGAACTCCATGAACTTGGCTGCAGCCTCAGGATTCTTGCTCCCCTTAGGCACGGCAAAGGTGGAACCGCCGTATAGCGGGGCGATGTCCGTTCCCCAGCTGGGCAGCTCGGCGGCAATCCACTTGCCCTCTTGGCCGGCGTCCTTGACACGGTTGTAGATGGAGCTTGCGGACCAGCTCGCCCCAATCACCCCGGCCGCCCGACCGTCGACCATGTCCGCAGTCCACTCATCGGTGAAGGAAGGGACCGCCTTCACCGACCCGTTTGCCAACATGCGCTGCCAGAGAGCGGCAACCTCCTGGCTCGCCTTGTCGTCGATGCCAACCTTCCAGCTTTCGTCGCCGGACTCGAACCACTGGCCACCGTTCTGCCACGCCAGTCCTGCAAACCAGCTCGATTCATTCGCGTTGAACGACGCAAGATAGCTGCCCGTCGCAGCCAAGACCTTGTCGCCGGCCTCTTCGAACTCGGCCCAGGTGGTCGGCACGTCGACGCCTGCCGCGGCCAGAAGGTCCTGTCGATACCACACCATCATCGGTGGCGCGTCGTACGGAAGAGCCCACGTATCCCCACCGAGCTGGACGAGGTTTCTACTGGCCTCGTTGAACGTGTCCATGGTCTTCTCCGACACGTACCCATCAAGCGGCGTCAGGCGATCGGAGGTCACGAACTCCGGCAAAGCGAAGTACTCCACCGTAGCCACGTCAGGGGCGTTCCCGGCACCAATTGCCGTCGACAACTTCGCGTAGCCGTCGGGACCAGAAGGGACCGACTCGAACACGACCTCGATGTCCTCCTGGCTGTCATTAAACGCCTCCGCCACAAGATCCATGTTGGACAGCGATGACCAGAACACGACAGTCCCGGTGGCGGGCTTCGAAGCGGTAGGTGGCGGTTCTGCCGGGCTGCTGCATGCCGTCAAAGACGCTGCGACTACGGCGGCAGTTGTCAAGCACAGGATGGGACGAAGGGACTTTCGCATTTCACACTCCTCATTGACCGTGGAATTTCTGATTCTTGAGCCACCATGTCCACTCAAACAACCAACAGAACAAATATGAACAACTAGCGAGGGATGCGACTGGATTCCCTCTCACTCAGAGCGGGCAGTAACCCCACGCGAGCGGAAACAGGCGACGGTAGTCCTCGGGCGCGAGCAAGCACACGATCGAGGCACGTCTGCGCAGCGAGAAATCCCACGTCATACTTCGGTGGCGCAATCGCGGTGAGCGGGACCGAGGCGAGGGAGGCCACCTCGTCGTCGTAGGCCATCACAACGAGATCCGCTGGAACCCTGACCTGCCGATCCTCTGCGACATCGAGGAGGGAGATGGCCGCTTCATCCGGCAGCACGATCACGGCATCTACGTCATGGGTGAGACATGTATCCAACAGAGTATTGAGACGCCGCCGAAGCTCATCGACCGCTGCATCTGCCGCGGTGAGCTCCAGCTCGATCGCTGCACTGCGCATGCCGGCAGCATCCAGGCCGCGACGATACCCTTCTTGCACGAGCGGGGCGGTCGGACTGTCTCGCCAGGCGAGTGCAATCGAGCGATGTCCTTTCGCGACGAGGTGAGTCACGGCGAGTTCGGCACCATAGGCATGGTCGCTACGCACCGCGCTCAGGCGAAGGGGGGTACGCGCCGTATCGATTGCACGTTCGACAACGACCACCGGGACTGGGGCCTCTTGCAGCAGGAGGTAAGTGGCAGGGTCGGCAGCCATCGACCGGCTCGGAGTGACGAGTAGACCATCGATACCGTTGCCGATCAGCCGTGCGATCTGTTCACGTTCAAGCTCCGACGAATAATCCGAAATGCCGAGCACCAGTCGCGCCCCGGAATCGAGCAACGCCGCTTGGGCTCCCCTGATGACGTCGGGGAAGTAGTACTTCGCGGAAGGGACAACCATCCCGATCGTGGCGAGAGGAGAAAGGCGTCGCGCAGTACCGGCGCCCCTCGCGCGAGGGCGAGTCGCCCCCCCATGCACCCGCTCGACGAGTCCTTGGGATTCCAGCTCCGCAAGGTCACGACGGACCGTCATTCCGGAGACACCGAAGCGTTGCGCGAAGGACGCGACACTCAAAGAGCCTCGGAGATCGATCTCGTGGAGAATATGTGACTGACGCTCGGAGCGGATCATGTGTGCAATTGTGTGTACTTGTACACTTCCGTGCAACTACATGATGTGACTCCGGCACCGTCCAGCGCCAACGCGATGCCCGCAAGGGTGACGAGTTCTCGATCGGCTAGGAAGAGGCATGGTGCTCGCATTAGTAGCCTACGGAACGGGGCACTACTCGGACCCTTGGCACCCGCTGCCAGCAACGGCCAGAGTTCTGGCTTCCATCGTTGGAGGTGCGGGCTTCGATGTTGAGGTGACCTCGGACGTCGATGGCGCTCTCGCTCGACTTCAGGATGTGGATCTGTCCCTCCTAAACGCGACCGACCCCTGGCGCAACGGCCCCACGGGCCGCGGAGCGCCGAAGGCATCAGTGGCCGGACTTGCCGCGAGAGTGGAAATCGGACTTGGCATCCTCGCTGTCCACAACTCGATCGCGAGCCTCTGAGACACCCCCTCTGGCGAACTCTTGTAAGCGGAACTTGGGTCCCCGGGGCGAGTACCCATCCACCGTTCGGCCGTGTCGACGTTCACTCCACAGGCCGGGGGGGGGAGACCGCCGTTTGCCGTCGAGGACGAGGGGTACATCGGACTCGAAATCGATGACGAGGTCGAAGTCCTGGCAAGCCATGATTTCGACGGCCATACACGTCCCCTGATCTGGCAGAAGGAATACAGGAGGGCGTGCGTTGTCGTCGACGCCCTGGGGCGCGATCCGCGTGCGTACGACGGTGCGGAGCATGTGGCATTGCTACGAGCAGCGATGGGTCGGGCTGTCACACATCTGGATGGGGTCAGCCCAGACTGAGGTCACCGCAGCATCGGGATCCGTGCGTTCAGATTTGTTCACTCAAGGCTCGTACGGCGGCGGGATATCTAGGCTGTCGGCAACAGCAATGAGGCTGTGGCCGTTTCGGCGGCTCACCTACTGAATCCGAGGCCACCATGCCCAACGTGGAGCGAGTGAGATCACACCGTAGGCGGCGTTCCGTCGCCCTCATCACAGCGACGCTTCTGGCCCTCGCCTGGGTGTCCCCTGCACCAGCGCTCGCAAGCGCGCTCCCAGCTCTCAACAATCCCAACTTCAGCACAGTAGACAGCTCCGGTCGACCAGTCGGCTGGGCCACCTGGAACCCGGCGGGAACCGGGACCATCACGGTGGAGCCCGCGGGGGGCCCAGCCGGTTCATCCGCCGTGGCGATTGCTTCCACCTCCGGCGCGACTGCACGGCTCGCGTTGACGCAGAGCCTCACTCTCGACAACACGATGCCTCGCCGCGTCACGGTGACCGCCAACGTGAAGGGCGAGAACCTGGGGCAAGGGTTCAGCATGATTCGAATCCAGGCCTACAACGCATCAAATCAGATCGTCGCCGCCGTACCCGCCGGCCCGTACCTTCGAGAGAGCTTTGGCTGGCAGCCGTACGCCATCACCTTGACGATTCCGGAAGGGGCCACACGCTTGACCGTTGAGCCCATGCTGGATCGCGCCGCCGGGAAGCTGTGGGTCACCGGCATCGGCCTGGCAGAGGGAGGCCTCCCCGCCCTGCTCAACCCCAGCTTCACGTACACCTCCACAAGCGGTGCCCCCCAGTACTGGAACGCATGGAACCCCGCGGGTACAGCCACGGCGGCCGTCTCTCCCCATGGGGGGCCCAGCGGCCAGGCCGCGGTGGCGATCACCTCAACTTCCGGGAGCTCCGCCCGCTACGCCCTCACGCAGAACATCCCCGTGGATTCGTCCACCCCTCGCCAGCTGAGGCTGCGAGGCTCGGTGAAAGGCGAAGGCCTGTCCGGCGGGTTCAGCATGCTTCGGGTACAGGGATACAACGCGGCGGGGCAGCTAACGATGCCGGCGGCACAGGGGCCGTACCTCACGGGGACTTTCGCGTGGAAAACGTACACCACCGATATCGTCCTTCCGGTAGGAACGACTCGACTCTCGGTTGAGCCGATGCTGGACCGTTCTGCAGGCACACTGTGGTTCACCGGACTGGAGATCGTCGAGAACACCGCCACCGGAACGCTCACGGCCACGGCCACACCCGCGGGACCAGTCGAACTGGTATGGTCCGTCGCGGTCCCCAATACTGTCCGCTACGCAGTGCATCGGATCGAAGGCACCACCGCGCCCGCGGGAGATGCCACCACCCTGGTGCGCACGGCTGTCGCCCCCACAACTGCAGACGACACAGGGGCGCCGGGGCGGACATACACCTACGTGGTCCAGGCACTCGACGCCACCGGCACCGTTTTGGCCACGAGCCCCCCAGTAAAGGTCAGCACGCCCGCCAGTTTCACCGATCGGACTCAGTCGACAATCCTCACCGCCCAGCAAGCAAACGGCGGCCAAGCGCGGGTGACCTGGGCGATCGCCGCGAACGCCGCACCCGGCAACCTGACCGTTCAGGTCGGCGCACGCAGCCCCCAAACGATCCAAGGCTACGAGGGCAGCATCCAGCTATCGGGCAACCCAGGAGACGAAGTCCTCCTGCGATCCGGGAGCCAGGTGCTGTCGACCGCACAAGTCGGTGCAACCGCCCACCCGCGCGCCCTCGTGGACACCGGCACGATCGCTCGCGTGAATCAGCAGCTGGCAGCAGGCGATGCGACGACCAGCGCCGCCTGGCAGGCGACTGTCGATCGCGTCGCGGGACCCGACTCCGCGTACGCATCAAACGGAAGTGCGGGTTTGTATCGTGCCCGAGACGCCGCGTTCCTCTACGCGGCCTCCGGGAACCAGCAGTACGCGCAGCAAGCCTATGACGGCATCGTCGCGGCGGAGGGCTTTATCGCCCCTCGCAGTAGCAACATGGGCCTCGAGCTGGCACGGGCGGCTCTTCTGCTCGCCCCCGCATACGACTGGGCTTACAACGGGTGGAACGCCGAGCAACGCGCACATGTGGTCGACCTCATCATCAAAACCGCTGACCTGCTATCGACGTACCACCACGACGCACTAGACGACACGGTCAAGACGAGCAACTGGGTGGGCGTCGTCCGATCCACCGAGTTGGCACTTCTCCTGGCCGCTCGGGGAGACACAGGCGTCCCAAACTACGACCAGCGGGTCGCGTTCCTCCTCGACCAGACCAATCAACACCTCGAGCAGGCATACACCAATAGCGGGTTCACCCAAGAAGGCTGGGACTACTTCCAGTACACCATGCTGTACATGCTGCCTTCCATCTACCTTGCCCAGGACACTGGCATCCGGACCCTCGATACTCAGCTACAGCGTCCGAAGTTCTGGAACCTCGCGTTGCACGTTGTCTCGTCCCGCAGCGAAGGAGATGCGCTCCAATTTGGAGTTTCCGGACCAAAGGGAAAGACCGCCGGCATATTTCCCTTGCTGTTCCCGATCTCGCCGCCTAACGCCGCCCCGGGCCTCAAGCACCTGTACGACCGAGTCCAGGGAGTCGCCTCCGACGGGCACACCTTCGATGACACCCACGGGGTTTGGGCCATGCTCTTCTACCCGGAATCAGCGAGCGGGACAGCCGCGGATCTTTCCGCGGCGGAAGCACATTCTGCGCTCCTTGATGACGAGGAAGGGTTCTACGTATTCCGCTCCGGCTATGCCAACCGTGATGACACACTCATCGCAACAGCGAGTCGCAACCAGCAGCATCGCGGGTGGTCCAGCGCTGAAACTTTCTCCCTGTCCTGGATGAGCCACGACACCACTTGGGCGACGCTCGGAGGAAAGCACTGGACCGAACCATTGCTCTGGAGTAAGCCGCTGGTGGATGGCAAGCTCGAACCGTATCGCAACCAATACGAAACCATGACGGGTGCCGGGGAAACTCTGGAGTCCCGCGCATTTCCGGACCAGGGAGGCGGCTACCTCCGCCTCGACGGCTCCGGAAACTTCCAAGTCGACACCGCCCTCCGCGAAGAAGTCGTGGACCTCAACTCCGAAGGTGCCGTGGACGCGATCGTTGTGATCAAGGACACCTTCCAAGACGCCGACTCCCACCGGTGGGACTGGCAGCTCCGCCCCGAGGCTGGTGTGACAGTCACCGTGAACGAGAACGCGACCGAAGAGCAGCCCTACTTCACCTTCGCCAGCCCCAACGGAACTGTTCTGTCAGGTTTCGTTCACAACCGCACGGGAATCACCGCCCAAGTCATCGATGGAACTCTCCGGCTGAGCCGCACGGGTACCTCAGCGGAGTTCGAGATCGTCCTCGCAACATCCCCTACGGGACCCTTGAGCGCAGTCTCCGCCTCGAACGGCCTTGTCATCGACGGCCGCCTCATCGATTTTGATGCACTCGACACGACCACTCCCGCCGGGCTACCCGGGCTGTGAGGGCGGATACGACCTGGACCATCCGGCATGCTCGTTCGTCCCGCTGGTGCTACCACCCCAGCGTATTGCTGGCTAGCACCGTGTCCCTTGTGGGTTGAGACAGTGATAGATCACGAAGCCGGCCTGGGTCAAGCGACGGCGATCCGACGTAACCCTACGGCGGAGAACAGAACTTCCTCGTCGGAGACCAAGCGAAAACGAGAACACTTTCGTCAGGTCGAACGCTTCTACGCCGAGAATCGGGATCAACTCGCCCGAGTCGCGCGATGGCTGGTCTACGGCACGAGGGTCCACGTGGACCACGAGGACCTCGTCTCGGAGGCGATCCTTCGTTGTCTTGATTCGTGCGCAGATGCAGTGTCACCTGCCGGTATGCGCTCGTACCTTGTCGCCTCCATGCGCAACCGAATCATCGATGAGTCCCGCGCTCCGCGTAGCTACAACGTTGCCTGGTCGCCGGCCCTTGACAACCAACACTCAGCCCCCGCACCGTACCTGCCGGCCGAGATGAACGAACAGGCACTGGTATCCCGCGCGTTGGCGCGGATTTCTGGCCTTCACAGACGCTACCTGCTGAGGACAGTCGTCGATGGAAGTAAGCCTCGGGAACTTATCGAAGAGTTCGGTCGTGCCGCTCCCGCCCTCTCGTCACTTGCCCAACGCGCTCGTCGATCTCTGTCCGAAGCGCTCCTTGACGTGCTCGCAGAGCAATGCGCGTCGTCGGGCCATGGTCAAACGCGGCTCGTCAAGTGCGGCCGTTGCTTGGAGGTCTGGATGGACCTCGCGTTGGCGTACGGAAGTCGAGCAGCCGCTGAACGTGAAATTCGCCGTTGGTGTGAGACCCGACTGACAAACGCATCTCGAGTCGCGGACGGGGCGCTCGTTCTGCTCGCACCGGACAGCCCCGCTCAGCACCGCGCGACGACCCAGACACTCGATTCATGACCGTGGAATTGCCTCCGTCTCGCAGACACTCCAACCGGGACATCATGATCGCTACGCGGGCGGCGCGGATACCCCCTAGGGCGGTGATGAGTTCCTATGCAGCAGACCGTGCCTGCACGATGACTGTGCCGAGCTGCACGGCACCTCAGCGGGTGCGGGGTGCGTCGATCGGGGGATTTCTCTCGACGGGACGTGGCGGCTGAGATCGCTCACGTCACCTCCGCGAAGATATGGCCGATCTCGCAGAACTCAACCCCGCCGGGCATCACCCAGACCCCACACCCATGCTTAACCTCGGCAGTGAGTCAGCGAGCGCCCACACCGACGCGGCACCCGCGACGGCCGANCCGAGGAAGAACACCACGACGGGGACCCAGTAGCCCCAGGTGGTGTTCTCTCGACGGGACGTGGCGGCTGAGATCGCTCACGTCACCTCCGCGAAGATATGGCCGATCTCGCAGAACTCAACCCCGCCGGGCATCACCCAGACCCCACACCCATGCTTAACCTCGGCAGTGAGTGCACCAATACCCGGGATAGTCGGCCACTGGTTGTTCTCCCGGTCGCGACGACCTGAAGGAGTCGCACGACGAGGTGGGCATGCGCGCCGTTATCCACGACATAGTTGTGTGCACCCACGGTGACGGTGATCACCGGGCGCCCCGCATAGGTTCCTGTGGCAACAACGTCCACCGGACCCATCAATGGCCACACCGTCCGAAAGTCACGGTCGTCTTCATCGAGCATCCGCGAGAGATAGNGTGCACCCACGGTGACGGTGATCACCGGGCGCCCCGCATAGGTTCCTGTGGCAACAACGTCCACCGGACCCATCAATGGCCACACCGTCCGAAAGTCACGGATCACGATCGCCAACGCGGCGCGAGCCCGCGCACGACCCTTCCGCGATGTCTTGCTCTTCCTGACACGATCGACAACCATAAACGTCGGTTGGACCTGCACGATACCCTCCACGTTCAACTTCTCCCCTGAGCTCAACCCGCTGATTCGACACGCCAGAGACCGGCTGGGGCTCCAGGGCGTCGCCGCATCCGAGTAGAGCCCCATAGATGAGACGAGACTCCTCGACGTTCCTTACGCCGTTCACCACACCTGCTGCTCGACCACCACCCGCCACTCCCCCACAGCTGCTGCACGGTCCGCGGGGCGCTCCGCCTTGCACTATTCGTGGCAGAAGGTCTGCGATGAGGCAAGGTGCAACGTCGAGACGTCAGGGAAGTCAGCGTTCCCAGGCTGCGCGCTCCCGTTCGGCGAACTCACGGAAGCGCCTCGCAGGCCGACCTGTGAGCCTCCGGACAGAGCGGTTCTGGAACGCGGAGATATTGAAGCGCACGACGCGGTAGATCATCCGCTGCATCGCGACGTAGTCGCCCGGTGCGCCGTTCGCGGCGATGCGGGCGAGGTAGTCGTCTTCACTTGGACGCGCGTAGCGGATGGTTCTGAAGGCACGGCCCGCGGGCAGATAGATCTCATCGCGGTCGCGGATGTCCTCGCGGTACGTGGTCGACAGGTTCTGCATGAAGAAGTTCGGTCGCAGGAACGTGAACGGGGCGCCGACGGCCTCGAGATACTTCTCGACCCGATAGTGAGGCACTCGCCTGTTGTGCTCGACCCCCTGCAGTGAGGAGGAACACGATCTGTCGCACAGCCCGCCGCATGGCTGCATCGATGAGGGGGAAGAGATAGCTCTCGACGTCTTCGATGGGCGGTGGGCGCAGAGGGAAGAGGCGATCGCACTCCGCGAGCCCCTCGATCATCGCCTCGGGGTCGGCATTGAACTCGAACACGCGCGCCTCGGCACCGGCCTGCAGCCTCGCGGCATCCTCCGCTGTGCGAACGGCCGCGATCACGCGCTCACCACGCTCAAGCAGGTGCGCGACGACGGCCGACCCGACCGAACCTGGGGCACCCGTGACGAACACCGCGGGACGCTCATGGACGCTTATCTCTGTATAATACAGGCATGTCAGATGTGCTCACCAGACTGGACGCGGCGCTGATCGAGATGCGCCGGTTGTGGTCGCCGACCACGTCTGGCCGTGCCGCCGAAGGCGCAGCATCCGCGGTGGACCTCTCCTCGGTCCTTGTCGCCCACCTCGTGGGAGAAGCGGACGGCAGCCTCACGGTCGCCGAGGTGGCGGATCTCTTGAGTGTTGCCGCTGCGACGGCCAGCCGTCTGTGCGACCGTGCCGTCGCCGGGGGCTACCTGCAGAAGGCACCCTCTCGCGACGACGCACGTCGCCGCACACTCACCCTCACGGATGCCGGACTCGACCTCCGCGAGCACTCCCTCGCGTTCCGGCGCGACTACCTCGAGCATCTTCTCGCCGACTGGACGGTCGACGAGATCGCCTCCTTCGAGGGCCTGCTCACCCGGTTCGCGGCATCCGTCTCCGCGCGCCCGCCACGCCCGAAACCGCTTCACGCCCCCGAGGGAGAACACCGATGAAAATCACCGTGCTCGGCGGAACCGGCCGCACCGGACGTCTGCTGGTTCCGACCTGCTCGCCGACGGCCACGAGGTCACCATGCTTGTCCGCGACCCCGCCAAGGCCAGAGCATTCGAGGGCCGTACCGCCATGGTGGTGGGCGACCTCCGCGATGCGACGAGTGTCGCCCCAGCGCTCGCAGGCGCCGTCGCCGTTGCATCCGCCCTCGGGCCCGTGGGCTAGGACACCACCCTCCTGCGAGACACCGCCGCGATGCTGACCAGGGCAATGGCAGAGATGCATGTTCCCCGCTATGTCGGGATCAGCGTCGCGGGCCTCACGCTGCCCGGCGATCGTAAACGCAGCCGCGACGAAGTCATCTCCTGGCTGCTCAACACTTTCGGCGGAGAGCTCGCGAACGACAAGATCGCCGAACACGACATCTGGCAGCGAAGCAGTCTCGATTGGACGCTCGTGCGGGTTCCACGCCTCGTGGACGGCCCGCCGAGCGAGGTCGACCACGACGCTCACGTGTCGGGCCGCCGCACCTCACTCAGCCGAGGCAACCTCGCCCGATTCATCGCTGATGCCACCCGAACAGGGTTTACTCCCGCAGTGCGCCGTTCGTCAGCAACCGGTAGCAGGACGAAGACACCGCGACTGCGGAGACAACCCCGAAGATTCCAAAGATAACACCGGAGCCGTACGCCACTAGCAACGAACCGTCACTACGGACGATGAGGGAGATGAGGAGCGTCAGTCCTGTCGCCGCGATGACGCCCATCGGCATGACCAGCGTCAGAATCCGGGATCGGGGGATCAGATAGCTTTCGAACGAGGTGATGCCTTGAGCATCTTGTCGAGTCCCGTGCCGACGGGTCGAAGCGGGAATCCACTGCGGGCGAACCCATCCTGAGCAACAACGACGGGATGGATCCTCGCCCGGTCACATAGATAAGGGTGGGTGTCTCGCCATGGCGAGACACCCACCCTTGTGGCGTGGTGAGGCTTAGACCGTGCGGCGGCGGATCACCGTGATCACCATGGAC
>NZ_LMOD01000008.1 GCF_001423485.1 Microbacterium sp. Leaf320
CGCAGCAGGCAACACCGTGTTCACCCGCACCGTATTCGTATCCGCAGACACCCGCACCCCACCCGGAGCAAACGCCGCCACCGACGCCGTATTCACCACAAAACCCGCATCCACATCCGCCTGCGTCAGGTCGTACTTGCCCCGACCGACGGCCTGCTCGCCGACACCCACACGCCCGGGTGCGGCAGGGTTCGGCCACACGATCGACACGTCGTACAGACCCACCATCGGGTCCACCAGCACGCCACCCGTGACCGTCACGTTGCCCGTGTTCGTGACCACCACCGCGTACTCGACAGTGTCGCCCACCTCACCGATGTCACCCGCAGCGAGCACACCAGTCTTCACCGCCGACAGTGCGGGAGTCCGGGGAACCGTGACCGTCGCGGCATCCGCGGAGTCGACCGCGACACCGGCCGGTGTCGTCGCGACGACCTCGACCGCGTTCGCGACCGACCCGGCGTCGATATCCGCTTGGGTGAGCGCGTAGGTCGCGGTACCGCGAGCGGTGGAGCCGACCGGGAGGACGCCCGCCGCTGCGGGGTCTTCGCTCGGCCAGACCACATCGATGGCACTGAGTCCGGGCAGCGCGTCGGAGAGATCGACACCGCTCAGCGTCTGGTTGCCGGTGTTGGCGATCGTGAAGCCGAACTGCACGACGTCGCCCACCTGTCCGGTGGAGCCCGGTGCCAGTGCTCCGGTCTTGTCGATCATGATCCCGGCATCCGCAGCGACCGTCGGGGCGCTGATCCGGTCGGAGGCGTCCTGCACGGCAGCTCCGCTCGGAGCGGATCCGGCGGCGGTCGCGATGTTGACCACCTCACCGGCATCCACATCGGCCTGCACGATCGCATAGCTGGCGATCGCCGTCGCGATCTCACCCGGAGCGAGGACTCCGGGATCGCCGGGCCAGCGCACGTTCGGGACGGAGAGCCCCGCCAGCGGGTCGGTCAGCGTGATCGCCGACACGGTGACGTTTCCGGTGTTCTCGATCGTGAAGGAGTAGTCGATGATGTCGCCGACCGCTCCGTCCCCGCGAACACTGGCCGTCTTGCCGGTGAGCAGCTCGGGGGCAGCCGCCGCGACACTCGTGTCCGTCGGCGGCGTGCTCGCCGTGATCGTGTCCCCCACCGGCGGCTTACCGCTCGCCGTGGCGATGTTCGTGACCGAGCCGCGATCCACATCCGCCTGGGTGATCGTGTACTCGGCTGCGGCGTCGACTGTTTCGCCCGGGAGCAGGATGCCGGGCTCACCCGGCCAGTCGAAGGTGGGCGAGCTCACGCCGACCAGCGCGTCGACGAGGTCGACGAGTGTGAGCGTGACGTTGCCTGTGTTCGTGATGCCGAACGTGTAGTCGATCCGATCGCCGACGTCGCCCGCGCCGTCGACCAGTCCGGACTTCGTCGCAGCGATGCCAGGACGCGCGGCGATCTCGACCGAGGCCGTGGAGGTGCCGGTGACGTCAGCGCCACGCGGCGGGGTGCCGACGCCGTCGACAGCGCTCGCGACGCCTCCACGATCGATGTCCGCCTGGGTGAGTGCGTAGGTCGAGACAGCCGTCACGGTCTGGCCGGGGAGCAGCACTCCCGGGCGAGCCGGGTCTGGCCAGGTGTACTCGGGGGCGGTGGAACCGCTGAGGCGATCGGTCAGCGCCACCCCCGTGAGCGTGACGTTGCTGGTGTTCTGCAGGGAGTAGCTCCACGTCACGACGTCGCCCGCGACGCCGGTCGCGTCGGGAGCGAGCGCCGCGGTCTTGCCCACGACGATCGAGGCCTGGATGCCCTGAGTGTCGACCGTCTCGATACCCGCGGGGCTCGTGACAGGGCCACCGCGCGAGCTGCCGCTCGCCGTCGCCGCGTTGGCGATCGATCCGGCATCCACATCCGTCTGGGTAATCGTGTAGCCGGCCGTCGCGATCGCCGTCTGTCCCGGTGCGAGCACTCCCTCAGCCCCCGGCCAGCTGACCTGCGGCACGCTGAGGCCCGGCATCGGATCGGCGAGAGCGATCGCGCTCACGGTCACGTTCCCCGTGTTCGTGATGCGGAAGGTGTAGTCGACAGCGCCACCCGCACCGCCATCGCCGTCGACGACGCCGTCCTTCACGACGGTGAGCGCAGCCGCGGGCTGCACGGTGTTGATCACGACCGGGTTGGAGTCGGCGACGACGATCGTCCCCTGCTCCGTGACCGCTTCGACACCGGCGATGTTCCGCACGAAACCGCGATCGATGTCCGCCTGGGTCAGCGTGTACCGCGCGATACCGACCACGGTGTCGCCTACGAGCAGCTCGCCCTCAGGACCCGGCCACTCGATCTCGGGCAGCGAGAGACCGGCGAGACGATCGATCAGCCGGCCGTCCTGCACCGTCACGTTGCCCGTGTTGGTCACCACCAGCCGGTACTCGATGACGTCGCCGACCGCTCCGATTCCCGGCTCGAGCAGCTGTCCGCTCTTCACGGTCGTGAGCTCCGCCGCCTCGGCGATCGGCACTGTCGCCGTCGCCGTGCGCTCGACCGGAGTGCCGCCCGGAGCGGATGCCGTCAGGGAGACCGTGTTGTCGACACGCCCTCGGTCGACATCGGCTTGGGTGAGCTCGTACTCGGCCGTGGCATCGGCGGTCGCACCGGGAGCGAGAACGCCGTCTGCTCCGGGCCAGGTGACCTGGATGTCAGACAGACCGACCAGCGGATCGTCGAGAGTCACGCTCGACAGCGTGACGTTGCCGGTGTTCACGATGCGGAACGAGAACTGCACCGTGTCGCCTGCTCGGCCGGTCGCGCCCGGCTCGAGCACGCCGCTCTTCGTGACGGTCGCGTCTGCGCTCGCCGTGACCGTGGGCACCACGATCTGGTCCGAGGGGTCTTCGACAGCCGTGCCCGAGGGGTCGGTACCCGAGCCCACCGCGATGTTCGACACCGAGCCGCGGTCCACGTCGGCCTGCGTGATGACGTATCTGGCGCTGCCGACGAGGGTCTGCTCCGGCGCGAGGACGCCTTCGGCGCCGGGCCACACGACCGAGATGTCGGAGAGGTCGTCGAGCTCGTCGACGATGCCCACGCCGTCGAGCGTCACGTTTCCGGCGTTGCGGACAGTGACGGTGTACTCGATGACATCGCCGACAGCCCCGCCTGCGCCGTTCGCGATGAACGCGGACTTCGTGGTGACCACGGCGGGCGCCGGGGCGTCGAGCGGGGTCACGACCTCGTCGGAGGACGCAGAGATCGATCCGCCACCGGGAACGGTGGCATCCGCCGTCGCGGTGTTCGCGACGCTGCCCGCGTCGACGTCGCTCTGGGTGATGACGTAGCTCGCTGTGGCCGTGGCGACCTCGCCCGGTGCGAGCACGCGGTTCGTGGTCGGCCAGGTGATGTTCGGCGTGCTGAGCCCTGCGAGCGTGTCGGACAGGACGACGCCCGAGAGCGTGACGTTGCCGGTGTTCTCGATCGTGAAGGAGTAGTCGATCGTGTCGCCGACGCTGCCGCCGGTCGCCGAGTCGTCCTTCGTGACGACGAGCTGCGGGGCACTCACGATCGGCACGGTCGCCGGAGCGGTCGCCGTGACCGCCGCCCCGCCGGTGGTGGGTGTTCCGGCTCCGGTGACCAGGCTCGTGACGCTGCCCGCATCGACATCGGCCTGGGTCAGCACGTACGTCGCCGTCGCGGTCACCGACTCACCGGG
>NZ_LMOD01000009.1 GCF_001423485.1 Microbacterium sp. Leaf320
CACGACACAGGCTAGATCAGATCGCCCCCAATCACCAGAACACCCCACACACCCACCCCGACTTCCCACCATCGATGGACAAAACCCCCAAGGCGATGCAGCCGCCCGAACGCAGGGCCGGCTAGGGGCAGACGATCAGTGCGCTGAGCGTGCCGGTGCCGGTCTCCGCATCATCCGGAGAGAGCGTCCCGCCTGTCTGCCCCTCCCAGAACTTCACGTCACCCTCGAGGTCTCGCAGCCAGTAGGAGCCGTCGCTCTCGGCGGCCACCTCCACACCGTCCGCGCGAAACTCGGTCGTCCCCGCCTCATCGGTCACGGTCATCTGCACCCGGCCGGAGGAATCGAAGGAGATCGTGCCGGGGTTCGGCTCGACACCGGTCGCGGAGACGCGTGCGTCGCACGATACGTCGCCCGGCACGAACGCCGCCAGGTGCACCGTGTCTCCGGCTGTGAACCTCACGCTGACCCCGACGGGCGGCGTCGACCCGGACGATTCCGGTTCGGGCGTCGGCACGGTCACGGGATCGTCGCAGCTGATCGAGCCGGAGAGCACCGCTGAGTACTGCTCGGCGTCATCGGCCGAGGCATTCACATCGTCACCGGGCGCCCATCCCTCGACGAGGGACACCTCCCCCTCGGACGCGCCGACGGTGAGCACCGTCCCGGATGCGGAGAGATCGAGCCCGGTCGCCTCGAAGAGCACCAGCCCGTCATCGCTTCCGACGCCGACCGAACCTCGACGGGGCCCGTCGAGTCCGATCGAGAACCGGCCCTGCGGATCGTTAGAGATCGCGAGCCCGTGCGCGCTGCCGTCATCGCAGGTGATCTGATCGGGGTCGAGAGTCACGATGCGCTCAGCGCCGTCGACCTCGTAGGTCACCGTGAGTCCTGTCGACGCGCCGGGAGCGCATCCCGCGAGCGCGAGCATCATCATCGCCGCGGCGAGGAGGGCCGCCGACCCCCGCGGTTTCAACGGTGCCACGCGCCGGCTCGGCGGCGGTCGAACGCATCGACCCGTTCGACGGTCTGGCCCGCGACGCGGCTCGCCTCGCGTGCGATGAGTCGCAGTCGTTCGAGGGATTCGTTCCAGTCGCGCACGGCGACGGACATGGCCTCACGGGCCTCGCCGTCCCAGCGGGATTCGAGTGTCGCGGTCTCGTCACGGAGCGTGTCGAGGATGCGGGCGATCTCGTCGATGCCTCCGTCGACGCTCGCCAACGCCCCCTTGGCGGTCGATACCTTCAGCCCGATCATCGCTGCGTCTCCTCGTTCGTCTCCACAAGTTCCCGGAGCGCATCCGGCATGGCTGCAGGCGGGGCGGGGAGCACGCCGCTCGCCAGCAACATCGACAGCGGCGCACGTCCGTTGAGGATGCCGTCCAAGACCTCTCGCAGATGCGGGTCGTCGCTGGTCGCGCGCGCCTCTCGCATCTGCCTCGCGAGCTGGACGAGCACCGGAGCGCTCGACGCGACCGTCGACAGCGCGAACGGCGCCCGCTCGGAATCCATCCGCCCGGCGAAAGCCGCGTCCGGATCGAGCGGCTCGGAGCCGCGCTTCGCTTCAGCATCCGACATCATGAGGTCTGCTCCATCGTCGGCACGGGCATGGTCGCGGCGAAATTCGACAGATCGCCGGACAGATTCCCCAGCGCTTCGAGTATCGAGTACAGAGTCGAGATGTCCTGCAGGATGTCGTTCACGTCAGCGAGCTTCTTGAACGCCCACAGCAGCGAGACGCCGGCTGTGCCGTAGCCGATGAGTCCGCCACCGCCCGTCCAGACCGTGCCCGTGCCGAACGCCGCACCCGCAGCGGCGACGAGCACCGCGTCGTAGAGCCCGTAGATCGCTCCGGCGATCTGCTCGGCGGACTGGATCACGCCGGTGCAGTAGTCGGAGAAGACGGTTCCTGCATCCGCCAGGGCGCTCTGCGCATCCGAGAGCGCGTTCAGCAGATCTTCGAGGTAGGCCTGCGCGCTGTTGGACGCGTATCCCTGCCACTGGACACCCGCGTAGGCGACGGCGCTGGCCAGGTGACCGTGCATGTCATCCACGAGCGCTGCGAGACCGGTGATCGTGTCGGCGAACTGCTGGATGTCTCCCCAGCGACCGCCGTAGGTCTCGAGCACCCGCTGCGGCAGGGTCTGCGCACCCAGCCATCCGAGGACGGTGTCGATCCACTCGCTCGGACTCAGCAGGTCACCGGGGACGAGGTTCGTACTCAGCTGATTCAGCTCGTCATGGCTGCCGAGGTCGCAGAAGAAGGCGGCGCCGCCGGTCGGCGGTCCCCACACCGGAAGCGAGTCGTCGGTGCGGTCGTAGCTGGGCGCGATCACGGCCGGGCCCGAGGGCGACTGCGTGTTGTCGTTGTATTCGTCGGGGTCGGTCGCGTCGATGAGCGCGGCCTGCTCCATGTCGATGCCCTCGCCCTCGTCGGCGACGGCGATCAGCTCGGTGGCCGTGCCGTCGAGCACCTGCTCGAGGTGATCGAACCAGTCGATCAGCGACGACCTGATCTCGATCGCTGCACCCGCGACCCTCGTGTAGGCGTCGAAGCTGCCGTCGTCGGTGATCGTGCGGCCTTCCAGCCAGGCGCGAGCACTCGCCGCCTGATCCGCGTACTGCGTGAACGCGCCGGCCTGCTCACGCAGCCCCGCGGGATTCAGCCAGAAATCGGTGTCGCTCATGCCGCCCTCTCGTCATTGCCACGGCGCCGGTTCGATGCCGTCGGCGGTGCGACGGCGGTTGCCCTGACGTCTGCACCGTCCTCCGACCAGGGCGGAGGGCAGAGCAGACGACGCGGGCCCGACGCATCGCTGCGACGGGCCCGCGTCACGGGATCACGCC